>QFPW01000085.1 GCA_003241785.1 Rhodovulum sulfidophilum | reverse complement strand
TGATCCTCCCTCGTTTCAGTGGACACCCATGCTAGCTTTTCGGAGCTGGAGAGGAGTGTCTGATGAACGTGAAGCGTCGGGTCTTTCCGGAGACCTTCAAACGAGAAGCGGTTGACCGTGTCGCCAGCAGCGGCCTGTCGGCCGGTGCGGTGGCCCGGGAGTTGGGCCTGCACGAGACGGTCCTTCGACGATGGATGATGCAGTACGGGACGCAGGCGACGGGGCCGGCGCGGCGCCCCCACACGCAAGCGCCGGCCCCGTCGCCGTCTGACCTGGTCGCCGAGAACGCCCGCCTGCGCCGCGAGAACGACCACCTGCGAATGGAGCGCGACATCCTAAAAAAAGCCGCGCTCATCTTCGGAGCGGCCTCCCGATGAAGTTCGGGTTCGTCGATGAGCACCGCGGCGTCTGGCCGGTTCGGATGATGTGTCGGGTCCTGGGCCTGTCGGCCAGCGGCTACTACGCCTGGCGCCTCAGGCCCGAGAGCCGGCGGGCGGCGGCCAATCGCGCCCTGACCGAGGACATCCGCCTGATCCATGCCGAGAGCGGCGGAACCTACGGCTCGCCGCGCGTCCACGCCGTTCTACGCGGCCATGGTCGTCGTGTCGGACGCTCGCGGATCGAGCGGCTGATGCGCCGCGCCGGCCTGCGCGGCCTGGCCGCATTGCCCCGCCGCACCCGCACGACCGACAGCCGCCATGGCTATCCGATCTCGCCCAACAGGCTCGCCCGCAACTTCCAGGCGGCGGCCCCAGGTCAGGTCTGGCTCGCCGATCTCACCTATATTCCGACCGGGGAAGGCTGGCTCTACCTGGCCGGCATCCTCGACATGCACACCCGAAAGCTCGTCGGGTGGTCAATGCGCGACACCCTGCATACCCAGATCGCCTTGGAGGCCCTGAGCATGGCCATTGAGCGCCAAAAGCCCGCGCCCGGGCTCATCCACCATTCGGATCGCGGGATTCAATACGCCGCCGAGACCTACCGCGCCGCCCTGGCCCAGTCAGGGATTACCCCGTCCATGAGCCGTAAGGGCGACTGCTGGGACAACGCCCCGATGGAGAGCTTCTTCCACACCCTCAAGACCGAGCGAGTCCATCATCGGGTCTACGCCACCCGCGCCCAGGCCCGGCGCGATCTGTTCGGCTATATCGAGGGCTTCTACAATTCCCGTCGCCTGCACTCGGCTCTGGGCTATATCAGC
>QFPW01000009.1 GCA_003241785.1 Rhodovulum sulfidophilum | reverse complement strand
GGATCGCCGCGAGCGGCACCGCGCTCGAGGGCTCCATCACGATCTTCATCCGCGCCCAGATCAGCCGCATCGCATCGACGATCTCCTGTTCGGAGACCGTGAGGATGTCGCTGACGTGCCGGCTCACGAAATGCCAGGTCAGCTCCTTCAGCGGCACCTTCAGCCCGTCCGCCACCGTCTCCGGCGCGTCGTCGGCGATGATGTGGCCGGCCCTCAGGCTCCGCGCCGCGTCGTCGGCCCGCTCCGGCTCGCCGGCGTAGACCTTCACCCCGGGCGCGAGGCTCGAGAGCGTCAGGCAGGTGCCCGAGATCATGCCGCCGCCGCCGATCGGCGCGATCACCGCGTCGAGCCCCTCGACCTGGTCGATGAGCTCGCGCGCGCAGGTCGCCTGCCCGGCGATCACCCGGGGGTCGTTGTAGGGATGCACGAAATCCGCCCCGGTCGCCGCCTGCACCTCGGCGAAGACCGCCTCGCGCGAGCTCGTCGACGGCTCGCATTCGGTGATCACCCCGCCATAGCCCAGCACCGCGTCCTTCTTCGCCTGGGGCGCGGTGCGCGGCATCACCACGTGGCACGGGATCCCCCGCCGCCCGGCGGCGTAGGAGAGCGACAGCGCGTGGTTGCCCGAGGAATGCGTCGCCACCCCCTTCGGCGCCAGCGCGTCCGACAGACCGAACACCGCGTTCGAGGCGCCCCGCGCCTTGAACGCCCCCGCCTTCTGCAGGTTCTCGCATTTGAAGAACAGCGACGCCCCCGCCAACGCGTCGATGAACGACGAGGTCAGAACCGGCGTCCGGTGAACCCAGGGCGCGATCCGCTCATGCGCCAGAAGGACATCGTCGAAATCGGGTATGCGCATGATCTCTCCTCAGGCGGCGTGCGGCGCTTCGGCGGCGACGCCGGCGGTGCCGCGATAATAGTCCTGCGCGGCGGCGACGCCGGAGCCGAGCCGGACCGGCAGGCCGAGATCGGCCATCGCCATCTCGGCGCAGGCGAGGCCCGAGAGCATCATGACATCCGTGAGGCTGCCGAGATGGCCGATCCGGAACAGCTTGCCCGCGACCTCGCCGAGGCCGACGCCGAAGGCGGTGCCGTATTTCTCCGCCGCCAGCGTGACCACCTTCGTGCCGTCGAAGCCCTTCGGCACCAGGACCGCGCTGACCGTGTCCGAGTAGATCTCCGGCGACTGCGCGCAAAGCGTGAGCCCCCAGCCGGAGACGGCGCGGCGCACGCCCTCGGCGATCCGGTGGTGGCGGGCGATGACCTGGTCGAGCCCTTCCTCCTCGATCATCCGGAGCGACTCGCCGAGGCCGTAAAAGAGGCCGACCGGGGGCGTGTAGGGAAAGCCGCCCTTCGGGTTGGTGTTCAGCATATCGCGGAAATCGAGGAAGGTGCGCGGCAGCTTCGCGGTCTCCATCGCCGCGATCGCCTTCGGGCTCGCGCCGACGATGGCGAGGCCGGCGGGCAGCATGAAGCCCTTCTGGCTGCCGGTGACCGCGAGATCGACGCCCCAGTCGTCGAAGCGGAAATCCATCGAGGCGATCGAGGAGACGCCATCGACCATCAGGAGCGCGGGATGCCCGGCCGCGTCCATCGCGCGGCGGATCGCCGCGACGTCGGAGCGGACGCCGGTCGCGGTCTCGTTATGGGTGACGAGCACCGCCTTGATCGCATGGTCGCGGTCGGCCTCGAGCGCGGCCTGGAACGCCGCCGCCGGCGCGCCGGCGCCCCAGGGCGCGGTCAGGATCTCGACGTCGAGCCCGTGGCGCTGGCAAAGGTCGATCCAGCGGTGCGAGAACATGCCGTGGCGGCAGGCGAGGACCTTGTCCCCCGGCGACAGCGTGTTCGAGACCGCGGCCTCCCAGCCGGCGGTGCCGGTGGCGGGAAAGAAGAAGACCTCGCCCTTCGACATCCGCAGCACCCGCTTCACGCCGGGAAACAGCGGCGCGAAGATCTCCCCGAAGCTCGCCGAGCGATGATCGATCGTCGGCACGTTGCAGGCGTGGCGCAGGCGCTCCGGGATATTGGTCGGGCCGGGAATGAAGACCGGGTTCTGGCTCGACATGATGTCTCCTCCGTTCGTTTGATGCTTAACTATCAGCGCTCTGGCGAATCGGCAATTTTTTTGAAATATTTTTTCATAGCCGGGAAAAATTACCCATCCCAATGATTTTTATGATGAATTGTTTTTTCATCGCGTTGTGGACGAAACGGAGAGTGAGATGACCGAAGCGGCGAAGCGCGGCCGGGGCCGGCCCAAGGCCTTCACCCCGGTGCCCGAGCAGACCACGGTGCAGGCGCTCGACCGGGCGCTGGTGATCCTCAAGGCGCTGGCCGGGGCCGACCGCGGCCTGTCGCTGACCGAGATCGCCGAGGCGACGGACCAGGCGCCGGCGACGGTCTATCGCGCGCTCTCGACCTTCGCCGCGCACGGGATCGCGGAATCGCAGGGGGCGAGCCAGCTCTGGTTCGTGGGCCCGGAGGCGTTCCGGATCGGCAACGCCTTCCTCGGCCGCTCCAGCCTCGTCGAGCACGCGCGGCGCGCGATGCGCGAGTTGATGGCCGAGACCGGCGAGACCGCCAATCTCGCGGTCGCCGACGGCGCCGAGGTGATCTTCCTCAGCCAGGTCGAGACGCACCAGCCGATCCGCGCCTTCTTCCGGCCCGGCACCCGCGGGCCGATCCACGCGGCCGGGATCGGCAAGGCGCTGCTCGCCTACGCCGCGCCCGAGCAGGTCGCCCGGCTGATCGGCGCCGGCCCGCTCGAAGCCTATACCGCGCGCACCATCACCGATCGCGCGGCGCTCGAGGCCGATCTCGCGCGGATCCGCGCGCGGGGCTGGGCGATGGACGACGAAGAGCGGACCGAGGGCATGCGCTGCGTCGCGGCGCCGGTCTTCAACGAATTCCGCGAGGCGGTCGCGGGCGTGTCGATCTCCGGCCCGACCGTCCGGGTCACTCCGGACCGGGCGGAGGCGATCGGCGCCGCGGTGCGGGCCGCCGCCGACCGGGTGACGCGCGCGACCGGCGGCACCCCGGTGCCGGGCCACGCGTAGGGTGGGCGAGGGGCGAGGGCTGTCCCGGACTCGATCCGGGATCTCGAAGCCGACTTCGCGGCGCCGGGGAATGGCGTCGAGGCCCCGGGTCGAGCCCGGGGCGGCGGGATGGCGAGCTCACTCGCCGAGATCGACGTAGTTCTCCGGCCGGAAGCGCGGGGTGCAGACGCAGTGGAATACCAGGTCGGCGGCGCCGGTGTTGGTGATGCGCTGCGCCACGTCGGCGGGGATCAGCACCCGGTCGCCCGGCCCGACCGGGTGGCGGAGGCCGGCGATCTCGACCACGCCCTCGCCCTCCTGGATCACGTAGCGCTCGACCGTGCCGCGCAGCAGGTGGTTGCGCGTGGTGACGCCGGGCGCCACGCGGGCGCGGGCGAGCGAGACCTCGGGACAGGCCGGATCGTTGAGCTCCTCGACGATCGCGCAGCGCTCCTCGGTCGCGAATTCGGGCGGAAACGGCCCCGGGAGCAGCCAGCCGGGCGGCGCGCTCACGCCCGTTCGCCGACCATGCGCGACAGCCACCAGGTGGTGCCGTTCGCGTCGGTGACCCCGCCCCGGCGGTCGCCGTCGGGCTGGTCCTTCATCGGCTGCACCTCGCGCGCGCCGGTCGCGAGCGCGCGGGCATAGGCGGCGTCGGGATTGGCGAGATAGACATGGACATGCGCCGGCGCGGCCTCGGCGCCCTGCCCGACCATCACCACGCTGTCGTCGATCCGGAACTCGGCGTGGCGGATCACGCCCTCCGCGTCCTCGTGGGCGTAGAGCATCGGCGCCTCGAAGACGCGCGCGGCGAAGTCGAGCGTGGCGCGGGCGTCGGGCACGATGAGATAGGGCGAGACGCTGGTATAGCCGTCGGGTTTGTACATCGGGGCCTCCCTTCCACCCAAGCTTGCCGCCGGAGCGGCGCCCGATCAACCGCCGCGCCGCGCGCGGGTTCCGGGAGGCCGCTTGGCGATTGACCGGGACGGGGAGCTGTGCGACCGCTTGGCGCGTCTTAGACGGAGTTCCCGGATGACCGATCCCGCCGCCGCGCGCCCGGACCTGATCGTCACCAACGCGCTCATCGTCACGGCGGACGCGGATTTCACCGTGGTCCCGGATGGCGCCGTCGCGGTCCGGGACGGGCGGATCGCGGCGATCGGGCCCTCGGCGGCGATCGGGCGCCACGCGGCCGAGGTGGTGGACGCGGGCGGCGCGATCCTGATGCCGGGGCTCGTCAACACCCATTGCCACGCCGCCGACAGCCTCTTTCGCGGGCTGGTCGAGGACCTGCCGCTCGAACCCTGGCTCCAGACCGTCTGGAAGGCCGAGGGCGCGATCCTGAACCGCCGGACGGTGCGGCTCGGCGCCACGCTCGGTCTCGCGGAGCTGCTGCTTTCCGGCGTCACCACGGTGATGGACATGTTCTGGTTCCCCGAGGAGACCGCGCGGGCGGCGCGCGAGCTCGGGATGCGGGTCGCGACCGGCGGGATCTTCATCGACTTCCCCGGCGTCGACCACGTGAGCCACGACGACCGGCTGCGCGCCGCGCGCGCCTTCTTCGCCGAGTTCGACGGCGCGGACGATGTCTTTCCGACCATCATGCCGCATGGCGCCTATACGGTCGGGCCGGACAACCTCACCTCGGCCAAAGCGCTCGCCGAGGAGCGCGGCGCGCTCTTCTGCACCCACGCGGCGGAGACCCGGGCCGAGCAGGCGGATATCGAGACCCGCTACGGCCACTCGGTGATCCGGCACCTCGACCATCTCGGCCTGCTCGACGAGCGGACCGTGCTCGCGCATTGCGTCTGGCTCGACGACGCGGAGATCGAGATCCTGGCCCGGACCGGGGCCACGGTCTCGCACAATCCGGTCTCGAACCTGAAGCTCGCCTCCGGGATCGCGCGCGTGTCCGACATGCTCGCCGCCGGGGTGCGCGTCACGGTCGGGACCGACGGCGCGATCTCGGGCAACGACCTCGACATGTGGATGGCGCTCCGGCTCGCGGCGACCCTGCACCGGGGGGCGACGCATCGCGCGGACGCGGTCTCGACGCGGCAGGCGCTCGCGATGGTGACGCGGGAGGGCGCGGCGGCGCTCGGCGCCGCGGACCGGATCGGCGCGCTCGAAGTGGGGAAGTTCGCCGACATGATCCTGATCGACACCGACCGCGTGCATGCGACGCCGATGTTCGACCCGATGACGCATATCGTCTTCTCGACCGCGAAATCGGACGTGCGCGACGTCTTCGTCGCCGGACAGCGCGTGGTGCGGGACGGGGCGCTGACCAGGGTCAACATCGCCGAGACCCTCGGGCGCGTCCGCGCGCTCACCCCCGCCATCGCCGGGAGCATCGCATGACGCAGGCGGAGCGGGTCGAACGCGCGCGGTCCTCGATCGCGCGCCGGGTCGGGGCGCCGGTCGAGCTCGGGGTGATCCTCGGCTCGGGCCTCGGCGACCTCGCCGCGGCGGTCGAGGACGCGGTGACCATTCCCTACGCCGAGATCGCCGGCATGCCGGTCTCGACCGCGCCGGGCCACGCGGGACAGCTGGTGATCGGCGCGCTCTTCGGCCGGCGGGTCGCGCTGATGCGCGGGCGGCTGCATCTCTACGAGGGCTGGCCGGCGCGCGACATCGCGCTGCCGGTCTATCTGATGCGCGCGCTCGGCGCGGAGACGCTCGTGGTGACCAACGCGGCCGGCGCGCTCAGCCCCGAGTTCCGGCCGGGCGAGGTGATGCTGATCGAGGACCACCTCAACCTCACCGGCGCCAATCCCCTGATCGGCCCGTACGAGCCCGCGCTCGGCCTGCGCTTCCCCGACATGAGCCGCGCCTACGCGCCCGAGGCGCGGGAGACGGCGGCGCGCGCGGCCGAGGCGGCGGGCCTCCCGCTCCGCCGGGGCATCTACGCGGGCATCGCCGGGCCCTCGCTCGAGACCTCGGCGGAGCGGCGCTGGCTGCGGTCGACCGGCGCCGACGCGGTCGGCATGTCGACGGTGCTCGAGGTGATCGCGGCCAACCACGCCGGGATGAAGGTGCTCGGCCTCTCGGCCATCACCAACGCCGCGACCGGCGGCCCGGAGCAGATGCCGGACACGATCGAGGAGGTCCTGGCCCACGCGGCGATCGCCGGACGCGCAATCGAACGGATTCTCGGGATCACCTTCGCGACACTCTAGCGCGATCGAATCAGGCCTATTTTGATCGCTGAGCGCCTAGCCCCGCGCTTTTGTCTTTTATTTTCAGGACAAACCTGGACCCGTCCGGGGCGGAAGACCGCCGAATTCCCCCGTGATCGCGGGAGGTCCAAGCCGAAAGTAGCATATTGAACAAAAATCTCCTGACTGTATCTCTGTTGCAACGGCACGCCGCGTGGCAGGAACTTTTTGCCCCCGGACGCGTCGATAAGATGGGATAGGGGACAACCCCGCGGGTCGTAGGGAGAAGGCCATGAAACCGCAGCTGGTCGCCGGATTGTTATTCTCGATAATCGTGAGCGCGGGCGCCGCCGCCGCGACGCTCGCCGCGGGATGGGGGCCACTGGCCGCCGTCGCGGCCTATAGTCTCGCAGGGTCGCTGACCCTGGTGCCGGGGGCGGTCTGGGCCGCCTACGCGCCGGAGCCGGAGCCGCGGGTCAAGCGCCACAAGGCCGTCGTCGCCTGACACGGCCCGTCCCGCGCGTCCCACAGGCTGAACCCGACATGATGAAATGAAAGCGGCGCCTCCCGACGGGAGGCGCCGCGACCGCTTCGAGGGCCCGCCGGCCCTCAGAGCACGTAGCGGCTCACATCCGTCGAGCGGGCGAGCTCGCTGAGGTATTTCTCGACGAAGACCGCGTCCACCGTGACCTTCTCGCCGTCGCGGTCCGGCGCGGTGAAGCTCAGGTCCTCGAAGACCCGCTCGAGCACGGTGTAAAGCCGGCGCGCGCCGATGTTCTCGACCGTCGAATTCACCTCGGCGGCGATCCGCGCCAGCGCGGCGATCCCGTCCTCGGTGAAATCGACCCCGACGCCCTCGGTCGCCATCAGCGCCGCGTATTGGCGCGTCAGCGCGTTGTCGGTCTCGGTCAGGATCCGGACGAAATCCGCCTCGGTCAGCGCGCGGAGCTCGACCCGGATCGGCAGGCGGCCCTGCAGCTCGGGCAGCAGATCCGAGGGTTTCGCGATGTGGAAGGCGCCGCTCGCGATGAAGAGCACGTGGTCGGTCTTGACCGGCCCGTGCTTGGTCGAGACCGTCGTGCCCTCGATCAGCGGCAGGAGGTCGCGCTGCACGCCCTCGCGGCTGACGTCGGCGCCGCGGGTCTCGGCGCGGGCGCAGACCTTGTCGATCTCGTCGATGAAGACGATGCCGTTCTGCTCCACCGCCTCGATCGCCTCGCGGGTCACGACCTCGGTGTCGAGCAGCTTGTCGGCCTCCTCGGTGATCAGGAGCTGGTAGGAGGCCGCGACCGTCATCCGGCGCCGGGTCTTCCGGCCGCCGAAGGCCTTGCCGAAGATGTCGCCGAGGTTGACGCCGCCCATCATCCCGGCGCCGGGCTGGCCCGGGATCTCCATCGTGGGGAACGGGCTCGAGGTGTCGGCGACCTCGAGCTCGATCTCCTTGTCGTCGAGCTCGCCGGCGCGGAGCTTCTTGCGGAACATGTCGCGGGTCTGCTCGCGCGCGCCCTCCCCGGCCAGCGCGTCGACCACGCGCTCCTCGGCGGCGGAATGCGCGGTCGCCTTGACCTTCTCGCGCATCAGCTCGCGCGTCATCGCGATCGAGGCGTCGACGAGATCGCGGATGATCTGCTCGACGTCGCGGCCGACGTAGCCGACCTCGGTGAATTTCGTGGCCTCGACCTTCAGGAACGGCGCCTTGGCGAGCTTCGCGAGGCGGCGCGAGATCTCGGTCTTGCCGACGCCGGTCGGGCCGATCATCAGGATGTTCTTCGGATAGACCTCGTCGCGGATGTCGTCGGCGAGCTGCTTGCGCCGCCAGCGGTTGCGCAGCGCGACCGCGACGGCGCGCTTGGCATCTCCCTGGCCGATGATGAAGCGATCGAGCTCGGAGACGATCTCGCGGGGGGTGAGGTTGGTCATTGTGCTTCCACGGATTTGGAGTTCACGCGCTCGAAAGCCCCGCCCTCACCGGGCATCGAGGCTCTCCACCGTCAGGTTGCCGTTGGTGTAGACGCAGATGTCGGCGGCGATCGCCATCGCCTTGCGCGCGACCGCCTCGGCGTCGAGGTCGGTGTCCATGAGCGCGCGCGCCGCCGCCAGCGCGTAGTTTCCGCCGGAGCCGATCGCCGCGATGTCGTGCTCGGGCTCGAGCACGTCGCCCGCGCCGGTGATGACGAAAAGCTCCGACCCGTCGGTGACGATCAGCATCGCCTCGAGGTTGCGCAGGTACTTGTCCATGCGCCAGTCCTTGGCGAGCTCGACGCAGGCGCGGGCGAGCTGGCCCGGCGCCGCCTCGAGCTTCTTCTCGAGCCGCTCGAGCAGGGTGAAGGCGTCGGCGGTCGATCCGGCGAAGCCGCAGACCACGTCCTTGCCACCGGGCGCGAGGCGGCGGACCTTGCGCGCCGTGCCCTTGATGACCGTCTGGCCGAGGCTGACCTGCCCGTCGCCGGCGACGACGACGCGGCCGCCCTTCCTGACCCCGATGATCGTGGTCCCGTGCCAGCCGGGAAACCGTTCCTGTTCGCTCATAAGTCCTCCGCGCCCCTTCGGGGGCCCGCCCGCCATATAAGCGCCGGAAACCCGGGGTTCTAGGGGCGGAGGTTCTCGAGCCGGATCGGGGTTCCGTGCGCCGTCGCCTCCGCCGCGCGCTCCCAGTCGCGCGCGAGCGCCGCGATCTCGGTGGCGCCCGCGACCCCGGCGCGCGCGAGCAGACTCTCGAGCGCGCGGAGCCAGGCCTCGTAATAGGGGCCGCCTCGCGCGCATTCCGCGCCCAGCGCCGCGGCCCAGTCCGTCGCGGTGAAGAGCCCCCGGTCGCGCAGCAGCACCATGAGCGCGAAGGCCTTCGCCTCCCAGGGCGCGGCGAAGGCCGGGGCGCCGGGTTCCTCGCGCGGCAGGGTCTCAGGCGGGTTCAAGATAGCTCTCCCAGGCATCGACCGAGACCGTCGAGCCCGGATCCGCGTCCGCGCCCCAGAGGTCCTCGGCCGCGAAGACGACGGTATAGACCCATTCCGGGCAATCGCCGCCGCCATGCGCGTTGGTGTCGGGAAAGACGAACCCGCCCTGCACCGTCTCGACCACGCCCGTCTTGTCGCGGGCATAGCGCGGCAGCCGGGTATGCCCGGCGGGGTTCATCGCCAGCGTCCGCACCCGGTCGCCCGCCGCGAACCGGGGCGGCGACGCCACCGGCCGGTCGCAGGGCGTGCCGCGCGCCAGCGCGCCCGCGACCGCCGCGGCCGGGAGCGCGGGCCGGGGCGGCTCGCGCCCGCCGTGGAGCGCGTGGCCCGCCGCCCGCTCGTCGGCGGCGACGAGGCCGTGCCGCTCCAGCAGTTTCTCCAGCGCCCGGATCCAGATCTCGTAGTAGCTCGACTGGTAGTAGGTGACCCAGCCGAGGCTCTCGCGCATGTGGCGGCTTTCGTCGATCGTCCAGGCGCCGAGCGCGCCGCTCGCGATCGTGACCGCCATCGCCCGCGCCTCCCAGGGCGCGTGGAACAAGGGCTCGTCCACCTCGGGCGCGACCGGGCCGAAGCCCTGCTGCCCGCCCAGATCCTGCGGCCCGTTCATTTCGCGCCCGCCAGCGCCGTGCCGATCATCGCGTCGCGGCCGACGAGATCGGCGAGCTCCTCCAGTCCGAGCCCCTCGGTGCCCCCGGGCCGCTCGGGCACGACGAGGTAGCGCAGCTCGGCCGTCGAGTCCCAGACGCGGATCCTCGTCTCCGCCGGCAGCTCCAGCCCGAATTCGCGCAACACGCCGCGCGGATCGCTGACCGCGCGCGCGCGGTAGGGCGGCGCCTTGTACCAGACCGGCGGCAGGCCGAGCACCGCCCAGGGGTAGCAGGAGCAGAGCGTGCAGACGACGAGGTTGTGCGTCTCGCCGGTGTTGAACACCGCGCGCATGTGCTCGCCCTGCCGGCCGGAATAGCCCATGTCGGCGATCGCCGCCGTCGCATCCCGCCGCAGCCAGTCGGCGTAGTCGGGCTCCAGCCAGGCCCGCGCCACCACCCGCGCGCCGTTGCGCGGCCCGACCTTCGAGACATAGGTCTCGATGATCGCGTCGAGCGCCGCGGGATCCACGAGGCCCTTCTCGGTCAGGATGGTCTCGAGCGCCATCACCCGCGCCGTCATCGGGTCGAGATGGTTGTCGTGGGCGTGGTCGTGCCCACGCTCATGGTCATGTCCGTGGCCGTGCCCGGACCCGTGCTCTTCATGGTCGTGCGGCATCCCCCGGTCCTCCCGCGATTGCGCACGCTCCGGCGTGCACCTATAACCGCTTATCAGACCCCTGAGCGCCCCGGAACAGGATCCTTCCCCTTGGCCGATACTCCCGACGACGAGACTCCCGATCAGGAGCCGGAGGCTCCGCGCACCGTCCATTCCGGGCCTGCCATCGCGATCGAGTCGGAGATGCGCACCGCCTATCTCGACTATGCGATGAGCGTCATCGTCAGCCGCGCGATCCCGGATCTGCGCGACGGGCTGAAGCCGGTCCATCGCCGCATCCTCTACGCGATGAACGAGACCGGCAACACGCACGACAAGGCGTATCGGAAATCCGCCCGTCCGGTGGGCGATGTGATGGGTAAGTACCACCCGCACGGCGACGGCGCGATCTACGACGCGCTCGTGCGCATGGCGCAGCCGTTCTCGATGTCGCTGCCGCTGCTCGACGGCCAGGGCAACTTCGGCTCGATGGACGGCGACGCCCCGGCGGCGATGCGCTATACCGAGGTCCGGCTCGACAAGCCCGCCGACTATCTGATGGCGGATATCGAGAAGGACACGGTCGATTTCCAGCCGAACTACGACGGCAAGGACATGGAGCCCTCGGTCCTGCCGGCGCGGTTCCCCAACATGCTGGTCAACGGCGCGGGCGGCATCGCGGTCGGCATGGCGACCAATATCCCGCCGCACAACCTCGGCGAGGTGATCGACGCGACGCTGGCGCTGATCGAGAACCCCGACCTCGGCGTCTCGGAGCTGATGGACTACATCCCGGCGCCCGATTTTCCCACCGGCGGCATCATCCTCGGCCGGGCCGGGGCGCGGAAGGCCTATCACGAGGGCCGCGGCTCGGTGATCGTCCGGGCGCGCACCAAGATCGAGGAGATCCGCAAGGACCGTTTCGCCATCGTCGCGACCGAGATCCCGTATCAGGTCAACAAGGCGACGATGATCGAGCGGATCGCGGAATACGCGCGCGACCGCAAGATCGAGGGCATCGCCCATGTCCAGGACGAGAGCGACCGCTTCGGCGTGCGCGTGGTCGTGGAGCTGCGCCGCGACGCCACGCCCGAGGTGGTGCTGAACCAGCTCTTCCGCTTCACGCCGATGCAGACCTCCTTCGGCTGCAACATGCTGGCGCTGAACGGCGGGCGGCCGGAGCAGCTCGACCTTCGCAAGTTCCTGACCGCCTTCCTCACCTTCCGCGAGGAGGTGGTCGCGCGGCGCACCGCCTTCGACCTGCGCAAGGCGCGGGAGCGGGCGCATGTCCTCTGCGGCCTCGCGGTCGCGGTCTCGAACGTGGACGAGGTCGTGGCCACGATCCGCTCCTCCGCCGACCCGGCCGAGGCGCGCGAGCGGCTGATGACCCGCCGCTGGCCGGCGGCCGATATCGCGCCCTATATCCAGCTCATCGACGATCCGAGCCACCGGGTGAACGAGGACGGGACCTACAATCTCTCCGAGATCCAGGCCCGGGCGATCCTCGAGCTCCGGCTGCAGCGGCTGACCGCGCTCGGGGTCAAGGAAGTGACCGACGAGCTCGAGGAGCTGGCCGGCAAGATCCAGGACTATCTCGGGATCCTCGCCTCGCGCGCGCGGATCCTCTCGATCATCTCGGACGAGCTGCGCGAGGTGCGCGGCCTCTTCGCCGTGCCGCGCCGCTCGGAGATCGTCGAGCACGACGCCGACCTCGAGGACGAGGACCTGATCGAGCGCGAGGACATGGTCGTGACCGTGACCTCCGGCGGCTACATCAAGCGCACCCCCCTGACCGAGTACCGGGCCCAGCGCCGGGGCGGCAAGGGCACCCAGGGGATGAACACGAAGGACGAGGATTTCGTCACCACGCTCTTCGTGGCGAACACCCATACCGCGCTTCTCTTCTTCACCACGGGCGGGATCGTCTACGAGCTGAAGACCTGGCGCCTGCCGCTCGCGGCGCGCAACGCGCGGGGCAAGGCGATCGTCAACATCCTGCCGATCGACCAGGGCACCTCGATCGCCGCGATCATGCCGGTCGACGTGCCCGAGGAGGAATGGGCGAGCCTGCAGGTGATGTTCGCCACCTCCGATGGCGACGTGCGCCGCAACGCGCTCGACGATTTCACCAACATCATGCGGAACGGCAAGATCGCGATGAAGCTGCCCGAGGGCACGCGGCTCATCAACGCGCGGATCTGCTCCGAGGAAGACGACGTCATGCTGACGACGCGCCTTGGCAAGGCGATCCGCTTCCCGGTCCCGGATGTCCGCGTCTTCAAGGGCCGCGATTCGACCGGCGTGCGCGGCATCCGGCTCGCCGCGGGCGACGAGGTGGTCTCGATGGCGGTGATCCGGCATTTCGACGCGACCTCCGAGGAGCGCGCGGCCTATCTCAAGCGCCGCCGCGCCGTCATGGGCGCGCCGGAGGAGGAGGTGGAGATCGAGGCCGAGGAAGGCGAGGACGCCGCCCTCGGAAACTTCGAGCTCGGCCAGACGCGCTACGTCGAGATGTCCGAGGCGGAAGACCTGCTCCTGACCATCACCGAGAACGGCTCGGGCAAGCTTTCGTCGAGCCACGACTATCCGGTGCGCGGCCGGGGCGGCCAGGGCGTCGCCGCGATGGACCGCGCGATGCGGGGCGGTCCGCTCGCCACGCTCTTCGCGGTGGAGATGGGTGACCAGATCATGCTCGCGACCGACGCGGGACAATCGATCCGCGTGCCGGTCGCGGGCATCTCGTTCCGCTCGCGCGGCGCGGGCGGCGTGCGGGTCTTCAACACCGGATCCGGCGAGCGGGTCGTCTCGGTGGCGCTCGTGGCCGAGAACGGCGTCGAGGGCGCCGCGGCCGAGGACGAGGAGCCGGGCGCGGAGTGATCCTCCGCCCCCGGGCGCCTCGTCATTCTGTCCCTTCCGGGAAATAAAGCCGGCCAAATCGCCGGTTTTATGCCGTTCCGGAAACTCACCTTGTCTAAATGCATCGGTGCGTTCACGGCCGGCGTCTGCTATCGGGGACGAGGCGCCCGGTCGCGCCGTTCAACGCGAGAGACCCGATGACGAACCTCAACGCGCCGCTGCTGCTCGTCGCCCGCATCCTGCTGTCCTTCATGTTCATCCAGGCCGGCTTCGGCAAGCTCGGGGACATCCAGGGCACGATGGCCTATACCGCCTCGGGCGGCCTGCCCGGCTTCATGGCCTTCCCCGCGATCGCGATCGAGGCCCTCGGCGGCCTCGCGATCCTCGTCGGCTTCCAGACCCGCTGGGCCGCGCTCGCGCTCGCGGTCTTCTGCGTCGTCGCCGCCTATTTCTTCCATTACCTGCCGGCCCAGGGGCTGGAGGGCATGGAGCGCATGGGCCAGATGATCAACTTCGCGAAGAACCTCACCATCGCGGGCGGCTTCCTCACGCTCATCGCCTCCGGGCCGGGCGCGCTCTCGGTCGACGCCTATCTCGGCCGGAACCGCGGGCTCGCCTGACGTCGTCGCCGGGGCGGCCCTCCGCCCCGGCACTTCCCTTCCGGGCGATTCTCGCCTAGAGGCTCGCGCCATGAGCGCGCCCTTACCCATCCACATCATCGGCGGCGGCATGGCCGGATCCGAAGCCGCCTGGCAGGCGGCGGAGGCCGGGGTCCCCGTGATCCTGCACGAGATGCGCCCCGTCACCGGCACCTTCGCCCATCGCACCGACGGGCTCGCCGAGATGGTCTGCTCGAACTCCTTCCGCTCCGACGACGACGAGAACAACGCCGTCGGCCTCCTGCACTGGGAGATGCGCGCGGGCGGCGGCCTCGTCATGGCGATGGCCGACGCGCATTCCCTGCCGGCGGGCGGCGCGCTCGCGGTCGACCGCGACCCTTTCTCCGCCGCCGTCACCGCCCGGCTCGAGGCGCATCCGCTCGTCACCATCGACCGGGGCGAGGTCGCGGGCCTGCCGCCCGAGGACTGGTCGAGCGTGATCGTCGCGACTGGCCCCCTGACCTCGCCCGCGCTCGCCGAGGCGATCCGCGCCCGCACCGACGAGAGCGCGCTCGCCTTCTTCGACGCGATCGCACCCATCATCCATTTCGACACGATCGACCTTTCCAAGGCCTGGTTCCAGTCCCGCTACGACAAGGGCGAGACCGAGGAGGAGCGCACGGCCTATCTCAACTGCCCGATGGACCGGGACCAGTACGAGGCCTTCATCGACGCGCTGCTCGCCGCCGAGAAGACCGAGTTCCGCGAAGGCGAGACCGACACGCCCTATTTCGACGGCTGCCTGCCGATCGAGGTGATGGCCGAGCGCGGCCGCGAGACGCTGCGCTTCGGGCCGATGAAGCCGGTCGGCCTCACCAACGCGCACGCGCCCGAGAAGAAGCCCTACGCGGTGGTGCAGCTTCGGCGCGACAACGCGCTTGGCACGCTCTTCAACATCGTGGGCTTCCAGACCAAGATGAAATACGGCGCGCAGACCGAGGTGCTGCGCATGATCCCGGGGCTCGAGAACGCCGGTTTCGCCCGGCTCGGCGGCATCCACCGCAACACCTTCCTGAACTCGCCGCGGCTGCTCGACGACCGGCTGCGCCTGCGCGCCGAGCCCCGGCTGCGCTTCGCGGGCCAGATCACCGGCGTCGAGGGCTATGTCGAGAGCGCCGCGATGGGCCTGCTCGCGGGCCGGATGGCGGCGGCCGAACGGCTCGGCCGCGACCTCCCGCCCCCGCCCCAGACCACCGCGATGGGATCGCTGGTGCGCCACATCACCGGCGGGGCGGATGCGAAGACCTTCCAGCCGATGAACGTGAACTTCGGCCTCTTCCCGCCGCTCGAGGCGGCGCGGGGCGGGCGGCGCGGCCGGCGCGAGCGCTACAAGGGCTACACCGACCGCGCGAAGGCGGATTTCGCGGACTGGCTGACCCTCTCGACAGCGAAGGCGGCCGCGGTCTAGCCTGAGCCCTTCGGGTCCCAGGGAGCAGGCCGATGACCGAGAAACCCGTCGACATCCACGAACTGCACCTGATGCCGGCGCCGGATTACGACCGGCTGATGGCGGAGACAGGCTACGAAGGACCCCGGCGCGCGGCGGCCGCGCTCGCGGGGGCCGGCGCGGCGCGCGACGCCCCGCTCATTGAATTCGGCACCGGCACCGGGCTCGTCGGGGTCGCGCTCCGCAGCCTCGGCTTCTCGGCCATCGACGGGCTCGAACCCAATCCGGAGATGCGCGCCTTCGCCACCGCGCGGCCCGGCGGGATCTATCGCGCCATCCTGCCCTGGGAATGGGACGCGGCGCCGCCGGTCGAACCGGGGACCTATCTCAACGCCGCCGCCATCGGCATCCTCGCGCCCGGATACGCGCCCGCCTCGGTGATCGACGCGGGGCTGCGGCTCATTCCCCCGGGCGGGCTCTACGTCTTCTCGCTCTCCGACCTCGCGCGCACCAATCCCGATTATGTCGGCCGGATCCGCGAGAACGTCGACTGCGGCTTCGCCGAGATCGCGTTCCGCGAATATGGCCGCTTCCTGCCCGGCGCCGACCTGAAGGCCGATATCTTCGTGCTGCGCCGGCGCTGATGCGCACGCGCTTCGCGCCCTCGCCGACGGGGCGGCTGCATCTCGGCCACGCCTTCTCGGCGCTGACGGCCTGGGACCTCGCCGAGACCGCGGCCGGGACATGCCTGCTCCGGATCGAGGATATCGACACGACGCGCAGCCGGCCCGAATACGAGGCGGGGATTTTCGAGGACCTCCGCTGGCTCGGCCTCGCCTGGCCCGAGCCGGTGGCGCGCCAGTCCGGGCGCGGGCCGGCTTACGCCGAGGCGCTCGACCGGCTCGGCGCGGTGGGCCTTACCTATCCCTGCTCCTGCACCCGCGCCGAGATCCGCGCGGCGCTTTCCGCGCCGCAGGAGGGCGCCCGGGGACCGGCGGTCTACCCCGGCACCTGCCGCGGCCGGCCGATGGCCGACCGGCGGCCGGAGGACGCGATCCGGCTCGACCTCGGCGCGGCGCTCGACCGCGCGGGGGACGGGCTCACCTTCGCCGAGACCGGCCCGCTCTTTCCCGGAACGCACAGGCTCGACCCGGACGCGCTGCGCGCCGAGCTCGGCGACGTGGTGCTCGGCCGGCGCGACATCGGCGTCGCCTACCATCTCGCGGTGGTGGTGGACGACGCGGCGCAGGGGATCAGCCACGTGGTCCGGGGCGCCGATCTCTGGGAGGCGACGCCGCTGCACCGGCTGCTGCAGGCGCTGCTCGGCCTGCCGGTCCCGGTCTGGCACCATCACCGGCTGATCCGCGACGCGAACGGCAAGCGGCTCGCCAAGCGCGACGACGCCCGCGCCCTCGCGACGCTCCGCGCCGAGGGCGCGACACCGGCGGATGTCCGGGCGATGGTCGCCGCGTAGGGTGGGCGATTCCGCCCACCGTCCGGCGATCGGACCCGCGCGGCGAGAGTGGCGGAGGGGGATGGTGGGCGGGATCGCCCACCCTACGCCATGCCCGCCGTCAATCGACCATCGGCTCGCTCAGGATCACCTCGCCGCCGTCGCGCACGGCGGTGTAGAAGCAGCTCCGCCGGTTGGTGTGGCAGGCCGGCCCCTCCTGGTCCACGATCAGGAGCAGGCAGTCGCGGTCGCAATCGACCCGCAGCTCCACCAGCCGCTGGACGTGGCCCGAGGTCGCGCCCTTGCGCCAGAGCTCGCCGCGCGAGCGCGACCAGTAGGTGACCTGCCCGGTCGCGAGCGTCTCGCCAAGGCTCTCGGCGTTCATCCAGGCCAGCATCAGCACGTCGCCCGCGCGGTCCTGGGCGATCGCCGGAATGAGGCCGCGCGCGTCGAAGCGCAGGCTCGAGATGTCGAAGGCGGCCATGCGCGGCTCCTCTTTCCCGCCAGATGATTCCGGCCTATCTAGAGGGACCGGGGCTGAATGCAAAGGCGGGGCCGCATGGCCGAACAGGATCTGATCAAGCTCTATTCGCAGCGTATCCTCGCGCTCGCCACGGACATCCCGCATCGCGAGCGGCTGCCCGCCCCCGCCCATACCGCGCGAAAGCGCGCCCCGCTCTGCGGCTCCACCGTGACGGTGGACGTCGGCCTCGACGCGGCGGGCCGGATCACCGCCTTCGGCCAGGACGTGCGCGCCTGCGCGCTGGGCCAGGCCTCGGCCGCGCTGCTCGGCCAGCATGTGATCGGCGTGGATCGCGCCGCGATCCAGCGGCTGCGCGACCAGCTTCGCGCCATGCTGCGCGAGAACGGCCCGGTCCCGGAGGCGCCCTTCGAGGGCTACGAGGTGCTGATCCCCGCCCGCGACTATCGCAACCGGCACGATTCGATCTTGCTCGCGATCGAGGCGACGCTCGACGCGATCGACGAAGCCGCGCGCGCGGCCTGAGCGGGGACGGCATGGCAGCGACCTTCCGCGCGGCCCTCGTCTACTTCGCGATCCTCTTCCTGATCCGCGTGGTCGGGAACGTGCTGCGCGCCTATCTCTTCGCGCCGATGATCGGCCATACGCTGACCGCGCTGCTCGAGGTGCCGGTGGTGCTGGTCATCGCCTGGGTGGCGTCGCGGGCGCTGATCAACCGGTTCGGCATGCGCCGCAGCCTGCCGCAGGCGGCGGTGATGGGGACCATGACCTTCGTGCTGCTGGTGGTCGCCGAGGCGGCGCTCTCGACCAGCCTCGGGGATACGCTCGACCAGTTCCTGCGCGCCTATGGCCGGGCGCCGGGCTGGCTCGGCCTCCTGAGCGAGATCACGCTGGCCTTCTTCCCGGCGATCCAGGTCGCGCTGGCGCGCAGCCGGCACCGCTGAGCGCGCTTCAGCCCGGCAGGGTGACGACGATGGCGCCCCGGTCGGTCGCGACCACGGTATGCTCGTACTGGACCACGGGCGCGCGCGGCTCGGAGCGCAGGGTCCAGCCGTCGCGGTCCTCGCTTGCCCGCAGACCGCCCAGCGACAGGAAGGGCTCGACCGTCAGCACCAGCCCGCGGGAGATGCGGCGCCTGTCGGCGGGGTTGGGCCAGGTCGCCACCGCGTCCGGGTACTCGTGCAACGCGCGGCCGACGCCGTGGCTGTGGAGGTCGCGGATCAGCGTGTAGCCCCTGGCGCGCGCGAAACGCCCGACCGCCGCGCCGATGCCGGCGATCGGCCGGCCGGCGCCGACCTGGGCGATCCCGATCTCCGCCGCGCGCCGCCCGTCGCGGCACAGCCGCTCCAACGCCGCGCGGACCGGCGGAACGCGGTACGTGGCGCCGGTGTCGGCGAAGAAGCCGTTCTTCGAGGCCGAGACGTCGATGTTGACGAGATCGCCCTTCGCCAGCCGCCGCGCGCCGGGGATGCCATGGGCGATCTCCTCGTTCACGCTGACGCAGGTGGCGCCGGGAAAGCCGTAGGTCGTCTCCGGCGCCGAGCGCGCGCCCTCGTGCTCCAGAAGCGCGCGGCCGATGTCGTCGAGCTCGCGGGTCGTCATGCCGGGCTCGAGCGCCCGCGCCATCGCGGTCATCGTGTTCGCGACGACGCGGCCGATCTCGCGCAGCCCGTCGAGTTCATCCTGGTTGGTGATCGTCATGCTCTCCCGCTTACACGGAATCGCCCGCCGCGGCCACGGCGCGCGCGGCCGGAACGAAAAAGGCCGCGCCTCCCGTGGGGCGCGGCCAGGTGGCGGTGTCAGGGCAGTCGACAGGTGCGCGGAGAGGCGGTCCGCGCCAGGCACCGCGGGCAAGGCGATCGGAAAGGCGATCAGGCGAAGGCCGGCAGGCAGAAGACGGCGATGAGCGTGGCGCAGAGCCCCGTCAGACCGAGCGTCTCATAGGCGATCCTGGCGGGAGCGGTATTCAGCAGGCGGGCAAGCTCGGAAATCATCGTTTGTTCTCCGGGTGATCTGCTTTGTTCCTATAATGTTCCCGATTCTTAACCCTGAGTCAAGAAAATCGGAACATAGCAGGAACAAGAGCGGAATCCGGGGCTTAGCCGACGCCGAGCAGCCGAATCGCCTTGTCGCGCTCCATCAGGTGCAGGAGCACCCGCGCCGCCTCGCCGCGTTTCGACGTAAGCCCCGGATCCTGTGCGAGCAGCATCCGCGCGTCGTCCTGCGCCACGCGCATCAGCGCGGACTGGGTCTCGAGATCGGCGATCCGGAACCGGGGCAGGCCCGATTGCGCGGTGCCGATCAGATCGCCCGCGCCCCTCAGGCGCAGGTCCTCCTCGGCGATCGCGAATCCGTCCTCGGTCTCGCGCATGATCCGAAGCCGCGCCTCGGCCGCGTCGCCGAGCGGCGGGTCGTAGAGCAGGATGCAGGTCGACTCGGCCGCGCCCCGCCCGACCCGGCCGCGCAGCTGGTGCAGCTGCGCGAGGCCGAAATGCTGCGCGCCCTCGATCACCATGATCGAGGCGTTCGGCACGTCGACGCCGACCTCGATCACCGTGGTGGCGACGAGGAGCCGCAGCCGGCCGGCGATGAAATCCGCCATCGCCGCGTCCTTGCGCGCCGGCGGCATCTGGCCGTGGACGAGCCCCACGCCCTCGCCCAGCGCCGCCCCGAGCGCGCGGTACCGCTCCTCGGCGGCGGTCATCTCGGCGACGTCGGATTCCTCGACCAGCGGGCAGACCCAATAGGCCTGCCGCCCTTCGGCGAGCGCCTTGCGCAGGTGGTCGATGATCTCGTCGATCCGCCCGGCGGAGACGAGGGCGGTCTTCACCGGCCGCCGCCCCGGCGGCTTCTCGTCGAGCACCGAGACGTCCATGTCGCCGTATCGCGCCAAGGCGAGGCTGCGCGGGATCGGCGTCGCGGTCATGACGAGGATGTCTACCGCCCGCCCCTTGGAGCCGAGCTCCTTGCGCTGCTCGACGCCGAACCGGTGCTGCTCGTCCACCACCGCGAGCCGCAGGTCGTGGAAGGCGACGTCGGACTGGAAAAGCGCGTGCGTGCCGACGAGCACGTCGATCCGCCCCTCGGCCAGCGCCGCGAGCTTCGTCGCGCGCTCAGCCCCCTTGTCGCGGCCGGTCAGGAGCTCGACGCGCACCCCCGCGCGCGCCGCGAGCGGGGCAAGGCCAGCGAGATGCTGCCGGGCGAGGATCTCGGTCGGCGCCATCATCGCCGCCTGGCCGCCGGATTCGACCGCCGCCAGCATCGCGAGGAAGGCGACCAGCGTCTTGCCCGAGCCGACATCGCCCTGCAGCAGCCGGTTCATCCGGATCGACGCCGCCATGTCGGCGGCGATCTCGGCCACCGCGCGCTCCTGCGCGCCGGTGGGGCGGTAGGGCAGCTTGCCGAGCACCAGCGCGCGCAGCCGGCCGTCGCCCTCGGTCTGGTAGCCCTTCGGCCGCTTCATATGCGCGCGGGCGAGCGCGAGCGTCAGCTGATGCGCGAGGAACTCGTCATAGGCGAGGCGCGCGCGGACCGGGGTCTCGGGCGCGAGATCGCCCGCCCCTTCCGGCGCGTGCGCCGCGCCGAGCGCCGCGCGCCAGCCGAGCCATCCGCGCGCGCGCATCACGCTCGGCTCGATCCATTCGGGCAGGTCGGGCGCCAGGTCGAGCGCGGCCCGCGCCGCCTTGCCGAAGGCGCGGCTCGTCAGCCCCTGGGTCAGCGGATAGACCGGCTCGTAATCCGGCAGCTCCGTCTCCGGCCCGGGGCGCAGCACATAGTCCGGATGCGCCATCTGCGCGATCCCGTCGAAGATCTCGGCGCGTCCCGAGACGATGCGCCGCTCGCCCTCGGGGAAGGTCTGGCGCAGCCAGTCGGCGCGGGGATGGAAGAAGACGAGGTGGAAATCGGTCTCGGCGTCGCGCACGTCGATCCGGTAGGGCCGGCCCTTGCGCGCCGCCGGGTGATGCGCGCCGATCTCGACCTCGACGGTGACGACCTCGGGCAGCCGCGCGCCGAGCACGCTCGGCCGGAGCCGCCGGTCGACGACGCCGGTCGGCAGCGTCAGGACCAGGTCGGCGGGCTTGGTGACCCCGAGCTTCTCGAAGAGCTTCGCCCCCTTCGGCCCGACGCCCGGAAGGCCGGTCAGCTCGCCGAAGAGCGGGAACAGGATTTCCGGGCGGCTCATGCCCGCGCGCCCTCGTGCGTGGCGGAGCCGTCTCGGCGCGCTCCGACGCCCAACCGCGTTCCGCTGCCCCGGGCTCGACCCGGGGCCTCGACGCCCGGGCGTCGCGCATCGGCTTCGAGGTCCCGGGTCGAGCCCGGGACGGCGCAACGGGAGCGCCGCGCTTCCGGGCCGAAGCGCGGGCCAGCCGATCCGACGGCGGGGGAGATGTTGGCCACGCTCAGGACGCGCCGATCAGCGCGAGCCACTGGTCCTCGTCGAGGACGTTGAGGCCGAGCTCGCGCGCCTTCTTCTCCTTCGATCCCGCGCCGGGGCCGATCACGACGATATCCGTCTTGGCCGAGACCGAGCCCGCGACCTTGGCGCCCAGCGCCTCGGCCCGGGCCTTGGCCTCGGCGCGGGTCATCTTCTCGAGCGTGCCGGTGAAGACCACGGTCTTGCCGACCACCGGCGAGCCCTCGGTGCGCGGCGCCTCGACGTCCTGGATGTCGAGCTCCGCGACCAGCCGGTCGATCGCCGCCCGGGCGGCGGGCTCATGGAAGAAATCTACGAGGGCGGCGGCGAAGACCGGGCCGACGCCGTCGATCGCGTTCAACTCCTCCCATTCCGGCCCCTCGTGCGCGCGCGCCGCCTCCATCGCGCCGCCGAACCGCGCCCAGGAGCCGTAGGCGCGGGCGAGCAGCATCGCGCCGGTCTCGCCGACATGGCGGATGCCGAGGCCGAAGATCAGCCGGTTCAGCGGGATCGCCCGCCGCTCGTCGATCGCGGCGAGCACGTTCTCCGCCGATTTCGCGCCCCAGCCCTCGCGGTTCTTCAATTGCAGCGGCTCGCCCAGCCCGTAGCGCTCGCGCAGCTTGAAGATATCGGCCGGTTCCTTGATCCAGCCGTCGGCGAACAGCGCCTCGACCTGCTTCGAGCCCAGCCCCTCGATGTCGAAGGCGTTCCGGCTCACGAAATGCCTGAGCTTCTCCACCGCCTGCGCCGGGCAGATCAGCCCGCCGGTGCAGCGGCGCACCGCCTCGCCCTCCTCGCGGATCGCGTCCGAGCCGCAGATCGGGCATTTGTCAGGGAAGACGTAAGCCACGCTGTCGGCGGGCCGCCGGGACAGGTCCACGTCCTCGACCTTCGGGATCACGTCGCCGGCGCGGTAGACCCGCACCCAGTCGCCGATCCGGATGTCGCGGCCGCCGCGGATCTCCTGGCCCTTCGAATCGAGCCCCTTGATGTAGTCCTCGTTGTGCAGCGTCGCGTTCGAGACGACGACGCCCCCGACCGTGACCGGGGTCAGCCGCGCGACGGGCGAGAGCGCGCCGGTGCGGCCGACCTGGATGTCGATCCCCTCGAGCCGCGTGCTCGCCACCTCGGCCGGGAACTTGTGCGCCAGCGCCCAGCGCGGCGTGGTGGAGCGGAAGCCGAGCCGGCGCTGCAGGTCGAGCCGGTCGAGCTTGTAGACCACGCCGTCGATGTCGTAGCCGAGCGTCGCGCGCTGCGCCTCGATCGCGCGGTACCGGGCGAGCATCTCCTCGATATGCTCGCAGCGGCGCATCAGCGGATTGACCTGGAAACCCATGGCGCCGAGCCGGGCGATCGCCTCGGTCTGGGTCGCGGCCAGCGGCTCGGAGAGCGCGCCCCAGGTATAGGCGAAGTACCTGAGCGGCCGGCCGGCGGTGATCCTCGGATCCAGCTGGCGCAAGGAACCCGCGGCGGCGTTGCGCGGATTGGCGAAGGTCTTGCCGCCCGTCTCCGCCTGCCGGGCGTTGAGCGCCGCGAAATCGGCGTGGCTCATATAGGCCTCGCCTCGCACCTCGAGCACCTCCGGCGCGCCCGCGATGCGCTCCGGGATATCGGGGATCGTGCGCGCGTTGGCGGTGACGTTCTCGCCGGTCTCGCCGTCGCCCCGGGTCGCCGCCTGGACCAGCACGCCCTTCTCGTAGCGCAGCGAGAGCGAGAGCCCGTCGATCTTCGGCTCGGCGGTGAAGGCCAGCGGCTCCTCGGCGGACAGGCCGAGGAAGCGGCGGATCCGCGCGTCGAACTCGATCACCTCGGCGTCGTCGAAGGCGTTCTCGAGGCTCAGCATCGGCACCACGTGCCGGATCTTGGCGAACCCCTCCGACGGCGCCGCGCCGACCTGCTCGGAGGGTGAATCCGCGCGGCGGAGCTCGGGGTACAGCGCCTCGATCTCGGCGTTGCGGCGCCTCAGCGCGTCATACTCGGCGTCCGCGAGTTTCGGCGCGTCCTTCTGGTAATAGTCGCTGTTGGCCTGGTTGAGCCGCCTCGCGAGTTCCCCGAGCTCCTCGGCCGCTTCCTCGAGGCTCAGCTCTTCGACGGGGCGCGGATCTGACATGGGGTTCTCCGGGGCTTGATCCCGCCGGAATATCCGCTTGGCCCGCCTCGCTCAACTCCCGGAACGGAAATGGCCGCCCCCGAAGGGCGGCCGCCGCGCGTCGCGTCCCGTAGGGCGGACCTCGGTCCGCCGTCCCTGTCAGGCCCCCATGGCGATCTTGCGCCGCGCCTCGGCGCTGTTCGGGTCGCGCAGCACGTAGCCGCGGCCCCAGACCGTCTCGATATAGTTCTCGCCGCCGGTCGCCTCGCTGAGCTTCTTGCGCAGCTTGCAGATGAAGACGTCGATGATCTTCAGCTCCGGCTCGTCCATGCCGCCATAGAGATGGTTGAGGAACATCTCCTTGGTCAGCGTCGTGCCCTTGCGGAGCGAGAGGAGCTCCAGCATCTGGTATTCCTTGCCCGTGAGATGCACCGTCTTGTGGTCGACCTCGACCGTCTTCGCGTCGAGATTGACGGTGAACTTGCCCGTGGCGATCACCGATTGCGCGTGGCCCTTGGAGCGGCGGACGATCGCATGGATGCGCGCGATCAGCTCCTGCCGGTGGAAGGGCTTGGTCATGTAGTCGTCGGCGCCGAAGCCGAAGCCCTTCAGCTTCGACTCGGTGTCGTCGGTGCCGCTCAGGATCAGGATCGGCGTCTCCACCTTCGCGATCCGGAGCTGGCGCAGCACCTCGTGGCCGGTCATGTCGGGCAGGTTCAGGTCGAGCAGGATCAGGTCGTAGTCGTAGAGCTTGGCCAGGTCGATCCCCTCCTCGCCGAGATCCGTCGCGTAAACGTTCAGATTGGCGTTTCGCAGCATCATCTCGATGCTCTTGGACGTGGTGGGGTCATCCTCGACAAGCAGGATACGCATCGGGCTCTCCGTTTCCCCGGGGGATGGCTCCCCCCTGCACACGCCCCCGACTAAACCCTCGAGGGGTTAATGACTGATTACGATAGCTCGACACTATCCTATCAACCTATAGTTGTCTATACTTCTGAAGCGCGGTGACGCGCAACGCGGCCGCGCCGTGCCGGTGCACAGCGTCGCGCCAGAGATCGAGCTCCTCGGCCGACAGCCGGTACATCTCGCAGGCCTCCTCGGCCGCGATCAGCCCGTGATCGACGGCGGAAACCACGGTCGCCTTGCGTCGCGCCACCCAGCGCTGCGTGTTGGCCGGCGGAAGATCGGACCGGGTCAACTTCGTTCCATCCGGCAATGTTACAAAGACTGGCCCCTTTTCACGGCGAATATACATGCTCCACTCCGTTTCCCACGCTTCACCCGAGTTAATACTTACGGGGACACGTCTTAAACGCGGATGAACCAAGCCCTTGTCATTGCTTAGGCTTTTACTATATTACCGCCCATCCAAAGGACGCCCGCCATGCTCGACACCACCGCCCCCCGGGGGCTGAACAGCCTTGGACTGCCGAAGGACCCGCGCGACACGCGGGTCGTCGTCGCCATGTCGGGCGGCGTCGACAGCTCGGTCGTGGCCGCGATGCTCCATGCCGAGGGCTACGACGTCGTCGGCGTCACGCTGCAGCTCTACGACCATGGCGCGGCGCTGGCGAAGAAGGGCGCCTGCTGCGCCGGGCGCGACATCCACGACGCGCGCAGGGTCGCCGAGACGCTCGGCTTCCCGCATTACGTGCTCGATTACGAGAACCGCTTCCGCGAGAGCGTGATCGACGAATTCGCGGAATCCTATCTCGCCGGCGCCACCCCGGTGCCCTGCATCCGCTGCAACGAGCGGGTGAAGTTCCGCGACCTGCTCGAGACCGCGCGCGACCTCGACGCCGACTGCATGGCGACCGGGCATTACATCCGCCGGGCCATGGGACCGAACGGCGCGGAGCTGCGCCGCGCGGCGGATCCCGCGCGCGACCAGAGCTATTTCCTGTTCTCGACCACGCGCGACCAGCTCGACTTCCTGCGCTTCCCGCTCGGGGGCCTCGCCTCGAAGGCCGAGACCCGCGCGCTCGCGGCCCGGCACGGCCTCGCGGTCGCGGACAAGCCCGACAGCCAGGACATCTGCTTCGTGCCGAACGGCTCCTACGCCGCGGTGATCGAGAAGCTGCGCCCCGGCGCGGTCGAGCCGGGCGAGATCGTCCATCTCGACGGCCGCGTGCTCGGGCGCCACGAGGGCGTCATCCACTACACCGTCGGCCAGCGCCGCGGCCTCGGCATCGGCGGCGGCCCCTCGGGGGGCGAGCCGCTCTTCGTGCTCCGGCTCGACGCCGAGGCGCGGCGGGTGATCGTCGGCCCGCGCGCGGCGCTGGCGAGCCGGTCCTTTCCGGTCGCCGAGGTGAACTGGCTCGGCGACACCGATTTCGCGGCGGCGCCGGCCGATGGCTGGGAGGTCGGGGTCAAGGTGCGCTCGACCCGCCCGCCGAAGCCCGCCCGCGTGCATCCGCTCGGCGCCGGCCGCGCCCGGGTCGAGCTGCTCGATCCCGAGGAGGGCGTTGCGCCGGGCCAGGCCTGCGTCTTCTACGCGCCCGAGGGCGACCGGGTGCTCGGCGGCGGCTGGATCCGGCGGGAGTAAGGCAGGACCGGGCGCGGTATCAAAGGCGGACCGAGGTCCGCCCTACGCCGTGGCTGGTGACGCTCCGCGCCGCGTAGGGCGGACCTCGGCCCGCCATCCCCCCGTCGTTTACCGCGCCGCCCAGCGCGCGAAGTCGCCGTGCGAGCCGACGAAGGCGTTGATGTCCGACGGGCCCTCGATCCCCGGCACGATTCCGGTCCCGGTGTATTGCCAGAACACCCAGTCCTGCGCCGGATAGGTCACCGCCGGATGCCCGGCGACCGAGCGGAGCCAGAAGTCGTAGCCGGTGACCTTCCAGAGCTCGTTGTCGGCGTAGAAATCCACCGTGGAATAGATGATCGGCCGCTTGCCGTAGCGCCTGGTCACCGCGCCGAGGAACCGGTGCATCATCTCGCGCACCTCCTCGGGCTCGGGCCGGAAGCGGCAGGTGCGCGACTTGTGCGTCCATTCGACGTCGAGCACCGGCGGCAGGGCGGCCGGATCGAGCGGCACGTTCGCGATGAACCAGCGCGCCTGCTCCTCGGGCGAGCGGCAGAAATAATAATAGTGGTAGGCGCCGCGCGGCATCCCGGCCGCCCGGGCCAGCGCCCAGTTGGTGGCGAACATCGAATCGACCACGTCGCCGCCCTCGGTCGCCTTGAGGAAGGCGAAGGAGATGTTGGACCGCCGCACCCGCGTCCAGTCGATATCGCCCTGGTAGCGCGACACGTCGACCCCGTGCACCGCGTAGTGCCAGGGCGCGCGGCCCTCCCAGTCATGCGGATCGCTGTCGCCGAACACCGCCGGGCCCGTCACCGCGCGAGCGGCCTCCGGCCTCGGTTCGCCGCCGCCGCCACAGGCGGCGAGCACGCACAGGAAAAAGAGCGGAAGAAGCTTCCGCGGCTGCCACTGCCTCATGTCCCGAATCGCTCTTTGGCTTTTCGCGATGGTAGCGCGGGCCGCGTGGCCCGTCTCGGGAGGAATTTCGACGACTCGAAACGCTCCGGCGCGCGACGCGGGGCCGCGCGGCGGCCGGGTCGATCCGGAGGGCAAATCGCACTATATTGACCTTCGCGCCACGTCATCGCCCGCGCGAGGCCCGCATGTCCGTGTTCACCCGCCAGTCGCTCGACCGCCACGCCGATTTCTATGACGAAGGCCTCGGACCCGTGCTGTTCGAGGCCTATGCCCGCGACCTCGCCGCCCGCGTCGCGGCGCAAGGGCCGCGCCGTGTGCTCGATCTCGCGGCCGGGACCGGCATCCTGACCCGGGCGCTGCGCGACCGGCTGCCGCGCGCCATCCTCACCATCACCGATATCGACCGCGCGATGCTGGCGCGCGCCCGCTCCCGGCTCGGCAACGCGGCGGAGGTCGAGCGCGCCGACTGTTCCGCCCTGCCCTTCGAGGACGCGCTCTTCGATGCCGCCGCCTGCCAGTTCGGCGCGGCGCTATTCCCGCGCAAGGCCGACGCCTTCCAGGAGGTCGCCCGGATCGTGCGTCCGGGCGGGACCTACGCCTTCAACTGCTGGGGACCGGTCGCGGAGAACCCCTATGCCGAGGTCGCCGGCGCGGTCGTCGCGCGTTTCCTCGGCGGCCGGCTCCCCGAGGCCTGGACCGCCCCCTTCGCCTATGCCGACCCGCGCCATGTCACCCGCGACCTGCGCGCCGCCGGATGGTGCCGGATCGCGGTCGAGCGGGTCGCGATGAGCGCCCATGTCGCGGATGCCGCCGCCTTCGCGCGCGGCCTCGTCCTCGGCGCGCCGGTGGTCTGCGACCTGCGCGAGGCCGGGGTCGAGCCGGGCGAGGTCGTCGCGGCCGTCGCCGGCGCGCTCACCGCCGCCTTCGGCGCGGCGCCCTTCGCCATGCCGCTCACGGCGACGGTCTACACCTGCCACACGCCCTGACGGCGGGACGGCCTCGCGCGCGCACGTCCGATGTCGCGAGCTTCGTGGGCGGGCTGATCCGGGCGCTCGGCGTCTTTCCCATCCTCCGGCCGGGCGGACAAAAAAGCGCGGGCGGCCTTGGGGACCGCCCGCGAGGGGGGAAAATCAACTGGATCGGCGGTCCCGGCGGGACCGCGCGGCGGCGTCAGGCGCCGACGGTGCCTTCGACGGTGTAGCCGGCGGCGGCCATCACGCGGAGCAGCTCCTTGTGGCCGATCTTGGCCATCTCGAGCGGCGGCGAGACCTTCGGGTCCTGCTCGGCCTCGACGACGAACCAGCCCTCGTAGCCGTAGCCGGCGAGCTTCTTCACGATCGCCTCGAAATCGAGGCTGCCGTCGCCCGGCACGGTGAAGGCGCCCTTCACGACCGCGTCGAGGAAGCTCTCCTTCGCGCGGTCAAGGCCGTTGATCACGTCCATGCGCACGTCCTTGGTGTGGACGTGGGAGATGCGGGCGTGGTGGTTGTCGATCACGCGGAGCACGTCGCCGCCCGCGAAGGCCATGTGGCCGGCGTCGTAGAGCAGCGGGATGCCCTCGCCCGAGTGCTTCATGAAGAGGTCGAGCTCCTGCTCGGTCTCGATCGCCGCCGCCATGTGGTGGTGGTAGCTGAGCGGCATGCCCTGCTCGGCGCACCATTCGCCGAATTCGGTCATCTTGCGCGCATAGGCCGCGATCTGCGCCTCGTCGAGCTTCGGCTTGGTCGAGAGCGGCGCGGACTTCACGCCCTGGATCGAGCGCGCGGTCTCGCCATAGACGATGCAGGGCGCGTTCATCGCTTTGAAGAGGTCCATCTGCGCGGCGATCCGGTCCTTCTCGACCGCGATGTCACCCTCGAGCAGCAGGCCGGAGAACCAGCCGCCGCAGACGGAGATGCCGAACTTGTCGAGGACGGCGCCGAGTTCCTTCGGGTCGAGCGGGAAGCGGCGGCCGGTCTCCATGCCCGTGTAGCCGGCGACGCTCGCCTGGCGCAGGCATTCCTCGAGCGACACGTCGTCGGAAAGCTCCGCGAGATCGTCGTTCCACCAAGCGATCGGCGCGATACCCAATTTCGCCTTCATTCCGGCCTCCCTGTCGGATGACGCGCCCGATTCCCGTCGGCGCGCGATGGGCGATGATTAGGCATTTCCCGTTGACAGCACAAGCATTCCAAACGATATCACGAATGGAATTTTTGATCTCAACCGCCAGCAACGAGAAGCGGAGCCGGGAGCATGACCAGCGCCAAACCCAAGCTGAACATCGGCCTGATCGGGACCGGGTTCATGGGGCAGACCCACACCTTCGGCTTCGCCACGGCGAGCCGGGTGTTCGAGCTGCCCTACGACCTGGTGATGCACACCGTCGCCGACCGCTCGGACGAGCTGGCGGCCAACGCGGCCCGCGCGCTCGGCTTCGAGAACGCGACCAGCGACTGGCGCACGATCATCGCGGATCCGGCGATCGACGTCGTGGACATCACCGCGCCGAACGTCCTGCACAAGGAAATGGCGCTGGCGGCGATCGCGGCGGGCAAGCACGTCTATTGCGAGAAGCCCCTCGCCCCGCTCGCGGCCGACGCGATCGAGATGGCCGACGCCGCCGAGGCCGCCGGGATCAAGACGCAGGTCGGGTTCAACTACCTCTGCAACCCGATCATGCTGCTGGCGCGCGAGATGATCCAGTCGGGCGAGCTCGGCGAGATCCGGTCCTATCGCGGCATCCATGCCGAGGACTACATGGCCAACGCGGCCAATCCGTGGAGCTTCCGGCTCGACCCCGAGGGCGGCGGCGCCTTCGCGGACATCGGCAGCCACGCGCTCGCGACGGCGGAATACCTGCTCGGGCCGATCACCTCGGTGATGGGCGACCTCGTGACCGCGATCAAGCAGCGCCCGGACGGCAAGGGCGGCATGCGGGACGTGACGGTCGACGACATCGGGCGCGGCTTCCTGCGCTTCGAGAACGGCGCCAGCGGCTCGATCGAGGCGAGCTGGATGGCGCTCGGCCGCGAGATGCAGCACGACTTCGAGGTCTACGGCTCGAAGGGCTCGATCGCCTTCACCCAGGAGCGGCTGAACGAGCTGAAATACTACGATTCCGCCGACAAGGTCGGCCGCCAGGGCTACCGCACCATCTGGTCGGGCCCGGAGCATCCGCCGTATGGCCGCTTCTGCGTCGCGGGCGGGCACCAGCTCGGCTTCAACGACATGAAGGCGATCGAGGTCGAGGGCTACATGGAAGCCATCGCCGGCAACCGCCCGGAGCCGTTCAACTTCCGCAAGGGCGCCCGGATCATGACGCTGGTCGAGTCGATCGCGACCTCGTCGAAGACCAGGGCCTGGGTCGACACGGTCTGATCCCGGAAGCTCCGCCGCCCCCGGCCCGCTCCTCCGAGCGGCCGGGGGCGTTTTTGCGTGCGGGATTCGGGCGGGCGGCTTGGGAGTGGCGGACCGGATCCTCGCCACCCCCACACCGCCGCGGTCAGTTGACCGCCCAGATCCAGCCGTTCAGCAGCGTCGCGAAGGCGACCCAGGCGGCGTAGGGCAGGAACAGGAGCGCCGAGAGCCGGTCGGGCCGCCAGGCCGCGCGGATGAAGCCGAGGATCGCGAGCAGCAGCGACGCGATCACGACCAGCGCGACGCCGATCCAGTGCGCGCCGAAATAGACCGGCGTCCAGAGAAAGTTGAGCGCCAGCTGCGCCCACCAGATACGCATCGCCAGCCCATGCCGGTCGTGCTCGAAACTCCGCCATCCGGCGACCGCGATCAGGACGTAGAGGACGGTCCAGGCCGGCCCGAAGACCCAGCTCGGCGGATTGAACGGTGGTTTCTCGAGTGCCTCGTACCAGCCGCCGGTGACGGTGATCAAACCCATGGCGAGCCCGCCGCCGACGACCAGCGCGAGGAAGAGAAGGAGGACCGGAAGCCGCGGCTTCCGGGATGCAGGCAAAGTGGCCATCGCCGCTCCGATCGCGCGGGAGGCGCGCATCGGCGCACCCTCCGATATACTCCTGAACGGCGCTCCGGTTCAGTCAAGCCGCGCGAAACAGGCAAGGGCGCACCGAAGCCATCCTCGTAGGGTGGGCGATTCCGCCCACCATCCGGACGCCGGTCACCCCGCGTCGCATCCCGGCGCGGGCGCGGCCGGCTCGGGCGCCCGGAACACGCGGGTCGCGCCGGCGCGGGCGAGGTCGCTCAGCGCCGCGGGCTCCTTCTCGAGCACATGCGCGAGCTCGCGGCGCATGCGCGGATCCCAGAAGTCGCGGATGTGGTGCTCGACGCCTTCCTCGGCCTCCGCCTCCGGATAGGAGCGGAAGAAATCGGCGATCTGGTTCGCCATGCGGATGATCTCCGCGGTGCCGTCGCTCACGGTGTTTCCTTTCCGGGCGCGCTCAGCGCCGTCTCGTCGAAGAGCATGATGTCGCCGCCGGCCCGGCAGGCGAGCGTGAGGCCCGCGCGGGCGGCGAGGCGCAGTGCGAGCGCGGAGGGGGCCGAGACGGCGGCGACCAGCGGCGCGCCCAGCGCGGCCGCCTTCTGCGCCATCTCGACGCTGACCCGGCTCGAGAGCAGCACGAAGCCGCCCGCCGCGTCGCGCCCCTCGCGCGCCAGCGCGCCCCCGAGCTTGTCGAGCGCGTTGTGCCGGCCGATGTCCTCGCGCACCAGCCTCACCCGTCCCTCGAGGTCGCAGAAGGCGGCGGCGTGGGTCGTCTTGTTGATCCGCTTCATCGCCTGCGCCCCGGGCAGCGCGGCGAAGGCGGCGAGCAGCGCGTCGCGCCCCGGCAGCGGCGCTTTCGGCACCCGGCGCGGCGGCGGCAGCACGGCCTCGAGGCTCTGCGCGCCGCAGATGCCGCAGCCCGCGCGGCCCGCCAGGGTGCGGCGGCGCCCCTCGACCTTCTCGACCCGCGCGGGGTCGAGCGTCACGTTGCAGATCATCCCGTCGGCCGCCTCGGCGATCCGGAGGCCCCCGATATCCCCGAGCGTCTCGACGATCCCCTCGGTCAGCGCGAAGCCGACCGCGAAATCCTCGATATCGGCGGGGGTCATCATCATCACGGCGAAGGTGACGCCATTGAGCAGGATCGCGACCGGGGTCTCCTCGGCGATCTGCCAGAGCGCGCGCGTCTCGCCCCCGGGCGTCAGGAGGCGCCCCGCCGCCACGGGCGAGACGTCATAGGGTCCCGCGTCGAAGCGGCGGATCTTCATATGGCTACTCCGCGGCGGTGAGGCCCACGCGATAATTGGTCCGGCCGAGCTCCTCGCGCTCCTCCTGCCATTCCGAGGGCCGGTTGGAGCGGGTCAGCTGCACCGCCGTCACCTTGTACTCGGGGCAGTTGGTCGCCCAGTCGGAATTGTCGGTCGTGATCACATTCGCACCGGAGAGCGGGTGATGGAAGGTGGTATGCACCACCCCCTGCGGCACCCGGTCCGAGACCCGCGCGCGCAGCGTCGTGGCGCCGATCCGGCTGCCGACCGACACCATGTCATCGGTCTCGATCCCGCGTTCCTCCGCGTCGTGCGGATGAATCTCGATGATGTCCTCCGGATGCCACAGGCTGTTCTCGGTCCGGCGGGTCTGCGCGCCGACGTTGTACTGGCTGAGGATCCGGCCCGTGGTGAGGATCAGCGGATAGTAGCGGTTGGTCCGCTCGATGGTCGGCACGTATTCGGTGACCATGAACCGGCCCTTGCCGCGCACGAAGCCGTCCATGTGCATGATCGGCGCGCCGTCGGGGAAGTCGGCGTTGACCGGCCACTGCAGCGAGCCCGCCTCGTCGAGCCGCTCGAAGCTCACGCCCGCGAAGGAGGGCGTCAGCCGGGCGATCTCGGCCATGATCTCGGCCGGGCCGTCGTAGCGCATCGGATAGCCCATCGCGGTCGAGAGCCGGCAGACCATCTCGTGCTCGGACATGCCCTGCTTCTCCTTCATCGCCGGGCGCACGCGGTTGATGCGGCGTTCGGCGTTGGTGAAGGTGCCGTCCTTCTCGAGGAAGGAGGTGCCGGGCAGGAAGACATGGGCGTAGGCCGCCGTCTCGTTCAGGAACAGGTCCTGCACGACGAGGCAGTCGAGCGCGGCGAGCGCCGCCGTCACATGCGCGGTGTTCGGGTCGGACTGCGCGATATCCTCGCCCTGCACGAACATGCCGCGATAGGTGCCGTCGATCGCGGCGGCGAACATGTTCGGGATGCGCAGCCCCGGCTCGTTCAGGAGCTTGACCCCCCAGTCTTCCTCGAACAGATGCCGCGTCACGTCGTCCGCGACATGGCGATAGCCCGGCAGCTCGTGCGGGAAGGAACCCATGTCGCAGGAGCCCTGCACGTTGTTCTGGCCGCGCAGCGGATTCACGCCCACGCCATCGCGCCCGATGTTGCCCGTCGCCATCGCGAGGTTGGCCATGGCCATGACCATGGTCGAGCCCTGGGAATGCTCGGTGACGCCGAGGCCGTAGTAGATCGCCGCGTTCCCGCCGGTGGCATAGAGCCGGGCGGCGGCGCGCAGGATCTCGGGCCGCGTGCCGATCATCTCGGCGACCGCTTCGGGCGAGTTGCGCTCCTCGGCGACGAAGGCGCGCCAGCGCTCGAACTCGGCCGGCTCGCACCGCTCGGCGACGAATTCCTCGTTCACCAGCCCCTCGGTCACGATCACATGCGCCATGGCGTTCATGAAGGCGACGTTGGTGCCCGGACGCAGCTGGACGTGATGCGCCGCCTCGATATGCGGCGAGCGCACGAGATCGGTGCGGCGCGGATCGGCGACGATGATCTTCGCGCCGGCGCGGATGCGCTTCTTCATCCGGCTGCCGAAGACGGGATGCGCGTCGGTCGGATTGGCGCCGATCAGCAGGATCACGTCGGCCTTGTCGACCGACTTGAAGTCCTGCGTGCCGGCCGAGGTGCCGAAAGTCATCTTGAGGCCATAGCCGGTCGGCGAATGGCAGACCCGGGCGCAGGTATCGACGTTGTTGTTGCCGAAGGCGGCGCGGATCATCTTCTGCACGACGTAGACTTCCTCGTTCGTGCAGCGCGAGGAGGTGATGCCACCGATGGAATCGCGGCCGTGCTTCGCCTGGATGTCCTTGAACCGGTTGGCGGCGAATTCGATCGCCTCGACGAAGCTCACCTTCTTCCACGGGTCGGTGATCTTGTCGCGGATCATCGGCGACAGCTGACGGTCCTTGTGGGTGGCATAGCCGAAGGCGAAGCGGCCCTTGACGCAGGAATGGCCCTCGTTCGCGCCACCGTTCTTCCACGGCGTCATGCGCACGATTGTCTCGCCCTGCAGCTCGGCCTTGAACGAGCAGCCCACCCCGCAATAGGCGCAGGTGGTGATGACCTCGCGCGTCGGGATGCCATGCTCCACCTGGGACTTCTCGACCAGCGTCGCGGTCGGACAGGCCTGCACGCAGGCGCCGCAGGAGACGCAGTCCGAGGAGAAGAAATTGTCCGAGCCCATGCCCGGCGAGACCCGGCTCGCGAAGCCCCGGCCTTGAATCGTCAGCGCGAAGGTGCCCTGCACTTCCTCGCAGGCCCGAACGCAGCGCGAGCAGACGATGCATTTCGACGCATCATACTGGAAATACGGGTTCGAGACGTCGATCGGCGCCTTGTGCCCGTCCTCGAAATGGTTCTCGCCCTTCATCCCGTAGCGCACTTCGCGCAGGCCCGAGACGCCGGCCATGTCCTGCAATTCGCAGTCGCCGTTGGTCGGGCAGGTCAGGCAGTCGAGCGGGTGGTCGGAGATGTAGAGCTCCATCACCCCCCGGCGCAGCTTTTCCAGCCGCGCGGTCTGGGTGTGCACGACCATCCCCTCGCGCACCGGCGTGGTGCAGGAGGCTGGGGTGCCGCGCACCCCCTCGATCTCGACGAGGCACATGCGGCAGGAGCCCCAGGCCTCCATGTTGTCGGTCGCGCAGAGCTTCGGGATCGGCCGGTCGACGAAGGAGGCGGCGCGCATCACCGAGGTACCCTCGGGCACCGTCACAGGCACGCCGTCGATCAGGAGCGTGACCGGCGCGCCGTCGCGCGCCGGGGTACCGCGGTCGGTCTCGTCGAGGGCCGGGGCGCGGAGGTTGCGGAGCGCCAGCGGGATTTCCTGGTGGATCGTCATGGTCTACCTCACTCCGCCGCCATGGGGGTGGCGCGGTCGAAATCCTCGGGGAACAGGCGGATCGCCGACAGCACCGGCATCGGGGTCAACCCGCCCATGGCGCAAAGGGATCCGTCGCGCATCAGCTCGCAGAGGTCCTCGATCAGCGCGATGTTCTTCGCGACGTTCTCGCCCCTCAGGATCTTCTCGACGGTCTCCTTGCCGCGGATCGCGCCGATGCGGCAGGGCGTGCACTTGCCGCAGCTTTCCTCCTCGCAGAACTCGAAGGCGAAGCGCGCCATCTCGGCCATGTCGACGGTGTCATCAAAGACCACGATCCCGCCATGGCCGACCATCGCCTGATGCGCGGCCATCGCCTCGTAGTCCATCTGGAGATCGAGCATGTCCTCGGAGACATAGGCACCGAGCGGCCCGCCGATCTGCGCGGTGCGGAACGGCCGCCCCGAGGCGGTGCCGCCGCCGAATTCCTCGATCAGTTCGCGGACCGTGATGCCGAAGGCCTTCTCGACCAGCCCGCCGTGCCTGATGTTGCCCGCGAGCTGGAACGGCTGCGTGCCATGCGACCGGCCGACGCCGAAATCCTTGTAGAACTTCGCGCCCCGGTCGATCACCAGCGGCACGGAAGCCAGCGTCAGCACGTTGTTGATCACGGTGGGCTGGCTGAAGAGACCGGAGATCGCCGGGATCGGCGGCTTCACGCGGACCGTGCCGCGCTTGCCCTCGATACTTTGCAGCATCGAGCTTTCCTCGCCGCAGATATAGGCGCCGGCGCCGCGGCGGACCTTCATCCGGAACGAATGCCCGCTGCCCTGGATGTCGTCGCCCAGCCAGCCCGCGCCTTCCATGACCGCGATCGCCGCCTTCATCTGGGAGATGGCGCGCGGATATTCGGAGCGAATGTAGATATAGCCTTCGGTGGCGCCGGTCGCGATCCCCGCGATCGTCATCGCCTCGACCATCAGGAGCGGGTCGCCCTCCATCAGCATCCGGTCGGCGAAGGTGCCGCTGTCGCCCTCGTCGGCGTTGCAGGCGACGTATTTCCGCTCGGCTTTCTGATCGAGCACGGTCTTCCACTTGATGCCCGCCGGAAAGCCCGCGCCGCCCCGGCCGCGCAGGCCGGATTCGAGCACCTCGGCGCAGATCGCGGCCGGCTCCATCGTCAGCGCCTTGCGCAGCCCTTTGAGCCCCGCGTGCGCCTCGTAATCCTCGAGGTCGAGCGGGTCGATCACCCCGACGCGGGCGAAGGTTAGGCGCTCCTGGTTCTTCAGATAGGGGATCTCGCGCGTCTTCCCGTGGCAGAGCGGATGCTCCGCGCCGTCGAGGATCGCGTCGAGCACCGAGGCCGCGTCGGCGGCGCCGACCGGGCCATAGGCTACGCGCGCCGCGCCCACGCCGGCCTCGACCAGCGGCTCGAGCCAGAGCATCCCGCGCGAGCCGTTGCGGATGATCTCCACATCGACACCCCGCGCGGCGGCGGCGGCCTCGAAGGCGGCGGCGGTCTCGTCGGCGCCGACGGCGAGCGCGGCGGTGTCGGCGGGAACGTAGATCCGGGTCACGACAGCGCCTCCACGATGGCGGCGTCGAGCCGCTCCTCGGTCGCATGGCCGACGAACCGGCCGTTCAGCATCGCGGCGGGGGATTGCGCGCAAAGCCCGAGGCAGAACACCGGCTCGATCGTCACCCCGGCGCGCGAGGTCTGGCCTAGCGACGTGTTGTAGCGTTCGCAGATCCGCTCGATCAGCCTGTTCGCGCCCATCGACTGGCAGGATTCGGCGCGGCAGACCTTGAGCACCACCCGCCCGGCGGGTTCGCGGCGGAAGTCGTGGTAAAAGGAGACGACGCCGTGCACCTCGGCGCGGCTGAGGTTCAGGAGCCGCGCGATCACCGGGAGGGTCTCCTCGGCGACATAACCCTGCTGATCCTGGAGCTCGTGAAGGATCTCGATCAGCTCCGCGGGGTCGTATGCGTGGCTTGCGCAGATTTCCGCCGCGGCGATCACCCGCGGGTCGGTTTCATCGAGCATTGCTTCGTCTTCCTCCTGCCCGCGCCTTTCTCGCGCGGCGCGGTTCTTGCCCATAAAATATGCGCGCCCCGACCCCGCGTTGCAAATCGTGTGACTCTATGGGTTCATCGACGCCGCCTATGAACTCGCGGGTTCTTGATCGGCGGTTCCGATGATCGCGGTCAGCGGGGCCGGCCGTCCCCGGCGGGATCGAGCGCGAAATCCGAGAAGCCGCCGAGCGACTTCGACGCGTCGATCAGCGCCGAGAGCAGCGGCGGCAGCGGGTCGCGCTCGAGCGCCACGATGCCGATCGTGTGCGACAGGACCGGTGCGACGAGCGGAATCGACCGGATTCGGCCCGCCCCGCCCAGCACGGCGAGAAAATGCTCGGGCAGCACCGCCGCGTAGCCGCCGTGGGCGACATGGGCGCAGAGCGCGAGGACCGAGTTGCTCTCGATCATCGGCCGCGGCATCTGGCCCGCCTCGGCGAAGGCCGCGTCGAGGATGCGCCGGTTCTGCATGTCGGGCGTCAGCGCGCAGAGCGGCAGGACCGCGGCCTCGGCCCAGGTGACCTCGCTCCGGCGCGTCAGCGGCGAATCGGCGGTGACGAAAAGGCGGTAGTGCTCGGTATAGAGCGGCCAGGCGCCGCCGATCCCGAGGGGCTCGCTGTCGAGATAGGTGATGCCGGCGTCGATGCGGAAATCCTCGAGCTCGCGCGCGATCTGGCGCGAGGTGAGCGACAGGATCTCGAAGCCGATCCGGGGGTGGCGCAGCCTGAGCGCCTCGGTCAGCGGCGGCAGGCAGGGCATGGCCGAAGGCACGACGCCGAGCGTCATCCGTCCCTCGGGCTCGTCGGAGAGCATCGAGAGGTCGCGGCGCATGCCATCGAAATCCTCGACGATCTTCTTCGCCCAGCGCAGCACCCGTTCCCCCTCCGGGGTCAGCCCGTGATAGCGCTGGCCGCGCAGCACGATCGGCACGCCGAGCTCCTCCTCGAGCTGGCGGATCCGGCCCGAGAGCGTCGGCTGGGTCACGAAACAGGCCTCAGCGGCGCGGGTGAAATGCTTCTCCCGCGCGAGCGCGATCAGGTAGCGCAGCTGTCGGATATCCATCGCGGGGCCCTCTCGCCCGCGAAAGGAGCAGGAATGCGCGACGGAGGCAATGGACCTGCGGCGCCGCGCGGCCTCATCCTTTCGCGCCGTTGCGCTCTGCTATCCCAGGATGTACGGTAGGTCATTCATTCGATCTAGGCGCGAGTCGCATTCATCCGCGCCCCTTTCCGTGGCGCGTTTTTCTGGTCCGGAGCAGCACGATGGCAATCTTCGACATTCGAGGAACGAACGCGGCCGACCTTCTGGTGGGAACCCGCGTCCCAAATCTCATCATGGGCCTCGGCGGCGGCGACACGCTGATCGGCGATGGCGACCGCGTGGTCGCCGACGCCCTGGGCGCGCGCGTGACCGGCGGCCGCGACGTCGTCCGGGGCGGCGCCGGATCCGACGCGATCCTCGGCGACGGCCGGATCGTGGCGGGCAGCGACGCGCCGGAGGCGCGGGTGATCGGCGCGGCCGACGTCCTTCGGGGCGAATCGGGCGCCGACACGCTCCACGGCGACGGCGCGGTCGAAGTCTACGCCTCTGGCACCGGGGTCGGCGTCACCGGCGCGGCGGACAGGATCAGCGGCGACGCCGGCGACGACGTGATCTACGGCGAGGGCACCGCGCGGGCCACGGCGGTCACCGACCTCGAGATCCTGGGCGCCCGCGACTGGATCTCCGGGGGCGCCGGAAACGACCTCATCCATGGCGAGGGGGTCGCCTCCGCGGGGATCGGCGGCAGCCTGCTGATCGGCGGCGCCGCGGACGTGATCCTGGGCGGCGCCGGAAACGACACCGTGCTCGGCGACGGCGCCGTCTCGAGCGCGAACTACGGCGATGCCGAACTCAGGGGCGGCGACGACCTCGTCGACGGCGGCGGCGGATCCGACCAGATCTGGGGCGACGGCACGGTCGAGAACGGCTGGAGCTTCCCCCGCCTGACCGGGGGCGCCGATACGCTGAACGGGGGCGAGGGCGACGATTTCCTGGGCGGCGACGGGACGATCCGGGCGGGCCGCGTCGTGGGAACGCTCACCGGCGGCGACGACAGGCTCTCGGGCGGCGCCGGCGACGACACCCTCCACGGCGACGGCACGTCCAGCATCGGCGGGGGCAGCGTCCTGGAGGGCGGCGACGACTGGCTGAGCGGCGGCGCGGGCCGGGATTTGCTGGTCGGCGACGGGACCGCGCTCGCAAGCCCGGCCGGGTTTCATTCAGCCGCCGCCACCTTCACCGGCGGCGACGACACGCTGCTGGGCGGCGCCGGCGCCGACGAGCTGCGCGGGGACGGATGGGCGACGGGAAACTACGGCGCCGCCCTGCTGACCGGCGGCGACGACCGCCTCGTGGGCGGCGCGGGCGACGACGTCCTCATCGGCGACGGGACGGTCAGCGGCGAGGGCACGTCCGAGAGCTACCCGAACCGTGTCCTCGAGGGCGGCGCGGACGTCTTCGTCTTCGGCTCGGCGGACGGGCGGGACCGGATCGAGGACTTCCGCGCCGCGGACGGCGACCGGATCGAGCTCACCGGCCGCCTCGACTGGGACGACCTCGACGACGACGGCGACGGCGTGCTCGACGCCGGCGACACCCATGTCGCCATCACCGGCGGCGCGACGGTGATCGAGCTCGGCGCCGCCGCCGGCGGCGGGAGTGGCGAGCTGACCGTGGCCGGCGTCACCACGCTGACGGAAGCGAATTTTCTCTTTGCCTAGCGCGGGTTCGACGCGCCGGACCGCGAGTCCGGCCGGCGCGTCCCCGCCGGAAGCGGGGCCGCCCGCGCAATGCCGTGGGCGCACCCCTGCCATGCGGAAATCGCAAATCTCATGTCCTCCGAATAGGAGTATCGCTCGCCCGGTTCGCCCTCCTTTTCGGATTACCGCCGATGCCTGGCATCTTCGAAGTGACCGGTCTCGTCGCCGCGCTGCTGACGACGCTCGCCTTTCTCCCGCAGGTCATTCAGACATGGCGCAGCCGGTCGACCGCGGATCTCAACCTCGGCATGCTGCTCGCGCTCGCGACCGGCGTGGCGCTGTGGTTCATCTACGGCATCGGCACCGGCCAGCTGCCGGTGACCCTCGCGAACGGTGCCACTCTCCTCCTTGTCTCCGTCCTGCTCGGGCTGAAGCTTCGCGACCGGTTCCGCCGCGCCTGAGCCGCCCGGCCTCGGCCAAGGGTTGCAACGCAGCGAAATTGGGCTAGGAACCGGTGCGGACGCCCTTCCCGCCACGGGAAGGGCGCGGCTCGCAAAGCTTCGGGGGAACGCATGAGTTCTGTCATCGGTCTGCTTGGTCTCGGCACGATGGGCCGGGCGCTCGCGCTCAACATCGCCGAGAAAGGCTACGACATCGCGGTCTACAACCGCACCACCGAGGTGACCGAGCATTTCGCCGCCGAGGCGGGGGAGCTCGCGCCCCGGATCACCCCCTGCGACACCATCGAGAGCTTCGTCGCCGCGATCGCGGCGCCGCGCACCATCATCCTGATGGTCCCGGCCGGCGCGCCGGTCGACCAGATGATCGCGGCGCTGCGCCCGCTGCTCGGCGCCGACGACCTGATCATCGACGCGGGCAACGCCAATTTCCACGACACCCAGCGCCGCGCGAAGGAGGCCACCGAGAAGGGCGAGCTCTTCCTCGGCATCGGCGTCTCGGGCGGCGAGGAAGGCGCCCGGCACGGTCCCTCCATCATGGGCGGCGGACCCAAGGCCGCCTGGGACCGCGTCGCGCCGATCCTCGAGGCGATCTCGGCGAAATACCAGGGCGAGCCCTGCGCCACCTGGATGGGCGAGGACGGCGCCGGCCATTTCGTCAAGACCGTGCATAACGGGATCGAATACGCCGACATGCAGATGATCGCCGAGGTCTACGGCGTGCTGCGCGACGGGCTCGGCATGGACACGCTCGAGATCGCCGACGTGTTCGACGGCTGGAACGAGGGCCCGCTCAAGAGCTACCTGATCGAGATTTCCGGCATCGTCGCGCGCACGATCGACCCCGAGACGCACCGGCCGCTGCTCGACGTGATCCTCGACACCGCGGGGCAGAAGGGCACCGGGCGCTGGACCGCGATCGAGGCCCTGATGCTCGGCGCCCCCGACACGACGATCGACGCGGCGGTCGCCGCGCGCAACCTCTCGGCCCGGCTCGAGGAGCGCAAGAGCGGCGAGGCGATCTTCGGCCCGGCGCCGCGCCGCTACGACGACGCCGAGGGCGTGCTGCCGCGGCTGGAGCAGGCGCTGCTCGCGGGCAAGATCGCCTGCTACGCGCAGGGCTTCGGGCTGCTGTCCGCCGCCTCGGCGGAATTCGGCTGGAACCTGCCGCTCGACGCGATCGCGCGGGTCTGGCGCGAGGGCTGCATCATCCGCTCGGCGATGCTCGACGACATGGCCCAGGCGCTCGCCGGCGCGCCGAACGTGAACCTCATGTTCGCGCCGAGCTTCGCCTCGCGCATGGCCGAGAACCACGGCGGGCTGCGCGCCACGGTCGCGCGCGCCGCGCTCGGCGGTCAGCCGATGCCGGCGCTGGGCGCCGCGCTCGCCTATTTCGACATGATGCGCACCGCGCGCTCGACCGCCAACATGCTGCAGGGCCAGCGGGATTTCTTCGGACTGCACGGATTCGAGCGGCTCGACCGCGCGGGAACCCATCATGGCCCATGGGCCAACGCTCAACCCTGAGGCGTCATCGCCGCGTCGGGCGAACGTGTGCCGATCGCGCATCGGCGGTTCTCGCCCGCGCGGGGGCCGTACACGGATATTTAACGTGTTACCAATTGCTAAGTAACGCGTTTATCGGCAGAGACAGACGTAAGGGAGAGGTCGGCCTGGCCTGCGTCCGAGAGGTCGGCGCGCCGGGGCATTGGTGCGGGCGCAATCCGCATCCGGGGGCTGGGCGTCTTCGCGCGCGCGCAACGGGGTCGAGACGAGGTACCTAATTACATGAACCGTCGTAGCTTTCTCGGCACCGCGGGCGCGTTCCCATTGGCGGCCCTGTTCCCGGGCGGTGTCGCCCTGGCCGACGAGTCCAATTCCTTCACGCGCACCACGGTCGTCGACGCGGCGCGGGCGCTGGCTGCGGCGCCCTTCGCGCAGCCGGGGCCGCCGGTGCCGGAGGCGCTGCTGCAGCTCGGCTATTCCGACTACCAGCATATCCGCTTCAAGGAAGAGGAGCGGCTCTTCACCAATCCGCCGAGCGGCTTCGCGGTCGACCTGCTGCACCCGGGCTTCATCTACCGCGTCCCGGTGGAGATCTTCGTCGTCGAGAACGGACAGTCGCGCAAGATCCTGTTCAGCAGCGACATGTTCACCTATCAGGGGATCGAGCCGCCCGCCCAGGACGCCCCGCTCGAGTTCAGCGGCTTCCGGGGCCGGACGGCGCTCAACTCTCCCGACGTCATGGACGAGTTCCTGGTCTTCGCCGGGGCGAGCTACTTCCGCGCGATCGCCCGGGGCCAGGTCTTCGGCCTGTCCGCGCGCGGCCTCGCGATCAACACCGCCGATCCCGCCGGCGAGGAATTCCCGTTCTTCCGCAGCTTCTGGCTGGAACAGCCCGGCGACGGCCGCATGGTGGTGCACGCGCTGCTCGACGGGCCGAGCGCCTCGGGCGCCTTCCGCTTCACGATCCGCCCGGGCGGCGAGACGGTAATGGACGTCGAGGCGACGATCTTCGCCCGCGCCGACATCCGCAGCCTCGGCCTCGCGCCCCTCACCTCGATGTTCCTCTACGATTCCAAGGAGCGCGAGAACTACGACGATTTCCGCCCGGCGGTGCACGACAACGACGGGCTCGCGATGTGGAACGGCGGCGGCGAGCGCATCTGGCGGCCGCTGCACAATCCGCGCCTGCTGCAGGTCAGCTCCTTCGCCGACAACGGGCCGCGCGGCTTCGGCCTGATCCAGCGCGAGAAGCGCTTCTCGGAATACGAGGACCTCGAGGCGCTCTACCACAAGCGCCCGAGCCTCTGGGTCGAGCCGATCGGCGACTGGGGCAAGGGCCATGTCATGCTGGTCGAGATCCCGAACGTGGTCGAGATCCACGACAACATGGTCGCCTTCTGGCGGCCCGAGCAGCCGCTGCTCGCCGGCAGCGAGACGAGCTTCACCTATCGCCTGACCTGGGGCTGGGACGCGCCGGGCACCAACCTGCTGCGCGTCACCCGCACCCTGAGCGGGCTCGGCAGCCAGGAGGGCTGGCGCCGCTTCGTGGTCGACTTCTCCAACCCCGGCGCCTCGGTCGGCGTGCCCGCCACCGAGTTCAAGGCCACGATCGCCGCTTCCGCCGGCGCGGTGCACAACGTGGTGGTGATGGACAATCCCGAGATCGGCGGGATCCGCGTCGCCTTCGAGATCGAACCCCAGGGCGCCGAATCCGTGGACATGCGGCTCGACCTGATGCGCGGCGACACGCCCGCCGCCGAGGTGTGGGTCTATCGATGGACCGATTAGCCGTCGCGAATCCCGAGGAGGCCGAGACGGGGCCGCTGCCCCCGCCGTCGCCGCGCGAGATGCCGATCCAGGACCTGCGGCGCTTCGACCGCTCGACGCGGGCGCGCCGGCCGCGCTTCGACGGCGGCGTCTTCCTGTCGCGGCTCGCGCTCTTCGGCGGCACGCTGGCGCTGACCGCCTGGCTCGCGCACGAGATGTATCTCGTGCTCGCGGTCGGCCAGCTCGTCGCGATCGAGATCGCGATGCTCGTCCTCTTCGTGATCAACATCGGCTGGATCGCCTTCGGCGCGGTCTCGACGCTGCTCGGCCTGCTCTCGACGCCGAAGCCCCGTCCGCGGGGCACCGCGCCCCTGCGCGAGCGCGTGGCGCTGCTGCTCCCGGTCTACAACGAGGATACCGCGCAGTTCGTCGGCACCGCGGTGGCGACCCTGCGCGCGCTCGCCGAGCATGGCGAGGGCGAGACCTTCGACCTCTTCGTGCTGAGCGACACCAACAAGGCCGAGGTGTGGCTCGCCGAGGAGGCGATGATCGCCGAGGCGCGGCGCGATCCCTTCGTCGCCCGGCACCTGTTCTACCGCCACCGGCTGCGCAACCGCGAGCGCAAGGTCGGCAACATCAGCGACTGGATCGAGCGCTGGGGCGGCGCCTACGAATATTTCGTGGTCTTCGACGCCGACAGCCTGATGGAGGCCGAGACGATCATCGAGCTCGCGCACCGGATCGCGGACGACCCGGACGCGGGGCTGATCCAGACCGTGCCCCGGCTCGTCAACGGCCGCACCGTGCTCGCCCGCGCGCAGCAGTTCGCGACGCGGGTCTACGGGCCCCTGCTCGCCCGCGGGCTCGGCGTCTGGTTCGGCAACGCCGGCAATTACTGGGGCCATAACGCGATCATCCGCACCGAGGCCTTCGCCACCGCCGCCGGCCTGCCGATCCTGGAGGGCCGCAAGCCCTTCGGCGGGCTGATCATGAGCCATGATTTCGTCGAGGCGGCGCTGATCCGCCGCGCCGGCTGGTCGGTGATCATGGCCGACGACCTCGCCGGCAGCTACGAGCAGGCGCCGCCGAACCTGATCGAGCTCGTCGCCCGCGACCGGCGCTGGTGCCAGGGCAACCTGCAGCACCTCGGCCTGATCGGCACCGCCGGGCTGCATCCGCTGAGCCGCCTGCATCTCGCGATGGGGGCGATGTCCTATCTCGCCTCGCCGCTCTGGTTCCTGTTCCTGCTGACCGGCATGCTGCTCGCGCTCCATGCCAATCTGGTGCCGCCGAACTACTTCCCCGACGGCTGGTCGCTGTTCCCGACCTGGCCGCAGATCGACGCGCGGCGCGCGATGATGCTGTTCGGGCTCTGCATGCTCGTGCTCTACCTGCCGAAGCTGCTCGGCCTCATCGCCTTCCTCGCCGAGCGCGCGGCGCGGGGGCTGCGCGTCCGCGCCTTCCTCGGCTTCTTCGTCGAGAACATCGTCTCGGCGCTGCTCGCGCCGGTGATGATGCTGACCCAGACCCGCTCGGTGATCGAGATCCTGACCGGCGCCGACAGCGGCTGGCGCGCGCAGTCGCGCGACGCGGATCATATCCCCTGGAGCGACCTCTGGCGCTTTCACCACCGGCACATGCTCGTCGGCGTCGTGCTCGGGGTGCTGGCCTGGCTCATCTCCTGGTCGCTGCTGGCCTGGATGAGCCCCGCGCTGACTGGCATGATCGTCTCGATCCCGCTCGCCGCCTTCGTCTCGAGCGGCGCGGTCGGCGCCTGGCTGAAGCGGCGCGCCAAGCTGCTCGTCACGCCGGAGGAGACGCATCCGCCGGCGGTCGCGACCGCCGCGGAGGCGGTCGCCGAGGACATGCGCCGGCGCTGCGCCCCGCCCGCGACCTTCGCCGAGCTGCTCGCGGATCCCGCGGCGCTGGAGCGGCACATGACCTGGCTCGACGGGCCGACCGCGCGCCAGCCCGGCGAGGCCGACCCGACGCTCGCCGCCGGCTGGCTGCGGCTCTCGGACGGCGCCGCGCCGGATTCGCTGGCGCCGGGCGAGCTCTACGCGGTGCTCGCCTCCGAGAAGATCATGCGCCGGCTGATCGCGGGCTCGGTCGCGCTCTGACCCCTCAGGGCGCGCCCGGGGCGGGCTCCGGCGCGTAGGGCCTGACCGGCTCGAGCGGCCAGTCGTTCGCGGCCCAGCCGTCGGTGCCGCCGGGATACCAGAACACCCGCGTATAGCCCTGGGCGATCGCCCGTTTCGCGCCGTTCCAGGACATCCAGCAGTCCCGCTCGCAGAAGAAGACCAGCGGCGCGTCCGCGCGCCCGCCGGAGGCGCGCTCGAGCGCCGCGCGGAAATAGCGCTCCGTGTCGGGGTCGAGCGCGTCATAGCCGGTGTTGGCGAGCCAGAGCGCGCCCGGGATCGTGGCATGCGGCGGATCGCGCCAGAGCGTGCCCGGCGGCAGGTTCGCGGGCTTCACCGCGGTCGGCAGCAGATCGAGGAAGGGCACCCCTGCCCGCCACAGCGCATGCGCCGCGGGATCGCCGATCACCTCCGCGCCGCGCAGCGTGGCCGGGACCGGCGCGCGATAGGGTTCGCCGTGATAGCCCTCGGGTTCCGGGACGACCCCGGGCTTGGCGAGCGGGCCCGGCCCGGCCGGGCGCGGTGGCGGCGGCGCGGATCGCTCCGGGGCCGCCTCGCGTTGCGCGGCCGGCGGCGGCGCGACCTCGGCCGCGGGCGATACCTCGGCGGGGCGATCCACAGGGGGCGCCGCGCCGGGCTCGGCGCCGCCCGGCGCCAGGACGGGAGGGGCCGGCGCTTGCTGCGCCCTCGCGTCGGCGGGGGCCGACAGCGCGGCCAGCGCGCTCAGCAGGAGCGCCCCGGCCGCGCGGGCGGTCATTGGGAGACCTCGGGCTTCGGCGCCGTCCCCATGTCGTTGAGCAGCGGCACGCCCGCCTCGCGCAGGATCTCGTCGATCCGCGGCTGGACCTTGCGGATCGCGGAGTTCAGCTCGCGCTTCCACACGTCCTCGCCGTTCCGCACGCCCATCGACACGCGATAGAACAGTCGCGGCGCGCCCTCCGGCTTCGGCTCGTTGATGAGGGGGACGAAGGTGAGCGCCTGCCCCGACTGTTTCACCAGCGGCCCCGCGATCGGCCCCCACAGCACCGCGATGTCGAGATCGCCCGCCTCCACCGCCGCCAGCATGTCCTCGTTCGGGCTTTCGATCCGGCGGTCGACGTTGAGATTGTAGCCCTGGACGGTGCCGAGCAGGCCATAGTCGGCGAGATAGCTCGCCGGCGGCGTGCCCGCGACGACCCCGATCCGCCGCCCCTTGAGCCGCGGATCGGCGAGCGTCGTCACGTCGGCGAGGTCGCCGTCGGACCGGGTCACGAGCCCGTAGGTCGAGGTGTAATAGGCGTTCGAGGTCATCACCATGTCCTCGCCCTGGGCGAAGCCGATGATCACGTCGCAGTTGTAGCTCAGCAGCGTGCGCCGCACGAAGCCCATCGCCATCGGCGACCAGAAATACTCGAGCGGCCGGCCCAGCGTCTCGGCCATCAGCTCGGCGATCTTGTTCTCGAAGCCGGTGCCGTCCTTCATGCTTTCCGGCGCGTTGGCGGGGTCGGCGCAGACCCGGAAGGCGGTCCGCGACACGAGATCCGTGGGCTGGGCCATCAGCGGCCCACCCACGAGGAGCGCGGCGGCGAGCGTCGCGCCCCGGCTAACCCATGCACGCATTTTCTTGTTCCACGTAGGCTTCCGGCTTGTCCGCGCGTTTCGCCGGGCGGCCGCGCTGGATCGCGCCGGTGCCGACCGCCTTGAGATAGACGTAGATGTCGTCGAGATAGCACATGACGTTCTTGTTGTCGCCGAACGCCGGCATCACGAGATTGCCTTCCTGCTTGCCGCCCGCGACGATGCCCATCACGTCGTAGTAGTCGAGCCGCAGGACCGATTTCGCCAGCGCCGGCGCGTAGGTGGAGCCTTGGCCGTCCGGGCCGTGGCAGACCGAGCATTCCGCGTTGTAGCGCCGGAAGCCCGAGAAGGTGTACCAGTCGACCGTGCCGTCCTCGGCGATCTTGAAGGTCGGAATGTCCTCGGCCGTGAACCACTTGCCGTCCACCTCGGACGCGGCGGTGATGTTCGCGGTTTCCTGCTCCGGGGTGAGCTTCACGTCCTGGGCCGATGCCGGAAGGGCGAGCGCCAGCGCGGCGGCCGAACAGAGCGCGATACGGAGCGTTTTGGCTTGGATCATCTTGGTCCTCCCTGAGACCCTGCTAAATCAATTCGGTTTCGACAGGGTCTCCGCCCCTTGAAACGGTTCGAGGCTTGCGCCGTTCCAAGCAAGAGGGCGAAACACGAGGTGTCCCGCCCCCTTCTGGTCCGTTGCCTCAAGGTCCGGCCGCGTCGCTACTCCCCAAGCACGCGCGTCCCGGGCCTCGGTCCGCCGGAGATCAGTCCGGCAGCGAGAACACGGTCAGCTGACCGCCGAGGGCGGTGTAGTCGCTGAGCGCGGAGTATCCACCCACGGCTCCGAGGCCTTCGTTCGGGTTGGTGAGACCGGCCGCGAGACCGATGCCGGCCCAGCCGCCGACGCCCGAGAGCACCGCCACGTACTGCTTGCCGCCATGCTCGTAGGTCATCACGTTGCCGATGATGCCCGACGGGGTCTTGAACTTGTAGAGTTCCTTGCCCGTCTCGGAGTCGACCGCCTTCAGGTAGCCTTCGAGCGTGCCGTAGAAGACCACGTCGCCGGCGGTCGCGAGCGCGCCCGACCAGACCGAGAACTGCTCCGGCAGCGACCACTTGATCTCGCCCTTGGTCGCGTCCCAGGCGATGAAATTGCCCATGCCGCCATGGCTGTTCGGGGCCGGGTACATCGAGAGCGTCGCGCCCACATAGGGCTGGCCGGCGGTGTAGCTCACGCGGAACGGCTCGTAGTCCATGCAGACGTGGTTGGTCGGCACGTAGAAGAGGCCGGTCTTCGGCGAGAAGGAAGCGGGCTGCTGGTCCTTGGTGCCGAGCGCGGCCGGGCAGATGCCCGTCGTGTTCTCGTCCTCGCCATTGGCTTCGGTCGAATACTGCGACACCACGGCCGGCCGGCCGAAGGTCGGCGAGTTGCGGTCCATGTCGACGCCGGTGGTCCAGTTCACCGCCGGGTCGTACTTCTCGGCCACGAGCAGGTCGCCGTTCTCGCGGTTCAGCGTGTAGGCGAGGCCGTTGCGGTCGAAGTGGACCAGGGCCTTGACCGTCTGGCCGTCCATCGGGAGATCCGCGAGGATCATCTCGTTGACACCGTCATAGTCCCATTCGTCGTGCGGGGTCATCTGGTAGACCCATTTCGCCACGCCGGTATCCGCGTCGCGCGCGAAGATCGTCATCGACCATTTGTTGTCGCCCGGCCGCTGCGACGGGTTCCAGGTCGAGGGGTTGCCCGAGCCGTAGTAGATCAGGTTCAGGTCCGGGTCGTAGGAATACCAGCCCCAGGTGGTGCCGCCGCCGATCTTCCACTGATCGCCTTCCCAGCTGTCGAGCGAGCTGTTCGCGCCGACCGGCTTGCCGAGCACGGTGGTCTTTTCCGGGTCGAACAGGAGCTGGTCGTCCGGACCGACCGAATAGGCGCGCCAGGCGAGCGAGCCGTCGGCGATGTTGTAGGCGGTGACGTGGCCCTGCACGCCGAACTCGCCGCCCGAGATCGAGACGAGGACCTTGTCCTTGAACGGCATCACGGTCGCCGTGGCGGTCTCGCCCTTGGCCGGATCGCCGTTCTTGACGCTCCATTTCACCTCGCCGGTCTTCGCGTCCAGCGCGACGACGGTGGTGTCGGCCTGGCTGAGGAAGACCATGCCGTCGGCGTAGGCGAGGCCGCGGTTCACGGTGTCGCAGCACATCACGCCGATCACGTTCGGGTCCTGCTGCGGCTCGTAGCGCCAGAGGATCTTGCCTTCGTTGTTGAGATCGAGGGCGTAGACGATGTTCGGGAACGGCGTATGGACGTACATGACGTCGCCGATCACCAGCGGCGAGCCTTCGTGGCCGCGCAGCACGCCCGTCGAGAAGGTCCACGACACGCGCAGGTCCTTGACGTTGTCCTTGGTGATCTGGTCGAGCTTCGAATACCGCTGGTTCGCGTAGTCGCCGGTCTGGATCGCCCAGTTCTTGGAGTCGCTGATCGCCTCCTGCGTGCTCTCATTCGCGAAGACGCCGATGCCGCTCGTAAGCAGCAGCGTCGCCGCGGCCGGCAATGCGTACTTGATCATCTAACCCTCCCACTAGGCTGTTTTCATCAGCGCGGGGGAGAGCAGGTCGAGGCGAAACGGCGCGCCACCAAGGGTGGCTTGTCGCGATCCGGCCTCGGGCCCATCCTCCCCTGAGGGGTAATGCCATCTGTGCCAGTGACATTTATCCCCGTTCTTTTAGGGCATATAACGGCCGCCGCACCGACGCGGTCAATACCAAAGCCACGTAATAGGCATAAAGTAGTACGGGTCGAATCCCGCGCCCTGGACCAGGCCGCCGCACCCGGTCAAGCCTCTGTTTTACATGGATATTAAGGGGCCCAGCGTCCCGGCGCGGAGCGCCGCGCCCGCCCGCCCGACCCGGCCGGCGGGCGCGCCTCCGAAACGCGACGCGCCTCCCCGCGGGATCGCGGGGAGGCGCGCGAAAAAGCCGGCTGGGAGGCCCCGACGCGCCGCGGCGCGTCCGGGCGGTCCCGACTCAGTAGATGACGACGCCGCGGATCGACTCGCCGTGGTGCATCAGGTCGAAGCCCTTGTTGATGTCCTCGAGCGGCATCGTATGTGTGATCATCGGGTCGATCTGGATCTTGCCTTCCATGTACCAGTCGACGATCCGCGGCACGTCGGTGCGGCCGCGGGCGCCGCCGAAGGCGGTGCCGAGCCACTGGCGGCCGGTCACGAGCTGGAACGGGCGGGTCGAGATCTCCGCGCCCGCCGGCGCCACGCCGATCACCACCGACTTGCCCCAGCCGCGATGCGAGCATTCGAGCGCCTGGCGCATCACCTTCACATTGCCGGTGCAGTCGAAGGTGTAATCCGCGCCGCCGATCTGGTCCGCGCCGCGCTTGGTGAGGTTGACGATATAGGGAACGATGTCCTCGCCGATCTCGGTCGGGTTGATGAAGTGGGTCATCCCGAACTTCTCGCCCCATGCCTTGCGGTCGTTGTTGAGATCGACGCCGATGATCATGTCGGCGCCGGCGAGCCGCAGGCCCTGGATCACGTTGAGGCCGATGCCGCCGAGCCCGAACACCACCGCGGTGGAACCGATCTCGACCTTCGCGGTGTTGATCACCGCGCCGACGCCGGTCGTGACACCGCAGCCGATGTAGCAGATCTTGTCGAAGGGCGCGTCCTCGCGGACCTTCGCCACGGCGATCTCCGGCAGCACGGTGAAGTTCGAGAAGGTCGAGCAGCCCATGTAATGGTGGATCGGATCACCGTCGAGCGTGGTGAAGCGCGTGGTGCCGTCCGGCATCAGCCCCTGCCCCTGGGTCGCGCGGATCGCGGTGCAGAGGTTGGTCTTGCGGCTGAGGCAGGAGGGGCAGCCGCGGCATTCCGGGGTGTAGAGCGGGATCACGTGGTCGCCGGGCTTCACCGTGGTGACGCCGGGGCCGACCTCGACCACGACGCCCGCGCCCTCGTGGCCGAGGATCGCCGGGAAGAGACCCTCCGGGTCGGCGCCCGAGCGGGTGAATTCGTCGGTATGGCAAAGGCCGGTCGCCTTGATCTCGATCAGAACCTCGCCGGCCTTGGGCCCCGCGAGATTGACCTCCGTCACTTCGAGCGGCTTGCCCGCCTCGAATGCTACAGCGGCGCGTGTCTTCATGGCTCCCTCCGATTGGCCTTCCTGTCCGGCTGCCGGCCGGGCACGGGAAAATCCCGTGCAATTCGGGCCGACAATCGGGCGACGGGGAGGTTCTTACAACCTTATTCCGGCCGGGTCTGATAGGACTTTGGTCCGAAGACGGCGCGCGGCGCGCTCAGATGTCGACCTTGCGATCGTCCGAATCCGCGCAGGTCCAGGAGGCGATATGGAACGCGGGATGGGTTCCCGCCCAGGCGGCGAGCTCCGGCTGCGCGCGCCGCATGCAGACGCCGGAGGGATCCCCCGCGCCTTCCTCGACATAGGACAGCGTCTTCTGCTCGCAGGCGGCGGGATTGACGTTGAGACAGGCGATGAACACGAGTTCGATCATGCGAGGGCCTCCCAGGCGTGGACCACGCGGGTCCGGACCGCCGACATTTCGCTTCGCCGAAGCACGCAGTCTTGACCAAGGCGCCCCGCCGGACAAGTCAATAAACGCCGCGACGGAACGGCGTCGCGTCGATCGGAGGAAACCCGCATGCCCCATAAACCCGCTCTCGGCGTTCTCGCCGCGCTGGCGATCGCCGTCCTCGGCCCCGGCCTCGCGCCCGGCGCCGCCGCCCGGGCCGCCGACCAGAGCACCGATCCGGACTGGCCCTGCATCCAGCGCAAGGTGCCGTCGCTGTCGGTCGGGCAGATGTGGTCGGGCGCGCCCGCCGAGGGAAACTGGGAGGACGACCCCGAGATCGCGCGGCTCGCCCGGGTGATGGCGGCGCGCCGGACCTCGCTCGAGGAGGTGACCGCGCTCGCCCGGCAATACGCGGCGACCGTCGAGCCCGGGGAACGGCCGGGCCGGATGGCGCTGCTCTTCACCGGCGTGCTCGACCGGATCGACGCCGAGCGCCACGAGGTCATGGGGGGCATCAGTCGCTACGCCCACCGCCAGGTGAGCCTGTCGGACGAGGTCAAGGCCGAGCAGGCGGCGTTCGACGCGATGCGCGCCGACCCCGACGCCGACCTCGACAAGGTCGAGGAGGCGCAGGACAAGCTCAACTGGGACATCCGCGTCTATCGCGAGCGGGCGCAGTCGCTGACCTATGTCTGCGAAACGCCCGTGCTGCTCGAACAGCGCGCCTTCGCGATCGCCCGGATCCTCGCCGAGACGAGCTGAGCCGACGCCCGGCCGTCGCTCCGGGCCGTGGTCAGAGCGGCGGTTGCGCCGCGGGATCGTTGCGCTCGGCGACATCCTCGCGCATGTCGCGGCAGCCCCATTTCGCGATCCGCCGCTCGGGGTGCGAGCTGACCCACGAGGCGAGCTCGGGCTGGGCCTGGATCATGCAGAGCGCGGCGTTGGCCGCGGGCATGAACTTGACGACCTTTTCCTGGCAATCCAGCGGCGCGGTCCTCAGGCAGGCGAGAAAGACGAGTTCAATCATGTAATTCCCTTTGACGTGGCTGGCGGCGCCGCCGGGGCGGCGCCTTGGGTCAACGGGCTCCCCTCCCGGGGGAAAAGTCTTTGAATACGGCGATTCCGAGTTAAATGTCCCGAATCATGCGGGATAAATATCCCGACCAGAATCGTACGGCACGCCCGGCGAATCCCAAAGCGCAATCCATGCCGCGCCGCGGAAAGGCCCCTATTCCCACTCCAGCTCGCGGTAGATCGCGGTCGCGTTGCGCGCATTGAAATCGTCAAACAACAACCAGCCGTTCCGGAGGTCGGCGCCGACATGGGCGCTCGCGGCGCCGAGGCTTTCCCCGGCGGCCAGCGCGGCGCGGGTTTCGGCCACCAGCGCCTCGAAATAGCCGCGCGTCGGCTCCGCGCCGGCGGGCCAGGGCAGGCTCGCGGCGCCATGGCCGGGCACCACCCGCGCCGCCGGCATCGCTTCGAGCCGCCCGAGCAGCTCGAGCCAGCCGAGCACCGATCCGTCCATCGAGGGCGTCCGCCCGTCGAAGACCAGATCGCCGAGGAACCAGCTGTCGGTCGCGAGATCGCGCACGGTGAGGTCGTTGTCGGTATGCGCGGTCGGCCAGGCCTCGAGCCGCAGCACCCGGCCGCCGAGGTCGATCTCGCGCGGGGCGCCGGGCGCGACCGTCTCGTCCGGCGTCACCGTCGCCGCGCCCAGCGCTACCAGCGGCCCCATGGTCCGGGACGCCGCCTCGGCATAGGTGTCGGCGCGGTTCAGGAGCGCGTCGGTCAGCCGCGCGTGCCCGATCACCCGCGCCCCCGCCTCGGCGAAAAATTCGGTGCCGAGCGTATGGTCGGGATGCATGTGGGTGAGCGCGAGCCAGCCGATGGGCAGGTCGGTGCGGGCGCGAATCGCGGCGTAGAGCGCCTCCGCCACCTGGCGCGAGCCGCCGGCGTCGATCACCGCCACGGTGGTATCGCCGATCACGAAGCCGAGATTGGCCTCGTCGCCCGCGTTCGCGGGCGTGGGCGTCTCCTGGCGCCCGGGATGCACGAAGACGCCGGGCGCGATCTCGGTGACGGCGAGCGCGGGCAGCTCGGCCGGATCGCCGCAGGACGTGCCCCTGAGCACCAGCTCCGGCCGCGCCGCGACCCAGTCCTCGGCGCGCTGTTCGACGCAGGGCCCGGGCAGCAGATGCCGCGCGCACTGCTCCGGCGCGGCGGCGAGGCAGAGGTCCATCAGCAGCTCGATCATGCCGACACCAATGTCCCGCTCCGAAAGGAGGGGGCGCAGGCGTATGCTGACGCCCGCTTCGTGGGAGGAAGCCCGTCATGTCGCATCATGCCCCGCGCCGCGCGGCCGCCCGGTTCGCCGGCGTCCTCGCGCTGATCCTCGCCCTCGCCATCCCCGCCGCCGGCCCGCCGCGCGCCGAGACCGATGCCGGGCGCGACACGTCGATGCGGCCGAGCCAGAGCTGGGACGAGATCCGGGGCGACGTCGTGGGAGACGGCGAGATCACCGACGGCGCCGACCTCTTCACGCTCGAGGCGCCGTTCCGCGCCGAGGACGCGGCGATCGTACCGATCCGCCTCGTGCAGAAGGACGGCACGCCGCGCATCGCCAGGCTGACCCTCGTCGTCGACGAGAACCCGTCGCCGGTGGCCGCGGTCTTCACCTTCGGGCCGGCGATGGGGCCGCTCGATCTCGAGACGCGGATCCGGGTCAACGCCTATTCGAACGTGCGCGCGATCGCCGAGACCGAGGACGGGACGCTCCACATGACCGGGCGTTACGTCCGCGCCGCCGGCGGCTGCTCGGCGCCCGCGTCCAAGGACGCCGCCGCCGCGCTCGCCGCGCTCGGCCAGATGAAGGCGCGCTGGTACGCCGCCGAACCCGCCGCCTCCGGCACGCGCCGCGAGGCGCAGGTGATGCTGCGCCACCCGAACTACTCGGGCCTGCAGCGCGACCAGGTCACGCATCTCTTCGTGCCCGCGCGGTTCATTGACACGTTCGAGGTCGCCCAGGGCGACGAGACGCTGTTCAAGGTGGAGGGCGGCATCTCGATCAGCGAGGATCCGACCTTCCGCTTCCGCTATACCGACTCGGGCGCGGGGGAGTCGCTGACCCTCCGCGCCCATGACACGGATGGCCAGAATTTCGAGGGCAGCTTCCCGCTCGGCAGCTGAGCCGCCCTTCCCGACGCGGTCAGAAGCAGCGCACATCGCCCTCGGCCTGGGCGCGCTTCAGGTCGCGCACGAAGTCATTCGCCACGGCGGCCGTGCGCATCATCCCCACCCGCTCGCCCTGCACCTGCCGCATGGTCAGCACCGTCTCGGCGTCGACGTATTTCTCGTAGGGCAGGATCGAGGCGATCACGTCGATCGAGCAGGAGCAGCGCCGCAGCGCCTCGCGAGTCTGGCCATTCGTCGCCATGCAGACGAAGACGTAATCCGCCCGCGCCTCGGTCGGGTAGTCGTTGGCGAGCGCGGCGCCGAGGTCGACGTCCGCCGGCACGCTCACCTGCTGCGCCGAACCCGGCGCGCCCATCAGCGCGACCGCCGCCGCCAGTGCCATCCATCCCCGCATCGCTCAGCCCTCCTCGACCTTGGTCAGGTCCAGCTTCAGATCCATCAGCGGCTCGCCGCCCTCGCCGGGCCCGGTGACCGCCTCCATCGACAGGAACTCGCCCGGGACCTCGTCGCTCATCACGAAGCTGATCGCGAGATCGACGAAGGGCGCGCCCATCTTGGCCGCGTTCTTGTCGCGCAGGAACGGCTGGAAGGTCAGCCTGCGCGCCGCGACCTCGCGGCCGTCGTAGGCGACCTCGACCGCCTCGACCGCGTCCTGCGCGCCGAGCGCCTCGCGCATCCGGTTGCGGATGTAGAAGGAGCTGCCGCCGGTGATCTTGGACATGCCGGCCACGGCCTCCTCCATGAAGACCATGAACATCGGGTTGCCGGCGTCGCCCGGGAAGGGATCGAAGCGCGCGATCACCGTCTGGCCGTCGCGGAGCTCGGCGATCGCCGCGCGGCCCTTGTCACCCTCGCCCGGGGCGAGCCGGAGCCGCGCCTCGCCATCCGCGACCGGCGTCAGCGTCCCGGCCGGGAAGTCGCCCCGCCGGGAGAAGTCGTAGACCAGCGTCTGCCCGGTCTCGACGCCGCCGAGCGCGTGCAGCGCGAAGAGCCGGTCCTGGGCCTCGCCCGCGGCGGCCGCCCCTCCCGCGCCGAGCGCGAGCACGAGCGCCATGGCGCCGGCGCGGCGCCCCAATGCCTTCGCAGCTGTCATACCGGTATCCTCCCCACGACGGTTCGCCGTCGCTCTTGCCGCCGATCTTAGTCCTCCGGCGCGGGGCGGCAATACGTCTCCCGCCGATCTCGCACCTTGGTATCGCTCCGCTTGGCTCGCGCCGCGGAAAGGTCCAAGCTGCCGCGCGAGCGCACGCGCCCCGTGCGCGCCCGCGAAGGAAGGAAACACCCATGCGCGAAGCTCGGTTTCACGCCGCCGGGCCCGGCGGATCGCCCGGCGCGCGCCCCGGGGGGCCGCCGCGACGCCCGGGAGTTGCGTGCACCTTTGGTCTAATATCCTCGGAGTCGAAGTGTCTGCTAGCATCGCGGGGCATTGACTTGAGGATGATCGCATGCGGTCGGCCGTGATTTCGATTACCAACCCCCCTGGCCAGGGCGCGCAGCATGTCATGGTGGTCGACGATCATCCGCTGTTCTGCGAGGCCCTCGCCATGACGCTGAGCGGCGCGCTCGGCGTCTCGACCATCACCACCGCGAACTGCCTCGCCGACGGTCTGGCGAAGCTGCGCGCCGGCGAGGGGCCGGACGCGATCCTGCTCGACCTCAACCTGCCCGACGTGGCGGGGCTCGACGGGCTCGTGCGGCTGAAGTCGGCGGCGCCCGGGATCCCGGTGATCGTCGTCTCGTCCTTCCAGGACAGCCGGATCATCACCTCGGTGATCCAGGCCGGCGCGGCGGGCTTCATCCCGAAGCATTCGGCGCGCGAGGTCTTCGTGAAGGCCTTCACCCAGATCTGGGCCGGCGAGACCTTCACCCCCGACAGCTACGTGGCGCCGAAGGCGCAGTCGCCGGCCAAGGCGGTCGACCCGGCGGCGCGACTCTCGGACCTGACGGCGCAGCAGGCGCGGATCCTCGACCTCGTCTGCGAGGGCAAGCCGAACAAGCAGATCGCCTACGAGCTCTCGATCGCCGAGACGACGGTCAAGGCGCATATCACCGCCATCCTTCGGAAGCTCGGCGCGCAAAGCCGTACGCAGGCCGTTCTGGTCGCCAACAAGGCGAGCTTCGCGTCGATCTTGCGCTCCGATACCAAGGGCGACTAACCTCGACGGCCATGGGAGAAACGCTCAGAGTCGTCGAAGAACGACCAGGTCCGCTTCATGATCGCGTCCGCCGCGCGCAGTCGTTGCGCAGCGATGATTTCGCCGCCGTGGCCGAGGTTCGGGCGGGGCTTGGACCGGGTCCGTTCGCGCTGGTGATCCTCTTCGTCTCCGCCAACCGCTCGACCGACGCGGTCTCGGCGGCGGTGATGCGGCAGTTTCCGGGCCAGACCGTGATCGGCGCGACGACGGCGGGCGAGATCGGCGCCCACGGCTATCTCGACGGGGCGATCGTCGGCGTGGCGCTGCCCACCGCGAATTTCCGCGCCCAGACGCTGATGATCCCCGACCTTGAGCAATTCTCGCGCCACCTCTCGATCCAGGACGTGCTGCGCCTGCGCAACGGCCTCGCCGGGTCGGTGCCCACCTGGCCGAACGAATTCGCCTTCCTGCTCTCGGACGGGCTGTCGCTCCGCGAGGAGCAGTTCGTCTCGGCGCTCGGCCCGGCGCTCGGCGGCGCGCCGCTCTTCGGCGGTTCGGCGGCGGACGGGGTGAATTTCGAGCGTACCTTCGTGCTCGCCGACGGCGCCTTCCGCTCGAACACGGCGGTGCTCGCCTTCATCCGCACCAACTGCCGCGTGAAGGTCTTCCGCTTCGACCACCTGCTCCCGACCGCGCAGCGCATGGTCGTCACCGCGGCCGATCCGTCGCGGCGGCTGGTGATGGAGATCAACGCCGAGCCCGCGGCGCGCGCCTACGCCCGCGCGCTCGGCCGCGACCCGGACCAGCTTTCGCCCTTCATCTTCGCCGCGCATCCCGTGGTGGTGCGGATCGGCGGCAATCACCACGTCTGCGCGATCCAGCAGGTCGAGCCGAACGGCGACCTGAAGTTTCTCTCCGCCGTCGACGCGGGCCAGGTGCTGACCCTCGCCGAGGGTCAGGAGATCTCGGCGCATCTCGAACGCTCGCTCGACGCCCTGTCGCCGGACGGGCCGCCCGAGGCGATCATCGCCTGCGAGTGCATCCTGCGCCGGCTCGAGATCGAGGAGACCCAGGTCAAGGGCACGATGTCGCAGACGCTCGCGCGCCACAACGTGGTCGGCTTCAACAGCTACGGCGAGCAGCTCAACATGCTGCACGTGAACCAGACCTTCACCGGCGTCGCGATCTATCCGCCTCCGGAGCGATGAGATGAACCCCCTGCTCTTCGATCCCGCGGATGATCTCGTCACCGAGAACCGCAAGCTCCGCCGGATCACCGACGTGCTCATGGAGCGGATCGAACGCGAGATCGCCGAGGGCGGCGGCGCGGGCTTCACCCAGTTCCAGATCGCCGCGGCGCTCGAGGAACAGGTGCGCGCCCGCACCAAGGACCTCGACGACACGATGAAGATGCTGTCGATCGCCAACGCGCGGCTCAACGTCACCCGCCAGGAGGCGGAGCAGGCGCGCAACGACCTCTACGACGCGATCGAGGCGGTGCAGGAGGGCTTCGCGCTCTTCGGCCAGGACGACGCGCTCATCCTCTGCAACAGCCGCTTCGCCGCGCAGCTGCCCGACGTGGCGCCGCGCCTCGGCCCCGGGCTCAAGTTCGTCGACTATGTCCGCATGGTCTCGCGCAGCGAGCATCTGCAGGTCGAGAACGACGAGAGCCGCGAGGAATGGGCCCGGCAGCGGCTGAAGGATCATCGCAGCCCGAGGATCGTCTTCCTCGTCGGGCTCATCAACGACCGCTGGCTGCAGGTCAGCGCCTATCGCACCCCGTCCGACGGCACGGCGGTGGTGCAGACCGACGTCACCGACATGGTGCGGCGCGAGCGCGAGGAGCGGGAGCGGCTGCTCGACGACCAGGCGCGGCTCCTGCGCGCGACCCTCGACCACATCACCCAGGGCGTCGCGATCTTCGACCCGCGCCACCGGCTCGCCGGCTGCAACCAGCGGCTGCGCCGCCTCGCCTCGCTGCCGATGCAGCTGACCCAGGCGGGCAGCGACTTCCGCGCGGTGCTCGACTATCTCAGCGCCGGGGCGCGCTTCGCGCCGGCGGCCCAGCTCGAGGCGCTGGGCGCCTGGGCCGAGCGCGAGGACCGCGGCGGCCCGCTCGCCCTCGAACTGCGGCGGAGCGACGGGGCGATCCTCGACGTCTTCTGCCAGGAGATGCCCGACCAGGGCTTCGTCATCAGCTTCACCGACATGACGGCGGAGCGCGAGGCGGTGGCGGCGATGCACCACGCGAACGAGACGCTGGAGCAGCGCGTCGCCGAGCGGACGCGCGAGCTCGAGGCGGCGCGCGACGAGGCGGAACGCGCCAACGCCTCGAAGTCGCGCTTCGTCGCCAGCTCGAGCCACGACCTGCTGCAGCCCCTGAACGCGGCGAAGCTCTTCGTCTCCTCGCTCACCCACACCAACCTCGACATCGAGCAGCGCGCGATCGCCGACCGGATCCGGAGCGCCTTCGAAAGCGTCGAGACCATCCTCGGGGCGCTGCTCGACATCTCGAACCTCGACATCGGCAAGGCCTCGACCGAGGTCACGGTGATGCCGGTCGCGCCGCTCCTGCGCTCGATCGACCAGGAGTTCCAGGGCCTCGCCGCCGAGCGCGGGCTCGAGCTGCGCGTCATGCCCTGCTCGCTCTGGGTCGAGAGCGACCCGGCCTATCTGCGGCGGATCCTGCAGAACCTGGTCGTCAACGCCCTGCGCTACACCAAGCAGGGCAAGGTGCTCGTCGGCGCGGTCCGCCGCGACGACCGGCTGCGCTTTCTCGTCTGCGACACCGGCCCGGGCATTCCGCCCGACCGCCGCGCCGAGATCTTCGACGAATTCGTCCGCCTCGAGCATTCCCCCGGCACGCCGCAGGGCATGGGCCTCGGCCTCGCGATCGTCGAGCGCGCCTGCGCGCTCCTCGACCATCCGCTGACGCTCGACAGCGAGGTCGGGCGGGGCACGCGGTTCGGCGTCTCGGTGCCGCTCGCGCCCCCCGCGTCCGGGCTCGGCGAGGACCGCGACGGCCAGCCCGACCGCGTGCCGCTGCTCGACGACCTGATCGCGATGGTGATCGAGAACGACGACGCGGTGCGGGCCGGGATGATCGCGCTGCTCGAGGACTGGGGCACCAGCCCGCTCGAGGCGCGCGACCTCGCCGGCGCGCGCGAGCTCATCGACGACCTCGGCACCGCGCCGGACGTGATCGTGGCCGACTACCTGCTCGACGACGGCGAGACCGGGCTCGACGCGATCCTCGCGCTGCGCGCGGCGCATGGGCCGATCCCGGCGGTGATCGTCTCGGCCGATCGCGGCACCGATCTGCGCGCCGCCGCCGCCCGCGACGACATCACGCTGCTGCACAAGCCGCTCGAGCTGCACCGGCTCCAGGCGGTGCTGCAGTGGGTCAAGACCAGCATTCCGCGCGACCGCGACTGAGGCGCGGGACCTTCGCGACCTATGGACAATTGATTTAACAAAACCCGGGGCGCAGCGTCGGGCACAACAACGAAACCAGGAGGGAGATCCACCATGGGACTGCTCGCGAGTATTTTCGGGGGCGGCGGGACCGCCGAGGCCACGCGACCCGCGCCGAGCTATTCGGGCGTCAAGATCCACCCGTCGGTGGACAACGGCTTTCCGCCGGCGACCGCCGGCTTCTCGGGCGGCACGCTGACCTGCAAATGCGCCAGCAACCCGGTCAAGGTGAAGGTCGGCGCGCAGACCGCGCATAACCACGTCTGCGGCTGCTCCAAGTGCTGGAAGCCGGCCGGCGCGGTCTTCGCGCAGATCGCGGTGGTCGGCAAGGACAAGGTCCAGGTGACCGAGAACGCCGACAAGCTCGAGATCGTCGACGCCTCGGCGGCGATCCAGCGCCACGCCTGCAAGGATTGCGGCACGCATATGTACGGCCGGATCGAGAACACCGGGCACCCGTTCTACGGGCTCGATTTCGTCCACAGCGAGCTCAGCTCGGAAAAGGGCTGGTCCCCGCCCGAGTTCGCGGCCTTCGTTTCCTCGATCATCGAGCAGGGCTACGACCCGTCCAAGATGGACGGCGTCCGCGGCCGGCTGCGCGAGCTTGGCCTCGAGCCCTACGACTGCCTCTCCCCGCCGCTGATGGACGCGATCGCGACCCATATCGCCAAGGCGAACGGCAAGCTGCCGGCCTGATCCGGCGGCGGTCTCGCGGGGACGACGGAAAGGCGGGGCATCGACCCCGCCTTTTCTCTTCCGCCCCCCCCCCCGTACGCGGAAGACTTGCGCCGCGGCGTCAAGTCGCGCTCTCCTCGCTATGGAGGGTCTCGATGAGCGATCTGGCGATTCGCCTGGGTTATCTCGTCCTCGGCGGATTGTTCGTCTGGGCCGGGATCGACCATTTCCGCCGCTTCGCCGTCGTCTCGGGCCTGCTCGCCGCGCGCCACTGGCCCCGACCGAAGGCGGTGCTGGTCGCGGTCTCGGTGTTCCAGATCGTCGCCGGGCTCGGCCTCGCCCTCGGCGTCGGGCGCCCGGCGGCGGCGCTCGCGCTCGCCGGCTTCACGATCGCGGCGAGCCTGCTCCTGGTGAACTTCTGGCGCTTCGACGGGCCGGAGCGCGAGGGGATGCGCTCGACCTTCGTCGTCAACATGGGCCTCGCCGGCGGGCTCGTCCTGGCGTTCGGCGAGAGCCTGTAACGCGCCAAGGATGGCGGACCGAGGTCCGCCCTACGGAACGGTATCGTAGGGCGGACCTCGGTCCGCCATCCCCTACCCGGGCCTCAGCCCGTGTAGGTCTCGTCGAGCGCGTAGCCGCTGGAGCGGACGGTGCGGATCGGGTCCTTGTCGCCGCGCCGGTTCAGCGCCTTCCGAAGCCGGCCGACATGCACGTCGACGGTGCGGCTCTCGACATAGACGTCCTGGCCCCAGACCCGGTCGAGCAGCTGCTCGCGGCTGAAGACCCGGCCGGGGCGCTGGATCAGCACGTCGAGCAGGCGGAACTCGGTCGGGCCGAGATGCACGTCGCGCTGGCCCCGCCGGACGCGGCAGAGCTGGCGGTCGAGCACGATGTCGGCGAAGGTCGCGACGTCGCCCGCCACCGCCGGCGCGGCCCGGCGCAGCACCGCGCGCATCCGCGCGACGAGCTCGCTCATCGAGAAGGGCTTGGTCACATAATCGTCGGCGCCGGTCATCAGGCCGCGGACGCGGTCCTCCTCCTCGCCGCGGGCGGTCAGCATGATGACCGGGATCTCCCGCGTCTCCATCTGGCCCCGCAGCTGGCGGCACAGCTCGATCCCCGAGACATTGGGCAGCATCCAGTCGAGCAGGATCAGGTCGGGCCGGCTTTCCTTGACCGTCAGCATCGCGTCGTCGCCGTCGCCCGTCACCGCGACCGAGAAGCCTTCCTTCTCAAGGTTGTAGGTCAGCAGATCGCTGATCGCCTCCTCGTCCTCGACAATCAGAACCTTGGCGCACATAAGCGTCCCCCGCGTGGTTTCCGGCGCGAATTCTTCAGGCGCGAATGAAGTCGGTGGCGGCGGGCTCGCCCTTCGGCCGATCCTCGCCGATCGGCTTGCCGCGCACGATGTAGTAGACCATCTCGGCGATATGCGTGGTGTGGTCGCCGATCCGCTCGAGATTCTTCGCGATGAACATGAGCTGGGCGCCCATGCCGATCAGCCGGCTGTCCTCGACCATGTAGGTCACGACCTCGCGGAAGATCGCGTTGTACATCTCGTCGATCTCGTAGTCCTGGTTCCAGATCTGCACCGCGAGATCGACGTCGCGCGCCGCGTGGGCGTTCAGCACGTCCGAAAGCTGCACCAGCGTCTGGCGGCCCATGCGGATGATCGAGGTCGTCACCTTGCCATGCTGCGCCGAGGAGAGCGGGATCGCCCGCTTGGCGATGTTCTTCGCGAGGTCGCCGATCCGCTCCAGCGTCGAGGCGATCTTCATCGCGGCGATCAGCACGCGCAGGTCGGCCGCCACCGGCTGGCGCAGCGCGATCACCTTGACCACCGATTCCTCAAGCGCGACCTCCATGAGATCGAGCGCCCGGTCGCGCTCGATCACCTCGCGGGCGAGATCGACGTCGCGGGCCTGCACGCATTCCAGCGCCTTGGACAGGAGCTCCTCGCAAAGCCCGCCCATTTCGGAGATCCGGGCTTGCACCTGGACCAGGTCCTCGTCGAACGCGGTAACGATATGCGCCATCTTGTCCTGCCTCGGGCCTTTTCGCGGTCTGGTTATCGGCCCGTTTCCCCTGCCGGCGTCGCGCCGGCGGACTCACCTATTTCAATCGCCGGAAGTATAACCGGCCGACGACACCGTCACGACAGTTTCGTGACGTTTGCGTGACGGCGCAAATGCCTCAGGCGGAACGCAGATCCTGAACGTCGTCCGCTTCGGGCGCCTGATCCTCGAGCTCGGAGGCGCCGGCCTGGCCCGCCTCCGCCGGCCGCAGCCACACGGTGAAGACGCTGCCCTCGCCCGGGGCCGAGGTGATCTCGAGCCGGCCGCCGTGGCGGTTCAGGATATGCTTCACGATCGCGAGCCCGAGGCCGGTGCCGCCCTTGTTGCGGCTCTGGCTGGCGTTCACGCGGTAGAAGCGCTCGGTCAGCCGGTGGACATGCTCGCGCGGGATCCCCGGGCCGGTGTCGGAGACCGAGATCCCGACCTTGCCCGGAAAGGCCTTGTTCGGCGCGGCCGGAAAGACGCGGACGACGGCGTCCCTGCCGCCGTATTTCATCGCATTGTCGACGAGATTGGCGAAGACCTGCGCCAGCTGGTCGCGGTCGCCCATGATGACGGCGCCCCCGGTCGGCACCTCGACGCGCAGATGCACCCGATCGTGCTCCGCGACCGGAAGCAGCGCGGTCGCGGCCTCGAAGGCGATCTGGTTCAGCGACCAGCGCTCGTTAGGGCGCAGGTGCTCGTTCATCTCGATCCGGTTGAGCGACAGCAGGTCGTCGACCAGCCGCCGCATCCGGCCCGCCTCGCGCGCCATGATCGCGAGGAAGCGCTCGCGCGCGGCGGGATCCTCGCGGGCGTGGTTCTGCAGCGTCTCGATATAGCCGATGATCGCCGCGAGCGGCGTGCGGAGCTCGTGGCTCGCGTTGGCGATGAAATCGGAGCGCTGCTGCTCGGCGCGCCGCGCCTGGGTGCGGTCCTCGACGCGGGCGATCACCTGCGCGTCGGGCCCGAAGCTCGCGGTCCGGGGCAGGAGGCCCACGCGCGCCTCGAAGACGCGCTCCTGGTCGCGCAGCGTGGTGAATTCGACGGTGCGCTCCGCGCCGTCGGCGAAGGTCGCGTTGACCGCCTCGACGAAGGCGGGCGCGCGGATCACCCCGGCGAAATGCTCGCCGGTCTGGATCCGGGGCAGCGCGGCGCGGGCGGCGGAATTGGCGAAGCTGACGCGGCCGCCCTGCGCGATGATGAGAAGCGGCGTCGGCAGCCGCTCGACCAGCGCCTGGGCGAAGGCGGAGGACATCTCCTCGGCCTTCGCCGCGCGGCGCGCGACGTCGAGCGCGTCCGGGTCGACCCGCCCGCCCTCGGCCGCGTCGGCGACCGGGGTGACGAAGGTCACGGCCTCGGGCCGGCGCGTCGAGAGCGCGAGCGCCAGCACCAGCCCGCCCCCGATCAGGAAAGCGACGACGGGCGGCAGCGGCACGGCGGCGGCCGCGGCCATCAGCGCGCCGGCGGCCAGCGCGAGCAGTATCACCAATCCCCTGGGCATCGGCCGATATCGTTCTCCGGGCTCTTCCCTTTCCGCTCCGTACCATCTCGCGCGGCGAAGCCGAAGGGAGATTGTCTTCATCGAAGCGTCACATATCTAACGGAGGAAGACCGCCGCTTGTTTCGTGAGACCGCCGAATGATCCGCTTCGCACTCCGCTGCGACAATTCCCATCGCTTCGACTCCTGGTTCGGCTCGGGCGAGGACTATGACCGCCTGCGCGCGCAGGGCCTCGTCTCCTGCGCGATCTGCGGCAGCGGCGCGGTCGAGAAGGACCTGATGGCGCCCAACATCGGGACCGGCGCGGCGCCGGCCGAGGGGGCGAAGCCGAACCTCTCCGCCCCCGCCTCGCCCGCGGAACAGGCGCTGGCCGAGCTGCGGGCCAAGATCGAGGCCGGGTCCGAGAACGTCGGCCGCGATTTCGCCGCCGAGGCGCGGCGGATCCACGCCGGCGAGGCGCCGGCCCGCCCGATCATCGGCGAGGCGCGCGCGCCGGAGGCCCGGGCCCTGGTCGAGGACGGGATCCCGGTGGTGCCGCTGCCCTGGTCGGGACGCAAGACCAACTGAGCGCGCGTCAGACGCGGCCGAAGGTCTCGTCGAGCCAGTCGAGCACGCGGCGGTTGAGGAGCGAGCGGTTCATCAGCTCGCAATGGTCGCCCGCGCCCTCGGCGGCGGTGAAGCGGAGCAGCGTCTTCGGGCAGTCGAGCGCGGCGAAGAGCTTCTCGGCCCCGGCCGAGCGGTCGTCCTTCTCCGCCTGGGTGACCAGCGTCGGGCAGCGGATCGCGCCGGCGCGACCCTCGAGCGTGAAGGCGCTGGTCGCGGCGAGAAAGCCGCCGATGTCCTCGACGCCATGCACCCAGAAGCCGCGCTGCACCACGCTCCAGCGCAGGACCGGGTTCTGGTCGATCAGCGTGCGCGCCAGCCGGTCGAGCAGCCGCACCTCCCCGCGCATGGCCTTGTCGACCATGTCGGCCGGGATCACGCGCGCCACGCCCCCGCGGAAGCCGCCGGTGATGTCCCACATGCCGGGGTCCGCGACCAGGGCGGCGATCCTGGGCTCGGCGCTCGCGGCGCGGAGCGCGAGCAGCCCGCCGAGGCTCCAGCCCGACAGCGCGATCTTCTCCGGATCGACCAGCGGATGGTCGGCGACGGCGTCGATCACCGCGCCGACGACGGTTTCCCAGTCCGGGCGGAGCGGCAGGCCCCGGCGCACGAGCATCTCGCCCTGCCCCGGCCCGTCGAACATCAGCACGTGGTAGCCGCGCCGCGACGCGGCCACGGCGCTTGCGAAGAACATGTCGACGACGGTGGCGTCATAGCCGTTGGTGAGGATGAGAAGCGGCCCGCGCCGGCCGCCCGCCTCCCCGGCGGCGGGCAGGAAATAGCCCTTCATCGGCGTCTCCCCGAACGGGATCGCGAGCGGCGCGACCGGCGGCGTCCCGAGCGCGAGCCCCCGCTCGAAGAGGTCGATCTGCTTGTCGAAGGCGGCGCGCAGCCGCGGATCGACCGGCGCGCCGAACAGCGGGTGGTAGGAGGCGCCATAGGCGACCGAGGCGCGCAGGAAGAGATCGCGCGCGCTGTCGCGATGGCCGCGGGCGAGCGTGGCCTCGCCCTCCGCCGCCAGCCGCTCGCCGAGCCCGACCCAGGCCATGTAGAAATCGTCGTCGCCGCCGCGCCCGACCGCCTCGGCGACGGCCAGCACCTCGCCGTAATCCGCGCCGCCCGCCGCCGCGTAGCCGAGGGGCCAGGTGCCGAAATCCTCGTGCATGTCGCTCCAGAAGATCCGCCCCATCCCGCTCCCCGGCGCTCGCGGGAGCCCGCCGCTCCCCGGTTCGAATTGATACGGCAAGGGGACGGCGACGCCAGCGGTTTTCGGCCGGGAAGCCGCCAAACGGCGCGTGGTCGGCGGCCAGGCACGAAAAAGGCCACCGGCGCGCTGGCGGCGCGCCGGTGGCCGAGGGCGAAAGCCCGGTGGGCCCGCGATCAGGCCAGGATGAAGTCCCGGGCGCCGAAGTCGTCGAGCGAGGCGTTCAGCACAGTGATCTCGGTGCCGCGGTCGAGGGTGAAGACGACGTCGTCGCCGACCTCGGTGCCGGTCTCGAGCATGGCGGCGAAGTTCGCGAACTCGAATTCCTCGACGTCGATCCGGTCGACGCCGAATTCGAAATCCTCGATCCGGTCGAAGCCGGACAGCTCGTCGAATTCGAAGATGTCGGCGCCCGCGCCGCCGATCAGCACGTCGTCGCCGTTGCCGCCGTCGAGCGTATCGTCGCCGTCGCCGCCGCCCAGCAGGTCGGCGCCGTTGCCGCCATCCAGCTCGTCGTTGCCGCGGCCGCCGAAGAGCCGGTCGTCGCCGCTGCCGCCGTCCAGCTCGTCACGGCCGATGCCGCCGGACAGCCGGTCGTTGCCCGAGCCGGCCTCGATATCGTCGTTGCCGGTGCTGCCATAGAGGGTGTCGTCGCCCGCCGCGCCGTGCAGCTCGTCGTGGCCCTCGCCGCCCCGGATCCAGTCGTCGCCGCGCCCGCCGTCGATGTGGTCGTTGCGCCGGCCGCCGTACATCGTGTCGTTGCCGCCGAGGCCGTTGAGATAGTCCCGGCCATTCGAGCCGTACATCTCGTCGCTGCGTTCGGTTCCGGTCAGAGTGTCGTCCCCGGAGGTTCCGCGAATGAGCATGGATAGGATCTCCTTTTTCGATGCCACGCTTAGACCACCCCCGCCCTGACGGGGCTCTGACGCCGGCCGTCAGCGAATTGTCAGGTAGGGCCGAGCGCCTCTGGTAGATCGAAACGCGCGACCAGGCCATTGGCTCCGTTCATTAAAGTTAACGCGCCACCCGCCGCCGCCGCGATCTCGGAGGCGATCGAGAGGCCGAGCCCGGCGCCGGGTCCGGCGCGGTCGAGCCGCACGCCCCGCGCCATCAGCGCTTCGAGCTGCTCGGGCGGAATGCCCGGCCCGTCGTCCTCGACCGCGATCACGACCCGTCCGGCCCCGGCGGTGATCCGGAGCGCGACCGCGTCGTCCGCGTGCCGCGCGGCGTTCTCGAGCAGGGCGCCGAGCGCCTCGGTCAGGTCGTCGGCGTCGATCCGCGCGCGCAGCCCGGGCTCCGCCGCCACGGTCCAGGTCAGCCGGCCGCCGTCGGGCGTCCGGCGCAGCACCGCGAGCAGCCGCTCCACCACCCGGGCCGGATCGCAGACCGCCGCGCGGGCCGCGGCGGCCACGCGCGCGCGCGCCAGCTCGCGATCGACATGCGCGCGCATCGCGAGCGCGATCTCCTCGATCCCGTCCGCGCCCTCGGCGTCGCCCCGCGCGCGGAGCAGGTCCGCCTCGCCGATCAGCGCCTGCAGCGGCGTCTTCAGCCCATGCGCGAGGTCGGCGGCGCGGCCGCGGGCGCGGGCGAGCTCGGCCTCGCGCTCCTCGATCAGCGCGTCGACCTCGGCGGCCAGCGGGCGCACCTCGGCGGGGAAATCGTCGCCGAGCCGGCGCATCTCGCCGGAACGCACCGCCGCGACCCGCGCGCCGACCGCCGCGAGCGGCCGCAGGCCGACCGCGAGCTGGAGCGCGCCCGCCCCGATCAGCACGGCCCCGAGCAGCGCCACATAGGGCACGAGATCGCCGACGAAGGCGCGGGTCGCGGCGCGCAGCTCGCGCCGGTCCATCGCGACCACGGTGCGCGCGGGCCGCTCCTCCGCCCCCCGGCGCAGCATCAGCGTGCGCTCGACCGCGAGCAGCCCGACGCCGTCGGGCCCGTTCATCCGCGTCGGCCGCGCGACCCCCGGCGGCGGACCGCCGTCGGGCAGCGTGAGCGCGCCGTCCCAGAGCGAGCGGGAGCGCAGCGGCGCGCCGTCGCCGACGTCGACCTGCCAGTAGTAGCCGGAGAGCGGCTGGGCGTAGCGCGGATCGGGCGGCGGCCGGACCACCTCGAGCGCGCCCGCCGCGTCGCGGCCGAGCCCCGCCGTCAGCTGGTCGAGATCGACCAGCATCTCGGCGACGGCGCGGCGCTCGACATGCCGCTCGAACAGGAGGTCGAGCCCGAAGGCGGCGAGCCCCAGCGCCCCGATCACCGCGGCGGTGCCGGCCACGACGAGCCGGAGCCGGATCGAATCGCGGATCACGCGCCCTGGTCGAGATGGTAGCCGAAGCCGCGGCGGGTTCCGATGATGCCGGGGCCGAGCTTGCGGCGCAGCCGCGCGATCAGCGCCTCGAGCGCGTTCGCCTCGCGCGCGTCCTCGTCGCCGTAGAGATGCTCGAGCAGCTCGGTCGGCGCCACCACCCGGTCGCGATGCAGCGCGAGATAGGCGATCAGCCGGTATTCGAGCGGCGAGAGTGCGAGCGGCACCCCCCGGAGCGCCACGTTCATCCGGTTGGCGTCGATCGCGAGCGCGCCGGCGACGATGGTCGAGGCGCCGCGGCCGGCGGCGCGCCGGACGAGCCCCCGGGCGCGGGCGACGAGCTCCTCCATGTGGAAGGGCTTCGGCAGGTAGTCGTCGGCGCCGGCGTCGATCCCCTCGACCCGCTCTGTCCAGGCGCCGCGCGCGGTCAGGACGATGACCGGCATGTCGCGGCCGTTCGCGCGCCAGCGCTTCAGCACCGCGAGCCCGTCCATCGCGGGCAGCCCGAGATCGAGCACGACGAGATCGTAGTCCTCGGTATCGCCGAGGAACCACGCGGCCTCGCCGTCGCCGGCGGTTTCCACGCGGAAGCCGGCCGCCGACAGCGCGGCGACGAGGTCCCGCCGGATCCTCGGATCATCTTCGACCGCCAGCGCGCGCATCAGTCGTCGTCGACCTCCTCCTCGATCGACAGGATCCCCCCGGTCGTCGCGTCGACCACCGCCTGCATCAGCCGCCCCCGGGGATCGATGAACTCGAACTCGTAGATATAGCCCTCGCCGTCGAGCTCGAAATCGACCTCCACCACCCGGCCTCCGGTCTCGCGCTCGATCATCGGCAGGATCTCCCGCAGCGGCAAGACCTCGCCGCGCTCCAGCGCGTTCCGAGCGCGGTCGGAATCTTCGAGGTTGGCGCCGGCCGGGACGGGAAGCCAGAGCAGCGCGGCCGCGAGAATCATTCTTTTCATGGCCGCAATCTGCGGCATCGCCCCTGACAGGTCGCTGACGTCGCGCGGCCGGCGCCGCGCCGCCACCAAGGTGCCATTGCGCGGCCGGGGCTCCCGCCGCAATGCTGGCCGCCAACCCCGCGCCGAGCGCCCGACGGAGAGCGAAGGACGTGCCCGAGACCGAGATCGAACCCGCCCCGGCGGACCCCGCCGGCTGGATCGGCCGGTTCGAGCTGGCCGAGGACGCGGCGACGCCGCTGCTCGCCCGCCGGATGGCGGGGCTGCTCGACCGCGACGCGCCCGGCCCCGGCGCGGTCTGGCCGCATTGCTGGATCTGGGCGCTGTTCTGGCCCGCGCTGCGCCACGACGCGACCGGCCCGGACGGCCACGCGGCGCGCGGCGGCTTCCTGCCGCCGATCGACCTGCCCCGGCGCATGTGGGGCGGGTCGCGGATCATCGTCACGGCGCCGATCCGGGTCGGCGAGCCGGTCTCGCGCCGCTCGACCATCACCAGGGTCACGGAAAAGTCGGGCCGCAGCGGCCGGCTCTGCTTCGTCACCGTCGAGCACGCGCTCGCGGTCGCGGGCGCGCCGCGGCTGACCGAGATCCAGACCATCGCCTATCGCGCGGCTGCGGGCGCCGCGCCCGCGGCCGGCGGGCCCGGCCCCGGCCCGGATTTCGAGCCGATGTGGCGGCGGCGGATCACGCCCGACGCGGTGCTGCTCTACCAATACTCCGCCGCGACCTTCAACACGCACCGGATCCACTATGATTACCCTTACGCGACCGGCGTCGAAGGCTATCCCGGCCTCGTGGTGCACGGCCCGCTGACCGCGACGCTGCTGATGGAGCTGCTCGGCGCCGGCCTGCCCTCGGCGATGCCGCGCGATTTCCAGGTCACCGCGCTCCGGCCGCTCTACACGCCGGCGCCGTTCGATCTGGTGGGCCGCGTCGACGGCGACGCCTTCCGCCTGCTGGCGCTGACCGGGGACGGCCATCCCGCGATGCGGATCGAGGGCACGCTCGAGTAGGGTGGGCGATTCCGCCCACCTTGCCCGACGGCCTCGGCCAAGGCGGACCGAGGTCCGCCCTACGGCGCCTTGTGGATCGGATCGACCCAGTAGACCGTCTCCGGCGGCTCGACCGGGTCGATGTCGGTGATATTGACCACCACCGCCTCGTTGTCCGAACGCACGAGCACGCATTCGAGCACCTGCCCGGGATCGGCGTTGATCTCCTGGTGCGGCACATAGGGCGGGACGAAGATGAAATCCCCTGGCCCGGCCTCGGCGGTGAATTCGAGCCGGTCACCCCAGCGCATCCGCGCCCGGCCGCGCAGGACGAAGATCACGCTCTCGAGCGCGCCGTGGTGGTGCACCCCGGTCTTCGCATCGGGCTCGATCGCGACCGTGCCGGCCCAGATCTTCCGGGCGCCGACCCGGGCGTGGCTGATCGCCGCCTGGCGGAACATGCCGGGGGTCTGCGCCGTGTTCGGGTCGAGCTGGTCGCCGGGGATCACCCGCACCCCGTCGTGCTTCCAGCGCGGCTCGCCGGGGTCGTGATCCTGCGCCATCGCTTCCTCCGAGTTGTTTCGCGCAGGATGCCCGGCGCGACCAAGCTTGGCCAGCGCCGTCGCCTTCCCATATGATGGAAAGAAAACGCGACGCCGGCCGCACGCCGGCGAAGGGAGTATTCGACATGAGCCGTGCCTTTGTCCGCGAGGACGACGGATCGCGCCCCGAGGCGCCGCCCGACATCCCGGTGAGCGCCGCGCCCAATCTGGTCACGCCGCGCGGCCTGCGCCTGATCGAAGCCGAGATCGCCCGCCTCGACGCGGCGATCGACGCCGCCGATCCCGAAGGCGAGGAGGCCGCGCGGCTCCGCCGCGACCTGCGCTACTGGAACCTGCGCCACGCGACCGCGCGCCTGACCCATCCGAAGCCGGAGGACCCCGCCGCGCAGTTCGGCAGCCGCGTCACCTACGAGACCGAGGAGGGCGAGCGCCGGACCGTGACCATCACGGGCGAGGACGAGGCCGATCCGGCCCGGGGCCTGCTCGCCTATACCGCGCCGGTCGCCCGCGCGCTGATCGGCGCCGAGGCGGGGAGCAGCGTCACGCTCACGCTCGGCGCGCGGCAGGTCGAGCTCGAGATCGTCGCCGTGGAGACCCCGCCCAACGACGCGCCGGACGCCTGAGCCATGCGCGCGCCGCTCGCCGCGCTCCTGATGCTGACGGCGCTGCCGGTCGGGCCGGGAGGCGCGATCGAGGTCTGCCGCGAGAACAACCTCGGCCAGATCGCCTGCCAGGGCACGCCGACGCATGGCCTCGACCCGATCGACCCGTTTCCCCGCGCCGGCCGCCGGACGGCGCCGCCCGCCACGGTCCCGGAAGCGCGCACCAACGCCTTCGGCGACACGCTGCCCGCGCCGGCCGAGACCACCGCCGGCCGGCCGCGCCCCCGGATCTGCCAGCCCGACAGTTTCGGCAACCTGCGCTGCTGAGCCCCACGAGCGGCGATCAATCGACCCGGCCGCGTCGAGGCCCGCCTCATTCGAGCTTCGTGATCCGGTCCGGCGCCGGCGGGACATAGCCCGGGCGCGCCGCGAGATAGGCCGCGACCACGTCCTCGAGGTTCGGGCCGTAGTCATAGGCGTCGGTCCCCTCCTCGAGAAAGACCGCGTAGCCGTCGCCGCCGCCGCGCATGAAATTGTTGGTGACCGCGAGATAGACCTTCGCCGGGTCGATCGGAACCCAGCCATCGCCCTCGGCGACCAGCACCTCCTTGATCCGGCCTTCCTTCGGCGCGACCTTCGGATCCCAGGAGAAGCGCAGCCCCGCGACCTGCGGGAAGCGCCCGCCGCCCTCCTCGACCTGGCCGACGCCGTTCTCGAGCGCGGCGATGATCCCGGCACCGGTGATGCCGAAGGTCGAGAGCGTGTTCTGGAACGGCAGCACCGCGAGCACGTCGCCCATGCTGACGTCGCCCTGGCCGATCGAGGCGCGCAGCCCGCCGCCGTTCTGGATCGCGATCGTGACGCCCTGGTCCTTCACCCGGTCGAGCATCGCGTCGGCGACGAGATCCCCCATGCCGCATTCCCGGGCGCGGCAGGTCTCGCGCGAGCCGTCGATATCCGCTCCGGCGGTGCCGACCCGCTTCGCCTTCAGGGCGTCGATCGGCCCGGCATAGGTCGCGATATCCTCGAGCACCTTCGGATCGGGGATCACCGACCTGTCGAGCAGGGTCGTGTCCCCCGCCGCCGCCGTGACGACGCCCGCGTCGTCGAAGGTCAGCGTCAGGCCGCCGAGATATTTCGAATAGGCCCCGGCCGAGACCACCGGCACCCTGGCGCCGTCCGGCCCGTCGACCATGAGCGGATAGGGATAGGGCGCGCCCTCGGCGGTGTTGGAGAAGAGCGTATGGGTATGGCCGCCAATGATCGCGTCGATCCCGGGCACGGTCGCGGCGATCCGGATGTCGTCTGGCGCGCCGAGATGGCTCAGCAGGATCACCTTGTCCACGCCCTGCCCGGCCAGCGCCGCCACGTCGCGCGCGATCGAGACGGCCGGATCGCCGAAACGCACGGTCGGCCCGGGGGTGGAGATCGTCGCGGTCTCGGGCGTGATCGCGCCGACGATCCCGACCTTCTCGCCGCCGGCCTCGAGCACCAGCGGCCCCTTGGCGAGCGGCCCGAGGTCCGGATCGTCAGAGGCGTCGGCGTTCCCGAACAGCAGGGGGAAGTTCGCGCCCTTGACGAATTCGACCAGCGGCGCGGGGCCGAGATCGAATTCGTGGTTGCCGAGCACCATCGCGTCGAGCCCGAGCCGGTTCATGAAATCGAGCTCGGCCGCGCCGGAATAGGTGGTGAAGAAGAGCGAGCCCTGGAAGACGTCGCCGGCGTTCAGGACGATCACCGCCTTGCCCTCGGCCGCGCCGGCGACGCGGGCCGCGTCGATCGCGGTCAGGAGCCGGGCGGCGCCGCCGAAGCATTCGCCGGCGGTCTCCTCCTCCGCCGAGCAGGTCGAGTCGTATTTGTTGATCGACTGGATCCGGCTGTGGAAGTCATTGAAATGCAGGATCTCGAGCGTGAAGGCCTCGGCCGCCCCGGCTCCGGCGAACAGGGTGACGAGCGCGACGAGCGACGGGCGAAGCGGCATTCCGGATCCTCCATGTCCCCGCCCGACCCCGCGGACGGCGCCGCGCAGCATGGCAGCCCCCGACGCCGCGGCGCAACCCCGCCCGTCCGCGGCTGCCCGCCGGCGCCGGCCCGGTGGCCGTCCCCGCCCTGCGGCGGTGGCGCCGCGCCGGGCGCCCCGCGCGTGGCAGCGCAGCACCCGCGGCGCGCTTCGAGACCTGCGCCCGTGGCGGGGCACCCGGCGCCCGGCGCCCCGGACCTGATCCGGGGCCTCGAAGCCGGCGAGCGGTGGCTCGGAAATGGCGCCGAGGCCCCGGGTCAAGCCCGGGGCGGCGGAGTTCCGAGACGCGGCCGAGCACCCCGAACCCTGGTCAGGATCTCCTGGTGCTCCGCCGACCACTCGCTTCTGCCCATGTTCATACGGCCTAGAAATCTATCGAGCAGTCCGACCCTGACCTTCGGTCAGGGTCGAGGGGCCCCGCCAACAGGCGGGGAGAACCCTTCCCTCGCGGCCAACAGGCCGCTCCGCCCCGCCGGCCGCCAGGCCGGCGCCATGCCCGGGCCGCGCCAAACGGGCTCGCAGAGCCCGGCGGCGCGGCCGGGACCGCCCCCCCCCCGTTGCCTTCCCGGGGCCGCCGGCCTAGGGTCCCCGCCATCCCACCCCTCATGAGAAGCGAGCGCGGGCCATGACTCATCCGCTGTCCAATTCGCAGATGCGCGACGCCGAGGCGTTGCTGCACCCCTATGCCAACGCGGTCGCGCTGCGCGAGACCGGCGTGCAGATGATCGCCCGCGGCGAGGGGATCCGCGTCTACGACGAGACCGGGAAGAGCTTCATCGAGGGGCTTTCCGGCCTCTGGTGCGCCGGGCTCGGCTTCGACAACGCGGAGCTGGTCGAGACCGCGCGCGAGCAGATGGCGAGGCTGCCCTATTACCATCTCTTCACCGGCAAGAGCCACGACAAGGCGGTCGAGCTCGCCGAGAAGATCAAGGATCTCGCGCCGGGGCGCATCGCGCGGGTCTTCTACCAGTCGAGCGGGTCGGAGGCGAACGAGACCCAGATCAAGATGGCCTGGTACTACAACAACGCGCTCGGCCGCCGCGAGAAGAAGAAGATCATCAGCCGGGTGAAGGCCTATCACGGGACCACGATCGTCTCGGCCTCGCTGACCGGGCTGCCCTACAACCACATCGACTTCGACCTGCCGGTCGACCGGATCAAGCATACCTCGACGCCGCATTTCTGGAAGGGCGCCGAGGAAGGCGAGACGGAGGCCGAGTTCAGCGCCCGGCTCGCGCGCGATTTCGAGGAGATGATCCTCGCCGAGGGCCCGGACACGGTCGCGGCCTTCATCGCAGAGCCGATCATGGGAGCGGGCGGCGTCATCGTGCCGCCGAAGGGCTATTTCCCGGCGATGGCCGAGGTGGCGCGCAAGTACGACGTGCTGATGATCTCGGACGAGGTGATCTGCGGCTTCGGCCGCACCGGCCAGTGGTTCGGCGCGCAGACGCTCGGCTACGAGGCGACCTCCTATTCGATGGCAAAGCAGCTCACCGGCTCCTTCGCGCCGCTCTCGGCGGTCGGCATCAACCAGGACATGGCCGAGGTGATCGAGAAGCATTCCGGCCAGATCGGCACCTTCGGCCACGGCTATACCTACGGCGGCCATCCGGTCGCCTGCGCGGTCGGGATCAAGACGCTCGAGATCTACCAGCGCATCGACGCGCCGGGCCGGGTCCGCGCGCTGGCGCCGCGCTTCGCCGGGCATCTCGACCGGCTGGCCGGGCATCCGCTGGTCGGCGAGGCGCGGCACACCGGGCTCGTCGGCGCGCTCGAGCTCGCGCCGGGCAAGTCGCCCAAGGGCTTCGCCACGCCCGGCAAGGTCGGGCCCCGGCTGGCGCTCGAACTGCTGGAGCGCGGCGTCATCGTGCGCGCGGTCGCCGATTCGATCGCCTTCTGCCCGCCGATGATCATCACCGAGGAGGAGATCGACGAGCTCTTCGCCCCGGTCGAGGCCGCGCTCGACGCGACCGAGGCCTGGGCCCGGAAGGAAGGCCACCTCGGCTAGGGACAGCCTTCGACCGCGCGCGACCATCCCGCGCCGGCGGCCCCCCGCCGGCGCTTCCCCGAAGAGAAAGACGCATGACCGGGCCTTTCCGCGGCATCGCCTTCAAGATGCTCTCCGTCACCTGCTTCACCCTGATGGCGGTCCTTGTGAAGGCGAGCGCCCCGCATGTCCCCTCCGGCCAGACGGTCTTCTTCCGCTCCTTCTTCGCGATCCCGGTGATCCTCGTCTGGCTCGCCACGCGCGGCGACCTGCGCCACGGGCTCGAGACGATCAACCCGATGGGCCATTTCTGGCGCGGCCTCGCCGGCACGACCTCGATGATGCTGGTCTTCGCCGCGCTCGGCCTCCTGCCCCTGCCCGAGGCGACGGCGCTCGGCTACGCGGCGCCGCTGCTCGTCGTGATCTTCGCCGCGATGTTCCTCGGCGAGGAGGTGCGCGCCTTCCGGCTCGGCGCCGTCTTCGTCGGGCTCGCGGGCGTGCTCATCGTGCTCTGGCCCCGGATGACGCTCGGCACCGACGGCGCGACCCCCTCCCAGACGCTCGGCGCGACGCTGGCGATCGGGGCGGCGGTCTTCGCGGCGCTGGCGCAGGTCTTCGTGCGCAAGCTCGTCCATGTCGAGCAGACGGCGGCGATCGTCTTCTACTTCTCGGTCACCGGCGCCGTGGTCGGGCTCATGACGCTGCCCTTCGGCTGGGTGCTGCCCTCCGCCTGGGAGGCGGCGCTGCTCGTCGGCGCCGGGCTGATCGGCGGCGTCGGCCAGATCCTCCTGACCGAAAGCTACCGCCACGCCGAGGCGAGCGTGGTGGCGCCGTTCGAATACACCTCGATGCTGCTCGCGATCGCGCTCGGCTATTTCGTCTTCGCCGAGGCGCCGACCGGCTCGACCCTGGGCGGCGCGGCGCTGATCGTGCTCGCCGGACTCTTCATCATCTGGCGCGAACGCCAGCTTGGCCTGCAGCGCGCCCGGGCGCGCGAGGTCATGACACCGCAAGGATGACACCATGATCCATGTTGACCCGGCGACCACTCCGCGCGAAGGATCATTGGCCATGCTGATCTTCAAGGTCTTCCGCGCGGCCGAATGGGCCGATCTCGTCCGGAACGGGTCGACGCCGGGCGCGCCCGTGGACCGTTCGGACGGCTATGTCCATTTCTCGACCGCCGGCCAGCTGGCCGAGACGCTGCGGCGGCATTTCGTCGGCGAGACCGGCCTCGTCCTCGTCGCGATGCTGGCCGCGCGCGGCGCGCCCTGGCTGCGCTGGGAGCCGTCGCGCGGGGGCGAGCTCTTCCCGCATCTCTACCGCGACCTCGAGCTCGCCGACGTGCACTGGTCGCGTGAGCTTTCCGACGATCCGGCGAAGCGCGAGCTTCCGACCGAACCCACCTGCTCCTGATCCCGCGATGCGCCTCATCGACCGCCTCGGGATGCCGCTGCTGCGCGGCGCCTTCGACCCGGAGACCGCGCATGGTCTCGCCCTGGCCGCGCTCAACGCCGGGCTCGGCCCGCGCTCCGGGCCGCCGACCTCGCCCCGGCTCGCCACCCGGATCGCCGGGCTCGACCTGCCGAATCCGGTCGGGCTCGCCGCGGGCTTCGACAAGAACGCGACCGCGCTCGCGCCGCTCGCCCGGGCCGGCTTCGGCTTTCTCGAGGTCGGCGCCGCGACGCCGCTGCCCCAGCCCGGCAACCCGAAGCCGCGGCTCTTCCGGCTCGACGCCGACCAGGCGGCGATCAACCGCTTCGGCTTCAACAACGACGGCGCGGAGGCGATCGCCGCGCGACTCGCCCGCCGGCCCGCCGGCATGGTGACCGGGCTCAATCTCGGCGCGAACAAGACCAGCGCCGATCGGGCGGCGGATTTCGCCCGGGTGCTGACGCTCGCGGGGCCGCATGTCGATTTCGCCACCGTCAACGTCTCCTCGCCGAATACCGAGAAGCTGCGCGACCTGCAGGGCCGCGCCGCGCTCGACGCGCTGCTCGGCGGCGTGATGGCGGCGAACGCGGATCTCGCCCGGCCGGTGCCGATCTTCCTCAAGATCGCCCCCGACCTCACCGACGCCGAGCTCGCCGAGATCTGCGAGGTCGCCGAGGCCCGCGGCGTCGCCGCGCTGATCGCCACCAACACCACCCTGTCGCGCGACGGGCTGACCGATCCGCGCAAGGCCGAGGCCGGCGGGCTCTCCGGCCGGCCGCTCTTCCGGCGCTCGACGCGGATCCTCGCCAGGGCGGCGCTCCTGACCGGGGGCCGCCTGCCCCTGATCGGCGCGGGCGGGATCGCCTCGGCCGAGGACGCCTATGCGAAGATCCGCGCCGGCGCCTCGGCGACGCAGTTCTACACCGCGATGGTCTTCGGCGGCATCGGCCTCGCGGCGCAGATCGCGCGCGGGCTCGACGCGCTGCTGGCGCGCGACGGCGTCGCCAGTCTCTCCGACGTCGTCGGGGTCGATGCCGGGCTCTGGGCGAGCGGATCCGACATGTAGCGCCATTTAGGCGCAATTTTACGCGTCCGCTCGCCAGCGTTGCAAAAGTGTCATGGAACCGTCACACTTGATCGTTCCATCCCTTTCGCGCGAGTATCGCATGGCCGGCCATCTCATCCTCCTGAACCTGTTCGGCGGCATCGCCCTCCTGCTCTGGGGGACGCGGATGGTGCAGAGCGCGGTTCTGCGGGGGTTCGGCCCGCAGGTGCGCGCCGCGCTCGGCCGCGTCTCCGGCGGCCCGGTCCGCGCCGCCGCGACCGGCACCGCCGCCGCCGCGATCCTGCAGAGCTCGACCGCCACCGCCGTGCTGCTGCTCGGCTTCGTCGAGCGCGGGCTGATCGCGCTCCCGGCCGCGCTCGCCGTGATCCTCGGCGCCGATTTCGGCACCACGCTGGTCGTCCAGGCGCTGGCCTTCGACCTCAGGCCGCTGATTCCGATCCTGCTGATCGCCGGCGTCGTGCTCTCGAAGATGGCGTCGGGCCCGCGCGGCGAGGAGGTCGCGCGGCTGATGATCGGTTTCGGGCTGATGCTGCTCGCGCTCGGCCTCATCCTGCAGGCCTCCGACCCGCTGCGCCACAGCCCGCTGATGCTCGAGATGTTCGACACGCTCGGCGGCGACCCGATCCTCGCCGTGCTGGTCGCGACGCTGCTCGCCTGGCTCATGCATTCGAGCGTCGCCTTCGTGCTCTTCACCCTGTCGCTGGCGGGCGCCGGGCTGATCGGCCCCGATCTCGCGCTGACGCTGGTGCTCGGCGCCAATCTCGGCGCCTGCCTCGTGCCGATGGGCCTCGCGCTGCGCTCCGGCCCGGCGGCGCGCCGCGTGCTCTGGGGCAACCTCGCCTTCCGGGGCGCCGGGGTTCTGGTGCTGCTCGGCCTGATCGGTCCCGCGGGCGAGCTGATGGCGCGGCTGACCGACGATCCGGCGCGGCAGGTCGCGAATTTCCACGCGCTCTTCAATCTCGTGGTCACGCTCGCCTGGCTGCCCTTCGTCCGGCCGGCCGCGCGGGCGCTCACCCGGGTCATTCCCGATCGCGCCGGACCCGAGGGCGCGCGGGCGACCCGGCTCGAGCATCTCGACGACGCGCTGCTCACCCGCCCGGAGCTCGCGCTCAACGCGGCGACCCGCGAGCTGATGCGGCTCGCGGACATGGTCGAGCTGATGCTGCGCGAGGCGATCCTGACCTTCGAGGACCGCGACGACCGCCGGGTGCGCGAGGTGGCGCGGATCGAGAACGAGGTCGACGCGCTGCAGGAGGAGATCAAGCTCTACCTGGCGCGGCTGATGCAGGCCGATCTCGACTCCGGCCAGAGCGCGCGGGTGCTGGAGCTGGTGCTCTTCACCACCAATCTCGAGCATATCGGCGACATCATCGACAAGAACATCCTGAAGCTCGCGACCAAGAAGCAGCGCAACACGCTCAGCTTCTCGCCCGAGGGCTGGCGCGAGATCCGCGCCTTCCACGGCGTGATCGCCGAGCAGATGCGGCTCGCCCTCACCGTCTTCGTCTCGCGCGACGTGAAGATGGCGCGCGACCTCGTGGCCGAGAAGGACCGGCTGCGCGCCGCCGAGATGGAGGCGACCGAGCGGCATTTCGCCCGGCTGCGCGACGGCAGGGCGGAGACGATCGAGACCAGCGCGCTGCATCTCGACCTGCTGCGCGACCTCAAGCGCATCAACGCGCATCTCACGACGGTCGCCTATCCGATCCTCGAGCCGGCGGGCGCGCTCCGGTCCTCGCGGCTTCGGGCCGAGGACGCCCCGGGCCCGCGCGGGCTCCGCGTCGGCGGCGCGCCGGGCGGGCCGCTGCCGGAACCGAGCTAGGCCGGCGCCGCGGCCCGCGCTTCGATCCTCGGATAGCGCAGGCCGAGCGTCACGCCGCGGGTCAGGTTCAGGATCATCAGCCCGGCCCAGAGCCCGTGGTTGCCGATGAGCGGGATCAGCGCCGCGAGGGCGAGCGCGTAGACCGCGACCGAGACCAGCGCGGCGTTGCGCATGTCGCGCGTCTGGGTCGCGCCGATGAAGATCCCGTCGAGCATCCAGGCGCCGACGCCGATCAGCGGCGCCGCGATCAGCCAGGGCAGGTAATGCCGCGCCGCCTCGCGCACCTCCCCGGACGTGGTCATCAGGTCGATGATCGCGGGCCCCGCCAGCAGGAAGGCGGCCGAGAGCGCGGCGGCGAAGCCGAAGCCCCATTTCGTCGCGAGGATCGCCGCGCGCCGCAGCTCGTCCCGGGCGTGGTGGCCGAGCGCCTGGCCGACCAGTGCCTCGGCGGCGAAGGCGAAGCCGTCGAGCGCGTAGGCGGTCACCTCGAGGAATTGGAGCAGCACCTGGTTCGCGGCGAGCGTCACGTCGCCGAAGCCGGCGCCGAAGAACATGAAGGTGGTGAAGCAGCCCTGCAGCGCGACCGAGCGGACCATGATGTCGCCGTTGACCTGGGCCATGCGCCGGAGCTTGGCCGCGTCGAAGACGCGCGGCCAGTCCCGCCACCGCGCGCCGGCGAAGGCCGCGCGGCAGAGCCAGAGGCCGAGGGCGAGGCCCGACCATTCCGCGATCAGCGTGCCGAAGGCGACGCCCGGCACGCCCCAGCCGAGGCCGAGCACGAAGCCGACCGACAGCACCACGTTGACCCCGTTGGTGAAGAGCTGGAGCAGCAGCACCGCCCGCGCCCGCTCCATCGCGATGAGCCAGCCGGTGAGCGCGTAGCCGGCGATCGCCGCCGGCGCGCCCCAGATCCGGATCGCGAGATAGCTCCGCGCCAGCGCCTCGACCTCGGCCGAGGCGGGCGCGAGCTTGAACGCCCCCCAGAGGATCCCCGCCTGGCCCGCGACCAGCGCGAAGCCCGCCGCGAAGGCGATCATGAGCGCGCGGGTGAGCAGCGCCCCGGTTTCCGCCTCGTCGCCCGCGCCCCGCGCCTGGGCGACGAGGCCGGTGGTCCCCATCCGCAGGAAGCCGAAGATCCAGTAGATCGAGGCGAGGATGATGGCGCCGAGCCCGACCGCGCCGATCGGCGCCGCCTGGCCGAGCTGGCCGACCACCGCCGTGTCGACCGCGCCGAGAAGCGGCACCGTCGCGTTCGAGACCACGATCGGCAGCGCGATCCGCAGCACGCGGCGGTTCGAGATGGTCGTGGCGACCGTCACCGGCGGCGCCCCGGGGGCGATCGTCTCACAGCCCGCTCTCCGGCATCAGGAAATGCCCGGTCGCCTGGGCGATGGGGCGCGCGCAGTTGTCCTGCCACGCCTCGACATGGACGCTGGCATAGCGCCGGCCCATCCGGTTCACCCGGCCCCGCGCATAGGCGTCGCGCGGCAGGCCGGCGCGCAGGTAGTCGACGGTGAAGTCGATCGTCTTCGGCCAGGGCGGGAACCGCCCGGCCTCGATCGCCGCGGCCGCCTCGCCGCCGCCCTCCATCCGTTCCCAGACCACCGCCCAGGCGAGCTCCATCAGCGCCGCGATCTCGAGGAAGGCGCCGATCGCGCCGCCGTGCAGCGCGGGGATCATCGGATTGCCGATCAGCTTCTCGTCGAAGCCGAGCCGCGCGGTCAGTTCGTCGCCGCGCCGGTCGAATGCGACGCCGAGATGCCGGACATAGGGCACGCTCTCGGCGAGATGCGCCAGCGCCGCGTCGCGCCGCTGCTTGGCGACCTGCATCGGCTCGATCCGCCTCACGCCACGCCCTCCGGCTCGGGACGCCCGCCCTCGACGGTGAAGGCGCCCGCGGCGGCGGCCACCGCCTCGTCGAGCCCATCGGCATAGGCGAAGGCGCGGACGAAGGCGACGCTGCGCGTCAGCCGGTAGCATTCCGCGCGCGCCGTGATCGCCTTGCCCGCCGGCGCCGCGCGCATGTAGTCGATGCGCAGGTCGATCGTCGCCGTGGCCGCCGGAGCCGCCGGATGCGCCATCACCGCCGCGCCGCAGCAGGTGTCGAGCAGCGCCGTCACCACGCCGCCGTGCAGCACGCCGGTGTCGGGATCGCCGATGAAGCGCGGATCGTAGGCGAGCGCGATCTCGGCCCGTCCCGCGCCGAGCGCCAGGACCCGCATCCCGAGGTCGCGGGCGTGCGGCAGCGCGTCGATGAAACCCTGCGCCAGCCTGATTCTGTCCTCGGTCCCCGGTTCCGCCATGCGCCCCTCCCGCCTCGCCCGGGAGATGGCCATATCCGGCCGCGCGTTACAATGCCGCCCGCCGCCTCCGGGACCGCTCGCGGCGCGGATGACGTCGCGTCACCTTGACGTAAACGTCACTCTTTTCGCTTGCCCGGCCGGCGCGGCGGTCCGATCCTGCGGGCGAAACGCCGGAGAGCGGGACCAGTCAGCCGAGTAGCCGGGAGGGCGCCGTGGCCGAGGACCTGTCCGAGATCGCCGCGCCCCTGCGCGGCATCGGCGAGATGTGCGCCGAGTTCGGCGTCACGCCGCGCACGCTGCGCTTCTACGAGGCGCTCGAACTCCTCACGCCGATCCGGCGGGGCCAGCGCCGGCTCTACACCCGCCGCTGCGCCGCGCGGCTCAGCCTCATCCTGCGCGGCAAGCGCTTCGGCTTCAGCCTCGAGAGCATCCGCCAGCTGCTCGACCTCTACGACCTCGGCGACCAGCAGGTGACCCAGCTGGCGCGGACCTGCGAGCTCGGCCAGGCGCGGGTCGCGGCGATGCGCGCCCAGCGCGCCGAGCTCGATCTCGCCATCGCCGATCTCGAGCGCCAGCTCGCCGCGGCCGCCGCGCTGCTCGCCGAACGCTCCCGCGTCGGCGTCGCCTGAGCGCGGAGGCGGAGATGCGCTACGCCGCCCCGCTCGACGACCTCGCCTTCCTGCTCCACCGCGTCTTCGACGTCGAGCGCTGCCCCGCCCCGGGCTACGCCGAGCTCGACCCCGCGACCACCGCCGCGATCCTCGGCGAGGCGGCGCGGCTCGCCGAGGAGGTGCTGGCGCCGCTGAACCGGGCCGGCGATCTCGAAGGCTGCCGGTTCGAGAACGGGGTGGTGCGCGTGCCGGGCGGGTTCAGGGCGGCCTATGACGCGGTGCGCGCCGGCGGCTGGACCGCGCTCGACCTCGATCCCGCCTACGGCGGCCAAGGCATGCCCACCCTTCTCAACTCGGTCACCGGCGAGTTCTTCGCCGGGGCGAACATGGCGCTCAACATGTACTGGGGCCTGACCCACGGCGCCTACGCCGCGATCCACGCCCATGGCACCGAAGCGCAGAAGGCGACCTACCTGCCGCGGCTCGCCTCGGGCGAATGGACCGGCACGATGAACCTGACCGAGCCGCAATGCGGCACCGACCTCGGCCTGCTCCGGACCCGCGCCGAGCCGCGGCCGGACGGGAGCCACGCGATCACCGGCCAGAAGATCTTCATCTCCTCGGGCGAGCACGACCTCGCCGAGAACATCGTCCACCTGGTGCTCGCCCGGATCCCGGGCGGCCCGCCGGGGGTGAAGGGGATCTCGCTCTTCATCGTGCCGAAGATCCTGCCCATGCCCGAGGGAACCCTGGGCGCCCGCAACGCGCTCTCCTGCGGCGAGATCGAGCGCAAGATGGGCATCCACGGCAACGCGACCTGCGTGATGAACTACGACGGCGCGACGGGCTTCCTGGTCGGCGAGCCGCACCGGGGCCTCCGCGCGATGTTCACCATGATGAACGAGGCCCGGCTCGCCGTCGGGGTGCAGGGTCTTGCGCAGGGCGCGGCGGCCTATCAGGCGGCGGCGGCCTATGCCCGCGAGCGGCTCCAGGGCCGCGCGGTCCCGGCGCCGGCGAACCCCGGCCCGCCGGCCGATCCGCTGATCGTGCATCCCGACATCCGGCGCGCGCTCATGGACATGCGCGCCTTCGTCGAGGGCGGACGGGCGCTGATGATCTGGGACGCGATGCTGATCGACCGCGCGCGGGCGGGCGACGCGGGCGCCGAGGGGCTGGCCCAGCTCCTGACCCCGGTGCTGAAGGGCGTGCTGACCGACCAGGGCTTCGCCACCGCCGTCGCCGCGCAGCAGGTCTTCGGCGGCCATGGCTATGTCGAGGACTGGCCGATGAGCCAGTACCTGCGCGACGCCCGGATCACGATGATCTACGAGGGCGCCAACGGCATCCAGGCGCTCGACCTCGTCGGCCGCAAGCTCGCGCTCGACGGCGGCAAGCCGATGCTGGCCTTCTTCGCCACCGTCAAGGAAACCCTGCGCGGCCCCGGCGCCGGGGATCCGGAGTTCCGCGCCGCCTTCCTCGACCCGCTCCGCGCCGCCGCGAAGGACCTCGAGGCCGCGCTCGGCGTCTTCATGGCGGCCGGCATGGCCGATCCGAACCGGGCGCTCGCCGGCGCGACCGATTTCCTGCACCTGATGGGCCATGTCTGCCTCGGCCTGATGTGGGCGCGGATGGCCGCGGCGGCCGATGGCGACGGCGCCTTCGACCACGCCAAGCGCCTGACCGCGCGCCACTACATGACCCGCCTGCTGCCCGAAACCGCGCTCCGCCGCGCCCGGATCGAGGCCGAGGCGGCGCCGCTGATGACGATGCCAGCGGAGGCGTTCTAGGATCGCGGCCGCAGACACCCCCGGAGACGACCCATGTCCGAATACCAGCTCTATTCCTTCGCCCAGTCCGGCAACTCCTACAAGGTCGCGCTCCTGCTCGAGCTCGCGGGCGCGGACTGGGAGCCGGTCTGGGTCGATTTCTTCCACGGCGGCACCAAGACGCCGAACTATCTCGAGATGAACGGGATGGGCGAGGCGCCGGTGCTCGCGCATCGCGAGCTGAGGCTGAGCCAGTCCGGCGTGATCCTCGACTATCTCGCCGAGCGCTACCGCGACTTCGCGCCGAAATCCGACGAGGAGCGGCGCGAGGTGCTGCGCTGGCTGCTGTGGGACAATCACAAGCTCACGAGCTACATCGCGACGCTGCGCTTCCTGATGAACTTCGCGACGCCGGACAAGCGCGACCCGGCGGTGGTGGCCTTCTTCGACGGGCGGGCGCGGCTGGCGCTGAAGGTGCTCGACATCCATCTCGGCACCCGGGCCTGGATCGCCGCCGACCACCTGTCGATCGCCGACCTCTCCTGCGCCGGCTATCTCTATTTCGGGACGGAGTACGGCGTCGACATGGCGGCCGAGTTCCCGAACATCGACCGCTGGCGGAACGCGATCGCGGCGATCCCCGGCTGGAAGCATCCCTATGACCTGCTGCCCGGCCATCCGCTGCCGGGCGCCTGACCGGGAGACGCGTGATGGGCGACGCCTATGTCTACGACGCGATCCGGACGCCGCGCGGCAGGGGGCGGCCGGACGGCGCGCTCCACGAGGTGAGCGCGGTCCGGCTCTCGGCCTTCGTGCTGAACGCGCTCCGGGCACGGACCGGGACGGCGACGGACGCGGTCGAGGACGTGATCTGGGGCAATGTCACTCAGATCGGCGAGCAGGGCGGCTGTCTCGCGCGCTCGGCGGTGCTGCTCTCCGACCTGCCCGAGCAGGTGCCGGGCCTCGCGCTCAACCGCTTCTGCGCGAGCGGGCTCGAGGCGGTGAACCTCGCCGCGGCCCAGGTCGCGGCCACCGGCGGCGGCTATGTCGCGGGCGGGGTCGAGATGATGAGCCGGGTGGCGATGGGCACCGACGGCGCCGCCGTCGCGGTCGATCCGGGCCTGACCTTCGCCAGCCATTTCGTGCCGCAGGGCATCGCCGCCGACCTGATCGCGACGAAGCACGGTTTCACCCGCGACGACGTCGACGCCTACGCGGTCGAGAGCCAGCGCCGCGCCCTCCGCGCCTGGGACGAGGGCCGGTTCGCGCGCTCCGTCGTGCCGGTCACCGACATCAACGGCCTGCCGATCCTCGATCGGGACGAGCACATGCGGCCCGGCACCGACATGCAGTCGCTCGGAGCGCTGCGGCCGGCCTTCAAGGATATCGGCGAGGCGATGCCCGGCTTCGACGCGGTGGCGCTCCTGCGCTATCCGGAGCTCGAGCGGATCGGACATGTGCATCACGCCGGCAATTCCTCGGGCATCGTCGACGGCGCCGCCGCCGTGCTGGTCGGCGACCGCGACTTCGGCCTGCGCCACGGCCTGGCGCCGCGCGCGCGGATCCGCGCCACGGCCAAGGTCGGGAGCGAACCGACCATCATGCTCACGGGGCCGATCCCCGCCACGGAAAAGGCGCTGCGCGCCGCCGGGATGGCGATCGGCGACATCGACCTCTTGGAGGTGAACGAAGCCTTCTCCGCCGTGGTGCTGCGCTTTCTCCAGCGCTTCGGCGCCGACCCGGATCGGGTGAACCCGAACGGCGGCGCGATCGCCATGGGCCATCCGCTCGGCGCCACCGGCGCGATGATCCTCGGGACCGCGCTCGACGAGCTGGAGCGGACGGGCGGCGCCACCGCCCTCGTCACCCTCTGCGTCGCCTCGGGCATGGGCGCCGCCACGATCCTGGAGCGTGTCTGATGCCGAAGATCGCCCTGCCCGCCACGCCACGATTCGAGAACGCCGCCGGCTACGCCCCGCCCGAACATGATCCCGGCCCCTTCGCCTCGGTCGCCGCGGGCGAGCTGGGCGGGCTCACGCGGTTCGGGGTCCGGCTCGAGACGCTGCCGCCCGGCTCGGCCTCGTCGATGCGGCACTGGCACAGCGAGGAGGACGAATTCGCCATGGTGCTCGACGGCGCGCTCGTGCTGGTCGAGGACACCGGCGAGACCGAGATGCGGCCCGGCGACACGGCCGGCTTCGCGCATGGCCGGCCGAACGGGCATCACCTCGTGAACCGCTCGGCCGCGGACGCGACCTTCCTCATCGCCGGCAACCGCTGGCCCGGCGACGTCTGCCGCTACTCGGGCCAGGATCGCGAAAGCCGCCACGTAGACGGCGCAAGCATGGTCACCCGCCGCGACGGCACCCCGCTCGCGCGCCGCGACGAGTCGGTCCCGGCGGTCGAGGATCCCGTGTCCGACGCGCCCAGCGCAGCGATCGACATCGCCGCGCTGGCGCGGTTCTCCGGCGCCTCCTATCCCCCGCCGCACGACGCGGCGATGGCGCGGCGCTCCTGGCTCCGGCTCGGCGCGGCGGCGGGGCTGACCCGGCTCGGCGTCAACCTCGTCACGATCGCCCCGGGCGGGCTGAGCTCGCTCCGGCACTGGCACGCCGGGATCGACGAATTCCTGATCCTGCGCAAGGGCGAACTCACGCTCATCGAGGACGACGGCGAGACCGCGATGCGGCCGGGCGATTGCGCCGCCTTCCCCGCCGGCAACGGGATCGGCCACCACCTGCGCAACGACACCGACGCGCCGGCGGTCTTCCTCGTGCTCTCGGACACGAACGCGACCGACACCTGCCATTATTCCGACGTCGATCTCGTCGCCTATGTCGACGGACCGCGCCGCTGGTACGCGCGCCGCGACGGGACGGTGGTCAAGGAGTTCTGAGATGCCGATCTTCGCGCTCGAGACCGACGCCGAGGGCGTCGCGACCATCACCTGGGACCTGCCCGGGCGATCGATGAACATCCTGACCTACGAGGGCATCGCCGAACTCGAGGCCGCCTTCGACGCGGCGCTCGCCGACCCGGGCGTGAAGGGCATCGTGCTCACCTCGGCCAAGCCCGATTTCGCCGGCGGGATGGATCTCGGCGTCCTCGCCCGGATGAAGGCGGAGGCCGGGCCCGATCCGGCGCGCGGGCTCTTCGACGGCATCATGACGATCCACCGCCTGCTCAGGAAGATCGAGCGCGCGGGGATGGATCCGAAGACGCTCAAGGGCGGCAAGCCGGTCGCCTTCGCCTCTCCCGGGCTCTGCGCCGGGATCGGCACCGAGATCGCGCTCGCCTGCCATCGCCGCTTCCTCGCCGACCAGCCCGGCGCCCGGATCGGGCTGCCGGAGATCCTGCTCGGGATCTTTCCCGGCGCGGGCGGCACCACGCGGCTCACGCGGATGCTCGGGCTGATGGCGGCGGCGCCGGTCCTGCTCGAGGGCAGGATGCTCCGCGCGGCGGCGGCGCGGGCGGCGGGGCTCGTCGACGAGACGCCGGCGCCGGAGGACCTGCTTCCGGCCGCGCGCGCCTGGGTCCTGTCCGTGCCCGAAACCGATCTCGCGAAGCCCTGGGACCGTCGCGGGTTCAAGCCGCCGGGCGGCGCGCCCTACACGCCGGACGGGTTCATGACCTATGTCGGCGCCTCGGCCATGGTCCAGGGCCGGACCCAGGGCGCCTATCCCGCCGCGCAAGCGATGCTCTCGGCGATCTACGAGGGCGCGCTGGTCGATTTCGACACCGCGCTCCGGATCGAGGCGCGCTGGTTCACCTCGATCCTGATGAACCCCTCCTCCTCGGCGATGATCCGGACGCTGTTCCTGTCGAAACAGGCGCTCGAGAAGGGCGAGGGCCGCCCGGCGGGCGAGCCCGACCGCGCCGTCCGCCGGCTCGGCGTGATCGGCGCCGGGATGATGGGCGCCGGCATCGCCGGGGTCGCGGCGCGCGCCGGCATCGAGACCGTGCTGACCGACCGCGACCAGGCGGCGGCGGAGGCCGGCAAGGCCGGGATCGCCGCGGCGCTGAAGGCCGAGGTGGCGCGGCGGCGGTTGCCCCCCGCGGACCGCGACGCGATCCTCGGCCGGATCACCGCCAGCGCGGATTTCGCGGTGCTCGCCGGCTGCGACCTGGTGATCGAGGCGGTGTTCGAGGACCCGGACGTCAAGGCCGAGGTGATCGCGCGGGCGACCGCCCTGCTCGGCGCCGAGGCGACCTTCGCCACCAATACCTCGACCCTGCCCGTCACCGGCCTCGCCCGCTCCGCCGCGCGCGCGGCGGATTTCATCGGCCTCCATTTCTTCTCGCCGGTCGAGAAGATGCGGCTCGTAGAGGTGATCCTCGGCCGGGACACCGGCGACCGGGCGCGCGCCCGCGCGCTCGATTTCGCGCGCCAGATCCGCAAGACCCCGATCACCGTGCATGACGCGCGCTTCTTCTACGCCAACCGCTGCGTGCTCGCCTATGTGAACGAGGGCGTGCGGATGGTGGCCGAGGGCGTGGCCCCGGCGCTGATCGAGAACGCCGCGCGCCAGCTCGGCTTCCCGCTCGGCCCGCTCCAGCTCACCGACGAGGTCTCGATCGGGCTCGCGGTCCGGATCGCGCGCGCGACCCGCGCCGCGCTGGGCGCGGCCTATCCGGAGAGCCCGGCCGACGCGGTGATCGAGACCCTCGCGGGGCTCGACCGCCTCGGGCGCAAGGCGGGCGCGGGCTTCTACGCCTATGACGCGGGCGGCAAGCGGCTCGGCCTCTGGTCCGGCCTCGCCGAGCATTGGCCGCCCGGGGCGGACCAGCCTGAGCTGGCCCTGGTCCAGGACCGGCTCGCGATGGTCCAGACGCTCGAGGCGGTGCGCGCGCTCGAGGAGGGCGTGCTCACGGACATCCGCGCGGGCGACGTCGGCGCGATCCTCGGCTGGGGCTACATGCCCTGGTCGGGCGGGCCCTTCTCCTGGCTCGACATGCTGGGGACGACCCGCGCGGCCGAAATCGCCGCCGGCCTCGCCGAGGCGCATGGCCCCCGCTTCGCCCCGCCCGCCCTGCTCGCGGAGCTCGCGGCGACGGGCGCGGGCTTCTACGACCGCTACGCCCCGGCGGCGGCGGCCTGAGCCGGGGCGGGCTCGCGCGGATCGGGCGCCCCCGGCGGGGCGCCGTCGATCACCGCCTTCACCCCGGGCGCGAAGCGGCGCAGCGCCTCGATCAGCGCGAGCGTCCCGACGAGGGTCAGCGCCGCGATCGGCAGGCTCGGCCGCGCGCCGCCATCGCTCGCGGCGACGAGGACCCCGGCCACGGCGACGCAGAGCGGATGCAGGATATAGATCGCGAGGGAATGCGCGCGCCCCATCCGGGCCATCCAGCCCGGCAGATGGACCGTCCCCTTCACCCCCCAGAGCAGCAGGCCGACCGCCACCAGCGCCGCGCCGAGCGAGCACTGCCGCCAGCTCATCTCGCCGCCGAACCGGCTGAGCAGGACGGCGTCCGCGAGGGTGAGCGCCGCGCCGCCGAGGATGAGCGCGGCGAGCAGCGGCGCGCTGGCGCGCCCTCCGGCGCGGGCGATCCGGTATCCGATCCAGAGAAAGCCGAGGCCCTGCGTCTGGCGCGCGAGATCCATCGCGAGCCCATAGCCGCCGTCGATGCTCGCCGCCATGTCGAGACCGAGGAAGACGAGCAGCACCAGCGCGGCGCCGATGTCGAGGGCCCGCTCCGCGCGGCGCAGCGGCGCGACCGCCGCGACGCCGACGAGCGCGATCACGAGCGCGGGCAGGAACCACAGATGGTACCAGGTGCCCGACAGCAGCAGGTCCGGCGCGACCTCGCCGAGGCCGGTGTCGCCCTTCGCGATCATGAGCGGCAGATAGATGAGCGAGCCGACCGCGAACATGCGCGCGACGCGCGTCACCCGCTCCATCGGAACCACGGGCCCGGGCGCGCCTGGGCGATAGAGGAAATATCCCGAGACGAGAAAGAAGAACGGCACGCACCAGCGCAGCGAGACGCGGATCAGCCCGCCCCAGCCGTCGGGAAGTTCGGGAAACTCGCCGACGTGGAGCAGGATGACCACGATGGCCGTCAGGAATCGCAGCCCGTCGAGGTCTCGTGCCCGTGTCATTCCCTGCTCCATCGCGTTTCGCGCGGGCACCGTGACAGGCACGCCTTTCCGAACCGTTACGGCCCCGGGTGGCCGTCAGTGCCCGAGCGCGCGTTCCTTGAGGAACTGGGTCCGCTCGAAGGCGAAGACGAGCGCCAGCGCGATCAGGAAAGGGATGATCAGGTAGAGGACGCGGAAGACGACGAGCGCCGCCAGCACGTCTTCGGGCCGCACCTCCGGCAGCGCGGTGACGAAGATGAGCTCGAGCACCCCGAGCCCGCCGGGCGCGTGGCTGATCAGCGCGGCGGAGAAGGAGGCGAGGAACACCGCGAGCACGACGACGAATCCCGGGTTCGACTCGGCGGGCAGCGCGAAATAGATGATCGCCGCCGCGAAGATGATCTCGATCGGCGCGACCGCGACCTGGCGCAGCGCGATCGAGAGCGAAGGATATTCGACGCTGACCTTGCCGATCCGGAGCGGGCGCAGCTTGAGCGCGCTGCCGATCACGTAGAGCACGACGAGGCCGATCAGGATCCCGCCGAGCACCCGCGACGCCTCGAGCGGCAGGAGCCCCGCGAAACGCGCGTCGAGATCGGCGCTGAAGACCAGCACCAGGCCCATCAGCAGCACGGTGCCGAGCACAAAGGTGATCGAGCAGAAGGTGACGAGCAGCCCGACCTCGGTGCCGCTCAGCCCCTTCGAGGAATAGGCGCGGTAGCGCACCACCGCCCCGGTGAGCGCCGAGGCGCCGAGGCTGTGCGAGATCGCGTAGGTGGTGGCCGACACGGCCGAGACGAAGGGCCAGCTGACATGGCGCCGCAGATGGGCGAGCGCCAGATGGTCATAGGCCGAGAGCGCCGCGTAGGCGCCGAGCGTGGCGAGCAGCGACAGGAACCACTGCCCGGGGCCGATCGCCGCGAGGCTCTCGCCCAGATCCTCGAGCGAGATGCCCCGGATCTCGTGCCAGAGCAGCCACACCGAGATCACGAGCGCCAGACAGCCGATCGCCGGCCAGAGCAGCTTCTTGCCGAGCGAGAGCGCCCTTGTGCGGAATTCGGTCATCTTTTCCGGGTCCATCCTCACCGTTTCGGGCCGCCGCCCCCCCGACGCGGGGGCACACTAGCCCCCGTCCCCGGAAAAGCCCACTCCCGAAGCCGCGCCCCGCGCCCATTCGCCGCGCCAGGGGGCGGAGGGCGCGCGCGGGGCCTTTCCCCGCGGCGCGTCCTGCTCTAGACCTGATGGGAACCCGTGCCCGATCCGGATCCGCATGACGGCGCCCACCCTCCATCCCCGACCCCGCCCCGACCGGCTGAGCGCCCGCGCGATCTGGCGCGAGACCCCCGAGGCGACCCCGCGCGAGGTGCTCGTGACGCTCGGCGAGCGCACGCTCATGTTCACCGACGCCGCCGACCGGCCGCTCGGGCACTGGGCGCGCGCGGGCATCCGCGCGGTCGGCGCCGCGGGCGGCGCCACGCGCTATGCGATCCTCGCCGACCAGGAGGAGACGCTCGAGATCCACGACCAGGCGATGCGGGCCGCGCTCGACGCCGGGGCGCGGAGCTTCCCGCCGGCCCAGGGGGCCGCCGCGCCGCGGCCGGCGCGCCGCCCGCCCTGGACGGCGCTGCTCCTGCTCGTCGCCGCCGGCGCCGCGGCGGCCAAGGGGCCGGGGCTCATCGAGGCCCAGGCGGCCCGGATGGCGCCGCCGGCCCAGGCGACGGAATTCGGCGACCGGATGCTCGGCGCCCTGCTCGCCGATCACGGGCCGCTCTGCGCCGCGCCGGAAGGGGCCGCGGCGCTCGACGCCTTCGCCGCGGCCACGGCGCCCGAGGCGCGGCTGCGCGTGCTCGATCTCGGCGGCGGCACGCTGACGGCGGCGCTGCCCGGTCCGATCGTGCTGATCGACGGCGCCGCGCTCGCCCGCGCCTCCGATCCGGCGGAACTCGCGGGATGGATCGCCCAGGCGCTCGGCCCCGATCCCGGCGCGGGCCAGGTCCGCGCGCTGATGGCCTCGGTCGGATTGCTCGCGGACCTGCGCTACGTCTTCACCGGCACGCTCTCGGACGGGTCGCTCGCACGCGCCGCGGCGCAGGCGCTCAGCCCGCCCGCGCGGCCCGAGGCCTCGCCCCCGGCGCCGGCGGCGGCGGCCTTCCCCGCCGCCGACTGGCAGCGGCTCCGCGCGATCTGCGGCGACGCCTAGCCTTCGACGATCCGGCCGTCGCGCAGCCGCAGGATCCGGTCCATCCGACCGGCGAGTTCGGGGTTGTGCGTGGCGACGAGCGCGGTCAGCCCGGTCTCCCGCACCCGCTCGAGCAGCATCGAGAACACGTGTTCCGAGGTTTCGGGATCGAGGTTGCCGGTCGGCTCGTCCGCGAGCAGGAGCTTCGGGCGGTTGGCGAGCGCGCGCGCGACCGCGACGCGCTGCTGCTCGCCGCCCGAGAGCTCGGCCGGGCGATGCCCGATCCGATGGCCGAGGCCGACGCTCGCGAGCAGCTCGCGCGCGCCCTCCTCGGCCGCCCGGCGGGCGATCCCGGCGGCGCGCCGCGGCAAAGCCACGTTCTCGAGCGCGCTGAATTCCGGCAGCAGGTGATGGAACTGGTAGACGAAGCCGATCGCGTCGCGCCGCAGCCGGGTGCGCGCGCGGTCGTCGAGCCCCTCCGCCGACTGGCCGCCGATCCGCACCTCGCCGGCGGTCGGCTTGTCGAGCAGCCCCGCGATGTGGAGCAGCGTCGACTTGCCCGTGCCCGAAGGCGCGACCAGCGCCACGATCTCGCCCTCGCGGAGCACCGCCGAGGCGCCGTCGAGCACCACCACGGGCTCCCGCCCGCCGTCGTCGTAGGTCTTGCCGATCGCCTCGAGCCGCAGCGCCTCACTCATAGCGCAGCGCCTCGACCGGATCGAGCCGGGCGGCGTTGCGCGCCGGCAGGAGCGTGATGACGAAGGCGAGGAAGAGCGCGGTTCCCGCCACCGCGGCGACGTCGACGAGCCTGAGATGCGCCGGGATATGCGTGAGATAGCGCACCTCCGGGTTCCAGACCGACCCGCCGGAGATCCATTCGACCACCGCCTGGATGTCCTGGATGTAATAGGCGAAGAGGCAGCCCAGGATGACGCCGAGCACGGTCCCGACCACGCCGATCATCGATCCGCAGATGAAGAAGATCCGCATGATCGAGCCGCGCGTCAGCCCCATGGTGCGCAGGATGCCGATGTCGCGGCCCTTGTTCTTCACCAGCATCACCAGCCCCGAGATGATGTTCATCGCCGCGATCAGCACGACGAGGCTGAGGATGATGAACATCACCCGCCGCTCGACGTCGAGCGCCGAGAGAAAGGCGCTCGAGGCCTGCTTCCAGGTCCAGATCTGGCCGCGCGGCGCGGTCGCCTCGAGCAGGGGGCCGCGCAGGTCGTCCACCGCGTCGGGACGCGCGAGCATCACGTCGATCTCGTCGGCGCCGCCCTCGCGGTTGAAGTAGCTCTGCGCCTCGGCGAAGGGCAGGTAGACCCGCGTGCGGTCGATGTCGTAGCGGCCGACGCCGAAGATGTATTCGATCGTATAGTCGTTGAACCGCGGCTGGGTGCCGAAGGGCGTGTCCATTCCCTCGGGCGAGATGAGGGTGATCACGTCGCCGACCGTGAGCCCGAGCTCGCGCGCGATGCCGGAGCCGATCGCGATGCCCTGGTCGAGATTGGCGATGTCGCCGACGCTCTCCTCCGGATGCGCGACCAGCGGCACGCGGGCGAGATCCTCGGTCCGGATGCCGAGCACCTCGGCGCCGAGCGCCCGGCCATGCGCCGAGACCATCACCTGCCCCCTGATGAGCGGCGCCGCCGAGGTGACGCCCGGCACCGCCGCCACCTTCGCGGTCATCGCGTCGAAATCGGTGATCAGCCGGTCCGGCGTCCCGTTCTCGTCGAAGGTCGGCGCGGCGTAGACGGTCACATGCGGATTGGCGCCGAGGATCTTGTCGGTGAATTCCATCCGGAAGCCGAACATCACCGCCTGCACGACGATCAGCGTCGCGACCCCGAGCATGACGCCGACCAGCGCGTACCAGGCGATGACCGAGATGCCGCCCTCCTTGCGCCGCGCGCGCAGGTAGCGCCAGGCGATCAGCCATTCGAAGGCCGCGAAGGGGGGCGGCGATCTGGTCTCGGATTGCGTCACGAAATGGCCCCTTCCGGCTCATGGCTCGGGCCGGACCCTGTCGGCGCGCTGGGCGAAGGTCAAGGCGGCGGCGGACAAATCCGCGCGGGCGGGCGCGTCAGCGCGGGATCAGCGCGGCGACGTGGCGGTCGGCCTCGCGCGGGCTGGCGGCGAGCCCCTCGGCGACGCCGCCGCGGTCGGCGGCGTTCCGGTTCTGGCTCATCTTGCGCTTGGCCTCGACCCGGGAGACCGGCATCCGGACGCCGACGATGCCCTTGAGCTGGGATCGCACGAAGCTCCCCGGCGCGTCCCCGACCGCCCAGGGCTCCGCGCGCCCGGCCTCGCGCAGCGCGGTGAGCCGGCTCACGCTTTCGAGCAGCCGGTCGGGGTCGGTGAAGAATTCGGGCCGGCCGTGGAGATGCACCGCCTCGTAGTTCCAGGTCGGCACGACCTTCCCGGTCTCGGCCTTGGTCGCGTACCAGGCCGGCGTCACATAGGCGTCGGATCCGGCGAAGATCGCCAGCGCCTCGCCCGCGACCGGCGTGCTCCACTGCCGGTTGGCGCGGGCGAGATGCCCGTGCAGCACGCCGAACCCCTCGCCCGTCTCCTCGAGGAACAGCGGCAGCGGCGTCGCCATCAGCCCCTCGGGCCCGGCGGTCACCAGCGTCGCGAGCCGCGCCGCGCGCACGATGCCGCGGATTTCCTCGGGATCTTCGACGGCGAAGGCGGGCGGCGTGTACATGGGAACCCCCTTGGCGAAGCGCGCCAGCTCGCGGGACGGGCGGGCGATCGAGACCGGCCGCCGCGGACCCGAACCGCGGCGCGGGCCTCGCCCCGCCCCTGGCACGGGTGGCGGACCGAGGTCCGCCCTACGGATGCGCGGCGTAGATGGCCTTGACGCGCTCGACGGCGGCCTCGGGCGACATTTCCTCGCTCTCGCCGGTGCGGCGCGACGTGAGCTCGACCTTGCCGGCGGCGAGGCCGCGCGGGCCGACGGTGATCCGCCACGGCAGGCCGATCAGGTCCATCGTCGCGAACTTGGCCCCCGCGCTCTCCTCGCGGTCGTCGTAGAGCGGGTCGAGCCCCGCGGCTTTCAGCGCCTGATAGAGCGAGAGGCTCGCCGCCGCGCAGGCGTCGTCCTTCTGGCGGATGTTGACGATCCCGACGTGGAACGGGGTCACGCCCTCGGGCCAGATGATGCCCTTCTCGTCGTGGTTCGCCTCGATCAGCGCGCCGACGAGGCGGCTGACGCCGATGCCGTGCGAGCCCATCTGCACCGGCACCCGCTCGCCGGCCTCGTTGACGACCAGCGCCTTCATCGCCTCGGAATACTTGGTGCCGAAGAAGAAGATCTGCCCGACCTCGATGCCGCGCCCCTCGATCCGCCGCTCCTCGGGAACCTGGGCGAAGGCGTCCGGGTCGTGCCGCTCGTCGGTGCGAGCGTAGGGCGCGGTCCAGGTCTGGACCACTTCCGCCACCTGCCCCCGGTCGGCGAAGTCGATCTCGCGATCGCCGAGCGTCAGGTCGGTCACCGCGCGATCGTAGAAGACCGCGCTCTCGCCGGTGGGGGCCAGCACCAGGAACTCGTGCGTGTGGTCGCCGCCGATCGGGCCGCCGTCGGCGCGCATCGGGATCGCCTTCAGCCCCATCCGCTCGTAGGTGCGGATATAGGTGACCATGTGGCGGTTGTAGGCGTGCAGCGCGTCCTCGACCGTCAGGTCGAAGTTGTAGCCGTCCTTCATCAGGAATTCGCGGCCCCGCATCACGCCGAACCGCGGCCGGGTCTCGTCGCGGAACTTCCACTGGATGTGGTAGAGCGTCAGCGGCAGGTCCTTGTAGGAGCCGACGGCCGAGCGGAAGATGTCGGTGATCAGCTCCTCGTTGGTCGGCCCGTAGAGCATGTCGCGGTCGTGCCGGTCCTTGATCCGCAGCATCTCCGCGCCATAGTCGTCGTAGCGGCCGCTTTCGCGCCAGAGGTCGGCGGACTGGAGCGTGGGCATCAGGAGCGGGATATGACCCGCGCGCTGCTGCTCCTCGTGGACGATCGTCTCCAGCCGGCGCAGCACCTTGAAGCCGAGCGGCAGCCAGGAATAGATCCCCGCGCTCGCCTGCCGGATCATCCCGGCGCGCAGCATCAGCCGGTGGCTCGCGATCTGCGCCTCGGCCGGGTTCTCCTTCAGGACCGGCAGGAAGTACTGGGACAGGCGCATGCGGTTTTCCTCCGGCGGACGGCGAGCCCAGCCGATTTAGGCGAAGGCCGTGCGCGGCGCAATGGCGGCTCCGAAACCCCCGCCTTGCGCTCAGGAGATACCGGGTATGCGCGGAGCGAATTTCGACGTTGCATTCGCCTCACAAAACTGTTTACTTCCCACCAGCCGACAATGGGCGCCCGGGAGAAAGGCAGGAAATGGCACAAGCCACCGCTGCTCCCGCAGGCACAGAGAGCTCGTTGGCATGGCCCAAGTCTCGGGGGGAAAGTCCAGGAAACGGCTCGCGTCGCGCGGGCCGTTTTCCCGTTTCAGGGTAGCGTTCTCAGTCGAGCAGGTCGGTCCGCGCCGCGCATTGCAGGCGCGAGGCCAGCGACTGCAGCCGGCGCTCGACCGCCTCGCCGCCGAATTCACGCGCGGTTCCGCGCAAAGTGAGCACAAGCGTGTTCTCATCGCGCCCGATCCGCGCATGTTCGAGCACGCCGACCGAGGATCCGGACAGCATCGCGCCGAGCCGCATCGCCCGGCCGAGGATCTCCGCCTCGGCCGCGCGCTCGCGGCTGAGCAACGCGCCATACCGCGAAGCCTGCTCGGACGGCGGCACGGATTTGTAGCGGCTGAGCAGCGCGAGCCCGAGATACACCCGCTCGGGGTGATCGATTCCCGCCATGTTCGCCCGGGTGACCGATTCGTAGGACACCTCGGCGCGGTAGTCCGGATGCGCCCGCCAGTTGACGTCGTGGAGCAGGCAGGCGGCGTGAATCAGGCGCAGGGTCGCCGGCTCGGCCTCGGGAAAGAGCGGCGTGATCCAGGTGTAGAGCGCATCGCCGAAGCCGGGGGCCCGGGCGGAGAGCGTCTCCCAGTGGCGGCAGGCCTCGACCAGCGGGTCGAGCCCGCGCATCTCCTCGGGCATCTGCCGGTAGAGCAGCCCCTCGCGCAGGCCGAAGGCGGAGATCACCACCCGCTCCGGCGCGATCCGGCGCAGCAGCTCCTTCAGCACCAGGCTCGCGAGCGGAACGAGCGACAGCCGCGCGGCGGAGGTGCCGGTCATGTCCGACATCCGCGCCTGCTCCTGGGTCTGGATCCAGTCGAGCGTCTCGACGAGCTGGCCGACCGGCGGCTCGTAGGCGTGCAGCACCTTCAGCGGATAGCCGACCCGCTCCATGTCGAGCCGCGCGATCGCCCGCCAGGAGCCGCCGACGAGATAGAGCCGGGGCGCCGGCTCCGGCACCGCCTTGCGCAGCGCCTTGGCGGTCTTGCGCAGGTACTTGTCGCGCTTCTCCGGATCGGTGAAATCGACGAGCTTCAGCGGGCCGAGCGGCGAGGTCGCGCCATGGACCATCTCGCCGCCCGCGACCTGGGCGAGCTCGACCGAGGCGCCGCCCATGTCGCAGACCAAGCCCTCGGCGTCGGGCCAGCCGAGCAGCACGCCCTGGCTCGCCAGCCGCGCCTCTTCGGAGCCGCTCGCGATATGGAGGGTGAGCCCGGTCTCGCGCTCGACCTGATCGCAAAAGGCGCGGCCGTCCTTGGCCTCGCGCACCGCGGCGGTGGCGACGGCGATCATGCCCGAGAGCTCCATCCGCCCGGCGAGCGCGGCGAACCGGTGCAGCGTCCGGAGCGCGCTCTCCCAGCCGGCGGGGCTGAGCATCCCGGTCTCGCTCATGCCGGCGCCGAGGCCGCAGAGCACCTTCTCGTTGTAGAAATAGGCCGGGCTGCGCGCCATGCCGTCGAAGACGACGAGGCGCACCGAGTTCGAGCCGACGTCGATCACGCCGATCCGGCGCAAACGATCCTTGTCCAGACGCGGAATATGCTTTCGCGCGCGCTCGATGGTCTTTTGTGTCACGTGACCCGCCCCGAGATTTCGCGTTACCCGCGCCCGGTCTGGCATCCCGCGGCGGGCAGGTCAATCAATCGTGACTGTGGACGAGCTGGATCACATCCCCCGCGCCGGCGCGGCCGCGGCCCGAAAGCGACGGATTCTCCATGAAGAACCGATGGCAGGAGAAGAGCTGCGCGCCCGGTTCGGCGTCGTGGCGCAGGTAGCTGCCGTCGGGCTGCGCCACCCAGCTCTGGGCCTGGTCGTGCATGTTCGCCGCCATCACCTGGTCGATGATCTGCGCGTGCACGGTCGGGTTGGTGATCTCGACCAGCGTCTCGACCCGGCGGTTGAGGTTGCGCTCCATCCAGTCGGCCGACGAGATATAGACCCGCGCCTGCCGCGACGGCAGGCCATGGCCGTTGCCGAAGCACACGATCCGGCTGTGCTCGAGAAAGCGGCCGATGATCGATTTCACCCGGATGTTGTCCGAGAGCCCGGCGACCCCGGCGCGGAGCGAGCAGATGCCGCGCACCACCATGTCGATCTTCACCCCGGCCTGGCTCGCCGCGTAGAGCGCGTCGATGACCTCGGGCTCGGTGATCGAATTGAGCTTCACCCAGACCTGCGCCGGCCGGCCGGCCCTGGCATGGGCGATCTCGGCCTCGAGTCCCTCGAGGATGCGCGGCTTGATCATGTGGGGGCTGATCGCGAGGTTCTCGAGGCTCTCGGGCTTCACGTAGCCGGTCAGGTAGTTGAAGACCTTGGTCGCGTCGCGCCCGAGCGCCTTGTCGCAGGTGAAGAGCGACAGGTCGGTATAGATGTTCGCGGTGCCTGGGTGATAGTTGCCGGTGCCGAAATGGGTATAGGTGACGAGCTCGCCGTTCTCGCGCCGCACCACGGTCGAGACCTTGGCATGGGTCTTCCAGTCGATGAAGCCGTAGACCACCTGGGCGCCCGCGCGCTCCAGCCGGCGCGACTGCCGGATGTTGGCGGCCTCGTCGAACCGGGCCTTGAGCTCGACCAGCGCGGTCACGGACTTGCCGTCCTCCGCCGCCTCGCACAGCGCCGCGACGATCGGGCTGTCGCGGCTGGTGCGGTAGAGCGTCTGCTTGATCGCGAGCACGTTCGGGTCGCGCGCGGCCTGCTGCAGGAACTTCACGACGATCCCGAAGGATTCGTAGGGATGGTGCAGCAGCATGTCCTTCTGCCGGATCGCCGCGAAGATATCGCCCTCGAAGTCCTGCACCCGCTCCGGCACCCGGGGGGTGAACGGCGGCCAGAGCAGGTCCGGCCGCGGCAGCTTGCAGAGTTCCGAGAGATCGGCGATGCCGATCAGGCCGGGCACCTGGATGACCTCGTCCTCGCTCACTCCGAGCGACTCGACGATCATCTCGCGCAGGTCGCGCGGCGCGTCGTCGGTCATGGTGAGCCGGATCACCTCGCCGCGCCGCCGCCGCTTCAGCGCGGTCTCGAATTCGCGCACCAGGTCCTCGGCCTCTTCCTCGACCTCGAGATCGCTGTCGCGCAGCACGCGGAAGGCGCATTTGCCGAGCATGGTATAGCCGGGGAAGAGCCGGTTCAGGAACACCTCGAGCAGCGCCTCGAGCGGCAGGAAGCGCACCTCGCCCTTCGGCCCGTCGGGCAGCTTCACGAAGCGCGGCACCTGCGCCGGGACGGGCAGCAGCGCCTCGAGCCCGGTCCCGTCGGCGTCGCGGCTGAGCTGGAGCGCCATGGCGAAGCCGCCGTTGGCGATGAAGGGGAAGGGGTGCGCGGGATCGATGGCGAGCGGCGAGAGGATCGGGAAGACCTGTTCGAAGAAATGCTTCTCCATCACCTTGAGATCGGCGCCCTTCAGGTCGCGCGCGCCGAGGATGTCGATCCCCTCGGCGCCCATCAGCACCTGAAGCTCGCCGAGGCAGTCGTGCTGGCGCAGCATGAGCGCCCGGGCGTCCGCGTCGATCCGGATCAGCTGCTCCTCCGGCGACAGGCCGTCGGCGCTCGACGAGGCGACGCCCTCGCGCACGAGACCGCGCAGGCCCGCGACGCGGACCGAGTAGAACTCGTCGAGGTTGGAGCCCGAGATCGAGAGGAAGCGCACGCGCTCGAGCAGGGGCACGCTCGGGTTCTCGGCCTCGTGCATCACGCGCCAGTTGAAGGCGAGCCAGCTCAGTTCGCGATTGATGAACCGGCCCGGCCCGTCGATGTCGAGGTCGGGCAGCGCCCGCCCGGCCCCGGGCTCGGAATTGAGGAAATCGGCGTTGACGCCCTCGGCGATGATACTCTCGAGCACAGCAACCCTCCCCGGCCCAGTCCGCCGCTCCGATTATTGCACTATCATGGCAATTCTATGACAGCCGGCCGGCGAAAGCGACGCCCGGCGCGGATCAGCCGGTTTCCCGCAGAACCTCGGCGGCGAGCGCCCGCGTGACGCGCCGCCGCCGCTCGAGCCCCGCCGCGTCGAGCCGCGCGACCAGCGTCTCGGCCGCGACGAAGGAGCGGTGCATCCGGCTGACGAGATAGCTGACCAGATCGGGCGTGACCGGGATCTGGCGGTCGGTGAAGAGCTTCACCAGCACGGCGGCGAGCAGCGCGTCGTCGGGCGCCTCGAGCCGCGCCACCGGCGCCGCGCCGAGCCGGCTGGCGAGATCGGGGAGCGCGAGATCCCATTGCGCCGGCGCCGCGCGGCCGCTCACCATGAGCGAGCCGCCCCCCGCCGCGAGCCGGTTCGCGATGTGGAAGAGCGCCTCCTCGGCCGCCGCCCGCGCTTCGGGCGCGAGCCCCGCGAGCCGGTCGGCGTCCTCGACGGCGAGCACCGCCTCGGCCGGCAGGGTGGCGAGATCGACCGAGGCGAGATCATGCGCGGCGAGGATGCGCGCGCCGGAGCGCGCCGCCCAGACATGGGCGAGATGGGTCTTGCCCGCGCCGGCCGGGCCGGTCACCGCGAGCCGCCCCTCGGGCCAGGCGGGCCAGGCGTCGAGCTGGGCGAGCGCGAGCCGGTTCGCCGGCGAGACGAAGAAATCGGCGCGGCCGAGCGCCGGGCGCGTCGCGAGGTCGAAGACGAGCTGCTGGCCCCGGCGCGCCAAGGCTCACTCTTCCTCGTCCGGCGGCAGCGCGACCGATCCGCTGTAGAGCGGGCTCTCGAGGTACTTCTCGAAGGCGAACCGGCCGAGCACGCCGAGCGCCGCGGCGAGCGGCACCGCGATCAGAAGGCCGGTGAAGCCGAACAGCACGCCGAAGACGGAGAGCGCGAGCATGAGCGTGACCGGATGCAGCCCCACGGACTTGCCGACCAGCATCGGCGACAGGATGTTGCCCTCGACGAACTGGCCGAACAGGTACACGCCGGCGGTGACGAAGATCCAGATCGGCTGGTCCCAGAACGAGAAGGCCGCGATCGAGGTCGCGAGGACGAGACCGACGGTCGAGCCGACGAAGGGGATGAAGACGATCACCCCCGAGATCATGCCGATCAGGAAACCGTAGGGCAGCCCGATCACCATCAGCGCGGCGGCGTAGAAGGCGCCGAGGATGAGGCAGACCAGGAGCTGGCCGCGGACGAAGCCCGCCATCACCGCGTCGATCTCGCGGCAGAGGCGCCGGATCGTCGGCGCGTGCGCGCGCGGCAGCGCGGCGTTCACCCGGGCGACGAAATGGTCCCAGTCGAGCAGCAGGTAGAAGGCGACGACCGGGGTCACCACGAGGACGAAGAGGAAGTTCAGCACCTCGAGCGAGGAGGCGAGCACCTGGCTCAGGACCGCGCCGCCGCCCTCGCGCAGGGTTCCCTCCGCCGAGGTGAGCCCCCGGCGCAGCGCGGAGGTCTCGTCGAACGCCTGCGGGAAGCGCTCGCTCAGGAAGTCGGTGAGCTGGCCGACGTAATCGGGCACCGCCGTCGCGAGCGCCTGGCTCTGCTCGATCAGCGCCGGCACCGCGACGAGAAAGCCCACGGCGACGCAGAGCGTGAGGCCGAGCGCGATGATCGTGGTCGCGGTGACCCGGCCGAGCCCGATCCGCTCCAGCCGGTCGGCGAGCGGGTCGAGCAGATAGGCGAGCGCGGCGCCTGCGAAGAAGGGCAGCAGCGTGCCCGCGAGCAGCCAGAGCAGGGCCAGAAAGCCCAGGACCGCCAATCCCCAGATGCGCCACTGCTGAGCGGCGGTCATAGCCATGTTGATCTCCCTGATCCGGCCTAGGTGCCGCGGGGGCACCGCCGTTGCAAGACCGATGCGCGGGCCCCCGCGGCCCGCCGGCGCCCGCGCCGCTCGCGGATCAGGCGAACTGCTCCCGGATCAGCCGTTCCTCGAGCCCGTGGCCGGGGTCGAACAAGATCCGGTGGATGATGTCGGGCCGGCTCTCGACCTCGATGCGGACCGCGTTGCGCACCTCGGTCGAATCGGCCACCGCGTTGACCGGGCGCTTGTCCGGCTCGCGCACCTCGAAGGTCACGCGCGCCGATTTCGGCAGGAGCGCGCCGCGCCAGCGCCGGGGCCGGAACGCCGCCATCGGCGTCAGCGCGAGAATGTCGGCGCCGATCGGCAGGATCGGCCCATGCGCGGAATAGTTGTAGGCGGTCGAGCCCGCCGGCGTCGCGACCAGCACGCCGTCGGCGACGAGCTCGGCCATGCGCTCCTTGCCGTCGATCAGGATCCTGAGCTTGGCCGCCTGCGGGCCGGAGCGCAGCATCGAGACCTCGTTGATCGCCAGCGCCTCGACGACCGACCCGTCGGCGGTGATCGCGCGCATCCGGAGCGGGTTCAGCACCGCCGCCTCGGCGTTGGCGAGGCGCGCCTTCAGACCGCCCTCGGCGAATTCGTTCATCAGGAAGCCGACGGTGCCCCGGTTCATCCCGTAGACCGGAACCCCGAGCGCCTGGGTGGTGTGCAGCGTGGTGAGCATGAGCCCGTCCCCGCCGAGCGCCACGATCACCTCCGCCGCCTCGACGGGCGCCTGGCCATGGCGTTCGATCAGCCGCGCCATGCTGGCCTGCGCCAGCTCGACCGAGCTCGCCACGAAATGGATACGCTCCAATGTCAAGGAATGGCCCGCCTCGCCCCGCCGCAAGGGCCGCACTCTGGCGCGGCGGCGCGGACTTTTCAAGACGATGAACCGGGCGGGCACCGGCAGGGCCCGAAACGCGCCCGCCGCGCCAGGTCAATCGCAATAGGACCAATCAGGATCGCTCCGGAAGATTTCGCGTGACCTCCGCGCCACAGTCCGCGGCGGGGAGGTCACGCCGTCGTGATCCTGTCTTGAACCTCGCGGGCGGCGCGGCGAAGACACGAATCGACAGCCAGCCGAAAGCCAGCCGGAAACGCTGACCCGCGGGAGACTGGCGGAATGACTCTCCGAATTCGCATGAGCTGGGCCGCGCGCGCGCGGCTGACGACGATACTGGGCGCCGGCCTGCTGAGCCTCGCCTCGGTCGCGGCGGCGCAGCCGGTCGAGGATACCGCCGTCGTCGCGGGCAGCGAGGACATCGCCGCCGAGGACGCCGCCACCCCCGGGAACGACGCGGCGCTGGTCCTCGCCGGCGCGGCGGACGAGTCCGCCGGCGAGTCGCTCGAACTCAGCGAGATCAACGTCACCGCCGCCCCCGGCACCACGACGGAGGACACCGGCTCCTGGACCACCGAATGGATGCGCTCCGCCACCGGCATGCCGCTCAGCCAGAAGGAAACGCCGCAGTCGACCAGCGTCATCACCGACGCGCAGATGAAGGACCGCAATATCACCACGGTCCCCGAGGTGATGGAGGCCGCGACCGGCGTCACGGTCCAGGCGTTCGAGAGCGACCGGATCAATTACTACGTCCGCGGCTTTCCGGTCGATTCCTACCAGTATGACGGCGTGCCGGTTCCGCGCGACGGCACCTGGCAGTTCGGCGACAACAACGCCGACATGATCCTCTACGACCACGTCGAAATCGTCCGCGGCGCCACCGGCCTGATGCAGGGCGCGGGCGAGCCGGGCGCCTCGATCAACTTCATCCGCAAGCGGCCGACCAGCTTCCTGCGCCGCGAGGTCGCCGCCGCGATCGCCTATCCGCTCGGCGCCCGCGTCGAGGCCGATGTCTCCGGACCGCTCAACGAAAGCGGCACGGTGCGCGGGCGCATCCTCGGCGCGATCGACAGCCGCGAGAGCACGCTCGACCGCTATTCGAAGGACCGCTACGTCGGCTACGGCGCGCTCGACATCGATCTCAGCGACTCGACGCTGCTGAACCTCGGGCTGAGCTACCAGAAGACCAAGGCCGATAACGCGACCTGGGGCGGCCTCCCGCCTTATGACACCAATAACAATCTGATCGACTGGCCCTGGGGCTTCAACCTCGGCGCCGACTGGACCTATGTCGACACCGACCGGACCGAAGCCTTCGCCTCGCTCGAGCATATCTTCGACAACGGCTGGACCGGCCGGTTGGTCTACACCTACGTGAAGAACGATTTCGACTCCCAGCTCGCCTGGATCAGCGGCGTTCCGGACGCGGAGACCGGCCTGGGCATGTCGTCCTGGGCGGCGAAGTACGACGGCGGCTACGATCAGAACACGCTCAACGCCGTGGTGAACGGCGAATTCGAGGCGCTCGGCAGGATCCACCAGTTCGTGGTCGGCGCGATGGGCTCGGATGTCCGCGGCGACTACTACGGCTATGACGTGGATTTCGCGACGCTCGCGCCCGTCGGGAATGTCTTCGACTGGAACGGGAGCTTCCCCGAGCCGAGCTTCTCGAGCGATGCCACGCAGGAATGGAACACCCGGGTCAAGCAATACGGCGTCTATGGCACGCTGCGCTTCATGGCGACGGATTCGCTCGCGCTGCTCGGCGGCGCTCGCGTGAACTGGTGGGACGGGTCCAACAAGGACCCCTACGGCGGCGACTATTCCTACAGCCACAGCGGCATCGTGACGCCCTACGTCGGCTTCACCTATGACATCAACGATGTCTATACCGCCTACGGCAGCATCACGAGCATCTACAAGCCGCAGCTGGTGCAGGATTGGGACGGCAACTACCTCGACCCGACCTTCGGCTACAACTACGAGCTCGGCGTGAAGGCCGGTCTGTTCGACGGGGCGGTCTACGCGTCGGCGGCGGTGTTCCAGACCAACCAGAAGGACGTCGCGCTCTGGGTCGGCGATATCCCGGAAGAGAACCGCTCGGTCTACGAGCAGGTCGACGGCGTCGATACCCGCGGCTTCGAGCTGGAACTCGCGGGCGCGATCACCGACCGCTGGAACGCCTCGCTCGGCTATACCTACCGCTACTCGGAGGATGGTGGCGAGGAGGTCTACACCGACCAGCCGCGCAACACGCTGAAGGCCGCGACCGACTACCGCGTCCCGAACATCCTTCAGGACAAGCTGACCCTCGGTGGCGCGGTGCGCTGGCAGAGCGGCACGGACAGCATGCGGTGGCTCTCGGATGTCGAAAGCCTGAACGTGCACCAGGATTCCTACGCGGTCTTCGACTTCAACGCGAGCTACGACATAACCGAGCAGACCATGCTGACGCTCTCGGTGAACAACATCCTGAACGAGAAGTACTACGCGACCACGGGCTTCTACGACACCGTCGTCTATGGCGAGGGGATCGGCGCCGAGCTGATGCTCCGCGCCCGGTTCTGAGCCTTCCGCGCGGCCTCCCGGGGCCGCGCGTTCCATCCCGACGCAACGGCGGACCCCGGTCCGCCGCCCCGCCTATTCCGCGTGCGCCTCGCCCATCAGCCGCGACCGCACCCGGCGCATCGCGTACCAGACCCCGAAGACGACCGGCGCGACGAGCAGCGCCGAGAGCACCGGTTTCTCGATGCCCGCCCATTTCTCCGCGACCGGCCCGAGCAGGTAGCTCCCGAGGCTGACGGCGTAGTAGCTGATCGCCACCACCGACAGCCCCTCGACCGTCTCCTGGAGCCGAAGCTGCATCGCGCCGCGCTCCGACATCTGCGCGAGGATCTCGTTGTTCTGGCGCTGGCTCTCGACGTCGACCCGGGTGCGGAGCAGGTTCGCCGCGCGCTCGGCGCGCTCGGACAGCTCCTCGAGCCGGGCCCGCGCCGAGCGGCAGGTGCGCATCGCCGGATCGAACCTTCGCATCATGAACTCCGCGAAGAGCTGCCGTCCGCCGATCCGCTGCTCGCGCAGGACCGCGATCCGCTGCGTCACGATCGCCTCGTAGGCTTCCGCCGCGCCGAAGCGGAAGGCCGAGGTCGCGGAGAGGTGCTCGATCTCGGCGGAGACGCGCAGCAGCGCGCCGAGCGTGTCCGCGTCGCCGCCCTTCTCCGTCGCCGCCATGTCGCCGACGATCCCGCTCAGCTGCTCGTCGAGCCGGCCGACCGCGGTCGCCACCGCCTGGGCGCGCGGCAGGGTCAGGAGCGCCACGCTCTTGTAGGTGTCGATCTCGAGCAGCCGGTGGGCGATCCGGCCGAGCCTGCGGCCGCCGATATCGGGCTGGGCGAAGATCGCCATCCGGGTGTGGCCGTTCTCGTCCAGGCGGAAGTCGGTCGCGATCACCGCCTCGCCGTCCAGCACCCGGCTGACGGTCAGGCTTTCGGGCACGAACCATTCCTCGGCCTGGCGCAGCCGGGCCTCGGTCGTCACCTCGCTCATCCGCTCCATCCGGATCAGCGTCGAGGTCAGGATCCTGCCCGGCGCCGCGGCCAGCCAGTCGGAGGGAAAGAGCGCGAAGAGCTCGCCCGAGAACGGCCGCTCGGAGAGGCCGGGGGCGAAGATCGTGTAGGTCACGAATTCGGTGTGCATCTCCCATTTCAGGAGGCCGCGGCCGATCGACCCCGAATAATGGTTGGCGCGCGGCGGCGGATGCGGCGCGCCGTAGCGGTCGAGCAGCGCGATCAGATGCGCGAAATCGAGCGAGCGGTCGCGCTCGGAGGCGCGCGTCGGCTGCTTGATCGCGATATGCGCCGCCCGGCAGGGCGCGGTCAGTTCCGGGAACGGCCGCGCATGCAGCTCGTTCGAGAGCCGGTAGCGGTCCGGGTGATCTTCGAGCGACAGATGGGCCATGTCAGCATCCCGAGGCGGCATTTCCCACCATCTGTCGCCGGAGCGGCCGGGGGTTTCAAGCAGGGCTTTCGGCGCGGGCGTCTCCGGACCCCGCCGCCGCCCGCCCGCTACGCCTCCGGAAGCCGCGCGAGCCGAAGCGGCGGCTCGCTCCGCGGCTCCGCCCCCGGCCCGGCGCCGGGCTCCGGCTCGGCCGGGGTGAAGTCGAGCGCCTCGAGCCGCCGGGCGCGGGTCCCCGCGCGGTCGGCCGAGATGCGGATCTCCTCGAGATCCTTCTGCGCCTGGGAGAAATGCCGGTCGAGGTTACCGACCCGGGCCGAGAGCCGCTCCACGTCCTTGTGCAGGAGGCCGAGCTCGCGCCGGATCGCATGCGCCTCCGCCCGCATCCGCGCGTCCTTCAGCACCGCGCGCAGCGTGTGCAGCGTCGCCATGCAGGTGGTGGGCGAGACGGTCCAGACCCGGAGCGCGAAACCCTCGCGGATCTGCTCGCCGAAGCCCGCATGCATCTCGGCGTAGACCGCCTCGGAGGGCAGGAACATGAGCGCGCCCTCGGCGGTCTCGCCCTCGATGATGTATTTCTCCGCGATCGCCTTCATATGGCCGCGGATCGCCGCGCGCATCCGCCGCCGCGCCTCGGTCTCCTCGGCGGGGGTCCGCGCGGCGCGCAGCTGCTCGTAGGGCTCGAGCGGGAACTTGGCGTCGACCGCGATTGGCCCCGGCGGGAACGGCAGGTGGATCAGGCAGTCCGCGCGCGTCCCGTTCGAGAGCTGCGCCTGGAAGGTCGCGGCGTCGGGCGGCAGCGCGCGGGTGACGATCTCGCGCAGCTGGATCTCGCCGAAGGCGCCCCGGGTCTGCTTGTTGGCGAGGATGTCCTGCAGGCCGAGCACGTTGGAACTGAGCTTCTCGATGTTGCTCTGCGCCTTGTCGATCGCGTTCAGCCGCTCCCGCAGCTCGCCGAGGCCCCGCGCGGTGCGGACGGCGCTCGCGCCGAGCGAATCGGTCATCGCCCGCGTCACCTCGGAGAGCCGGGTCTCGAGCGTGGCGCTGGCCCGCGCCTGGGCGTGCGCCTGGGTCTCGGCCACCTGCGTCAGCCCGCCATGGAGCCGCTGCTGCCCCTCGCCGAGCGCGCGCACCGCCGCGTCCATCTCGGCGAGATGCCGGGCGAGCGGCGCGGTCGCCCGCCCGGCGCGGCCGATGGCGCGCAGGATCAGCGCGACCGCGAGCACCGCGGCGACGCCGATCCAGAGCCGGGGATCGTCCCAGCCGATCGAGAAGCCACCGATCGTGATCATCCGCGGCGCCCGAACAGCCGCTCGATATCGGCGAGCCGGAGCTCCACGTAGGTCGGCCGGCCGTGGTTGCACTGGCCCGACAGCGGGGTCGCCTCCATCTCGCGCAGAAGCGCGTTCATCTCGGCGGCGTTGAGCCGGCGCCCGGCGCGGATCGACCCGTGGCAGGACATCCGGCTCAGCACCGCGTCGATCCGCGCGGCGAGTCCGTCGCCCGCGCCCTCGATCAGCGCGTCCGCGACGTCGGCGACGAGCGCGCGGCCGTCGACCTCGCCGAGCAGCGCCGGCGTCTCGCGCAGGCAGACGGCGCCCCGGCCGAACGGCTCGACCACGAGGCCGAGCGCGTCGAGCGCCTCGCGCGCGCCGAGGAGCGCCGCCTCCTGCCCGGCGTCGACCTCGACGACCTCGGGGATGAGCAGCATCTGCCCCGGCACCCGCGCCCCGGCCCGCGCGGCCTTCAGCTTCTCGTAGACCAGCCGCTCGTGCGCCGCGTGCTGATCGACGATGACGATGCCGTCGGCGGTCTGCGCGACGACGTAGGTCTCGTGGAGCTGCGCCCGCGCCGCGCCGAGCGGCAGGTGTTCCGACGGGATCGCCTGCGGCGCGGGCTCGGGCTCCGGCTCGACCCGGGCCGACCAGGCCGCGGGGCCGAGCATCTCCTCGGCGAAGCCGAGCGCGCGGACCGAGGGGCGCGGCGGCGGCGTATAGGCGTAGCGCGTGGGGCTCGCGGGCGCGGCCTCGGGTCGGAAGGCGCCGAGCACCCCGGCGCCCGTGGTGGTGGACCCGCGATGCCCGGCGCTCGCCAGCATCTGCTTCAGGGCGCCGATCACGAGGCCCCGGACGAGGCCCGGGTCGCGGAACCGCACCTCGGCCTTCGCGGGATGCACGTTGACGTCGACCGCCTCGGGCTCGCAGGTGAGAAACAGCGCCGCCGCCGGATGCCTGTCGCGGGCCAGCACGTCGGAATAGGCGGCGCGAAGCGCGCCGAGCAGCAGCTTGTCCCGCACCGGCCGGCCGTTGACGAAGAGATGCTGCGCCACCGCCGCGCCGCGCGAGAAGGTCGGGAGCGCCGCGAAGCCGCCGAGCACGATCCCCTCGCGCTCGGCCTCCACCGCGAGGGCGTTCTCGGCGAAATCGGGGCCGAGGATGGCGCGGAGCCGCGCCGGCAACCCGTCGAAGAGCTCGCCCGGCTCGGGATCGAGGCGCAGGATCTCGCGCGGGGCGCCGGGCTCGGTCACGTCCGTGAGCGTGAAGCCGACCGCCGGGGCCGCCATGGCGAGGCGGCGAAAGGTCTCGCCGATCGCCTGCGCCTCCGCCCGGTCGGAGCGCAGGAACTTGAGCCGCGCCGGCGTCGCGGTGAAGAGCCCGGCGAGCTCGACCACCGTGCCCTTCGCGAGCGCGGCGGGGCGCACCGCCCCGGTCTCCTCGCCCCGCACGCTGATGCTCGCCGCCTCGGCCGCGCCTAGAGCGCGGGAGGTCAGCGTCAGCCGCCCGACCGCGCCGAGCGAGGGCAGCGCCTCGCCGCGAAAGCCGAAGGAGCGGATGTTGGTGAGATCGGCGCCGTCGATCTTCGAGGTCGCGTGGCGCGACAGCGCGAGCGGCAGCTCCTCCGCCGGGATCCCGTGCCCGTCGTCGGTGACGCGGATCAGCGTCTTGCCGCCGTCGGCGTAGGCGACCGCGATCCGCCGCGCACCGGCGTCGAGCGCGTTCTCGACCAGCTCCTTGATCGCCGAGGCCGGCCGCTCGACCACCTCGCCCGCCGCGATCCGGTTCGCCGCGGCCGCGTCGAGCTGGCGGATCGGATGGCGCCGCGCCTCCGGTCCGGAAATCCGTATGTTGGGGCTCGCGACGTTCATGCCGCTAGGTTTAGCACGGGCCCGGGGACCCGCGCCACCGGTTAATGGTTAATCCCCGGCGGGGAGCCCTTCGGGCCGCCCCACCACGACGAAGGTGAGCTCGTCGGTGTCGAGCAGCCGCTTCGCCACCCGGGCGATGTCCTCGCGCGTCACCGCCTCGACCAGGCCGTTGCGCGCGTTGACATAGTCGATGCCGAGCCCGGCGACCTGGATCCCGAGCAATTGCTGCGCGATCCGCGCATTGTCGGAGAACTTCAGCGGATAGGCCCCGGTCAGGAACTGCTTGGCCGCGTCGAGCTCCTCCTGCGTCACGCCCTCCGCCATCCGGGTCCATTCGGCGCGGACGAGGTCGATCGCCATCCCCGCGGTCGCGTTCGCGGTGCCGAAATGGCCGAGATAGAGCGCGCCGAAGTCGTTCGGCACCAGCATCGTGCCGATGCCATAGGTGAGCCCGCGCTTCTCGCGCACCTCGGTCGAGAGCCGCGAGCCGAGCCCGCCCCCGCCGAGGATGTAATCCATGACGAAGGCGGGGACGAAATCGGGATCGTCGCGCGGCAGCCCGTGCTGGCCGAAGATCATCTGGCTCTGCGGCACGTCGAAGTCGATCACCCTGAGGCCGCCGGGCAGCTTCGGCTCCGCCACCGGCGGCAGGTCGGGGCCGGTCGCCGGCAGCGCGCCGAACAGCCGGTCCAGCATCGGCGCCAGCGCCTCGGGCGTGATGTCGCCCACCACCGCGACCCGCAGCCGGTCGCGCGCCAGCACAGCGTCATGCGCCGCGAGGATCGCCGCGCGGTCGAGCGCCTTCACCGAATCGACCGTGCCCTGCGAGGGGCGGGCATAGGGATGGCCGGGATAGGCCAGCGCGGAGAAGGCGCGGCCGGCGATCGAGGCGGGATCGGCCGCGTCGGCCTCGATCCCCGCGACCAGCTGCGCCCGAACCCGCTCGATCGCCGAGGGATCGAAATCCGGCTCGACCAGCGCGGCGCGCAGCAAATCGACCGATGCGGCGCTGTTCTCGCTCAGCATGGTGAGCGAGACCGCGACGTCGTCGCGGCCGCAGTCGAAGCCGAAGCGGGTCGCGAGGTCCTCGCGCCGCTCGGCGAAGGCGGTCGAATCGAGCCCGCCGGCGCCCTCGGCGAGCAGGCTCGTCATCAGCGCGCAGGCGCCTTCCTGGCCCGCCGGATCGAGGACCGCGCCGCCGAGAAAGCTCGATTCGAGCGTGATCATCGGGATCGAGTGATCCTCGGTCAGCCAGGCCTTTATACCCCCGGGCGAGGTGACCTCGGTGATCTCGATCGCCGCGCGGGCGGGCACGCCGAGCCCCAGCGCGACGAGGGCCGCCGCGCCCAGCCGGAGGACAGCGCTCATCGCACCGCGACCTGAGTGCCCGGCGCGCCGGGCAGCAGCCAGCCGGTCACCGCCGCCTCGGGGTTGAAGACCGCGCGCGCCGCGTCGCGCACGTCGGCGACCGTCACCGCGCGCAGGTCCCGGGGCCAGTTCGCCACGTCCTCGATCGTGAGGCCGGTGGTCAGCGCCGCGCCGTAGACGCTGGCGCGGCTCTGCTGGTCGTCGAGCCCGTAGATCTCGGAGGCGGCGACCTGGTTTCGCACGCGCTCGAGGCTGGCCGGATCGGGACCATCGGCGACGAATTTCGCGATCAGCGCGTCGAGCCGCGCCTCGGCCTCCTCCGGGTCCATGCCCGGCTTCAGCACCATGTGCAGGCTGAACTTGGACGGATCGAGGCTCATCCCGTCATAGCGCGCGCCGCTGTCGACGCAGATCTCGCCGTCGAGCTCGAGATCCCGCGTCATGGTGGAGGTCACGCCGCCGCCGAACAGCTTCGCGAGGACGGTGAGCGCCGCCGCCTGTTTCTGGTCGCCGGAGCGCCGCGCCGGGGCGACATAGGCCCGGCTCAGCACCGGCGCGGTGACCCGCGGGTCGCGATATTCGAAGCGGCGCAGGCCGAGCGGCGCGGGCTCCCGGGGCCGCGACCGGGGCAGGACCTGCTCGGAGGCGGGGATCGCGCCGAAATTCTTCTCGGCGAGCGCCTCGACCTCGGCGGGTGTGACATCGCCCGCGACGACGAGCACGGCGTTGTTTGGCGCGTAATGCGCGCGGTAGAACGCCATGGCGCTGTCGAGGGTGATCTCCTCGATCTCCTGCTTCCAGCCGATGGTCGGCCGGCCGTAGGGGCTGTTGAGGAACAGCATCGCGTCCCGCCGCTCGCGGAACGGGCCCTCGGGCGTCGAATCGATCCGCATCCGCCGCTCCTCGAGCACGACGTCGCGCTCCGAGCGCGCGCCGGCCTCGCCCGGGTCGAGGTTGACCATGCGGTCCGCCTCCATGCCGAGCACGAGATCGAGCCGGTCCGCCGAGATACGCTGGTAATAGGCGGTGTAGTCGTTGGTGGTGAAGGCGTTCTCCTCGCCGCCGTTCGCGGCGACGATGGCGCTGAACTCTCCTTCGGCGAGCTTGTCGGTCGCCTTGAACATCATATGTTCGAGGAAATGGGCGAGGCCGGACTGGCCGGCGGGGTCATCCGCCGCGCCGACCTTGTACCAGACCATCGAGGTCACGACCGGGGCGCGGTGGTCCTCGATGACGACGCCGACGAGGCCGTTCGGCAGCGTGAAGCTCGAGACCGCCGATTCGACCGATGCCGAAACCAGGCTCGGCGCGCAAAGGCAGGCGACTGTCAGAAGCGGTGCCAGCGCGCGCTGGGTCGGGGGGCAAAGGCTCATCGTGGCGGCATCCTCCTCCTGGGGCGCCGTCAGCCTATAGGGGATTGCCCGCCGATCAACCGCGACGCGCCCCGGAGATGAAAAAGTGATCCGCCGCGCCCAAACGCCGGGTCCGCGGTCAGTTGTCCTCTTCGAGGACCAGGGGCGGCGCGGCCGGGACGCCGACGCCCGCCGCGCGCTGGCGCTCGAACTCGGCCGGCGCGTCGAGCGTGACGCCGCGATAGATCACGTCCTCCGGATCGCTCGCGAAGAGGCGGGGCAGGAACTGGCCGCGATTCTCGTCGCGGAAGACCACGTCCTCGGCGGCGAGCCGCGCGCGGATGTTGGGATCGACCGGGCCCGCCATCGCCACGACGGCGCCGGCGCGCGCGGAGCCGGCCGGCTGCTCCTTGCCCGTGAGGCTCGCGACCGCTTCCTCGTGCGGATGATAATCGACGAGATTGGACTGTCCCGGGGTCGGCGGCGGCAGGGCGGCGAAATCGCTCGGCATCTGCAGGGGCTTGGTCGGCAGGACCATAAATTCGTCGGGAGAGCCTCCGACGCCGGCGGCGCGCAGATTGCCCGCGACGCCCCCCTCGGCGCAGGCGCCGAGCACCAGCACCCCCGCCAGGGCGGCGGCCATCCGGAGCATCGCCCCGGCCCGCCTTACTTCAACCGATCCGTCCAAGCCCGTCCGTCCGCGATCATGTGTTCCTTCGAGACGCCCCTCCCTACCGCGGAACGCGGGCGCCGTCACCTCCCCTTGCGCGCGCGCCTGGCCGAGCGTGGCCGATCGGCCGCGGGGTCGCGCGCGAAGACGAGCAGCAGCGCCGCGCCCGCGAAAATCGCGGCGTCCGCGACGTTGAAGGCGAAGGGATTGCGCACGCCCGGCACGCTGAAGTTCAGGAAATCCGCGACCGCGCCATAGCGGATCCGGTCCCAGACATTGCCGAGCGCGCCGCCGATGATGAGCCCGATCCCGAGCGCGTCGACGAAGGCGGCGCGGCGCCGCGCCCAGACCAGCAGCCCGGCGCAGATCGCGAGCGCGAGGCCGATCAGGATCCAGCGCCCGGCGTCGGGGCCCATGTCGAGGAGGCCGAAGTTGATGCCGCGGTTCCAGGCCATGGAGAGGTTGAACCAGGGGTCGAACACCTCGATATGGCCGCGCGTGGGCAGGTCGAGCACCTCGACCACCCAGAACTTCGTCGCGCGGTCGATCAGGTAGACGATCGTCGCGATCGCGACCACGCGGCGGAGGGTCTGGTTCATCGCGCGCGTCCCCTCGTCAGTGCCGGAAGTGGCGCATGCCGGTGAAGACCATGGCGAGCCCCGCCGCGTCGGCCGCCGCGATCACCTCGGCGTCGCGCATCGAGCCACCGGGCTGGATCACCGCCGTCACGCCGTTGCCCGCCAGGACCTCGATCCCGTCGGCGAAGGGGAAGAAGGCGTCGGACGAGGCGACCGCGCCCTTGGCCGGGCTCTCGGCGAGGCCAAGCGCCTCGGCCATCCGCTCGGCTTTCAGGGCGCCGATCGTCGTCGAATCGACCCGGCTCATCTGGCCCGCGCCAATTCCGACCGTGGCGCCGTCCCTGGCATAGACGATCGCGTTCGACTTCACGTGTTTCGCGACCTGCCAGGCGAAGGCGAGATCGGCGAGTTCCCGGGCGCTCGGCTGGCGCTTCGTCACCACCTTCAGGTCGCCGGGCGCGACCCGGCCGGCGTCGCCGTCCTGCACGAGGAAGCCGCCGGCGACCTGGCGGAAGGTCCGGCGCGCCACCGTCGGATCGGGCAGGCCGCCCGCGACCAGCAGGCGCAGGTTCTTCTTGGCGGCGAAGACCGCCGCGGCTTCGTCGGTCACGGCGGGGGCGATCACCACCTCGGTGAAGATCTCGGCGATCGCCGCCGCCGTCTCCGCGTCGAGCGTCTGGTTCAGCGCGACGATGCCGCCGAAGGCCGAGGTCCGGTCGCAGTCGAAGGCGGCGCGATAGGCGTCGAGCAGGCTCGCGCCCCGCGCCACGCCGGAGGGGTTGGCGTGCTTGATGATCGCGCAGGCAGGGCCCTCGGCCGGATCGAACTCGGCGACGAGCTCATAGGCCGCGTCGGTGTCGTTGATGTTGTTGTAGCTCAGCTCCTTGCCCTGGAGCTGGCGCGCGGTGGCGACGCCGGGGCGGGCGGAGCCGTCGCGGTAGAAGGCCGCCGCCTGGTGCGGGTTCTCGCCGTAGCGCAGCTCCTGCGCGAGCGTGCCGGCGAAGGCGCGGCGCCGGGGGGTCGGCTCGGCGTAGGCGCCCGCCATCCAGGTCGAGACGGCGGCGTCATAGGCCGCCGTGCGGCCGAAGGCGGTGAAGGCGAGGCGCTTGCGGAAGCCGAGGCTGGTCGCGCCGCCGTTCGAGTCGAGCTCGGCGCGGAGCGCGGCGTAATCCTCGACATCGGTCACCACCGCGACGAAGGCGTGGTTCTTCGCCGCCGAGCGCAGCATCGCCGGCCCGCCGATGTCGATGTTCTCGATGCAGTCGGCGACCGAGGCGCCGGCCGCGACCGTGGCCTCGAACGGGTAGAGATTGACGACGAGCAGGTCGATCGGCCCGATCCCGTGCTCGGCGAGCGCCGCCCTGTGGCTCTCGGCGTCGCGCACCGCGAGCAGCCCGCCATGGACCACCGGATGCAGCGTCTTCACCCGGCCATCGAGCATCTCGGGAAAGCCGGTGAGGTCGGCCACGTCCTTGACCGGCAGGCCGGCGGCCCGGATCGCGGTGGCGGTGCCGCCGGTCGAGACGAGCTCGACGCCGCGCGCGGCGAGATCGCGCGCCAGATCGAGAAGGCCGGTCTTGTCGGAGACCGACAGAAGGGCGCGGGTGACGGGCACGAGATCGGCGGACATATCGGGGCGAGGCTCCTCGGCGCGGCGGCGCGCCTGGCAAGAAAGGGCGCGGCCCTCAGACCCCCTCCGGACCCCACGCCAACGGGTCGGAGGCGCGCGGAGCCTCGGCGGTGCGACCGAAGGACCAGGTGACCTGCCCCAGATACTCGACCACCCGGGCGCGGACAACCACCTGTTTGGTCGCCGCCGGCCGCGCCGCCGCGCGGTCGAAATAGATCGAATCCTCGAGCTCGATGACCCCGCCGCCCGCGCGGAACACCCAGGCCTCGCCGCTCGGGAAGGCCAGCGCCACCTGTCCGCGATAGGTGTCGAGCTCGGCGCGGATCGTCGGGTGCAGGTGGAAGCGGACGGCGAAGGCGACCGGCCCGCGCGCCGCCGCGCGGTCGAAGCGCGCCCGGGCGCGCGCGTCGGTGACGCTCAGGATCTCCTCGCCCCGCGCCTCGCGCCCGGCCGCCTCGACGAAGATCCGCCGCTCGTGCAGGAGCCCGTGCGTCGCGACGTAGCCGTCCTGGGTCGCGAGCAGCCACATGCCCGTCGCATCCTGCGCCTGCCGGACCGAGACGAGGGTCGGGCCGCTCTCCAGACGCTCGCCGAAGGTCCGCGCCGCGAAGTCGCGCCCCTCGATCCGGGCCGAGGACTGGCCGTCGACCTCGACGGTGCTCTGGGCGGCGGTCTGGCGGCAGAGATGCGCCCAGTCGCGGCCGAAGACCTCGCCCGGTCCCGCGTTGACCACGAAGGGCTGGCGCCCGACCGTCATCTCGAAAGCGAGCGTCGCCGCGTGGGCGGTCAGCGCGCCCTCGCCCTCCGAGGGCGGCGGGGCCGCGTCCATCGCGAGCGCGAGCCGCCCGCCCGCGAGCCGCGCGAATCCCATCGGCAGCCGCGGCTTCTCCCGCGTCGCGAGCCGAAGCTCGGCCAGCGCGAGATCGAGCCGCTCGGGAACGCCCGGGCCGCCGCCGTGGAACCGCGCGAGCCGCCCGTCGGCGAAGCGCAGCGCGCGGATGACCGGCACCGCGCGGGCGATCGCGGCGAGATGCTCGGCGCTCGCCTTCGCGCCGCCCGACTCGAGGATCCGGGCGGTCCAGGTCAGCAGGATCACCGCCTCGGCCAGATCCTCGGGCGCGCGGCTCGGCACCGCGCCCTCGGGACCGACGTAGTCCCCGGCGAGCGCGCCAAGCAACTCGGCGGCGTCGGCGTCCTCGCGGCTCGGCAGCACGCGTCCGATCCAGACCAGGCCCGCGAGCGCGCGCAGCCGGGGCAGCCCTTCCGGCGCCTCGTCCCAGGCGAGGGTCAGGTAGCGCCGGTGCGCGGCGAGCGCGCGCCAGAAGCGGTCGACGCCCGACTGCTCGACGCCATGGGTCAGCATTTCGGAATGCGCGGTCCAGCGCATCGCCCGCGCCCCCGCCCAGTCGGGGCGCCAGCCCGGGCCGGAGCCCGCGCCGTAATGGCGGATCCAGTCCCAGGTCCAGGATTGCGCCCGCTGCCGCGCCGCCTTGGTGCCGAGCGCCGCGAGATCGTCGAGCCAGTCGCCGGTCTGGCGCGCACCCTCGAGCCGGTTCGCGACCGTCCCGGAGCGCAGCGGCGCGTCCCAGATCGAGCCCGTCCCGACCTCGACCACGAGCCCTTCGAGCGCGGGCCAGCTCCCGGCGACGAGGCGCTCGCCGCGATCGACGTCGCCGAGGAAGGTCGGCTCGGGCAGGGTCTCGGCGACCCTGGGCTTGGCGCCGAGCTTCGCCCGGCTCGCCCGCACCCGGTTCCGGAGCCGGTCGCCGGGACGGGTCAGCCGCGCGCCCAGCGCCTTCAGGAACAAGGGGGATCGGGCCATGCCTCGGTCGGGTCCGGTGATGAAATTCGCGTGACCGTCGCAAGTTAGAGCATCGCGCGCGCGCGGGGAACGTCTTTCGCGGCCTCCGTCGCCGCCGGTGCTAGCCTTGCGCCTCCCGGCCGAGCAGGGCGGCGAAGAACCCGTCCATGCCGCCCCGTTCGGCCCAGAAATCCGGCCGGGTCCGGAGCGCGCCCTCGCGCGTGATCCAGGCCGGATCGAGCCCGGCCCGCCCGGGCGCCGGCAGGCGCCGGACGCCCGGCGCCTCCTTCACGAACCGCGCGATCCGGCCCTCGCCCTCGACCGGCAGGAGCGAGCAGACGCAATAGACCAGCCGCCCGCCGGGCGCGAGCCAGCCGAAGGCGCGCGCGAGCAGGGCCGCCTGGATCTCGCCCAGCGCCGCCACCTCGGCGCCGCCGCGCAGATAGGGCAGGTCGGGATGGCGGCGGATCGTGCCCGTCGCGGAACAGGGCGCGTCGAGCAGGACCGCGTCGAACGGCGCCTCCGGCTCCCAGCCGAGCGCGTCGGCGACGACCACCTCGGCCGGAAGGCCGGTGCGCGCCAGATTCTCGCGCAGCCGCGCGAGCCGGCTCTCCGAGACGTCGAGCGCCGTGACCCGCGCGCCCGCGGCGGCGAGCTGCAGCGTCTTGCCGCCCGGCGCCGCGCAGAGATCGAGCACGCGCAGCCCCGCGACGTCGCCGAGCAGCCGCGCCGGCAGCGCGGCGGCGGCGTCCTGCACCCACCAGGCGCCCTCGGCGTAGCCCGGCAGCGCCGAGAGCTGGACCCGCTCGCGCAGCCTGAGCGAGCCGGTCGGCAGGAGCTCCGCGCCGAGCCGCTCGGCCCAGAGCGCGGCTGTCGCGGGATCGCGGAGCGTGAGATCGACCGGGACCGGCGCCTCGGCCTGGGCGGCGGCGATCGCCGCGACCGCCCTGGCGCCATGCGCGCGCCGGATCGGCCCGGCGATCCAGGCCGGCAGCGGCGCCTCCTCGGCGGCGGCCCAGAGCGCCGGCCCCTCGGCGCCGATCCGACGTCCGACGGCGTTGACGAGCCCGGCGAGATGGCGCGCCTTCGGGCTGCGCCGCGCCAGCCGCACGGCGGCGTCGACCGCCGCGTGCGCCGGCACGCCCTCGAGGCAGATCTCGACGGTGGCAAGGCGCAGCGCGTGCCGCGCCGCCGCCGCCGGCGGCTTGGCGAGAAAGGGCGCCAGCACCGCCTCGACCCGGCCGAGATGGCGCAGGGTCGCGGCGGCGAGCGTCTGCGCCCGGGCGCGGTCGCCCGGCGCGAGCCCGGCGAGCGGGCCCTCGGTGGCGGCGATCTGGTCCGCGAGGCTGCGCCCGCGGTCGAGCACGCCCGCGAGCAGGTCGGCGGCGGCGGCCCGGGCGGCGAGGCCGGGAACCTCGGCTTCCGCGACGGCGGCGGTCACCGGCGGCCGCCGGAGCTCGGGATGCTGGTCGGGCGCAGCGCGGGATCGGGCCGCGCGCCGAAGCCCTCGGAGCGCGCGGGCGCGCGGCGCCCGCCGCCCGGCCCGCCCGCCATCGCCTCGAGCGCGCGGATCCGGTTCTCGACGTTCGGATGGGTGGAGAAGAGGTTGTCCATCCGCTGCCCCGACAGGGGGTTGATGATGAAGAGCGGCGCCGAGGTCGGGTTGCGCTCGGCGGTCGGCATCACGATCCGCGAGGCCGCGCCCGAGATCTTGCGCAGGGCGCTGGCGAGACCGAGCGGGTCGCCGCTGATCTCGGCGCCGAGCTTGTCGGCGGAATATTCGCGCGTCCGGCTGATCGTCATCTGGATCAGCATGGCCGCGAGCGGGGCGAAGATCACTGCGGCGAGCACCCCGAGCGGGCCCATGCCGTTGTCGCGGTCGCGGTTGCCGCCGAAGAGGAAGCCGAACTGCGCCAGCATCGAGATCGCGCCGGCGACGGTGGCCGCGACCGTCATCGTCAGGATGTCGCGGTTCTTGATATGGGCGAGCTCATGCGCGATCACGCCCTCGAGCTCGTCGCGGCTGAGCAGGCGCAGGATGCCGGTCGTCGCGGCGACGGCGGCGTTGTCCGGGTTCCGGCCGGTCGCGAAGGCGTTGGGCTGGTCCTCGCGGATGAGGAAGACCTTGGGCATCGGCAGTTGCGCGCGCTCGGCGAGCCGCGCGACCATGTCGTAGAGCTCCGGCGCGCTCGCGCGGGTGACGGGCTCGGCGTTGTGCATCCGGAGCACCATCTTGTCGGAATTCCAGTAGGCGAAGGCGTTGGTGCCGATCGCGAAGAGGAAGGCGATCGTCATGCCGCCCCGGCCGCCGATCAGGAAGCCCACGCCCATGAAGAGCGCGGTCATCGCCGCGAGCAGCAGCATGGTTCTGAAAAAGTTCATTCCTTCCCCCAGCGGATCTCACCCCGTGACCCTGCCCCGGGCGCCCCCTTGCGAGCCGGGGCGCGCGGCTTCTATGATCGGACATCCGATCGGGAGAGAATATATGTCGAGCGAGGCGAGTGAAAAAGAGGCGCGGGCCAAGGCCCAGGCGGAGCGCGCGCTCGCGGAAGCCGCCGAGCGCCGCGCCAGGGAGCCCCGCCGCATCGCCCCCCTCGAATACGGCGGCCCCGCGGGCCCCGAGCCGACGCGCTACGGCGACTGGGAGAAGAAGGGCATCGTCAGCGATTTCTGACGCGATGGTTCCACCCCGCGCACCGCTGTCCCGGACCTGATCCGGGACCTCCAGCGCCACCGCGCCGGAACCCGCCTCCGAGGAGAGCCGTGAGCATGCCAGACCTCCCGAAACAGGTCATCTGCATCAACTGGGGCACCAGATACGGCGCGCCCTACGTGAACCGGCTCTACGCCGGGGTCGCGCGCAACATCACGCCCCCCTTCACCTTCACCTGCTTCACCGACACGGCGGAAGGCATGCGGCCGGAGGTCCGGACCTTCCCGCTGCCGCCGCTCGACGTCCCGATGCCGACCGGCACCAAGGGCATCTGGCCCAAGGCGCGGCTCTGGGGGGCGGAGCTCGGCGATCTCGCGGGGCCGGTCCTCTTCATGGACCTCGATCTCGTGGTGACCGGGACCATGGACGGGTTCTTCACCGAGGGCCGCCCGGAGGACGTGATCCTCGCGCGCAACCCCTCGACCCCGTTCGAGAAGCTCGGCCAGACCTCGCTCTTCCGATTCCCGGTCGGCAAGCTCCTGCCCCTGCAGGAGAAATTCAAGGCCGATCCCCAGGGCGTCGCCGACGCCTTCAAGTTCGAGCAGCGGTTCGTGACGCGCGAGGCGCCGGGCGGGATCGCCTTCTGGCCGCGGGGCTGGGTCAGGAGCTTCCGCAACGACTGCGCCCGGCCCTTCCCGCTCAACTTCTTCCTGCAGCCCCGGCTGCCCGCCGAGGCGCGGGTGGTGATCTTCCCGGGCGGCCTGCTGCCGCCGCATGCGATCGCCGGGCACTGGGGCCGGCACTACAGGCCGCGCACGCGGCTCGAGCACCTCAGGGGGCTGTTCTCCGCCGACCGCCCGGACCCGCCGCTGCGCTACCTCCGCCACTTCCTGCTCCCGACCGACTGGGTCGCGAAGGCCTGGGCCGAGTAGAGGCGCCGCTGTCCCGGGCCTGACCCGGGACCTCGACGCCCGGGCACCGCGCGACGGGACTCGAGGACCCCGGGTCAGGCCCGGGACAGCGGTGACGCGTAGGCGCTCCGCCCATTTCATACAGGTTTGCTAACCTGGAGAGCAGTCGAGAGCCGGGCCAACGGGCCCGGCTCCACTCGAAAAAGACTCGCGCGCACCCGCGCGCTCCTTCTGGCCGGCAAGGCCCGGCCGCGCCGCGAAGCGGCGCCCGGCCCCTCAGTGCGCCGCCGCCCAGCTCGCGCCGCTGCCCGCCTCGACGACGAGCGGCACGTCCAGCGCGAGGACGGGCAGCGTCGCCGCCTCCATCACCGCCTTCACCCGGGCCGCGGTCTCGTCCACCGCGCCCGCCTCGACCTCGAACAGCAGCTCGTCATGCACCGTGAGCAGCATCCGTGCCGGCAACCCTTCGATCGCCGCCGGCACCCGGATCATCGCGCGGCGGATGATGTCGGCGGCGGTGCCCTGGATCGGCGCGTTGATCGCGGCGCGCTGCGCGAAACCCGCGTGCGGGCCCTTCGCGTTGATTTCCGGCGTGTGGATCCGGCGGCCGAACAGCGTCTCGACCCGGCCGTTCGCCTTGGCGAAGGCGATGGTCGCGTCCATGTATTCGCGAATGCCCGGGAAGCGCTCGAAATAGGTGTCGATGAACTTCTTCGCCACCTCGCGCGGGATGCGCAGGTTGTTGGCGAGGCCGAAGGCCGAGATCCCGTAGATGACGCCGAAGTTGATCGCCTTGGCCTGCCGCCGGATGTTCGAGGGCATCCCCTCGATCGGCACGCCGAACATCTCGGAGGCGGTCATCGCATGGATGTCGAGCCCGTCGCGGAACGCGGTCTTCAAGGCCGGGATGTCGGCGACATGCGCGAGGATGCGGAGCTCGATCTGGCTGTAGTCGAGGCTGAGCAGGACATTGCCCTCGCCCGCGACGAAGGCCTCGCGGATGCGCCGCCCCTCCTCGGTCCGCACCGGGATGTTCTGCAGGTTCGGCTCGGTCGAGGCGAGCCGGCCGGTATTGGCGCCCGCGATCGTGTAGGAGGTATGGACCCGCCCGGTGCGCGGGTTGATCGCCGCCTGCAGCGAGTCGGTATAGGTCGATTTCAGCTTCGAGATCTGCCGCCAGTCGAGCACCCGCGCCGGCAGGTCGTGGCCGAGCGCGGCCAGCTCCTCGAGGATGTCGGCCCCGGTGCCATAGGCGCCGGTCTTGCCCTTCTTGCCGCCCGGCAGCGACATCTGGTCGAACAGCACCTCGCCGAGCTGCTTCGGGCTGCCCACGTTGAACGCGCCGCCCGCGAGCGCGTGGATCTCGGCCTCGAGCCCGGCCATGCGCTGCGCGAAATCGCCCGACAGCCGCGAGAGCTGGCTCCGGTCGACCTTGATCCCGTGCATCTCCATGTCGGCGAGCACCGGCACCAGCGGCCGCTCCAGCGTCTCGTAGACCCGCGTCACCCGGGCGAAGGGCAGCCGCGGCCGCAGCACGGTGCGAAGCCGCCACACCACCTCGGCCTGCTCGGCGGCGTAGCGCGCCACATCCTCGACGCCCGCCTCGGCGAAGGTCTTGGGGCCTCGGCCGCCGATCAGCGTCCTGAGCGGGATGACCGCGTGGCCGAGATATTTCTCGGCCAGAAGCTCGGTCGCGTGCCCGTGCAGCCCGGCGTGGAGCGCGTAGGAGAGCAGCAGCGTGTCCTCGACGGGCGCGACCTCGACGCCGTGGCGGCGCAGGATCTTCACGTCGGCCTTGGCGTTCTGCCCGACCTTCAGGATCGCCGCGTCCTCGAGCACCGGGCGCAGCAGGTCGAGCGCGTCGTCGAGCGCCATCTGGCCCGGCGCGCGCGCGTCGCCGGAGAAGAGGTCGCCCGGGCCGGTCACATGGCCGAGCGGCAGATAGGCGGCGGCGCCGGGACCGGTCGCGAGGCAGATCCCGACCAGCTCGGCGCGCATCTCGTCCGGACCCGAGACCAGCGTGCCGAGCGCGACGAGCCCGGTCGCGCGGATCCGCTCGACCCAGTCCCCGAGCGTGGCGGCGTCGCGGATGATCCCATGGGCCGCGAGGTCGATCGGCGGCAGCGCCGGCTCGGCCGGACCGGCCGAGGCCTCGCGCCGGGGCGCGGCGGGGGCCGCCCCGCCGGCCGCGGGCGTGGCCTGCCCGGCCGGGGCGGCGACGCCGAGCTTCGCCGCGACCCGCGCGGTCAGCGTGCGGAACTCCATCCGCTCGAGAAAGCCGAGCAGGGCCTCGGGATAGGGATCGCGCACCTCGAGCGCGTCGAGCGGCTCCTCGAGCACCATGTCGCATTTGAGCGTCACGAGATCGCGCGAGACCCGGATCTGGTCGGCGAAATTCTGGAGCGTCTCGCGCCGCTTCGGCTGCTTGATCTCGCCCGCGCGGGCGAGCAGCGCGTCGAGGTCGCCGTATTCGCCGATGAGCTGCGCCGCCGTCTTGACGCCGATCCCCGGCGCGCCCGGGACGTTGTCGACGGAATCGCCGGCGAGGGCCTGCACGTCGATCACATGCTCGGGGTAGACGCCGAACTTCTCGAAGACCTCGTCGCGGCCGATGCGCTTGTTCTTCATGATGTCGAACATCTCGATCCCGGGCCGGACCAGCTGCATCAGGTCCTTGTCCGAGGAGATGATCGTGACCCGCCCGCCGGCCTCGGCGGCCTGGACGGCGTAGGTCGCGATGATGTCGTCGGCCTCGAACCCCTCCATCTCGACGCAGGCGAGGTTGAAGGCGCGCGTGGCCTCGCGGATCAGCGGGAACTGCGGCCTCAGGTCCTCGGGCGGCTCGGGCCGCTGCGCCTTGTAGAGCGGATAGAGCTCGTTGCGGAAGGTCCTGGCCGAATGGTCGAAGACGACCGCGACATGGGTCGGCGCGTCCGATCCCTTCGCGTCCTCGACCATCTTGAAGACCATGTTGCAGAAGCCCGCGACCGCGCCGACCGGCAGGCCGTCGGACTTCCGCGTCAAGGGCGGCAGCGCGTGATAGGCCCGGAAGATGAAGCCCGAGCCGTCGATCAGATGGAGATGGTGCCCCTTGCCGAAAGGTTCCACATCAATGGCCCCCCTCGGCCCCGGCGCGTGTCAGTGATGCCCGGCGTCCGCGCCCGGCTTCAGCACGTAGCGCTTGTCGCAGTAGCCGCACTCGACGAAGCCCTTCGACGGGTCGATCTCGAGCCAGACGCGCGGATGCCCCGCCGCGCCCCCGCCGCCGTCGCAGGCGATGCGGGTCTTGGTCACTTCGATCGTCTCCGGCTCGGGCGCTGGCATGAGAGGCTCCGTGATGCGTCGCGTCGCCCCTGCTTAGCGGCCTATCCGCCGGGCGGCAATGGGCGCCGCGCCGCGCCGGACCTCAGTCCGGCGGTTCGTGGGTTCCCGCCATCCAGGGGGGTGCCGTGGCGGTCGGCCGCCACGCCGAAGCCCTTGGCCCGGAGGTCGGCGCGAAGGGCATCCGGACCCGCCCGCCCTCGGCGAGCCGCGCGAAGACGCCCCGCGCCTCCTCGGCGGTCGGATAGGTGAGCGACACGCCGAAGCCCCGCGGTGGCGCCCCCGGAGCCGCGCCGGCGCGCCGGCCTCAGGGGGCCGCGACGAGCATACGCCCGAGCGGGCGTCCGGCGAGGATATGAAAATGCATGTGCGGCACTTCCTGGTGCGAATTCTCGCCCGAATTCGCGATCAGCCGGTAGCCCGCGCCGTCGTCGCCCGGCGCGATGCCGAGATCGGCGGTGATCTTCGCCACGGCGCGCGCGAAATCGGCGATCTCCTCGGGGCTCGCCTCGGCGCCGAAATGGTCGAAGTTCACATAGGCCCCCTTCGGGATCACCAGGATATGCACCGGCGCCTGCGGCGTGATGTCGTGGAAGGCGAGCGCGTGCTCGGTCTCGAGCACGGTCTTGTTCGGGATCTCGCCGCGCAGGATGCGGGCGAAGACGTTCTGCGGGTCGTAGTCGTAAGCCATGCGGATGCCTCCCCTTCTGGGCCTGGCGAGAGGCAAGGGGCAAAGCGGGCGAAGGTCAAGGCCTTGCCAAGCCCGCCCCGGGCGGGAGAGGCTCCCCCGGGACCGGAACGAGGAGGATGCGATGACCCTGGACGTGACCCGCTCGGAGCTTCTGGTGATCGATGTCCAGCCCCGGCTCCTGAAGGCGATCGACGGCGCCGAGGCGCTGACCCTGAACCTCCGCCGCCTGGTCGAGGCGGCGCGGCGGCTCGGCGTGCCGGTCGATTTCACCGAGCAGAACAGCCGCGCGCTCGGCCCGACGCTGCCCGAGCTCGGCGCGGCGCCGGAGGAGGTGACCGAGAAGATGAGCTTCGACGCGCTCCGGACCCCGGGCTTCGTCGACGCGCTGAACCCCGAGGCGGCAAAGGTGGTCGCGGGCGCCGAGGCGCATATCTGCGTCACCCAGACCGTGCTCGGCCTCCTCGGCCAGGGGATGAAGGTCTACGTGGTCGCCGACGCGGTCGGCTCGCGCACGCCCGCGAACCGCGCCGCCGGCCTCGCGCGGATGGAGCGCCACGGCGCGGAGATCGTCACGACCGAGATGGTGCTGTTCGAATGGCTCGGCACGGCGGAGCACCCGGACTTCCGCGCGATCTCGGCGCTGATCAAGTAGCGCCGGGAGATAGGCGAGGCGCTGGCGCCGTCCCGGGCCTGACCCGGGACCTCGACCCCGACGCGCCGCGCACGGGCCCCGGGGCCCCGGGTCAAGCCCGGGGCAGCGCCGCCTTCGAAGCGCCCCCCGTTCATACAGGTTTGCTAACCTGGAGAGCAGTCGAGAGCCGGGCCAACGGGCCCGGCTCCACTTGAAAAAGACTCGCGCGCACCCGCGCGCTCCTTCTGGCCGGCAAAGGCCGGCCGCGCCGCGAAGCGGCGCTCCCCGGCTCAGACCAGCCCCTGCTCCGCGAAGAGCGCGCGCAGGTCCGCTTCCGGCCGCGCGCCGATATGGCTGATCACCTCGCCCGCGGAGGCGCAGCCCATCCGCGCGCAGGTGAGCCAGTCCCGCCCGGCGACGATGCCGAAGAGGAAGCCCGAGGCGAAGAGATCTCCCGCGCCGGTCGCGTCGACGATCTTCACCCCTTCGGAGGCCGGGGCGTGCACCCGCGTCTCGCCGGTCAGCACGAAGGCGCCCTTCGCGCCGACGGTGCAGGCGGTGATCGGGATCTCGCCCCGCGCGCGCAGCATCGCCGCCTCGAGATCGTCGGTCTGGTAGAGCGACTGGAGCTCGTGCTCGTTCGCGACCAGGAGATCGACGTCGTCGCGGATCATGCGCAGGAATTCCGCGCGGTGGCGCTCGACGCAGAACGGGTCGGAGAGGGTGATCGCCACCCGGCCGCCGGCGCTCTTGGTCGCGCGCACGGCCTTCTCGAAGGCCGCGATCGAATCGGGCCCGTCGAAACGGTAGCCTTCGAGGAAGATCCATTCCGCCGCCGCCATCTCGGCCTCGTCGATATCCGAGGGCGCGAGGAATTCCGAGACGCCGAGGTAGGTCGACATCGAGCGCTCGCCGTCCGGGCTCACCAGCACCATGCAGCGCCCGGTCTCGGCGGCGTGGTCCTTCGGCGCGAGCGGCGTCGTGTAGCCCGCCCCCTGGGCGCGCAGGTCATGCGCGAAGATCGCGCCGAGCTGGTCGTCCTTCACCTTGCCGACATAGGCCGTGCGCCCGCCCAGCGCCGCGATCCCCGCGATCGTGTTCGCCGCCGAGCCGCCCGAGATCTCCCGCGCCGGTCCCATCCGGCCGTAGAGCTCCACCGCGCGTTCGGTGTCGATCAGCGTCATGATGCCCTTCTCGACGCCGTTGGCGGCGAGAAACTCGTCCTCGACGGTCGCGAGCACGTCGACGATCGCATTGCCGATGCCGACAACCTGATAGGCCTTGTTCAAAGGTTCTTCTCCTCGAACTCACAAAGATCACGAATGAGACAAAGCCGGCACGCGGGGGCGCGGGCGCGGCAGACGTAGCGGCCGTGCAGGATCAGCCAGTGGTGGGCGTGGAGCTGGAACGGCGCCGGAACCTGGTCCTCGATCGCCCGCTCGACCGCCACCACGTCGCGGCCGGGCGCGATGCCGGTGCGGTTCGCGACCCGGAAGATATGCGTGTCGACCGCCTGCGCCGGAAACCGCCACCACATGTTGAGGACCACGTTCGCGGTCTTGCGCCCCACGCCCGGCAGCGACTGCAGCGCGGCGCGCGAGCTCGGCACCTCGCCATCGTATTGCTCGACCAGGATGCGCGAGAGCGCGATCACGTTCCTGGCCTTGTTGCGATAGAGGCCGATGGTGCGGATATGCTCGATCAGCCGCTCCTCGCCGAGCTCGAGCATCTTCGCCGGCGTGTCGACATGCCTGAACAGCGCCTCGGTCGCCTTGTTCACGCCCTTGTCGGTCGCCTGCGCCGAAAGCGCCACGGCGACGAGCAGGGTATAGGCGTTCACATGGTTGAGCTCGCCCTTGGGCTCGGGCTCGGCCGCCTGGAAGCGGCCGAAGATCTCGTGGATCGTGCGATAGTCGAGCTGCGCCGCCATGCGCTCCCATCGCACGCGTCCCGCGACCCGCGCAAGCGCGAAGGGATGGCGCGGGTCGCCGGGCGCGGCTAGGGTCGCGGCGGAGGTTCGCCCGATGTTCACCGCCCGCCCCGCCGACTACCGTTCCGCCCGGACCGACGCCGCGCTCAGGGCCCGGCTCGCGCGCCGCCACGCGCCGCTGTCCCCGGCGCCGCGCCCGGGGATCACCCCCTCGGAGGCGCGCGACGGCGCCGGGCTGACGATCGCCTGGGGCTGGTTCGAAACCCCGTTCGGCGAGGCGCTGGCGCTCGGGACCGAGGCGGGGCTCGCGGGGCTCGGCTTCGCCGCCGAGACCGGCCGCGCCGCCGCCTTCGCCGATCTCGCCGGCCGCTTTCCCGCCGCGCGCCTCGTCGAGGATCCCGACCGGCTCGGCGCCTGGGTCGCCGATCCCGACGGCGCGCCGCTCCATCTCATCGGCGCCCCGTTCCAGCTCGCGGTCTGGGGCGCGCTGACCCGGATCGCCCCGGGCCAGGTCTCGACCTATTCCGACCTCGCCCGCGCGATCGGCCATCCGACCGCGCATCGCGCGGTCGCCACGGCGGTCGGGCGCAACCCGGTCAGCTGGCACGTGCCCTGCCACCGCGCGCTGCGCCGCGACGGCGCGCTCGGCGGCTATCACTGGGGCCTCTCGGTGAAGCGCGCGATGCTCGCGCGGGAGGATCCCGAGACGACGCCCCTTATCCTGTGATCCCGTGAATTTACAGCGCCCCGCGGCGCTGTTACGGCGGGTGTCACAAGAAACCTGAGGGCAGTCTCAAATGAAGAGAGCAGCAATACTCGGCCTCGCGGCGCTCGCGGGGCTCGCGGCCTGCACCAGCTCGACCGGGCCGAACCGCGTGGCGCGCGGCGCGGCCGTGGGCGCGGCGACCGGTGGCGTCACCGCGGGCCCGGTCGGGGCGGCGGTCGGCGGGACCTTCGGCGCGCTGGTCGGCCGCGAGCTCGAAGCCCAGCAGCGCGAGCTGCAGCAGTCGATCTGCGGCCACGGCGCGACGATCACCAATACCGGCGCGATGCTGGTCGTCGTCTTCCCCGCCGGGATCACCTTCGACTCGTCGAGCAGCGACCTCACGCCCCAGGCGGCGAAGGACATCGCCGCCGTCTCGGCCTCGCTCGCGAACTATCCCAACAGCCGGGTCCGCGTCATCGGCCATACCGACAACACCGGCGCCACCGCCTATAACCAGCGCCTGTCGGAGCGCCGGGCCCAGGCCGTCACCAATATCCTGATCGCCTCCGGGACCGCGCCCAGCCGGATCGAGACCTTCGGCTTCGCCTACAAGCAGCCCGTCGCGCCGAATGACACGCCCGAGGGCCGGGCTCTGAACCGGCGCGTGGAGATCGTCATCATACCGACCGGGCAATAGGACGCCGTCGCCGGGGCGGGTATTCGGACCCCCCGGCCCGCGACCGGATCACGGGCCGGGGGGTGCGCGCCTCAGGCGGCGCAGTCGCGGCAGGTCGGCGCCTGGGGAACCGCGTCGAGCCGTTCCTCGGCGATCGCCTCGCCGCAGACGACGCAGATCCCGTAGGTGCCCTGCTTGATCCGGTCGAGCGCCGCCTCGATCATCCGGATCTCCTGCAGGCCCGAGGCGCCGAGATCCTCGAGCACTTCCTCGTCCTCGTGCTCGTTCGCGTCCTCGCCGGTGTCGAGCGGCTCGGACAGCTCGTCGTCGATGCGGTGTAGCCGCGCGCTCAGATAGTCGAGGCGCGCGCGCAGCTGCCTCTCGTGGATCTCGACGCTGGTCTCGTTCATGGCCTTCCTCCCGATGCCGGACGGCGCCCGGCCCGCCCCGGACAGAACCTCAGCCAATGCCCCGGGGTTCCACCTTGTCAAGCCCGGGCCAGAGCGCGTGGAAATGCTGGACCGGGCCGTGTCCATGCCCGACGTCGAGATCGCCGGCCGCCGCGATCGCGCCCAGCAGCCAGTCCTTCGCCCGCGCCGCCGCCACCTCGGGCGGATGCCCGAAGGCGAGCTCGGCCGCCAGCGCGCTGGAGAGGGAGCAGCCGGTCCCGTGCGTGTTGCGGGTCGCGACCCGGGGCGCGTCGAACCAGGTGAGCCCGGCGGCGGTCGCGAGCACGTCCGGGCTGGTCTCGCCGCCGAGGTGCCCCCCCTTGAGGAACACCGCTTCCGGGCCGAGGTCGCGCAGGGCCAGCGCCTGGTCCGCCATCTCAGCCCGCGACGCCGCCTCCGGCCGGCCGAGCAGCGCGGCGGCCTCGGGGAGGTTCGGCGTCAACATCGTCGCGCGGGGCAGAAGCGCCGCGCGCAGCGCCGCGACCGCCTCGGGCGGCAGCAGCGCCGCGCCGCCCTTTGCCACCATCACCGGGTCGAGCACGATCGGCGCGCCCGCGAGCGGCGCGATCGCCTCCGCCACCGCCTCGGCGATCGCCGCCTCGCCGATCATGCCGATCTTCACGCCGTCGATCCGGATATCGTCGCGGATCGCCGCGATCTGCGCCGCGACGAATTCGGGCGGCACGCGGTGGATGCCGCTGACGCCCTGGGTGTTCTGCGCGGTGAGCGCGGTCAGCGCGGCCATGCCGTAGGCGCCGCGCGCCGCGAAGGCCTTGAGATCGGCCTGGATGCCGGCGCCGCCGGAAGGGTCGGAGCCCGCGATGGAGAGCAGGTTCGGGATCATCGCGCCTCCTCCCCCGTGGCGTCGGCCATGGCGCGCGAGAGAGAGCGGGTCGCGGCCTCCGGATCGGGCTGGCCGCAGATCGCCGAGACGACCGCGAGGCCCCGCGCGCCGGCCGCGAAGGTCGGCGCCGCGTGCTCCGCCTTGAGCCCTCCGATCGCCACGGCGGGCACCGGGCAGGCCGCGACGATCCGGGCGAGCCCGTCGAAGCCGACCGCGGGCTTGTGCCCGGGCTTGGTGCCGGTCGCGAAGACCGGCCCGGCGCCGGCGTAATCGACGAGGCGCGGATCGATCGCGCGGGCGAGGGCCTCGGTCTCGACCGAGAGCCCGAGGATCCCGTCGTCGCCGATCCGCGCCCGCGCCTCGGTCGGGCTCATGTCCTCCTGGCCGATGTGGACCCCGTCCAGCTCCGCGGCGACCGCGGCCTCGACGTCGTCGTTGAGGACGAGCGGCACGCCGCTTCCCGCCAGCGCGGCGCGGAGCGCGCGGGCGGTGGCGAGCCGGCGCGCCGTGTCGCCGTCCTTGTCGCGCAGCTGGATCATCGTCGCCCCGCCCCGGACCGCCGTGACGGCGGTCTCGACGAGGCCGAAGCCTTCGCAGAGCCCGGGATCGAGCACGAGATAGACCGCGAGCGCGGCGGGGTCGAACCGGGCGCTCATGCCGGCACCACGCGGCCGGGCGCGTCGAGATCGGCGGGCGTCGTGGCGGCCAGCGCGTCGAGGAAGCGCCAGCCGAAACTGCCCGGCCCGGCGGCTTCCGCCCCCGCCGTCTCGCCCGCCGCGGCGAACATCGCGAGCGCGGCCAGCGTCGCCTCGAAGGGCGCGCCGGGCCGGACGGCCGCGAAGGCGCCGACGAGGCAGGTCAGCGCGCAGCCGAGCGCCGTCACCCTGGGCATCAGCGCCGAGCCGCCATGGACCCGCGCCGAACGCGCGCCATCGGTCACGAAATCGACCGCGCCGGTCACCGCGATCACCGCGCCGGTCTCGCGGGCGAGGGTCACCGCGACCGCCTCCGCCGCCGCGACCGGATCGCCGCTGTCCGCGCCGCGCCCCTGCCCGGCGGCGCCGCCGAGCGCGAGGATCTCCGAGGCGTTGCCGCGGACGATCGCCGGCCGCAGCGCCATCAGCCCGGCGGTCGCCCGGCGGCGGAAGTCGGTCGCGAAATGCGCGACCGGATCGAGCACCCAGGGCCGCCCGGCCGCCGCCGCGCCCTCGGCCGCGGCGCGCATGCCGCCGAGCCATTCGGGCGAGAGCGTTCCGATGTTGATCGTGACGGCGCCGGCGATCGCGGCGAACTCGCCCGATTCCCGCGCGTCATGCACCATCGCGGGCGAGGCGCCGGCGGCGAGCAGCGTGTTGGCGGCGATGTTCATCGCGACGAAATTGGTGACGCACTGGACGAGCGGCGTCGCGGCCCGCATCTCGGCCAGCAGGGGGCCGAGGCGAAGGTCGGTCGCGAGGCTGGGATCGGTCATCGGTCATTCCCCCGGGCGGGAGAGGCCGAGGCGACGGGCCGGAAGACGGCGGCGCCCCGAAACAGCTCCCTCCGCCAGCATGATCTGGTTCAGGTTCTAAGGGTGCTTCTCAGCCCGCGCGCTGCGCGGACGCCCCCGGTTTCGTCCCCATCCTGTCGCAGATCGACGCCCGGCTGTCACGCCGAATCCGCCGAAGGCCGCGGCGGCGTCGCTGCGTGCGAAACGAACAGCTCGGGGCCACGCCCCTATCCGAACGGATAGGAGTTGACGCCACGGTTCCGACACGCTTCATCCGTATTCCTCGCCAGCCTATCCGCGGGAAGGCTTCTTTCGTGCCGCGAAACGGGACACGCTTGGTCGAGCCCAACATATCCAAGGTGCCCTCGATGACCGCCCCCCGCGCCGTCCATGTCCGAGTCGTTTCCCCGATCACCACCCGCGGCTTCCGAACCGACGCCGCCGTGAAGGGACTTGAATCGCCCGGGCTCATCGTCTCGGCGTCGCAGATCGACCGCGGGCCGGGCTCGATCGAATGCGAATACGAGCAGGCGATGGCCGCGCCCGACACCGTTCGCGCGATCATCGACGCCGAGCGCGACGGCGTCGACGCGGTGGTGATCGACTGCATGGGCGATCCCGGCATGCGCCCGGCGCGGGAATGCGTGACGATCCCGGTTCTCGGCCCCGGCCAGACCGCGATGCACGTCGCCGCGATGCTCGGGCACCGCTTCTCGGTCGTCACCGTGCTGCGCCGGCTGAGGCCGTCGTTCGAGAACGCCGCCGCCGTGCATGGTCTCTCCGGCCGGATGGCGAGCTGCCGCGCGGTCGACATCCCGGTGCTCGAGCTCGAATCCGACATGGGCGCGACCGTGGCCGCGCTGGTCGACGAGGCCGCGAAGGCGGTCGAGATCGACGGCGCCGAGGCGGTGATCTTCGGCTGCACCGGCCTGCTCGGCTGCGCCCAGGCGGTCCGCGAGGGGCTCCTGGCGCGCGGCATCGACATCCCGGTGGTCGACCCGATCCCGACGGCGGTCAACATGGCGGCGGCGCTGGTCCGCTCGGGGCTCAGCCAGAGCAAGCTCACCTTCCCGCTGCCCCCCGAGAAGCCGATGCCCGGCTACGACATGCCGGACCTCCGCCTCCAGGCGGCGGAGTGAGCGGGAGACGCCGATGACGACGGAGACCATGGTTCTCGCGCCCGAACGGCCCCGGCGGCTGATCCAGCCCCGGCTCTGGTGGCTGGTCGTCCCGGCGATCCTGGTCTTCCTCGTCTTCTTCCTGCTGCCGGTGGTCTCGCTGCTCGCGATCTCGCTCGACAAGTCGACGGCCGGGGTCGTGACCTTCCAGGGCAAGTTCACCCTGGACAATTACGTCCGGATCTTCACCCGCGACTCCTATTACCTCGCGATCCTGCGCTCGGTCTGGATCGGCGGGCTCGTCTCCGCGATCTGCCTCGTGCTCGGCTATCCGCTCGCCTTCATCATCGCCCGGGCGATCCGTCCCTCGACCGCGACCCTGCTGACGCTGCTCGTGCTCGTCTCGATGCAGCTCGACATGGTGATCCGGCTCTACGGGCTCATGGTGCTCCTCGGCGACAACGGGATCATCAACGGCGCGCTGCGGGCGGCGGGGCTCATCTCCGCGCCGCTGCCGCTCATGTACAATCCCTTCGGCGTCGTCGTCGGGCTCGTGCAGGTGACGCTGCCCTTCATGGTGCTGTCGCTGATCGGGGCGATCAAGGCGATCAACCCCTCGCTCGAGGAGGCGGCGCGCAGCCTCGGGGCCTCGCGCTGGCAGGCGATGTGGCAGGTGACGCTGCCGCTGTCCTTGCCCGGGATCTACGCCGGAACGCTGCTCGTCTTCGCGCTCGCGATCTCCTCCTACGTGGTGCCCGCGCTGATGGGCGGCTGGAAGGTCGTGACGCTGCCGATCCACATCTACCAGCAGATCGCCGAGGTCGGCCGCTGGCAGTTCGGCGCGGCGATCGGGACGGTGCTCTTCGTCACCGCGCTCCTCGCGCTCGCGATCTATGTCTACGCGCTGAAACGCCAGGCCGGAGGCCGTGTCTGATGGGCGACATCAACCCGATCCCGCTGGCCTTCCGCGTCCTGGCGGCGATCACCCTCGCGGTCCTGCTGGTGCCGGTGATGCTCGTCGTGCTGGCCGGCCTCAATTCCGGCGACTATCTGACCTTCCCGCCCGAGGGGCTGTCGCTGCGCTGGATCCGGACCTTCCTGACCTCGCCGACCTTCATGCCGGCCTTCCTCTTCTCCTTCGGCCTCGCGGCGGCGACCACGGTCGTCTCGACCCTGCTCGGCACGATGGCGGCGGTGTTCCTCACCCGCTCGACCTGGAAGGGCAAGGAGCTGCTGCGCGGCCTCTTCATCCTGCCGGTGGTGCTGCCGGGCGTCGTGGTCGGCCTCGCGCTCTACGTCTTCTACATCTGGACCGGCAGCGAGCTCGCCCGGACCTTCCCGGGCCTGCTGATCGGGCATGTGCTGGTGACGATGCCCTTCGTCATCGCGACGGTCTCGGCCTCGCTCGTCGATTTCGACCCCTCCTTGGAGGAGGCCGCGCGCAGCCTTGGCGCCAGCCCCCTCCAGGCCTTCTTCAAGGTGACGCTGCCCGTGATCTCGCCCGGGATCTCGGCGGGCACGATCTTCGCCTTCATCATCAGCTTCGGCCAGTTCGAGCTCACCCTGTTCCTCGCCCCGGCCGACCGCCAGCCGCTGCCGCTCGCGATCTACACCTCGCTGCGCTACGCCTTCGAGCCCACGGCCGCGGCCGCCGGCATCTTCGCGATCTGCCTCGTCGTGCTCTCGACGCTGCTGTCCTCGCGGCTTCTCAACCTTCGCAAACTTCTCGCCCGTCGCTGAAAAGGACCCCTCGATGACCCAGTTCTCTCGCCGCGGATTGCTCAAGACCGGAGCCGCCACCGCCGGCGTCAGCCTCTTCAACATCAATCACGCCTGGTCGCAGGACGTGACCTACGACGGCGGCGTGTTCGACGCGAAGGGCGAGACGATCACCATCGCCGAATGGGGCGGCTTCTGGGAGGAGACCCAGCGCAAGCTGCTGCTCGACCAGTTCGAGAAGGACTTCAACTGCAAGGTCAGCTACGACAGCTCCTTCCCCTGGTTCCCGAAATTCGTCGCGAACGGCCCGAAGAAGCCGCCCTTCGCGGTGACGAACTGGAACCTGCCCGAGATGTTCAAGACGGCGGGCGCCGGCGACTATTTCATGCCGCAGGACGAGCTCATCGCCAACGTGCCGAACGCCAAGGACCTCTGGCCCTTCGCGAGCCAGAACGGCGTCGGCCTGACCTGGGCCTTCTCGCGCTACTGCTACGTCTACCGCACCGACACGGGGGTCGCCGCCCCGACGTCGTTCAAGGATTTCTGGGACGAGCGCTACGCCGGCAAGCGCGGCACCTACGTGACGACCAACACGCTGCAGATGATGTTCTTCCTCGTCTCCTGCGGCGCCTTCGGCGAGGACCAGTTCGATCTCGACGCCGGCTACGAGGCGATGAAGGCCGCCTCGCCCATGAAGATCTCCGACTTCACCGGCAACATGCAGGCGCTGGTCGAGCGCGGCGAGGTCGAGATCGCCGTGCAGAACGACGGCGAGGTCTATCTGCAGAAGGCCAAGGGCATCCCGGTCGACGCCTATCTCTGGGACGACCCGCGCCCCGCGCTGACCCAGACCAAGACCGTGAGCCGCTACCTCGAGCCGACGCAGAAGAAGCTCGCGCTGGCGCTCATCAACCGCACGATGGACGCGACCTACCAGTCGGAGGTCTCCAAGGTCTTCTTCTACCGCGCCTCGAACAAGAACGCGACGCTGGCGCAGGGCCTTCTCGACCAGGGTGTCACGAACGACGCGAACGCGCTCGAGGGCATGTGGATCCCGGACTGGGCCTCCTACCTCGAGAACGAGGACGACATCGTCGAGACCGTCAACGACATCTTCGCCTCCTGATCCGCCGCCCCCTCGGAGACCCGTTCCATGTCCGACATCCGCCTCGAACAGCTGACGCGCGCCTATGGCGACACGAAGGCGGTCGACAGCGTTTCGCTCGCGATCGCCGAGGGGGAATTCTATTCGCTGCTCGGCCCCTCGGGCTGCGGCAAGTCGACGACGCTCCGGATGATCGCCGGTTTCGTGCGGCCGAGCTTCGGCCGCATCCTGATCGGCGGCGAGGACGTCACGCCTCTGCCGCCCGAGAAGCGCGGCATCGGCATCGTGTTCCAGAACTACGCGATCTTCCCGAACATGAACGTCGCGGAGAACATCGCCTTCGGCCTCCGGCTGCGCAAGAAGCCGAAGGCCGAGATCGAGAACGCGGTCCGCTCCGCGCTCGCGCAGGTCGGCCTCGCCGGGTTCGAGGACCGCTACCAGCGCAACCTCTCGGGCGGACAGCAGCAGCGCGTGGCCCTCGCGCGCGTGCTGGTGACCGAGCCGCGCATCCTGCTCCTCGACGAGCCGCTCTCGGCGCTCGACAAGGCGCTGCGCGAGGAAATGAAGTTCTGGATCAAGGATCTGCAGCAGCGGCTCGGCATCACCACGGTCTATGTCACCCACGACCAGGACGAGGCGCTCACCATGTCCGACCGGATCGGCGTGATGCGCGCCGGCCGGATCGAGCAGTCGGGCACACCGACCGAGATCTACGAACGCCCGTCGAGCCTCTTCGTCACCACCTTCATCGGCCAGTCGAACGTGCTCGAGACCACGATGGTGCGCGCGGCGGACGGCGTCGCCCAGGCGCGGCTCGGCGAGGCGATCCTCTCCGCCGGCATCGGCCATGCGATTAGCCCCGGGGCGGTCGCGAACCTCGTGATCCGGCCGGAGAACGTGCTGATGGGCGCCGAGGCCGAGGCCGCCGGCGTGCCCGCGCTCCACGCCCGGGTGCTCGGCGAGACCTACCAGGGCGCGATGCTGCGCTACCGGCTCGCGGTCGGCGACCAGGAACTGACCGCCGAGCGCCAGAACCAGGCGCATCTCGCACGGTTCGCGCCGGGCGAGAGCGTCACCATCGGCTGGGAACCCGCCCGGGCCAGACTGCTTCCAACCGGCTGATCCGGTTCAGAAATTTCGACCTTGAAAGGACCTGCCAATGCGCATCGGCATTGACGTGGGCGGCACCAACACGGATGCCGTCATCCTCGACGGCGACCGCGTCGTCGCGGGCTGCAAGTCGCCGACCACCGAGGACGTGAGCTCGGGCATCGCCTCGGCGCTCTCGATCGTGCTCGGCGAGACCGGCGTCGCCCCCTCCGCGATCGACGCGGTGATGATCGGCACCACCCATTTCACCAACGCCGTGGTCGAGCGTCGGCGCCTGCTCCCGGTCGCCGCGATCCGGATCGGCCTGCCCGCGACCAAGGGCGTGCCGCCGATGACCGACTGGCCGGTCGATCTCGCCGACACGCTCGGCCGCCACACGTTCATGCTGCGCGGCGGCCACGAGTTCGACGGCCGCGAGATCGCCCCGCTCGACGAGCGCGGGCTGATGGAAGTCGCCGCCGAGATGAAGGCGCGGGGGCTCCGCACCGCCTCGGTCACATCGGTCTTCTCGCCCGTCACGGCGGCGATGGAGGCGCGCGCGGCCGAGATCCTGCGCGAGGAGGTGCCGGGCGTGGCGCTGTCCCTGTCGCACGAAATCGGCCGCGTCGGCTTTCTCGAACGCGAGAACGCGGCGATCATGAACGCCTGCCTCGCCGATCTCTCGAAGAAGGTGGTCGACAGCTTCCGCGTGGCGCTGCGCGAGAAGGGCATCACCGCGCCCTTCTACATCAGCCAGAACGACGGCACGCTGATGACGCCCGAGCATGTCGAGCGCTATCCGGTGCTGACCTTCGCCTCGGGCCCGACCAATTCGATGCGCGGCGCCGCCCGGCTCGCGGGGATCGGCGACGCGATGGTGGTCGATATCGGCGGCACCACCTCGGACGTCGGCATGTTGATGCAGGGCTTCCCGCGCGAAAGCGCGGTCGCGGTCGACATCGGCGGGGTGCGCACCAATTTCCGCATGCCCGACGTGCTGGCGATCGGCCTCGGCGGCGGCTCCATCGTGCGCGACGACGGCGCGCGGATCGGCCCGGATTCCGTGGGCTACGAGATCACGAAGAAGGCGCTGGTCTTCGGCGGCGACACGCTGACCACCACCGACATCGTGGTGGCCGCCGGGCTCGAGGACATCGGCGACCGCTCCCGGGTGGCGCATCTCCCCGCCGCCACGATCGAGGCCGCGCTCGCCACGATGCACGCGAAGGTCGACGAGGCGGTCGACCGGATGAAGACCTCGGCCGATCCGCTGCCCGTCATCCTGGTGGGCGGCGGCTCGATCCTGATCTCGCGCGACCTGCCCTCGGCCTCCGAGGTGCTGCGCCCCGAGAACGCGGGCGTCGCGAACGCGATCGGCGCCGCGATCGCCCAGGTCGGCGGCGAGGTCGACCGGATCTACGCGATGGAGGGCCGCAGCCGCGATTCCGTGCTCGACGAGGCGAAGGCCGAGGCGACGGCGAACGCAGTCGCGGCCGGCGCCGCCGCGGGCACGGTCTCGATCATGGATATCGAGGAAGTGCCGCTCGCCTACCTGCCCGGCAGCGCCACCCGCATCCGCGTGAAGGCGGTCGGCGACCTCAAGATGCTGGAGGCTGCGGAATGAGGCGGCTCGACTCGCAGGATCTCGCCGATCTCGCGGTCGGCGCGGCCTTCCTCGGCACCGGCGGCGGCGGCGATCCCTATGTCGGCCGGGTGATGGCGCAGCGCTGCCTCGACGAGGGGCTCACCATCGACCTGGTCGACCCCTCGGACCTCGCCGACGACGATTTCGTGATCCCGACCGCGATGATGGGCGCGCCGACCGTGCTCGTCGAGAAGATCCCCTCGGGCGAGGAGGCGATCACCTCGCTCCGCCGGCTCGAGAAGCGGCTCGGCAAGACCGCGACGGCGACGATGCCGATCGAGATCGGCGGCATCAACTCGACGATCCCGCTCCTGGTCGGCGCGCGACTCGGCCTGCCGGTGGTCGACGCCGACGGCATGGGCCGCGCCTTCCCGCAGCTCCAGATGGAGACCTTCGGCGTCTACGGCGTCACCGCCTGCCCGATGGTCGTCTCGAACGAATGGGGCGAATGCGCGCTGATCGAGACGCCGGACAACGCGATGATGGAATGGCTGTCGCGCGGCGTGACGATCCGGATGGGCGGCTGCTCCTATATCGCGGAATATCCGATGTCGGGCGCCGACGTGAAGCGGACCGCGATCCCGCGCACGCTCAGCCTCGCGATCGAGCTCGGCCGCGTGCTGCGCAACGCCAAGGAGGCGCATCGCAACCCGTTCGACGCGTTGCTCTCCTTCCTGCCGGAGACGCTCTACACCTACGGCCGGATCATCTTCTCCGGCAAGGTGAGCGACATCCTGCGCGAGACGAAGAACGGCTGGTCGATGGGCCGCGCCCGGATCGAGGGTTTCGCGCCCTGGGCCGGCACGATGGAGATCGAGATCCAGAACGAGAACCTGATCGCCCGCATCGACGGCCGGGTCGCCGCGATCGTCCCCGACCTCATCTGCGTCATGGACAGCGAGACCGCCGAGCCGATCACGACCGAGGGCCTGCGCTACGGCCAGCGGGTCACCGTGCTCGCGGTATCGGTCCCCGCGATCATGCGCACGCCCGAGGCGCTCGCGGTCTTCGGCCCCGCCTGTTTCGGGCTCGACGAGCCCTATACCCCGATCGAGGAGATCGCCGCGTGAGACATCTGACCGTCGCAGATCTCGACGATCTGGCCGTCGGCGCCGCCGTGCTCGGCACCGGCGGCGGGGGCGATCCCTATATCGGCAAGCTGCTCGCCCAGGGCGCCATCGAGAAGCACGGGCCCGTCCCCCTCGTCGGCCTCGAGGAACTGCCCGACGACGCCCATGTCGTGACCACCGGCGGCATGGGTGCCCCGACCATCATCATCGAGAAGGTCCCCTCGGGCGAGGAGGCGCTCGCGGCGCTGCGCTACCACGAGGAGATGACCGGCAAGAAGGCCACGCATATCATGCCCTTCGAGGCGGGCGGCCTGAATTCCTGCATCCCGATCATGCTCGCGGCCCAGGCCGGCCTGCCACTCGTGGACGCCGACGGCATGGGCCGCGCCTTCCCGCAGCTCGAGATGGAGACCTTCAACGTCTATGGCGTCGACGCCTGTCCGGTCGCGGTCGCCGACGAGAAGGGCTGCCTCGCGCTGATCGAGACCCGCGACGCGGCGCAGGCGGAATGGGTGGCGCGCGGGCTGACGATCCGGATGGGCGGCCAGTCCTACCTGATCGAATACCCGATGGACGGCGCCACCGCGCGGCGGGTCTCGGTCCCCGCGACCGTCTCGCTCGCGCAAGGCATCGGCGCGGCGACCCGCGCGGCGCGCGCCGCGAAGACGCCGATCCTCGAGGCGCTGGTCGCCTATCTCAAGACCACGCATTACGACCACGCCGAGAAGCTCGGCTCCGGCAAGGTCTCGGACATCGCGCGCAAGGTCGAGAACGGCTGGTCGGTCGGCATCGTCACGATCACCCCCTTCGACGGCGGCGCGCCCTACAAGATCAAGATCCAGAACGAGAACCTCGTCTGCCAGCAGGACGGGCGCACGCTCGCGGTCGTGCCCGACCTCATCTCGATCCTCGACATCGACACCGCCGAGGCGATCCCGACCGAACGCTTGCGCTACGGCCAGCGGGTCGACATCCTCGGGATCCGCGTGCCACCGATCATGCGGACGCCCGAGGCGCTCGCGGTGTTCGGACCGGCGGCCTTCCGTATCGACACCCCTTACCGCCCGCTCGGCCTCCGCGCGGCCTGAAAGCCATGATTCCCTATTTCGACGGACACAACGACACCCTCCTGAAGCTCATGGGCCTTGGCGTCGCCGAGCCCGAGCGCCTGTTCTTCGACGGCGTCGAGGGCGGCCATATCGACCTGCCGAAGGCGCGCGCGGGGGGCTTCCTCGGCGGCTTCTTCGCGATCTTCCCGCCGGACGACGGCAATATCGGCGATATCAACGTGCTGATGCGCCAGCCGGAATACGCGATCCCGCTGCCGCCCGATCTTCCGCGCGAGGCGGCGCGGGCCTCGACGATCACGATGGCCGCGATCCTGCGCCGGATCGAGCGGCGCTCCGCCGGCGCCTTCCGCGTCTGCGTCACCTCGGACGAGATCCGCGCCGCCATGGCCGAGGAGGCGCTCGCCGCCGTCCTGCACATCGAGGGCGCCGAGGCGATCGACGCCGATCTCGAGATGCTCGAGCTGCTCTACGCCGCCGGCCTGCGCTCGCTCGGCCTCGTCTGGAGCCGCGCGAACATCTTCGCGACCGGCGCGGCCTTCCGCTTCCCCTCGGACGCCGAGATCGGCCCGGGGCTGACCGACGCGGGGCGCGAGCTCGTGCGCGCCTGCAACGCGCTCGGCGTGATGATCGACCTGTCGCATCTGAACGCGCAGGGCTTCCGCGACGTCGCCGCGCTCTCGACCGCGCCCCTGGTCGCGACGCATTCCAACGTCGCCGCGGTCTGCCGGCACAGCCGCAACCTCGTCGACTGGCAGTTCGCCGCGATCCGCGAGAGCGGCGGCGTGGTCGGGCTCAACTTCGCGACGAGCTTCCTTCGGCCCGACGGCCAGATGGACCCCGCGACCTCGCTCGACGTGCTGGCGCGGCATCTCGACGCGATGCTCGAGGCGCTCGGCGAGGACGGGGTGGCGATCGGCTCGGACTTCGACGGCGCGCTGGTGCCGGCGCCGATCGGCGACGTCTCGGGCATGCCCGCGCTCTGGGAGGCGCTCGCGGCCAAGGGCTATGGCGAGGCGCTGATCCGCAAGATCGCCTCGGAGAACTGGCTCGACCTGCTCGCCCGCACCATCGACGGGAAGGCGCGCGCATGACCGACGCGGCGCTCGCCCAGCCGAAGGCGAAACCCTCGAACAGCGTGAGCGCGCCGCCGCCCGCGATCGCTCAGGCGTGGCGCCTCGCCCGGGCGCTCGCCTCGGATGGCTGGCGTTTCTGGCGCCATTCCTTCACCCGGGACGCGCGCGACCGCGAGCAGCGACGGGCCCGGATGGCGATGGACCTGCATTTCCTCGAATACGGGCTGGCGCTGCGCCACGCCCAGACCGGGCACGGTTTCGACAAGGCGACCCGGCTCGTCACCGATCTCGAGGCCTATGTCGCGCGCTTCGGCGCCGACGCCCAGACCGAGATCGCGACCCGGGCGCTCGACGCCCATCTCGACCTCAACGCCGCCGATCCGCGCGCGACCGGCCTGCGCGCGCGGCTTCTCGCGCTGGAGGCCCCCGAAACCGGTCTGCGCGGCGGCGCCGAGCCCGTCACGCGCGAGGAGATCGCCGCCGCGACCGGGCCGGTCGATTTCCTCGCCTTCGCCCGGGCGCGGCATTCGATCCGGCAATACGCGCCCGAGCCGGTGCCGACCGAGGCGATCGAGCGCGCCGCGCTCGCCGCGCAGCAGTCGCCCTCGAGCTGCAACCGCCAGACCTGCCGGATCCATCTCTGGACCGAGCGCGACGCGATCGCCCGGGTCTGCGCGCTGCAGTCGGGCAACCGCGGCTTCGGCCACGAGCTCGGCGGGATCGCGGTGCTCTGGACCGACCTGCGCGACTGGACCGAGGCCGGCGAACGCACCAACGGGCTCGTCGACGGCGGCATGTTCGCGATGAGCTTCATGCTGGCGCTCCACGCCGAGGGGCTTGGCACCGTGCCGCTCAACTGGTCGGAGGAACCGGCCCAGGACCTGGCGCTCCGCCGGCTCGCGAATCTGCCCGAGAGCGCCCAGGTCGTGGTGATGGTCGGCTTCGGCGTGCTGCCCGAGCGGCTCCGGGTGCCGGTCTCGCAGCGCCGTCCGCTCGCCTCCTGCCTCACGGTCAACCCGCCGCTCGCGGGCTGACCCGGCGCGCGGCTACTTCTCCGCGGCGAGCAAGCCGCTCGCGCGCGCGACCGACAGCGCCAGCGCGCGCCGGCCCACCCCGAGCTTCGCGTAGAGGTTCTTGAGGTGGAACTTCACCGTCGGCTCGGTCAGGTCGAGCCGGCGGGCGATCGCCTTGTTCGAGAGCCCTTCCTCGAGCAGCCCGAGGATCTCGGCCTCGCGCGCGCTCAGGATCCCGTGCGTCGCCACCATCCCGGGCGCCCGGGCGATCCGGGCGACGAAATCGGCGGTGACCGGCGTGAGCCGGCTGACCCCGGTCCGCCGCACCAGCGCCCGGATCGCCTCGGCGAGCCCGCGTCCCTCGTCATGCACCTGGCGCACCTGCGCCCCCGACAGCGCGAGCTCCGCCGCCGCGCCGAGCGCGGCGAGCGCCGTCTCGGTATCGCCCCGCCCCCAGGCCGCCTCGACCCGGAGCAGGTTCACCCGCAGGAGCAGGCCGCGCTCGCCGGCGATCCCCTCGACGGCGAGCGCGAGTTCCGCGAGCCGCCGGTCGGCCGCGTCCGCCTCGCCCGCGCGGAGCGCGAGCCGGGCGAGCGCCAGCCGCGCCTCGGCGCGTTCGCGCCGGGTCGGCCAGGCGGCGGCCTCCTCCGGATCGGGCAGCCGCCGCGCCACCGACCGCGCGGCGTCGATCTGCCCCGATCGGGTCAGCAGCTCGAGCTCGACGATCGAGAGCACGAGCGCGAGCCGGCCGAGCCCGCGCGCGTCCGCGACCGCGAAACCGTCCGCCAGCGCCTCCCGCGCCGCCTGCCAGCCGTCGAGCGCGAAGCGCGCCCGCGCGAGCGTCGCATAGCCGAGCGCGAAGAAATCGACCCAGCCCTCGCCCCGCGCGAGGATGGGCATCCCGCGCTCCAGCGCCTGGCGCGCGCCGGAGACGTCGCCGCGCGCGTATTGCACCGCCGCGATCGGCACCCGCGCGATCGAGAGCAGGTTGAGGTCGTTCCACTGCCGGCCGCGGATCAGCTCCTCGGCCAGCCGCCCCTGCTCCCGCGCGGCGTCGATCCGGTTGCCGCGAAAGGCGATATGCGCGAGATGGACCCGCATGAAGACCTGCGGATAGGACGACCGCTCCTCCTGGTAGCAGGCGAGGGCGCGTTCCGCGTGGGTCTGCGCGGCTTCGAGATCGTCGGAGCGGGTATAGGCGATCGCGAGATTGTTGTGCACCCAGCCGAGCCGCCAGGTCTCTTCGCGCCGCGCCTCCCGCACCTTTGTCTCGAGCGCGGCGATGCCGGGCGCGTCGATGCCGCGGTCCTCGTAGACGTCGATCAGCGAGGAGAGATGCTCGAGCATCGCCGCGAGCCGCGGATCCGGCGGGATCACCCCGGCCTCGACCTCCTCGACCACCCCGGCGACCACGCCGCGCGCCTCGGCGACGAGGCCGGATTTCGCCAGCATCACGCAGCGGCAGAGCCGGAGCGAAGGCGCGCCGAGCACGACCTCGTGCGGCACCGCGCGGATGATCCCGCGCAGCACGGTATAGCCCGCGCGCAGGAACAGGTTGGCCCCGCCCGCCGCCTCGATCGTGCGGACCGCGAGGTCGTAGTCGCCGGCCATCGAGGCGTGCAGCACCGCCTTCTCGAGATAGCCGCGCTCGGCGAAGAGCTCGGAGGCGCGCCGGTGGCGCCGCGCCCGCGCCGCGGCGTCCTCGTCGGAATCCGCGGCGAGCGCGGCGGCGACGACCGGATGCGGCCGGAACCAGCCGCTCCGCTGCTCATGCGCGAGAATGAGGGGCGGCAGGCCCTCGAGCAGGCGCAGCGTCTCGCTGTCATGCGGCAGCCCCGCGAGATCGACCGCGATCTCGAGCGTGAAATCGTGCAGGTCGCGGCAGGCGCGCAGCACCGAGAGCTCCACCGGGCCGAGCGAGGGGATCACCTCCTCGAGCACGAAGTCGCGCGGGATCGGATGCGTCCCCTCGAGCAGCGCCGCGCGGTCCGCGGCGCCCCGCGCGCGGTCGAGCGCCACGGCGGCGAGCTGCGCCAGCGCCGGCCAGCCCGCGAGCGTCTCGGCGAGCCGGTCGACCTCCTCGGGCCGCAGCAGCTGGCCGAGCAGCTGCTGCGTCTCGCCGCGGCCGAAGGCGAGGTCGGTATGGTCGAATTCGGCGAGAAGCCCGCGCATGCGCAGCCGCGACAGCCGCAGCGGCGGAAAGCGGCGGCCGCAGACGACGATCCGCGTCCCCTCCGACAGCGCCTCGACCGCCCAGGCGATCGGCTCCGCGGCGGCGCCGAGCGCCTCGGCCTCGTCGAAGATCAGGTGGATCGGCGCCTCGGCCCGCGCCGCCGCGAGGGTTTCCGCGACCGCGCCCGGGGCGACGCCGAGCCCGGCCGCCACCGCCGCCATCACCTCGGCCCGGCCCCAGCCGGGGCGGAGCGAGACCCAGACCACCCGCTGCCCGCGGCGGCGCAGCGCCCGCCAGAGCGCCGCGACGAGCTCGGTCTTGCCGAAGCCGGCCGGGGCGCGGACGAGCACCAGGCGCCGCTCGATCTCGGCGCCGATCCGTTCGGCGAGAAAGGTCCGCCGCAGCTCCTGGACCAGCGAGCGCGGCGGCTCGGAGGCCGGGCCCGGCGGCGCCGCCCCCTCGTCGCGCGCGGCCGGCGCCGCCGCGATGCGCTCTGCGTCGATCTCCATGCGCCGCAGCATAAAGGAGCCGGCCGGAAACGCGAGGGCCCCGGGGACCGCCGCTCAGAAACTCACCGCGAAGCCGAGCCCGTAGCCGGTCAGGTGCTCGCCGATCGTGTAGCGGAACACGAGGCGGCCCTTGGTGACGACCGGGATCCCGGTCTGGGCGACGTCGAATTCGATCCCGTAGCCGGCCTGCGCCAGCCAGTCGGTGCGGAGCACCGTGCCCTGGTCGCCCGGCAGCCAGGAGGCGGAAAACTCCGCGACGGTGCGGATCGGGCCGCCGAAGGCCTCGACCCCGGTCGGCATGCGCAGCCGCGACCAGAGCGCGAGCGTCTCGGCCTCGGCGCTCGCCACGACAGAGGTGGCTCGAGAAATCTGAACGGGAGCAATGAGTGGATTGTCCGCGCGACACCGGCATGATGCCGAGAGCGAGGAGAGACCATGACGAGACGACC
>QFPW01000047.1 GCA_003241785.1 Rhodovulum sulfidophilum | reverse complement strand
CAAGAATGTCGTCGTGGTGGCCTTGGCGAACAAGCTGGCCCGCATCTGTTGGGCCGTGCTGGCCGGCGAGCGTGGCTTTTGCGAGGAGGCTGTAAAAGCGCACTGAGAACGAAGCGGCGCCGGCACGCCCGATCCGGAGCCGCCCACGAAGTCTGCGGGCGGTATGAGCAGAGGGCCCAACAGTCGAACGGCGACGCGCAAACCTGAGAGCTGTCAACGGCCGACCGAGGCGCGTGCTCCACTGAGGAGCGCGATCGCCACATTCTCACCGCTTTTTTTGTTGAGCCCGCAGCGCCGGGCGGGTCCCGCGGACGGAGCCTCCGATCGGTGTGGTTCGGCTCGGACGACGCGCGTCATCCTGGCGCTCCCGTCAAGAACCTGGCCGACGGCGCATCCCTTTCTGGCGATGACAAATGCACACCAGGGTATGCTGGGACTAAACACCTAGTGCAGCGACAGCACGGTGACGGATCTCGTTTACGCCGTAGACGCCTGACCTATAGCGACCTACCACGTGCGACTGCGCGAGCGAGCGCTGCGAGGTTCAGGGCGAGGCGCGGCGGGTTGCGGCTCCGGTAAGCAAGCGCGAGGCTGACGCGGGGAACTGGAGGGCGGATGTCTCGATAGGCGACGCCTTCGACACGCACCTCCCGCAGCCCACTGGGCACCAGCGAAACGCCCAGTTCCGAGGCCACCAGCGACAGGATCGAGGCGATATAGGGCGCCGCCTGTCCCAGAACCGGCGTGAAGCCAGCCGCGTGGCAGGCAGAGACCGCCGCGTCGTGCAGGCCGACGCCAACCGAGCGCGGGGTCAGGATCATCGGTTCGTGGCAGAGCCGGGCAAGCGCCACCGTTTCCTCGGCCGCCGCCGGATGCGCGGCGGGCAAGGCGAGGATCAGCGGCTCACTCAGCAGTTCATGAACCCGCATTTCGCCAGGATCGGAGGGGCTCGGGCGAAGGATCGCGACGTCGATCCCCCTTTCGATCAACCGCGTGTTGAGCTCGATCGAACTCGCCTCCTCGACCCGGATCACCACCTCGGGAAAGCTCCGCCGGAAGGCGCGGATGCTTGCGGAGACGACCGGGTTCAGCGCGGCGGTGCCGGTGAAGCCGAGAGCGAGGGTCCCGGTTTCGCCGCGCGCCGCCCGCCGCGCCGCCTCAATCGCGCCGCGCGCCCGGTTTGGTAGGCCGCGCACCTCGGCGAGGAAGGCCGTCCCCGCCTCAGTCAGCTCGGCCCCATGCGGCACCCGGTGGAAGAGGGCGGCGCCGACCTCCCGCTCCAGATCGCGGATCTGGGTCGAGAGCGGCGGCTGACCGATGCCAAGCCGCTGGGCGGCCCGGGTGAAATTGCCCTCCTCGGCGACGGCGAGGAAATATCGGATGTGACGCAGCTCCATGCCATCTGTCTAACAGATAGTGATCGTCGGCTCCATATATTAGATCAATGCGGAGGCATGGCGTATAGTCCGGCCCGAAGGAGTTCCATGAGGCCATGTCCACCATTCCGCTGCGCCCTCGCCCGTCCCTCTCGCTGCCGCTCCCGCGGCCTTTGCCCGGGTTCGCCCCGTCGTTGGCGACCACGGTCGCTAGGGCGCCGCGCGCGGACAGGTGGATCTGCCTTGGCTCCGCCGAATATCGGCGGGCCAACGCGGCGATGTTTCTCGCCGGCTTCGCCTCCTTCTCGCTCATCTATTGCGTGCAGCCGCTGCTCCATACCTTCACCGAGAGCTTCGGCGTCAGCCCCGCCCAGAGCGCGCTCGCGCTATCGCTGACCACGGGCCTGCTCGCCGTCGCCATCGTGCTGGCGAGCGCCGCCTCGCAGGCACTCGGGCGGCGCGGGCTCATGTTCGCCTCGATGGGTCTCGCTTCGCTCCTCAATCTCGCGGCGGCGCTCGCCCCCGGCTGGGGCACGCTCCTCGCGGCGCGCGCGCTTGAAGGACTGGTGCTCGGCGGGGTGCCGGCCGTCGCGATGACCTGGCTCGCCGAGGAGATCGACCCGAAGGATCTCGGCCGGACCATGGGGCTCTACATCGCGGGCACCGCCTTCGGCGCCATGGCCGGGCGGGTGGGCATCGGCATGCTGACCGAATTTCTCTCCTGGCGGATCGCGCTCGGCGCGCTCGGCACCGCCTGCCTCTTCTCGGCGCTCAGTTTCTTCGCGCTGCTGCCCCGGTCGCGCAACTTCGAGCGGCGGCCGGGCTTCGACCTCCACTTCCACCTCGCCGCCTGGGGCGGGCATTTGCGGAACGACGCGCTCCTGAGGCTCTACGCCACCGGGTTCCTGCTGAGCGGCATCTTCGTCGCGCCGTTCAACTACACGACCTTCCGGCTGGCGCAAGCGCCCTTCGGCTTCGGCCCCACGGCGGTCAGCCTGCTCTTCCTCGTCTTCGGCTTCGGCATGATCGCCTCCCCGGTCGCGGGCGGGCTCATGGACCGGCTCGGTCGGCGGCCGGTGCTGCTCGGCGGCTTCCTGATCTCGCTCGCGGGGCTCGGCCTGACGCTCCTCGGCTCGCTCGCGGCGATCGTCGCCGGGGTGGCGCTGATGACGATCGGCTTCTTCGTCGGCCATTCGGCGGCGAGCGGCGCGGTCGGGCGCCTGGCGACGACCGCGCGCGGCCACGCCACCTCGCTTTATCTCTTCTTCTATTACATGGGGGCGAGCGTCGTGGGCTTCGGCGGCGGCTTCGCCTGGCAGGCGGGCGGCTGGGGCGCGGTGGTCGCGCTCGGGGTAGCGCTCGCCACCACCGGCGCCGTCCTCTCCGCGACGACGCGGGTAGCCCGCTGAGGGCCGCCCGAACCGCGTCGCCCTCGACCAGCCGACGCGGGAGACGGTCCCGAAGTCGGGCGCCTGAGCCTCACGCCTGGAGCTGACGCGAGAAGTCGCAGACGTCGCGCGCCAGCTCCGCCACCGAAGAGACGAAGGCGGAGGGCAGATCCTGCCGGTACATCGCGACATAGGGCACTGGCGGCAGCTCCGGCGTGACCGGGATGATCACGAGCTTGCCCTCGTCGATCAGCGGGCGAAAGCACTGGCGGGGCAGGTAGGCGACGCCGAGGCCCGCGACGGTCAGCCCAACGATCGCGGTCAGGCTGTCGCTGGTCAGGGTCTTCCGCAGGACCACGCCCTCGGATTTGAGCCATTTCGTGAAAAAGAGGCCGGAGCCAGAGCGCGACCCCTGGGTCAGGATTGGATGCTCGGCGAGTTCGGCCAGCGACAGGGTCCGCCCGGGCGAGATCAGGCCCGGCCGGGCCATCCACACATTCGCGACCTCGGCGAGCCTGACCGCGGCGATGTCGGGATCGGTCATCACCTCGGGTATGACGACGAGGTCGATCGAACCCTCCATCAGCCGTTCGTAAAGCGCGCGGCTCATGTCGACCTCGGGCTCGATGGTGACGAGCGGATGCACCTGACGCAGCAGCGTGACTAGGCGCGGTAGCCATGTCAGCGCTGTCAGATCGGTGACACCGAGGCGGAGGCGCCGGGCGGTCTGCCCGCCCCCGGACTTGAGCGCCATGATCCCGTCCTGAAGGGCCAGCATCTCGCGGGCGAGGTCGAGTAGGCGCTCACCCTGCTCGGTCAGCCGCGCGCCGCGCTGCGAGCGGTCGAAGAGCGCGAGCCCTGTCGAGGTTTCGAGTTCTTGGATCCGTTTCGAGATCGCGGATTGTGTTGTGTTGAGGCGGGTCGCGGCGCGTTCGAAGGTTCCGAGTTGCACGACCCAGAGGAGTGCCTCGAGCTGGCGGAGGGTGATCATGCAACGCATTCCTTCAAAGCATCTATCGACAGTATTTAATATCTCTTTTTTTGACTAATTACAAGCCATATCCTGTTCAGCGATGCAGCATCCTGAAAACAGCGGAGACTTCCGATGAGTATGATCCTTGCCGAACGCGTCGCGCGCCTGAGGCCCTCGGCCAGCCTGGCGGCGAAGCAGATGGTGGCGGAGCTGAACGCGGACGGCCGCCGCGTGATCGACCTGACAATCGGCGAGCCCGACCTTGACACGCCCGCCCATGTCGTCGAGGCGGCGATCGCGGCGATGCGGGGCGGCGACACGCATTACACCTCGACCCCCGGCACGCCGGCGCTGCGCGCGGCGATCATCGCCAAGCTCCGGCGCGACGGCGGCGTGACGGCGAAGGCGGAGAACATCACCGTCGGCTCGGGCGCCAAGCAGCTGATCTTCGAGGCTTTCGCGGCGACCGTCGAGGAAGGCGTCGAGGTGATCGTGCCCGCGCCCTACTGGGTGTCCTACCCGGATATGGTGGCGGTGCAGGGCGGGACGCCCGTCATCGTCGCCTGCCCCGAGGCGGACGGGTTCAAGCTGACGCCGGCGGCGCTCGAGGCCGCGATCACGGAAAGGACCCGCTGGGTGGTGCTGAACTCGCCCAACAACCCCACAGGGGCGATGTATTCGCGCGCCGAGATCGCGGCGCTTTGCGACGTGCTGCGCCGCCATCCCCGGGTGTGGGTGATGACCGACGAGATCTACGAGCACATCGCCTATGACGGCCGGGAGGCGGTGACGCCGATGGCGGTGGCGCCCGATCTCGCCGGGCGGATGCTGATGATCAACGGCGTCTCCAAGGCCTATGCGATGACCGGCTGGCGCGTCGGCTACGCGGTCGGGCCGACGGATCTGATCGCGGCGATGGCGAAGCTCATCAGCCAGAGCACGACCTGCGCGAGTTCGATCAGCCAGGCGGCCGCGGCGGCGGCGCTCGCGGGCGATCAGGCCTGCGTGCGCGCGGCGACGGCGATCTTCCGCGCCCGCCGCGACCGGATGGTCGAGATCCTGTCGCGGGCGCCGGGTCTGCGCGTCGCGGCGCCGGCCGGGGCCTTCTATCTCTACCCCTCGGTCGAAGGCCTGATCGGGCGGAGGACGCCCTCGGGCAAGGTGCTCGCGACCGACGTCGACGTCGCCTTCTACCTGCTCAAAGCCGCCAATGTCGCTGTGCTGGACGGCGCGGCCTATGGGCTGTCGCCCTATCTCCGGCTCTCCTTCGGCGGCGCGATGGAGGAGGTCGAGGCCGGCGCGACGGCGATCGTCGCGGCCTGCGAGGCGCTCTTCGCCCATGAGGCCGTCTCCTGAGGGCCCGCGCGGGCCGCCCTCGCGCGGGCGGCCCGTCACATTCTATATGAGAATGAATTAAGTAGAATTCAAATCGCTGTTTTGGATGCTTCGATCCGGTTACCGTTGTTCATCGAAACGTAACCCGGAGACGCCCGATGACGCCGGCCCCCGACACCCTCGCCAGCCCAAATGCGAATTCGGACGCGACTCCCGGCACGGATCCGGACGCCCTCGTAGCCGCCTTCCGGGCGAGCGCCACCGCGACGATCAGCGACAACCTCGCCCGCCTGCCCGGCATGGTCGGCCTGCGCCCCTTCCACCGCGTCCTGGGCGTGATGGCGGGCCGGGCGCTGACCGTGCGCACCGCCGCCGGTGACAACTACTTCATCCACAAGGCGCTCGACCTCGTGAAGCCCGGCGACGTCATCGTCGTCGACGGCGGCGGGGATCTCTCCCGCGCGCTGATCGGCGAGATCATGGCTACGCTGGCCGAGGTCCGGGGCGCCGCCGGCTTCGTCCTCGACGGCGCGATCCGCGACACGGGCGTCATCGGGGCGGGCGCCTTCCCGGTCTTCGCCCGCGCCGCCATCCACCGCGGCCCCTACAAGAACGGCCCGGGCGCGATCAACGTCCCCGTCGCCCTCGGCGGCCAGATCGTCGAACCCGGCGACATCGTGATCGGCGACGCCGACGGCGTCGTGGCCTTCCCGCTCGAAGGCGCCGCGGCGCTGCTCGACGCGGTCCGCGCCCAGGAAGCCAGGGAGGCCGGCATCCTCGAGAGCATCCTCGCCGGCACATACGCCGGCGCCTACGCCAGGTAGCCGGACCCGAACGCCTGCCCCCCGAACCGCCAGTCCCCGATACCCCCCGCACCCCGACAGGAGACCCGCATGACCTTCCTCAGGACCCTCGCCTTCGCCGCCGGCCTCGCGCTCACCGCCACCACCGCGCTGACCTCCGCCGCCTCGGCCGACCAGCTCGCCGACATCAAGGCGTCCGGCAAGCTCGTCTGCGGCGTCCTCGGCACGCTGGAGCCCTTCAGCTTCCAGGATCCCGAGACCCGCGAGACGGTCGGCTACGACGTCGATCTCTGCCGCGCCGTCGCCGCCGATCTCGGCGTCACGCTGGAGGTGAAGCCGATCGCCGTCGAGGCGCGCATCCCGGAACTCATGCAGGGCCGCGTCGACATCATCTCCGCCGCGCTCGGCTATACCGCCGACCGCGCCAAGCAGATCGACTATTCCAACACCTCCTACGTCAGCATGCAGAAGATCCTCGTGAAGACCGCCGGCGGCGCCACGACCCTCGACGATCTCGCGCAGAAGAAGATCAGCGCGCCGAAGGGCTCGACCTCGGAGAAGTACCTGCGCGCCGTCCTGCCCGAGGCGACGGCCCTCACCTTCCAGGACCCGCCCGCCGCCTTCCTCGCGCTCCAGCAGTCCAAGGTCTCGGGCATGATCCTCTCCGAGATCTCGCTCATCAAGTTCATGAACCAGGCCGGTGACGGCTTCGCGCTGATCGCCCAGCCGGTCGCCAAGGAATACTGGGGCCTCGGCCTTCGGAAGGACGAGCCGGCCCTCAAGGAGGCGGTCAACGCCACGCTGGCCCGGCTCGAGACCTCGGGCGAGGGTAAGGCGATCTTCGACAAGTGGCTCGGCGCCGGGACGCCTTACAAGATGGAGCGCGCCTTCACCCTCGACGTCCCGGCCTCCGAACCCGTGCTGAAGCCCGGCGCCTGAGCCCTCCCCCTCACCCGCCATCCGTGCCCGCCCGCGCGGATGGCCCGAACCGGGGAGGCCGGTCATGGGCAATCTCGACTTCAGCGCCGTCCTGACGGGGGAGCATCTCGACTGGCTGCTGAGCGGCCTTCTCGTCACCATCGAGCTCACCATCGGCGCCTGGCTTCTCGCCTTCGCCGTCGCCGTCATCCTCGCCGTCATCCGCGCCACCGGCTGGAAGCCCGCCGAGCTCCTCGTCGCCACCTACGTGGAGATCCACCAGAACATCCCGCTCCTCGTGCAGGTGCTCTTCTGGTACTTCGCCGTGCCCGAACTTTTGCCCGAGGGTGCGCGGATGTGGCTGAACGAGCATAACAGCGAGTTCATCCTCGCGCTCTTCTCGCTCGGCTTCTGCTTCGCGGCCTATATGTCGGAGGCGATCCGCAGCGGCCTCAGGGCCGTGCCCCGCACCCAGTACGAGGCGGGCCGGGTCTTCGGCTTCGGCTATCTCGCAACCATGCGCCACGTCGTCGTGCCTCAGGCGCTGCGCGTCGCTGTGCCGCCGCTCGTCAACTACTCGCTGCTCCTCTTCAAGAACACCTCGATCGCCATGGCGATCGGCGTGCATGAGCTAACCTACCAGTCGAGGCAGATCGAGAGCGACACCTTCCGCACCTTCGAGGTCTTCGCGGTGGCGACGCTGATCTATCTCGCCTTCTCCTTCGTCATCATGGCGGCCGGCACCTGGTACGAGCGCCGCACGTCCCTCGCCGCCCGATAGGAGGGTCAGATGCTCGAGATCATCCGCGACAACTGGCTCCTGCTCCTGATCGGCCAATATCCGAACGGCCCACTCGGCGGCCTCGCCGCCACGCTGCTGCTCGCCGTCATCGGCCTCCTCCTCGCCTTCCCCTGCGCGCTCGCCCTCGCCATCGCGCGCGTCAGCCCGATCAGGCCGGTCGCCTGGGCGACGACGGGCCTCATCAACATCGTGCGCGGCACGCCCTTCCTGATGGTGATCTTCTGGAGCTACTTCGCGCTGCCGCTTCTCATCGGCGTCCCGATCTCCGGCTTCTGGACGCTGATCGGCGCACTAGTGCTCTATGAGAGCGCCTATCTGGCCGAAGTGATCCGCTCGGGCATCCAGGCGCTGCCGAAGGGCCAGACCGAGGCCGCTCGCTCGCTCGGCTTCGGCTACTTCCGGACCATGTTCACCATCGTGCTGCCGCAGGCGCTCTACAACGCGCTCCCGAGCCTGCTCTCCCAGTTCGTCTCGCTCATCAAGGAGACCTCGCTCGGCTACGTGATCTCGGTCAACGAATTCACCTTCGCCGCCGTGCAGGTCAACAACGAGCTGCTGACGCGGCCGATCGAGGTCTTCTCGATCCTCGCCATCACCTACTTCCTGCTCTGCTTCTCCCTCACCTCGGCCGCCCGCGCCCTCGAAGGACGCGTCGCCCGCCGCCGCCAGGGCCAGCCGGGTGGCCAACCGGACTGCCAATCGGGCGCCGCCCCGGCCGCCGACACCCCCGAAATCCTCGCCACGGAGCCCACGCCATGATCGCCTTCGAGAACGTCGACAAATGGTACGGCGACTACCAGTGCCTGACCCAGGTCAACGCCACCGTGAAGCAGGGGGAGGTCGTCGTGCTCTGCGGCCCCTCCGGCTCGGGCAAGACCACGCTCATCCGCACCGTGAACCGGCTCGAGCCGATCCAGGGCGGCCGGATCACCGTCGGCGGCGCCGATGTGAACGCGAAGAAGGCGGACATCAACGAGGTCCGCTCCAACATCGGCTTCGTCTTCCAGTCCTTCAACCTCTTCCCGCACATGTCCGTCCTCGACAATGTCATGCTCGCGCCCCGCAAGATCCGCGGCCTGCCGAAAGCGGAAGCCGAGGAGAAGGCGCACAAGCTCCTCGAGCGGGTCGACCTCGGCCACAAGGCCGGCGCCTATCCGGCCCAGCTCTCGGGCGGGCAGGCGCAGCGCGTCGCGATCGCCCGGGCGCTTGCCATGGACCCGCCGGTCATCCTCTTCGACGAGCCGACCTCCGCGCTCGACCCGGAAATGGTCGGCGAGGTGCTGCAGGTGATGAAGTCGCTCGCCCATACCGGCATGACGATGATGTGCGTCACCCACGAGATGGGCTTCGCCCGCGAGGTCGCCGACCGCGTCTGGTTCATGGACAAGGGCATGATCCTCGAGGACGCCCACCCCGAGACCTTCTTCACCAGCCCCCGGCATCCCCGCGCGCGGAAGTTCCTCTCCGACCTGCGCCACTGACCGCCCGGCCCCGGGCGGCGCCCCCTCTCCCCTCCCCGCGCGGCCGGATGCCCCGGCGCGCGACCCGAGCCGCCTTGCCCGGCCGACCCCCAGCCCGAACGGAGAATGCATGTATTCCGGCCCCGTCTTCGACATGGCGAAGACCCAGTTCCACGCCGTCGCCGACCATCTCGAGATCCCCGCCTGCGAGCGCGACCGGCTCCTGA
>QFPW01000084.1 GCA_003241785.1 Rhodovulum sulfidophilum | reverse complement strand
CTCGAGCCGCGACACTGTCGATCTGTCCTTAAGGCCGTCCATAAGGTCAGTTAGCAGCCAGACCCTCAACGCGGCAGACGGCCTTCAGCGGAGGGGTACATTTTTTTGGGGCTGAACGGCAAGAAGGCGGGACCGCTTGCGCGATCCCGGCCCGGTCCTCACTCGGCGGCTTGGAGGAAGGCGTCCGCCTCAGTCTCAGCATCGAGCCATGCGGGTCGCTTGGTGCGCAGCATGGGCGGAAGCCAGCCGGTCCCGGCCAGAAGCTGCTCGGCGGTTGCCGCCATCTCCTGCTTCTTCTTGTCCGCGATCCGTTCCGCAGCCTCGTCGCCAAGGGCTTCGCGCACGGCGGCGAGGATATGGGCCTTGGTGACGCGCCCGAAATAGCTCCGCACGGTCGGCGTCCAGTGCGCCGTCATGTCGAGCGTCACCGCCGTCGCCAGCTTGTCGGCCGTCTCATGGGCGCGGCGCTTGCTGCTCTCCCAAGGCAGCTTCACCGCATTGACGGTCAGCGAGGCGCAATGCGCCAGCAAGGCCATGAGGCTCGCATGGTCCAGACCGGCGACGAAGCCCCAGAGGTCCGCCACGTCGCGCGGCATGTCCGCTGCCCATCCGGCATGACGGTCGTTCAGCATCTTCGCCGCCGCCGTGTCCTCGATGCCGTCCGCGTGGGCGGCGAGGTAATTGCTGGTCGGGCTGATTTCGAGGCAATGGGCCGTGCTGCCGCCCCGATAGTAGGTCTGCGCGGCCAGCGCGTGGACCACGGCGATCAGCGCCATATCCGCCTGCTCGCCAAGGGCGAGGCGCAGGCCAAGGGTGCGATGTGCTGTCAGGTCGCGAATGAGGGAATCGGGCAGCGGCTTGCCTGCGTCCCCGGTCTCTTCTTCCGGCTCGGCTTCGGGAAGGTCGTCGCCTTCGCCGTCCTCGCTTTCGTCGTCGAGGATTTCGCCATCTGCGTTGACGTGCACGCCGTCAATGATGGTTTCGCCATCCTCTACGGTTTCCGCCTCCGGCTCCGGTGCCTCGTCCTCGGCCCGGATGAAGCCACGCTCGATCCGAACATCACCGCTATGGCCGACGACGATGAAGGCGCCGCCGCGCGCGATCTCGTCGGGATCGTAGGCGTGGCGCTGTGACCGGCCATTGAATTCTCCCCGTTTGTGGGCACCGAAAAATCCCCGCTTTGCGCTCCCTCGTCTCCGGGCATGCCCGGAGACGAGGGAGCGT
>QFPW01000083.1 GCA_003241785.1 Rhodovulum sulfidophilum | reverse complement strand
TCGCCCGACTGGCTCGACGTCACCCTCCCCGGCGTCGGCACCAACCGCTTCGCCTATGCCGGGAACAGTCCCGTCAATCAGAGCGATCCGAGCGGGAACCTCTTCAACGACACCGCCTTCAGCAGGGGCTGGGATTCTGTCTTCGGAGGTGGGTCTTGGGACAATACCGCGATCGGCCGTATGGGCGCTGGGGATCTGGACAACACAGCCGCCGCGTCGGCGGCCGGGGCGATAGTGGGCTCCCAGGTCGGGACGGTCGGCGGGATCGCGCTGAGCGTACCTACCGGCGGCGCCGTCGCGCCAGCAACAGTTCCCGGCGGCTCCGCGGCAGGAGCCATTGGAGGGGCATGGATTGGGGGTGCGCTAGGGTTTGTTTTCGATGTAGCCGAGGAGGTTCTACAGTCTCAGACTGTAAGTTCAGTGTCTGACGAGGAAAAGCCTAACCTCGTAGATCCGGATCGCGCCACGCACATCCTCGGAGGCGATAAAACGGGCGGAGGACATCGCCATGGCACGGGGATCCTCGGGAAGAGTGAATTTCCCCAGGGTTGGACAGATGATAAGATCTTGGGAGAGATCTCGGACGTCGCCACGGATCCAAATAGTAATCGATCTCCCGGATTTGGGGGAAGAACGATTGCTCAAGGTACACGCGACGGTGTCGATATAAAAGTTGTGGTAGATCCTGATGGAAGAATTGTAACGGGATTTCCAACCAATATGCCGAGGAATTGAGATTTGAGAAATTTCGTACTAGTGCGCAAAAATATTCAGTTTATCCTGATGAAATCGGATAAACTTCTCTCCAGGCACAACTCAAATTTGATCCAGGAGTTTATTGATAACAATGAATACGGACTTGCTTTCGACGGTTGCTTGCATCCGTACTACATTGAGGGTCATCCTATCGATGATGATGTTCGCGAAAAATTAGTTGAGACGGCTGCCATTCTTGGGGTCGAATTGCCAAACAAACGTACTTTGTAGAGGAGTTAATCTCCGCCCTTTCGTGAGAGGTGCTTGAGAAGCACTAGGCTACGCGGCTGAGGAGTGTGGCGACATCACAGTCGCGAACTAAGCGGCGGCGCTTTATAGATGGGGGTCGCGGCATTTCGCGGCGCGGACACCATGGGCTTCGCCTACGAAATTCCTCAGCCCCAGCGCGATGAGATGCACCACGGCCCCCTCGCGCTGCACCCGCCCGCGCACCTCGAGCAGCCGCGCCCCGAGCAGGTCGCGGCGCTGGCG
>QFPW01000028.1 GCA_003241785.1 Rhodovulum sulfidophilum | reverse complement strand
GCGGACGAAGCGGCGCCGATCAACGCGCTGCGGACCCCGCGCGAGAGCGCCGCGACCCTGTTCCGCTTCCACGACGCGTGAGCGCCGCCCCGCGCGGACCCTAGCGACGCCGCTCCGGCGGAGGGCGGACGGGTCGGGGTGGCTCTGGCCAATGTGAAGATGAACCCCTTCGACGAGATCGCGGTCGAGGAGGCGATCCCGCTCAGGGAGAAGGGCGCGGCCTCCGAGATGATCGCGGTCTCGATCGGGTGCGGCGAAGGCATCGGTCGGTGTTTTCAACCGTTCCCTTTCGGCGCGGCGCCCGAGGATCACGGAACCAGACCCGCGCCGCCAGCCTGCCTCGAGGAGGCGCCACGACCCGAACTCGAGACCGCGGTCGGAAGTCGTTCCGCCGCGCAGAAGCGGGAAGGGGTCAGAACAGGTCATCAGCCTATTCATGATCGCGCTGGACCGGCGATCGGGATCGACCGGCGCATGGCATCGACGATGATGGGCGTCCGGGCGACATGCGCCCAGTCTTCGTGTACTTGCTCGCCTGCTTGCCGACCGCCTTTGCCTTTGGCGGTGGCAGCTTGTCCTGCTGATCCTGAGGCCAGGACGGTGGTGAGGTGCTTGGTCTTGGTGACCGCCGCCTGGGTGACGCGCTGGTCCTCGTCGAACACTCTATGGGGGCAGGGCGAGGCCGTTCCAGCGCACCTGAAAAGGACCGTCGGGGACGGCGTAGGTGTCGACGTAGTCACCGACCGGATCGCGCGTCACGTCGTTCACCTCGGGCATGATCTTGCGCCGCTCATAGCTGAAGCTCAGCTGCTGGCCGACGTAGCGCTGGTCGCGCCAGCACAGCATGTCGCGCAGCCGGTCCGGCGCGATGTTCAGGGAGCCGAGCAGGTTGTCCGGCCGCGCCGGTGGTCTGGCGAACCAGCGATTGAAACGCGTGACGAAGCCGGGCGGCAATGCCTTGCTCGCCGCGATGTCGGAGATGCCCGCCGGGCGCAACTCCTTGACCAGCCGTTCCTGAGGGGTACGGCTCGCCCGCTTGACGCGGCCATGGCCTGGCTGCTGTTCGTGCAGAGAATCTCGATGCTCAGCTCGCACGGCGCCCGGGCGGCTTGCGTCATGCCATGACCGCTCGCGGCGTCCCGCTTCGCGACGCGGAACACGCTCTGCTTGTCGGAGTAAACGTCAGCGGACGGCCATGGGTCGTCAGATACCGCTCGAGCGCTTCCAAATAGCCGAAGACGCTCTCCGAAGCGACGAACAGCAGTTGCGTCAGCGTGGCGTCGTCGATGAATACCAGCAGCATGCAGGGCGCTCCGCGGTCCTCGAACCAGCGATGATCGGAACCGTCGATCTGGATCAGTTCGCCGAAGGCTTTCCCCGCGCCGGCGTGGTTGATGGAAACGTCCGGCGTTTCTTGCGTGACACCCAGAGACCGGCTTCCGTCATCCATTTGCGCGGCATCTCGCGCGAGACCTTGAGGTCGTGATGTTTGGCGAGCACCCCGGCCGCGAGGGTCGGCCCGAAGTCGGCGTAAGGCTCGCGAACCAGCGCGATCGGATAGTCCCGCACGCCTTCACGGATCCGGGTGTTCGATCGCCTGCCGCGCGACTGGTGACGGAGCGCGGCCGCGCGCTCGACATGAAACGTCGCGATCAGGCGGTGGACCTGTCGCGGGCTCAATGCCAGGACGCACGCCGCCGCGGCGACCGACAGCTGGCCCTCCAGGATCCGTGACAGCACCTCGATTCTCCGCAGCTCACGTTCGCTCATCACCGCCAGCACCATCGCAGGTCTTCAACCGTCGGACGGGGAAGAATGACATTCCGACTTTCCTCAGGTGGGACATCCTAACTCTGCTGGACGCGTTAGCGGAGATGCGACTTTGGACGAAGCGACAGGTTCTCCATCCTGTAGCCATGGCCGCATAACTTAAACCAAACAGCCTCCGGCAAACCCGGCGCGATTCACGGTCGTGCCCCATCTGGTGGTGTAGCTCACGGTGGGCCCCGCGCTCCTTGGCGGGCCGAACTGGTCAGTCGCGCTGCGCGGCAGGCAGGCTGACGGTGAGATCATCGCAGGCCGGCGCGAGGGTTTCCCGAGGTATCGCCCGCGCTGGACGGTCCATTCCTCGATCTACTCCATGAGGATGGCACCGACGAGCCGCCGGATCGATGCCTCGTTCGGAGAGATCCCCACGACATCGGTGCGCCGTTTGATCTCGCCGTTCAGACGCTCGATCGGATTCGTCGAGTGTAACTTCGCTCGGTGCTGTGGAGAAAAGGTCATGTAGGCGAGCACGTCCTCCTCGGCCGTATCCATGAGCGTGGCGAGCTTCGGCACCTTGCCGCGCACCTGGTCGGCGACCAGGCGCTACTGGGCTTTGGCAGCCGCGTGGTCGGGCTGGGCGAAGGCGGTGGCGATGAAGACGGACACCACCCTCCGGCTGTTCTTGCCGGCTTAGGCAAGCGCATTCCTTTGAAAATGCACGCGGCAGCGCTGCCACTGTCGTGGACAGGACGCGCGCCGTGGCGGCCTTGATGCCCTCGTGGGCGTCGCTGATCACCAGCTTCACGCCAGCTAGGCCGCGCCGAACGAGGTCGCGCAGGAACTCGATCCAGAAAAGTTCGGCTTCCGAGGCGCCGATCGCCATGCCGAGAACCTCCCGCCGGCCATCCATGTTGACGCCCCACGGCGAGCGTGATCGCGACGCTGACGATGCGGCCGCCCTGTTGCACCTTGAGGTAGGTGGCGTCGATCCATAGATAGGGCCATTCACCCTCGATCGGGCGGGTGAGGAAGGCGTCGACCCGTTCATCGCTCGCCAATGTCTCTCGGACTATTGGCGTTCCATCGGCTCGCCCTCGCAGAGCCGGCTGACCGCGCTCTTGGAAATCCCGGTGCCACCCATGGAGTGCACGAGGTCATCCATGGCGCCATGGACGTAGGCCTCCTGGATCACGGTGGTCAGCGCCTTCTCGACGGACCGGCGAGGCTCGAGGAACGCAGGGAAGTAGGATCCGGTGCGCAAACGAGGGATCCGCAGCTCGACGCTGCCAGCCCGGGTTTGCCAGTCCCGGTCGCGATAGCCGTTGCGCCGCGCCAGCCGCTCGGCGGACTTCTCGCCATAGTCCGCGCCGGTCTTCGCGCCGACCTCGAGTTCCATCAGGCGCTCAGGGGCGAAGCCGATCATCTCGCGCAACAGGTCCGCATCGGCACTCTTTTCCACCAGAGCGCGCAGGTCCACCATGGGTTTGGTCATCGGGGGAATGCCTCGGTTCAGGTTGGCTCAGCAACCCGCCCCGATCGGGAAACCCGGTGACCGCCTCAGCTGCGCCACCCTGCGAAGCGCGACCGTTGAGGCCGGCGCGGAGCCGCCTGAGGTCGTCCTGGGAGAGGGTCTCGGGGTCGGTGTCACGATGGATCCAGCGCCGAAGGCGCTTGTTCGCGTTCACGACGCTGCCTTTCCGCCAGGGCGACCGGGGGTCGCGGAACCAGGTTTGCGCGCCGACCTCGGCTCGCAGGCGCGGCCAGTCGACGAACTCCGACGCGCGGTCGAAGGTCACCGAGCGGCGCGCTCCCGCGGCAGGGGGCGCGGGACTTCGGCGATCTGGGCGATGATCGGCTTCGCTCGCTTTTCCGGGTTCCTGAGCACGACCAGGAACCTGCTGACCCGCTCGATCAACGTCGTCACATTCGCCGGACCGAACGCTGCCGAAAAAGTACGGGATCACCCTCCCAGTGGCCGAATTCTCGGCGACCGGCCACGGCGTCGGGACGGAACAGGATGCTGAGTTCCGGGGCGAATTTCGGTGGTGACTGTTTACGTCGACGGTGTCCGCGGCGCTTGCGGCGACCCGAGGCGAGGTGGCGCCACAACTCCGCCGCGCGGCCCTCGTCGGAATAAATGAACTGGTAGATCGTCTCTTGGCTGACACGGAGCGGGGCCGCTTCGAAGCGCATGCGGCGATCTGCTCGGGGCTCCAGCCCGCGCGCAGACAGCGTGTGACTCGGTGGCGCAAGTCGGGGTGACGCACCAGCTCGCGGGGCCGGAACCGGCGGCTGAGCGCGATCTTCTGGGTGGGCACGCTCCAGTAGCCGCTCAGCTCGGGGATCTCGGCGTCGTGATATCGGTTGCGCCTCAATTCGCGGAATACCGTGGATCGGTGGAGCCCCAGACGGGCCGCGATATCCGTCGCGCTCCTCCGGGCCAGGCGCCAGCGTTCGATCTGGCGACGATCCGAGAGCGTGAGATGGCTGAAGCGCGTCTTCATTCAGAATGTCCTTGCGCTTTCCAACATCCTGCCAGATCTCGAAAGTCGCAGTTCAGATTGGCGCGTACCCTCGTCCGCCGCCGCTCCCGAGAATGAGTCTTATGATGTATGGCGCGCGGGGCGGGCAGTGCCCGCCCGTGCCGAAACCGGCCGCGCGGCGGTTTATCAATCAATGGCCGAGGGCGTCGCGCGGGCCTTCGCCGAGGCGCCGGGCGTCGCCGGCGCGGGTTTCGACGCGGAAGCGTTCACCCGGCTGTTCGTGGCGCTGATCGACCGGGGGTCGCGCTTCGATCCCGACGCGGTCTCGCCGAATGACGCGCGCGGGCTCGGCCAGCTGATGCCGGCGACGGCGGTGGCGCTAGGCGTCGCGGACGCGTTCGACCGCTCGCCGACCTCCGTGGCGCCGCGCGGTATCTCAACCGCGCAGCTCGCGGCCTTCGGCCGGGTCGATCTCGCGCTCGCCGCCTACAACGCCGGCCCGCATCGGGTGACGCGCTACACCGGCGTGCCGCCGTTCCGCGAGACCCGCGATTACGTCGCCAGGATCACGCGCGCCGCCGACCAGGAGCGTGCTGGGTCCGGCGTCGCCGTGCCGATCCACGTCGCCGCCGATTTTGTCGGTCCCACGCCAATGATCGCCCGCGCGGAGACCGGGCGCTCGATCGAGCGCGTCGACCTCGGGCGCGCGGCGTCACCGTTTTCTACCCCCAAGCAAGGAACTGTCCTAAAATGGCCAAGCTGATCGCGACCGCCCGCGCCGGCCCGTCCCACAACCTTCGCCGGATGGACCTCGGCCTCGCGGTCTCGATCTGCGTCGACCTGGTGATCCTGTTCGGCTCGGCGACCATTCTCGGCCGCTTCGCGTGACGAGTCTCTGCCTTCAGGCGCTGACCCGGCCGGTGGCGCTGATGGGGCTGCCTCTCACGTATGTCATCGTGCTCGCGATGACGGTGCTCGGCGGCTTCATCGCCACGCTGTCTTTCGTCTGGTTCGCCCTGAGCGCGCTGCTCGGCTACGCCGGGCTGCGCGCGCTCGCCGCCTGGGACGCGCGGATCTTCGACGTGATCTTCGTCAGCCTGACCCGGACGCCACTTCCGGTCGCCTGGTTCAAGGGCCGAGGGATCACCTACCGTGCTTGACGCCGTCCGGAGCCTCGGCCGCCGTCGCCTCGAGCCGCGCGCGCTCGGCGAGGACGGGAGTCTCGTAGCGCACCTGCCCTATGTGACGGCGCTGCGCGACGACGTGCTGATGCTCCGCGAAGGCGAGCTGATGGCGAGCTTCGCGGTGGCGGGCCTCGGCGCCGCCACCGCCGAGAGCGCGCTGGTCGCCGATCTCGCCGAGGCGCTGCAGTCGGTGATCGCCCAGGCGAGCCTCGATCTCGGCTTCATCCTGCACCGGATCTCTACCCGCGCTGAACCATCCTCGTCGCCACCGCTCCTGGCCGATCCGTTCTCATTCGAAGTCGATCGCCGCTGGCAGGCGGCGCTGGGAACGATGGACCTGCGCGAGCGCCGCTCCTTCGTCACGGTGACGCTCCGCCCGCCGAAGCTGCTCGGCATCGCAGGAAAGCTCTTCGGCGCTGGTCACCGGCTGACGCGGCGGATCGAACGGCTCGACGAGGTGGTGGCCTTCTTGGCCGAGACGCTGTCGGTGACCCGGCCCGAGCGGCTCACGCTCGCCGACGGCCGCTGGCTCGGGCTGCTCTCGGCGCTGGTTACCGGCCGCTACGAGCCGATGCCAGCGCCAGCCAGCTTCCGCCCGCTCGCCGATCTCGTCGCATCCTCGAGCGCCGCTTTCGCCGGCGACCGGTTCGTGGTGCCGGGTGCCTCGACCGAGGACCTGCGCCATGGCGCTGTCTTCTCGCTCAAGGCCTATCCCGCCAGCATCCATCCCGGGATCTTCGACACCTTCGACCTCGGCTTCGACAGCGTCGTGACGCAAAGCTTCACCCCGATCGAGCAGGTCGACGCGCTGGCGCGGATCCGGCGCGTCACCCGGCAGATGGGCGCCGCCGACGATCTCGCCTCGGGCCGGGTCGGCTTCGGCCTGCACCACGCCACGGTCGCGATCTTCGCCCGCGACGCGGCCGGGCTCGACGAAGCGGCGGCCCAGACCCGCGCCAACATGACGGTCTACACCGGCCAGCGCAGCTACGGGCAGGACCGGGCGAAGGCGGCGCGGAACCAGGCGCTCGCCGCGCGATCCGAACTACCATGTCGCGGGCCGGAAGACCGCCTTCCTTCGCGCCGGCGCAGACGCGCACGCTGCTCGGCCGCGGCACGTCGGAGGCGGAGAAGATGCAGCGCGAGAGGGCGCCCCCACCCGGCCTCTCGACCGAGATCCCGCGCGACGCCCCCCCGATCGCGCCACCGCCGCCGCTCAGCACCGACCTGCCGATGCGCGCGGCACCAGAGCAGGGAGGCTTCGAGACCGCGGCGCGGCTCGCCGCGCTCGAGGCGGGACTGCGGTCGATGAGCGCGCGCGAGGCCGACCGGTCCCGCGCCGAACTCCAGTCGATGCTCGACGCCAACGCGGCGGTGATCCGCGCCGACATATGTTCATCCGGGCGAAACCGACTTACCTCCCGGGGGGCGCATCCTTAACCAAGCAGTATCGGAAGCGGGATCTCGAGGTGTGGCGGGAGCCGCCATTGATCGTCACAGGAGTGCTGAGCGTTAGCGGGGATGGCCAAGGAGATATAGCCGTCCTATCCATGTGCCAGACACCGGGCCCAGCTGTGCCATAGCACTGGCAACCCGACCTGGCGCTCCGACACGCCGAGAAGCCAAGCTGTTTTAAGTGATGCCTCTCCAGGCGGATGAGGCATCATATTCCGCGAATCCATAGGCTATTCCGATGCCCGGGCAGCACGATGAGCCCATCGACCGGAAGAATAGACAGTCGGCCGGTTCTCATGGAATACTCCAAGAGGTCTTATCGTGTAATTTGCAATGGCGCCCGACATCCTTCCCGATAGCCCTTGGCGCGTAGTTCCGGTCCGCTGGATCGAGGACCTGCGCGATGCCGTGCGGGGCGCAGGCCTGCGAGCAACTCAGATGTCCCGAGGATCGCTCTCCAGTGGCCTCGCCTTCGCGGAGGAGGACGGGGTGCTCTACACCAGTGGCCGGCTCGGGGCGCGGGTCGCTATGTCGGGTCCCTTGTCTCTCGACAAGGTCACCATCGGGATCGGCCTTCGCCTCCCCTCCGGGACCTGGCATTGGCACCGCGAGGTCACCTCGGGAAACCTCGGGCTGTTCTTGCCGGGCGACGAGCATCATTCGCTCTATATGCCGGACTCGCTCTATGTGTCCGCGACGATGGATCCCGGTCGACTCGAGGCGGAGGCGGCGTGGGAGGATCGCGTGCTGGACCATCCGCGCGTCTCCGGATCGGGTGTGCATCCCCGCATGGCGCCCGCGGGCATCACGGCGGCGATCGCCCACACCTTCGACCTGCTCCATGAGCCCGGCGCGCCCGTGCGTCCCGAGGATCTCGCCCAAGCGCTGCGACTGATGCGGCGGATGGCCGCCGTTTTCTACGGAAGGGAGCCCCGGGTGGTCTCCACCGCCGCCAAGCAGGGGGCCCACGCCCGCATCTTTTCCCAGGCGCGACGCTACATCGAGGAGCATCTCGACGCACCGATCCCGGTCGAAGCCCTGGCGGCGGCGGCTTCCACCTCGCGACGGAGCCTGCACCGGGCCTTTCTGAGCATGGTCGGTGAAACGCCGCAGGCCTATGTCCGCCGGCTACGGCTGCACCGCTTCCGCTACGACCTGGCTGCCGAGGCCGAGGCGAGCTGCACGGTAACGATGGCCGCGACCCGCTGGGGGATGGGTGAATTCGGCCGGATCGCCGGGCGCTACCGCGAACTCTTCGGCGAGCTGCCATCTGAGACCCTAGCGCGTCGCCGGAGGCGTATTCTGGCACAAACTGCATAGCGCGCGGGCGGCGCTCCCCGATATGGCTTGGACGAATTCCGGGCCGAGGGAGGGAAAGGTGATCCGCGCAACGATCCAGGGTGGCTTCGCAGCCCTTCTCGCGCTCTCCGTCGTGCCAGCGACGGCGCAGGATAATTCCGCCGCGCAGGCGAACAACCCGTTGGCTAATGCCACGGCGCTGAATTTCCAGACGCTCTATACCGGAGAGCTTACCGGTCTCGACCGGGATGCGAACCAGTTCTATCTTCGCTACGCCCAGCCCGTTTCCGCTCTCGGAGGCAAGTGGCTGATGCGCGCGACGGTGCCGGTCAATACGATCCCAGACCCCACCGGCGGTCAGACGACCGGACTCGGCGACTTCAACGTCTTCGCCGCGTATCTGATCGACCTGGGCGATCCCGAAGTCAGCTTCGGCATTGGCCCGCAGCTTACCATGCCCACGGGGGACGAAGACGCGGGCGGCTCTGGCAAGTGGTCGCTCGGCTTCGCAAATGTGCTGTTCGACGCGAGAAGCAAGGTCTTTCAGTGGGGCTACCTCCTGACGTGGCAGGCGAGCGTCGCGGGCGAGAACGACCGGGCCAATGTCAGTATCGGGGCGCTGCAGCCCTTCGGCTTTTACCAGCTCGGTGATGGATGGTATCTGCGCTCCGCCGGCGTCTGGACCTATGACTTTGAGACGAACGGCTATGCGATCCCGATCGGCGCCGGCGCCGGCAAGGTCATCAAGACCGGGGATGCGGTGGTAAACGTCTTTCTCGAGCCGCAATACTCCATCGCCACCCGCGGGGATGGCCAACAACAATGGAATATCTACGGAGGCGTGAACTTCCAGTTCTGATTTGCGCCGGCCTATCTCGGCGTCGATCCCGTCGTTCGAGGGCGTGACATCGGTTCACGCCCGGAGTGAAAGGAACCGCTATGCAGCGAAACATTCTTGGGCGCACGGTCGCGCTGGGCCTATTGTCGGTCCTGTCCACGCCGGCTTTCGCGCAGGACACCCGCTTCCAGGCGCTCGCCGACCTGCCCTTCGTCGAGAACCGCCCTACGTCCGAGACGGCGGAAATCCTGCGCCAAGAACTGGACTTCCAGCAGGCGACGCAGGCCTACCTCTGGGCGCTGCCGCTCATCAACACACTCGGCATGATGTACGGCTCGGAGGCCGTTTTCGGTTCGGGCTACAACGTGCTGCCGATCTGGAAGCAGCGGCTCGACCCAAAGACGCTGGTGACGACGCCGAACTCGGACGTACTTTACGCCATGAGCTACGTCGACATGACCGAGACGGGTCCGGTCGTGCTGGAGGCGCCCGAGGGGCTGCAGGGGATCCTGCTCGACTTCTGGCAGCGGCCGATCCCGGTGGACGGCGGCGAATATTTCGGCGACGTCGGCCTGCCAGGGCCCGACCACGGCAAGGGCGGAAAGTTCCTCGTCCTGCCTCCGGGCTATGAGGGCGAGGTTCCCGAAGGGTACTTCGTCTACCGCTCCGGCACGAACAACCTCTTCGTCTTCCTGCGGGGCTTCTACGAGGATCCCAACGATCTCGCGCCGGCGGTCGCGCATCTCGAGCGGACGAAGATCTACCCGCTGGATCTGCCCGAGGCCGACCGGAAAGCGATGGTCTTCCCCGACGCCTCGGGCGTGCCGGCGAACATGCTGCCCCGCTCGACGGCGGAGGCCTTCGATCAGTTGAAATGGCTCGTCGACAAGGAAGGCGAGCATCTCGCCGGCCCCGATGGGCTCGGCATCCTCGCGAGCATGGGCCTGGTCGCGGGCGTCCCCTTCGCGCCGGACGCGCATACGCGGGCGATGCTCGACGCGGCGGCGACGGTCGGCTACAGGATGAGCCGTGTCATCGGCCTCTCCAACGGCGTCGGCGACACGTCCTATCTGGTCTGGCCGGACCGGAAATGGGTAAACCCCGTCAACAACATGGCGTTTCCGGGCAAGGAGAAGCCCCTCGATCTCTCCTTCCGCGACGTCGCGCACGGTTACACGGCGGTCGATGCGCGGACGTGGTTCTTCACCGATTACTATTCGATCAGCCCGGGCATGGTCAGCCAGGTGCCGGGCCAGGGAGCGGCCTATCAGATAGCTTTCGAGGACGGCGCGGGCGCGCCGCTTTCAGGCGATGCCACCTATAAGCTGACGCTGCCAGCCGATATCCCCGCCAAGCTTTTCTGGTCGCTCACGCTCTACGAGGCGGCGAACGCCTCGGGTCTCGCCACCGAGGCGAGGCGCTTCCCCTCGCTCGGCTCGCGCGACAAGCCCGTCCAGAACGCCGACGGCTCGACCGATCTCTGGATCGGCCCGAAGGCGCCCGAGGGGCACGAGGCGAACTGGCTGCCCACGGCGGAGGGGCGCGGCTTCTTCGCGATCCTGCGGCTCTATGGGCCAGAAGAGCCGGCGATCGACCTGAGCTGGAAGCCTGGCGATTTCGACAAGATCGACTAATCGCCGCCAGCCTCTCACCCCGACGCGCGCCGTCCGCCGCGCCGGGGTGCCCTTCTCCCTCCTAACGGGGTTCCATCATGCTGAAGTCGTCCGTCACCGCCCTGCTGCTGGGCGCCAGTCTCACCGGCATGTCGCCCGCCTTCGCTCAGACGCAGCCGAAGATCACGTTCTCCCACCTGAACGTTCCCTCGGCCGAGGTCACGCCGCAGGCCTCCTATGTCCAGGCGATCGCGCGCATGGCCTACATCTGGGGTTGGCCGCTCGTGAACATGCAGAACCGCTTCGACACCATCACCAAGGCGCCGAAGCCGGGTCTGCTGGGCGGCATCGTCCCGGTGGCGCCGGCTGGCCAACTCGGAATGCTGCACGACTATCTCGAACCGAACCAGCGCTTCATCGCCTGCCCGAACCAGGACGTGGTCTACGGTCTCGGCTATTTCGATCTCGACGCCCAGCCGGCGGTGGTCCAGGTGCCCGATTTCGGCGACCGCTTCTGGGTCTACGCCGCTTATGACCAGCGCACCGACCAGTTCGGCGAGCTTGGCAAACCCTATGGCACCAAGCCCGGTTTCTACCTGCTGGTCGGCCCGAACTGGGATGGCGAGGTGCCCGAGGGCATCACCGGCGTCGTACAGTCCTCGACCGCGCTCGGCAACATCGTGCCCCGCGTCTTCATGGACGACACCGCCGAGGACCGCGCGGCGATCCAGCCGCTCATCGACCAGATCGTCGCCTATCCGCTGACCGAATTCGACGGAACCATGAAGACGATCGAGTGGAGCAAGCTCCCCGAGATCCCCAACCCCGACCAGGGAGGCGGCGGCGAGGTCCGGTGGATCGTGCCGGAGAAGTATTTCGACCAGCTCGGACATGTCATGGACCGCGTACCGCCGCTGCCGGGCGAGGAGGCGCTCTACGCCCAGTTTCGCTGGCTGCTCGATCTCGCCGTCAAAAATCCCGAGATCAAGAAGATCATCGACGCCGAGGCGGTCGCAACTGACAAGGAGGTCATCGCCGATTTCCTGAGCTGGGAGCACAACGGTAAGCCGGCCGGCAACAACTGGCACCGCTCGCTGCACAACGCCGAATGGGGTGTGGACTATTACGACCGCACCGGCACGGCGCGCTCGAACCTGCTCGACAATCGTCCGACCGAAACGCAGTATTTCTATACCGATCGCGACATCGACGGTGGCCAGCTGAACTCCGCTAAGAGCTACGAGGTCACCTTCCCGGCGGGCGAGCTGCCGCCAGTCAAGGGCTTCTGGTCGCTTACCCTCTACGATCAGTACCACCTCTTCACCCCGAACGCGCTCAACCGGTACTCGGTCGGCACCAAGAGCACGAATCTGGTGAAGAACGAGGACGGGTCGTTGACGATCTACGTCGGCAAGGAGCAGCCCGAGGGCAAACCGGAGGCGAACTGGCTGCCCTCGCCGGACGGCGATTTTTCGCTCTATATCCGCGCGTATTGGGGTGAGGAACCGATCCTCGACGGCTCCTGGCAGCCGCCCGCCATCAAGCCCTCGAGTTGAGCCGGATGGGCGTACTCTCCGGCCCGTGCACGCCGCATGCTTCTCTCGAAGCATGCGCGCGACTTCCGGCTGACCGGTCAAGCCCCCGGTCGGTCGCGGACACGTGCCCCTGTTCGCGATGCAGACAATCGGCGCCCGGATCACCGCCCAGACCGTCTCGCCACCTCAGGGCTTTCGGCACGCCTTAGCAGACCGGACCCATCAAGCCTCCCTTCAATAGAAACGCGGGCCCAAAGCGGTCAGCCGCTTGATCGACGCTGGCGCGCCGCGGCTTCCTCGAGCTCGACCGCTCAGTGATCAACGGAAGCCCGGTATCATCGAAATCGGCGACGTCGCGCGTCACGACTGTCATGCTATGCGATCCACAGCCGGACCGTGACTCTTTGATCGCCGCGACCGCCCTGGCTGAAGACGGGCGCGGCGCCGGGCCACCACCGTGTCGATCGCCAGAACGCGCCCCTCGAAATCCGTCGGGACACGCCGGTCGAGCCTATCGCGCAGGAGCGCACCCTGGGACGGATCACGACGTTCGAGGCGCGGAACGCCGATTTCGAGCTTCAACACCGCGATCGCCGAGGGGGGAGAAGGCCAACCCGAGTTCCCGGGCGCGGGCGTCGAGACGGGCGAGGCTCGCCGCCACTTGGTCGCGCTGCCGCTCGGTCGGCGCGGCGCGGTCCGGCAGCCGCGGCCGGGGCCTTGGGCCGATCATCGGTCAGCACGAGGCCATGGACGCCGAATTTCGGGCTCATGCCGCGCGCTCCCGGTCCGGCGCGCGCGGGGGCAGCGCGCCCACGGGGGCGAGCGACCGCCCGGCGGCGGCGAGCCTGGCCGCCATGAAGCCCCGCGCCTCGGCCGCGAGGTCGCGGCTGTGGACGGCGCTGCCATAAGGAGGGGCAAGGAAACGCCCGTTGGTAATCGAAGGTCCAAGGATCCCTACCGGGGCGATCACGTCCCCCGGGCGTGCAGGTCGCCATCTCGCCTTTTCGTCGATGCGCCCCAGGAACTGCGGAACGGCGCTCTCGGAGGAGCGCGGTTCCGGCCGGGATCACGATTCGGGCAGTCCGGCCCGCGCGAGCGCCGATATCTCGCCGGCGAGTATGGCCGGATCGCTGTGGAACGATCCTTCGCGCCACGTGGCCTGGGTGAAGTCCGGCTTTTCGGCGAGCGCGCCCCGAACCACCGCGCGCGCCTCCTCGATCCGGCCGAGTTCAACCAAGGCGATCGCCCGCGACAGCCGCGGATAGACGTCCGGCTCCGGCACCTTCGCGTATTCCGCCAGCGCCTCGTCATACCGGCCCGACAGGCGGTGGATCAGCGCCCGCTGCAGAATGTATTCGTCCTCCCGCCCGGGTTCACGCGGCTCGGCGCGAGCGAGCCACTCCAGCGCCATCTCGTATTCCCCGTCCGCGATCAGCACGTCGGTCAGCTGTCGCAGCACCCGCGCGTCATAGGGCGCGAGGGCGATGGTCCGCTTCGCCTCCTCGACCCCGTTGGCATAGTTCCCCCGCTGCATCTGGACGAAGGCGTTCAGCCAGTGCGCGGAGCGCCGCACCTCCGGCGAGAGGTTGTCCCGCGCCAGCGCCTCGGTGACCAGGCGGCCGGCCTCGGAGAAGTTGTGATCGAGATCGTCCCAGTACCACCAGGCCGCCGTCCAGTGTCCCCAGGCCATCTTCGTTCTGAGGAGCGCGGAGTCCGGGTATTTGGCCAGCCCCTCCTGCCAGATCGCATCCGCCCGCGCGATGTCCGCGGGACCGTCGCCATTCATGTAGATGTCGAGCCCGCGCAGGAAATAGTCGTATTCCCCGAGCGAGGTCGCATCCTTGCCCCAGGCCTCGCGGAACTGCGCGCGTTTGATTTCGCCGTTCTCGCCGGCGAGCGCGAAGATGATCCGGCCCGAGATCTCGTCCACGAGCGCCCAGGGGTCCGCCCCGGCCCGGTCGAAGCGGTCGGCCCAGACGTGCTGGCCGGTCTCGGTATCCTCGAGCTGTGCCACGACGCGGAGCTTGTCGCCTTCGCGCCGGACGCTGCCCTCGAGCAGGTAGTCGGCCCCCAGCGCCGCGCCGATCTCGCGAATGTCGCGCGGCGCGTCGCCATAGGCGAAGGACGAGCTTCGCGCGATCACCGCCACGTCCGGCGTGCGCGCCAGCATCGAGATGACGTCCTCCGTGATACCCGATCCGAGATAGGCCTCCGTCTCGCCCGCCATGCTGTCGAAGGGCAGCACCGCCACCACCGGGATGTGGGACGGGCTCTCGTTCGCTCCCATCGTCCGCCAGGCGCCGATCCCGAGCGCCAGGAGGACGAGCGTCGCGCCGAAAGCCGCCGCCCGTCCCTCGCGCCAGGTCACCGGACGCGCTGGCCGAGGCGCGGCGACCAGCCGGTAGCCGCGCCGCGGGACCGTCTCGACGAGGGCGCGCGCGTCGTCGCCGAGAGCCCTGCGGATCTCGCCGATGCACTGCACGAGGCTGTCGTCGGTGACAATGACCCCGGGCCAGACCGCCGCCTGCAGCTCATCCTTGGTGACAAGCCGCCCGGTCCTGGCGATCAGCAGCCGCAGTACCGCGAAGCTCTGTGGCCGAAGCGTCGCCTCCTGACCATCCGGTCCGACGACACGCTCCGCGTCGAGGTCGACGCGCGCGGCGCCGAGATGCACGATGCTGTTCAAAGGCGCGATCGTGGCCGTCATCTTCCTGTTCCTCGAGGAGTTCCGACTCTCGCGATGGTATGCCCGCCATGGGAGCGCGCCGAGCCGAATTCGCGGGATCGCGCCTCTGATCGGCCGGTTTCGGCATTCCATCGGGGTTCCATCGGAACTAAGCGCGGGCGGCGGCCGGGAGCCCCTCGTCGGAGTTGGCGGGCACATCTCAGCGGCGTCATCGCAGCCAAGAAGCATAAAGCCCGACTCGGTCCTCACCCTCGGCGAGAGCGTCGTCGTCCACACTTCGCCGCGGTCATCGACGGCGAGGTGGGCCACCGCTTCCCCGAGCCCAGGATACGACCGTCGATCGCCAGAAGGCCGGCGCCGATCAGGCCCATTCCGGCGCAATGGGGCCAGGCGAGCGCCGTCGACACCAAGCCCAGCATTCCGGTCAGGGCGAAATTCTCGCCGCCCAGCGGGTCCCCGCCGAGAAGGACCACGACGCCGAGAAAGCTGAGCACGATGCCGATCGCCTTGTTCGGCGCCATCCGCTCGTCCGCCAGCAGGAGATGCGCGGCGATGATCGCGAAGACCGGCGTGGTCGGGTTCAAGGATCGAGGCGAGGCCGCTTCGGAATCATCGTCTGCGCCCAGAGCGGCAGGCGGAAGGGCAGCAGGGTATTGAGCAGGCCCACTATCAGGAAGGATGGGTGAATTCTCGCCCCCGAGTTACGGCACGAGCGCCAGCCCTAGGACGGCGAGGCCGGTCCGCGACAGGAAGACGGTAAGGGGCGGCGGCTCGCGCACCGCCACGGCGGCGAAGAAGACCCCCCCACCCCAGAGGAACGAAAGCAGGAGCAGCCGTGCGCAGCGCGGGCAGGTCATCCGCGTCGCCGAGGCTCCCGTCCGTCGCTTCGGGCGTGACCCGCTGGCCGGGACGCGGCAAGGCCGCCTCGCGCATTCACCCCGGGGCATGCCGCGCCGGATCGGCCCCGCGCCCTGTCCCGCGCCTGAGCCCGGACGCGGACGGATCGCGCGGAGATGCCCCCGCGGCCATCCGCCCGCGCCGGGTCATCCGCTGGTCGTCGTCACGGCGCCGTAGAGGTCGGCGAACCGGTCGCGCAGGACGTTCTTCTGCACCTTGCCCATCGTGTTGCGCGGCAGCTCGTCGACGAAGAGCACCCGCTTCGGCAGCTTGAACCTGGCGAGCCGGGCCTCGAGCTCCTTGAGGATGGACGACTCGTCCAGCACGGGCGCGCCGGCCGGGACGACCACGGCGGTGACGCCTTCGCCAAAATCGCGGTGCGGCACGCCGATCACCGCCGATTCCACGACCCCGGGGATCTCGTCGAGCTCGGCCTCGATCTCCTTCGGATAGACGTTGTAGCCGCCGGTGATGATGAGGTCCTTGCCGCGGCCGACGATGTGGACGTAGCCGCGATCGTCGATCCGGCCGAGGTCGCCGGTGACGAAGAACCCGTTCGCGCGGAGCTCGGCGGCGGTCTTCTCCGGCATCCGCCAGTAGCCCTTGAAGACGTTCGGGCCGCGCACCTCGATCATGCCGATCTCGCCCTCCGCCAGCTCGCGCCCAGTCTCCGGGTCGGTGACGATGATCTCGACCCCCGGCAGCGGAAACCCGACCGTGCCCGCGACCCGGTCGCCGTCATAGGGGTTCGAGGTGTTCATGTTGGTCTCGGTCATGCCGTAGCGCTCGAGGATCGCGTGGCCGGTCCGGGCCCGCCACGCCCGATGCGTCTCGGCGAGGAGCGGCGCGGATCCGGAGACGAAGAGGCGCATGTGCGCCGTCGTCTCGGCGTTCAGCATGTCGTCCCCGAGCAGGCGGACGTAGAAGGTCGGAACCCCCATCAGGACGGTGGCGCGCGGCATCAGCTCGAAGACGCGGTCGATGTCGAACTTCGGCAGGAAGATCATCGCGGCGCCGGAGAAGAGCGTGACGTTGGTCGCGACGAAGAGCCCGTGGGTGTGGAAGATCGGCAGCGCGTGGATCAGCACGTCCTCCGCCGTGAAGCGCCAGACGTCCCGGAGCGCGAGCGTGTTGGAGACGAGGTTGCCATGGGTGAGCATCGCCCCCTTCGAGCGTCCGGTGGTGCCGGAGGTGTAAAGGAGGGCGGCGAGATCGTCCGCCTCGCGCTCCACCGTGTCGAACTCGGCCGGCGCGGCGCGCGCGGCGGCCATGAGCGTGCCCTCGCCGCGCGCGTCGAGCGTCACGAGCCGCGCGCCGGCCGCCTCGGCGGCGGGGCGGAGCGCCTCGATCCTGGCCGGGTCGCAGACGAAGACGGCGGGCTCGGCGTCGCCGACGAAATAGGCGATCTCGGGCGCGGTATAGCCGGTGTTGAGCGGCAGGAACACGCCGCCGGCGCGGACCGTGCCGAGATAGAGGACGATCGCCTCGACGGATTTCTCGACCTGCGCGGCCACCCGGTCGCCGGGCCGCACGCCGAGGCCGACGAGCGCGTTGGCCATCGCCCCGACGCGCGCGACGAGATCGGCGTAGGAGATCCGCGCGCCGGTCGCGGTCTCGATCGCGGTTGCTTTGGGATCGGCGATGCCGGCGGTCAGCCGGGCGAAGAGGTTGGCGTTCATGACGGTCACCTGAATTGGAAAGTTCACGACGAGGAGGCGGCGACGGGCAGCGCCCGCCGGACCTCGGCGGAGGCGGCGACGAGGCCCTTCTCGGCGAAGGCCTCATGGTTCTTCTCGATCTGGCCGAGGTCGTAAAGGTAGTTGACCATCAGCCCATGCGCCTGGCGCAGCCCGTTCGGCGAGACATCGCCGAGGAAGTTCAGCCGTTCGAGCCGGGCGCCGTTGCCGAGGTGGAAGCGGGCGACCGGATCGACCGGCCGGCCGGACCGGTCCTTCGCCTTGAGGAAATAGTGGGCCGCGACCGGGATGAGCGCCGCGCGCGCCGCCTCGGCCTTCTCCGGGTCGAGATGCCAGTCGGGTTCGTCGAGCAGCGCCAGCGCGGCGCGGCGCCCGGCGTCGAGGATCTCCGAGGCCTCGGCCGCCCGCTCGCGGCCGAGCCAGGCGGCGAAGCCCGGCACCGGCGACAGGGTGACGAAGGTCTTCACGTTCGGGAGTTCCGCCTTCAGGTCCTCGACCACCTGCTTGATGAGGAAATTGCCGAAGGAGACGCCCGCGAGGCCGCGCTGGGTGTTCGAGATCGAATAGAACACCGCCGTCGTCGCCTGCTCCGCCGCGATCGGCGCGCGCGCGAGATCGAGGAGCTCGCCGACATTGTCGGGGATGGCCTCGGTCAGCGCCACCTCGACGAAGATCAGCGGCTCGTCGACGAGCTGCGGGTGGAAGAAGCCGTAGCAGCGCCGGTCGGTCGGCTGGACCCGGTTGCGCAGGTCGTCCCAGTTCCGGATCGCGTGCACCGCCTCGTAGCGGATGATCCTCTCCAGGATATGCGCCGGCGTCGTCCAGTCGATGTGGCGCAGGACGAGGAAGCCGCGGTTGAACCAGGAGCCGAAGAGATGGGCGAAATCCGCGTCCACCCGGCGCAGCTCGGCGTGGTCGCGGAGATGGTCCAGCAGCTCCGCGCGCATCCGCACCAGCGCCGCGGTGCCGCCGGGCGCGAGGTTGAGGCGGCGCAGCAGCTCCTGCCGCCGCGGCTCGGCGGCGGCGTGCAGCCGTTCGAGCGCGTCCGGCTCCTCGGCGCGGACCGCCTCGATCGCCGCCGCGACCGCCTCCGGATCGGGACCGAAGCGCTCGGCGAGGAGGGCGAGGAAGCCGCGCCGCTCCTCGGGCGAGGCCGCGTCGAAGGCGGTCGCGAGCGCCCGGGCCAGCGCGACGCCCGAGGCCTCGCCGCGCCGCGAGAGCAGGTGATCGCCGAGCGTCGCGAGATCGGGCGCCGCGACCGGGGCATCCGCCGGCTCGCGCCGGCGCATGAGGTTGCGGCCGCGTTCGGTCAGCGTGTCGAGGAGGTCGCCGAGGAAGGCGGGCTTGCCCTGGCGATCCGGGCGGACGGCTTTGGTCACGGGGTTCTCCTTTTCGGGCATGTCGAGGCTCATCCGGGCAGCACGATGAACAGGAGCCAGAGGACGATCGGCGCGACCAGCGTGACGATCGCGCCATAGCCGAGCAGGCGCCGGAAGAAGACCTGCCGGTCGATCCCCTGCGCGTTGGCGAGGACGAGGGCGCCGTTGGTCGAGAACGGGCTGACGTCGACGATGGTCGAGGCGACCGCCATGGCGGCGATGAAGCCGATGGCGCCGACCCCGGAGCCGTTCTGCAGGAAGGGCACGGCGAGCGGGATCAGCGAGCCGAGCACGGCGGTCGAGGAGGCGAAGGCGGAGACCACCGCGCCGATGAAGCAGAGCAGCAGCGCCGCCATCAAGGGCGAGCCCATCCCGGCGACGCTGTCCCCGACGAAGCTGATCGTGCCCATGTGCTCGAGCACGGCGACATAGGTCGAGACGCCGGTGATCAGCATGATCTCGGGCCAGGCCACCTGGCTCATCGCCCGCTTCTGCGTGTTGGGCGCCCAGAGCGCCAGCACGAGGCCGATGCAGAGCGCGACGAAGCCGATGTCGAGCTTGAAGGCGAGGACCAGGATCGCGAGCAGCGCGAGCCCCGCGAGCGTGACGATCTGGTAGAGGCCGCCGTCGTCGGCGCCTTCGGGCTTCGGGGCGTCGGCCGTCAGCCGGTTGGCGTCGCCCTGCCCTCCCTCGCGGGCGATCTGCGGGCTGAGCGCCTCGGCCTCGCTGTCGCCGAAGATCTGCGGGCCGGTCGCCGGGCGCGCGATCTCGATATGCGGGACGGTGACCGAGACCGGGCCGGTGCCGTTCGCGCTGAGAAGCTTGCGGCCGCCGAGCACGAAGAAGAGCAGGAGCGCGACGGCGGCGTTGACGAAGAAGCTGGCGGCGAAGGTGGTCATCGGGCTGAGCGGCAGGCCGGCCTTCGCGACCACGCCGTTGGTGATGCCGCCGTAGATCGAGATCGGGGAGAAGCCGCCCGCCTGCGCCCCATGGACCACCATGAGGCCCATCAGCATCGGCGAGATCTGGTAGCGGAAGGCGAAGCCGAGCGCGATCGGGGCGATGATCGCCACGGCGCCCGGGCTCACGGCGCCGACGGAGGTGAGCAGCGCCGAGATGCCGAACATGATCCACGGGATCGCGGCGATCCGGCCCCGCACCGCCCGCACCGCGAGGCGCACCAGCCAGTCGATCGTGCCGTTGTTCTGCGCCAGCGCGAAGAGCCAGGTGATGCCGACCAGGGTCAGGAACAGCCCGCCGGGAAAGCCGGCGATGATGTCCTTGGTCTCCTGGCCCGCGAAGATGGTGCCGACAAGGAAGGCGCCCACGAAGGCGAGGACGCCCATGTTGATGGGCCAGAGCGTCGCGACGACGAACATCGCGACCAGTGCGTAGATCGATATCAGTTGCGCGGACATGCGGGTGGATCCTCCGTTGGCTTCGTTTTTTGTGCGCCCCCGGCGGGGGCTGTGGGGAGGGTCCAGTCGCGGCGCTTCGCGAATCCTCCCATGCCAGACTTCGATTGATATACGCCTGAGCAATCGTGTTGTATATAACAACGAGCGGTATGGATGCCTTCTCCGCATCGCGCTATGGATGAGGCAGTCGCAGCCTGGAGTGGACGCGGTGAGGACGATCCCGACCACGGCGCGGATCAGGGAAGCGCTGGAGAATGCCATCGTCGATGGCCGCTATCCGCCGGGGGCGCGGATCGATCCCGAAGCGCTCGCGCGCGAATTCGACTGCTCGCGCACGCCGATCCGGGAGGCGCTGCAGCAGCTGGAGGCCTCGGGTCTGGTCCGGGTGGCCGCCAAGCGCGGCACCTTCGTCTCGGAATGGAGCGTCGAGGAGCTCGCCGAGCGGTTCGAGGTGATGGCCGAGCTCGAGGCGCTCTGCGCGAGCCTCGCGGCGCGGCGCATCACCGACACCGAGATGACCGGGCTCGAACTAGCGCACGAGGATTGCCGCCGGCTCGCCGAGGCCGGCGACATCGACGCCTATTACGCGGCGAATTCGGAGTTTCACGCGCGGATCTACCTCGCGACGCACAACGCCTTCCTCGCGCGGGAGGCGTCGCGGCTGCATGCCATGCTGCAACCCTACCGGCGCATGCAGCTCCAGGTGCGCAACCGCATGGCCCGCTCCTTCGCGGAGCACGACGCCGTGGTCGCGGCCATCCGCGCGGGCGACGACGCCGCCGCCGCCGAGGCGATGCGCGATCACGTGGTGATCCAGGGCGATCGCTTTCACGATCTGCTCGCCGCGCTGCGCCAGGACCAGCGCCGGTCCTGAGCGATCCGGCGGATGCGCGGACCTCGCGCCCCGGCCGATCGGCGCGGTCAGCCCTGCCAGCGCGGGTGTAGGTCGTCGACGATCAGGACGTGGTGGTGGCGCCCCGCCCCGGCGTGGGCGCGCAGATGCGGGTGGTTCGGCGCGAGATCGGGATGGTCGTGCGCGACCTCCGAAGGGTCGCCGGCCGGCCAGAGCCGGAGCGCGAGGATCACGCCGAGAAGGCCGACGAGCGACATGGCGACGAAGGCGGGCCCGAGCCCGAAGGCGGCGCCGAACCAGCCGGCGAGCGGATAGCAGACGAGCCAGCAGGCGTGCGACAGCGCGAACTGCGCCGCGAAGACCGCCGGGCGATCCTCGGCGTGGGCGGAGCGGCGCAGCAGCCGCCCCGAGGGCGTCTGCGCCGCGCCATAGCCGAAGCCGATCGCGATCCAGAGCGGGAGCAGCCCCGCGTAGCCCGGGATCAGCGCGCCGATGGCGGTCCCGACCACGAGCACGGCGGCGCCCGCGACCATCACCGGGCGGTCGGGCAGCTTGTCGAGCAGCCCCGGCAGGGCGAGCGCCGCGAGCATCGAGCCAGCCCCGAAGGCCGCGAGCGCCCAAGCGACCTCGGCCTCGCCGAGTCCGAGCCGGGCCTTCACGAGCACGACGGTGTTGACGATCACCATGGCCCCCGCCGCCGCGACCGCGAGATTGATGGCGAGCAGCCCGCGCAGCCGCGGCGTCGCGAGATAGAGGCGCAGGCCCCGCGTGGTGCGGTCCCAGATCCCGCGCCGGGGGCCCGGCGTCGGCGTCGGTATGGCGACGCTCACCACCAGCGCGGCGGAGGCGAGGAAGCCCAGGACCGTTCCGGCGAAAAGATCGTGGAAGCTCATCACGCTCAGGAGCGCCGCCGCGAGCATCGGCGAGATCAGGCTTTCCGTGTCATAGGCGAGCCGCGAGAGCGAGAGCGCCCTGGTGTATTCCGCCTCGTCCGGCAGGATGTCCGGGATGACCGCCTGGAAGGTCGGCGTGAACCCCGCCGAGGCGGCCTGGAGCACGAAGATCAGCAGGTAGATCTGCCAGACCGCGTCGACGAACGGCAGGCAGAGCGCGACCGAGGCGCGGAGGAGGTCGAGCGCCACCAGCACCGAGCGCCGGGGCAGCCGGTCGGCCAGCGCCTGCGCCACGGGCGCCACGCCGACATAGGCGACCATCTTGATCGCGAGCGCCGTACCCAGCACCGCGCCGGCGTCGGCGCCCGCGATGTCATAGGCGAGCAGGCCGAGCGCCACGGTCATCAGCCCGGTGCCGACCAGCGCCACGACCTGCGCGGCGAAAAGGTGGCGATAGGTTCGGTCACGCAAAACGCCGAGCATGGGACCTCACAGCAGTTTCGTCAGCGCCTTCATCTCGGCGAGGACCGCGTCCGCGCCCTGTTCGAGGCAGTTGTCGATGTGATCGTGGATCAGGACCCGCTTCGCCGCCGTCACCGCGCTCTCCACCGCGCTCAGCTGCCGGGCGACGTCGAGGCAGGGCTCGCCGCGCTCGATCATTTCGATGACATGGCGCAGGTGCCCCTCGGCGCGTCTCAGCCGATTGACCAGCATCGGGTGGGTCGCGTGCCTGTGCGTCTCTGACATGTAGCAACACTATCCCCCCAGGGGGGATATGGCAAGGCGCGGCGCGGAGGCCGGGCGCCCCGCGGTCCGGTCGTCGCGTCCCCTCCGCCGCGGCGCGACGACCGTCCGGAGCGCGGCCCCGGAATATGCCGGGAAGTCTCGGCACAACCTTCCGGCGAAGGACGGCTCGAAACGCGCGTGGGAGAAGATCCCGGTGGTTGCCCGGCGCCTCCGGAGAATTTCCTTTCCCGATCGGGCCGATCTTTGGAATGGCCGGCGAAGCTGAGCAACATGTAAAAGTCTACAGATGATGTCGTGTTTGATTCTCGGATCCGGCCCGGCACGCCTTCCTGGCGGAGTTTTTCGACGATGGGTGAGCGACCCGAACCGCGTGCCGGCCACGTATCCGCGCTGGCCATGGAGAACATAGTCCTGGAGTTCGGAGGCATCACGGCGCTCGACAACGTGAGCTTCGACGTGAAGCCGAAGGAGATCCGGGCGATCATCGGGCCGAACGGCGCGGGAAAGTCCTCGCTGGTCAACGTGATCTGTGGGCTCTATCGCGCGCGGTCCGGGCATATCGTGATCAACGGCCAGCGGCTCGACCATGTCGCGCCGCGCGCCCTCGCGCGGCTGGGACTGGCGCGGACCTTCCAGAACCTCGCGCTGTTTCCGGGGCTCACGGTCGCGCAGAACATCGCGTCGGGCCTGGTGTTCCGCCGGACGAGCGGCGTGCTCGCGAACCTTCTCGCCCTGCCCCCCGCCCGGACGGAACGGGCCGAGGAACGCGCGGCGGTCGAGCGCGCCGCGGCCCTGTTCGGCCTGACCGAGATCCTCGAACGCAAGGTCGACGGCCTGTCCTACGGCCTGCGCAAGCAGGTCGAGCTCGCCCGCGCGCTGATCGCCGAGCCGCGCATCCTGCTCCTCGACGAGCCGATGGCCGGGCTGACCGGAGCCGAGAAGGCGCTTATGGCGCAGAAGATCCTGACCGCGCGGGCCCATCTCGACGTCGCCATCATCCTGATCGAGCACGACATCGGCCTCGTGATGCGGCTTTCGGACCGCGTGGCGGTGCTGGATCACGGCGTGCTGATCGCCGATGGCACGCCCGCCGAGGTCCAGCGCGACCCCGAGGTCATCCGGGCCTATCTGGGCGCGGAGGCCGCCTGATGGACTGGTACGACTTCCTCTTCCTCATCGAGGTCGTGGTCAGCGGGCTGCTCTCGGGCGTCATGTACGCGATGGTCGCGATCGGCTTCGTGCTGATCTACAAGACCTCCGGCATCCTGAACTTCGCGCAGGGCGCCATGGTGCTCTTCGCGGCGCTGACCTTCGTCAGCCTCGTCGAGCGCGGGTTTCCCTTCGCCGCCGCCCTCGTGGTCACCCTGATGGCGATGACGGCGCTCGGCTTCGCCATCGAGCGCACCGTGCTGCGCCCGCTCGCCAACCGCTCGCCGATGGTGCTGTTCATGGCGACGCTCGGGCTCTCCTACGTGATCGAGGGGGTCGCGCAGCTGGTCTGGGGCACGCAGGTGCACCGGCTCGATCTCGGCATCTCGAACGCGCCCTTCGAGGTCGGCGGCATCTTCATCTCGACCTTCGATCTGGTCGCGGCGGGGATCGCGGCGGCGATGGTCGCGGCGCTGACGGCCTTCTTCGGCCTTACCCGCGCGGGCCTCGCCTTCCGCGCCGTCGCGGACGACCAGTTCGCGGCGCTGGCGGTCGGGCTGCGGCTCGATCGGGTCTGGGGCACGGTCTGGACGGCGGCGGGCTTCGTCGCGCTGGTCGCGGGGCTCCTGTGGGGCGCGCGCCTCGGGGTGCAGTTCAGCCTGTCGCTGATCGTCCTGAAGGCCCTGCCCGTGCTGGTCCTCGGCGGCTTCGACTCGGTGCTCGGGGCGATCGTGGCCGGGCTCATCATCGGCGCCACCGAGAAACTGGCCGAGGTCTATCTCGGCCCCTTCGTCGGGGGCGGGATCGAGAGCTGGTTCGCCTACGCCGTGGCGCTGGTGGTGCTGCTCGTCCGGCCCTCGGGGCTTTTCGGCCAGAAGCTCGTGGAGAGGTACTGAGATGGCCCTCGAGGCGGATACCCCTCTCGCCGCGCGGCGTCCCGGCCAGCCGATCAACTGGTCGGTCCCCCTCCTGCTGGCGCTGGCCTATGGCGCGGTGCCCCTGCTCGCCACGCCCTATCTCATCGAGGCGATGCTCCTGCCCTTTCTCGCGCTGTCGCTCGCGGGGCTCGGGCTGAACCTGCTGACCGGATACGCCGGCCAGCTCTCGCTCGGCTCGGCGGCTTTCATGGCGGTGGGGGCCTTCGCCGCCTACAATTTCCAGCTCCGTCTCGGGATAGGCTTGCCAGCGGCCATGCTGCTCGCGGCGGTGGTCTCGGGCGCGATCGGGCTCGTGTTCGGCCTGCCGAGCATCCGGCTGCGCGGCTTCTACCTCGCCGTCTCGACGCTCGCGGCGCAGTTCTTCGTGCAATGGGCGCTGACCAAGTTCGGCTGGTTCTCGAACTACAGCGCCTCGGGGGTGATCTCGGCGCCCCGGATCGAGGTCCTCGGGCTGTCGTTCGACGGCATGATGGGGCGCTACGTCTTCTCGCTGACGGTGGTCGTCCTGATCACCTTCCTCGTCCACCGCGTCACCACCGGCCCCCAGGGCATCAACCTGATCGCGGTGCGCGACAATGAAACGGCGGCGAAGGTGATCGGCATCCCGGTGCCGGCGACCAAGCTCGCCACCTTCGCCCTGAGCTCGGCGATCATCGGGGTCGCGGGCGTCCTCTGGGCCTATACCTACCTGCGCACGGTCGAGCCCGCCGGCTTCAACCTCGACCGCTCGTTCCAGATCCTCTTCATCATCATCATCGGCGGCCTCGCGACGATCCGGGGCGCCTTCCTCGGCGCGGCGCTGATGGTGATCTTCCCGCTGGCGCTGGCCCGGGTCTCCGCCTTCGCCTTCGACGGCGCCATCGACGCCGGCGCGGTCAAGCTGATCGAACGCATCGTGATGGGCGCGACCATCATCCTCTTCCTCGTGGCCGAGCCCAACGGGCTTTCCGCGCTGCTGAGCCGGGTCACCACCCGGATCGGGATCGCCGCGCGCCGCGACTGACCTCATCCCACAGGAGCGAACATGTCCTTCCTCAAGCATCTCGCCGTCCTCGCGACGGTCGCGGCCGCGACGCCCGCGCTGGCGGACGAGCAGTTTTTCCCGCTGCAGTCCTACCGCGTCGGCCCCTACGCCGCCGGCGGCACCGGTTTCTTCGGCGGGTTCATCGACTACATGACGCTGATCAACGACCGCGACGGCGGCGTGAACGGCGTCAAGCTGACCTGGTCCGAGGGCGAGACCGAATACGAGGTCGAGAAGGGCGTCGAGGTCTACCAGCGCTTCAAGTCCGAGCCCGGCATCGCCGCCTGGAACCCGCTCTCGGTCGGCATCGCCTATGCGATGATCGACGGCGTCACGGCCGACAAGACCCCGCTCATCACCATCAACCACGGCCGCACCGACACGACGGACGGCCGCGTCTTTCCCTATGTCTTCCCGCTCCTGCTGAACCCCTATTCGGAGACCTCGGGGATCATCAACTACATCGCGGACAAGGAAGGCGGGCACGAGGCCCTCAAGGGCAAGAAGATCGTCGTGCTCTACCACGGTTCGCCCTATGGCAAGGAGACGATCCCGATCTACGAGCTCCTGGCCGAGAAATACGGCTTCGAGCTCGTCCAGATCGAGGTCCCGCATCCCGGCAACGAGCAGCAGGCCCAGTGGCTGACCATCCGGCGCGAGCGGCCCGACTACGTCGTGCTGCGCGGCTGGGGCGTCATGAACCCCGTGGCGCTCACCACGGCGGAGCGCAACGGCTTTCCCGCCGACCACATCATCGGCAATGTCTGGTCCAACTCCGAGGAGGACGTGCGCCCGGCCGGTGAGGCGGCGATCGGCTATACCGCGATCACCACCCAGGCCTCGGGCCAGGAATACCCGGTGCTGAAGGAGATCATCTCGCAGGTCTATGACAAGGGCGAGGGCAATCTCTCCGACCCGGCGCGCATCGGCTCGGTCTACCACAACCTCGGCATCGTCAACGGCATCCTGAACGTCGAGGCGATCCGGATCGCGCAGGAGAGGTTCGGCCAGCGCACGCTCACCGGCGACGAGGTCCGCTGGGGCTTCGAGCATCTCCAGCTTTCTCCCGAGCGGGTGAAGGAGCTCGGCGCCGAGAACCTGTTCCACTCGATCAACGTCACCTGGGACAACCACGAGGGCGACGGCTACGTCACGTTCCAGCAATGGGACGGCGAGAAGTGGAACGTCGTCTCCGACTGGATCGCGCCGGACTGGGCGCTGCTGCGCCCGATCATCGAAGCCTCGTCGGAGGCCTACGCCAAGGAGGCGAACGTCCCGATCCGGACCGAGGCCGAGGCCGAGCAGGTCGTCACCAACTGAGGTCCGCCATGTCCCGGCCCATTCTCGAGTTCCGCGGCGTCTCGGCGAGCTACCTCGAGTCCATCACGGCGCTTCAAGGCCTCTCCCTGACGGTGCGCGAGGGCGAATTCGCGGCGCTTCTCGGCGCGAACGGGGCGGGCAAGACCACGCTCCTGAAGGCCGCCTCGAACCTGCTGCCGGCCGAGCGCGGCAGGATCACCGCGGGGGAGATCCGCTTCGACGGGCGCGACGTCCGCTCCGAGCCGCCTTCCCGCCTCGTGCGCGGCGGGCTGGTGCCGGTGCTGGAGGGGCGGCGCTGCTTTCGCAACCTCTCGATCGAGGAGAACCTGATGATCGGCGCCATCGGCGCCGGCCTGTCGCAGGCCGAGACCCGCCGCCAGGTCGATCTGGTCTACGCGCTGTTCCCCCGCGTCGCCGAACGCCGGCGTTCCGCCGCCGGGCTCACCTCGGGGGGCGAGCAGCAGATGACCGCGATCGGGCGGGGGCTGATGGCCCGCCCCCGGGTCTTCCTGCTCGACGAGCCTTCGATGGGCCTCGCCCCGCTCGTCGTCGCGGAGATCTTCGACGCGCTCTCGCGCCTCAATCGCGACGAGGGCCTGACGCTGCTCGTCGCCGAGCAGAACAGCGCCGTGGCGCTCCGCCACGCGCATCATGCCATCGTCGTCGAGAACGGCCGCGGCGTCCTTTCCGGGCGGGCCAGCGAGCTCGCCTCCCGCGACGACATCCGCGCCGCCTATCTCGGCGGCGCGGTCGAAACGCATCCCAACTGAGGGAAACCCAGCATGACCATCCACCAACGCGAGAATACCGACCGGGCCCCCGTCGCTCCGGTTCCGCGGCCCGCCGCGCCGGCCGAGCTGATCCGCTCCGCCGACGAGGCGATCGAGGTCGCGCGGGCGCTCGCCAGGGACTTCGCCAAGGGCGCGTCCCAGCGCGACCGCGACCGCGTCTGGCCGATCAAGGAGCTCGACGCCTTCTCGCAGTCCGGGCTCTGGGCGATCAACGTGCCGAAGGAATTCGGCGGCGCCGACCTGTCCTGGGTGGCGATCAACCGCGTGATCTCGATCATCTCCGAGGCCGATCCCTCGCTCGGACAGGTGCCGCAGAACCACCTCGGCGTGGTCTCGGCGATCCGCACCGTCTCGGACCGCCCGCAACAGGAGCTGCTGTTCGGCGAGGTCCTGAAAGGGACGCGGTTCGGCAACGCCTTCTCGGAATTCGGCACCAAGCGCGCGGCCGAGTTCAACACGCGCTTCACCGACGCGGGCGACCATGTCGTGCTGAACGGGCGCAAGTTCTACGCCTCGGGCGCGCTGCTCGCGCATCTGGTGCCGGTGGTGGCGCTCGACGGCGAGGGCCGCGCCTGGTACGCGATCGCCGATCGCGGCGCCGAGGGGCTTTCGGTCATCGACGACTGGTCCGCCTTCGGCCAGCGCACCACGCTGTCGGGCACGGTGACGCTTGAGAACGTGGCGGTGCCGAAGACCCATCTCGTGCCCGGCTACAAGGGCTACGAGCGGCCGACGGCGGATGGCGCGATCTTCCAGATCATCCAGGCGGCGGTCGATCTCGGCATCGCCCGCGCGGCCATCGCCGATACGATCGACTTCGTGCGCAACCGCTCGCGCCCCTGGGTCGACAGCGGGCTGGAGCACGCCTACGAGGATCCCTACAGCATCCAGGCCGTGGGCGATCTCGTGCTCCGCGCCAACGCGGCCGAGGCGATCCTCGACCGCGCCGGCCTCGCGGTCGACGCGGCGGTGGCCGATCCCGACGCGACGAGCGTCGCGAAGGCGCAGATCGCCACGGCCGAGGCGAAGGTGCTGACCACCGAGATCGCGATCCTCGCCACCAACAAGCTCTTCGAGCTGGCCGGGACGCGCTCGACCCTCGCCGAGCACAACCTCGACCGCCACTGGCGCAACGCCCGCACCCATACGCTGCACGATCCGGTGCGCTGGAAATACGCCATTCTCGGCAACTACTACCTCAACGGCGTCAACCCGCCGCTTCACGCCTGGAGCTGAGCGGGCCCGCGCGCCCTCGAACCCGGCCCGCGGCGCGCCGCGGGCCGGGAGAGGGGCGATCACCGGACCACCGCCCGGGCCCGCGCGGCCATGAACAGGAGGCAGCGCCCTCCGAATCCCGAGGAGCAACCCGATCATGAGTACAAATACCGAGACCCCCGAGAAGAAGCGCATGATCCTGAATGCCTTCGACATGACCTGCGTCGGACATCAGGCGGCGGGGACCTGGCGGCATCCGTCGAGCCAGGCGTCGCGCTACAACGATCTCGACTACTGGACCAACCTCGCGATCGAGCTGGAGCGGGGCGCCTTCGACGCCCTCTTCATCGCCGACGTCGTCGGCGTCTACGACGTCTACCGCGGCTCGGCCGAGGCGGCGCTGCACGACGCGGCGCAGGTGCCGGTGAACGATCCCTTCGGCGCGATCTCCGCCATGGCCGCGGTGACGAAGAACGTGGGCTTCGGCATCACCGCCGCCGTCACCTTCGAGCATCCCTACCTGCTGGCCCGGCGCCTTTCGACGCTGGACCACCTGACCAAGGGGCGCGTCGCCTGGAACGTGGTCTCCTCCTACCTCGACAGCGCGGCGCGCAACATCGGCATGGAGAAGCAGATCGCGCATGACGCGCGCTACGACCTCGCCGAGGAATACATGGAAGTCACCTACAAGCTCTGGGAGGGCAGCTGGGAGGACGGCGCCGTCCTGCGCGACAAGGAGAAGGGCATCTTCACCGACGCCTCCAAGGTGCATCCGATCCAGCACGAGGGCACCTATTTCAAGGTGCCGGGCTTCCATCTCTGCGAGCCCTCGCCGCAGCGGACGCCGGTGATCTTCCAGGCGGGCGCGTCCTCGCGGGGCCGCCAGTTCGCCGCGCGCCACGCCGAGGCGATGTTCATCCTCGCCACCGCCCCCGAGACCGCGCGGAAGCTGACCGACGCGATCCGGCAGGACGTGCGCGACGCGGGGCGCGAGGCCGACAGCCTGAAGATCTTCGCGCTCCTGACCGTCATCACCGGCCCGAGCGACGAGGCGGCGCGGCGCAAGTACGAGGAATACCTGACCTATGCCAGCGCCGAGGGCGCGCTCGCGCTCTACGGCGGCTGGACCGGGCTCGACTTCTCGACGCTTGACCCCGACCAGCCGCTCGACGCGGTCGAGAACGACAGCCTGCGCACGACGCTCGAGTCGCTCGCGGCGGATGGCGCGGCCTGGACGGTGCGCGACGTGATCCGCAAGCGCTCGATCGGCGGGCTCGGCCCGGTGCTGGTCGGCGGCCCGGAGACCATCGCCGACGAGCTGGAGCGGTGGATGGACGAGGGCGGCGTCGACGGCTTCAACCTCGCCTACGCGATCACGCCGGCCTCGACCACCGACTTCATCGACTTCGTGGTGCCGGAGCTCAGAAAGCGCGGCCGCGCGCAGTCCGACTACGCGCCGGGAACGCTGCGCGAGAAGCTGCTCGGCGACCCGGACGGCCGCGTGCGCGCCAGCCATCCGGCGGCGCAATGGGGCCCGCATTACATCGGGCGCGAAAGCGTCGCGGACGCCTCGCGTCCCTCGACCTTCGAGGGCATCGGCGCCCGCTACACCGAGGCCGCGGAATGACCACGCCGGACGTCTTCTGGTTCCTGCCGACCTCGGGCGACACGCGCTTCCTCGGGACGTCGGATTTCGGCCGCGCGCCCACGACGGCCTATCTGCGCGACATCGGCGCGACGGTCGACCGGCTCGGCTATGACGGGATGCTGATCCCGACGGGCGCGAGCTGCCTCGATCCCTGGATCGTGGCGGCGGCGCTCGCCCCGGTGACTCGCCGGGTGAAGCTCCTGGTGGCGCTCCGGACCTCGATCAGCGGACCGACCGCCGCGGCGCGACAGGCGGCGGCGCTCGACGAGGCGCTCGGCGGGCGCCTGCTCCTGAACGTCGTGCCGGGCGGCGACCCGCGCGAGCTCGCGGCGGACGGGGCGTTCTTCGACCACGATGGCCGCTACGAGAACGCCGAGGAGTTCCTGACCGTCTGGAAGCGCCTGATGCGCGGCGAGACCGTCGATTTCCACGGCAAGCACATCCGCGTCGAGGGGGCGCGGAACTTCCATCCCGGGCCGCAGACGCCCTGGCCGCCGCTCTATTTCGGCGGCTCCTCCGAGGCCGCGCACGAGCTCGCCGGCAAGCACGTGGACGCCTATCTGACCTGGGGCGAGCCCCCGGACGCGGTCGCCCAGAAGATCGCCGACGTGCGCGCGCGCGCCGCGAAACACGGCCGCGAGGTCCGCTTCGGCATCCGCCTCCATGCCATCGTGCGCGATACCGAGCGCGAGGCCTGGGCCGAGGCGGATCGGCTGATCAGCCGCCTGACCGACGCCGACATCGCCCGCGCCCAGGCGAACTACGCCGGGATGGACTCGGTCGGCCAGAGCCGGATGGCCGCCCTGCATGGCGGGCGCCGCGACAGGCTCGAGATCGCGCCGAACCTCTGGGCGGGCGTCGGGCTGGTGCGCGGCGGCGCGGGAACCGCGCTGGTCGGCGATCCCGAGACGGTGGCCGAACGCATGCGCGCGTACCAGGCGCTCGGCATTGATACCTTCGTCATGTCGGGCTATCCCCATCTGGAGGAGGCGATCCGCTTCGCCGAGCTCGTCTTCCCGCTGATCGGCAAGGAAGCGGTGACGCTGCGCGAGAGCAACCAGACCGGGGGCGCCTTCGACGTGCGCGCCCGCTCGGCGTCGTGAGGACCGATGAGCCCAGCCATGCCGCGCGAGACCACCGAGCATCCCCGGCGCGAGGCGCGCCCGCGCCGCGGGATCGCGCGGGAGCGGGCGGCGTGAACGCCGCCGGGCGACGGCGGGCGACGGTCGCCATCGTCGGTGGCGGCTTCACCGGCGCCACGATCGCCTATCATCTCGCGCGCGGCCTGGGCCCGGACCCGGGCGTGGAGATCCTCGTGATCGAGCCGCGCGACGGGCTGGGCCAGGGGCTCGCCTATTCGACCGCCGATCCCAGCCACCGCGTCAACGTCCCCGCGAGCCGCATGACGATGGATTGCGCGATCGAGGACGGGTTCCAGCGCTGGCTCGACGAGAAGGGCGTCGCGCTCTCGCCCGGGTCGCGGATGGCGGACGGCTCGACCTATCCGCAGCGCGGGCTGGTCGGGGCCTATGTCGCCGATCACCTGCGGCCCCTGCTCGACAGCGGCCGCGTCCGGCACGTCCGGGCGCGCGCGATCTCGGCGGTGAAGGCCGGGACCTACCGCGTCGCGCTCGATGACGGCGGCGTCGTCGAGGCGGATCATCTCGTGATCGCGACGAGCCACCCTCCCCCGTCGATCCCCGCGGCCTTCGCGCATCTCCGCGGGTCGCCGCGGCTCATTTCCGACCCCTCCGACGACGCGCGCCTCTCCGGGCTGGCACGGGACGCGGAGAGGGTCGCCATCATCGGCACCGGCCTGACCTCGGCGGATGTGATCGCGAGTCTGGACCGGCAGGGATTCAAGGGATCGATCCGCGCGATCTCGCGCCGCGGGCTGCGCTCGCGCGGCCATGCCTTCGGCCATGGCGAGAGCCTGGCCGATTTCTCGGCCGATCCCGCGCGCACCGCGCTCGGCCTTCTGCGCCGGGTCCGCGCCGGCGTGCGGCGCGACGCCGAGGCCGGGCTGCCCTGGCAGGCGGCGCTCGATCGGGTCCGGAAGCAGGCCGGAGCGATCTGGGCGGCGCTGCCCGAGGCGGAACGGGCGAAGCTGGTGCGCCGGCTGCGCGTCTGGTGGGACGTGCACCGGTTCCGCGTCGCCCCACCGGTCGAGGCGGTGCTCGATGATCTGATCGCGCGGGGCAGGCTCGCGATCTCCGCCGGAGACCTCCGCGAGGCGCGGCTGGTGCCCGACGGGATCGAGATCGACTGGCGCCCGAAGGGCGGCGCGCCGGTGCGCGAGCGGTTCGACGCCGTCGTCCTGACGACCGGGCCCGCGCATCAGGACGCCCTGGGCTCCGGCCTTCTCGCCGCGCTCGGCCGGGCGGGCCTCGTCCGCCAGGATCCGCTTCGGCTCGGCCTCGAGGTCACGGCCGCCTGCCTGGCCGTGGGCGCCGACGGCCGGCCGAGCCCGCGCCTCTACGTGGCCGGTCCGCTGGCGAGGGCCGGGGTCGGGGAACTGATGGGGATCCCGGAAGTGACCGGCCACGCCGAACTGGTCGCGGCGCGCATCCTCGCCGCGCTCGAACAGGCCGGCGCCGCGCGCGCTTCCGCCGAGAACGTCGGCGGCTGAGCACGGCCTTCGCTCCGCTCAGGGGCCGATCTTGGCGACCAGCGTCACGCCCGGCAGCCCGTCGAAATGCGCGTCGCAGGTGATGAGATCGGCTCCGGCCGCGCGCGCGGTGGCGAAGATGATCGCATCGGCCGTGGCGAGCCGGTGCGCGCGGCAGGCCTCGGCCGCGGCCAGCGCGATATCGGTATCGAGCGGCGCGACGTGGCAGAGCTGAGTGAAGGCGATCACCTGATCGGCCTTGTCCTCGCCCACCTCGCGGACGAGCCATTTCGCCAGCTCGAGCTGCACCATGGTCGGCACCAGCCAGTCGGACTGCTCGGGCAGATGCGCCGCGACCGCCGCCCCGGTCGGCGAGCCGATCAGCCATTCGATCCAGGCGGATGTGTCGACGAGACGCATCAGAGCCGGTCGGACCGGTCCCGGTAATCGGTCGCGGACGCGCCCTTGGCGATCCCGGCCAGCGCCTCGCGCTTCGGCACCGGCACGAGCAGCACGCCCGTTCCCTTGGGGATGAAGGCGAAGGTCAGCCCGGCTTCCCACCGCTGGGCCGCGCGGATCGCCTTGGGAATCGAGATCTGGAACTTCGAGGACAGGGTCGCGGTCTCGGGCATGTATCCTACCTTTGTCTGGTCGATACCGAAATCGTAAGACAAACACCGGCCGCTTTCAAGCAGTCGGGATCAGCGCGAGGCCGTTCGCATGCCCGCCGATCGTCGCATGGCCTCGCAGGGGCCGTCGGCGGGCGGCACCCGCTCGCCGCGATCGCGGGGAACAGCGCGCCGCCATAGTGGATGTGGTCGGGGAAGACGTGCCGCCGCCTGTTCGGCCACCGGCCGGCCTATCGCGCCAGGGCCTGGGCGGGGGCCGCGCGGGAGGTCATGGCGCCGAGCGAGAAGGCGAGCGTCGCGGCCGCGATCTGGGCGGCGGCGTGCGCGTCGGCGCGCGCCTCGCGCGCGTCGAGCAGG
>QFPW01000082.1 GCA_003241785.1 Rhodovulum sulfidophilum | reverse complement strand
GCTCATGGTGTGTCTCCGACTCGTCCAAGGTTGGTGGCTTAAGTATCCCCGTCGCGTATGGCTTCGTCCGGGTCAGGGGAAGAGGCCGCGGGTCTGCTTTGCCCGGCGCACGATGTCGACGCCGATGGCGAGGGCGGCGTCTCGGTGGGAGAGGTTCCGGGCCTTGGCGCGGGACATGACCTGGGCGAGCGAGCGGTCGAGGGCGGAGTAGAGGCGCTCCATGACCTCGGCCTCGTCCCAGAAGTAGCGTTGCAGGTCCTGCACCCACTCGAAGTAGGAGACGATGACGCCGCCGGAGTTGCAGAGGATGTCCGGGATGACGAAGATCTCGTCCCGCCGCTGGTCGAGGATCGCGTCGGCCTCCGGCGTCACCGGGCCGTTGGCGCCCTCGGCGATGATCCGGCACCGGAGCGCGCCTGCGTTGTCGCCGGTGACGACGCGCTCCATCGCGCAGGGCGCGAGCACGTCGCAGGGCTGGAGGAGGAGCTCGTCGGGATCGAAGGCGAGTTCGGTCGAGAAGCCTTCGAGCGCGCCCTTGGCCTCGACATGGCGGCGCAGCGCGGAGATGTCGAGACCCTTGGGGTCGTAGCAGGCGCCGGTGTGGTCGGAGACGCCGATGATGGCGACGCCCTTGTCGGCCATCGCATAGGCGGCGTGGGATCCGACGTTGCCGAAGCCCTGGATGATGGCGGTGGCGTTCGCGGGCTCGATCCCGATCATCTCCATCGCGCGGAAGACGCAATGGGCGACGCCCCGGCCGGTCGCCTCGCGGCGGCCGACGGTGCCGCCGCACCAGACCGGCTTGCCGGTGACGATCTCGGTCACGGTCTGGCCCTGATACATGGAATAGGTGTCCATGAACCAGGCCATCACCTGCTCGTTGGTGCCCATGTCGGGCGCCATCACGTCGGTGTGGGGCGAGACGAAGGGAATGAGCTCCTGCATGTAGCGCCGCGAGAGCGCCTCCAGCTCGCGGGGCGAGAGCGCGCGCGGATCGACGGTGACGCCGCCCTTGGCCCCGCCGTAGGGGAGGCCCGCGAGCGCGCATTTCCAGCTCATCCAGACCGCGAGCGCGGCGACCTCGCCGACATCGACGGAGGGGGCGAAGCGGGTGCCGCCCTTGGTCGGCCCGAGCGTCAGGTGGTGCTGGACGCGGTAGCCCTGGAAGACGGCCTCGGAGCCGTCGTCGCGGTGGATCGGGCAGGAGACGGCGACGAGGCGCTTGGGCATCAGGAGCCGGTCGCGCTCGCAGGCGGGGATCTCGAGATGGTCGGCGAC
>QFPW01000081.1 GCA_003241785.1 Rhodovulum sulfidophilum | reverse complement strand
CAACCAGCCCGCGCCAATCCCGGCGGCGGCGTAACCGAGGCGGAGATCCACTCAGCGGTAGCCGGAATTCTGTTCAGACAAACCAAGCCACCTCTGAGGTTAGTTGCGCGCACGGCGCGGCGAGTTGTTCTACGCCATTTCCCTTTTGGACAAACTGCGCTAGCACATCATGCACGCTAACGAATGGCTCAGCGGTCGAACCCCGGAAACAGCCGTCGTGGCAAAGTTCGACAGGCGGGGAAGTCCCGCCGTTCTGGCCGCTCTCAAGGCGTCTTATTGCCCATTCGATGCCTCCGCCATCTTGGCGGCGCTGCGCCTGCGGTCAGAGACATATCGCACGCAGCTTATTTAACTGCACGGCAGGTCCGACCTTTCGCGCTCGCTCGCGTCAGGCCTTGAGGCGAGCGATATTATTCGGTCGCAGGCTTGCTGAATTTGATCGGATAATGCAGCAGCAGGCGATAACCGCCTCGCATCATTTTGACCCCATGGGCGACAAGGCGGCGAGCCTTGTTCTTGCGTGGATCGACCTCAAAATCCTCCTTGCTGCCGCGAAAGCCGAGCAAGACTTCTGCGACACTACGGTAGCTTTCGCCGCGTAGCCGGGCGTCGAGCGCACGCAAGGACGTGATATGCCATTGCCGGAGCTGCGCCGGCAATGCGCGATAGTCACGTCCCGGTCGCTGGCCCTGAAGTGCTTTCACCAACCGACGCGCCGCATGAGAACGGAGATCGTAAAAGGCGTCGGCGGGCAGGACCGTGCCATAAAAGACCGCGGCATCGGGAGCGGCGCGCCCCAACCAGAATTGATGCGCGACGCCATCGACCTGCCAGATGCCGTGCCAACCATCCTCAGCTTGGCGCAGGTCGAGACCGTCGAGATGTGCAAGCGTGACGATGGGCTCGGTCTCGCCATCATGGTGCTCCAGCGGCATGAGCCGTATGGCCTGCGGCTGGAGGTGTGGACTCCAGAATAGAGTCTGCCGATCCGACGGGGTTTCAGGATCGGTCGGAAAATCGCAGTCCCCACCGCTGCACAAAGGCTTCCAGGCGCTCAGGGGCTGGCTCAGTCGAAGCGGTTATTGCTTGAAATTCACGACGATACTCGTCGTCGCGGCGAAGATACTCCCAAGCGAAACCGGCGGCGGGAATGCTCTTGGCAAATTTATATGCCGCCGGAGAACGCCAGTCGATACTCAGAGGTGGCTTGGTTTGTCTGAACAGAATTCCGGCTACCGCTGAGTGGATCTCCGCCTCGGTTACGCCGCCGCCGGGATTGGCGCGGGCTGGTTGA
>QFPW01000080.1 GCA_003241785.1 Rhodovulum sulfidophilum | reverse complement strand
CGACGCGATGGACGCGCCCGATGGCCGCGTCCTGACCGTGGCCGGGCTCGTGCTCCCGCGCCAGCGGCCCGGCTCCGCCAAGGGCGTCTTCTTCGTCACGCTCGATGACGAGACCGGCGTCGCCAATGTCATCGTCTGGCCGAAGCTCTACGAGCGCCGGCGCCGCGTCCTGCTCGGCGCGAGCGTGCTCGCCGTGCGCGGGCGCGTCCAGCGCGAGGGATCCGTGGTGCATCTCATCGCGCAGGGGCTGAGGAATATCGCGGGCGATGCCCACGGGGCCCGCGCCGGAGCATGCTGCTCATGAAATGTCGCCGGCTCGTCCGGGGTTCAGCGGGCTTTCCGCTCACGAGACAAACGATCGTGCCCCGCAGGATGGTGTAGCTCAGGCGGTCATCGGGTTTCCCGGTAGGGTCGGGTTGCAACCGCCAACCTGAACCGAGGCATGCCCCCGATGACCAAACCCATGATGGACCTGCGCACTCTGGTGGAAAAGAGCGCCGATGCCGACCTGTTGCGCGAGATGATCGGCTTCGCCGCCGAGCGCCTGATGGAGCTCGAGGTGGGCGCGAAGACCGGCGCGGAATATGGCGAGAAGTCCGCTGACCGGCTGGCGCAGCGCAACGGCTATCGCGACCGGGACTGGCAGACGCGGGCGGGCAGCGTCGAGCTTCGGATTCCCCGCCTGCGGACCGGCTCCTATTTTCCCTCTTTTCTTGAGCCACGGCGGTCAGTCGAGAAGGCCCTGACCGCCGTGATCCAGGAAGCCTATGTGCACGGCGTGTCGACGCGGGCCATGGATGACCTCGTGCACGCCATGGGCGGCACCGGGATTTCCAAGAGCCAAGTCAGCCGGCTCTGCGAAGAGATCGACGAGAGGGTCGATGCCTTCCTGACCCGCGCGATCGAGCGTGAATGGCCCTACCTGTGGATCGACGCCACCTATCTGAAGGTCCGTCAGGGCGGCCGCATCGTCAGTGTCGCGGTCACGCTCGCCGTGGGCGTTAACATGGATGGCCTGTCAACGTATGGCACGCCCCGTCTGCAAGAGGGTTGAGCATTCTGCCTTCCAGTCCGCGTCAACGTATCCGGCCTTGGAGCTTGCTCCCTGCCAAGATGGAGATACGCGCGACGTGCTCCTCGTAATCGGCACGGCCTCGGTCGGCCGTTGACAGCTCTCAGGTTTGCGCGTCGCCGTTCGACTGTTGGGCCATCTGCTCATACCGCCCGCAGACTTCGTGGGCGGCTCCGGATCGGGCGTGCGTGCCGGCGCCGCTTCGTTCTCAGTGTGCTTTTACAGCCTCCTCGCAAAAGCCACGCTCGCCGGCCAGCACGGCCCAACAGATGCGGGCCAGCTTGTTCGCCAAGGCCACCACGACGACATTCTTG
>QFPW01000046.1 GCA_003241785.1 Rhodovulum sulfidophilum | reverse complement strand
ATCTCTCCGCCAAGGCACGTCGCTAACGACGTCGCTATGGACGTCTCTTAGCTCAGCACCGGCAAGCCAGGCAGGCGGTGCCAATCGGCCGGTTACGATGTTCTTCGCAGCGTCAGCACCTACGCAGCGCACGAGGTGATGCTCAGTCTTATCCCAGGCCCCACGGGCGATCCAGGCGTTCTGATCGAGATAGAGGATCTTTGGTCGGCGAGACACAGCGTCCCTTTTTGAAATCTCATTCTGCGGCTGAGGGCTTTGCTCGGTCGCCGCGCTCAGGCGCGCAGCCCATCCTTCCGGGGCGACAGCTGGTCGCGTGATCTCGGACACTGCCAAGAATCTCTCCCCGTCGAAGAGCCGCCTAGTTGTCCAAGGCTCTGGCCAATCCGATTGCGTCATACGGATTAGTGTCCCACGTTTCGATCATGCGGCTGATGAACAAGCATCGCGACCGCCCCGGGTGAGCGAGCACGTGTTGGACAAGCCTTCGAACAGTGTCGTCCCTGCTCGCCCGCTCCGCCCGAGGGAAGACGTGGAAAACAATGGCGAGGTCAGGCGCATCGTCCGGCATCGCGACAAGCACGTTCAGATGATCGGGATCCGTCGGGGTGTGTGAAGCACTCCACCGCAACGCTTCGAGGGATTCAACGCAGGCTGCTTGGCCGTCGATGTCTCCAATGCTGAGAAGGTCCCGCGCCATCGTAGTCCACCCCCGGGGCCGGCGTGTCTCGAGCTGGTCGAGGAGCGCCTTGAAAAAGGGATCAAGCCGTGGAGCGGGTTTGTCGCTCGGATGCCCGATTTCGATGTTCTGATAATAGAGATCGACGTCCCGAGACATCTCGCTGATGACGATATGACGATGTCCGCTGGCGGTCGGCAGGCTGAAATTGGTGGCGAGATAGAGCCCAAGGAAGTCCAGCTCGAAGCCGATGACGTCAGCGGACCTCTGCAGCTGCGTGCGACGGCTGAAGTAATGCAAAAACTGCGACGGGCGGGTCAGGATGTCGTAGACGCACGTGAGGTCGGCTATATTGAGCGTCGCTGCCAGCTCAAGCTCTTCGGGAACCCAGCCGGCGGCCTTAAGCTCCCTTTCGGCCGAGGCCAGCACGGTTAGATCGTCCAACGTAACCGAAATCCGGATGACTTTATCGATCTCGGCCGGGTCAAAGCCAAGACTGCGGGTGATGGCGAGCGCGCCTTGGTCACCGCCGCGCGCTCGAGTGATCACGCTCTCCAGACGTGCCGATTGGATGGCAGGATCGGCGATCAGATCGGCGACGTGACGGCGCACGCGTTCTGGTGCGCCCCGCAACCCTTGCGGCGTCAGAGAGGCTGACTTGCACTCTACGATCAGGACCGTTCGATCCAGCACCGCAAGCACATCGGTTTCGAACTTTCCGCTCTGCCATGTCCACTCGGCAGAGGGTTTTATCAGGGCCCCTGGTAGGGCCCCACTGATGATGCGGAGCGTCTCTTGTTCGAGAAAAATCGACCGTCGTTGTTCCAAAGCGGCCTTCAGGCCGGCTTCCTCGCACAGCAGGCGGAGAATTTGATGCAGGAAGCTGACCGTCGTCTGCGGGAAGGCGAAGAAATATTGGTCTCCCGACTTGATGCCCGGCCTCGTCCATACCGGGTTAGCAAGGAAAAGATGATCGGGATTTTCCCCTGCCAAGTCCCCCGGCATCAAGCTGAGGCGATCCAAAACCGCCCGAGTTTGGGTTTCGGAAAGGCCGCTGGCCGCAGCGATGGACGCAACGGGCACGATCGAATTGACCACCAGCCAGCGATCGGCGTGCGAGAGCAGGCGCGCGCGAACCGACTCCAGAGGCTCCTCAGGATCGAGCGCGGAGAGAAAGGCCGCCGGATCGCCGGCGACGCCTGGAAAGCGGCCGAAGAAATCGTAGATGAGTTCGGGGATCGCGCGGGCTTTGAAAATGTCTTTCAATAGCCTGAAGCGCTCGTTCACCTGGGCTTCGATGGCCGCCACGGTGTGCTCGGCCACCGCAATGACATCGAGCCCGCCGAAACCATGGTGCTCGCGCATCGCCACGTTGAGCGGCTCGTAAAGGTCGCACAGGATCTGGAGCATCATCCTGTAGGGACCCCAGTTGCGCACCATCTGGGTATGCTGGCGCAGGCGTTCCTGCAACGACAGCTTCGTGGCGGCCAAGGGGTCGGTGACGGCCGCCGCGGCAACCATGCGCTTTGCTACGAAAGCCTTGGCAAGTCCGAGTGTTACGTCGATCGTTTTTTGGATGTCCTCCATCTCCGCTGGCTCTTGCCCCCATTCGGCGGCCGGCAGCGCCAAGGCGATGACCTGAAGGAGCTCGGCATGATGCTGAGACACACCTTTGATCATCGATTCGCGCCCGACGCCCTGAGGCCCTGAGGCGGTGCGGAGCCCCCAACCCGCAAACACCGCGATAAGGTGGGGCGGATAGTAGGTTCGGAGCAAAGTCCTCAAGCTCTCCAGGAGCTCGGGAAACGCCGCGGCGTCGCGGTGGGCATTCTGGCGTTGTTCGGCCCTAATGGCTTGAACCGTCTCGACGTCGAGCACACGGAAGACGGCGAATCCCTCAGTGATCGTCCCGTCCTCAAACGCGCTCTCTTCGCCCCGCATGCCTTCATCTACCTTCTCTTCCGACTTGAACACTCCGAGGTCACTTGTAATACTATTGCGCGCTACTCGTAGTAGGCCATGCATGCTCCCATGCCATCGGAAACTCTAATCTCCGACCTTCCAGCGCCACGTTTTTCTACGCGAACCTGCACGGCGATCCGCTCGATCATGGCAGCGACGTGCGTGATGACGCCAACCTTCTGACCTCTACCCTGTAAGGTCTCCAGCGCATCTACTGCCAGGTCGAGCGTCTCCGCATCGAGCGATCCGAAGCCTTCATCGATAAATAGTGTGTCGACAAAGGACGATCGTCCTTCGAGACCTGACAAAGCGAGCGCCAGCGCAAGGGAGACCAGGAAACGTTCACCGCCTGACAGGCTTCGCGTCCCGCGGACCTCGTCGCCCATGTCGCGATCAATGATATGCAGAGTGAGATCGGACGCTGCCCCCCGCGCGAGCCTATAGCGGGGGGTCAATGCGTGGAGGTGATCATTCGCCAATTGCACCATGTGGTCGAGTGTGATGCCCTGCACAAAGCGGCGGAAACGATCACCGCTGGCCGAGCCGACAGCATCGTCGACTGCCTGCCAGATTGCGAGTTCCGCTTTCGCGGTGTCGATTTCCGCAGATAGATTTGCGGCGGCGCGGCGTGCCTCGTCGTCTCGCGCGAGCGTAGCAGCAAGTACACCTGTCCGTTGTTGCAAGTCTCCGATTTCTGTTGCCAACGCCGCGACGACTGCGGCCAACGCCTCTGCATCGGTGGTCTCGTCGAAACCTTCCAACGCCCGGTGTAAGTCATTGTGGCGCGTAAGCACTGCGGTGCCGGCATCGTTCACGCCTCGGTCGATCTCCTGAATTCGGACCCGCAACGCTCTGCTCAAAGCTGGGTCGGCTGCGATCAGCGCGGCAACCTGGTCTGACGAGCGAGCAATATCCAGGCACGCAGCGTTGAATGCCTCTTCGGCTAAAGCACTGCGGCCTTTGGCGGTCTCCAATCCAGCGGCGGCCTCGTCGCAACGAGCGCCGGCCGCCTGGAACGCTGCATCGGTGGCGGATTTCGTCTCGCGCGCGAGCGCGAGCGCCTCACGGGTGGTCCGGCAAGCCTCATTGATCCGAGTCCGGTGGCTTGCTGTCGCCTCGCCATCGAGAAGTTGAGCTCTGGCGCGCGCCTTCTCTCCCTCGGCCATGCGACGTTGATCAAGAAGAAGTGCCGTCGTCGTCACCTGCACCTGCGCGTGCTCAAGCGAGGCACCCGCGGCTGCACGCTCGGGCGCCAAACGCTGGAGCGTCATTTCAAGTTGGCCAACCTGTTCGCGCAGGGCAGCATACTCCGTCGCGATTGTTGACAGCGTAACGCTAACACCGGTGGGATCGACATCGAGGTCATCGACGGCCAGACCTGCTGCAGCGAGAAACGGCGTGATTTCACGGCGAATAGAAATGAGGCGCTCGGCAAGGCCCGCCGCCTGAACCGTGTACTCAGTCGCCTTCAATTGCGCGGCGTGGAAATCAGAACGTCTTTGGTCGATGGACCGCGCGGTCGTCTCGGTCGCCTCGCCGAGCGCGTCATGCTCCCGTTGCAAACCGTCGATCTCAGTCCGAAGACGGCGCGCGTTTGCGAGTGGAGATGCAATGGCTGATCGTTCTGCGATCGCGACTGAGATATGGGCCGCCAGTTTCGACGCAGCCTGGTCATCGAGAACGGGAGGTACACCCTCCTCGATCCCAGCCTTCGTGCAGAGATCGTTCAAGGACGACAACTGTTCGCCATAAGCGCTGTTGGCAGCCAGAATTTGTCCGCGCGCCACATCGATTCCGCGGTTTGTCTCCGTCTGGCGAGCTTCTCCAGCGGAGAGCGCGCGCGTTGCAGCATCCAAACGCTGGCCCGTCCTGGTCAACGCGGCATCGAGTTCTTCGCGTCGGCGGCGAAGCCTAGCAGCAATTTCATTCAGCGCGCTGGGATGCGCAAGATGCGGATGGTCGGTGCTGCCGCACACCGGACAGGCCAAATTTGGGGCCAGCAGGCTGCGCAGATGAATGGCCTCAGATGAGACAGCCTCGTCGGCGAGCTCTGCGATCGGAACAATTTCCGCACGTGCGGTCCGATCGCGGAGCTGGTCCGCTTCGGCTTCAACAATTTGGCTTTTCGCCGTGCTGACCTCTTGCGCCGCCAGCGTGTGTTCCGATTCTCGCCGTGTTAGATCTGCCGATGCTCGAGTATGCCGGTCGCAGACGGTACTTGCCTCGCGCAGAGCCTCGAGCGCGCGCTGCAGATCGATGTCTCGTTCGTGGAGCGTCGCCTCGTCGATGCCGGCAAGACCGGCTCTACGATCAGCGATTTCACGACTTAGGCCATTCTTTCGCTCACGATCCTCGGTGAGCTTTTCCAACAGGGTGGTTATTTCACTTTGCAATCGCGCCGCTGTTTCTTCCGCTCCAATGGCCGCCACCGTGGCTGTAGTGTGTTCCTGCTGGAGCGCTCCCCGCTTCGCCAACAAGTCCATCGCATCGCCAAGACGATCAGCAAGAAGAACGCGATCCGATTGATTGCTTAATTGCGCCGCGGTTGTGCGGTACGATTCTGAAGTCTGACCGAGAGCCTGATCAATCGTGGCCAGCGCATTGGCCTTATCGCGCAATGTAGCTTCCGCTTGCTGCGATTTTTCCACCGCATCATTAAACTCCGTCCGAGCTGTCGTCAGCTCGGCGTCGAGCCTCTCGGCTTCGCTCCAAAGGGGACCGAAGTTCTTGAGGACGTCCTCTGCCGCTACGTTGGCGGTTACAGCATCCGCCAGTTGCGTTGTAGACGCTGCATCCAGCGTCCGCGCTTCCTCGCGCGCAATGAGCAAGCCGTCGAGACGGGTCTTGGCCTCCGCTGCCGTCCGTCGTGCATTTTGTACATCACCCGCTAGCGGACGAAGCGGCTCGACGAGATCGAACTCGGCAAGAGATTGATACTCATTGGCGGCTGCTTCGCGTGCGGCGCGCGCTGCGACCGCCTGGGCCTCAGCCCGTGCGAGATCGCCGCGAGCAGCAGCGACGCGCTTGAAATGATCCAATCGCTCGCTGTGTTGATCGCGCTCAGCACCTTTTTGAGCAATGGTCGAAGCAAGCTGGCTTTGCTCCTCCAGCAGCGCCTGCATGGCTTCGTCATCAAGAAGTCCAATGTCGTTCCGACGCTGCTCCAATTGCTCGACAATTCTTCGTCGTGCGTCGGTGCCATCATGAACGCGGACCGAGATCGCCGCGTAGATTTCGGTGCCTGTGATCTTCTCGAGCAATTCCGCGCGCTCGCTCTCGGCGGCGAGCAGGAAGGCATCGAACTCGCCCTGCGCGAGGAGCACCGTTCGCCGGAACTGATCGAATGTGAGGTCAGTTCTCGTCTCCACCGCCTCGCGGACCTGAGTCTTGCCGGTCGCCACCGCACTGCCGTCGTCAAGTCGATACAGCGAGCGCTGCTCATTCTGCAGCCGCCCATTTGCTCGCCCCCGCGCCCGATTGGCCTCCCAGCGAACGCGGTAGCGTTCGCCATCCTGCCCGACGAAATCCACCTCGGCATATCCGCTCCCAGCGCCGCGACGCAGGATCGCCCGGCCATCATGAATTGAAATCGCCTCTCCGCTGGGATCGGGGGTATTTTCACGACGGCTAACAGAGACGCGCGGATACTCGCCATAGAGCGCGAGGCAGAGCGCGTCGAGGATAGTCGATTTCCCGGCGCCGGTCTCGCCAGTGATGGCAAAGAGGCCGGAACCTGCAAGAGGCTCTGCGGCAAGATCGATCTCGAAGGGAGCGCCAAGACTTGCCAGATTCTCGCCGCGGATAGCCAAGATCCGCATGACTATATCTCCGCCCGTGCTCGATGGAAGACATCCAGGTGAGCAGCATCCGGGGCGACGCCGAGGGTGCGTTCAAATGCAAGCTTGAACAGATCCTCCGGATCTCTTTCCGCCAGCCGCATCATAGGATCGGCGATGATCACGTCATTCAACGCCCCGGGTATTGCTGCAACACGGGTATCGACGATGCGCACCGGGAAGCTCTCCGCGATGCGGTCGACCTCCTCTCTGAACCCGGGAGACAACCCTTCGCGGGCGAGCCTGACCTGGACGAATGGCCGCTCATGAAGCGGTAGGTCGGATGAGAGGTCCATTGCTTTCAGGTGATCACCAAATTCGCTCAACCGCATATCGCCCGCTTCAGGAAGGCGGATGAAGGGAACTGGCCGGTCAATCGATATGTGCTCAGATAGAGCCGCTGTACCGTCGAGGCTCACAAGAGTGACCCCATGCGCGTAGGGCAGCTCCGTCGCAGACAAAGGGATCAGTGAACCGGAATAGCGGACGGTATCGCGGCCAATAGCCTGAGCCTTATGCAAGTGGCCAAGCGCCACGTAACTCGCTTCTGCCGGGAACACGTCATGCGGCACGGCATGCTGGCCACCGACCAGAATTCGCCGCTCTGCGCCTTCCGATTCGATACCTCCCGCGACATGGAGGTGTCCCGTTAGGACGAACGGTAGACCATCCATCGGTCCCCGCAACGTATCGACCAATTCGGCATAGAGGCTTCGCACGCCAGCGATGACGGGCGAGCCTGCTTCACCATCCAGCCGTGTCAAATTCGGAAGGCACGCAGCGGTTGGATAGGAGACTGCAAGCACATGAGCAGCTACCGCACCGCTTGCGTCAGCGATAGGAACGAGATGGCGTGCGGCCTCGACTCGCCCTTCACGCCGCCGAACATTGCCCACGACGCGGATGTTGAATGCCTCCAACAGAGGCCGCGGCGCTTCCAACCGACCAGCGGCATCATGGTTGCCGGCAGCGATCACCATAGCCATGCGCGGATGTGCGCGGCTCAGCCGCACGAGCGTATTGTAGAAGAGCTGTTGCGCTTCCCCGGAGGGATTTTGGCTGTCAAACACGTCGCCGGCGATAACGAGGGCGTCGACATCTCGCTCCACGACGATCTCTTCAAGCCGCTCAAACACCTTACGGTGCTCGTGTTCCCGCGAGAACCCGCGTAAAGTTTGACCGATATGCCAATCAGCCGTGTGCAGAATACGGATCATTCTTCCTCCGGCAGTTGCACCGGAGCAGAGCCCGACCATGCTTTCGAAATTGAGTCCCAATCGACATTCCGCTCTTCGGCCAGCGTCCAAACGTTCCAGAAATCCGGATCTGCCGACTGCGGCCTCTGTGCATCAGGCAATTCGTCCACCTCCACCAGAACCGGGATCGGCGCTGCCCAACCAAGGAGAACGGCCTGCCTGGAAGGCAAACTCGGCAGCTCACGCAAGAGTCCACCGACATTGTCGGGGACGAGGCGTGCGACGAGATTCTGGTCCGCATCATTGACGATACGGTGCAGCAGAAACGTGTTGCATTGGGCGAGAACCGTTGGAGAAAGCTCTGATGGTCGCTGCGACGAAAGGACGAGCCCGAGCCCGAACTTGCGCCCCTCGCGGGCTATACGCTCGAACACTTCGCGGCAGAGCTGGGTCGGAGATGAGGCAGGGCCGTCATCGTCCTTGCCGCGCCGAACGAATGTATGCGCTTCCTCAAGAATGAGGACTGTCGGCAAGGTCTGGCCCTTCGGATGGCCGCGGCGGTATCTCTGAAGCGATTCGAAGATCAGCCGCGCCAAAACGGACACAACGATGTGGACGATTTCGGATGGGACGAGAGACAGATCGACGACCGCGATCTGGCCGTTACTCGCGCCATCGTCCCCGACATAATCCTTCAGCCAGGTTTCGAAGGAAGTCGGCGGGTCGCGACCAATTACGGCGCCGAGCCGCTGATCGGCGAGCATTCCGCGAATCCGAAGTCCGAGCGTCGAGATGAACCCTGCGAGGTTACCTCCCTGCTCGGTTGCCACCCGATCAAGATGTTCGGCGAGAATGTTTACGTCAAAGAACTGTGGAGCGTCCTCACTGATGAGGGCTGCGTGACCGATATCCGGCAGCGTCTGAGCCAATGTATCCAGTGCGCTGCGGATCGTTTCCAGGTCTGAAATCGCAAAATCGTTGAAGAAATTTCCAGATCGTCGGCTATCGACAATCCCTGTGATCGTGGTGGAAATCGCGGCAAGAGCGCCGCTAGCTGTATCGAGGGCCTCCCCGCCAAACTGCGAACAATCTGACGCGATCGTTTCAAGGAGCCGTGCGCACTCGAATCTCGGTCTCGGAGCCCCCGCGAAGGCGTGCGTGCCGGTGTTCAACATCGCCGATATCCGGATCGAATAGGAACCAAGGTAGCGGCGGATCATCGCCTCTCTGGGCACTCCCTCCGTTTGACCGGCCTTCAGCTCCCGCAGCCCCTGCATAAGCAACGGGCGTTGCGCTCCTGGTTGGGCGTGGGCGACCGCGGTCCACTCGTGCCCACTCCAGAGCCACGCAGGGACATCGAGCGGTCGCTCTCCATCTGCAACGGGTGGAACGCGAAACAACCGTAGCTCGTCTCCGCGATCAGCGAAGGCCCTGGCGTATTCGCCATTTGGATCGAGGATGATAAACCGCGCGTTGGGCACCCCCGTCTTGCCGGCATCCTTGATGGCCTTCTCGGCGGCCTCCATGGACCATCGAATCAGGCCCGCTACCGTGCATGATTTACCGCTGCCGGTGTTTCCCAATACCGCCAGGTGCCGGCCGAAAAGCTTGTCAGGGTCGACCATGATGGCCGCGTTCGATGCCATCGGAGAGGAGCCTATTCTGACTCTCTTATCGTCGTCCCTCGCGCCCACGATGGCTTCGACCTGCGGGGGTGTCGGGATAAGGACTTGGTCCCCCACTGACGGAAACGCGACCACGCCACGAGAGAGTTCGTATCTGGTCATTCCCGAAGCGCGGTCGCGCCGAGATGTCAATGTACCCACTGGCGATAGCGACATCTTCCGTAGTGGAAATGGAAGATCGATCAGGCCAAAGTCTTTCAGGCCAGAGCGCTTTGGATAAGGAGAGCGTTCGATCCCAATCCAGGTTATGTAGGCGACTGTCGCACCGGCTTCATTTGGGATGATCACATACCCATTGAGACGCGGAAACCCCGCCGGCACTCCGGTATTCAATGCTGTGGAGTGCGGAGCGTCCAGTTCAAGGAGCACCCGAACTTCGTCGGGCGCAACCGACTCGACGACACCGACAACAAGGCCCGACAGTCGTTCGATTGGAGTTGTCATGATCGCCTCATACCGGCCCGGTTGCAGTCGCTGAAGGCGGTGCGGCAGGCGGGTCGCTGAGTTTTGGATCGCCTGGACGATGCTTCGTAACCGGCCGATTGGCACCGCCTGCCTGGCTTGCCGGTGCTGAGCTAAGAGACGTCCATAGCGACGTCGTTAGCGACGTGCCTTGGCGGAGAGATG
>QFPW01000079.1 GCA_003241785.1 Rhodovulum sulfidophilum | reverse complement strand
GGCCCGTCGTCGTTTCGTGTGGAATCCAACAGTGAGAATGCCCACCGGTAGTCCCCTGCTGAGGGGCGTCGAGACAGGAGAGATTCGATGAGCGTCGGAGTCGAAGCGCTGTTCACCAGCGCGTTGGGATTGCAACTGCCGTGGGTGGTCGAGGACGTCAAGCTCGACACTGCCAAGCGACGCATCGACTTCGAGATCGGCTGCCAAGGCACGGCCCTGTCCTGCCCGGCCTGTGGTGCTCCGGCCCAGCCCGTTCATGACCGGTTGCGCCGCTCGTGGCGGCACCTGGACTTCTTCCAGTTCGAGGCCTGGCTGCACTGCGACGTGCCCCGCGTGGCCTGCGGCGGCTGCGGCAAGACCACGCAGATGGCGGTGCCGTGGGCGCGGCCGGGCTCGGGCTTCACGGCGGCCTTCGAAGCTCTGGCGCTCACGCTTTGCCGTGACCTGCCGGTGCGCCAAGCCGCAGCACTGCTGCGCTGCGCGGACAAGCAACTGTGGCGGCGCATCGAGCACTACGTTGGTCAGGCTCGGGCGCTGGAGCGCCTGGACGGCGTGAGCGTGGTGGGCATCGACGAGACCAGCCTGCGCTGCGGTCAGCACTACATCACCGTGGTGCACGACCTGGTGGCCAAGCGGCTGCTGTTCGCCACCGAGGGCCGCAGCCACCAGACGGTGCTGGACTTCGTGGCCGACCTCCAGGCCCACGGAGGTGACCCGACGCAGGTGCGACACGTCTGCATGGACATGAGCGCGGCCTACGCGCTGGGCGTGACCAAGGCGCTGCCGCGGGCCCAGATCAGCTACGACCGCTTCCACGTTGTGGCCATGGCGATGGAGGCCATGGACCAGGTGCGCCGCCAGGAGATGGCCGACGACCCCACGCAGGTGCGACAAGCCCTGGGCGGGAGAGCGCCGCAGGCCTTGCGCCAGCTGATGTGGGGCATGCGGCGCAACCCGGCCAGTTGGAGCCGCAAGCAGATCGACACCATGCACTGGCTGCAGCGCTCCGGGCTCAAGAGCGCCCGGGCGTGGCGGCTGAAGATGGCACTGCGCGAGGTCTACGCCCAGGCCCGGGCGCACAACAACCCTGAGCAGGCGAATCGGGACCTCATGGTCTGGCTGAGCTGGGCCCGGCGCTGTCGACTGGAGCCCTTCAAGAAGCTGGCGGCCACGCTGGCCGAGCGCCAGCAGGCTGTCGTGCGCGGCATGGTGGATCACCGCAGCAACGCCTTTGTCGAGGCCATGAACGGGCTGCTGCAGCAGGCCAAACGCGCCGCCCGGGGCTTCAGAACCAGCGCCAACTTCATCGCCATCGCCTACCTGCGCATGGCCAAACTCAGGCACCTGCCGGCCAGCCCGTTTGCTCCGGTGGCGGCGCGATGACGGGGGCGCTTTCCACACGAAACGGCATAGAGCC
>QFPW01000008.1 GCA_003241785.1 Rhodovulum sulfidophilum | reverse complement strand
TACATGCGCATCGGCATCCCGCTCAACATCATCACCGGCGTCACCTGCTGCCTTCTGATCCCCGTCTTCTGGCCGCTCGTGCCCACGCCTTGAAATGCCGGGCGCGGCGCGCCATAAGGCGCGCCATCGGATCTGACGGACATATGACGGAGCGGGGCCATGGCGGGCCATTCCAAATGGGCGAACATCCAGCATCGCAAGGGGCGGCAGGACGCCGTGCGTTCGAAGCTGTTCTCGAAGCTGTCGAAGGAGATCACCGTCGCCGCGAAGATGGGTGATCCGGATCCGGACAAGAACCCGCGGCTGCGCCTCGCGGTGAAGGAAGCCAAGTCCAACTCGATGCCCAAGGACAACATCGACCGGGCGATCAAGAAGGCTTCCGGCGGCGACGCGGAGAACTACAAGGAAATCCGCTACGAGGGCTATGGCCCGAACGGCGTCGCGATCATCGTCGAGGCGATGACCGACAACCTCAACCGGACCGCCTCCAACGTGCGCTCGACCTTTACCAAGCGCGGCGGCAACCTTGGCGAGACCGGCTCGGTCAGCTTCATGTTCGACCGGATGGGCCAGATCGTCTACGCGGCCGCGGCCGGAGACGCCGACAAGGTGATGGAGGCCGCGATCGAGGCCGGGGCCGAGGACGTCGAAAGCTCCGAGGACGGCCATGTCATCTGGTGCGCGGTCGGCGATCTCAACGACGTCTCGACCGCGCTCGAGACGGCGCTGGGCGAGGCCGAGTCGACCAAGCTGGTCTGGAAGCCCCAGACCACGACCGAGCTCGACCTCGACGCGGCGCAGAGCCTGATGAAGCTGATCGAGGCGCTCGAGGACGACGACGACGTGCAGTCGGTGACCGCGAATTTCGAGATCTCCGACGAAGTGATGGCCCAGCTCTGACGCGCGGCCGTCGCCTTTTCGTTGCCCGACTCCCCCGCGCGCGCTAGACCCGAGTCTGGCCGCGTGGATCGACGCCCGAGCCCCGGTCCCGACAGTCCGTGTGCCGAGTGGGGCGGGAGCGTGCGAGCATGAACCCAACTGAGCCGGAAGCGCCGAACGGCGCCCCCGATCCCGCGACGGGCGAGGCTCGGGGGCGGGCGGCGGCCCCGGCGCGGCGCCGCGCGCCGATCCCGCGCCCGGCGCCCGGCGCCCGCGAGCGGGTGATGGTCGAGGGGGTCCCGATCGCCTTCCGCCGGATGGGCCGCGGCCCCGCCGTCGTGCTGATCCATGGCGCGAGCGCCAATCTCAACGACATGACCTTCCGCCTCGCGCCCGCGCTCGCGGCGCGGCACACGGTCTACGCCTTCGACCGTCCCGGCCATGGCGAGAGCGGCTGGCCGCTCCGGGGCGGCGACAGCCTCTCGGTCCAGGCGCGGCTCCTGCGCGGGGCGCTGGAGCGCTCCGGCGTGTCGCGCGCCTTCGTCATCGGCCACAGCTATGGCGGCGCCGTCGGCCTCGCCTGGGCGCTCGACGCGCCGCGCGGCGTCGCGGGGCTCCTCCTGCTCGCCGCGCCGACCCATGGCTGGAGCGGGCAGGGCGGCGTCACCAACGCGCTGATCGACACGCCGGTCATCGGCCCGATGCTGGCGCGAAGCCTGCGGCACCTGCTCCCGGCCGGCGTCGCCGCCCGGGTGGCGGACCGCGCCTTCGCCCCGCAGGCGGCGCCCTCGGGCTATCTCGCGCATCTCGATCTCTCGCTCGTCCTCGCCGGCGACAGCCTGCGCCGCAACGCCCGCCAGCTCGGCGCGCTGCGCCGCTGGCTCGAGCCGATGGCGCGCCGCTATCCCGACCTCGCCCCGCCGCTCGAGATCGTGCATGGCGAGGCGGATCCGACCGTCAGTCTCGAGGCGCATTCGGCGCGGCTCGCCGCCGCGGTGCCGGGCGCGCGGCTGACCCGGCTGCGCGGCGTCGGCCACATGCCGCACCAGGTCGCGTTGCCGGAGGTGCTCGCCGCCTTCACCCGGTTGCGCGCCCGCGCCTGATCCGCGCGCTTCACAACTTCGCGACGCCCCGGTATCGTTGGCCCCGCAACGGGGAGAACGATGACCACCAAGCGCCTTGAACACCTCTCCCCGCTGGACGCGGCCCAGGCGGCTCGCCGATCGTGACGCTGCCCGGCATCGACACCGACCTGCTGCTGTCGCTCGCGATCGTCGCCGTCCTCGTCGCGTTCTCCTCCTTCGTCTCGGTCTGGCTCTACGGCCGCTTCGCCAAGCGCGCCCGCGGCCAGCCCTCGGAGGCGATGCCGGTCGCGGGTCCGGCGAGCGTCTGCGACGCCGTCGTCGCCGCCCTGACCGAGCCGCGGCCGGACGAGACCGGCGTCATGGTCCTCGCGGACAACCACCAGGCCTTCGCGGCGCGGGCGCTCTCGGCGCGCGCCGCCGGGCGGTGCATCGACATGATGTACTATCTCTGGCGCGGCGACCTGACCGGCGGCCTGCTGGTGCGCGAGGTGCTCGCGGCCGCCGACCGCGGCGCGCGGGTCCGGCTCCTGCTCGACGACATCAACACCCGCGGCCTCGATCCGGAATACCTGTCGCTGACCGCGCATCCGAACATCGAGGTGCGGCTGTTCAACCCGGCGAAGAACCGCGCCGCCTCGCTCCGGCGCGGGGCGGAGATGCTGCTCCGGCTCTTCACCGTGACGCGGCGGATGCACAACAAGGCCTGGATCGTCGACGGGCGGATCGCGATCATCGGCGGGCGCAACATCGGCGACACCTATTTCGACGCGGCGAGCGACTTCAACTCCTACGACATGGACGCCGCGCTGGTCGGACCGGCGGTGGCGGAGGTCTCGGAGATCTTCGACACCTACTGGAACAGCCCGCTGACGCTGCCGATCCGCTCGCTGTTCCAGGACCAGCAGGCCAACCTGCGCGGGCTGCGCGGCTCGCTCGCCCGGCTCGACACCGATCCGCTGGCCTCGCGCTATCTCGCCAGCGCGCTGACCGAACCCGATCTCGGCGCCTTCCTCGCCACGGCGCGGCCGATCCACTGGACCGTGAAGGCCCGGGTCATCTCCGACCCCCCGGGCAAGACCCAGCGCCTCGACAAGCCGGAATGGCTGATCCATACGCTCGGCGCGATGATCGCCGCGACCGCGCACGACCTGCGCGTCACCACCGCCTATTTCGTGCCGGGCGATGAGGGGATCGAGGGGCTCCGCGCGCTGGCCGAGCACGGCGCGCGTGTGGCGATCCTGACGAACTCGCTCGCCTCGAACAACCAGGTGACCGTGCACGGCGGCTACTCGGTCGCGCGGGCGCCGCTGCTGCGCGGGGGCGTCCGCCTGTTCGAGCTGCGCCCGAACGATCCGGACCGGGCGCGCGAATCGCTGCTCGGCGCCAACCAGGCCTCGCTGCATACGAAGAACTTCACGATCGACGGCGAGATCGGCTTCATCGGGTCGTTCAACTTCGACCTGCGCTCGGCCTATCTCAATACCGAGATGGGGCTGGTGTTCACGGACGAGGCGATCGCCGCCGAGATCGACGCGGTCTTCCACCGGCTGACCTCGGCGGACAAGAGCTACGAGGTCTTCCTCGAGGGCTCGGCGACGCGCTGGCACGACGGCGCGCGCACGCTGGAGCGCGAGCCCTGCGCGACCCGGTCGCGGCGGCTGATCGCGGCCATCGTCCGGCACCTGCCGATCAAGTCCCAGCTCTGACGCCGGATCGTTTCTTAAATGGAAATGGTTTGTCGCGGTTTCGGCGCTAGACGTTCTGATTCTACGGACGCCGCGCGGGGAATCGCGACGAATGCAAGCTTTAGTGACCAATTCCTCGGGGAAAGGCATTGGCTCGGCGGGAAATTGCCTGCATCTTAGCGGCTCGAAGGTGGGACGACGGAATACCAGAGGTTGTTGATGAGTGTGCGATTGGCGGCGGGACCGCTAGCCGCGGTAGTGGCTCTTTCCGTTCTGATCGCGGTGGTCGGAGGTCCGTCGCCTTCCGACCGCGCGCCCAGCCGAGCGGCGTTCGCCCAGCCCGTGCCCGTCAGGACGGCGTCGCCGACGCCCGCCCCGGGCAGTTCGGCCGAGGTCATTCATCTGGCCGAGGCACGGCAGGATTCCGAGGAGACCGGGCTCGGCCTCGATCTTCCGGCCACCTATGGCGGTGATCTACCCTGCTCCGACTGCGAGTCGCTGCGGATGCGCGTCAATCTCTGGCCCGACCACGTCTTCAGCATGCGCCGGCGCTGGCTGCCGGGGGATCGGACCCAGGACGCGCTGGGGCGCTGGTGGATCGACACGGCGGTCAACCGGCTGATCCTCTGGGACGGCGAGGACAAGATGGAATTCGCCATCGCGCCCGGCCGGCTGCGGCTGATCGAGCGCGAGGGGCCGCCCGGCGCCGGGCCCGACGATTACGAACTCGCCGGCGCCCCCGGCGTCACGCCGCTGACGATCCGGGTGCCCCTGCGCGGCATGGTCAGCTTCCTCGCCGACGGCGCGCAGATTTCCGAATGCCTGACCGGGCGGGTCTATCCGCTGGCGGCGGACGGCGAATTCGCGATGCTCGAGGCCGCGTATCTCGCGGCGGGCGTCGCCCAGGGCACCCCGCTAATGGCGAGCTTCCAGGGCCGGGTGCTCGAAAGCGGCGATACCGACGAGGCGGCGCACAAGGGGCCGGTCGTCGTGGTAAACCGGTTCACGGGGGTCTGGCCGGAGGAGACCTGCGAGCAGGCGATGAACAGCCGGACCCTGACCAACACCTACTGGCGCATCGTGCGGCTCGGAAAGACCGACATCACCCCGATCGACGGCGCGCGCGAGCCGCATCTCGCGCTTCGCGAGGGCGAGAACCGCTTCGTCGCCACCGTCGGCTGCAACCAGATGACCGGCGCCTTCGAGCGCAACGGCGACAAGCTGTCGTTCAAGGGTCCGGCCGCCACGCTCAAGGCCTGCCCGGCGCCGTTCGGCGAATGGGAGCAGCAGCTCGCCGGCGCGCTCGCCGCCACCCGCGCCTGGCGGGTGAACGGCCAGGCGCTCGAGCTGCTCGATTCGACCGGGATGCAGATCGCGCTCTTCCAGGCGACCGACCTGCCCTGAGCGGGCTCAGGCCTCGGGGAAGAAGGCCTCCGGGGTCTCCATCGCGGGCAGCGCCCGCATCCGCGCCCGCCACGCCTCCATCGCCGCGCTCGGGCTCACGCCCGCCGCCTCGACCCACTGGACATAGCCCCAGATCGCGCAATCGCCGATCCCGGGCGCCGCGCCGTGGAAGAACGCTTCCGCGCCGAGCAGCCGGTCGAACCGGTCGCGGTCGACCGCGTAGCGGCCTTCGAGCCAGTCGACCGCGCCGGGCGGGAAGCCCGCGCCGCCGACCCGCCGCGCCTCGATCAGCTGCGGCAGGCACATGCCGATCCGGTTCGCCTCCCACAGGATGAGCTCGGCGCCGCGCCGCGCGCCTTCGACGCTCTCGCCGCCCAGCCGGCCGCTCCGCGCCGCGAGCGCGAGCAGGATGGCGCCCGATTGGGTCAGCGCGGCCCCGTCGATCAGCAGGAGCGGCACCTCGGCGAAGGGGCTCGCGGCGAGGAACTCCGCCGGCCGGGTCGCGGGCGGCGCCCAGATATCGACCCGGATCGTCCGCCGCGGGATCCCGGCGAGCGCCAGCGCGAGCGCGACCTTGCAGGCATGGCCCGAGTCCGGGTGGCCGTAGAGCACGGCCTCCGGCGCGGGGCCGGTCACATCGGCACCGGGAAGCGGCGGTGGATCGCGGCGATGCCGGCCATCACCTCGTCGCTCAGGGTCAGATCGGCCGCGGCGATATCGGTCCCGAGCTGCTCGGGCGTGGTCGCGCCGAGGATGACCGAGCCCATGAAGGGCCGCGTGGCGCAGAAGGCCAGCGCCATCTGCGCCGGGTCGAGGCCGTGCGCGCGGGCGAGCGCGACGTATTCCGCCGCGACCGGCTCCGAATGCTCCGAGATCCGGCCGCCGAGCTGGTTCGCGTTGACGGCCTCGCGCGAGCCTTCCGGCCGCGCGCCATCGGCGTATTTGCCGGTCAGCAGCCCCGCCGCCAGCGGCGAATAGGCCAGAAGGCCGATACCCTCGTGATGCGACAGCTCGGCCAGGTCGAGATCGTAGAGCCGGCACATCAGGTTGTACTCGTTCTGCACCGAGACGACGCGGGGCAGGTTCTCGCGCTCGGCGAGCTTGAGGAACATCGCGGTGCCCCAGGCGGTCTCGTTGGAGAGCCCGAAATGGCGCAGCTTGCCCTCGTCGCGGAGCTCGCCGATCGTCCGCAGGATCGCCAGCATGTCCTCCTCGACCCCCGCCGCCTGCTTCTCGGGCGCGAAGGTCCAGTGCCGGCGGAAATGATAGGAGCCCCGGTTCGGCCAGTGCAGCTGGTAGAGGTCGACGTAGTCGGTGTTGAGCCGGTGGAGGTTGCCCTCGATCGCCGCGCGCAGCGTCGCGGGCGAGATCGGGGCGCCGCCGCGGTCGACGGCCTGGCTGCCCTCGCCGGTGATCTTCGTCGCGAGCACGATCCGGTCGCGCGCGCCGCCCCGGGCGATCCACTGGCCGATGATCCGCTCGGTCTCGCCCGCGGTCTCGCGGCGCAGCGGCGTGGTCGGGTACATCTCGGCGGTGTCGAGGAAGTTGATCCCCCGCTCGAGCGCGAGGTCGATCTGGGCGAAGGCCTCCTCGGGCGTGTTCTGGCTGCCCCAGGTCATCGTGCCGAGGCAGAATTCCGAGACGTTGAGGTCGCTGCGTCCAAGATCGCGGTACTTCACGGGATAACCTTTCTCCAAGTGCTCGGCCTCAATGCCCGTCCCGCCGCGCCGCCGCAAGGCGCCCCGCGCGGCGGCGGAGGCGCGGCGCGCGATTTCGCGCTAAGCTGGCGGAAATGGAGGATTCGCATGCGCATCGCCGCCCCTGTTCTGACCGTGACCACGCTTCTCATCTGCCCGGCTCCGGAGGCTTTCGCCGCTGGCGGGGCGAGCTTCGACTGCGCGGCGGCGACCACCGTCGCGGAGCGCGGGATCTGCGCCGCGCCGCCGCTCGCGATGCTCGACGGGGTCCTGGGCGGGCTCTACGCCCGCGCGAAGGCCGCGCCCGGCGCCCCGGCGACGCTCACCGAGGATCAGCGCGCCTGGATGGCGCGGCGCGACGATTGCTGGAAGACCGGCGCGCCCGAGCTCTGCGCCAAGCAGGAATACGTGAAGCGGATCGCCGCGCTCGCGGCCGGGGGGCCGGCGGTGATCGGGGACGCGCCGATCGTCGGCCCGCTGGCGGTCACCTGCGACGAGATCGACGCGCCGATGGCGGCGGTCTTCATCAATACCGACCCCGGATTCCTGTCGCTCGCCTGGGGGGATATGAGCCTCGTGCTGAACCAGACGATCAGCGCCTCCGGCGCGCGGTTCTCGGACGAGGACGACGGCGGGCACTACATCTTCTGGGAGAAGGGCAGGGAGGCCACCTTCGAGGGCCCGGCGCTGATGGCGCCGGCCCAGTGCACGCTCGCGGAATAGGTCGAGAGGGATGGCGGACCGAGGTCCGCCCTACGGAGCGGTCGCGTAGGGCGGACCTCGGTCCGCCATCCGCTCGCGTCGCCTACCGCCCGCGCGCCTCGGGAATGAGCCCGCGCGGCGCGAAGCGCAGCGTGAGAAGCAGGATCAGCCCCATCAGGAGCGGCCGGAAATGCGGCGCGGCGGCGCGCAGGTGGCTGTCCCACCAGCCCCCCGGCGGCGTCAGCGCGGCGAGGTTCGAGGTCAGCCAGTTGCCGAGCGGTTCGGCGACGATCCAGACGTACCAGATCAGGAACCCGCCCAGCACCGCGCCCCAGTTGTTGCCCGAGCCGCCGACGATCACCATCACCCAGATCAGGAAGGTGTAGCGCAGCGGGCTGTAGCTCGCGGGGGTGAACTGGCCGTCGAGCGTCACCAGCATCGCGCCCGCGACGCCGATCACCGCCGAGCCGAGCACGAAGACCTGCAGGTGCCGCCGGGTGACGTCCTTGCCCATCGCCTCGGCCGCGTCGCGGTTGTCGCGGATCGCCCGCATCATCCGGCCCCAGGGCGAGCGCAGCGCCCGCTCGCAGAGCCAGAGCAGCAGGCCCAGCACCAGCGCGAAGAGCCCGGCGTACCAGAGCCGCGACACGATCGACGCGGTGGTGATCGGGTCCGAGCCGAAGCGGGCGGCGAGGTCGAGCACCCATCGGCTTTGCTGGAGCGCGGTCTCGGGCGGCACCGGCCGGGGGATGCCGGTCACGTTCTTCACGCCCCGGGTCAGCCAGTTCTCGTTCTTGAGCACCGCGAGGATGATCTCGGCGATGCCGAGCGTCGCGATCGCGAGATAGTCCGAGCGCAGGCCGAGCGCCACCTTGCCGACGAGATAGGCCGCGCCGGCGGCGAAGAGCCCGCCCACCGGCCAGGCGACGAGGATCGGCAGGCCGAGCCCGCCCATGTAGCCCTCGGCCCCCGTGGCGCTCTCGATCGCCGCCGAGGCGGGGTCGAGGAAGCGGCGCATCGCGAGATAGCCGATCAGCGCGAGGCCGAGGGTCGCCGGCGTGCGGTAGCGCGGCGGGAGCCGCCGCCGCGCGACGAGGATCGCGGCCACCGTCGCCACGATCGCGAGGATCGCGAGCGCGAGGTCGACGCCGCCCGCCGCCAGCGCGCCCGGCACCGGCGACATTGAGACGAGCACGCCCGCGACGCCGCCGAGCGCGGCGAAGCCCATGACGCCCGAGTTGAAGAGCCCGGCGTAGCCCCACTGGATGTTCACGCCGAGCGACATGATCGCCGAGATGAGCGAGAGCTGCAGGATCGCGAGCGCGACGGTCCAGCTCTGGATCACCCCGACCGCGAGGATCAGCGCCGCCATGACGGCGTAGAGGGCGATCACGCGCGCCGGGCCGGTCATACCAGCTTGCCCTTGATGATCCCGGTCGGTCGCACGAGCAGCACGATCACGAGGATGACGAAGGAGACCGCGAACTTGTAGTCGGTGCCGAGCAGCTGCGCGAGCCCCTCCGGCGCCAGCGTCTCGGGCAGCAGATAGCCGAGCACCGCCTTGTAGGCGTAGGTCAGCATTACCTCGGAATAGGCGATGACGAAGCCGCCGATCACCGCGCCGAGCGGCTGGCCCATGCCGCCGACGATCGCCGCGGCGAAGATCGGGAGCAGCAGCTGGAAATAGGTGAAGGGGTTGAAGGACTTGTCGAGCCCGTAGAGCACGCCCGCGATGGTCGCGAGCGAGGCCGAGAGCACCCAGGTCACGCGTACGACATGGCCCGGGCTGATGCCCGAGAGCAGCGCCAGATCCTCGTTGTCGGAATAGGCGCGCATCGACTTGCCGGTGCGGGTGCGGTTGAGGAACCAGAAGACGAAGGCGACGGCGATCGCCATCACGACGACGGTCAGCACCTGCGAGGTCCGGAGCGCCAGCCCTTCCCCGAGCCCGGTCATCGCCTTGAAGTCGGGCACCCGCATCACGAAGCGCTCGCCATCCTCGAACCGCTGGTCGCCGACGCCGATGAAGAAGCGGGTGACGGCGTTGTAGACGAACATCACGCCGACCGAGGCAATCACGAAGATCACCGGATCCGCCCTTCGGTGGCGGTAGAAGGCGAAGACCCAGCGGTCGGTCAGGAGCGCCAGCGCCGTCGCGCCGATCATGCCGATCGGGAGCGCGAGCAGCGCGGTCGGCAGCGGCGCTATGCCGATCCCGAGCGACCGCAGCCCCCAGGTGACCATGATCGTCAGCATGGTGCCGAAGGCCATCAGGTCGCCATGCGCGAAATTCGAGAAGCGCAGCACCGCGTAGATCAGCGTGACGCCGAGCGCGCCGAGCGCCAGCTGCGCGCCATAGGTCGTGGCGGGGATCACCACGAAATTGGCGAAGAGCACCAGCGCGTTGAGGACGTTCTCCATCAGCCCCCCAGAAAGGTCCGGCGCACGTCCGGATCGGCGAGCAGCGCGGCGCCGGTGTCGGTGTAGCGGTTCTGGCCCTGCACGAGCACATAACCCTTGTCGGCGATGTTGAGCGCCTGGCGCGCGTTCTGCTCGACCATCAGGATCGAGATGCCGGTGCGCGCGATCTCGATGATCTTGTCGAACAGCTCGTCCATCACGATCGGCGAGACCCCCGCCGTCGGCTCGTCGAGCATCAGCACCTTCGGCCGCGTCATCAGCGCGCGCCCGACGGCGACCTGCTGGCGCTGGCCGCCGGAAAGCTCGCCCGCCGGCTGGGCGCGCTTCTGGCGCAGGATCGGGAAGAGGGCGAAGACCTGCTCCATCGTCTCGGAATAATCGTCGTCGCGGATGAAGGCGCCCATCTCGAGATTCTCCTCGACCGACATCGAGGTGAAGACGTTGCGGACCTGCGGCACGAAGCCCATGCCGCGATGGACCCGCTGCTGCGGCGAGAGCGCGGTGATGTCCTCGCCGTCGAGCGTCACCGCGCCCTCGCGGAGCGCCAGCATGCCGAAGATCGCCTTCATCGCGGTCGACTTGCCGGCGCCGTTCGGCCCGACGATCACCGCGATCTCGCCCCGCTCCACCGCGATGTCGCAGCCGTGCAGGATATCGGCCCCGCCATAGCCGCCGGTCATGTCGGTTCCGGCGAGGAAACTCATGCGATCGCCCCCGGCTTGTTCTTCAGACCGCGGCCGAGATAGGCCTCGATCACCGCCTCGTCGGCGCGGACCGCGTCGGCCGGGCCTTCGGCCAGCACCTTGCCCTCGGCCATCACGATCACCGGGTCGCAGAGCCGGCCGATGAAATCCATGTCGTGCTCGATCACGCAGAACGTATAGCCGCGCTCGCGGTTCAGCCGCACGATCGCGTCGCCGATCGTGTTGAGAAGCGTGCGGTTCACGCCGGCGCCGACCTCGTCGAGGAAGACGATCTTGGCGTTCACCATCATGGTCCGGCCAAGCTCGAGCAGCTTCTTCTGCCCGCCCGAGAGGTTGCCCGCGTATTCCTCGGCGACATGGCCGATCTCGAGGAATTCGATCACCTCGTCGGCGCGCCGCCGCACCTCGCCTTCGCGCTCGCGCACCGCGCGGGGGCGGATCCAGGAATTCCAGATGGTCTCGCCCGGCTGTCCGGGCGGGACCATCATCAGGTTCTCGCGCACGGTCAGCGTGCCGAACTCGTGCGCGGTCTGGAAGGTCCGGAGCAGCCCCTTGTGGAAGAGCTCGTGCGGCGAGAGTCCGGTGATGTCCTCGCCGTCCAGCCGCACCGCGCCGGAGGTCGGCCGGTAATGCCCGGCGATGACGTTGAAGAGCGTCGACTTGCCCGCGCCGTTCGGCCCGATCAGCCCGGTGATCGAGCCCTTGGCGATCCGGATCGAGGCGCCGTCCACGGCGTGGATGCCCCCGAAATGCATCCGGAGTTCATCGACTTCGATCATCGCCGGGGGCGTTTCCGGCACGGCGCGCGCCCGGCCTCAGCGATAGCCGAGGGTGACGGGGGCGCTGTCCTTGATCTCGTAGACGCGGTAGGAGCCGGCGGCCTCGCCGGGGCCGATCAGCTCGACGCCGGTGGCGCCTTGATAGTCGATGTCGCCGCCGCCGGTCAGGATCTCGATCCCCTTGGCGAGCTCGCCGGCGTAGATCTTCTCGCCGGGGGCGTTCGCCACGTCCATCATCTTGTCGCGGATCGCGGTCCGGTCGGCCGAGCCCGCCGCCGCCATCGAGAGCGCGATCAGCGCGGCGGCGTCGTAGCTCTCGGGCACGTAGGTGCCGGTCGGGTCCATGCCGGCGTCGGTCGCGAGCTTCGCGAAGATGTCCGCGCCCTCGCCCTCGACCCCGGGCAGGGTGCCGACGACCTTGTCGTTGATCTCGGCGCCCACGGCGTCGATCAGGCTCTGCCCGTACATGCCGTCGCCGAAGTAGAAGCTCTCGAAGGCTCCGGTGTCGAGCGCCGCCTGGACGATGCCGCGGCCGCCCTGGTCGACATAGCCGAAGACCATCAGCGTCGGCGCGCCCGAGGCCTGCAGCGCCGCGACCTCGGCCGAATAGTCCGCCTTGCCGTCTTCGTGCGCCGCCGAGATCGCGACCGTGCCGCCCTTCTCCTGGAAGGCGGCGGCGAAGCTGTCGGCGAGGCCCTTGCCGTAATCGTTGTTGGTATAGGTGATCGCCACTTCCTTCACGCCGTTCTCGACCGCGAGATCGGCGAGCACCACGCCCTGCCGCGCGTCGGAGGGTGCGGTGCGGAAGAAGAAGCCGTTGTCCTCGAGCGTCGAGAGCGCGGGCGAGGTCGCCGAGGGCGAGACCATGACGACGCCGGCCGGGACGGCGACGTTGGTCGCGATCGCGGTCGTGACGCCGGAGCAGTCGGCGCCCATGATCGCCGCGACGTTCTGGCCGGAGATCAGGCCCTGGGCCGCGGTGGTGGCGGCCGCCGCGTCGACGCAGGTCGAATCCGCGCGCACCGGATTGAGCGTGATCCCGCCCGGAAGCTTCCCCGAATCCGAGGCCTCCTTGAAGGCGAACTCGGCGCTCGCCGCCATGCCGGGCGTGATCGACTCGAGCGGGCCCGTGAAGCCGAGGATGACGCCGACGTTCACGGGCTCGGCCGAGGCCGCCGAGGCGAGACCGGCGCAGGCCGCGGTCGCGAGCAGGATACGCTTCATGAGGGGCTCCTTGGATCCGACTGTTTTCGTTTCGCGCCAGGGCGTCCCCCGCGGGACCGGCGAATTCTCATCGCCACCATAGCGCGTGACCGCGCCCCCGCAACCCGTGCCGCCGCGTCTCAGACCACGCCGCGCTCGATCAGGCCGCGGGCGATCGCGGTGAAGGCCTCGGCCTCGCGGCTCTCGGGATGCGCCGCGACGACGGGCGCGCCGGAATCGCCCGCGAGGCGGATCGCGATGTCGAGCGGCACCTCGCCGAGGAAAGGCAGGCCGAGCCGCGCCGCCTCGGCCCGCGCGCCGCCATGGCCGAAGATATGCGCCTCGTGGCCGCAGTTCGGGCAGATGTAGCTCGACATGTTCTCGATCAGGCCGAGCACCGGGATCTTGGTCTTGTCGAACATGTCGAGCGCCTTGCGCGCGTCGAGCAGGGCGATGTCCTGCGGCGTCGAGACGAGCACCGCGCCCGAGAGCGTGTATTTCTGGCTCAGCGTCAGCTGCACGTCGCCGGTCCCGGGCGGCAGGTCGACCACGAGCACGTCGAGCTCGCCCCAGGCGACCTGGCCCATCAGCTGCTGCAACGCGCCCATCAGCATCGGCCCGCGCCAGACCACCGCCTCGCCCTCGCGCAGCATGAGGCCGATCGACATGATCGTGACGCCGTGGTTGTGCAGCGGCAGGATGGTCTTGCCGTCGGGCGAGCGCGGCCGGCCGGAGACGCCCATCATCCGGGGCTGGCTCGGCCCGTAGATGTCGGCGTCGAGCAGGCCGACCTTCCGGCCCAGCGCCGCCAGCGCCACGGCGAGGTTGGCGGCGACGGTCGACTTGCCGACCCCGCCCTTGCCCGAGGCCACGGCGAGGATGTTGCGGATCCCCGGCACCGGCTGCGGCCCGGCCTGCGGCGTTGGGTGGCGGCCGATCTTCAGGTCGGGCGGCGGCGCCTTCGCGGCGGCGGGTCCATGCGCGGTCATCAGCGCCGAGACCGAGGCGACCTCGGGCAACGCCTCGACCGCCGCCTGCGCCGCCGCCCGCACCGGCTCGAGCGCGGCGCCCTTCGCCGGATCGACCTCGAGCACGAAGCTCACCCGCCCCGATTCGATCGAGAGGGCGCGCAGGATGTCGGCGTCGACGATGCTTCCGCCGGATCCGGGCATCGGGACGGAGCGGAGGGCGGTCAGCACATCGTCTTTGGTGAGAGGCATCGCGGTGGTCTTTCGTCCGAAGGTCCGCCGCTGGCGCGGCTCGGGCGCAGGATCGCTCCCGCGCACCGCGGAGACAAGGGCGCATCGTCTCCGCGCTCCGCGCGGACAGGGCCGCGTCGTCGCGGGCTCGGCCGCCGCGAAAGATCAGAATGTTCGGAAATGTTTCTTTTCCGAGGGGCGCGCGCCGCAAGCGCTCACCGCGTGAGGGCCGGCGACGGCTTCCCGAGGATCACGGGAGAATGACGCCTTATTTCATTGATGAACGCTTCGTTAACAGCCATGCGCGGACTGCATGACGGCCTTCGTTCATTGTCAATTGCACCGGCGCCCCGATCGCTTATTTTGCAATGCAACAACACGGGAACGCTCAAAACCGAAAGCCAGCGAAAAGGAGGCTGAGATGACGAAGACCAGATCAGCCGACGGTCGCCACGGCTTCTCGACCGCTCCGATGCCCCTCCCGGGCGTCGGACCGATCCGAGATCGGCGCGAGAGCCCCCGGGCGCGCCCGGTCGACGCGCACTGAACCCATTCCGTCGGGGCCCGGCCTCGGACGAGCAGATACGAAGGATAGGCATCATGGCCCACGTCATCAATTTTCCCTCGGCGCCGCAGCGCCAGACGGCCGGCGGTCTCTTCGCGATCATCGCGAAAGGCTTCGCCGACTACCGGCTCTACCTCCGGACGATCGCCGAGCTGAAGGCGCTCAGCCCCCGCGAACTGCGCGATCTCGGCCTCTCGGCCTACACGATCCGCGACATCGCCTACGACGCGGTCTACGGCCGCTGACGCCTTTCCGGGCGGCCCCTTCGCGCGGCCGCCCGATCCGAGTTTCCTCCCAACTGAGCCGGACCTTGGTCCGGCTCATTTTTTTTGCCCGGCGCCGTTCCCGGGCCGCAGGTCTCAGCACATGCCGCCGTTGGCACGGATCACCTGGCCGTTGACCCAGCCGCCCTCGGGCCCGGCGAGGAAGGCCACGACGCGGGCGATGTCCTCGGGCTCACCCAGCCGTTCGAGGGGGTTGAGCTTCGCGAGACGGTCGATCAGCTCCGGGCTCTTGCCGTCGAGGAAGAGCTCGGTCGCCACCGGGCCGGGCGCCACCGCGTTGACGCTGATCCGCCGGCCGCGCAGCTCCTGCGCCAGCACCTGGGTCAGGCCCTCGACCGCCGCCTTGGTCGCGACATAGGCGCCGTAGGTCGGCAGGCGCACGCCGATCACGCTCGAGGAGAAGTTGATCACGCGCCCGCCGTCGCGCAGCCGGCGCGCGGCCTCGCGGCAGACGTTGAACGTGCCCTTGAGATTGATCGCGACCATCCGGTCGAAGGTCGCGTCGTCGGTCTCGGCGATGGGCGCGAGCCGCATCACCCCGGCGCAGTTGACGACGACGTCGATCCCGCCGAAGGCGGCTTCCGCCGCGTCGAACATGGCCTTGACCGCCGCCGGGTCGGCGACGTCGGCCTGGACCACGATCGCCGCGCCGCCGGCGGCCTCGATCGCCCCGGCGACGCCGCGCGCCGAGGCCGCGTCGCCCGCGTAGTCGACGACGACCTTGAATCCCTCCGCCGCGAGGCGCCGCGCCAGTTCCGCGCCGATGCCGCGCGAGGCGCCGGTGATCAGCGCCACCTTTTCCGAATTGCTCATGACCGATTCCTTTCCAGCCGCCTCCGATGGGCGTCGAAGGCGACCCTAGGCTTTTGCAATGGATAAAAATAATGCATAGTGATCAGCCATATCATGACGAAAAGTATGCCTCATGAGCTTTGACGGCCGCCTGTTGAGCGGGATCGGCGTGGTCGCGGCCGTGGTGGAGGCCGGCGGCTTCGCCCGGGCGGGCGAGGCGCTCGGCCTGACGCAGCCCGCCGTGAGCCGCGCCGTCGCGCGGCTCGAGCAGCGGGTCGGGATCCGCATCTTCAACCGAACCGCGCGCGCGATCTCGCTGACCGACGAGGGGCGGCGCTTCTACGAGGCGGTGGCGCCGCATCTCGCCGGTATCGAGGAGGCGACGGTCAGCGCGGCCGCTTCACGGTCGGTGGTGCGCGGCCGGCTGCGGGTGAACGTCGACGGCGCCTTCGGCCATTTCGTGCTGGCGCCGCGCATCGGCGCCTTCCTCGATCGTTTCCCCGAGCTTTCCGTCGAGATCAGCGTGCGCGACCGGATCGGCGATCTGGTCGCCGAGGGATTCGACGTCGCGATCCATTTCGGCGAGCCCGAGCTCTCGTCGCTCAAGGCGCGGCTCCTGCTCCGGACCCGGGTGCTGACCTGCGCCTCGGAAGCCTATCTGGCGCGGCACGGGATCCCGCGGCATCCGCGCGACCTCGCGGAGGGCCACCGCTGCGTGCTGATCCGCGATCCGGCGACCGGCCGGCCGTTCGAATGGGAGTTCCAGCGCGGCGCCGAGGCGGTGCCCTTCGCCGCCGGCGGCCGGCTGATGGTCAACGACACCGGGTCGCTGCTCGGCGCCTGCCTTGGCGGCGCGGGGATCGCGCAGCTGCTGGAACTCTACGCCAGGGACGTTCTGGCCGAGCGACGGCTGACGAAGATCCTGCCGGACTGGTCGGACGAGACCTTCCCGCTCTACGCCTACCATCACGCGCCCAACCTCGTCTCCGCCAAGCTGCGCGCCTTCCTCGACTTCGTCGGGGAACTCACCGCCTGAGGGGAGGGGGCGCCTACTGCAGCGCCTGGCCGGCGGAAGTGAGGCGGCGGTGGATCGTGCTGCGGTGGATGCCGAGCCGCCGCGCCGCCTCGCTGACATTGCCGCCGCATTCGCGCAGCGTCCTGAGGATCAGGTCGGTCTCCGCGTCGTGCAGCGTGGTCTCCGCGGCGCGCGGCACCTCGCGCTCGCCGTGGAACTCGGGCCCGCCCCGGTCCGCGTCCTGCCATTCGCAGACCAGCGTCTCGCCCTTCGGGCCGCGCAGCGTGGCGAGCGTGGCGGCGGCGCGGGCGGGCAGGCCGAAGACCTCCTCGAAGGCGGTCTGGTCGAGCGCGTCCCAGCCGAGCCCGATCAGCGCGAGCCCGCGCCGGTTCGCCGCGACCAGCGTCTCGTCGCGGAACACCAGCGCGCCCTCGCGCACCGTGCCGAGCATGCCGGGATCGCTGTGCAGCCGGAGGACGCGGCAGCCGTCGAACCGCTGCCGCAGCAGCCGGTGTTCGATCTGCGTCACCGCCATCCGCACCAGCCCGAGCGCGTGGGTATGCGACACCCGCGCCGAGCCGGAGATATCGAGCACGCCCAGGATCGCGCCGCGCGGATCGACGATCGGCGTCGCCGAGCAGCTCAGCAGGTCGTGCCCGGCGAAGAAATGCTCGCCGCCGTGCACGCTGACCGCGCGGCGCTCGGCGAGCGCCACGCCGATCGCGTTGGTGCCGGTGTTGGCCTCGCTCCAGTCGACGCCGGGACGCAGCGCCACCTGCGCCGCGCGGCCGGCGAAGGCGGTGTCGCCGAGCGTGTCGAGGATCATCCCCGCCGCGTCGGTCAGGATCACCACGCTGCTGGTCTCGCGCGCCTCGGCGCCCAGCATCTCGAGCTCCGGCCGGCAGAGGCGGCAGAACCGCGCGTGCCGGTCATGCAGATGGCGCAGGTCGCCGGACGAGAGCGGATCCGGGCTCGGCGTCGCGCGTTCGCGCAGCCCCATGTCGGAGCAGCGGATCCACGAGCGCAGCACCGCGTGGCCGAGTTGGTCCGACGGCAGCCGGCCCTCGCCGAAATATTGGTGTCGCGCCACGTCGATGGCCGATTCGTCCAGACGGCCCATGAGCCAGTCCCTTCTCCCTGAAGTGTCGCATTCTGCGACAGGCGTGTCATTCTTGTTGCTTGGTGCGCCAAAGGATACCGGGAAGCGCGCCATTGTCCACGATCCTTTGCGTCAAGGCTCCGTCATCGGCGGAAGTCCGGATTGACCGCAGGGCGCGACGGGATCAGCCTCCAATCAATCACAACAGGCGGACGAGGATCCGCCGACAGCCACGGAGGAGCATCAGAACATGACCGTTCAGGACGCGATCGCAACCCGCAAGGCGCCGTTCAAGACGCGCTACGGGAACTTCATCGGCGGCGAGTTCGTCGAACCCGTCGAAGGTCGCTATTTCGACAATACCTCTCCCATCAACGGCCAGGTCATCACCTCGCTCGCCCGCTCCAGCGCGCAGGACATCGAGCGCGCGCTCGACGCGGCGCACGCGGCGAAGGACGCCTGGGGCCAGACGGCCCCGGCCGAGCGCGCCCAGACCCTGCTGAGGATCGCCGATCGGATGGAGGAGAACCTCGAGCTTCTCGCCACCGCCGAGACCTGGGACAACGGCAAGCCGATCCGCGAGACGATGGCGGCGGACATCCCGCTCGCGATCGACCATTTCCGCTATTTCGCCGGCTGCCTGCGCAGCCAGGAAGGCGCGCTCTCCGAGATCGACCACGACACGGTGGCCTATCACTTCCACGAGCCGCTCGGCGTCGTGGGCCAGATCATCCCGTGGAACTTCCCGCTGCTCATGGCCTGCTGGAAGCTCGCCCCGGCGCTCGCCGCCGGCAACTGCGTCGTGCTGAAGCCCGCCGAGCAGACCCCGGCCTCGATCATGGTCTGGGCCGAGCTCATCGGCGACCTGCTGCCGCCGGGCGTGCTCAACATCGTCAACGGCTTCGGCCTCGAGGCGGGCAAACCCCTGGCCTCCTCGCCGCGGATCGCCAAGATCGCCTTCACCGGCGAGACCACGACCGGCCGGCTCATCATGCAGTACGCGAGCCAGAACCTGATCCCGGTCACGCTCGAGCTCGGCGGCAAGTCGCCCAACATCTTCTTCGCCGACGTGGCGAACGAGGACGACGACTTCTTCGACAAGGCGCTTGAAGGCTTCACCATGTTCGCGCTGAACCAGGGCGAGGTCTGCACCTGCCCGAGCCGCGCGCTCATCCACGAGTCGATCTACGACCGCTTCATGGAGCGGGCGATCAAGCGCGTCGAGGCCATCACGCAGGGCGACCCGCTCGACTCCGCGACGATGATCGGCGCCCAGGCGTCGTCCGAGCAGATGGAGAAGATCCTCTCCTATCTCGACATCGGCCGGCAGGAAGGCGCGGAAGTGCTCACGGGCGGTGCCCGCAACGAGCTCGGCGGCGACCTCGCGGGCGGCTTCTACGTGAAGCCGACCGTGCTCAGGGGCCACAACAAGATGCGCGTGTTCCAGGAGGAGATCTTCGGGCCCGTCGTCTCGGTCACGACCTTCAAGACCGACGAGGAGGCGCTCGAGCTCGCCAACGACACGCTCTACGGCCTCGGCTCGGGTGTCTGGACCCGGGACGGGAACCGCGCCTACCGCTTCGGCCGGGGCATCAAGGCGGGTCGCGTCTGGACCAACTGCTACCACGCCTATCCGGCCCACGCGGCCTTCGGCGGCTACAAGCAGTCCGGCATCGGGCGCGAGACGCACAAGATGATGCTCGATCACTACCAGCAGACCAAGAACCTCCTGGTCAGCTACTCGCCGAAGAAACTCGGCTTCTTCTGATCTCCCTGAGCGACTCCGGGGGGCGGCCTTCGGGCCTTCCCCCGGTCTTTTTTCAGAGGAGGGAGGGAAATGACGGAGCTTACGGACAAGGTCGACCTCGGCAAGGTGAGCGCGACCCCGGCCGCGCTCGAACTGCTCGCGGAGATCGAGGCGGACCACGGGCCGGTCCTGTTCCACCAGTCCGGCGGATGCTGCGACGGGTCCTCGCCGATGTGCTACGCCCAGGGCGACTTCATGATCGGCGACGCCGACGTGCTGCTCGGCCATGTCGGCGACGCGCCGCTCTACATCAGCGCCTCCCAGGCGGCGGTCTGGGCCCATACCGATCTCATCATCGACGTTGTTCCCGGCCGCGGGGGGATGTTCTCCCTCGACAACGGCCGCGAGCGCCGATTCCTGACCCGTTCCACGGTCTGCGCGGTGGCGCCGACCGGCTGAGCGGCGGGAACCAGGCCCCGCGCCCCCGGCGCGGGGAGACTTCGCCAACCAGAGGAGACTTCGTTTTGGCAAAAACGATGAAGGCGGCGGTTGTCCGCGAATTCGGCAAGCCGCTGACGATCGACGAGGTGCCGATCCCCATGCCCGGGGACGGCGAGATCCAGGTCGCGATCCAGGCCTCGGGCGTTTGCCACACCGATCTGCACGCCGCCGAGGGCGACTGGCCGGTGAAGCCCAATCCGCCGTTCATCCCGGGTCACGAGGGCGTGGGCTTCGTCTCCGCCGTCGGCAAGGGCGTGAAGCATGTGAAGGAGGGCGACCGGGTCGGCGTGCCCTGGCTCTACACCGCCTGCGGCCATTGCCGGCACTGCCTCGGCGGCTGGGAGACGCTCTGCGTCGAGCAGAAGAACACCGGCTATTCCGTGAACGGCGGCTTCGCCGAATACGTGATCGCCGATCCGAACTACGTCGGCCATCTGCCCTCGAACCTGCCCTTCGCCGAGCTCGCCCCGGTGCTCTGCGCCGGCGTGACGGTCTACAAGGGGCTGAAGGTCACCGAGGCGAAGCCCGGCGACTGGGTGGTGATCTCGGGCATCGGCGGCCTCGGCCACATGGCGGTGCAGTATGCGAAGGCGATGGGCATGAACGTCGCCGCCGTCGATATCTCCGAGGACAAGCTCGCGCTCGCGCGTAAGCTCGGCGCCACGCTGACGGTGAACGCGCTCGAGGAGGACCCGGCGGCGGTGATCAAGCGCGAGACCGGCGGCGGCGCGCAGGGCGTGCTCGTCACCGCGGTGAGCCCGAAGGCCTTCGAGCAGGCGATCGGCATGGTCGACCGCGGCGGCACGGTGTCGCTCAACGGCCTGCCGCCGGGCGACTTCCCGCTCGACATCTTCGGCATGGTGCTGAACGGCATCACCGTGCGCGGCTCGATCGTCGGCACCCGGCTCGACCTGCAGGAGTCGATAGACTTCGCGGCCCAGGGCAAGGTCAAGGCGACGATCCACACCGCCAAGCTCGAGGACGTCAACGACGTCTTCGCCAAGATGCACAAGGGCGAGATCGAAGGCCGCATGGTGCTCGAGATCGCCTGATAATCGCTTCGGCTCGCCGCCGCGCTTAACGCGGCGGTAAGCCCGGCCATCCGAGGATCCCGGTCGGAGGCCCGCCAACGGGCCGTCGCCAGGGGCGCCGCGCGAGAGGGTGGCGCCCCGCTGTCCCCGGAGCGCCGCCCGATGCCCCTGCTTCCCGAGCCCGGCCCCGCGCCGCGATCCACCGCCGGCCCGCGCCGGCATTGCCTGTTCGGCGTCACCATCCTGCTGGTCGAGGACAGCCGCGGCGCCTCTGAGGCGCTCAGGCTCTTCGCCGCCGAGAGCGGCGCGCGGCTGCGGCGCGCCGACAGCCTCGCCTCCGCCGGCCGGCATCTCGCGGTCTACCGGCCGAGCGCGATGATCGTCGACCTCGGCCTGCCCGACGGCGACGGGCTCGGCTTCATCCGCCACCTGACCCGGGCCGCGACCCCGCTCCGGAGCATCGTCGCGACGAGCGGGCAGGACGCGGCGCTCTGGGGCCCGGCGGCGCGGGCCGCCGGCGCCGCCGCCTGCCTCGAAAAGCCGGTCCCGAGCCTGCGCGCCTTCCAGGAATGCCTGCTTTCGATCCTGCCCGACGCCGCTGGCCGCCCGGACGGGGCGGCTGGCGATCCGCCGTTCGGAGGCCGCGCATCGACGCGCGCGGCCTTCGACGCCGACCTCCGCCGCGCCCAGCGGCTGCTCGCCGAGGCGCTGCTCCGTGCCGATCGCGAGACGATCGCCTATTGCGCCCAGTTTGTCGGCTCGGTCGGCGAGATGATCGCCGATCCCGCGCTGAGCGCCGCCGCCCGCGCCGCCGCGCGCCCGGGCTCGGACGCCGCCGAGCTGATGGCGCGGCTCGGCGACCGCGTCGGCACCGCCGCCGGCGGCGCGGGCGGTTGATCGCGGCCGGGCGCCGCCCCAACTATGTTCTCACGAATGCTTGATCGCGGATGCCTCCGGCGGCGCCGCGCGTTAGTCTCAGGACGATACCTGCCCGGGAGAACTGGCCGATGCGACTTAGACGGACCGGCGTGGCGCTGACGCTCCTCGCGCTCATGACCTCGCCCGCGCTGGCGGAGCGGTTCCAGACCTCGGCCGGCGACGTCGAGGTCAGCGAGATGGCGAACGGGCTCAACACCCCCTGGGCGCTGGCCTTCCTGCCCGACGGCAGCTGGCTCGTGACCGAGCGCGGCGGCCGGCTCCTGCTCATCACCAACGGCGCCGCGCGGCCGGTCGCCGGCGTGCCGGCGGTCTGGGCGCAGGGGCAGGGCGGCCTGCTCGACGTCGCGGTGGCGAAGGATTTCGCCGCGAGCGGCGAGATCTTCCTCACCTTCGCCGAGAAGCGCGGCTCGGGCGGCGGCACGGCGCTCGCGGTGGCGAAGCTCGACGAGGCGGCGGCGGCGATCACCGATCTCGACGTGATCTTCCGCCAGGAGCCGGCCGCCCCGGGCGACGCGCATTTCGGCGGTCGCGTGGTCGAGGCGCCCGACGGCACGCTGTTCCTGGCGCTCGGCGAGCGCGGCGAGCGCGACAAGGCGCAGTATCTCGACAACGACCAGGGCAAGATCGTCCGGATCCGCCGCGACGGCCAGCCCGCCGCGCGCAACCCGTTCTTCGGCCGCGCCGACGCGCGCCACGAGATCTGGTCCTTCGGTCATCGCAACCCGCAGGGCGCCGCCATGGGCCCGGACGGCGCGCTCTGGATCACCGAGCACGGACCGCAGGGCGGCGACGAGGTCAACCGCGTCGCGCCGGGGCGCAACTACGGCTGGCCGGTCGTGAGCTTCGGCGAGGAATACGGCGGCGGCGCGATCGGCCAGGGCACCGCCGCGGCCGGGATGGAGGCGCCGCTCCACGTCTGGACGCCGTCGATCGCCCCCTCGGGCCTGATGATCTATTCCGGCAAGCTCTGGCCCGACTGGAAGGGCGACCTCTTCACCGGATCGCTGAAGTTCGACTTCATCTCGCGCGTGTCCCCGGACGGCGCGCGGGAAGTCGAGCGGCTGCTGCCCGAGGAATTCGCCCGGATCCGCGACATCCGCGAGGCGCCCGACGGCTCGATCTGGTTCATCGCCGAGAGCGACGGCGCGGTCTTCCGCATGGCCCCCGCGCCGGCGAGCTGAGCGCGACGCCGCCGTCCGCGCGCGCGGCCATCGCCGCCGGCGCTCCGCTGTCCCGGGCCTGACCCGGGACCTCGAGACGGGGGAGCACGCGCCTGAGGGATCGAGGCCCAGGGTCAAGCCCGGAGAAGTGGGACCTCGACGCCCCGCGCTCCGCTGTCCCGGACCTGATCCGGGACCTCCACGCCCGAACCCTCGCGCGCCTGAGGGATCGAGGCCCCGGGTCAAGCCCGGAGAAGCGGGACCTCGACGCCCCGCGCTGCGCTGTCCCGGACCTGATCCGGGACCTCCACGCCCGAACCCTCGCGCGCCCGAAGGATCGAGGCCCGGGTCAAGCCCGGGGCGGCTCTCCGCCGGCTACCCCGCCGCCTCGGAGGTGCCGCGCTCGCGGTAGGGCGTGGTCTGGTAGAGCGCGCGATAGCATTTCGAGAAATGCGACGGCGAGGAGAAGCCGCAGGCGAGCGCCACGTTGATCACGCTCATCTCGGTCTGCATCAGCAGGTTGCGCGCCTTCTTCAGCCGCAGCTCCATGTAATAGCGCTTCGGGCTGCGGTTGAGGTAGCGCCGGAACAGCCGCTCGAGTTGGCGCGTCGACATGCCGACCTCCTGCGCCAGGACGGCGGGCGAGATCGGCTCCTCGATGTTCTCCTCCATCCGGTGCATCACGCTGGAGAGCTTCGGATGCCGGACGCCGATCCGGGTCGGGATCGACATCCGCTGCGCGTCGCGGTCGGAGCGGATCTCGGTATGGATCATGAAATCCGCCACCAGATTGGCGAGCTCGCTGCCGTGCTTGCGCGCGATCAGCTTCAGCATCAGATCGGTCGAGGCGGTGCCGCCGGCGGCGGTATAGCGGTTCTGGTCGATCACGTAGACATTGGCGCAGAGCTCGATCTCGGGGAAATCCTCCTCGAACCCGTCGCGGTTCTCCCAGTGGATCGTGCAGCGCCGGTTATCGAGCAGCCCCGCCTGCGCGAGCGCCTGCGCCCCGGTGCAGACCGCGCCGACCGCCGCGACCCGGCGGCTCTCGCGGCGAAGCCAGGTCAGGACCGGGCGGGTGATGTGCGACTTCACCTCGACGCCGCCGACGACGATCAGCGTCGTGTCGCGGCCGAGATCCTCGAGCGCGCCGTCGACCTGGACCGCGACGTCGTTGGAGGCCTGGACCTGCGCGCCGGTCTCCGACACCGTGCGCCATTCGTAGAGCGTCCGGCCCGCCATGGCGTTCGCGATCCGAAGCGGCTCGATCGCGCTCGCGAAGGCGATCATCGTGAACCGGGGCAGCAGGAGGAACACGAAGGGTTCGGGGCGGCTTTCGGCCATTTCGGCGGGCTCTCGGGCTTGGCTACGCGCTGACTCTAGAGGAGGCGCCGGACCGCCGGTCAAGGGCGAATCCGTCGCGCGGGCGCCCCGGCCCGGGCGGCGGGGGCGGGGTATGGTAAAAGCCACGCGGCTGGGCTATTGAGCGCGCGACTTTCCGCCCATGACTTCCCGGGAGTGAAGACGATGTGTGCTGACTGGACCCGATCCGACTGGCGTTCGAAGCCGCGGGTGCAGATGCCCGACTATCCCGAAGCGGCCGCGCTCGAGGACGTGGAGCGCAAGCTCGCGTCCTATCCGCCTCTCGTCTTCGCCGGCGAGACGCGCAACCTGCGCGCGCAGCTCGCCGAGGTGGCCGAGGGTCGCGCCTTCCTGCTGCAGGGGGGCGACTGCGCCGAGAGCTTCAACGCGTTCAAGGCCGACATCATCCGCGACACCTTCAAGGTGATGCTGCAGATGGCGGTCGTGCTGACCTTCGGCGCGAAATGCCCGGTGGTGAAGATCGGCCGCATGGCCGGCCAGTTCGCCAAGCCGCGCTCGGCGCCGATGGAGGCCGTCGGCGGCGTGGAGCTGCCGAGCTACCGCGGCGACATCATCAACGATTTCGACTTCACGCCCGAGGCGCGGATCCCCGATCCGAGCCGGATGCTGCAGGCCTATACCCAGGCCGCGGGCACGCTGAACCTCCTGCGCGCCTTCAGCCAGGGCGGCTACGCCGACATCACCCGCGTGCATTCCTGGACGCTCGACTTCACCGCCGGGCAGCCGGGCTACGAGCAGTACCACAAGCTCGCGAACCGGATCTCGGACGCGCTCGACTTCATGCAGGCCGCCGGCGTCAGCGCGGAGACCGCCGAAACGCTGCACCGCGTCGACTTCTACACCAGCCACGAGGCGCTGCTGCTCGAATACGAGGAGGCGCTCTGCCGCATCGATTCGACCACCGGCATCCCGGTCGCGGGCTCGGGCCACATGATCTGGATCGGCGACCGCACGCGGCAGCCGGACGGCGCGCATGTCGAGTTCTGCCGCGGCGTGCAGAATCCGATCGGCCTGAAATGCGGTCCCTCGATCAGCGACAGCGACCTCCTGCGCCTCATCGACCGGCTGAACCCGGCCAACGAGGCGGGCCGGCTCACGCTGATCGCGCGCTTCGGCGCCGGCCAGGTGAACGAGCACCTGCCGCGGCTCATCCGCGCGGTGAAGCGCGAGGGGCGCAAGGTCGTCTGGTCCTGCGATCCGATGCACGGCAACACGATCAAGTCGGAAAGCGGCTACAAGACGCGGCCCTTCGAGCGCGTGCTGCGCGAGGTGCGGGAGTTCTTCGCGGTCCACGCCGCCGAGGGCACCTATCCGGGCGGCGTGCATTTCGAGATGACCGGCCAGGACGTGACCGAATGCACCGGCGGCGTGCGCGCCGTCCGCGACGAGAACCTGCGCGACCGCTACCACACCGCCTGCGACCCGCGGCTCAACGCGAGCCAGGCGCTGGAGCTCGCCTTCCTCGTCTCGCAGGAGCTCGACAACCGCCGGCAGGCGCAGCGCGCGGCGGGCTGAGCTTGGCCACGCAAGTCCTGGTCCTGACGGCGGCGTCGGGCATTTCCGACGGCGCCGCCGAGATGATCGTCGACGCCGGCCGCGCCGCGGGCGGCGTCCTCGGCGCCCCGCGCCGGCTGGCGGCGAGCGCGGTCGAGGTCGAGGTCGAGACCGCGCCGGAGGCGGGCGCCTTCGAGACGGCCGCGGCCGATATCTCGATCGACGCGAACGTCGTGCCGGCCGAGGGCCGTCGCAAGCGGCTGCTGATCGCGGACATGGATTCGACCATCATCGGCGTCGAATGCATCGACGAGCTCGCCGATTTCGCCGGCGTGAAGCCGATGGTCGCCGAGATCACCGAGCGCGCGATGCGGGGCGAGCTCGATTTCGAGGCCGCGCTCCGCGCGCGCGTCGCGCTGCTGCGCGGCCTGCCGGTCAGCGCGCTCGAGGAATGCTACGCGGCGCGGGTCCATCTCAACCCCGGCGCCCGCGCGCTGGTGCGGACCATGACGGCGCTGGGCGCCGACACCGCGCTCATCTCGGGCGGCTTCACCTTCTTCACGAGCCGGGTCGCCGCCGCCGCCGGCTTCGCCCACAACCAGGCGAACACGCTCCTCGCCGAGGACGGCGCGCTGACCGGCGAGGTCTCCGATCCGATCCTCGGGCGCGAGGCCAAGCACGCGGCACTGCTCCGGCTCGCGAACGGCTTCGGCCCGGAGGCGGCGATCGCGGTCGGCGACGGCGCGAACGACCTCGACATGGTGGTCGCGGCCGGGCTCGGCGTCGCCTACAAGGCCAAGCCCGCGCTCGCGGTCGCGGCGGACGCGCGGATCGACCACTCCGACCTCACCGCGCTGCTGGCGCTGCAGGGCATCCCGGAAAGCGACTGGGTCCGGGACTGAGGCCGGGGACGGCGGACCAAAGGTCCGCCCTACGCCGCGCCCGCGCGTCTCGCGCCGTCCCGGGCTTGACCCGGGACCTCGACGCCCGCGCATCGAGCTTCGAGGCCCCGGATCAGGTCCGGGGCAGCCATCGCCAGCTTCGGACGCCTCCGCGTCATCCGCGCTTCGCCGGCTTTTCCTCTACGAAGCGGACCGTCCGGCCGGCGACCGCCGCGGGCGCCTCGGTCCAGGCATAGCCGGCGCGGGCGGGCAGGTCGAAGCTCACTTCCTCCGCGCCGCGGTTGAACAGGACCGCGAGCCGGCCCGCGCGCTTCGCGCCCGGCGCCGTCGCGCCGAGCACCATGGCGAAGGCCGGCGCTTCGGGATCTTCCCATCGCGCCGCCGTCATCTCGCCGCCATCCGGCGCCAGCCAGGCCACGTCGGGGATGCCGTCCGGACCGGCGGCGCCGGTCAGGAGCCGCGGATCGGAGAGCCGGGGATGCGCGCGCCGCAGCTTCGAAAGCGCGGCCGCGTAGTCCTCGAGCGCGCGGTCGCGCCCCTCCCAGTCGAGCCAGGTGATCGCATTGTCCTGCGCGTAGGCGTTGTTGTTGCCGTCCTGCGTCCGGCCGAATTCGTCGCCCGCCGTCAGCATGATGGTGCCCCGCGCCGCGAACAGCGTCGCGAGCAGGGCGCGGACGTCGCGGTCGCGCGCGGCGCGGATGCCCGCGTCCACGGTCGGCCCCTCGACGCCGTTGTTCCAGCTCAGGTTCTCGTCGTGGCCGTCGCGGTTCTCCTCGCCGTTCGCCACGTTGTGCTTGTGCGAATAGGCGGTGAGGTCGGCGAGGCTGAACCCGTCATGCGCGGCGATGAAGTTGACCACGCGCGTGCGCTCGGGACCGAAGGTGTCGCTCGAGCCGGCGAGCGCGGTCGCGAAGGATCCGAGCACATGCGCGTCGCCGCGCCAGAACCGCCGCGCCCGGTCGCGGAAGCCGTCGCTCCATTCGAGGAAGGGCGCCGGGAAGTTGCCGAGCTGGTAGCCGCCGGGCCCGATGTCCCAGGGCTCGGCGATCAGCACCCGGTCGGCGAGCACCGGATCGGCCACGATGTCCGCGAGCAGCCGGGCCCGGGGATCGAACCCCGCCGCCGTGCGTCCGAGGATCGGCGCGAGGTCGAAGCGGAAGCCGTCGACCCCGGCCTGGGTCACGAAATGCCGCAGCGAATCGAGCACGAGGCGGCGCATCGCGGGATGATCGCAGGCGAGCGTGTTGCCGGTGCCGGTGTCGTTGATGAGCTGGCCCTGCGGCCCGGTCCGGAAATAGGCGCGCGCGTCGAGCCCGCGCAGGCTGAGCGTCGGGCCGAAGGCGTCGCTTTCGCCGGTGTGGTTGAAGACGAGATCGAGCAGGACGCCGATCCGCGCCTTGCGCAGCGCCGCCACCGTGGCGCGCAGCTCGGCGACGCCGCCCGGGCAGAGCCGGGGATCGAGCGCCATCATGCCGACCGGGTTATAGCCCCAGCTGTTGGTGAGGCCGAGCGGGCCGAGATGGCGCTCGTCGATCCAGGCGGTGATCGGCATCAGCTCGACCGCGTCGACGCCGAGCTTTTTCAGATGCGCGAGCACCGCGGGATGGGCGAGGGCCGCGACCGTGCCCCGGATTGCCTCCGGCACCTCCGGATGCAGCATGGTGAAGCCGCGCACCGAGAGCTCGTAGACGAGCCCGCCCGGCCGCAGCACCGGCGGCGCGCGCCGGACCGCGCGGCGGGCGCCGGGCACGATCGCCTTCGGCATCAGCTCGGCGGTGTCGACCTCGGCCGCGCGCGGGCTCGCGAGCAGGGGATCATAGGCGAAGGGCCGGTCGATCTCCTGGGCGTAGGGGTCGAGCAGCAGCTTCGCCGGGTCGAACCAGAAGCCCGCCGCCGGATCGAACGGGCCATCGGCGCGCAAGCCGTAGAGCGCGCCGGGGCCGACGTTGGGCACGACCGCGGAATGGATGCCGCCGGCGTTGCGCGTCATCGCCACCCGGTCGCGCTCGGCGCCGGTCTCGGTGTCGAAGACGCAGACCCAGATCCGGTCGGCCGAGGCCGACCAGACGGTGAACCGGGTGCCCGCGAGCAGGGGCTCCGCGCCGAAGCGGATCCCCTCCGGCGGATCGGCGGCGACCACGCCGCTCAGGTGATCACGTCCGGTTCGGAGCGGCCGGTTCGGGTCGAGATATCCGCGACCTCCTCGGCGGCGGCGATGAGATCGGCGAGCGCCACCTGGGTCTCCTCGCCGAGCTTCGCCGGGTCGTCCTCGTAGCGCTCGATATAGACGCGGAGCGTGGCGCCCGAGGTGCCGGTGCCCGAGAGGCGGAAGACGACGCGGCTGCCGCCCTCGAACATCACCCGGATGCCCTGTTTCGCGCTGGTCGAGCCGTCGACCGGGTCGAGATAGGCGAAATCATCCGCCGCCGCGACGGTGAGCCCGGCGAGCTCGGTTCCCAGCAGGTCGGCGAGCCTGGCGCGGAGCGCCTCCATCAGCCCGTTCGCCGCGTCCGAATCGATCCCCTCGTAATCGTGGCGGGCGTAGTAGTTGCGCCCGTATTCCTTCCAATGCGCCTCGGCGATCGCCTTCGCGGGTTCCTTCCTGACCGCGAGGATGTTGAGCCAGAGCAGCACCGCCCAGAGCCCGTCCTTCTCGCGCACGTGGTTCGAGCCGGTGCCGGCGCTCTCCTCGCCGCAGATCGTCGCCATCCCGGCGTCGAGCAGGTTGCCGAAGAACTTCCACCCCGTCGGCGTCTCGTAGATGCCGATCCCGAGCTTCGCCGCCACGCGATCCGCCGCGCCGCTGGTCGGCATCGAGCGCGCGATCCCGGCGAGGCCGGCGGCGTAGCCGGGCGCGAGATGCGCGTTCGCGGCCAGCATCGCGAGGCTGTCGGAGGGCGAGATGAAGATCCCCTTGCCGATGATGAGGTTGCGGTCGCCGTCGCCGTCCGAGGCCGCGCCGAAATCGGGTGCCTCCGCGCTCATCATCAGGTCGTAAAGCTCCTTCGCATGCACGAGGTTCGGGTCGGGATGATGGCCGCCGAAATCGGGCAGGGGGGTCGCGTTCTTCACCGTGCCGGGCGCGGCGCCCAGCCGGTTCTCGAGGATTTCCTTCGCATAGGGTCCGGTGACGGCGGACATCGAATCCATCGACATCGTGAACCCGTCCGCGAACATCGCCTTGAGCGCCGGGAAGTCGAACAGCGATTCCATGAGCTCGGCGTAGTCCACGACCGGGTCGATCACCTCGACCGTCATGCCGCCGAGATCGAAGGTCCCGAGCGCGTCGAGGTCGAGGTCCGGCGCGTCCAGGATCCTGTATTCGGAGATGGTCTTCGTCTTCTCGAAGATGAGGTCGGTCACCTTCTCGGGCGCCGGTCCGCCGTTCGACGCATTGTACTTGATCCCGAAATCCTCGGTCGGACCGCCCGGGTTGTGGCTCGCCGAGAGGATGATCCCGCCGAAGGCGCCGTATTTGCGGATCACGTTCGAGGCGGCGGGGGTCGAGAGGATGCCGCCCTGGCCGACCATCGCCTTGCCGAACCCGGCGGCGGCGGCCATGCGGAGCGCGATCTGGATCACCTCGCGGTTGAAGAACCGCCCGTCGCCGCCGATCACCAGCATCTGGCCCTGAAAGCCTTCGAGGCTGTCGAAGATCGACTGGATGAAGTTCTCGACGTAGTTCGGCTTCTGGAAGTGGGGCACCTTCTTGCGGAGCCCGGAGGTTCCCGGCTTCTGATCGTCGTAGGGCGTGGTGGGTACTGTCGTAATCATACGTGGTGTCCTGAGGCTACCGGGAGAAGAGAGGCGTAGAGGTCGGCGTAGAGCGCGGCGCTGCGGTCCCAGGAGACGTCGGCGCCCATGCCGGCGCGCTGCATCGCGGCCCAGGTGCCGGGCTGGCGGAACAGCCTGACCGCCTGCCGGATCGCGTGGCGCAGCCCGGCCGCGTCCACGGGCAGGAACTGCACGCCGGTCGCGACGCCGGCGTTGAGCGCGGCGGTATTGGCGTCGATCACCGTGTCGGCGAGCCCGCCGGTGCGCGCGACGACCGGCACCGCGCCATAGCGCAGGCCGTAGAGCTGGGTCAGGCCGCAGGGCTCGAACCGCGAGGGGATCAGGATCGCGTCGGCGCCGCCCTGCATCATATGCGCGAGCCCCTCGTCATAGCCGATGACGACGCCGATCCGGCCGGCGTGGCGCGCCGCGGCGCCGGCGAAGGCGTTCTCGAGCCCCGCTTCCCCGGCGCCGAGCACCGCGAGCTTGGCGCCCTCGGCGACGAGATCCTCGGTCACCTCGGCCAGCAGGTCGATCCCCTTCTGCCAGGTGAGCCGGCTCACCACGACGAAGAGCGGATCCTCGTCCGCGTCGAGGCGGAAGCGCGCTTCGACCTCGCGCCGGTTGGGCAGCCGGTCGGCGAGCTTCTTGGGCCCGAAGCGCCGCGCCAGCGCCGGATCGGTCGCCGGGTTCCAGACCTCGGCGTCGATCCCGTTGACGATGCCGCGCAGCACCGGGGCGCGGGCGCTGATCAGCCCTTCGAGCCCCATGCCGAATTGCGGGGTGCGGATCTCCTCGGCATAGGTCGGGCTGACCGTGGTGATCGCCGAGGCATTGGCGAGCCCCGCCTTCAGGAAGCCGACCCCGCCGTGATACTCCACCCCGTCGAGCGCCATCGCATGCGGCGGCAGCCGCAGCCCCCCCAGCACGGCGGCCGAGAAATGGCCCTGGAAGGCGATGTTGTGGATCGTCATCACCGAGGGGCAGTTGATGCCGGAATAGCGCAGATAGGCCGGCGTCAGCCCGGCCTGCCAGTCGTGGGCGTGGATCACGTCGGGCTTGAAGCCCGGGATGATCCCCGCGCCGATGTCCGCGCCCGCGCGCGCGAGCGCGCCGAAGCGGTGCCAGTTGTCGCCGTGGTCGATCCCGGCCGCGTCGAGATAGGGCCCGCCCGCGCGGTGATAGAGCGCGGGGCAGTCGATCAGGATGAGGTCGAGCCCCTCGAGCCGGGCGGAGATGAGCCGCGCCGGCAGGCCGAGCAGCGAGTCGTATTCGAAGACCACCTCCGCCGGCGCATCGGCGAGCCGGGCCAGCACCGAGGCGTAGCCCGGCAGCAGCACGCGGGTCTCGACGCCGCGCCGGGCGAGGGCGGGCGGAAGCGCGCCCACCACGTCGGCGAGGCCGCCGGTCTTGATGAGCGGATAGCACTCGGAGGCGACGGAGAGGATCTTCATGCCGGTGGTCTTCATCTTCGGGGCCGGGCTCAACCGAGCTTGTCGAGCATCGGCTGGGTGATCAGGCAGACGCCGCCTTCGCTGCGCCGGAAGCGCCTGGCGTCGAAGACCGGATCCTCGCCGACGACGAGGCCGTCGGGGATGCGCACGCCGCGGTCGACCACGACCTTGCGGAGCCGCGCGTTCCGGCCGATGTCGCATTCGGGCAGGATCACCGCCTCCTCGAGGCTGGCGAAGGAATGCACCCGGGTGCCGGTGAAGAGCAGGCTGCGCCGCAGCGTGGCGCCCGAGACGATGCAGTCGCCCGAGACCAGCGAGCTCACCGCCGAGCCGCGGCGGCCGTCCTCGTCATGGACGAATTTCGCCGGCGGCGTGATCTCGGCATAGGTCCAGATCGGCCAGTTCCGCTCGTAGAGGTCGAGCTCCGGGATCACGTCGGTGAGGTCGATGTTCGCTTCCCAGTAGGCATCGACCGTGCCGACGTCGCGCCAGTAGGCGCTCGCCTCCAGGCTCGAGCGCACGCAGGAGCTCGAGAAGCGGTGCGCCACGGCTTTGCCGTTGGCGACGATATAGGGGATAATGTCCTTGCCGAAGTCCCGGCTGGAATTGGGATCGGCGGCGTCGCGCCGGAGCAGGTCCATCAGGAAGGTGGTGTTGAAGACATAGATGCCCATCGAGGCCAGCGCCATGTCGGGCTGGCCCGGGATGCCCGGCGGGTCGGCGGGCTTCTCGATGAAGGCGGTGACGGTGTCCTGGTCGTCGACATGCATCACGCCGAAGCCGGTCGCCTCCATCCGCGGCACCTCGAGACAGCCGATCGTCACGTCGGCGCCCGAGTCGACGTGCTGCCGCAGCATCACCTCGTAGTCCATCTTGTAGATATGGTCGCCGGCGAGGATCACCATGAACTCCGGATGGTAGTCCACGATGATGTCCATGTTCTGATAGACCGCGTCGGCGGTGCCTTCGTACCACTGCGTCTCGCTGACGCGCTGGCTGGCGGGCAGGATGTCGAAGCTCTCGTTGCGCTCGGTCCGCAGGAAGTTCCAGCCGCGCTGCAGGTGGCGGATCAGGCTGTGCGCCTTGTACTGCGTCGCCACGCCCATGCGGCGGATGCCGGAATTGAGCGCGTTCGAGAGCGCGAAATCGATGATCCGCGCCTTGCCGCCGAAATAGACGGCGGGCTTCGCGCGCCGGTCGGTCAGCTCCTTCAGCCGGCTGCCGCGCCCGCCCGCCAAGACGTAGGCCATCGCGTCCCTGGCCAGCGGCTGCGTTCTCTTCTCAACCACGATGTCCCCCCGTTCGTCTCATTTCGCGGACCGCCGCGCCGCGCGTCTCGGCGCGGCCTTGGCCCGTGTCTCCGGCCGGGCCGCCCCGGGCGCCTTGGCCCCGGACGCCCGTTCCTCCGGCGCGTGCTCGAGCCAGAGCACCGAGAGCGGCGGCAGGATCATGCGCGCGCCGATGCCCTCGGCGTCCTCCAACGCGTCCACGCCGCCCAGGTTGCCCTTGCCCGTGCCGCCGTAGTCGCCCGCGTCGGTGTTGATGATCTCGCGCCAGCGCCCGGCCAGCGGCAGGGGAACGCGGTAATGGTCGTGCATCGCCGGCGTCAGGTTGCAGATGACCGCGACCGTGTTCTCGCCCGGCGCCATCCTGACCCAAGCGTAGACCGAATTGCGCGAATCGTCCGGGATCAGCCAGCGGAAGCCCTCGCCCTCGCAGTCGCGCGCGTGCATCGCGGGCTTGCCGCGATAGGCGGCGTTGAGGTCGCGGACGAGGCTCTGCACGCCGCGATGCTCCGCGAGGTCGAGCTGCCACCAGTCGAGCCCGCGCGATTCCGCCCATTCCGCCCCCTGACCGAATTCCTGGCCCATGAACAAGAGCTTCTTGCCCGGGTAGGCCCACATATAGGCGAGGTAGGCTCGCAGGTTCGCGAACTTCTGCCAAGGGTCGCCGGGCATCTTGCCGAGCAGGCTGCCCTTGCCGTGCACCACCTCGTCATGGCTGATCGGCAGCACGTAATTCTCGGAATAGGCGTAGAGCATCCCGAAGGTCAGGTCGTTGTGGTGGAAGCCGCGATAGACCGGGTCGCGCTGGAAGTAGCGCAGCGAGTCGTGCATGAAGCCCATGCTCCACTTGAACCCGAAGCCGAGCCCGCCCTCGTGCACCGGGGCGGAGACCTTCGGCCAGCTCGTGCTCTCCTCGGCGATGGTGATCGTGCCGGGATGGCTGCCGTAGACCGCCTTGTTGGTGGCGCGCAGGAATTCGACCGCCTCGAGGTTCTCGCGGCCGCCGAGGCGGTTCGGGATCCATTCGCCCGCGCGGCGCGAGTAGTCGAGGTAGAGCATCGAGGCCACGGCGTCGACGCGGAGGCCGTCGACGTGGAACACCTCGGACCAGTAGAGCGCGTTGTTGACGAGATAGGCCGAGACCTCCTGCCGCCCGAAATTGTAGATCGCGGTGTTCCAGTCGGGATGGAAGCCCTGGCGCGGGTCGGCGTGCTCGTAGAGCGCGGTGCCGTCGAAATGCGCGAGCCCGTGCGCGTCGGTCGGGAAATGCGCCGGCACCCAGTCGAGGAGGACGCCGATCCCGGCGCGATGCGCCCCGTCGACGAAACGCGCGAACCCCTCCGGCGGTCCGAACCGCGAGGAGGGCGCGTAGAGTCCGGTGGTCTGGTAACCCCATGACGGGTCGTAGGGATGCTCGCTGATCGGCAGGAATTCGATATGGGTGAAGCCCATGTCGACGACATAGGGGATGAGCTCGTCGGCGAGCGCGTCCCAGCTCAGGAAGGCGCCGTCGGCGCCGCGCTTCCACGAGCCGGGATGCACCTCGTAGATCGCGATCGGCTGGCGCCGCGGATCCGCCCTGGCCCAGAAGTCGCGATGCGCGGCGTCGCCCCATTCGTGGTCGAGCCAGGGCGCGACCAGCGAGGCGGTGGCCGGGCGCAGCTCGGCGGCGCGGGCGAAGGGATCGGCCTTCAGCGGCTGCGGCGTGCCGTCGGGACCGAGGATCTCGTATTTGTAGGGTTCGCCGCAATGGACGCCGGGCAGGAAGATCTCCCAGATCCCGGTGTCGCGCCGCAGCCGCATGACGTGGCGCCGCCCGTCCCAGGAGTTGAACGGGCCGACGACGCTGACCCGCGCCGCGTTGGGCGCCCAGACCGAGAAATGCACGCCCTCCGCGCCCTCGTGGCTGATCGGATGCGCGCCCATCTTGTCGAAGAGCCGGAGATGGCTGCCCTCGCGAATGTAGTAGTCGTCCATCGGGCCGAGCACCGGACCGAAGGAATAGGGATCGACCACCAGCCATTCGCCGCCCGCGTTGCGGGCGCGATAGCGCAGCGGCTGGCGCTCGGGGATCGTGAGGAACCCCTCGAAATAGCCCGCCGGATGCACCCGGGCGAGCTCGCCCGCCGGGGCGCCGGCGAGGGTTTCCGCCACGAGCGTGTCGGCCCCGGCGACGAAGGCGCGGCTGTGGAGCCTGGCGCCGACCTCGTGCGGGCCGAGCACGGCGAAGGGATCGCCGTGCCGCCCCTCGATGATCGCCTCGATCTCCGCCCGGGGCAGGGTCGGGGCCTCGTTGCGCTTCCGGTTCGACGCGGCGCGCGGTGTCGGTGTCTCCACGATAGACGCTTCCCCCATCGTGGCCGGCACGACGCGCCGGCCGCCTGTTCTAGAGTTCCACCTTCCAGATGTCCGAGGCGTATTCCCGGATCGTGCGATCCGAGGAGAACCAGGCCATCCGGGCGGTGTTCAGGATCGACTTCTCCCACCAGAGCGCGCTGTCGCTCCAGATCGCGTCCACCTTGCGCTGCGCGGCCGCGTAGGCGTCGAAATCCGCCGCGACCATGAACCAGTCGTGCTCGTAGAGCCCGCCGATCAGCCCCTTGTAGCGGTCGGGATCGTCGGGCGAGAACACGCCCGAGGCGATCGCCGACAGCGCCTGGCTGAGCTCGGGCGACTTCTCGATGATCTCGCGCGGGTTGTAGCCGCTCTCCCGCTGCTCGGCGACCTCGGCGGCGGTCAGGCCGAAGATGACGATGTTGTCGAGCCCGACCTGCTCGCTGATCTCGACATTGGCGCCGTCCATCGTGCCGATGGTGAGCGCGCCGTTGAGGGCGAACTTCATGTTGCCGGTGCCGGAGGCCTCCATCCCGGCGGTCGAGATCTGCTCGCTGAGGTTGGCGGCGGGGACGAGGACCTCCGCGAGGCTGACGTTGTAGTTCGGCACGAACACCACCTTCAGCACTTCGCGGACCGACGGGTTGGCGTTGATGACCCGGGCCACGTCGTTCGCCAGCTTGATGATGAGCTTGGCGTTGTGGTAGGTCGGCGCCGCCTTGCCGGCGAAGAACTTAACGCGCGGTACCCAGTCCTGTTCCGGATGCGAGCGGATCTGGTCGTAGAGCGCCACCGCCTCGATGATGTTGAGAAGCTGGCGCTTGTATTCGTGGATGCGCTTGATCTGGATGTCGAAGAGCGCCTCGGGGGCGACCTTCACGCCCATGCGCTCGCGCACCAGCGCGGCGAGCCGCTCCTTGTTGGCGAGCTTCACCCCGGCGAACTTCTTCTGGAACTCGGAATCCTTGGCGAATTTCTCGATGCCGCGGATCTTCTCGATGTCGTCCATGAACTCGTCGCCGATCGTCTCGCGGATCAGGGAGAAGAGCCCGGGGTTGCACTGCATCAGCCAGCGGCGCGGGGTGATGCCGTTGGTCTTGTTGTTGATCCGCGCCGGGAACATCTTGTGGAGATCGGCGAAGACCGTCTCCTTCATGAGCTCGGTGTGCAGCGCGGAGACGCCGTTGATCGAATGCGCGCCGGTGAAGGCGAGGTTGCCCATACGGACCCGCCGCTCGCCGCCCTCGTCGATCAGGCTGATGTTGCGGATCTGGTCGTCGTTCATCTTCATCTCGACCCGCGCCTGGCGCAGCAGCCGGGCGTTGATCTCGTAGAGGATCTGCATGTGGCGGGGCAGCATCCGCTCGAAGAGCGGCACCGGCCAGCTCTCGAGCGCCTCGGGCAGCAGCGTGTGGTTGGTGTAGCTGATCGTCCGCTGCGTGATGGCCCAGGCCTTGTTGAAGGTCATCCCGTGCTCGTCGACCAGAAGCCGCATCAGCTCCAGCACGCAGACCGCCGGGTGGGTGTCGTTGAGCTGCACCGAGACCTTCTCGCCGAGGTTGTCGAGGCTCTCGTACTGCTGCTGGTGGCGCCGGATGATGTCCTTGAGCGAGGCGGCGGAGAAGAAATATTCCTGCCTGAGGCGCAGCTCCTGGCCGGCCGGCGAGGTGTCCGCGGGGTAGAGCACGCGCGTCAGCGCGTCGGCGCGGTTGCTCTCGATCAGCGAGCCGAAATGGTCGCCGGCGTTGAAGGCGTCGAGCCGGATCGGGTCGAGCGGCTCGGCCTTCCAGAGCCGGAGCGTGTTCACCCGCGCCGCGCGCCAGCCGACGATCGGCGTGTCATAGGCGGTGGCGATCACCCGCTCGCCCGGCTTCCAGACGAATTTCTCCTCCGAGCCGTTCGCCTCGTGGAATTCGACGAGCCCGCCGAAGCCGATCTCGTAGGCCGCCTCGCGCCGGTCGAATTCCCAGGGGTTGCCATGCTCGAGCCAGGTCTCGGGCAGCTCGGCCTGGAAGCCGTCGACGATCTTCTGGCGGAACAGGCCGTGGCGGTAGCGGATGCCGTAGCCGTAGGCCGGCAGCCCGACGGTCGCCATGCTCTCCATGAAACAGGCCGCGAGCCGGCCGAGGCCGCCGTTGCCGAGCGCGGCGTCCGCCTCGAGCTCGGCGACGAGGTCGAGGTCGACCTTCAGGATCTTCAGCGCCGCGCGCATCGGCTCGAGCAGGTCCATGTTGCTCACCGCGTCGCGCATGAGCCGGCCGATCAGGAATTCGAGGCTGAGATAATAGACCCGCTTGGTCCCGGCCGCGTAGGTGTCGCTCGTCGTCTCCATCCAGCGCTCGATCGCGCGGTCGCGGATCACGAGGATCGTCGCCTCGAGCCAGTCATAGGGCTTCGCCGCGCGGGAGTTCTTGCCGATGCGGTACATCAGCCGCTCGACGATCTCGTTGGCTAGGTCCTCCGGGTCGCTCGAACGGGTTCTGGACAATGGGAGGGATTGCTGTGGCTGGTTCATCTGACTGTCCCCGGGGCCCGCCGGCCCGATTGAATATTCCGCGGCAATCGCGGTGCTTTGTCGCACCGTCTGTCCGAACGAGCGTCGGTTCCCCCCGGCGGCCCTCCGCCTGAATCGGAGTATGTCGATTGTCAGGGCCGGATCAAGCTGTCAGTCTCCGCGCCAGACACGAAAAGACGCGCCGAAGTCGACGCGTCCTAATACTTGAAAACATGAAATAAGATCAGGCGTCGAGCGCGGCGACGCCGCCGTGGCCCGCCGACCATTCGAGGGGCGCGGCGAGGAAGTCTCCGACCTCGGCGAGGGTGCGCTCGTCGAAGAGCTTGCGCGCCCGCGCCTCGGCCAGCACGTCGCGCCAGGTCGCGATGTTATGCAGGGTTACACCCCGCGCCTTCATGTCCGCCCGGGCGCCGGGGAAGATGTCGTAGTAGAAGAGCGCGATCCCGTGGTCGACCACGCCGCCCGCGGCGCGGATCGCCTCGATGAAGCCCATCAGGCTGCCGCCCGCCGTGGTCAGGTCCTCGATCACCAGCACGCGCGCGCCCTCGGGCAGGGCGCCCTCGATCTGCGCGCCCTTGCCGTGGCCCTTGGGCTTCTTGCGCACGTAGATCATCGGCAGGCCGAGCCGGTCGGCGAGCAGCGCCGCGAGCGGGATCCCGGCGGTCTCGCCGCCCGCGATCACGTCGAACTGCTCGAACCCCGCCTCACGCACGACCGTCGCCGCGGCGAAGTCGATCACCGCGCTCCGGATCCGGGGATAGGAGAGGAGCTTGCGGCAGTCGATATAGACCGGGCTCGCCATGCCGGAGGACAGCTTGTAGGGCTGGACCGCGTTGAAATGCACGGCCTTGATCTCCCAGAGCATCCGCGCGAACAGCCGCGCCATCTCCGCCTCGGTCGGGAAGGTGTTGGAGAACATGGCGGGTCCTTTCAATCCAGTGCGTTCGGGAAATTCGGGCGCGGTTCAGGGGGTGACGCGCCAGTGGAGCGGCTGGCCGGGATCGAACACCACCACCGGGCCGGCGCCGGTCTCGATCGCGGCGGGCGCGGGCAGCGGGGCGTCCTCGCGGCGGAGCGTCAGCTTTCCCGCGTTCGGCGCGCGGCGGTAGAAGGCGGGGCCGTGGAGCGCCGCGAAACCCTCGAGCCGGTCGAGCGCGCCCTCGGCCTCGAACACCTCCGCGAGCCAGGGCATCGCGTTCGGCGCGGTGAAGACGCCGGCCGCGCAGCAGTCGCACTCCTTGCGGTCCTTCGCATGCGGCGCGCTGTCGGTGCCGAGGAAGTAGCGCGGATCGCCGCCGGTCGCGGCCCGGACCAGCGCCTCGCGGTGCCGCTCGCGCTTCACCACGGGCAGGCAGTAGAAATGCGGCTTCACGCCGCCGACCAGCAGGTGGTTGCGGTTCAGGATCAGGTGGTGGACCGTGATCGTGCCGGCGAGGTTCGCGTCGGAGGCGGCGATGTAGTCGACGCCGTCCTCGGTCGTCACGTGCTCCATGACGATCCGGAGCTCGGGCAGCCGGGCGCGCAGCGGCGCCAGCACGCGCTCGATGAAGACCGCCTCGCGGTCGAAGATGTCGACGGCGGGATCGGTCACCTCGCCATGGACGCAGAGCGGCAGGCCGATCGCCGCCATCCGTTCCAGCACCGGCATCACCGCCGCGACGTCGCGCACGCCGCTCGCGGAATTCGTGGTCGCTCCGGCGGGATAAAGCTTCACCGCCGTGACGAGGCCGGAGGCGGCGGCCGCCGCGACATCCTCGGGATCGGTGGTCTCGGTGAGATAGAGCGTCATCAGCGGCTCGAACGCCTGCCCCTCGGGCAGCGCGGCCAGGATGCGGTCGCGGTAGGCGGCGGCGTCCCGCGCGGTGACGACCGGCGGCACCAGGTTCGGCATGACGATCGCCCGGGCGAAGTCGCGCGACTGGGGCAGCACGCCGCGCAGCATCTCGCCGTCGCGCAGGTGCAGGTGCCAGTCGTCGGGCCGGGTGATCGTGATCTCGTTCATGCGCCGCGCGTCCGGGTCAGGAGGGATCGCCGCGCGGGCTCCCGCGCGGATCGATCCGCCATACCGGCCCGCCCGGTCGCGGGCAAGCCCCCGGGACGCCGCGGGGGAGGTCCGGGGGCCTGGGCTCAGTCGCGCGCGCCGAACAGCACCCGCTGCGCCGCCCGGTCGGAGGAGAGATCCGCCCGCCGCTCGGCCGCGAGCGCCACCCCGGCCTGGACCGCCGGCCGCGCGCCGACGCGTTCCAGCCAGGCGGCCATGTTGGGGAACTTGCCGAGGTCCTGCTCCTGGTTCTGCCAGCCGCGGGTCCAGGGCCAGATCGCCATGTCGGCGATCGAATAGGGGCCGGCGACGTAATCGCGGTCGGCGAGCCGCTTGTCGAGCACGCCGTAGAGCCGCCCGACCTCGCGCCGGTAGCGGTCCTTGGCATAGGGCAGGTCGTTCGGCGGCTCCATCGAGGGGGCGTAGCGCAGGAAATGATGCGCCTGTCCGGCCATCGGGCCGACGCCGCCCATCTGCCACATCAGCCATTTCTCGATCTCGACCCGCTCGCGCTCGGAGGCGCCGTAGAACCTGCCGGTCTTGCGCGCGAGATATTGCAGGATCGCGCCCGACTCGAAGATCGCGATCGGCTGGCCGTCGGGGCCCTCGGGATCGACGATCGCCGGCATCCGGTTGTTGGGCGAGATCGCGAGGAAGTCAGGATCGAACTGCTCGCCCGCGCCGATGTTCACGAGCTTCACGTTGAAGGGCAGGTCCATCTCGCAGAGCGCGATCGAGACCTTTTGCCCGTTCGGCGTCGGCCAGAAATAGAGATCGATCGGGGCGGCCATGCGCGGTCCTCGCAACAGGGGGGTCGGGTCGCCCGCGCAAGCTGCGTCGCGCCGGGTGCAAGTCAAGGGCGGCGCCGGGCGCGGGGCCGGAGGTTCCGGCCTTGACCGCGGCCCGGGGCTTCGCTAGTCGCCGTGATCCCCCCAGACGACGCCGGACCGCCGGCGAGGAGTCGATCATGACCGAGTGGAGCCCCCGGACCAAGCTGGTGCACGGCGGAACGCGCCGCAGCCAGTACGGCGAGACCGCCGAGGCGATCTATCTCACCCAGGGCTTCGTCTATCCCGACGCGGAAACGGCCGAGAGCCGCTTCATCGCCTCGGGCGAGGACGAATTCATCTACGCCCGCTACGGCAATCCGACCGTGCGCATGTTCGAGGACCGCATCGCCGCGCTCGAAGGCGCGGAGGCGGCCTTCGCCACCGCCTCGGGCATGGCCGCGGTGCATGGCGCGCTCTTCTGCGGGCTGAAGGCGGGCGACCACGTCGTCTCCGCCCGCGCGCTGTTCGGCTCCTGCCTCTACATCGCCGAGACGCTGCTGCCGCGCTTCGGCGTCGAGGTCAGCTTCGTCGACGGCACCGACCTCGACCAGTGGCGCGCCGCGGTGCGGCCGGAGACCAAGCTCGTCTTCTTCGAGGCGATGTCGAACCCGACGCTCGAGGTGATCGACATCCGGGGCGTCTCCGAGATCGCGCATTCGGTCGGCGCGCTCGTCGTCGTCGACAACGTCTTCGCGACGCCGGTCTTCCAGCGCAGCCTCGCGCTCGGCGCCGACGTCGTGGTCTATTCCGCGACCAAGCACATCGACGGCCAGGGCCGCTGCCTCGGCGGCGTCGTGCTCGGCACCAGGGAATTCGTCCGCGGCCCGTTCGAGACCTTCCTCAAGCACACCGGCGGCGCGCTCAGCCCGTTCAACGCCTGGGTGATGCTGAAGGGGCTCGAGACGCTCGAGCTGCGCTGCCGCGCCCAGGCCGAGACGGCGGCGGCGATCGCGGCCGCGCTGCCGGGCACGCCGGGCCTCGCGAAGATCATCTATCCCGGCCTGCCCGACCATCCGCAGCACGATCTCGCCGCGCGGCAGATGGAGACCGGCGGGACCATGCTCGCCTTCGAGATCGCGGGCGGCAAGGCGGGGGCGTTCCGCTTCCTCGACGCGCTCCGGATCGTACTGATCTCGAACAACCTCGGCGACGCGAAGAGCCTCGTCACCCATCCCGCGACCACAACGCACCAGCGGCTCTCGCCGGAGCAGCGCGCGGCGCTCGGGATCTCGGACGGGCTCGTCCGGCTCTCGGTCGGGCTCGAGGATCCGAACGACCTGATCGCCGATCTCAAGGGCGCGCTCGCCGCGGTGTGAGGCCCGGTAGGGCGGACCTCGGTCCGCCCGGCGCCGCGCCATCGTAGGGCGGACCTCGGTCCGCCTTCCCGCGCCTCCGCCCTTGCCCGCGTCGCGTCGCGAACCGCCGGAAAACCGTCGCAAGCCGCGGGTAGGCTCGGGCGCGGCATTGCCATTTAGCATGGACCGGGCATTTCACGCTTGGGCGCGGGGCGGCGGGACCCTATATGATCCGTCGCGGATAATACGGGTGTCGAGCATGGACGGTCCGACGTCGATCAATGAGCATCAGCCGACCGAGGCGGAGGCCAAGGCGGCCGCGCGGCTCCTGCTGCGCTGGGCGGGCCGCGCCGGTACGGGCGCGCCCCTCGGCGAGGTGGCCGAGGTGGCGGAGCTGATCGCCCGCGCCGCGCCTTATCCCGATCTCGCGCGTGATTACGAGGCGGGCTTCCGGCCCGACGCCGCCTATCTCGCCGACATGCCCGACCTGCAGAACGGTCCCGCCGGGCTGATCAAGGGCGCGCGGGTGCCCATCCAGCATGTCGGCATCTCGAATTTCCGGCTGCCGATCCGCTACCGCGTGCGTGGCGGTGGCGAGATGCAGCTCGAGACCTCGGTGACCGGCTCGGTCTCGCTGGAAGCGGACCGCAAGGGCATCAACATGAGCCGGATCATGCGCTCCTTCTACCAGCACGCCGAGAAGCATTTCTCGGCCGAGGTGATCCAGGGCGTGCTCGATTCCTACGTGGCCGATCTCGATTCCTTCGACGCGCGCATCCAGATGCGCTTCCGCTACCCGATGCTGCGCAAGTCGCTCCGGAGCGGGCTCGAAGGCTACCAGTATTACGACGTGGCGCTCGAGGTGGTCCGGCACGGCCGCGAGAGCCAGCGGATCCTGCATCTCGACTACGTCTATTCCTCGACCTGCCCCTGCTCGCTCGAGCTTTCCGAGCACGCGCGCGAGACCCGGGGGCGGATCGCCGTCCCGCACGCGCAGCGCTCGGTCGCGCGCGTCTCCGTCGAGCTCGCGGGGACGGAACGGCTCTGGTTCGAGGATCTCGTCGATCTCTGCGCCCGGGCGATCCCGACCGAGACGCAGGTGATGGTGAAGCGCGAGGACGAGCAGGCCTTCGCCGAGCTCTCCGGCGCCAATCCGATCTTCGTCGAGGACGCGGTGCGCGTGCTCTGCGCCGAGCTCGAGGCCGAGCCCCGGATCGGCGATTTCCGCGTGGTGGCGAGCCATCAGGAATCGCTGCATTCGCATGACGCGGTGTCGATCCTGACCCGGGGCGCGACCTTTCACCAGTCGAGCTACGATCCTCGGCTGTTCGACACGCTCTATCACGTCGGATAGCGCCCGCCCGGCCGCGCCGTGACGGCGCCCTTGACAGCCGCCGGGGGCGCGCGCCAACGATCGCGGATGCTCGACCTTCGGCCAGTGGGATATGTGATCGGCTGGCTGATGGCCCTGTTCGGCGGCCTGATGGCGGTCCCGGCCGCCGTGGACTTCGCCGACGGCGACCCGAACTTCCGCGCCTTCGTCGCCTCGATGGCGGTCACGCTCTGCGGCGGCGTCGCCTTGGCGCTCGCCTGCGCGAACAGCTGGCACCGCGACCTCGGGCTGCGGCAGGGGTTCCTGCTGACCTGCGGCTCCTGGGTCAGCTTCATCGCCTTCGGGACGCTGCCTTTCCTGCTCGGCGAGCCCGGCCTCGACCTCGCCCGCGCGACCTACGAATCCACCTCCGCGCTGACCGCGACCGGGGGCACGGTGATCGTCGGGCTGCACGAGGTGCCGCGCGGGGTGCTGGTCTGGCGGATGCTCCTGACCTGGCTCGGCGGCATCGGGATCGTGCTCATGGCGCTCATCCTGCTGCCGCTTCTCAACATCGGCGGGATGCAGATCCTGAAGACCGGCGATTTCAACACGCTCGGCAAGGTGCTGCCGCGCGCCAAGCAGGTCGTGATCTCCTGTGGCGCGGTCTACGTCGTCTTCACGCTCCTCTGCGCCATGGGCTATCTCTGGGGCGGCATGACCGGCTTCGACGCGCTTTTGCACGCGATGTCGACGGCGGCGACCGGGGGCATGGGCAACTACGACGTGTCCTTCGCCGAGTTCAGCCCGATCTCGCAATATGTCGGCACCGTCTTCATGCTGCTCGCCTCGATGTCCTTCATCCGCTTCGTGCAATTCGCCCGCGGCGACGCGCGGGCGCTCTACGACGATCCGCAGATCCGCGCCTTTCTCGCGATCTACCTGGCGCTCTGCGGCGGGCTCGTCGCGGCGCGGCTCCTGAACGGCGACCCGCTCGGCGAGCCGATGCTGCGCGAGATCTTCTTCAACATGGCCTCGGTCATCTCGACCACCGGCTTCGCGAGCACCGACTACACGCTCTGGGGGCCGATGGCGCAGGTGCTGTTCTTCTGCGCGATGATGATCTGCGGCTGCTCGGGCTCGACCACCGGCGGGCCGAAGGTGTTCCGCTACCAGATCCTCTTCGCCGGCATCAACGCCGAGATCCGGCGGCTGCACACCCGCAACATCGTCGTCACGCCGCGCTACCAGGGCCAGGTCATCTCCGAGGAGGTGATGAGCTCGGTCATGGCCTATTTCATGCTCTTCTTCCTCACACTCGGCGTCGGTGCCGTGGCGCTGGTGCTGATCGGGCTCGATCCGGTCACCGCCGTCTCGGGCGCCGCCACCGCGATCACCAACGTCGGCCCCGGCCTCGGCCCGGTGATCGGCCCGGCCGGCAATTTCTCCTCGCTCCCGGACCCCGCGATCTGGGTGATGAGCTTCCTGATGCTGGTCGGGCGGCTGGAGCTGATGGCGGTCTACGTGCTCTTCATGCCGAGCTACTGGCGGGCGTGACCCGGCGGGGGCGGGTTCCTTCGCATTGACCGGCCGGGGGCGGGTGCTTAAGGAAGCGGGCGAAACCGACCCGGACGCCCCCGCGATGACCTCTGAGACGACGCCGCTTTCCCGGCCGCGCTCCTTCCAGGAGCTGATCCTGCGCCTTCAGTCCTACTGGGCGGCGAAGGGCTGCGCGATCCTGCAGCCCTACGACATGGAAGTGGGCGCCGGCACCTTCCACCCCGCGACCACGCTGCGCGCGCTCGGCGACCGGCCCTGGGCCGCGGCCTATGTCCAGCCGTCGCGGCGGCCGACCGACGGGCGCTATGGCGAGAACCCGAACCGGCTGCAGCACTATTACCAGTATCAGGTGCTGATCAAGCCGAGCCCGCCCGACCTGCAGGAGCTCTATCTCGGCTCGCTCGACGCGATCGGGATCGATACCGGCCTGCACGACATCCGCTTCGTCGAGGACGACTGGGAGAGCCCGACGCTCGGCGCCTGGGGGCTCGGCTGGGAAGTCTGGTGCGACGGGATGGAGGTGAGCCAGTTCACCTATTTCCAGCAGGTCGGCGGCCACGACTGCCACCCGGTCTCGGGCGAGCTCACCTACGGGCTCGAGCGGCTCGCGATGTACGTGCTCGGCGTCGACCACGTGATGGACATGCCGTTCAACGATCCCGACGCGCCGATCGCGCTCAGCTATGGCGACGTCTTCCGCCAGACCGAGCAGGAATACTCGCGCTGGAACTTCGACGTCGCCGATACCGCGATGCTGCTCGGCCATTTCGAGGACGCCGAGAAGGAATGCCGCCGGATCCTCGACACGCCCCAGCCCGACAAGGCGGGGCGGACCATCGTCATGGCGCATCCGGCCTACGACCAGTGCATCAAGGCGAGCCATCTCTTCAACCTGCTCGACGCGCGCGGCGTGATCTCGGTGACCGAGCGGCAGGCCTATATCGGCCGGGTCCGCGCGCTCGCCAAGGCCTGCGCCGACGCCTTCGTGACCACCGAGGCGGGGCGCTCCGGCGTCCCGGCGTGATCCGGCCATGAACGGCAAGCGGCTGGTCCAGGGCTTTCTGGTCTTCCTCGCGATCTTCGCGGCCGGGCTGATCTACACCCAGTTCTTCGCCTTCTACGAACGGCAGAAGGGGGTTGGGGCGCTCCGGATCGCGGGCGAGGTCGTGCCGGTCGCCGATTACGACGGGATCGATTCCAGCTCCTCGCCGCTAAAGCTGCGCGGCTGCTTCCGGATCGACCCGGCGGCGGTCGCGACGCTCGCGCCCGCGGCCGACGCCACGCCGCTGACGCCGCCCTTCTGGTTCCGCTGCTTCGACACCGCGGCGCTCACCGGGGATCTCGCCTCGGGCGCCGCCACCGCCTACGCGCTGACCCGCGACGATCCGAAAGGGTTCGACCAGATGATCGCGGTCTATCCGGACGGGCGCGGCTATCTCTGGCGCCAGCTCAACGCCGCCTTCAAGGACGAGTGACGCGGATGACGCAGATCCAGTTTCCCGATTTCATGGCGATCACCGTCGGCCTCGTGGTCTATCTCACGGGCGAGTCGATCAACAAGCGCGTCGCGCTGCTGAGGAATTTCAACATCCCCGATCCGGTCACGGGCGGGCTCCTTTTCGCGCTCGTCACCTGGGGGCTCTACGCCGCCGGGATCGCCGAGATCGGCTTCGACACCCATACCCGCGATCTCCTGCTCCTGATGTTCTTCACCGGGATCGGGCTCAACGCGCGGCTGTCGGATCTCGTGAAGGGGGGCAAGCCGCTCGCGATCCTCATCGTGATCACGGCGGTGCTGCTCGTGGCGCAGATGCTGGTGGGCGGCCTCGCCGCGCTGGTGACCGGGCTTCCGCTCGGGATGGGCGCCGTGCTCGGCTCGACCGCGCTGCTCGGCGGCCACGGCACGGTGATCGCCTGGACGCCCGAGCTTCAGGCGCGCGGGCTCGAAGCGGCGCCCGAGGTCGGGATCGCGATGGCGACGCTCGCGCTCGTCGTGGCGAGCGTGATCGGCGGCCCGATGGCGGGCTCGCTCATCAAGCGCTTCCGGCTCGTCTCCGCCGAGACCGAGGCCAACGCCATCGGGCTGCCCGACGGCTACGCGACCGGCGAGATCACCCGCAACGCGCTGATGCGCACGCTGCTCTGGCTGTTCGTCTGCATGACCCTCGGCTTCCTCGCGCAGCGGGCGATCGCCAATTTCGGGCTGAACCTGCCGCTTTTCGTGCCCTGCCTGCTGATGGGCATGGTAATCGGCAACCTCATCCCGCTGGTGCCCTTCATCAAGCCGGTCTCGCATACGCCGACGCTGTCGCTGGTCTCGGAATTCGCGCTCGGCGTGTTCCTCGCGGTCTCGCTGATGTCGCTCCGGCTCTGGGCGCTCGGCGGCATGGCGGGGACGATCCTGACCGTGCTCGTGATCCAGACGCTGATCGCGGTCGCGCTGTCGGTCCTGCTCGTCTTCCGGCTGCTCGGTCGCGACTACCAGGCCGCCGTGATCACCTCGGGCTATGCGAGCTTCGTGATCGGCGCGACCCCGACCGCGATCGCCACCATGACCGCGGTGACCAAGCGGCACGGTCCCTGCCAGGCCGCCTTCATCGTGATCCCGCTCCTGTCGGCGCTCTTCGTCGATATCGCCAACGCCCTCGTCACGCAGGGCTTCCTCAATCTCGCAACCCCCTGAGCCCCGCCATGCCCGATCTTCTGCTCGAACTCTTCTCCGAGGAAATCCCGGCGCGCATGCAGGGCAAGGCCGCGGAGGACCTGCGCAGGCTCGTCACCGACGGGCTCGTCGAGCGCGGCCTGACCTACGGCCACGCGGCGGCTTTCGCGACGCCCCGGCGGCTCACGCTCGCGATCGAGGGGCTGGCTGAGCGCTCGGCCCTGCGCCGCGAGGAGCGCAAGGGCCCGCGCGCCGACGCGCCCGCGAAGGCGCGCGAGGGCTTCCTGCGCGCCATCGGCGCCCCCGAGGCCGAGGCGGCGGCGATGGCGGCCGGTCCGGTCGAGGCGATCGCGATCCCGGGCGTGCGCGTCGAGCTGCGGGCCGAGAAGAAGGCCGAGGTGTTCTTCGCCCTCATCGAGCGTCCGGGCCGCGAGGCGGCCGAGATCGTCGCCGAGACGGTCGAGGCGGTGATCCGCGCCTTCCCCTGGCCGAAGTCGATGCGCTGGGGCGCCGGCACGCTGCGCTGGGTCCGGCCGCTGCGCTCGATCCTCTGCGTGCTGACGACCGAGGCCGGCGCCGAGGTGGTGCCGTTCGAGATCGACGGAATCCCCGCCGGAAACCTGAGCCGCGGCCACCGCTTCATGGCGCCCGACGCCTTCGCGGTTTCCTCCTTCGAGGATTACGAGGCGAAGCTCTCCCGCGGCTTCGTGATCCTCGACGCGCAGGACCGCGCCGAGAAGATCTGGCACGACGCCACCCAGCTCGCCTTCGCCCAGGGGCTCGAGGTGATCGAGGACAAGGGCCTGCTCGCCGAGATCGCGGGCCTCGTCGAATGGCCGGTGGTGCTGATGGGCCGGATCGAGGAGCGCTTCCTGCACCTGCCGCCCGAGGTGCTTTCGACCTCGATGAAGGAGCACCAGAAATTCCTCTCGGTGCGCGATCCCGGAACGGGGCGCGTCACCGGCTATGTCGTCGTCGCCAACCGCGAGACGGCGGACGGCGGCGCGGCGGTGCTGGCGGGCAACGCCAAGGTGCTCGCCGCCCGGCTGTCGGACGCGGTCTTCTTCTGGGAGAACGACCTTCGCACGCCGCTCGGGGAGATGGCGGCCAAGCTCGACACCGTGACCTTCCACAACAAGCTCGGCACCCAGGGCGCCCGGATCGCCCGGATCGCCGCGCTCGCCCGCGAGTTAGCACCGCTGGTCGGCGCCGATCCGGAGCTCGCCGAGCGCGCGGCGAAGCTCGCCAAGGCCGATCTCGCGAGCCAGATGGTCTATGAATTCCCCGAGCTCCAGGGCGTCATGGGCAAGTACTACGCCGAGAAGGCCGGCGAGGATGGCGCCGTGGCGCTGGCCGCCGAGCAGCACTATTCGCCGCTCGGCCCCTCGGATTTCGTGCCCTCGGAGCCTGTGCCCGTGGCGGTGGCCCTCGCCGACAAGCTCGACACGCTGACCGGCTTCTGGGCGATCGACGAGAAGCCGACGGGGAGCAAGGATCCCTTCGCGCTGAGAAGGGCGGCGCTGGGAGTTATCCGCCTGGTGCTCGAGAACGCACTTCGCCTGAACATCGGCCGGCTGATCGCCGATCATGGTTCGCGAATGGAGAGCGATCTAATCGCGTCCATCCATGAAGGACAATCGCTTATCGCATCGGGAAAATATGTCGAGATGCGGGCGATGTACGATGCCGTGCCGGTTGAAAAGAGGGCGGAGCGGCGTCTGACATTGCATTACGATCCGTTCGAACAGGCGAATGTCGTCGATCTCCTCGCGTTCTTCGCCGACCGCCTCAAGGTCTACCTCCGCGACCAGGGCATCCGTCACGATGCCATCGACGCGGCCTTCCAGCTCGGAGGCCAGGATGACCTGACGCTGCTGGTCGCGCGAGTTCGCGCGCTCAACGACTTCCTCGAGGCCCGCGACGCCGCGAACCTGCTCCAGGGCTACAAGCGCGCGGTGAACATTCTCGAGGCGGAGGAGAAGAGGGACGGCGTCGAATATTCGCTGCCGCCCGAGCCGAAGCTCGCCGAGACGCCGGAGGAGGGCGCGCTCTTCGACGCGCTCGACGCGGCGGAGGCGGCGATCGCGCCGGCGCTGGCGCGCGAGGATTTCGGCGCGGCGATGACGGCCCTGTCTGGGCTGCGCGCGCCGATCGACGCCTTTTTCGACACGACCGTGGTCAACGCGCCCTCCGCGATCATCCGGCGCAACCGGCTCTGCCTGCTGAACCGTATCCGGGCGGTGATGAATCAGGTGGCGATTTTTTCGGCAATCGAGGGCTGATCGCGACCAAGGTCGCGGTCGTGCTCGCATGGCGATATAAGGGGCCCCGGCGACCGAAGGGACGCCATTTCAGGAGCTTGAGGGATTTAGTTCGGAACCGCCATTCCAAGGATGGCGGTTTCATGGCACTTATGTTTCACTTTGCCGGTTCCGGAAAGCGGGCTATGCTGCGCTGCAATGAAACCGCAGGAGATCATACAACTCGGCCCTGACGCCGTCGTCGGTCTCGACGCCGGGGCGGCGGTTCGCGTCGAGGTGCACGGGGCGCGCGCGCATGTGCTGGCGCGGCTGACCGCGCTCGGCCTGCCGGTGCCGCCGGGGGCCGCGCTCTCCTCCGATTGCGTCCGCGCGCTCGCCGAGGGCGGGCCGATGCCGAAGCTGCCCGCGCCCTCGGCGCCCGACCGGCTGCTCTGCCTGAGGCCGAGCCCGCGCGAACGCTCCTGGGGCGGTCCGAACGCGATGCTCAACATCGGGATCACCACCGCGTCCCTGCCGGCGCTCGAGGCGCGGATCGGCGTCGTGACGGCGCGCGAGCTCTACGCCCGGCTGATCTCGACCTACGCGCTCACCGTGCACGGCGTCGATCCCGAGGAATTCGAGCTCATCGCGCAACGCCATCTCGGCTCGGCCCCGCGCGAGGCCAGGGGCATGCGCGCGGTGACCGACGAAATGCTCGCCTACTACGCCGAGGAAACCGGCGAGCCCTTTCCTGACACCGCCTCCGACCAGCTCGAGGGCGTCGCGCGGGCCATGGCGCATGCCTGGGACCGGCCGTCGGCGCGGATCCTGCGCGAGGCCAAGGGCGCCCCGGCCGAGGGCGGGCTCGGCCTCGTCGTCCAGGAGCTGGCGCTCGGCATCGGCCCCGGGGTCAGCGGCGCGGGCCATGTCCAGACCGTCGACGGCAGGACCGGCGCGCCGGCCTGCCAGGGCGTCTTTCTCGCGCAGAAGCAGCGCGCGGTCAGCCCGCCCGGCTCGCGCCGCGTCGGCCGGCTCACCCGCGCCGACAAGCGCGAGGGGGCCGAGCAGCCGTCGCTCGAGGAGCTGTGCCCGCCCGCGCTGATGGCGCTCCGCGACTATGCCACCCGCGCGGCCGACGGGCTCGGCGACGCCTGCCAGCTCGATTTCATGCTCGAGAACGGCACCGTCGCGCTCGTCGACGCGCTGCCGGCGAAGCGCAACGCCCGCGCCTCGGTGCGGATCGCGGTCGATCTCGCCAACCGGGGCGCGATCACTCGGCGCCAGGCACTGCTCCGGGTCGAGCCGCGCAACCTGGTCGAGCACCTCCATCCGCAGATCGACCCCGCCGCCGCGCGCGACGTCTGGGGCGGCGGCCTGCCGGCGAGCCCGGGCGCCGCCACCGGCTACATGGTCTTCACCTCCGAGGCGGCGTTGCAGGCGGCGGCGCAGGGCGAGGAGACGATCCTCGTCCGGCTCGAGACCGGGCCCGAGGACGTGCGCGGCATGCACGCGGCGAAGGGCGTGCTCACGATCCGGGGCGGCATGACCAGCCACGCGGCGGTGATCGCCCGCGGGCTCGGCCTTCCCGCCGTGGTGGGCGCGAGCGACCTGCGCCTCGACGTCGAGAACCGCCGGCTCGTCACGCCCGATTCCCGCGTGCTGCACGAGGGCGCGCTCATCACCATCGACGGCACCCGGGGCCAGGTCCTCGCCGGCGCCCCGCGCATGGTGGCGCCCGATCTCGGCGGCGCGCTCGCGGAACTGCTCGACTGGGCCGACGACGCGCGCGACCTCGGCGTGCGCGCCAACGCCGACACGCCGGCCGATTGCCGCGTCGCGCGCGATTTCAAATGCGACGGGCTCGGCCTCTGCCGGACCGAGCACATGTTCTTCGATCCCGCCCGGCTCACCGTGATGCGCGAGATGATCCTCGCCGACACGCCGGCCGAGCGCCGCGCGGCGCTCGAGCGGCTGCTCCCGATGCAGCGCGCGGATTTCGAGGAGATCTTCTCGATCATGCGCGGCATGCCGGTGACGATCCGGCTGCTCGACCCGCCGCTGCACGAATTCCTGCCGCATGGCGAGGAGGAGATCGCGCATCTCGCCGATGCGATGGGCCTGCCGGTGTCGCAGGTGGTTGCCCGGGCGACCGAGCTCGCCGAGGTCAATCCGATGCTCGGCAAGCGCGGCGTGCGGCTCGGCGTGACCATGCCCGAGATCTACGAGACCCAGGCGCGCGCGATCTTCGAGGCGGCGATCGCGGTCAACCGCGACTCGCACGAGGCGGTGGTGCCCGAGGTGATGATCCCGCTCGTCTCGGCCTATCGCGAGGTCGAGCTCATCAAGGCGCGCATCGACGCGGTCGCCCGCGCGGTGCAGGCCGAGCAGGGGAGCAAGCTCACCTATTCGCTCGGGATCATGGTCGAGACGCCGCGGGCGGCGCTGCGCGCCGGCGATCTCGCCGAGGTGAGCGATTTCCTCTCCTTCGGCACCAACGACCTGACGCAGATGACCTATGGCCTCAGCCGCGACGACGCGGGCCGGTTCATGCGCGACTACGTGAACCAGGGCGTGTTCCACGAGGACCCGTTCCACACGCTCGACGTCGAGGGGGTGGGCGAGCTCATGCTGATCGCCGCGCGCCGCGGCCGGGCGAACAATCCGCGCCTCAAGCTCGGCCTCTGCGGCGAGCATGGCGGCGACCCGTCCTCGGTCCGGTTCTGCCGGCTCGCCAAGTTCGACTACGTGTCCTGCTCGCCCTACCGGGTGCCGATCGCCCGGCTCGCGGCGGCCCAGGCGACGATCCTGGTCGGCGACGTCCACGCGGAGGCCGGCGCCGACGCATGACCCGCCTTCCGACCGACCTCGCCGCCCTCCGCGCGGGCGGCAAGGCGGCGCTCGCGCGCTGCCTCTCCGCGCTCGAGACCGACGCCGCCGATCCCACGCTCATCGGCCTGCTCGACGCCGCCTTCGAGGCCCCGGGCGGGCTGGTGCTCGGCCTGACCGGCCCCCCGGGCGTGGGCAAGTCGACGCTGACCAACGCGATGATCGCGCGGCTCCGCGCGCGCGGGCTCAGCGTCGGCGTGATCGCGGTCGATCCCTCGTCGCGCAAGACCGGCGGCGCGCTGCTCGGCGACCGCACCCGGATCGAGACCGATCCCGAGGACATGGGCGTCTTCGTGCGCTCGATGGCCGCGCGCAAGCGCCTCGGCGGGCTCGCCGACCTCACCTATCCCGCCGCGATCCTGATGCGCGCGCTCTTCGACTGGGTGATCGTCGAGACGGTCGGCGTCGGCCAGTCCGAGACCGAGATCGCCGATTGCGCCGATCTCGTCGTCTTCTGCGCCCAGCCGGGCTCGGGCGACGCGCTGCAGTTCATGAAGGCGGGCGTGATGGAGATGCCCGACGTCGTGCTCGTCACCAAGGGCGACATGGGCGCGCCGGCGCGCCGCGCGGCGGCGGACGTGCGCGGCGCGCTGTCGCTGGCCGCCGAGGAGGGGGAGCCCGCCGCGGTCGCGATCCTGTCCTCCGCGACGGGGGAGGGGGTCGAGGAAGCGCTCGACCTCATCGCGGCGCGCGCGCCCCGGGGCGGGGTCGGGGAGGCGCGGCACCGGGCGCGGGCGCGGGCCTGGGCGGAGTCCCGTCTCGTCGAATCGTTCGGCGCGGTCGGGGCGGCGGTACTCGCCCCGCGGATCGATCGCTACCCGACCCCGTTCTCGGCGGTTTCGGCCCTGACCGAATCAGCTCGCACGGCGGTTCACGAGAGTCTTAAAAACATCTGAAACCGCGGTTCTTTCGCCTGAAGTCCCGCGATACTCGCGCAAGCGCTGCTGGGCGGGTTTTCGCCTATTCGAATTTAAGTCTTGGACTTCCCGTCGGTTGGTCTGCCAGTTGACCGCATCGAACAGTTAACGCGCACGTGACCGACCGGGCCTCGACGCTCGGCCCAAAAGACGGAAGCCCGATGAACGGCCACCCCAAGACCGCCCTCCGCCCCCGCCTGATCGCGATCGCCTCCACCTTCCTCCTCTCCGCCCTCACGCTGTCTCCCGCCCTCGCGAACGAGCCCGCGAGCGAGGCGCCGGTCCCGACCGCGGTCGTGGCCCAGGCGCTGGGCCAGGAGCGCGCCCGCCTCGCCGGCGACGGCTCGGCCCGGCTCGCGGCCTTCGCCCAGGCGATGCGCGCCGGGGCCGCCACCAAGGCGCCGCCCGTCACGATCGCCACGCGCAACGTCGATCCGGGCGCCGCGAGCGCGCTCGTCGGCGCCGCCGAGCAGCGCACGCTCAATTTCGCCGCGCTCGACGCGCTTCCGAGCACGACCGGCGGCGCGGACTGGAAGTGCCTCGCCGAGGCGATCTATTTCGAGTCCCGCGGCGAGCCGCTGTCCGGCCAGATCGGCGTCGCCGAGGTGATCCTCAACCGCGTCGACAGCCCCGCTTATCCCAAGAGCGTCTGCGGCGTCACGCACCAGGGCGTCGGCACCGCGGGCCGGGCCTGCCAGTTTTCCTATGCCTGCGACGGCCACCCGGACGTGATGCGCAGCGCGGTGTCGCGCGAGCGGGCCGAGAAGCTCGCGACGCTGATGCTCGCCGGGCGCGAACGGGTCGTCACCGGCGGCGCCACGCATTTCCACGCGGTCAGCGTGCGGCCGAGCTGGGCCGGCAAGATGACCCGCACGGCCAAGATCGGCAGCCACACCTTCTACCGGTCCGGACCGGTCCGCGTCGCTTCGAGGTGAGCAGCGGTCCCCGCGGCGTGTGAGGCGCCGCCGCGGGGACGATCTCGCACCGGCCGACGCCGCCTCGGTCCGGGCCTCAATCCGCGAAAGTCTGCGCCATGTAGAGGTCGCCGCACCCGGCGGCGTCCGGGTCGCCGCCGATTCCCGCGCCGAGCCGGCCGAATTGCGGCGAGAGCAGCGCGGCGCGGTGCCGCGGCGAGGCGAGCCAGCGGTCGACCGTCTCGGCGGCGAGGCTCGCATAGCTGTGGATCGGCACCGGCGCGCCGGTATCGGAATAGAAGAAGGCGCATCCCTCGGCCCCGGCCCGGATCGGGCGGTCGAGCAGCTGATAGGCCTTGCCGCGCGCGATGTTCTCGCCCGCCCTTCGATAGACCACCCCCCACATCACCAGCCGGTCGCGGTAGCGCGCGCCTTGCTCCACGGGCAGCGTATGGCCATGCATGCGCAGGCGCGCCATGTTCGCCGCGTGCGCGGCCGCCGCCTGGCCGAGCGCCGGGTCATAGGCGAGCGGCGGCAGCCCCGCGCGGGCGCGCGCGTCATTGGAGGCGAGCAGGATCGCCTCGGCGAAGAGCCGGGGATCGGGCGCCGCCGCGCTCACCGGCGCGAGCAGGCGCGCGGGCGCGGGTTCGCTCGACGCCGCCGATCCCGCCAGAAGCCAGAGCGCCGCTCCGAGCCCGCGTCCCCATCCCATCCGAACCTCCGCCTGATCCGCCCGACGCTCCCGGCGGGGCGCCTCCCGTCGCGGTCCGTCGCGCGCAGGATATCTCGCGAAGGTTAGCCAGCCGTCGCCGTGGGGCGCAACCTCCCGCATTCGCGCTTCCCACCCCGCGCGCCGGGAGCTAACACGGAGGCCCGGCGGCCGTGCCGGGCGCGGACCGGGAGGGGCGGCATGCAGGAGACCATGATCGCCTTCGCGGCGCCCGAGGCACGGGCGGGCGCGGCGGAGGGCGGCCAGCCGCTCGACCGGATCTCGGTGCGCGACGACGTCCGCGCGGTCGAGATCGGCGCCTTCGGATCCGAGCGCGGCGTGACGCAGCGGCTGCGCTTCAACGTCGTGCTGGAGGTCGCGCCGCACGAGGCCGCGCGGGGGGACGACGTCGATCTCGTCATCTCCTACGACACCATTACCGAGGCGATCGAGGCCGAGCTCGCCGCCGAGCGGCTGAACCTGCTCGAGACCCTCGCCGAGCGGATCGCCGCGCGCTGCCTCGCCGACCGCCGCGCCGCGCGCGCCTTCGTCCGGATCGAGAAGCTCGACCGCGGGACCGGCGCGCTCGGCGTCGAGATCGTCCGCGCACGCGCCGCCGAGCCGGCGTCGGCCGCGCCCGGGGCGCCGCCGCTGGTCCTATTCCTGCCCTCCAGGCTCGCGGCGCCCGAGCTGGCGGCCTGGCTCGACGCCTGCGCGGGCCGCGAACGACCGCCGGTGCTCTGCCTCGGGCCGGAGAGCCCCGAGCCCGCCGCGGCGAGCGACGCCGGGCTCCGGGTCGGCCTGCTCGCGATCGAGCGCGCCGCCTGGATGCTCGCCGAGCGCGATCCGCGCTTCGAGGTGATCGGCACCCGGACCGAGCTCGACTGGGCGACCCGTCGCGGACGGCCGACGATCTGGGCGCCGGTCAAGATGGTGCTCGACGCGCGGGTGCGCCCGGCGGCGGACGCGAGCGATCCCGCGGCGCTCGCCGCCTGGCTCGCCGCCGAGCTCGGCGCGCCCTTCGCCATCGCGGGGGAGGACGCGCCGCGGGGCGCGACCCCGCTCGCCGATCCCGCCGCGCTCGCCGATTTCCCTTCCTCCTCCTGACCCCGGACACCCATGGCCCGTCTCATCTTCGATCTCGATGGCACCCTCGTCGACTCGCTGCCCGCGATGCTCGCGGCCGCCAATGCGATGCTGGCCGACTACGGCCGCGCGCCGGTCGACCCGGCGACCTGCTCGTCCTTCGTCGGCCGGGGGGTGCGGGTCCTCGTCGAGCGGCTGCTCGAGCATACCGGCGGCGTGCCCGACAACGATCTCGAGCCGGCGCTGGCGCGCTACCACGCGATCTACGCCGCCGACCCGGTCACCGGCACCACCGCCTATCCGGGGCTGCGCCGCGCGCTGATCGCGCTGACCGCGGCCGGACACGGGCTCGCCGTCTGCACGCAGAAGCCGACCGGACCGGCGCGGGCGATCCTCGAGGGTCTCCGGCTGATGCCGCCGATCAGCGGCCTGACCGGCGGCGACAGCCTCGACGTGCTGAAGCCCGATCCCCGCATGTTCTTCCACGCCGCGGCGCAGCTTCCCGAGGGGCCGGGCGTGATGATCGGCGACACGCTGATCGACGCGCAGGTGGCGCGGGCGGCGAAGGTCCCCTTCCTGCTGCGCCTCGACGGCTATGGCGAGCTGCCGGACGACAGCGTCCCGGTCGCCGGGCGCTTCGAGCATTTCGACGAGCTGCCGGAGCTCGTGTCCCGCCTGCTGCCGGCGGCCGCCGCCTCATGACGTCGGTGGTCTACCGGCCGATCCCGCTCGCCGGCCCGCCCTGGCCGGCCGAGGCGCTGCCGCTCGCCGGCGGGCCGCTCTTCTTCGCGACGGTGGCGGAGCACCGGGCGGGCCAGCCGCCCCGGCTGGTCGCCGCCTCCGCGCTGCCCGCCTCGGCGCGCGCCCGCCTGACCCAGCCGCGCGCGCCGATCGCGGGGCTGGCGCTCGACCGGCCGCGGATCATGGCGGTCCTGAACGTGACGCCGGACAGCTTCTCGGACGGCGGCCGCTTCCTCGCCCGCGCCGACGCGCTGGTCCAGGCGCGCGCGCTGGTCGCGGCCGGCGCGGACATGCTCGACATCGGCGGCGAGTCGACCCGGCCCGGGGCCATCCCGGTGCCGGCCGAGGAGGAGATCGCCCGCGTCGTCCCGGTGATCGAGGCGCTGCGCGAGGAGGGCATCGCCGCGCCGATCTCGGTCGATACCCGTAACGCCGCCACGGCGCGCGCCGCGATCACCGCCGGCGCCGACCTCTTCAACGACGTCTCGGCGCTCGAGCATGATCCCGAGAGCCTCGCGCTCGCCGCCGGGACCGGCGTCGCGGTCTGCCTGATGCACGCGCGGGGCGACCCGCGCACGATGCAGGAGGCGCCGCGCTACGACGATGTGCTGTCCGAAGTGCACGCCTATCTCGCCGCCCGGGTCGAGGCCTGCGTCGCGGCCGGCATCCCGCGGGCGCGCATCCTGGTCGATCCCGGCATCGGCTTCGGCAAGAGCGTCGCGCATAATCTCGCGCTGCTCCGGGGACTCGCGGCCTTCCACGACCTCGGCTGCGCGATCCTGCTCGGCGTCTCGCGCAAGCGGTTCATCGGCGCGCTCGGGCACGCGCCGAACCCGGCCGACCGGGTGCCGGGCTCGATCGCCGCCGGACTGCAGGGATTGCGCCTCGGCGCGCAGATGCTACGAGTACACGATGTCGCCGAAACCCGGCAGGCGGTCGCGCTCTGGACCGCGATCGAGGAAGGCGACGCGAGGCGATAGGGCGAGAGAACCATGGCGCGGAAGTTCTTCGGGACGGACGGGGTGCGCGGACGCGCGAACGACGAGCCGATGACGGCCGAGATGGCGCTCCGGCTCGGCCAGGCGGCGGGGCGGTTCTTCAAGACCGGGGCCCACGCGCATCGCGCGGTGATCGGCAAGGACACGCGGCGCTCGGGCTACATGATCGAGAACGCGCTGACGGCGGGCTTCACCTCTGTCGGCATGGACGTCTTCCTCGTCGGGCCGGTGCCGACGCCGGCCGTGGGCTTTCTCGCCCATTCGATGCGCGCCGATCTCGGGGTGATGATCTCGGCCTCGCACAATCCGTTCCAGGACAACGGCATCAAGTTCTTCGGCCCCGACGGGTTCAAGCTCTCCGACGAGGACGAGGAGGCGATCGAGGCGCTGCTCGACGCCGATCCCGCGCTGGCCGAGCCCGCCGAGATCGGCCGCGCCACCCGCATCGACGACGGCCGCGGCCGCTACATGGAATTCGCCAAGACCACCTTCCCGCGCGGGCTCCGGCTCGACGGGCTGAAGATCGTGGTCGACTGCGCCAACGGCGCCGCCTATCGCACCGCGCCCGAGGTGCTCTGGGAGCTCGGCGCCGAGGTGGTGCCGCTCGCGGTGCGGCCGAACGGGTTCAACATCAACAAGGACTGCGGCTCGACCCATCCGAGCCTCGCCGCCGAGGCGGTGGTGGCGCATGGCGCCGATCTCGGCATCAGCCTCGACGGCGACGCCGACCGGGTGATGATCATCGACGAGAAGGGCGTGGTCGCGGACGGCGACCAGATCATGGCGCTGATCGCCGACCGCTGGGCGGCGGAGGGGCGGCTCGCCAGGGGCACGCTGGTCGCGACCGTGATGTCGAACCTCGGGCTCGAGCGGCATCTCGCGGGGCAGGGGCTCCGGCTCCTGCGCACCGCGGTCGGCGACCGCTACGTGGTCGAGGCGATGCGGGCGGGCGGCTACAACCTCGGGGGCGAGCAGTCGGGCCATATCGTGATGACCGACTATGTCACGACGGGGGACGGGATGATCGCGGCGCTGCAGTTTCTCGGCGCGATGGTCGAGACCGGCAGGCCCGCGAGCGCGCTCGCCCAGGTGTTCCACGCCTATCCGCAGACGCTGCGCAACGTGCGCTACGCGAAGGGCGCGGCGCCGCTCGAGGCCGCGAGCGTCAAGGCCGCCATCGCCGCGGGCGAGGCGCGGATCAACGGCCACGGCCGCCTGCTGATCCGCAAGTCCGGGACCGAGCCCCTGGTCCGGATCATGGGCGAATGCGAGGACCCGGGCCTCCTGAGCGAGATCCTCGGCGAGATCGAGGCCGAGGTCGTGAAGTTCGCCTGAAACCGGCGTTCCCGCGCTGATCCGGGAACCTTCCGAGAGGCCGGCGGTTTTGAGCCTACTGCGAATTCAACCATTCGCGGTGCCAATGATCGCCGCCTCCCGGCGGGAGAACGGATCAACAAGAGGGATGTTGAGAATGGAACGCTCCGTGACCAGAATGATCGCCCTGGGCCTCGTCGCCGCCGCGCCGCTGCTGGCCGCCGCCTGCGCCGCGCCGCCGACCAACATGAGCGCGATCGAGGCCGAGGTGAATACCGACCTCGCCCAGGCCGGGATCAACGGCGTCGACGTGACCACGCTGACGCTGAAGCAGCTCCAGGAGATCAAGCTCGTCACCGGCAGCGGCGGCGACCGCCAGGAGGTCCAGAACCAGATCAACGCGATCCTCGGCCGCGCGCCGGGCTCCCAGTCGAGCTGAGGCCACTCCGGCGGAACCTTCCGGGCACGGAACGGTTTTAGAGACGACCGACGACGCCGAACCGGTTCGCGCCGAAAGGATGGCGCGAAACGGCGGCGAAAGGGTCGGCTGACTGGAAATTGTGCGCAAGGGAGCACGACATGAAACGCTCGTTCATCACGCTCGTTACCGCCGCGGTACTGGCGGCCGCCCCGCTGGCGAGCGTCGGATACGCCCAGAACACCGACATCAACATGATCGAGGACCAGGTGAACGCCGATCTCGCGCAGAACGGCATCAACGGGATCGACACCTCGACCCTGACGCTGAAGCAGCTTCAGGAGATCAAGCTGATCACCGGCGCGGGTGGCGATCGCCAGGACATGCAGCGCCAGATCGAGGCGGTGCTCGGCCGCGCGCCGGACTCGCAGTCGAACTGAGCGAGGCTTCCCGGGCGCGGGAAGCCGAGGGGAGAGGAGGGCGGCCACCCGGCCGCCCTCCTTGCCGTTTCGGGGCCGGGGCGCGGGACCGGATACCTGCCGAGGCGACGGGGCTTGCCTTCCGCCCGGAAACCTTCTATGGGGCGCTCCATTCAATCCACAGGCGGGGGCGCGGCGCCTCGGGGGAGACATCCCCGGGCGTCCACCGGTTGGGCCGAGAGGCTCTTCTCCCCGTCGAGGCGAAACCGGAAAGGTAAGACGGACAATGGCTCTTCCCGAGTTCACTCTGCGCCAGCTGCTCGAAGCGGGCGTTCACTTCGGCCACCAGACCCACCGCTGGAACCCGCGCATGGCGCCGTACATCTACGGCGACCGCAACGGCATCCACATCATCGACCTGACGCAGACCGTGCCGATGCTCGACCAGGCGCTACAGGCCGTGCAGCAGTCGGTCGCCAAGGGCGGTCGCATCCTCTTCGTCGGCACCAAGCGCCAGGCGCAGAAGGCCGTCGCCGACGCCGCCGAGCGGTCGGCGCAGTACTACATGAACCACCGCTGGCTCGGTGGCACGCTCACCAACTGGAAGACCGTCTCGAACTCGATCGCCCGGCTGAAGTCGATCGACGAGAAGCTCGAGCAGGGCGCGAGCGGCCTCACCAAGAAGGAGCGGCTGAACCTCGAGCGCGAGCAGGACAAGCTGCAGAAGTCGCTCGGCGGCATCCGCGAGATGGGTGGCGTTCCGGACCTCATCTTCGTGATCGACACGAACAAGGAGGATCTCGCGATCCTCGAGGCGAAGAAGCTCGGCATCCCGGTCATCGCGGTGCTTGACTCGAACTCCTCGCCGGACGGCATCGACTACCCGATCCCGGGCAACGACGACGCGGCCCGCGCGATCGCGCTCTACTGCGACCTGATCGCCCGCGCGGCGCTCGACGGCATGACCTCGCAGATGGGCGCCGCCGGCATCGACATCGGCGCGATGGAAGAGGCGCCGGTCGAGGAATTCGCCGAGGAGCCGCACCCGGCCGAGGCGTAAGCCGTCACAGAACCGTCGCGGCGCGGGGCTTAAGTCTCCGCCCGCGGGAATTCGGGACGCCGGCCTCAGCCGGCGTCCGCACTTATTGAGGAGAGCGATGATGACGATCACCGCGACGATGGTGAAGGAACTGCGCGACGTTTCGGGCGCGGGGATGATGGACGCCAAGAAGGCGCTGACCGAGACCGCGGGCGACATGGAGGCCGCGATCGACTGGCTGCGGACCAAGGGTCTCGCGAAGGCCGCGAAGAAGTCGGGCCGCACGGCGGCCGAGGGCCTCGTCGGCGTCGCGGTCAAGGACGGCGTCGGCGTGATCGTCGAGGTCAACTCCGAGACCGATTTCGTCGCGCGCAACTCCGACTTCCAGGCGACCGTCCGCGCGATCGCCGAGGTGGCGACGAGCGTCTCCGACCTCGAGGCGCTGAAGGGCGCGAAGCTCGGCGACAAGACCGTCGAGGAGACCGTCACCGAGAAGATCTCGACGATCGGCGAGAACCTGCACGTGCGCCGCATGGCCGCCGTCGAGGGCGAGGTCGTCGCGGCCTATGTCCACAACGCGGTCGCCGACGGTCTCGGCAAGATCGGCGTCGTCGTCGCGCTGAAGGGCGCGGACAACGGCATCGGCAAGCAGATCGCGATGCACATCGCCGCGACCTCGCCCGCCTCGCTCTCCGAGGCCGATCTCGATCCGGCGCTGGTCGAGCGCGAGAAGAACATCCTGACCGAGCAGGCCCGCGAGAGCGGCAAGCCCGAGGCGGTGATCGAGAAGATGATCGTCGGCCGCATGAACAAGTTCTTCGAGGAGGTCACCCTCCTGAAGCAGAAGTTCGTGATGAACCCCGACATCACCGTCGGCCAGGCCGCGAAGGAAGCGGGCGTCGAGGTGATCGAATTCGCCCGTCTCGCCGTCGGCGAGGGCGTCGAGAAGGAAACCGAGGATTTCGCCGCCGAAGTGGCGAAGACCGCCGGCCGCTGAGGCGCCGGGGCCCCCCGCGGCCCCGCCTCGCGAAAAGACCGATCCCCGCCGCGCGCCCGCCGGCGGGGATTTTCGTTTCGGGCGCCGCGCCGGCGCGGCCCGGGCCGAGGGCGAACGCCCGATCCGTCCTTCGCATCCGCGATGACATCGCCTATACCGCTTCCGGGCCCCTCGCGGTGGTCCGATCCGCGACTTGCCCCGCGAGGTAACCGATGTCCGGCGTTTCCCCGTCCATGCCTTCGCATGTCCCGTCCGAGAGCCTCTTCACGCCGCCCGTGCTCCTGCGCGAGACGCTGGCGGGGATCGTCACCGCGCTCGCGCTGATCCCCGAGGTGATCTCGTTCTCGTTCATCTCGGGCGTCGATCCGAAATCGGCGCTGACGGCCTCGATCGTGCTCTGTCTCGCCTTGTCCGCGCTCGGCGGCCGGCCGGCGATGGTGACGGCGGCGGCGGGATCGGTGGCGCTCGTCATCGGCCCGATGGTCCAGGCGCATGGCACGGGCTACATCCTGCCGACCGTGCTGCTCGCGGGGGTGATCCAGATCGGCTTCGGCCTCGCCGGGATGGCGCGGATCACCCGGTTCATCCCGCGCTCGGTGATGATCGGCTTCGTCAACGCGCTCGGCATCCTGATCTTCGCGGCGCAGGTGCCGCATGTCCTGCACGCCTCGCCGGCGGTGCTCGGTCTCTTCGCGCTGACGGTCGCGATCGTGCTCGGCGCGCCGCGCCTGACCAGCGCGGTGCCGGCGCCGCTGATCGCCATCGTCGCGACGACCGCGCTGGCCGTGTTCTTCGGCCTCGCGGTGCCCGAGGTCGGCGGCGAGGGCCATATGGCGCCGGGCCTGCCGGGGCTCACCCGGCTCACGGTGCCGCTCACCCTCGACACGCTGGCGATCATCTGGCCGAGCGCGCTCAGCGTCGCCTTCGTCGGCCTGCTCGAGACGCTCCTGACCGCGAAGCTCGTCGACGAGATCACCGACACGCCCTCGCGCAAGGGCCGCGAATCCTGGGCGCTCGGGGTGGGCAACATCCTCGCCGGCTTCTGGGGCGGGATCGCCGGCTGCGCGATGATCGGCCAGACGGTGGTGAACGTGCGGATCGGCGGCGCGCGCACCCGGCTCTCGACGCTGGTCGCGGGGCTCTCGATGCTCCTGCTCGTCACCGTGCTCGCGGGCGTGATGGCGCGGATCCCGCTGGTGGCGCTCGCCGCGGTGATGATGATCGTCGCGATCCGCACCGTGAACTGGCACAGCGTGCGGCCGGCGACGCTGCGGCGCATGCCGCTGCCGGAGACCTCGGTGATGGTGGCGACCGTGGCGCTGACGGTCGCGACCGGCAATCTCGCGCTCGGCGTGGGGGGCGGCGTCCTGCTCGCGATGATCCTCTTCGCCCGCCGCCTCGCGCATGTGATCAGCGTGGAGCGCGAACCGGGCCCGGACGGCGCCAGCGTGCGCTATCACGTGCGCGGCCCGCTGTTCTTCGGCAGCAGCAACGACCTTTTCGAGCATTTCGCCTATGCCGAGGATCCGACGCGCGTCACGATCGACCTCTCGCAGTCGCAGATCTGGGACGCCTCGAGCGTCGCCGCGCTCGACTCGATCATCGACCGGTTCAAGGCCCATGGCGCGGAGGTCACCCTCGAAGGGCTGGACGCCCGGTCGAGGACCTTCCATGGCCGGCTCACGGGCGCGCTCGGCGGCTAGGGCGCGCGGAGGGACGTCGCCGCCGGGGGGCATCGGATCGCCAATAAAGATGTTCCTATTTTGTTCGGATCCGCTAGGATGATGCCGAAACCTGCGACGGGAGCGGTCATGTCGGATCGGGAGACGAAGTTCCGGCGCTTCAAGGCCCTGCATGACGGAGACGGGGCATTCGTCGTTCCCAATCCGTGGGACGCGGGCTCGGCGCGCCTGCTCGCCAGCCTCGGGTTCGAGGCGCTCGCCACCACCAGCGCGGGATACGCCTTTTCGAAGGGCAGACGCGATTCCTTCGCGGCTCTCGGTCGGGACGAAGTGCTCGCGAACGCCGCCGAAATCGTCGCGGCGACGGACCTTCCGGTGTCCGCCGATCTCGAGGATGGATTCGGCGCGGCGCCCGAGATCTGCGCCGAGACCATCCGCCTGGCCCGCGGGATTGGCCTGGCGGGCGGGTCGATCGAGGATGCGACGGGGGATCCGAGCGCGCCGATCTTCGAGCTTTCGCAGGCGGTCGAGCGCATCGAAGCCGCCGCCGAAGCGGCCCGGGGGAACGCGTTCCTGCTGACCGCGCGGGCGGAGAACCACCTTTGGGGCAGGCCGGATCTCGACGATACGATCAGGCGCCTCCAGGCCTTTTCCGAGGCGGGCGCAGACGTGCTCTATGCCCCCGGCCTGCCCGATATCGCGGCGATCAGGGCGGTTTGCCGGGCGGTCGACAAGCCGGTGAACGTCGTCATGGGGCTCGGGGGCAAGAGCTACACCGTCGCCGAGCTGTCCGAGGCGGGCGTGCGTCGCATCAGTGTCGGCGGCTCGTTCGCGCGGGCCGCTTTCGGCGCGCTGATGCGGGCGGCGTGGGAAGTCAGGTCGTCCGGGACCTTCACCTACGCGGAGGACGCGATCCCCGACGCCGTCATCAGCCAGCTGATGTCGCAGGACAAAAGCTCCGAACGGCTCTGACCGCTCCCGCTAGCCCCCGCGCTTCGCGAGCAGCCGCTGGTTCAGCACGAAGGACTCGGTCGCGAGCTTCACGATCGTGCCGAGCGCGAGCAGCAGCTGCTCCTCCTCGCGCAGGCCCTGGCGCTGGTAGCCGCGGAACATGTCGGCGATCTGCGAGGCCATGAGCTCGTAGGCCGCGCCATGGTCGAGCGGCAGGTCGCCCCAGTCGATCGGGTCGTCGCCCTCCGCCTCGCGCGCCAGCCGCGCGAGGAGCGCGGGGTTGGCGAGGAACCGCTCGAGACGCTCGGCGGGGGAGAGATCGCTCGGGAGACCGGGCTCGGGCATGGGCGGGGCGCTTCCTTCCGCTGCGGGCCGCCATGCTTTCAAAGCACCGCGCGGGATGCAAGCGGAGGCCGGCCGCGCCGAACCGGAACCCTTGCCATCCGCGCCCGGTTCGTCGCAGGCTCGCCCCGCCGCCCCGCGCCAATGGGGCGGATTGAGAGGGAGACACCCTATGACCATTCTTCGTGTCCCGGCGCGGCTCGCCGTGCCGGTCCTGCTCGGCGGCGCCCTCGTCGTCGGGGCCTGCGCGAAAAAGGCGCCGGAACCGGTGCCGGTGACGCTCTCGCCGCAGGAGCAGGCCTGCGTCGATCGCGCGACCGCCGTGACCGCCGCCGATCCGGCCGCGATCTCGATCGTGCCGAGCACCTCGACCAAGACCGGCGACATGATCTACGCCGTCACCGCCGGCGGCGTGACCTACAACTGCGTCGTGGCGCCCGACAACGCGGTCACCAGCTTCTCGGCCGCCACGGCGCCGTGACCCGGGCCTGACCGCCGACCTGAGGGACCGGGCCGCGCGCGGCTCGGCCCCGCCTTCGCCCGGCCTTCATCTTCGCCGCGCCTTCACCTTCGCCACGCCTTCGCCCCGGGGGGTCGATGCCGCACGAATTCAGCTGCCGGGTCTATTACGAGGACACCGACCTCGCCGGCATCGTCTATTACGCCAATTACCTGCGCTTCATCGAGCGCGCTCGGACCGAGGCGCTGACCGGGCGCGGCGTCGACCAGCGCGCGCTGCGCGACGAGACCGGGATCGTCTTCGCGGTGCGCCGGATCGAGGCGGATTATCTCGCGCCCGCGCGCCTGCTCGACGACCTTACCGTGACGACCGCGCTCGTGGCGCTCGGCGGCGCCAGCGTCGAGCTCGACCAGGTGGTGCTGCGCGGCGACACGCGGCTCTTCGCCGCTCGCGTCACGATAGTCGCGATCGGGCCGGGCGGCCGGGCGACGCGCCTGCCCGCGGCGGCGCGCGCCGCGCTCGGCGCGCTGCGCGACGGCTGAGCGCGCGGACGGGCGCTCCTCCAGAGGTTGTGGGAACCCGCGCGCATGTGACCGGCGACGCTCTGGACATGGCCCGTGATTTTCGCGACAAGGGCCGCGAAATCGCGTAGCATCCGACGAGAGCCGGGAAAACACGGCCGAGGCATTTCGAGCAACAAGCAGCAGGCACCATGCAACCCGATACCCTCGCCGCCGCGCAGACGATCGACTTTTCGCTGATCGCGCTCTTCTTGCGCGCGACCTTCACGGTGAAGCTCGTGATGCTTCTCCTGATCATCGCCTCCTTCTGGTCGTGGGCGATCATCATCCAGAAGCATTTCGACCTCCGCCGCGCGAAGGAAGAGGCCCGCGAGTTCAACGAGGCCTTCTGGTCGGGCGAGCCGCTCGACCGCGTCTTCGACCAGATCGGGCCGGAGCCGCGCGGCGCCGCCGCCCGGGTCTTCGCCGCCGGCATGACCGAATGGCGCCGCTCGCACCGCAAGGACGGCGGGCTCATCCCCGGGGCGCAGAGCCGGATCGAACGGGCGATGAACGTGGCGATCGGCCGCGAGGCCGAGACGCTGCAGAAGGGGCTCACCTATCTCGCGACCGTGGGCTCGATCTCGCCCTTCGTCGGCCTCTTCGGCACGGTCTGGGGCATCAAGGGCTCCTTCGAGGAGATCGCGACGCAGCAGAGCACCAATCTCGCGGTCGTGGCGCCCGGCATCGCCGAGGCGCTGGTCGCGACCGGGCTCGGCCTGCTCGCCGCGATCCCGGCGGTCATCTTCTACAACAAGCTCAGCCAGGACGCCGAGACGACGATCGCGGGCTACGAGAGCTTCGCCGACGAATTCGCGCTGATCCTGTCGCGGCAGCTCGACCGGACCGCGGCCTGACATGGGCGCCTCGGTTCAGGGAGCCGCCACCGGGGGACGGGGGCGGCGCCGCCGGACGAGCCGGCGGCCGATGGCGGAGATCAACGTCACGCCGATGGTCGACGTGATGCTGGTGCTGCTCATCATCTTCATGGTCGCCGCGCCGATGCTGACGATCGGCGTGCCGGTCGAGCTGCCGCGCACCGCCGCCGCCGCGCTGCCGGCGGAGCAGGAGGAGCCGCTCACCATCTCGCTGACCCGCGACGGCAAGATCGTCGTGCAGACGAGCGAGATCGCGCGCGACGAGCTCATCCCGCGGCTGCGCGCAGTCGCGGCCGAGCGTTCGAACGACAAGGTCTTCCTGCGCGCCGACGGGGGCATTCCCTATTCGGACGTGATGCAGGTGATGGGCGCGCTCAACGCGAGCGGCTTCAACGACATCGGTCTCGTCACCGAGCAGGGCGGGCCGAGCTTCGGCGGGCAGGGCGACTGAGCCATGGACGCCGCGCATCGGGGGAGCGACAACGGGATCCGGGGCGCCGCGCCCTCGGGCGCGGCCTAGGGTCGGGCGGGACGGATGAAGACCGGCGCCGCGATATCGGGACTAGCGCACGCCGCCTTGATCGCGGTGGTCATCCTCGGCTTGCCCTGGTTTCCGCGGCGCGAGCGGCCGCCGATCCCGGTCACCGAGGTGAGCTTCGTCAGCGAGGCCGATTTCGACCGCGCCCAGTCGGCGGCGCTGGCGCCCCGCGACGTGACCGCCCCGGCCGAGCAGCCGCGCGCGCGGCCCGCGACGCCCGAGACGCCGCCCGCGCCGAAGCCCGAGGCCGCGACGCCCGCCCCGGAGCCGCCCGCGCCTGAGCCGCCCGCCCCGGCGCCCGAGCCGCCGACGGCCGAGCCCGAGGTGACGACGCTGGCGCCCGAGTTCAACCCCGACACGCCGCTCTTCGCGCCGAGCACCGCGCCCGAGATCCGCGTGGCGCCCGCGCCGCCGCCGACCGAGCTCGCCGCCGTGGCGCCGCCGCGCGCCCGCGTCGCGACCACGATCGCGCCGACCCCGACGCCGCCGGCCGAGGCCGACGTCTCGGAGGAGCCGGTGCCCGCGCCGGCGCCGAGCCCCGAGCCGGTCGAGACGCCGACCCCGCCGGCCGAGAGCGCGGACGCCGCGCCCGAGCCCGCCAGCGAGACCCCCGCGCCGGAACCCGAACCGGAGCCCGCGCCGCTCGCGCTCGAGACCGCGGCGCGGCCGGTCGCGCGCCGCGGCAATATCGAGACCGCCGCCGCCCCGCCGGCGCCGAGCACCCCGGCGCCGACCCCGCCGGCCACCCCGGCGCGGCCGAGCGATCTGGTGGAGCAGCTTCGCGAGGAGGTCGAGCGCGAGCGGACGCGCCGCGCCGACGCCACGCCGCCGACCGAGCCGAGCGTGACCGCGCCGACCCCGCCGGGCGAGGGTGCCGCCGCCGCGACCTCGCTGCCGAGCGGGCCGCCGATCACCACCGCCGAGCGCGAGGGGCTGCGCCTCGCGGTGCAGCGGTGCTGGAACCTGCCCGCCGGGCTGCGCGACGCGGCCGAGCTCAAGGTGACGCTCGCGGCCGAGCTCAACGCCGACGGCTCGGTGATCGCGAACTCGGTCCGGCTCGTCGATCCGAGCCCGGCGCCGGACGCGCGCTTCCAGCAGGCCTACGAGGCCGGCCGGCGCGCGCTCCTGCGCTGCGCCCCCTACGCCGACCTGCCGCGCGACAAATACGCCCAGTGGCGGGAACTCGAAGTCGTCTTCAATCCCGAGGGGATGGTCTCATGGTAAACCGGCTCCGCCGCACGCTCCTGCTCGCCGCCCCGGCCGCGCTGGTCCTGCGGCCCTTCGCGAGCGTGGCGCAGTCGCCGCTGCGGATCGAGATCACCCAGGGGGTGGTCCAGCCGATGCCCTTCGCGGCGCCGGCCTTCGTCCCGGACTCGCCCCAGGCCGCCGATCTCGCCCAGCGCATCACCCAGGTGGTGATCGACGATCTGACCGGAACCGGGCTCTTCCGCGAGATCCCGCCCTCGGCCCATATCGGCCGGATCACCAATTTCGACGCGCCGGTGCAGTTCGCCGACTGGAAGGCGATCGGCGCCCAGGCGCTGATCACCGGCGCGGTCGGCGTCTCGGGCGACCGCGCCGAGGTGCGCTTCCGGCTCTGGGACGTCTTCGCCCAGCAGGGGCTCGGCGACGGGCTCCAGTTCCAGGGGCCGACCGCGAGCTGGCGGCGCCTCGCGCACAAGGTCGCGGACGCGGTCTACTCGCGGCTGACCGGCGAGGGCGGCTATTTCGACAGCAAGGTCGCCTATGTCGCCGAAAGCGGCTCGAAGACCAGCCGGCGCAAGCAGATCGCGGTGATGGACTACGACGGCGCGAACGCGGTCTCGGTGACCGACGGCAACGCGCTCGTCGTGACGCCGCGGCTCTCGATCAAGGCGCGGCAGATCCTCTACACGAGCTACGAGCAGGGGACGCCGAAGATCTTCATCATGAACGCCGACGGCGGCGGGCGGCGGGTGCTCGACCGCGAGGCGGCCCAGAGCTTCGCGCCGCATTTCTCGCCCGACGGCTCGCGCGTCGTCTACACCGTCTCCGAGGGGACGGGCTCGGACATCTACGTGATGGACGTGGCCTCGGGCGCGCGGCGGCGGCTGACGCAGTCGGCCTCGATCGACACCGCGCCCTGCTTCTCCAACGACGGCGCGCGGATCTGCTTCGAGAGCGACCGCTCGGGCAGCCAGCAGGTCTACGTGATGCCGGCGAGCGGCGGCGAGCCGACCCGGATCAGCTTCGGCGAGGGGCGCTACGCGACCCCGGTCTGGTCGCCCCGAGGCGACATGATCGCCTTCACCAAGATCGTCGGCGGCCGGTTCCACATCGGCGCGATGCGCACCGACGGCGCCGGCGAGCAGCTTCTGACCGCGAGCTATATCGACGAGGGGCCGAGCTGGGCGCCGAACGGGCGCGTGCTCATGTTCTTCCGGGAAAGCCCGGGCGAGAGCGGCGGCCCGCGGATCAACACCGTCGACATCACCGGGCGCAACCTGCGCGAGGTGCCGACCGCCGGTTTCGCCTCCGACCCGTCCTGGTCGGGACTTCTGAGCTGAGGGATCATCCGTCGCGCGACGGGGCAGGGAGAGGGAAATGACGAGAACCACCACCATCGGCGGACTTCTGGCGGCGGCGCTGCTGCTCGCGGGCTGCGCCGGGGCGCCGATCGACGTGCCGACCAGCCCGGACCTCGGCTACGACGGCTCGGCGAGCGGGACCGATCTCGGGCTCGACGGCGTCACCGCCGGGACCTATCCCGACGGGATGGGCGGCCGGCTGCCGGGCACCTCGATCAGCGACCGGGTGTTCTTCGCGGTCGACCAGAGCACGCTCTCGGCGGAGGCGATCGGCACCTTGAACCAGCAGATCGGCTGGCTGACGGCGAACCCCGGCCAGATCACGATCGAGGGCCACGCCGACGAGCGCGGCACCCGCGACTACAACTTCCAGCTCGGCTCGGCGCGCGCGAGCGCGGTGCGCAACTACATGGTGAGCCAGGGCGTCCCGGACAGCCGGATCTCGATCATCACCTTCGGCCGCGAGCGCCCGATCGCCGCCTGCGCCGAGGAGAGCTGCTTCCAGCAGAACCGCCGCGCCGTCACCGTGGTGGCGCAGCCCGGGACGTGAGCGGCCGCGCGGGGGATGGCGGACCGAGGTCCGCCCTACGCCCGCGCCCCGCGGGGCGGACCTCGGTCCGCCCTCCCCGCACCCGTAGGGCGGACCTCGGTCCGCCTTCCGCGCCGTCCGCGCCGTTCACGAAGTCGCGGCTTTCGCCCCGGCGGCGCATCCGGTAAGTTCGCGCGGGTTTCGAGGAGTGACGTGCCGATGCTGGCGTTCTGGCGATCCGCGGGCGCTGCCTGCGCCTTCCTGATCCTCGTGGCCGGCGCCGCGAGGGCCGAGAACGTGGCCGACGTCCAGGCCGAGCTCAGCAAGCTCAACAGCCAGATCGGCCAGCTGCGCGAGGAGCTGGTGAAGACCGGCCCGGTCCAGGGGCTGCCGGTCGCGCCGGCCACCGCGCTGACGCGGCTCGACCAGCTCGAGGCGGAGCTGCGCCGGCTCACCAACCGCTACGACATCCTCGCCAACGACATCCGCCGGATCGTCGAGGACGCGAGCAATCGCGTCGGCGACATCGAGTTCCGGCTGACCGAGATCGAGGGCGGCGACACCGCCATGCTCGGCCAGCCCGCGCCGCTGGGCGGCGGGCTGAGCGACTCAAGGCCGCCGCTGCCGCGCGGCGCCACCGCGACCGGCACCGAGGCGGCGGGCGCCGCGACCCCGCAGCTCGCGATGACCGAGAAGGGCGATTTCGACGCCGCCGTCGCCGCCCAGGAGGGGGGCGACAACGCCAGGGCGGCCGCGCTGTTCGAGACCTTCCTCGCGACCTATCCCGGCGGTCCGCTGTCGAGCGAGGCGCAGTTCCGCCGCGGCGAGGCGCTTTCGGCCGGTTCGGACTGGCGCGGCGCGGCGCGGAGCTACCTCGACGCCTTCTCCGGCGCGCCCGAGGGGCCGCTCGCGGCGAAGTCGCTCTACCGGCTCGGCGTGAGCCTCGGGCGGCTCGGCCAGACCGAGGAGGCCTGCCTGACGCTGGCCGAGGTCGGCAGCCGCTATCCCGGATCCGAGGTCACCTCCGACGTCGCGACCGAGCAGCGGGCGCTCAGCTGCCCGTCGTGAGCGGCGCCGGGGCCGAGGCGCTCCGCGCCGCCGTCGCGCCGGTCCTCGACCGCGCGGGGGCGGGTACGCTCGTCGTCGCGCTCTCGGGCGGCGGCGATTCGACCGCGCTGCTCCTGCTCGCGCGCGACTGGGCGCGGGCGCGCGGGCGCGAGATCCTCGCCGTCACCGTCGATCATGGCCTCAGGCCGGGAAGCGCCGCCGAGGCGGCCGCGGCCGGAGCGCTCTGCGCGCGGCTCGGCGTGCCGCACGCGGTCCGCGCCTGGACCGGCTGGGACGGCGCGGGCAACCTGCAGGACGCGGCCCGCCGGGCGCGGCGGCGGCTGATCGGCCGCTTCGCCCGCGACCGGGGCGCGGCGGCGGTCCTGCTCGGCCATACGCTCGACGACCAGGCCGAGACCTTCCTGATGCGTCTCGCCCGGGGCTCGGGCGTCGACGGGCTCGCGGCGATGCGGGCCGAGACCGCCTGGGACCGGCTCCCGGTGCTGCGCCCGCTGCTCGGCCTGCGCCGCGCGGCGCTGCGCGACCATCTCCGCGCCGAGGGCGTCGCCTGGTCCGAGGATCCGAGCAACGCGGACCCGCGCTTCGCCCGCGTCCGCTTCCGCGCCGCGCTCGAGACGCTCGAGGCGCTCGGCCTCGGGCCCGAGCGCCTCGCCGAGACCGCCGCGGCGATGGGTCGCGCCCGCGTAGCGCTCGAGCGCGCGACCGCCGATCTCGCCCGGGACGCGCTGACGGCGGGGCCGGCGGGCGACGTCGCGATCGACCTCGCCCGGACCGGGGCCGCGCCGCGCGAGATCCGGCTCCGCCTCTTCGCCGGCGCGCTCGGTTGGGTCGCGGGCGACCCCTACCGGCCGCGGCTCGCCAGCCTCGAGCGCGCGCTCGAGGCGCTGGAGGCCGGCGCCGCGCCCGGCCTGACGCTGCACGGCTGCCTCGCGCGGCGCGTCGGCGCCCGGGTTCTGATCCGCCGCGAACCGGCGGCGGTGGCCCCGCCCGTGCCGCTCGCGCGGGGCCGCTGGGACGGCCGCTGGGAATGGCGGGGCGCGGGGGCGGACCCCGGGCTCACGATCGGCGCGCTCGGCGCCGAGGGCCTCGCGCGCTGCGGCGACTGGCGCGCGCGGGGGCTCAAGCGCGAGGCGCTCCTGAGCACGCCGGCGCTCTGGCGCGGGCGGACGCTCGTGGCCGCGCCGATTGCCCGGCCCGAGGCGGCGGCGGCGGCCTTCGCGCGGATCTCCGCCGCGCCGGCCCCCTGGGAGCTCACGTTATTGCGTTGAATCCCCGGGGGCAGAGCTTATGTTAGACGACGAGATGCGCGCGGGGTCCGACCGCCGCGGCGCGATAGGGAGTGCTCCGTGGGCAACACCAAAAACATAGCGTTCTGGATCATCCTGTTCCTGTTGATGGTCGCGCTGTTCAACGTCTTCTCGAACGGCAGCCGGACCAGCATGGGCCGGGAGATCAGCTATTCCGACTTTCTGAACCGCGTCGACGATGGTCAGGTCGCCTCGGTCCGCCTCGATGGCGAGCGGGTCTACATCACCTCGAAGGACGGCGTCTCGTACCAGACCGTCCAGCCGCGCGGCAGCGACGTGATCCCCGACCTCCGCGAGAACGGCGTCGAGATCCAGGCCGCGCCGCAGGAGCAGTCGGGCTTCATGTCCGCGCTCGGCCTCTGGCTGCCGTTCCTCCTGCTGATCGGCGTCTGGATCTTCTTCATGAACCGGATGCAGGGCGGCGGCCGCGGCGGCGCCATGGGCTTCGGCAAGTCGAAGGCGAAGCTGCTGACCGAGAAATCGGGCAAGGTGACGTTCAACGACGTCGCCGGCATCGACGAGGCCAAGGAGGAGCTCGAGGAGATCGTCGAGTTCCTGCGCGACCCGCAGAAGTTCAGCCGTCTCGGCGGCAAGATCCCCAAGGGCGCGCTGCTCGTCGGCCCTCCGGGCACCGGCAAGACGCTTCTGGCGCGCGCCATCGCGGGCGAGGCGGGCGTGCCGTTCTTCACCATCTCGGGTTCGGACTTCGTCGAGATGTTCGTCGGCGTCGGCGCCTCCCGCGTCCGCGACATGTTCGAGCAGGCGAAGAAGAACGCGCCCTGCATCGTCTTCATCGACGAGATCGACGCGGTCGGTCGCCATCGTGGCGCGGGCTACGGCGGCGGCAATGACGAGCGCGAGCAGACGCTGAACCAGCTCCTCGTCGAGATGGACGGGTTCGAGGCGAACGAGGGCGTGATCCTCATCGCCGCCACCAACCGTCCCGACGTGCTCGACCCCGCGCTGCTGCGCCCCGGCCGCTTCGACCGCCAGGTGCAGGTGACGAACCCCGACATCAAGGGCCGCGAGAAGATCCTCGGCGTCCATGCCCGGCGCGTGCCGCTGGCGGCGGACGTCGATCTCCGGATCATCGCGCGCGGCTGCCCCGGCTTCTCCGGCGCCGATCTCGCCAACCTCGTCAACGAGGCGGCGCTGATGGCGGCGCGCACCGGCAAGCGCTTCGTGATGATGGAGGATTTCGAGAACGCCAAGGACAAGGTCATGATGGGCGCCGAGCGCCGGTCGATGGTCATGTCCGACGACGAGCGCAAGCTCACCGCCTATCACGAGGCGGGCCATGCGATCGTCGGCCTGAACGTCCCGCAGCATGATCCGATCCACAAGGCGACGATCATCCCGCGCGGCCGCGCCCTCGGCCTCGTCCTCAGCCTGCCGGAGCGCGACCAGCTCTCGGTCACCAAGACCAAGTACAAGTCGATGATCGCCATGGCGATGGGCGGCAAGGTGGCCGAGGAACTGACCTTCGGCCCGGACCAGGTGACCTCGGGCGCCTCGAGCGATATCCAGCAGGTGAGCCGGATCGCGCGGGCGATGGTGACGAAGTTCGGCATGTCCGAGAAGCTCGGCAACATCGACTACGCCAACGAGCAGTTCTCCTACCTCGGGCCGCAGGGCGGCGGCGTGAACGCCGGCCCCGACACGCACGAGCTGATCGACGCCGAGGTCCGCAAGCTGGTGGACGAGGGCTACGAGACGGCGAAGCGCATCCTGACCGAGAAGAAGGACGATCTCGAGCGCATGGCGCAGGGTCTGCTCGAATACGAGACGCTGACCGGCAAGGAGATCATGCGCGTCATCTCCGGCCAGCCGCTGAACCGCGGTGGCGACGACGACGGCGAGCGCGAGGAGAGCGGGATCTCGGCGATCCCGAAGACCGGCAAGCCCGGCCGCCCGAACCGGGGCGACAAGGGGCTCGAGCCGGAGCCGATCGCCTGAGGCCGGCCCCCGACGACTTCGAATGCCGCGCCCCCGGGCGCGGCATTTTGCTTTCCCCGGACAAGCTCAACCCGACCCTCGCGGAGCATGGCGCATGGCGATCCTCAATCCGACCGATCTCGCCGGTCGCGTGGTCTTCCTCGGGGTGGTGCGCGACCGCGCGGTCTCGCTCCGGTCCGAGTCGCTCGACCGTGTCCCGGCGCGGTTCGAGGGGTTCGAGGGCGATTGCCATTCCGGGCTGACCCGGCCGTCCTGCTCGCGTGTCTCGCAGCAGTATCCGAAGGGCACGACGATCCGGAACACGCGGCAGGTCACCATCCTGTCGCGCGAGGAGATGGCCGCGACGGCGGCGGCGATCGGGCTCGCCGAGCTCGATCCGCGCTGGCTCGGGGCCAACATGGTGCTGGAGGGGCTGCCGGAGCTGACGCTGCTGCCGCCCTCGTCGCGGCTGGTGTTCGAGAGCGGCGCCTCGCTGGTCGTCGACATGGAGAACGCGCCCTGCGCCTTCCTCGCGAAGGAGATCGAGGCGGTGCACCCCGGCGCGGGCCTGCGCTGGAAGGCGGCGGCGCGCGGCCGCCGCGGCGTCACCGCCTGGGTCGAGGCCGAGGGCGAGATCGCCCTCGGCGCGATCGCGACGCTGCACGCGCCGCCGGTCCGGCTCTATCCGCCGCTGAGCTGAGGGGGCGGGCGGCGAGGCGGACCGAGGTCCGCCCTACGCGGGCGCGGGGAGGGGAGGGTGCCCTCGGAGGTTCCGCTGCCCCGGACTTGATCCGGGGCCTCGAGGCCACCGGGCGGCGCTCGTGAGGGAGCGTCGAGGCCCCGGGTCAAGCCCGGGGCAGCGAACGGGAGCGTGGGAGCCCCCCGGGCTCAGGCGGCGCGTTTCGCGAGCTGGACGCCGAGCGCCTGGTCGACCCGCTCCACGCTCCAGCCTTCCTCGACCGCCCGGGTGAGCAGCGCCTGCTGGCTCTCGGGCGCGAGGCCGCCGATCGGCGGATCGGTGTCGAGGTTGGTCGGGAAGGCGTAGCCGTCGGCCGTCGCCGCGATCACCGCCGCGCGTTCGGCCGGGGCGAGCGCCGCGAGATGCGGATAGACCGCGCGGCTCATCGCGGTGCGGTCGATCGTCTCCATGTGCCGGGCGAAGGCCGAGGCGGTCTGGATCAGGTTCACCGTGCGGATCACGTCCTCGGTCTTGTTCTCGCCGGCCGCGTGGAAGAGCGCGGGCGAAAAGAAGATCGCGTCGCCCTTCCCGAGCGGCAGCTGGACGTGGCGCTCCTCGAAATAGGCGCGGAACTCCGGCCGGGTCGCGGCGACGTAGCCGGGCAGGTAGCGCTGCGAATGCGGCAAGAGCTTGGTCGTGCCGCTCTCGACCGGCATGTCGCAATGCGCGACCCCGCCCTGCAGGATCAGCATCGGGCCGAAGGCGTGGATATGCGCGGGATAGGCGCGCATCTCCTCGGGCTTCATGAAGCCGAGGTGATAGTCGCGATGCGCGGCCTGCGCCTTGCCGCCGGGGCGCACGACGTTGAGCTGCGTCGCCATCTGGTAGCCCGGCCCGAGCCAGGCGCGGCAGGCGAGGTCGATCACCGGATTGCCGATGTAGCGCGCATAGACGCCCGGATCGCGCAGGCAGAGCTTCTGCAGGCTGTTCCAGACCCGGTCGTTCGCGCCGGCCTTGGCGAAATGATCGCCGGCGGCGATGCCCGCCGCGCGTTCCTCGGCGATGATGGCGCGGAAGGCGGTCGTCGCGGCGTCGATCGCGCCGAGATCGCGGAAGGCGCGGCGGATCACGAAGACGCCGGGCCCTTCGCGGAGCGCGCGGGTCCATTCCCCGGCCGCGGCCTCGTCGGCGGTCGCGCCGTCGTAGATCAGGATGTTCTTCTCGACGCCGATCGCCAGCGGATAGTCCGCGGCCCGCGTCTCGGTCTCGACCTCGGCCCTGAAGGCGTCGAGATCCGGCTCGTCGATCTTGAGCATGGTTCCTCCTTCGATGCGCGGCTCGCGCCGCCGGGCGACTCGCGCGGCCCCGTTCGCAACGAATGTTGCATGAGTCCATATCCCGCATCAAGATGTGCGCGCGCCTCGGGCCGGCCTGCCTCGGCGGTCCGCCGCCGGCGCGGCCGGAGGGCGCGGCGGAGGCCCGAATCGCGGCTCGACGGGTCGTACGACCTAAGCCGCGCGACCTATTGATGGTCGCGTCGGGGCGAAGTCGTGGCTATTCTGCGACGGTCTTTGACCAGTATCCGCGCCAGGAGACAGCGAGCCGATGGGTTACTTGAGCGATATCGAGATTGCGCGCGCGGCGACCAAGCGCCCGATCCAGGAGATCGGAGCCTCGCTCGGCATCCCGACCGAGGCGCTGCTGCCGTTCGGCCACGACAAGGCGAAGATCACCGCCGATTTCATCGCCGGGCTCGAGACGCGGCCGGCGGGCAAGCTCATCCTCGTGACCGCGATCAACCCGACCCCCGCCGGCGAGGGCAAGACCACGACCACGGTCGGGCTCGGCGACGGGCTCAACGCGATCGGCAAGCGCGCCGCGGTCTGCATCCGCGAGGCCTCGCTCGGTCCCTGCTTCGGGATGAAGGGCGGCGCCGCCGGCGGCGGAAGGGCGCAGGTGGTGCCGATGGAGGACATCAACCTCCATTTCACCGGCGACTTCCACGCGATCACCAGCGCGCACAACCTGCTCGCGGCGATGATCGACAACCATATCTACTGGGGCAACGAGCTCGACATCGACCCGCGCCGGATCACCTGGCGCCGCGTCCTCGACATGAACGACCGGGCGCTGCGCGACGTGGTGACCTCGCTCGGCGGGGTCTCGAACGGCTATCCGCGCCAGACCGGCTTCGACATCACCGTGGCCTCCGAGGTGATGGCGATCCTCTGCCTCGCGCGCGACCTCGCCGATCTCGAGAAGCGGCTCGGCGACATCATCATCGGCTATACCCGCGCGAGGAAGGCGGTCACCGCGCGCGACCTGAAGGCGGATGGCGCGATGGCGGTGCTGCTCGGCCAGGCGCTGCTCCCGAACCTGGTGCAGACGCTCGAATACACGCCCGCCTTCGTCCATGGCGGTCCCTTCGCCAACATCGCCCATGGCTGCAATTCGGTGATGGCGACGCGGACCGCGCTCAGGCTCGCCGATTTCGTGGTGACCGAGGCCGGGTTCGGCGCCGACCTCGGCGCGGAGAAGTTCCTCGACATCAAGTGCCGCAAGGCCGGGCTCGCCCCCGACGCGGTGGTGATCGTGGCGACGGTGCGCGCGCTCAAGATGAACGGCGGCGTCGCCAAGGACGCGCTCGGCACCGAGAACGTCGAGGCGGTGAAGCACGGCTGCGCCAACCTCGGCCGGCACATCGCCAACATCAAGAGCTTCGGCCTGCCGGTGGTGGTGGCGATCAACCATTTCGTGACCGACACCGAGGCCGAGGTCGCGGCGGTGAAGGCCTTCGTCGCCGGCCACGGCTCGGAGGCGATCCTCTGCCGTCACTGGGCCGAGGGTTCCACGGGGATCACCGAGCTCGCGACCCGGGTCGCCGAGATCGCCGAGCACGGCGAGCCGCGGTTCGACTTCCTCTATCCCGACGAGATGCCGCTCCTGGAGAAGATCGAGACCATCGCCAAGCGCATCTACCGCGCCGACGAAGTGGTGGCGGACGCGGGCATCCGCGAGCGGCTCGCGACCTGGGAGAAGGAGGGCTACGGCCACCTGCCGATCTGCATGGCGAAGACGCAGTATTCCTTCACCACCGATCCGTCGCAGCGGGGCGCGCCGACCGGCTTCCCGATCCCGATCCGCGAGGTGCGGCTCGCCGCCGGGGCGGGGTTCGTCGTCGCGATCTGCGGCGAGATCATGACGATGCCGGGCCTGCCGCGGGTGCCCGCCGCCGAGACGATCGGGATGAACGCCGATGGCGAGATCCATGGGCTGTTCTGAGCCGGTGGAGCGGCGGGCGGGCGCGGTTTCGCGGATTGCATCCGGTGGGCGGGGAGGCTACCTCGGGACGCATGAAACGCGCTCCCGCCGATTGCTCCGACATGACCGAACTCCGGGCCGAGATCGACCGGGTCGACCGCGAGCTGATCGCGACGCTGTCCGACCGGCGGGGCTATATCGAGCGCGCGGCGGAGCTGAAGCGCGGCAACGGCTGGCCCGCCCGGATCGACACCCGGGTCGAGGAGGTCGTCGCGCGCGTCCGGGCGGAGGCGGCGCGGCATGAGCTCGACGCCGATCTGGTCGAGCGGCTGTGGCGCGATCTCATCGACTGGTCGATCGCGCTCGAGGAGCGCCGGCTGGACGAGGCCGCGCGGGGCTGAGCGGCGGGCGTGATGGCGCGCGCCTTTGCATTGCTCCGCGGGGGTGATCAGGATTTCAGGGAATGATGGCGACGCCTCGGGGCGCCGGCCGGTGGCCGGGCGCGCGCGGCGCGGGGAGCAAGGCATGACGGTTCAGACCGAGGAACGCACGATGGCGAAGGTGATCGACGGCAAGGCCTTCGCGGCGCGGATCCGCGCCCGGGTCGCCGAGGAGGTCCGGCGCATCAAGGCCGAGGCGGGCGTGGTGCCCGGCCTCGCGGTTGTGCTGGTCGGCGAGGATCTGGCGAGCCAGATCTACGTGCGCAACAAGGGCAAGCAGACCGTGGAGAGCGGGATGCATTCGGTCGAGCACCGGCTGGAGGCGACGACCACGCAAGCCGAGCTCCTCGACCTGATCGAGCGGCTGAACGCCGATCCCGCGATCCACGGCATCCTGGTGCAGCTGCCGCTGCCCAAGCATCTCGACGAGGAGCTGGTGATCAATTCGATCGCGCCGGCGAAGGACGTCGACGGGTTCCATATCTCCAACGTCGGCCTGCTCGCGACCGGGCAGAAGGCGATGGTGCCCTGCACGCCGCTCGGCTCGCTCATGCTGCTGCGCGACCATTTCGGCGATCTCTCGGGCAAGACCGCGGTGGTGATCGGCCGGTCGAACATCGTCGGCAAGCCGATGGCGCAGCTCCTGCTGCGCGACAGCTGCACGGTTACGATCGCGCATTCGCGCACGGTGAACATCGAGGAGGTGGTGGGCCGCGCCGATATCGTCGTCGCCGCCGTCGGCCGGCCGCGGATGGTGAAGGCGAGCTGGATCAAGCCGGGCGCGGTGGTGATCGACGTCGGCATCAACCGGATCGACGGGCCGGATGGCAAGTCGCTCGTGGTCGGCGACGTCGACACCGACGACGTGGCCAAGGTCGCGGGCGCGATCACCCCGGTGCCGGGCGGGGTCGGGCCGATGACGATCGCCTGCCTGCTCGCGAACACGGTGACGGCGTGCTGCCGCGCGCATGGGCTCGCGGAACCGAGCGACCTGACCGCGTAGGGGCGGCGCGGGACGGCGGACCGAGGTCCGCCCGACGCCGAGCGCGCACGCGTGGCGGACCGAGATTCGCGTAGGGCGGACCTTGGTCCGCCGTGTCCCTCGCGCCTCACGCCCGGCGGGCCGGGCGCGTATAGGCGGGCAGGATCACGCAGGGATCGCCGGTGAGGATCGCGCGGGCATCCGGCTCGACCAGCGCGGCGAGGGCGGGCGCCGCGGCGTCGAGCCCGCCGGTATAGGCGCCGAAGGCGGGCAGGATCAGGCGGCGGCGGTCCCAGAGAAAGCAGGGCCGGGTGAGCGCGCCGGCCCGGAGCGGCACGCGCAGCTTCGGATGGTAGTGCCCCGAGACCTCGCCGGGTTCCGTCTCCGCCTGGGCGGCGTGGCGGAAGGTGAGCGGGCCGAGCACCAGGGTTTCGGCGCAGGTCCCTCCGAGCCCATGCGGCGCCGGGTCGTGGTTGCCGGCGAGCCAGATCCAGTCGCGCCCCGCGACCAGTTCGGCGAGCCGGTCGCGGTCGGCGGGGTCCAGCGCCGCGGCGCCGGCCATGTCGTCGAAACTGTCGCCGAGGCAGAGCACCGTCGCGGGATCGAGCGCCGCCATCTCGGCGGCGAGCCGGGCGAGGGTGTCGCGCGTCTCGTAAGGCGGCAGCAGCGCGCCGCCGCGCCAGGCGATCCGCTCCGATTTCGCGAGATGCAGGTCGGCGACGCAGAGAAGCCGCCGCGCCGGCCACCAGAGCGCGCCGGAGGCCCGGGCGGTCAGGCGCGCGCTGGCGAAGTCGATGGTCTGCTCGAGCATGGTGTTCACGTTTTGCCCCAGGTGGTGGCGCCGTGCAAGGGGCTCAGGAGGCGAGGCCCGCCTCGGCGAGCAGCGCCTCGGCCGCCTCCGCCAGCAGCCGCGCCTCGGCGCGGCCCTTGATAGGCACCCGCCCGACCTCGAGCAGCAGCGGCGCGGCGAAGGGCGTCACATGCGGCGCGCGCACCGCGTCGATCCGCCCCGAGACGCGGGCGAGCATTTCCTCGATCCGGTCGAAGTCGACCAGCCCGTGCTGCGCCTCGGCCCGCGTGACGCGCAGGATCAGGTGCTCGGGATCGTGGCGGCGCAGGGTGTCGTAGAGGATGTCGGTCGAGAAGGTCGCCTGCCGCCCCGATTTCCGCAGCCCGGGCAGGTTCTTCTCGATCAGCCCGGCGATCGTGGCGGCGGCGCGGAAGGTGCGCTTCATCACCGCGTTCTCGCCGAGCCAGCCCTCCAGCCCCTCGCGCAGCCCCTCGGGCGAGAGCAGCGCGGCGGGGTCGGTCACCTCGTCGAGGCCCCAGATCAGGAGGGCGTAGTCGTTGGCGACGAAGCCGAGTGGGTGCAGCCCGGCGGCCTCCATCCGGCGCGTGACGAGCAGGCCGAGCGTCTGGTGCGCGTTGCGCCCGGCGAAGCCGTAGAGGCAGAGGTGCCAGCGGCCGCCGCGGCGGAAGCGCTCGGCGAGCAGCCGGTCGGGCTCGGGCAGCCGGCTGACCTCGCCCTGGGTCCCGAGCCAGTCGCGCATGTAGCCGGGCAGCGCCTCCCAGCGCGCCGGGTCGGCGATGAGCTCCATCACCCGGTGCGAGAGCCGGGTGGAGGTGGCGAGCTTGGTGCCCATGAAGGCGGCGATCCTCGGGTCCTTCGACGGCTGCTTGGTCACCTCCACCACCATCTCGCGCAGGGATTCGAAGCACACGGTCTGGCCGCCGATCAGGAAGGTGTCGCCGGGCGACAGGGTCGCCGCGAAGGTCTCCTCGATTTCGCCGAGCGTCGCGAAATTGCCCTTCATCCGCACGCTCAGCGTCTCGGTATCGGCGATGGTGCCGACGTTCATCCGGATCGCCCGGGCGCGGCGCGGGTCGCGCAGCTGCCAGAGCCCATCGCGCTCGACCAGCCGGCGCCAGCGGTCATAGGCGCGGAGCGCGTAGCCGCCGGTGGCGCAGAACTCGAGGCAGGCGTCGTAGTCGGCGCGGCCGAGCGCGGCGTAGGGGCCGGCGGTCCGGACCTCGGCGAGCAGCGCCTCGGCCTCGAACGGCCCGGCGCAGGCGGTGAGCAGGATGTGCTGGCAGAGCACGTCGAGGGGGCCTTGCCCTCGCGGCGCGCCGTCGAGGTCACGCGCGCGGACCGCCTCCAGCGCGGCGTGGCATTCGAGCACCTCGAACCGGTTCGCCGGCACGAGGATCGCGCGCGAGGGGGCGTTGTAGCGGTGGTTCGCCCGGCCGATGCGCTGGACGAGGCGCTTCACGTTCTTCGGCGCCCCGACCTGGATCACCAGGTCGACGTCGCCCCAGTCGATGCCGAGATCGAGGCTGCCGGTCGCGACGATGGCGCGGAGCGCGCCCTCGGCCATCGCCGCCTCGACCCGGCCGCGCGCCTCGCGGCCGAGCGAGCCATGGTGCAGGCCGACCGGCAGGCCCTCGGTGTTCTCCGCCCAGAGCGCCTGGAAGAAGAGCTCGGCCTGGGCGCGGGTGTTGACGAAGACGAGCGTGGTCTTCGCCGCGCGGATCAGCTCCATCACCGCCGGCGCGGCGTAGCGCGCTCCCTGGGTCGCCCAGGGCGGCGGCGTCCCGGTCTCGAGGATGGTGATATCGGCCTCGGGTCCCGGATCGGCGGCGAGGACGCGGGTGCCGGGGCCGAGGAAGCGGGCGAGCGCCGGCGGATCCTCGACCGTCGCGGAGAGCCCGACGCGGCGGAGCCCCGGCGCCAGCGCCGCGAGCCGCGCGAGGCAGAGCGCGAGCTGGTCGCCGCGCTTCGATTCCGCGAGCGCGTGGATCTCGTCGACGACCACGCGGGCGACCGAGCCGAGCAGCCGCGGCGCCTCGGGATAGGAGATGAGCAGCGCGAGCGATTCCGGCGTGGTGAGCAGGATCTGCGGCGGATCGACCCGCTGGCGCGCGCGCATCGCGCCGCCGGTGTCCCCGGTGCGGTCCTCGACCCGGATCGCGAGCCCCATCTCGGCGATCGGCCGGGCGAGGTTGCGCCGGATGTCGGCGGCCAGCGCCTTCAGCGGCGAGACATAGATCGTATGCAGGCCGGGGGGCGGCGCGGACCCGAGCGCGGCGAGGCTCGGCAGGAAACCCGCGAGCGTCTTGCCGCCACCGGTCGGCGCGATCAGCAGCGTCGACGGGTCGCCCGCGCGGGCGAGGAGCTCCAGCTGGTGCGGATGCGGCCGCCAGCCCTGGCGCGTGAACCAGCCGGCGAAGGGTTCGGGAAGGCCGGTCTCGGGCGGGGGCGTGGGCATCCGGGGTGTCTCGCGGCGATCTGCCCGGCATCAGGTAACGCGGATCGGCCCGGTTTCCAAAGCCGCGCGGGCGTTTTTGGCGGAAAAGGCTCCGGGCTCCGCCCGGACCCGGCGGAGCGGCCCTTTGGCCGCGAAGGAAGGGTTTCTCCCCGCCTGTTGGCGGGGCCCCTCGACCCTGACCTTCGGTCAGGGTCGGACTGCCCGATAGATTTCTAGGCCGTATGAACAGGGGGAGAAGCGAGCCGCCGGTGGAGCGCCCGGAGCTCCCGACAAGGGCTCGGGGTGCTCGGCCAAGTCTCGGAAAGCCGCCGCCCCGGGCTTGACCCGGGGCCTCGACCCCATTTCCGAACCACCGCGGACTGGCTTCGAGGCCCCGGATCAGGTCCGGGGCAGTTGTCACCGGGCGCCCGCCGCAAGCGCCGATCCCGAAGCGCGCCGCGGGTGCTCCGCCGCCACGCGCGGGGCGCCCGGCGCGGCGCCACCGCCGGCGGGCGGGGACGGCCGTCAGGCCGGCGCCGGCGGGCGGCCTAGGAACGCGGCTGGCCTCAGAACGGGATTTCGTCGTCGAGCTGGCCGACCGGGCCGCGGCTCTCGCCGCCATAGCCGCCGCCGCGCCGGTCCTCGGAATAGCCGCCGCCCCCGCCGCGCCGTTCCTCGCCGCCGTAGCCGCCGCCCGAGGAAGCGCCTTCGCCGCGGCCGTCGAGCATGGTCAGCTCCGAGCGGAACGGGCGCAGCACGACCTCGGTCGTGTAGCGGTCCTGGCCGGACTGGTCCTGCCATTTCCGGGTCTCGAGCTGGCCCTCGATGTAGACCTTGGCCCCCTTGCGCAGATACTGCTCCGCGACGCGCACCAGCGGCTCGGAGAAGATCGCGACCGAATGCCATTCGGTGCGCTCTTTGCGCTCGCCCGAGTTCTTGTCGCGCCAGGTCTCGGAGGTCGCGATCCTAAGGTTGCAGACCTTGCCGCCGTTGCCGAAGGTCCGGACCTCCGGGTCCTGGCCGAGATTGCCGATCAGGATCACCTTGTTCACGCTGCCTGCCATCGGGTCGTCCTCCTGAAGAATTCCGCGCCGTCCGTACCGCGCGCCGCCCGGGGAGTCACCCCCGCGCGGCGGATGTTCGCGGACAAGGTATGCCGGCGCGGGCCGGGGTGAAAGGCGCTGTTTCGCCCGGAAGGCGAGGCCCTGAACGCACGGGCGGCGCCGCGGTTCCCCCGGGTCCGGCCCAGAAGCGGATTCAAAAGCTGACAGAGGGTTAAAACCTTGGCATATTGCCGCGCAATCCGGCGCAGGCCGGGCGGTGGCGAGCAGTCCGCCGACAGCAAGACGAGGGACGATGAGAAAAACACTGATCGCGCTCGGCGTAGGTCTCGCGTTGGGCGGACCGGCGATGGCCGATGCGTCGCTGAGCGCGCTGTTGCGCAGCCAGTCCAGTCTTTCGCCCGAATACCGCGATCTGATCCGCGCGCCCGTGCCCGGCGCCCTCGCGGGCCAGCCGCGCCGGGCGCGCGCGCTCGAGGCCGACAGCTTCGCCGGCATTCCCGCCTTCACCGGCTCGCCCGGCGCCTTCGAGCAGATGGCGCGGGCCGCGGCGCGCAAGCACAACGTGCCCGAGGACCTGTTCCTGCGCCTGGTGCATCAGGAATCCCGCTTCCGGCCGACCGCGAAGTCGACCAAGGGCGCGATCGGCCTCGCGCAGCTCATGCCCGGCACCGCGCAGCTGCTCGGGGTCAATCCGCACAATCCGAAGGAAAACCTCGAGGGCGGCGCGCGCTATCTCAGCCAGCAGTACCGCAAGTTCGGCGACTGGCGCCTCGCGCTCGCGGCCTATAACGCCGGCCCCGGCGCGGTCGAGAAGTACAAGGGCGTCCCGCCCTACGCCGAAACCCAGCAATACGTGAAGAAGATCCTCGGCCGCTAGCACTGGCGGTTCGCCACCCGGCGTGTCATAAAGGACACAACGACTGGCGGCCGGTCCCTCGGGATCGCGTGTGCCTGGCGCGTCCGGTTCCTCTGGAGTCTCGCGCCAATCAACGCGAACGGGGGAGGGCGGCGATGCGCCGGTTCGAGATTCTGGACGGTTTCCGCGGCTTCTTCCTCATCTTCATGGCGGTCGCGCATTTCAACGGCCTGCTCGGCAGCTGGCTCGGCCGGATCCATCACAAGAATTTCGGCTGGGTCGAGGACGCGCAGGGCTTCGTCTTCATCTCGGGGCTGGTCGCCGGGCTGGTCTACGGCCGCCGCTTCCTCGCGCATCCGCGGGTGCGCGACAACATCGGCCTCGTCTTCGCCCGCGCCCGGCTGCTCTATACCCATCAGGCCGGGCTGATCCTGGCCGGGCTGCTCGCGGCGCTCGCGCTCGGCGCCTTCGCGCCGATCGACCTCAAGCCCTATCTCGACGCGCCGGTGACCTTCACGCTCGGCAGCCTGATGCTGGTCTCCTCCTCGGCGAACATGGGCATCCTGCCGATGTACATGGTCTTCATCCTGATCACCCCCTTCGCGCTCAAGCTGCTGCACCGGGAAATGATCGCGCCCTATTTCGCGCTGGTGCTGCTCGCCTGGCTCGGCGCGCAGACGAGCCTGACCGGCAAGGGCATGTACGCGCTGGAGAATTTCTTCATCGCCGAGGGGATCCCGGCCCGGTTCGGCCTGTTCTTCAACATGCTCGGCTGGCAGGCGCTGTTCTTCACCGGGCTCTTCGTCGGCTTTCGCGTCGCGCAGGGGCGGTTCTCGCTCGCCTTCCTCGACCAGGCGCAGTACCGCGTCACCTTCTTCATCGCCGTCGTCGGCATGGCGCTGCTCGGGATCTTCGACCTCGTCGTCGAGCTGCGCCTGCTCGGCGACGACTATACCGCGCGGATGGTGGCGCGAAGCCCGCGCACCGTGCTCGGCGTCGTCTACCCGATCGCCTTCCTCGTCGATCTCTTCATCGTGGTCTGGCTGCTGCGCAACGGCGCGGAGGATCGGGTCGCGCTGATCCGGAAGGTTTCAGCCGGCATGAACTGGCTCTTCACCCGGCCGGCCTTCGTCCTGCTCGGCCGGCATTCGCTCGGCGTCTTCACCTTCCACATCGTGGTCTATTACGCGCTCGCCTCGCTGCTCGCGGTCTACACGCCCTCGGCGGCCGGGCGGGAGCTGCTGCTCGCGGCCGGGATCGGGCTCATGTTCCTCTTCGCGCTCAGCAGCGACTGGTGGCGGGAGCGGACCCGCGCCGCCGAGGCCTGATGCCTCCGCGCGGCCCGGGCCGCGCGGGACCCGGCGCGGGGCTTGCTTTCGATCCCGTTTTGTTCTCTTCTGACCGGACTCGTAAATCCGGCTGGACGCGTTATCTATCGCCTGTCCTTTGGGAACCATGGCATGGCCGAACAGAAGTTCATCGAGATCCGCGGCGCCCGCGAGCATAACCTGAAGTCGATCGACCTCGACATCCCGCGCGACGAGCTCGTGGTGATCACCGGCCTGAGCGGTTCGGGCAAGTCGAGCCTCGCCTTCGACACGATCTACGCCGAAGGGCAGCGGCGCTATGTCGAGAGCCTGAGCGCCTATGCGCGCCAGTTCCTCGACATGATGCAGAAGCCCGACGTGGATCACATCTCCGGCCTCAGCCCGGCGATCTCGATCGAGCAGAAGACCACCTCGAAGAACCCGCGCTCGACCGTCGGCACGGTGACCGAGATCTACGACTACATGCGCCTGCTCTTCGCCCGCGCCGGCACCCCCTACAGCCCGGCGACCGGCCTGCCGATCGAGGCGCAGCAGGTGAGCCAGATGGTCGACATCACCATGGCGCTGCCGGAGGGAACGCGCGCCTATCTGCTCGCGCCGATCGTGCGCGACCGCAAGGGCGAGTATCGCAAGGAATTCCAGGAGCTTCTGAAGAAGGGCTTCCAGCGCGTCAAGGTGAATGGCGCGTTCCACGAGCTCGACAGCCCGCCCACGCTCGACAAGAAGTTCCGCCACAACATCGACGTCGTCGTCGACCGGCTGGTGGTGCGCGAGGGGCTCGAAACCCGGCTCGCGGATTCGCTGCGGACCGCGCTCGATCTCGCCGACGGCATCGCGATCCTCGAGACCGCGCCGGCGCCGGCGGACGACGGGACCACGCCGGAGCCGGAGCGGATCACCTTCTCGGAGAATTTCGCCTGCCCGGTCAGCGGCTTCACCATTCCCGAGATCGAGCCGCGGCTCTTCTCCTTCAACGCGCCCTTCGGCGCCTGTCCCGCCTGCGACGGGCTCGGGGTCGAGCTCTTCTTCGATCCGCGCCTGATCGTGCCGGACGAGGGGCTGCCGCTCTTGCGGGGCGCGATCGCGCCCTGGTCCAAGGGGCAGTCGCCCTATTACCGGCAGACGATCGAGGCGCTGGCGCGGCACTACGGCTTCGATCCGAAGAAGAAGTGGCGCGACCTGCCCGAGGTGGCGCGCGAGGTGCTGCTCTATGGCTCGGGCGCCGACAAGATCAAGTTCCGCTACGACGAGGGCGGCCGGGTCTACGAGATCGAGCGCGGCTTCGAGGGCGTGATCCCGAACATGGAGCGGCGCTATCGTGAGACCGATTCGAACTGGTCGCGCGAGGAGATGGAGCGCTACCAGAACAACCGGCCCTGCGGCACCTGCCACGGCTACCGGCTGAAGCCCGAGGCGCTGGCGGTGAAGATCGCCGGCGACCATGTCGGGCAGGTGGTCGAGAAGTCGATCCGCGAGGCGCTCGACTGGGTCGAGGCGGCGCCGGCGAGCCTGACCGCGCAGAAGAACGAGATCGCCCGGGCGATCCTGAAGGAGATCCGCGAGCGGCTCGGCTTCCTCGTCAACGTCGGGCTCGACTACCTGACGCTGGCGCGCAACGCCGGCACGCTCTCGGGCGGCGAAAGCCAGCGGATCCGGCTCGCGAGCCAGATCGGCAGCGGGCTTACCGGCGTGCTCTACGTGCTGGACGAGCCCTCGATCGGCCTGCACCAGCGCGACAACGGCCGGCTGCTGACGACGCTGAAGAACCTGCGCGACGCGGGCAACACGGTGATCGTGGTCGAGCATGACGAGGAGGCGATCCGCGAGGCGGACCATGTCTTCGACATTGGCCCGGGCGCCGGCGTGCATGGCGGCCGGATCATCGCCTCGGGCACCCCGGACGAGGTCGCGGCCAATCCGAACTCGATCACCGGTCAGTACCTGACCGGCGTGCGGGAGATCCCGGTTCCGGCGTCGCGGCGCAAGGGCAACGGCAAGTCGATCGTGGTGAAGAACGCCACCGGCAACAACCTGCGCGGCGTGACGGCGGAGTTTCCGCTCGGCACCTTCACCTGCGTCACCGGCGTCTCGGGCGGCGGCAAGTCGACGCTGACGATCGAGACGCTGTTCAAGACCGCCTCGATGCGTCTCAACGGCGCGCGGCAGACGCCCGCGCCCTGCGAGGAAGTGCGCGGGCTCGAGAACCTCGACAAGGTGATCGACATCGACCAGTCGCCGATCGGGCGCACGCCGCGCTCGAACCCCGCGACCTATACCGGTGCCTTCGGGCCGATCCGCGACTGGTACGCCGGCCTGCCGGAGGCCAAGGCGCGCGGCTACAAGCCCGGGCGGTTCTCGTTCAACGTCAAGGGCGGCCGCTGCGAGGCCTGCCAGGGCGACGGCGTGATCAAGATCGAGATGCATTTCCTGCCCGACGTCTACGTCACCTGCGAGACCTGCAAGGGCAAACGCTACAACCGCGAGACGCTCGAGGTGCTGTTCAAGGGCAAGTCGATCGCCGACGTGCTCGACATGACGGTGGAGGACGCGGAGGAGTTCTTCTCGGCAGTGCCCTCGATCCGCGACAAGATGACGACGCTGATGCGCGTCGGCCTCGGCTACATCAAGGTCGGGCAGCAGGCGACGACGCTCTCGGGCGGCGAGGCGCAGCGGGTGAAGCTCTCGAAGGAACTGGCGCGGCGCTCGACGGGTCGCACGCTCTACATCCTCGACGAGCCGACCACGGGCCTGCATTTCGAGGATACCAAGAAGCTGCTCGAAGTGCTGCACGAGTTGGTCGAGCAGGGCAACACCGTGGTGGTGATCGAGCACAATCTCGACGTGATCAAGACCGCCGACCATATCATCGATATCGGTCCGGAAGGCGGCGACGGTGGCGGCACGGTGGTCGCGGTCGGCACGCCGGAGAAGATCGCCAAGGTCAAGGAAAGCCACACCGGGCATTATCTCGCGCCGATGCTGAAGCCACGGCGGATGGCGGCCGAGTAGGGTGGGCGATCCCGCCCACCGCGCTCCGGTCGCGGTCGTGGCGGCGGCGGGTGGAAGGCGGACCGAGGTCCGCCCTACGCCGCGCGTTCCGTAGGGCGGACCTCGGTCCGCCGTCCTTCGGGCCTCACTCGGTCTCGCTGTTCTCGGGCGGGGCGACGGTGAGAAAGCGGCCATCGCTCCAGACCACCGCCTCGTAGCAGCGTTCGGCGCCGATGCCGCCGCACCAGCCGCCGTCGCGGCCGATCAGCAGGATCTTGTCCTGCTCCCAGTCGATGATCCGCCAGCCGGTCGCCTGCCAGCTCGTGACGCTGTCGCCGACCACCGCGTGGAGCATGCAGCCGCCGCTGCCGCAATAGGCGGAGGCCGCCGTCGAGCAGGCGAGCTTGCCTTCGTCGACCAGAGTATCGGCCGCGCCGTCGCCCGAAAGATCGGCCTCGGTGACCGCCCCCTCGGGCACCGTCATCGCGCCGCCGTCGAGGCTGGCGCAGAGCGCCGCGGCCTCCCCGAGCAGCTTCTCGACCGGCGTCTCGGCCCGGGCGGGGAGGGCGGCGGCGAGGGCGAGAGCGGCCGCGAGGGCGGCGCGGCGGGTGCGCGTGGGCATGGCGGTCTCCTTGGTTCGGGAATCACTCGGCGGCGGCGCGCCGCTCGCCGAGGCTCAGCTCCTCGGCGCCGAGCGGCGCCAGCATCGCCTCGGCCTCGGCCGCGCGCAGGCTGCCGATCGAATCGCGCCAGGCCGGCGCCCGGTCCTTGTCGATGATCGCGGCGCGGATGCCTTCCAGCAGCTCGCCCTGGCTCGCCGCGCGGTAGGTGAAACGATACTCGCGGGCCAGCGCCGCCTCGATCCCCGGCTCGGCGCGCGCGGCGCGCACCAGCGCGAGGGTGCAGGCCATCGAGAGCGGCGAATAGCCGCGCAGCCGGCGCAGCACGTCATGGCCCCAGTCGCTCGCCTCGAGCCGGGCGGCGAGGGTGCGCAGGTCGGGCGCGGTGAAGGCCTCGTCGATCCGCTCGTGGTATGGCGCGAGCGCGGGCTCCGGCCCGGGCCGGGCGAAGGCGGCGATCGCCGCCGGATCGCCGGAGCCGACCAACTCGGCGGTGAGCCGGGGCCAGTCCGTCTCCGGCACGAAATGGTCGAAGAACCCGGCCTCGAGCGCGTCGCCGGGTTCCATCCGATGCGCCGAGAGGCCGAGGAACTCGCCGAGCCGGCCCGGGGCGCGGCCGAGCAGCAGGCTGCCGCCCACGTCCGGGATGAGGCCGATCGGGCATTCCGGCATCGCGACGCGGGTCGATTCGCCCAGCACGCGGTGGCGCGCATGGCCCGAGAGCCCGACGCCGCCGCCGAGCACGAAGCCCTGGGCGAGCGCCACCACCGGCTTCGGATAGCGCGCGATCGCCGCGTTCATCGCGTATTCCTCGGCGAAGAACCGGCGCCCGGCCGCGAAATCGCCGACCCGCCCCGCGTGATAGACCTGCGCGATGTCGCCGCCGGCGCAGAAGGCGCGGTCGCCCTCGGCGTCCATCAGCACCAGCGCGACCGAGTCCCTGGTTCGCCAGCCGTCGAGCGCCGCCGCGATCGCCCGGGCCATCGGCAGGTCGAGGGCGTTCAGCGCCTTCGGCCGGGTGAGGGTGATCCGGCCGGCGCGGCCTTCCTCGCGGATCCAGATGTCGCCCATGCGCGCGTCTCCGTGCTCGGGGCGGCTGATTCCCGCCGCCGCGCGCGCATCTTAGCGGCGCGGCGCCGCCGAGGCGACCGCGGCGGCATGGGCGAAGGACCGCCGATCCGGGGCGTCATGAAAGCGCATCGTTCGAAAAACCCGCGCGTGCTATGATCCGAATCGGGGGTGTGCATGCAAAAAAGTTCGGTTCGGTGGGATGACTTCCGCGTCTTCCTCGCGGTGGCTCGGCGCACGCGGCTGCGCGAGGCGGCGCGCGGGCTCGATCTCGACCCCGCGACCGTCGGCCGCCGGATCGCCGCGCTCGAGGAGGCGCTCGACGCGCGCCTGTTCGACAAGGGCCCGCGCGGCTATGTGCTGACCGAGGCCGGGCAGGGGCTCATCGCCTTCGCCCAGACCATGGAGGCCCAGGCGGACGAGGCGGCGCGGCGCGCCGGCGGGGTCCCGGAACGGCTTTCGGGCGTGGTGCGGCTCGGCGCGCCGGACGGCGTCTCGCACTATCTGCTGATCGACGCCTGCGACATGCTGTCCCGGGAGAATCCCGACCTGCGGGTCGAATGCGTCTCGCTGCCGCGCAGCTCGGTCCTGTCGCGCCGCGAGGCGGATCTCGCGATCAGCGTCTCGCCGCCGACCGCCGGGCGGCTGACCGTGCGCAAGATCGCCGACTTCGACCTGCGGCTCTACGTGCGCGACGACATCCTCGCGGCGCGGCCGCCGGTCGAGCGGCTGTCGGATCTCTCGGACCTGCGCGGCATCGGCTATATCTCTGATATGGTGTTCGAAAGGGAGCTCGACTATTACGCGCTGCTCGGCCGCCAGAACGAGCCGTCGCTGACCTCGAACAGCCTGATCACCCAGCGCCGCTTCTGCCAGGCCGGCGCCGGGCTCTGCATCCTGCCCGATTTCGTCGCCCGCGATCACCCCGAGCTCGTCGCCGTGCTGCCCGACGAGATCCGGCTCACCCGCTCGTTCTACATGATCCGCCACCAGGACGACGCCCGCGTGGCGCGCATCAACCGGGTCTCGGACGCGATCGTCGAGCGGATGCAGCTGGCACTCTCCAATGGTCTGCCTTGACACAAAGTTGCCCGCGCGAGACATTAAACTTCGCAATTATAATCAAGATACCGGGAGAAGCTCATGATCGTTCGCAACATTGTTGGAAACAAGCCGACACGCGCCATCCTGTCGGTGAAGCGGGACGACACGGTGCGGGCCGCGACCGAGATGTTGGCGAAGAACCGGATCGGCGCCGTGATCGTCAGCGACGACGGCGAGATCGTCGACGGGATCCTCTCCGAGCGCGACATCGTCCGCGCCCTCGGCACCATCGGTCCCGACTGCCTCGACGCCCGGGTGAAGGACCTGATGACCTCGGCGGTGGTCGGCTGCCATCTCGATGACACCGCGCATCAGGTGCTGGGCAAGATGACGGACGGGCGCTTCCGCCACATGCCGGTGATCGAGGAGAACCGCATGGTCGCGGTCATCTCGATCGGCGACGTGGTCAAGGCCCGCCTCGGCGAGATCGAGATGGAGAACAACGCCCTGACCGGGATGATCGCCAACAGCTGGTAAGACGGAAAGGGGCCTTGACCGGCCCCCTTCCATATAGTTGCCTGCGCCGGACAAAAGCTGGGGGACCAGGCGATGCGGATCGGACTCTATCCGGGCACTTTCGACCCGATCACCCTCGGTCACGTCGACATCATCCGCCGGGCCTGCAGCCTGGTCGACCGGCTGGTGATCGGCGTCGCGATCAACCGCGACAAGAGCCCGCTCTTCCCGCTCGAGGAGCGCGTGGCGATGGTCGAGGCGGAATGCCGCCCGATCGCCGAGGCGACCGGCGTCGAGATCATCGCGCATCCGTTCGAGAACCTGCTCATCCATTGCGCCGAGGACGTCGGGGCCACGATGATCGTGCGCGGCCTGCGGGCGGTCTCGGATTTCGAGTACGAATACCAGATGGTCGGCATGAACCGGGCGATGAACGACGATGTCGAGACCGTTTTCCTGATGGCCGACGCGCATTACCAGGCGATCGCCTCGCGGCTGGTGAAGGAGATCGCCCGGCTCGGCGGCGACATCTCGGGCTTCGTGCCGCCCCGGGTGGCCGAGGCGCTGTCCCGCCGGCTCGAGCCGACCGGCGGCGACCGCGTCACCCGCCTGCGCCGCTAGGCCCGGCGCGGCGGTCGGCCGCCCCCCGGCGGCATTCGACCCTTTCCACCGCCGGGAAGACCCCCTAGGTTCCGCCGCGAAGCAAGGCCTGGAGGAGACGATGGCTGATATCAAGGATCCCGAGAACACGCTCGTCATCACGCTGAAGAACGGCGACGTCGTGATCGAGATGCTGCCGGACGTGGCGCCGAAGCATGTCGAGCAGATCAAGGCGCTGGCCCGGGCCGGCGAATATGACAACGTGGCCTTCCACCGCGTCATCGAGGGTTTCATGGCCCAGACCGGCGACGTCGAGAACGGCGACATGGAGGACGGGTTCAACATCCGCCGCGCCGGCACCGGCGGCTCGGACAAGCCGAACCTGCCGGCCGAGTTCTCCAAGCTGCCGTTCGACCGCGGCGTGGTCGGCATGGCGCGCAGCCAGAACCCGAACAGCGGCAATTCGCAGTTCTTCATCATGTTCAAGGACGGCCATTTCCTGAACGGCCAGTACACGGTCTGGGGCCGGGTCGTCTCGGGCATGGAGCATGTCGACGCGATCACCCGCGGCGAGCCGCCGGCGAGCCCGGACCGGATGATCGCGGTCAAGGTGGCGGCGGACGCATGATCCGGCGCCATTTCCTGGCGCTTGGCATGGCGCTCGGGCTCGGCACGGCGGCGCTCGCCGCCGATCCGGGTAACACGCTGGTGATCGAGGTCGGCGGCCAGGCCAACGGCACGATCGAGATCGCGCTCCGCCCCGATCTCGCGCCGAAGCATGTGGCCCAGATCAAGGCGCTCGCGGAAGCCGGCGCCTATGACGACGTCGCCTTCCACCGGGTGATCGACGGCTTCATGGCCCAGACCGGCGACGTCGCCTTCGGCAAGCGCGCGGCCTTCGCCGGCGGCCAGGCCGGGATGGGCGGTTCCGACCTGCCGGACCTGCCGGCCGAGTTCACCGACACGCCCTTCGTGCGCGGCACCGTCGGCATGGCGCGCAGCCAGAACCCGGACAGCGCGAATTCGCAGTTCTTCATCATGTTCGCGCCCGGCCCCTTCCTCGACGGCCAGTACACCGTCGTGGGCGAGGTCACTTCGGGGATGGACGTGGTCGACCAGATCGCGCGCGGCGAGGGCCAGAGCGGGGCCGTGGCGAACCCGGACTACATGACCCAGGTCACGGTCAAATAGACGCCGGCTCCCGAGCGCCGCGCGCGTTCATACAGGTTTGCTAACCTGGAGAGCAGTCGAGAGCCGGGCCAACGGGCCCGGCTCCACTTAAGGAAGACTCGCGCGCGACCCGCGCGCTCCTCATGGCCGCAAAGGCGGCCCGCGGGCCGGAGGCCCGCCCGCTCAGCCCTCTACCCGGACCAGCGCGTGCCGCTTCTTGCCCGCCGAGAGCTTGCGCCCCGCGCCGAGCGCCGGCGCGTCGAGATGCAGCCCGGCGTCGGTCAGCGCCACGTCGTCCATCCGCGCGCCGCCCTCGGCGATCAGCCGTTTCGCGTCCTTGCCCGATCCGGCGAGCCCGGCGCGCACCAGCAGCTGCACGATCGAGATGCCGCCTTCCGGAATATCGCCCGGCGCCAGCGCCACGGTCGGCAGCTCGTCGCCGACGCCCCCCCGCTCGAAGACCTCGCGCGCGGTGGCCTCGGCCGCCGCCGCGGCCTCGGGCCCGTGGCAGAGCGCGGTCACCGCGTTGGCGAGCACCACCTTGGCCGCGTTGATCTCCGCCCCGCCGAGCGCGCCGAGCCGGTCGCATTCCGCGACCGGAAGCTCGGTGTAGAGCTTCAGGAACCGGCCGACGTCGGCGTCGGTGGTGTTGCGCCAGAACTGCCAGAACTCGTAGGGCGAGAGCATGTCGGCGTTGAGCCAGATGGCGCCGCCGGCCGACTTGCCCATCTTGCGCCCGTCCGAGGTGGTGAGGAGCGGCGAGGTCAGGCCGAAGATCTCGGTCCCCGCGACGCGGCGGGTGAGGTCGATCCCGTTGACGATATTGCCCCACTGGTCCGACCCGCCCATCTGCAGGAGGCAGCCGTGGCGGCGGTTGATCTCGAGGAAATCATAGGCCTGGAGGATCATGTAGTTGAATTCGAGGAAGCTCAGCGATTGGTCGCGGTCGAGCCGCGACTTCACGCTCTCGAAGCTCAGCATCCGGTTCACCGAGAAATGCCGGCCGATGTCGCGCAGGAAGGCGAGATAGTTGAGCTCGTCGAGCCATTCCGCGTTGTCGAGCATCAGCGCGTCCGACGGTCCCGCGCCATAGGCGAGGTATTTCGCGAACACCCGCTGCATCCCGTCGATGTTCGACCGGATCGCCGCGTCGTCGAGCAGCGGCCGCTCCTCGGAGCGGAACGAGGGATCGCCGACCTTGGTCGTGCCGCCGCCCATCAGCGTGATCGGCTTGTGTCCGGTCCTCTGCAGCCAGCGCAGCATCATGATGTTGAGGAGATGGCCGACATGCAGCGACTTCGCCGTGGCGTCGTAGCCGATGTAGGCCGGCACCACGCCTTTCAGCAGCGCGGTGTCGAGGCCTTCGAGATCGGTGCAGTCGGCGAGATAACCGCGCGCGACCATGACGTTCAGGAATTCGCTCCTCGGCCGGTAGGTCATCGCGGTAGTCCTTTCTCTCGGAAGATCGCGCTTCTATAGCCGATGGGCGCGCGTTGAAAAGGGCGGAGAGGCGAATGCGGGTTCTGGGGCTGATGTCCGGCACCTCGATGGACGGGGTCGACGCGGCCGTGCTCGAGACCGATGGCGAGGCGATCCAGGGCTTCGGCCCCTCGGCCTTCGAGCCCTTCGCGCCCGAGGCGCGCGAGATGCTCCGCGCCGGGCTCGGCCTTTGGCCCGAGGCGCCGGAGGTGGCCGGGATCGAGGCGCTGAGCCGCGCCGCGCATGCCCGCGTGATCGCGGGGTTCGCGGGCGTCGATCTCGTCGGCTTCCACGGCCAGACCCTCGCGCATGATCCCGCCGGGCGCGGCACGCATCAGGCGGGGCGGGGCGACCTGCTCGCGGCGGAGGTCGGCCTGCCGGTGGTCTGGGACTTCCGGACCGCCGATGTCGCGAGCGGCGGCGAGGGCGCGCCGCTGGTGCCCTTCTATCATTTCGCCTGCGCGCGGTTCATCGGCGCCGACGCGCCGCTCGCCTTTCTCAACCTCGGCGGGGTCGGCAACGTGACCTGGGTCGATCCCCGCGCCGCGGCGCCCGAGGTCCCGGGCGCGCTCCTCGCCTTCGACACCGGGCCGGGGAACGCGCTGATCGACGATTTCCTGCGGCTCCGGACCGGCGCCGCCTTCGACGCGGATGGCGTGGTCTCGGGCGCGGGCCGGGTCGACGGCGGCGTGCTCGCCGATCTCGGAAGCCATCCCTATATCCTGAGGACGCCGCCGAAGTCGCTGGACCGGCAGGATTTCCACGCCTATCTCGACCGGGTGGCGCATCTCTCGACCGAGGATGGCGCGGCGACGCTCGCCGCGCTGACGGCGGCCTGCGTCGGCGAGGCCGCGCGGCATTTCCCCGAACCCGCGACGCGCTGGCTGGTCCATGGCGGCGGGCGGCGGAACCGCACCATCATGGCGATGCTCGGCGCGCGCACCAACGCGCCGGTGGATCCGGTCGAGGCGGTCGGGCTCGACGGCGACATGCTGGAGGCGCAGGCCTTCGCCTTCCTCGCCGCGCGGGTGGCGCGCGGCCTCGCCACCTCGTCGCCGGCGACGACGGGCGCGCGTCTGCCGGTCAGCGGGGGGCGGATCAGCCGGCCGTGAGGCGCGGGGGAAGGCGGACCGAGGTCCGCCCTACGGAACGCGCCGCGTAGGGCGGACCTCGGTCCGCCTTCCTCAATGCGCGCGGGCGAGGAGCAGTCGCGCCGCGAAAGCCGCGAAGATCGAGGCGAAGAGCCAGTCGAGCGCGCGGGCGACACGCGGGTTCGACCGCATCCCCTCGGCGAAGCGGTCGGCGGCGAGCACGATCGCGAGGTTGATCGCGCTTCCGAGCAGGATGAAGATCGAGCCGAGCAGGAACAGCTTCGCCGCCGCGCGCGGATCGCTCGCGGAGACGAATTGCGGCAGGAAGGTTAGGAAGAAGAGCGCGACCTTCGGATTGAGCACGTTGATCGCGACGCCCGAGGCCCAGGTGCCGACGAGGCCCGCGCGCGCGCCGGGGCCGGATGGCAGGCGCAGCGCCGAGCCGTGGCGGATCGCCTGGAACGCCAGCCAGAGCAGGTAGAGCGCCCCCGCGATCTTGAGCGCGGCGAAGGCCGCCGGCGCCGCGACGATCAGCGCCGAGACGCCGAGCGCGACGAGGACGGTATGGACCAGCAGCCCGGTCGCGGCGCCCGCCACGGCGGCGAGCCCGGCGCTCCGGCCCGAGCTCAGCGCGCGGCCGAGGAAGAAGGTCATGTCGGGGCCCGGCGTCAGCGCGATGACCACGACGGCGAAGACGAAGGGCAAAAGGACGGCGGCGTCGAGCATGGCAGGCCCCGTAGGGCGGACCTTGGTCCGCCGCTTGGCGGAATGGCGGACCGAGGTCCGCCCTACCGGGTGGTTTCGGTCAGGCGGCGGCGGACGTAGCTTTCGACCGTGCCGATCATCTCGTCCATGCCCGGATCGAAGAAATGGCTCGCGCCCTCGATCGTCGCATGGGTGATGGTGATGCCCTTCTGCTGCTTCAGCTTGTCCGCGAGCCCGGCCACGTCCGCCGGCGGCACCACGCGGTCTGCTGAGCCGCCGACGATGAGGCCCGAGGAGGGGCAGGGGGCGAGGAAGCTGAAGTCGTACTGGTTCGCCGGCGGCGCCACCGAGACGAAGCCCGCGATCTCGGGCCGCCGCATCAGCAGCTGCATCCCGATCCAGGCGCCGAAGGAGAAGCCCGCGACCCAGCAGGAGCGCGCGTTCGGATTGAGCGCCTGCAGGTAGTCGAGCGCCGAGGCGGCGTCGGAAAGCTCGCCGATGCCCTGGTCGTACTCGCCCTGGCTGCGGCCGACGCCGCGGAAGTTGAAGCGCAGGCAGGTGAAGCCGATGCGATGGAACGTGTAGTGGAGATTGTACACCACCTTGTTGTTCATCGTGCCCCCGTACAGCGGATGGGGGTGCAGAATGATCGCGATCGGCGCGTCCTTGGATTTCTGCGGATGGTAGCGGCCTTCAAGACGGCCGTCGGGACCGGGGAAAATCACCTCGGGCATCTGGGTCGATCTCCCGTCGAAAAAAACGCGAACTTGACGGAATCACTCGACCAATCTAGAAGCATTCTAAGATTGGATGCGGGGCGATCCAAAGTCAGGACGCTAGTTAGGGTTTCGTCGGCGGGGCGTCAACACCGGCCGCGTGGTTCGCGCGTCCGAACGCGCCCCGGGGCGAAGGCGGGAAGGTTTGGCATGAAACTGAGCACCAAGGGCCGCTACGCGATGATCGCGCTCACCGATCTCGCGACCCAGACCGGCGGCCGGGGGCGGCTCGTCTCGCTGAGCGAGATCGCCGAGCGGCAGGACATCAGCCTCGCCTATCTCGAGCAGCTGTTCGTGAAGCTGCGCCGGGCGGAGATCGTGGAATCGGTGCGCGGCCCGGGCGGCGGCTACCGCCTCGCCCGTCCGGCGGAACAGGTCCGGGTCTCCGAGATCCTCGCCGCCGTCGACGAGACCATGGACGCGCTGACCCGGGGCGCCGGCGCCTCCGGCGCGACCCATGGCACGGTCGAGCAGCGGCTCACCGACAAGCTCTGGGAGCAGCTCTCGGCGAATGTCTACGTGCTCCTGCACCAGACCCGGCTGTCGGACGTGGTCGGCAACCAGCTCGCCCCCTGTCCCGCGGTGCCGAGCTTCGTCGCCGTGGTCGACGACGAGGGCGCGGCGGAGGCGGGCGGGGCGGCCGCGACGCGGGCGGAAGCGGCCGTGCCGGCCGGGGGCGCATGAGAGAGCGGATCTATCTCGACTGGAACGCGACGACGCCGATCCGGGCCGAAGCGCGGGCGGCGATCGCCGCGGCGATGGAGATCGGCGGCAATCCCTCCTCGATCCACGCCGAGGGCCGCGCCGCCAAGGCGCTGCTCGAGCGCGCGCGGGCCGATGTCGCGGAGGCCTTCGGGGCGGAGCCGGACGAGGTGATCTTCACCTCCGGCGCGACCGAGGCCGCGGCGCTTGCGCTCGCCGGCCGGGGCTGCGTCGGCGCGGCGGTGGAGCATGACTGCGTCGCGGCCTGGGTCGATCCCGTGCTCGCCGTCGACGCGGCGGGCCGGGTCGCGGTGACCGAGCCGGAGCGCGCGGCGCTGCAGGCGGCGAATTCCGAGACCGGGATCCTGCAGGACCTGCCGCCGGGCCTCGCGCTCGTCGACGCGGCGCAGGTGGCGGGCAAGCTGCCCTTCGCCTTCGGCTGGACCGGCGCGCGGACGGCGATCCTCTCGGCGCATAAGTTCGGCGGGCCGAAGGGGATCGGCGCGCTTCTCCTCCGCCGCGGCGAGGAGCGCGCGCCGGTGCTGCGCGGCGGCGGCCAGGAGACGGGCCGGCGCGCCGGGACCGAGAACCTGATCGGCGCGGCCGGCTTCGCCGCCGCGGCGAAGGCGGCGGTCGCCGACGTGGCCGCCGGCCGCTGGGAGGAGCTGGCCGAGGTTAGAAATATTCTAGAGCAGGCTCTGGAAGACGAGGTTCCCGAAACTATTTTTGTCGGGAAAGGTGCCGCGCGCCTGCCGAACACCTCCGCCTTCGCGGTTCCGGGCTGGAAGGGCGAGACGCAGGTGATGGCGATGGATCTCGCCGGTTTCGCGGTCTCGGCCGGCTCGGCCTGCTCGAGCGGAAAGGTCCGGGTCAGCCGGACGCTCAGCGCGATGGGATACGGACCGGAGGTCGCGGGCGCGGCGCTCCGGGTGTCATTGGGGCCGGGCACCGGCCGCGAGGCGGTGCTCGCCTTCGCGGCGGCCTGGGGGAAATCGCGGCGCCGGGCGCGCCGCCAGGCCGGCCAAGGGGCGGCCGAGGGTTTGGAGAGGGTTTGAGATGGCAGCGTTCGACGAGGTGGAGATCCGCGAGGGCGTCGATCAGGAGACGGTCGACGCCGTCCGTTCGGTCGGTGAGAAGTACAAATACGGGTTCTCGACCGACATCGAAACCGAATACGCGCCGAAGGGCCTGAACGAGGACATCGTCCGGCTGATCTCGGAGAAGAACGGCGAGCCGGAATGGCTGACCGAATGGCGGCTCAAGGCCTTCGCGCGCTGGAAGACGCTCGAGGAGCCGACCTGGGCGATGGTGCATTACCCGAAGATCGACTTCCAGGACCAGTATTACTACGCCCGGCCGAAGAGCATGGCGGTGAAGCCGAAGTCGCTCGACGAGGTCGATCCGACGCTGCTCGCCACCTATGAGAAGCTCGGCATCCCGTTGAAGGAGCAGATGATCCTCGCGGGGATCGAGGGCGCCGAGGGCGCGCCGGCGGAGGGCCGCAAGGTCGCGGTCGACGCGGTCTTCGACTCGGTCTCGGTCGGCACCACCTTCAAGGACGAGCTCGCCAAGGCCGGGGTCATCTTCTGCTCGATCTCCGAGGCGGTGCGCGAGCATCCCGAGCTCGTGCGGAAATATCTCGGCTCCGTCGTGCCTTACAGCGACAACTTCTACGCGACGCTCAACTCGGCGGTCTTCTCCGACGGCTCCTTCGTCTATGTGCCGCCCGGCGTGCGCTGCCCGATGGAGCTTTCGACCTATTTCCGCATCAACGCCGAGAACACCGGCCAGTTCGAGCGCACGCTGATCATCGCCGACAAGGGCTCCTACGTGAGCTACCTCGAGGGCTGCACCGCGCCGAAGCGCGACGTGGCGCAGCTGCACGCGGCGGTGGTCGAGATCGTGATCCTCGAGGACGCCGAGGTGAAGTACTCGACGGTGCAGAACTGGTACCCGGGCGACGAGGAGGGCCGGGGCGGGGTCTACAATTTCGTGACCAAGCGCGCGGATTGCCGCGAGGCGCGGGCCAAGGTGATGTGGACCCAGGTCGAGACCGGCTCGGCGATCACCTGGAAGTACCCGTCCTGCCTCCTGAAGGGCGAAGGCGCGCAGGGCGAGTTCTACTCGATCGCGATCGCCAATAACGCGCAGCAGGCCGATACCGGCACCAAGATGGTCCATCTCGGCAAGAACACGAAGAGCCGGATCGTCTCCAAGGGCATCTCGGCGGGTCGCGCGCAGAACACCTACCGCGGCCTCGTCTCGATGCATCCGAAGGCGACCAAGAGCCGCAACTACACCCAGTGCGACAGCCTGCTGATCGGCGACAAATGCGGCGCGCACACGGTCCCCTATATCGAGGTGAAGAACAACTCGAGCCGGGTGGAGCACGAGGCGACCACGTCGAAGGTGGACGAGGACCAGCTCTTCTATTGCCGCGCCCGCGGCATGGACGAGGAGGAGGCGGTGGCGCTGGTCGTCAACGGCTTCTGCCGCGAGGTCCTGCAGGCGCTGCCGATGGAATTCGCGATGGAGGCGCAGAAGCTCGTCGCGATCAGCCTCGAGGGGTCGGTCGGGTAGTGGCGAGGCGGCGGAATCAGGCTCGGGCGACGGATTGCCATTTCGGGATGATCGGACAATGACCGAGGTCGAGAACCTGATGCTGGAGCACCTCAAGAGGTTCCAGGCGCAGCTTTCGCGGGTGGAGGAGAAGGTGGAAGAGACCGCCGCCGACATCCGGAGCGTCAAACAGCACATGGCGGCGTTCCTGACCTCTGAAGTCAATCGGGATGCCAGCATGGCTTCGTTCAAGCTCCGGCTGGAGCGGATCGAGCGGCGGCTGGACCTCTACGAAGGGTGAGTGGGATGGACCTGAAAGACATTCGCGAGAACGCGGCCGGGGATCTTCGCCGGGGGCTCACGGTTCCGCTGGAGGACCGGCTGATCGGCGGGCTCGTCGCGATGCCCTTCGCGGGCTTCCTCGGCATCTGGTGGAACGCGCTGACCTGGTGGCCGAGCATGCTCACGCTTGGCCTGACGGCGCTGATCTGGCTGCCGATGGCGGTCTGGGTCGCGGGCCATCTCGACCGCGCGAACGCCAGTTGAACGAATTTGGACGGCCGCGCCCGGCGCGAGCCACGAAAACGAGACGGATATCATGCTGAAAATCGAGAACCTGCACGTCAAGCTCGAGGAAGAGGGCAAGCAGATCCTGAAGGGGGTCAGCCTGGAGATCCCGGCCGGGCAGGTCCATGCCATCATGGGCCCGAACGGTTCGGGCAAGTCGACGCTTTCCTACGTGCTCGCCGGCCGCGACGGCTACGAGGTGACCGAGGGCTCCGCCTCGCTGGGCGATTTCGACCTGCTCGACCATGAGCCGGAGGAGCGCGCGGCCGCCGGCCTGTTCCTCGCCTTCCAGTATCCGGTCGAGATCCCGGGCGTCGGCAACATGACCTTCCTGCGGACGGCCGTGAACGCGCAGCGCAAGTCGCGCGGCGAGCCGGAGATGAACGCGGCGGAATTCCTGAAGCTCGTGCGCGCGCGCGCCAAGACGCTCAACATCGACGCCGAGATGTTGAAGCGCCCGGTCAACGTCGGCTTCTCGGGCGGCGAGAAGAAGCGCAACGAGATCCTCCAGATGGCGATGCTGGAGCCGAGGATGTGCATCCTCGACGAGACAGATTCCGGCCTCGACGTCGATGCGATGAAGCTGGTCTCCGAGGGCGTGAACAACCTGCGCTCGCCCGACCGGTCGTTCCTCGTGATCACGCATTACCAGCGCCTGCTCGACCACATCAAACCGGACGTGGTCCATATCATGGCCGATGGCCGGATCATCCAGTCCGGCGGGCCGGAACTGGCGCTCGAGGTCGAGACCAACGGCTATGCCGATATCCTGAAGTCGGTGGCGTAAATGGCTCTTCCGGTTCTGAAAATCGACGGCGCCGAGGCGCTGCTCGCCGCCTGGCCCGCGCCCGCGGGCGAGGCGGCCTGGGCCCGGGGCGCGCGCGAGAAGGCGGCGGCCCGGCTCCGCGCCATGGGCGCGCCGATCCGGCGCGACGAATACTGGCGCTTCACCGATCCGACCAGCCTGACGGCGGCCGAGGTGAAGCCGGCGGCGGTCTTCGACGCGATCGAGAAGCCGCCCTTCGACGATGTCGACCGGCTCCGGGTCGTCTTCGTCGACGGCGTCTACGATCCGACGCGGTCCGATCCGCTGGAACTCGCCGGGATCGAGATCCAGACGCTCGGCCAGGCGGCGGCGACCGACATCCACTGGGCGCGCGACCTCTTCGGCGTGCTGGAGGAACGGGGCCAGCATCCGGTCGACCGGCCGCTGACCGCGCTCAACACCGCGCGGGCGCGCGAGGGCGTGGTGATCAACGTCACCGGCCGCGCCGCGCGTCCGGTGAATCTCGTCTATAGCCACGCCTCCGAGACCTCGGACGCGATGGTCCGTCACCTGATCCGGATGGCGCCGGGGTCCGACCTGACGCTGCTCGAGAACGGCGCGGCGGCGGCGCGGTTCAACTCGGTGCTCGAGATCGAGGTCGCGGACGGCGCCGCCTTCCATCATGTGCGCACCCAGGGGCGCGCGCATGACCGGCGCGCGGCGACGGCGATCTTCGCCCGGCTCGGCAGGGAATCGAGCTTCAAGTCCTTCACGATGACCGCGAACGGGCGGCTCACGCGCAACGAATGCGTGATCGAGTTCACCGGCGACGACGCGCATGCGCGGGTCGCGGGCGCTGCGATCGGCGAGAAGGAATTCCTGCACGACGACACGGTCTTCGTCACCCATGACGCGGTGAACTGCGAAAGCCGGCAGGTGTTCAAGAAGGTGCTGCGGAACGGCGCCACCGGCGTCTTCCAGGGCAAGATCCTCGTGAAGGCCGGCGCGCAGAAGACCGACGGCTACCAGATCAGCCAGGGCCTGCTGCTCGACGAGGATTCGAACTTCCTCGCCAAGCCCGAGCTCGAGATCTACGCCGACGACGTCGCCTGCTCGCATGGCTCGACCTGTGGCGCGGTGGACGAGACCTCGCTCTTCTACCTCACCTCGCGCGGCCTGCCGCGGTCGGAGGCCGAGGGGCTCCTGGTGCTCGCCTTCCTCGACGAGGCGATCCAGGAGATCGAGGATCCGGTGCTGGCCGACGACATGCGCGACCGGCTCGGCGCCTGGCTCGCGCGGCGCGGCCGGCTCTGAGGCGGAGGGCCGGGGCATGCGCGACGCGGCGCCCGAGGGGCTGGTCGCGACCATGGCGCGCGCCTATCACCGACCGCGGGCGGTGATGGCGCGGCTGCTGGCGTCGGCGACCGAGGGGCGGGCGCTCGCCTGGCTCTTCATCGCCTGCGCGCTCGCCTTCGTCGCGAGCGTGCCGGCGGCGCTGACCCGTGCCCGGGACCTCGGCATTGAGGATCCGGTGGCGGGGGTGATCGCCGCGCATCTCTTCGCCTATCTCTTCGTCGCGCCGCTCGTCGCCTACGGTTTCGCCGCGCTCGCGCATCTCCTGGCCCGGGCCTTCGGCGCGGCGCCGGGATTTCTCAAGGCGCGGGTCGCGCTCTTCTGGGCGCTCCTGCTCGCCGCGCCGCTGGCCCTCCTGCTCGCCGCGCTGCGGGTAGTGGCGGAGCGGCTCGGCGCGCCGGGGCTGGTCGGGCCGCTCGGCTGGGCGGCGCTCGCCTTCTGGCTCTGGCTCTTCGCCGCCGGCTTCGCCGAGGCGGAGAAGCTCGGCGCCACATGGCAGGTCGGGGTGGCGACGGCGCTTGTCTTCGCCCTCGTCGCGACGGCACTCTCGCTCCTGACCCGGGGCGCGCCCGTCGCGGGCTGAACGGAGGATCCGATGGCGGACGACTATCGCGCCGCGACGGCGTTCTGGCGCGACCTCGCGCTCGAGACGGTAAGCCGGCCGCGCCTCGCCGCGCGGCGGCTGATCGACCTGCGCCTGCCCGCGGCGACCCTGATCGAGGCGGCGGTCGGCGTAACCTGCCTCGGCATCCTGCTCGCCTTCGCCACGGCGCGGGTCGGCGGCGCGATGATCGACCCGATCTCGGCGCGGCTGCTCTCGATGCCGTTCCTCGCGGCGGCGATGGAATTCGGCGTGATGCTGCTGATCACCTGGCTGACCTGGAAGATCGGCGGCCTCTTCGGCGGCAAGGGCGGGCTCGGCGGCGCGGCGACGCTGGTGATCTGGCTCAACGCCATGCTGCTCTTCGCGCAGGTCGCGCAACTCGTGGCCCTGGCCTTCCTCCCGGCGCTCGCGGCGGCGATCGCGCTGGTCGGCATGGGGCTCTCGCTCTGGATCTTCGCGAATTTCGTGACCGAGCTTCACGATTTCGAAAACCCCCTGATGGTCATGGGCGCCGTCGTCCTGACCGGACTCGTGCTCCTGATCGCGGTGGGCCTGCTCTTCGCGATGCTGGGGCTCACACCCCATGAGGTGGGCTGACATGTACGACGTCGACGCGGTGCGCCGCGATTTTCCGATCCTGTCCCGCGAGGTCTACGGCAAGCCGCTGGTCTATCTCGACAACGGCGCCTCGGCGCAGAAGCCGAAGGCGGTCATCGACGCGATGACCGAGACCTATGCCAACGGCTATGCCAACGTGCATCGCGGGCTGCACTACCTCTCGAACCAGGCGACCGACCGCTACGAGGCGGTGCGCGGCACGATCCGGGCCTTCCTCGGCGCGGCGCATGACGACGAGATCATCTTCAACACCGGCTCGACCATGGGGATCAACATGGTCTCCTACGCCTGGGCGGCGCCCCGGCTCGCGGCCGGGGACGAGATCGTGCTCTCGGTGATGGAGCATCACGCCAATATCGTGCCCTGGCATTTCCTGCGCGAGCGGCAGGGCGTCGTCCTGAAATGGGTCGAGACCGCGCCCGACGGGTCGCTAGATACCCAGGCGGTGATCGACGCGATCGGGCCGCGCACGAAGCTGGTCGCGATCACCCATATGTCGAACGTGCTCGGCACCGTCGTCGACGTGAAGACGATCTGCGCCGCCGCGCGCGAGAGGGGCGTGCCGGTGCTGATCGACGGCAGCCAGGCGGCGGTGCACATGGCGATCGACGTCCAGGACATCGGCTGCGACTTCTACGCGATCACCGGGCACAAGCTCTACGGTCCCACCGCCTCGGGCGCGATCTACGTCCGGCGCGAGCGGCTGGCCGAGATGCGCCCCTTCATCGGCGGCGGCGACATGATCCGCGAGGTGACGCGCGAGGCGATCAGCTACAACGACCCGCCGCACAAGTTCGAGGCGGGCACGCCCGGGATCGTGCCGATGATCGGCCTCGGGGTGGCGATCGACTACATGACCGCGCTCGGCCTCGACAACATCGCGGCGCATGAGCACGCGCTGCGGGACTACGCCGCCGAGCGGCTGACTGGGCTGAACTGGCTCAACCTGCAGGGCACCGCGCCGGGGAAGGGGGCGATCTTCTCCTTCACGATGCTGGGTGGCGCGCATCCGCACGACATCTCGACCGTGGTCGACCGCAAGGGTGTCGCGGTGCGGGCCGGGCATCACTGCGCCCAGCCCCTGATGGCGCATCTCGGCGTCACCGCGACCTGCCGCGCCTCGTTCGGGCTCTACAACACAAGGGCCGAGGTCGACGTTCTGGTCGACGCGCTCGAGACCTGCCACGAGCTCTTCGCGTGACGGCGCCGGATTGACTGGTAAGTCAATCACCGCCTTTCGCCTCCCGCGAGTTCGCGATTGTTGAAGCTGTCGCGCAAGCTTTTGACCGGAGATCGCGATTCGCGTAACATTTCCGGCATTGGAGGGGATATTTCAACGGCTCCGGCGAGGGGCGCGCCTACCGGAATTGTCCGGCCAACAAAACCTTGGACAGACAACGGGAATTAGGACCGTTTGAGCCAATTGCCGGAACCTCGGCTCTTGGCGCGCCCCGCGAGGATTTGGCCCTGGCGGGGCGTGTCTATGTCTGGGCTCAGGCGCTTTCGCCGACCTCGGCGCAAGCCTCGCGGATCGCCCGGATCTCGCGGCCGTAGGACTCGGGCGTGCCGCCCTTGAACACGGCGGAGCCCGCGACCAGCGCGTCGGCGCCCGCCGCGCGGCAGAGCGGCGCGGTCTCGGGCGTGACGCCGCCGTCCACCTCAATCCAGATCGGCCGCTCGCCGATCATCTCGCGGATCGCGCGGATCTTCGGCAGCTGCGAGTGCAGGAAGGACTGCCCGCCGAAGCCCGGGTTCACCGTCATCACCAGGATGAGGTCGCATTTGTCGAGCACGTATTCGAGCACGGCCGGCGGGGTCGAGGGCGTGAGCGAGACGCCCGCCTTGCGGCCGAGGGCGCGGATCGTCGCGAGCGAGCGGTCGAGATGCGGCCCCGCCTCGGCGTGGATGGTGATGATGTCGGCGCCGGCCTTGGCGAAGGCCTCGAGATAGGGATCGGCCGGCTGGATCATCAGATGCACGTCCATCAGCGTGCGCACATGCGGCCGGATCGCCGCGACCACGTTCGGCCCGATGGTGATGTTGGGCACGAAATGCCCGTCCATCACGTCGACATGCACCCAGTCGCAGCCCTGGTCCTCGATCGCGCGCACTTCCTCGCCGAGCCGGGCGAAATCGGCCGAGAGGATCGAGGGCGCGATCTTCAGGTCGCGGGAAAAGGCGGCGGTCATTCGCGGAGCCTCCGGATCAGCGAGGACGTGTCCCAGCGGCCGCCGCCGAGGCCCTGGACCTCCTTGTAGAACTGGTCGACCAGCGCGGTCGCGGGCAGGAGCGCGCCGTTGCGGTCCGCCTCGGCGAGGCAGATGCCGAGATCCTTGCGCATCCAGTCGACCGCGAAGCCGAAGTCGAACTCGGACTTCAGCATGGTCTTGCCGCGGTTCTCCATCTGCCACGACCCGGCCGCGCCCTTGGAGATCACGTCGAGCACGACCTCGCCGTCGAGCCCGGCGGCCTGCGCGAAGGCGAGCGCCTCGGAGAGGCCCTGAAGCAGGCCCGCGATCGCGATCTGGTTCACCATCTTGGTGAGCTGGCCGCTGCCGGCCGGGCCCATCAGCCTGCAGGAGCGGGCGAAGGCCATGATCAACGGCTCGGCGCGGGCATAGACCTCGGCCGCGCCGCCGCACATCACCGTCAGCACGCCGTTCTCGGCGCCGGCCTGGCCGCCCGAGACCGGGGCGTCGATGAAATGCGCGCCCTTGACCGTGGCGGCCTCGTTCAACTCCCGCGCGACCTCGGCCGAGGCGGTGGTGTGGTCGACGAGCACGCTGCCCGGTGCCAGCGTCTCCAGCACGCCGCCGACGCCGGTCGTGACCGAGCGCAGGTCGTCGTCGTTGCCGACGCAGGAGAAGACGAATTCCGCGCCCGCGGCGGCTTCGGCCGGCGTCGGCTTCCACGCGCCGCCGTACTGCGCGACCCAGGCCTCGGCCTTTGCGGCGGTCCGGTTGTAAACCGTTACGGAATGACCCTTTGCCGCCAGATGTCCGGCCATGGGATAGCCCATCACCCCCAGCCCGATGAAAGCCACCGATGCCATCGCATCACCCCTTCGTCCGTTGTGTCGCCCCTGATGGACTGCTATCCCTTGCCGGGTCAAGGTGCGCGGGGACGACGGTTCGCATGGCGTTTCTCTTCCGTTGGCTGATGCGCCTGTTCGTCGCGCTCGTCATCCTCGCCGCGGCCGCCGCCGGACTGGTGTACTACCTCGCCAGCCAATCGCTTCCCGATTACGACCGAAGCTACCGCGTCGCGGGTGCCCGGGCCGAGATCCCGATCCTGCGCGACAGCCACGCGGTGCCGCATATCCTCGCCACCGACGACGCCGACGCCTTCTTCGGCCTCGGCTTCGTCCACGCGCAGGACCGGCTCTGGCAGATGATGCTGCTGCGGCGGACCGCGCAGGGGCGGCTCTCGGAGCTCTTCGGCGCCGAGACGCTGCCGATCGACCGGCTGATGCGCGCGCTCGACCTCTACGGCCTGTCGCGCGAGGCGGCGGGGCGGCAGGAGCCGGCGGTGAGCGCGGCGCTCGCCGCCTATTCCGCCGGCGTGAACGCCTGGCTCAACGTGGTGCGGGACGAGGCGCTCGGCCGCGGCGCGCCGGAATTCTTCCTGTTCAATCCGCGGATGGCGCCCTGGACGCCGGCGGATTCGATCGCGGTCTTGAAGCTCATGGCGCTGCAGCTGACCGACAAGGCGGCGCGCGAGACGCTGCGCGCCAGCCTGTCGCTGCGCCTGCCGCCGGAGCGGCTGCGCGACATCCTGCCGGAATCGCCCAACGCGGCGGTAATGGGCCTGCCGAAATTCGCCGGAGCGCTGCCCGGCGCCTCCGGCGACTGGTCGCTCGCCTCCGCCGGCCCGCTCGACCCGCTGGCGCCGGTCGGCCTAGCCGGCGCCTCGAACGCCTTCGCCGCCACCGGGGCGCGGGCGGCGGGCCGCGCGCCGCTGCTCGCGAGCGACCCGCATCTCGCGCTCTCCGCGCCGTCGATCTGGATGCTGGCGCGCATGAACCTCGCCGAGGGGCCGGTGATCGGCGCGACCATTCCCGGCATTCCAGCCATCCTGATCGGGCGCAATCCGAACCTCGGCTGGGGCCTCACGGCGAGCTATCTCGACGACCAGGACGTCTATGTCGAGAAGCTCGATCCCGCCGATCCCGAAAAATACCTTACGCCCGAGGGCTACCGTCCCTTCGTCACCCGCGTGGCGAAGATCGACGTCAAGGACGCGGCCCCGGTCGAGGAAAGCCTGCGCTGGACCCGGCACGGGCCGGTGATCCCGCCGGACCGGTTCGGCGCCGCCGCCGTGACGCCGCCCGGCCATGTCGCGAGCCTCGCCTGGACCGCGCTCACCCCCGACGACCGCTCGATCGGCGCGGCGATCAAGCTGATGCGCGCGAATTCGATCGCCGGGGCGCGGGAGGCGGCGCGCGACCAGATCGCGCCCTCGCTCAACCTCACGCTCGCCGATCGCGAGTCCGTGGCGCTGCTGATGACCGGCGCGGCGCCGGCGCGGCAGGCGGCGAGCGTCAGCCAGGGGCGGATTCCCTCGGCGGGCTGGCTCGCCGTCAACGACTGGCAGGGCCGGCGGCCGTTCGAGGAGAACCCCTGGGTGATCGACCCGCCGAGCGGGATCGTGGTCAACACCAACAACCGGATCACCGACGCGGCCTTCCCGGACCACCTCAGCTTCGACTGGGGCGACGACTACCGGATCCAGCGCGCGGCGCAGCTGCTGGGCGGGCGCGAATATCATTCGCTCGACAGCTTCGTCGAGATCCAGACCGACACCGTCTCGCAGGGCGCCCGCGTGCTCCTGCCGCTGATCGCGCGCGACCTCTGGTATTCCGGCGAGCCGACCGCCGAGGATCCGGTCGCCCGCCAGCGCCAGCTGGCGCTGGAGCGGCTGGCGAACTGGACCGGCGAGATGAGCGAGCACGATCCGGAGCCCCTGATCTACGCCGCCTGGATCCGCGCGCTGAAGCGGCGGCTCGCGGTCGACGAGCTCGGGCCCATGGTCGAGGAGGCGCCGCTCGATCCGATGTTCATCGAGCGGGTCTATCGCGACGTCGACGGCGCCTCGGCTTGGTGCGACGTGAAGCAGACCAGCGCGAAGGAGGATTGCGTCGAGATGGCGCGCCGCGCGCTCGACGACGCGCTGGCCGAGCTTGGCCGCGACTACGGTCCGCGGCTCGAGAGCTGGCGCTGGGGCGAGGCGCATCAGGCCGTGCACCGGCACCAGACGCTCGGCGACGTCCCGGTGCTGCGCCAGCTCGTCAACATCTGGCAGGACACGCCCGGCGGCGACGACACGCTGATGCGCGGCATGACCCCGGGCGGCGGCCCGGCGCCCTATCGCAACGTCCACGCCGCCGGGTTGCGCGCGGTCTATGATTTCTCCGACCCGGATTCGAGCGTCTTCGTGATCGCCACCGGCGAGAGCGGGCATCCGCTGTCGCGCTATTACGACGATCTTTCCGGCCTCTGGCGCCGGGGCGAGTACATCCCGATGGTGCTCGACCCCGACCGCGCCAGGGCGGGCGCCATCGGCACGACGCTGCTCATCCCGTAGGGTGGGCGATTCCGCCCACCACCCGCCGCCGGACCCGGGCGCGGCGGGTGGTGACGCGTGTGGCGCGGGAGCATGGTGACGCGTGTGGCGGGGGAGGCATGGTGGGCGGAATCGCCCACCCTACGCGTTCGCGCCCGGTCTCCACGCGTGCTCCGCTGTCCCGGCCCTGAGCCGGGACCTCGAGCGCGGCGAGGCGGCGTCGAGGTCCCGGGTCGAGCCCGGGACGGCGCCGCGCATGGCGCGCGCCTCAGCGCGCCGCGGCCGCCTTCTTCTCGACGGGTTTCTTCTCCGGCGTCATCAGCTGGGCGAGCTCGCGCGCGATGGTGAAGGCGCCGACCAGCCGGGCCTTCGGCTCCGGCCAGGCCTTCGCGACGACGATCCTGTTGTCCTTGACCTTCGCCGCGCCCTTCTGGCCCTGGATGAACTCGACCAGCCCCTCGGGCCGCGCCACGCGGTCGCCGTGGAACTGCACCGTGGCGCCCTTCGGCCCGCCGTCGAGCTTCGAGATCCCCGCGCGCTTGCAGAGCGCCTTGATCCGCACGATCAGCATCAGCGTGTCGACCTCGGGCGGGAGCGGCCCGAAACGGTCGATGAGCTCGGCGGCGAACCCCTCCATCTCGACCTTCTTCTCGAGCGAGGAGAGGCGGCGGTAGAGGCCGAGGCGCACGTCGAGATCGGGCACATAGGCCTCGGGGATCAGCACCGGCACGCCAAGGTTGATCTGGGGCGACCATTCGCCGGCGTCGTCGGTCATCTCGATGTCGCCGGAGCGGAGCTTGGCGATCGTCTCCTGCAGCATCTCCTGGTAGAGCTCGAACCCGACCTCGCGCACCTGGCCCGACTGCTCCTCGCCGAGCAGGTTGCCCGCGCCCCGGATGTCGAGGTCCTGGGAGGCGAGCGTGAAGCCCGCGCCGAGGCTGTCGATCGAGCCCAGCACGCGCAGCCGCTTCTCCGCCTGCGGCGTCAGCTTCTTGCGCGGCTCGGTGGTCATGAAGGCATAGGCGCGCAGCTTGGAGCGCCCGACGCGGCCCCGGATCTGGTAGAGCTGGGCGAGGCCGAACATGTCGGCGCGGTCGACGATCAGCGTGTTCGCGGTCGGGATGTCGAGCCCCGACTCGATGATCGTCGTCGCGAGCAGCACGTCGTACTGCCCGTCGTAGAAGGCGTTCATCCGGTCGTCGAGCTCGGTCGCGGCCATCTGGCCATGGGCGACGACGACCTTCACCTCGGGCACCTGTTCGGCGAGGAACTCCTCGATGCCGCGGATGTCGGAGATCCGCGGCACGACGTAGAAGGACTGCCCGCCGCGGTAGTGCTCGCGCAGGAGCGCCTCGCGGATCGTCACCGGGTCGAACTCGCTCACGTAGGTGCGGATCGCCAGCCGGTCGACGGGCGGCGTCGCGATCAGGGAAAGCTCGCGCACGCCCGAGAGCGCCATCTGCAGCGTGCGCGGGATCGGCGTCGCGGTCAGCGTCAGCACATGCACGTCCGAGCGCAGCTCCTTCAGCCGCTCCTTGTGCTGCACGCCGAAATGCTGCTCCTCGTCGATCACCAGCAGGCCGAGGTTCTTGAAGCGGATCGACTTCGCGAGCAGCGCGTGCGTGCCGACGACGATCTCGACCTTGCCATGCGCGAGGTCGTCGCGGGTCTGGCTCGCCTCCTTCGCCGGCACGAAGCGGCTGAGCGGCCGGACGTGGATCGGCAGGCCGCGGAAACGCTCGGCGAAATTCTTGTAGTGCTGGCGGGCGAGCAGGGTGGTCGGCGCGATCACCGCGACCTGGGTTCCCGCCATCGCCGCGACGAAGGCGGCGCGCAGCGCCACCTCGGTCTTGCCGAAGCCGACGTCGCCGCAGACCAGCCGGTCCATCGGCTGGCCCGATTCCATGTCCCCGAGCACGTCATGGATCGCGTTCAGCTGGTCCTCGGTCTCGGTATAGGGGAAGCGGGCGCAGAACTCTTCCCAGACGTGGTGCTCCGGCGGGGACAGCACCTGGCCCTTGCGGAGCGCGCGCTCGGCGGCGAGGCGGATCAGCCGGTCCGCCATCTCGCGGATCCGCGCCTTCAGCCGCGCCTTTTTCGCCTGCCAGGCGCCGCCGCCGAGCCGGTCGAGCAGGCCCTCCTCGTGGCCGTAGCGGCTCAGAAGCTCGATGTTCTCGACCGGCAGGTAGAGTTTGTCGCCGCCGGCGTATTCGAGGAAGATGCATTCATGCGGCGCCCCGGCCGCGGTGATGGTCTCGAGGCCCTTGTAGCGCCCGATGCCGTGGTCGACGTGGACGACGAGATCGCCGGGGGTGAGGCCGGCGGCCTCGGTCAGGAAATTGTCGGCGCGCTTGCGCCGCCGCGCGCCCCGGATCAGCCGGTCGCCGAGCACGTCCTGCTCGGAGATGACGGTGAGGCCCGGGGCCTCGAACCCGTGCTCGAGCGGCCAGACCGCGAGGAAGAGCCCGCCCTTGCCCTCGGGGATGTCGGCGGCCGAGGCGATCTCGGTCGCGCCCGTCACCGCGTCGTCGGCGAGGAGCCCGCCGAGCCGCTCGCGGGCGCCCCTGGAATAGCTCGCGACGACGACCTGGCCCTCGCGGCGCCGCGCCTTGATGTGGTCGGCCAGCGCGCCGAACAGGCTCACCTGCTCGCGTTGCCGCTCCGGGGCGAAGTCGCGGCCGATCCGGCCGCCGAGGTCGATCACGCCGGGGCCGCTCGGCCGGGGCAGCGGCGAGAGATGCAGCGCCGGGCGCTCCCCGAGCGCGGCCGCCCAGGCGGCGTCGTCGAGATAGAGCTCCTCGGGCGGGATCGGCTTGTAGACCGTGCCGAGCTTCGATTTCGCCCTGAGCGCCTCGGACCGGGTGCCGTAGGCGTCGGCGAGCGCGTCCCAGCGCGCCACCCGGCTCGCGTCGACCTGGTCGTCGAGCAGCACCGGCGCGTCGGGAAGGTAGTCGAACAGCGTTTCGAGATGGTCGTGGAACAGCGGCAGCCAGTGCTCGTAGCCCTGGTGCTTGCGCCCCGCGCTCACCGCCTCGTAGAGCGGGTCGTCGTTGCCGGCGGCGCCGAACAGCGCGCGGTAGCGGGTGCGGAAGCGCTGGATCGACTCGTCGTCGAGGATCACCTCGGAGACCGGCGCGAGCTCGACGCGCGCGACCTTCTCGGTGGTGCGCTGGGTCTCGGGGTCGAAGCGGCGCGCGGAATCGAGCACGTCGCCGAAGAGGTCAAGCCGGATCGGCCCGCCCTTGCCCCGGCCCGGCGGGAAGATGTCGATGATCCCGCCCCGGACCGCGTAGTCGCCGGGCTCGGTCACCGTCGCCGATTGCGAGAAGCCCATGCGCGCGAGGTACTGGCGCAGCGCCGCGAGATCGAGCCGCTGCCCGACCTCGGCGGTGAAGCTCGCCGAGCGCAGCCGGGCGCGCGGCGGCACCTTCTGCGTCGCGGCGTTCAGCGTGGTGAGGATCACAACCTCGCGGGCGAGCCCGTCGGCGAGCGCCGCGAGCGTCGCCATGCGCTGGGCGGCGATCTCGGAATTGGGCGAGATCCGGTCGTAGGGCAGGCAGTCCCAGGCCGGGAAGATCAGGACGGGCGTCTTCGGCGCGAAGAAGGCGAGCGCGGAGCGCAGGGCCGCGAGCCGCGCGTCGTCGCGCGCGACATGGATCACAGGACCCTTGGCGCGGGCCAGGGTCTCTCGCAGGTAGCGCGCGTCGAATCCCTCCGGAGCGCCGCCGACGATCAGGCGGCCCGGGGGCAGCGGGTCTTTCCGGGTCATGCCGGCGGAGGTAGCGCAAGGGGGGCGCCGCCGCAAGGCGCGGCGCGCCGGCGGTCAGCGCGGGAAGAAGGCCGCCGGCTCGGTGACCGCGAGCACGGCCGCCGCGAACATCGCGAGGATCGCGACGCCCTGGTTCCGCGCCCGGTGCCGCGACAGGAGCCGGCGCAGGGGCTCGCCGCGCAGCCCCTCGGCGCGGACCCGGGCGGCGAGCCGCGCGGTCAGCGCCGCGACGAGCGCGAGCGGGAAGGCGAGGGGCACGAGCGCGCGGGCGAGCTCGACCCCGAAGACGAAGCCGAGCACCGCGAGCATCGCGAGGCAGAAGCCCGCGAGCGCGGCGAGCGCGACCCCGGCGCTCTCTGCCAGGCCCCGCGCGCGATCGGCCGCGATATGCGCGAGCGTGTCGACCCGGGCCGCGACCTCGGGCAGCCGCGCCGCGCGGAGCAGCATGTCATGCGGGACGCCGAGCACGCGGTGGGTGACGAGGGTCCAGACGAGCACGGTGAAGGCCCAGTACCAGATGCTGAGAAAGCTCAGCGTGTTGAAGGGATGCAGCAATCCGGAACCTCCGCCCTCGCGCCTCCCGTTCTCGCCGCTTCCGGGGCCGGGCGCAAGCCGGGCGCCCGCCCTGCGGGCGGGCTTGGCGGAGCGGCCCTTTGGCCGCGAGGGAAGAGTTTCTCCCCGCCTGTTGGCGGGGCCCCTCGCTCCGGGATCTGCGATCCGTGCGCGGTCTGCTCGATAAATTTCTAGGCCGTATGAACCATGGCAGAAGCGAGACGCGGCGGAGCACCCGGAGTTCCTGACAAGGGATCGGGGTGCCAGGCCGAGTCTCGGAACTCCGCCGGCCCCGGGCGTGACCCGCGGCCTCGACGCCATTTCCGAACCACCGCTCGCGGGCTTCGAGGCCCCGGATCAGGTCCGGGGCAGCGGGCGCGGGGGCGCCCGCCACCGGCGGAGGTCCCAAAGCGCGCCGCGGGTGCTCCGCCGCCACGCGCGCGGCGCTCGGCGCGGCGCCACCGCCGGCGGCGGCGGGTGCTTTCGCCCGGGCGCGCGGTCCGCTAGCTTCCTCGCGCGCGACAGGGGGAGACGCGATGGAGACGCCGGCGGTTCTGATGGTGTGCTTGGGGAATATCTGCCGCTCGCCGCTGGCCGAGGCGGCGCTGCGCGCCGAGGCGGCGGCGGCCGGGGTCGGGGTGCGGGTCGATTCCGCCGGGACCGGCTCCTGGCACATCGGCGATCCGCCCGATCCGCGGGCCCGGGCGGTGGCGCGGGCGCATGGGCTCGACATCTCGGCCTATCGCGGGCGGCAGGTCGGGCGCGACGATTTCGCGCGGTTCGATCACATCGTGGCGCTCGACCGCGAGAACCTGCGCACGCTCGAGGCGCTGCGGCCGGAGGGGGCGCGGGCGCGGCTCAGCCTGCTGCTCGACCATGTGCCGGGCCGCGCGGGCGAGCCGGTCGCCGATCCGTATTTCGGGGGGCCGGAGGGGTTCGAGGACACCTGGCGGGACGTCCGCGCCGGGGCGATCGGCCTCATCGAGACGCTGCGCGCCGGGCGGTAGGCGGCGCGGGACCGCGAGGCCCCGCGCGCGGTCTCAGACTTCCTGCAGCCCGAGGAACTGGCGCAGCTCCGGGGTCTTCGGCGCGGCGAAGACCTCCTCGGGGGGGCCGAGCTCGTGCACGCGGCCCTGGTGCATGAACATGACGCGCGAGCAGACCTCGCGGGCGAAGCGCATCTCGTGCGTCACCATCATCAGCGTCATGCCCTCGGCGGCGAGCCCCTTCACCACCGCGAGCACCTCGGCGACGAGCTCGGGGTCGAGCGCCGAGGTGATCTCGTCGCAAAGCAGCGCGATCGGCTCCATCGCGAGCGCGCGGGCGATCGCCACGCGCTGCTGCTGCCCGCCCGAGAGCTGGTCGGGATAGCTGTCGAACTTCTGCGCGAGGCCGACGCGGTCGAGCATCCTGCGCGCCATCGCCTCGGCCGCGTCCTTCGGCGTCTTCTTCACCACCATCTGGCTCAGCATGACGTTCCGCCCGGCCGTGAGATGCGGGAAGAGGTTGAAGCCCTGGAAGATCATCCCGACCTTGAGCCGGAGCGCCTTCAGCGCCGTCTCGTCGGGCAGGAGCGGGGCGCCCGCGACGGTGATCGAGCCCGAGTTGATCGATTCGAGCCCGTTCACGCAGCGCAGCAGCGTCGACTTGCCCGAGCCCGACTTGCCGATGATCGCGATGACCTCGCCCGGCTGGACCGAGAGGTTGATCCCCTTGAGCACTTCGTTCTCGCCGAAGCTCTTGCGGACCTCAGTGATGTCGATGAGCGACATTGAGCTTCCTTTCGAGGATCTGGCTCGACTTCGAGAGCGGCCAGCAGATACAGAAATAGATGAGCGCGACGAGGCCGTAGACGAGGAAGGGCTGGTAGGTCGCGTTGGTGACCACGGTGCCCGCCCGCGTCAGCTCGACGAAGCCGATGATCGAGGTGAGCGCGGTGCCCTTCACCACCTGGACCGAGAAGCCGACCGTCGGCGGCACCGCGACCCTGAGCGCCTGCGGCAGGATGACGTGGCGCATCTGCTGCAGCCGGCCCATCGCGAGGCTCGCCGAGGCTTCCCACTGGCCCTTCGGCACCGAGTCGACGCAGCCGCGCCAGATCTCGGCCAGGAAGGCCGCCGTCCAGAGCGTGAGGCCGAGGCTCGCGGCGACCCAGGAGGAGACGGTGAGGCCGACGAGGCTGAAGCCGAAGAAGATGATGAAGAGCTGGATCAGGAGCGGCGTGCCCTGGAAGAGCTCGATATAGCCCCGCGCGAGCGCGGAGAGCCATCGGACCGGGCTGATCCGGGCGTAGAGCACGGTCGCCCCCCAGATCCCGCCGCCGATGAAGGAGATGATCGAGAGCAGCACCGTCCAGCGCGCCGCGAGCAGCAGGTTCGAGAGGATGTCCCAGAAGGTGAAGGTCATCGGGTGCTCCTCCGCGGGAAGATGAGCCGGCCGACGAGAACGAGCACCTGCCGGATCAGGATCGCCAGCAGCAGGTAGATGACGGCGGAGACGATATAGGTCTCGAAGGCGCGGAAATTGCGCGACTGGATGTAGCTCGCGACGAAGGTCAGGTCCTCGACCGAGATCTGGGACACGACCGAGGAGCCGAGCATCACGATCACGATCTGCGAGGAGAGCGCGGGCCAGATCCGCTGCAGCGCGGGCACGAGCACCACGTGGCGGAAGGTCTGGATCGGGCTCATCGCGAGGCTCGCGCCGGCCTCGAACTGGCCGCGCGGCGTCGCCTGGATCCCGGCGCGGATGATCTCGCAGCCGTAGGCGCCGAGATTGATCACCATCGCGAGCGAGGCGGCCTGGAACTGCGTCATCTTCAGCCCCAGCGCCGGCAGGCCGAAGAAGATGAAGAAGAGCTGGATCAGGAAAGGCGTGTTGCGGATGAGCTCGACGTAGAGCCCGACGATCGGCTTGGCCCAGGCCGGGCCGAGCGACCGGGCCCAGGCGCAGAGGATCCCGAGACCGACGCCGAGGACGGCGCCGATCAGGATGAGTCGCAGCGTCACGGAAACGCCCGACAGCAGATCCGGTAGATACGGGATCAGCCAGTTGAAGTCCCACTGGTAGCCCATGGGCCGGATCCGCTCAGAGATCCGCCGGCAGGTCCGCCTTCAGCCATTTCTGCGAGATCGCGTTGAGCGAGCCATCCGCCTTCATCTCGGCGATGACGCCGTCGACGGCGGCGAGCAGCTCGGGCTGGTTCTTGTTGAGCCCGATGTAGCAGGGCGAGTTGCTGATGAGGAACTTCAGCTCCGGCGAGCGCGGCGGATTGCGCTCGAGGATCGCGGCGGCGACCACGTTGCCGGTCGCGATCACGTCGACCTGGCCGGAGAGGAAGGCCGAGATCGTGCCGTTGTTGTCCTCGTAGCGGTTCACCGTCACGTCGGGCCCGACGAGCTCGGTCAGCGCCAGATCCTCGACCGAGCCGCGGGTGACGCCGACGGTCTTGCCGGCGAGCGCCGCCACGTCGCCGCCCTCGAAGGAGTCGTCGCCGAAGATGCCGTTGTAGAAGGGCGCGTAGGCCTGGGTGAAGTCGATCACCTTCATCCGCTCCTCGTTCTTGCCGAGGCTCGAGATCACGAGGTCGACGCGATCGGTCTGCAGGTAGGGGACGCGGTTGGCCGAGGTGACCGGGATGAGCTCGAGCTCGACGTCGAGGTGCTCCGCGATCGCCGCCGCCATGTCGATGTCATAGCCGATCGGCTGCATGTCGAGCCCGGCCGAGCCGAAGGGCGGGAAGTCCTGCGGCACGGCGACGCGCAGCGTGCCGCGCTCCTTGATGTCGGCGAGTTCGGCATGCGCCGGAGTAATGCCAAGACCGAGCGCGATGGTCGCAAGAAGCGCGAAGATTGAGCGGCGGCGCATGGTGTGTCCTTTCGGGATCAGGATCCTTGTCACAACCACGCTTAGATCGCGGGCGCGCCGGGATGCACGCCCGCGGGCCGCCGGGGCGCGCCGATTTGCGTGCGATGCACAAAAACCCGACAGCGAGGGTCGGGACTGCGCGTTTGGGGCGCTTTCGCGACCTCAGGCGGGGACCGCCCTCGCGGCGCCCGGCGCGGCGTAGCGCGCGAGGCTGAGCGGCGCGGCGTCGATCTCGGGCGCCTGGCCGGAGACGAGGTCGGCGAGCACCCGGCCCGAGCCGCAGGACATGGTCCAGCCGAGCGTGCCATGCCCGGTGTTGAGCCAGAGATTCGCGAGCCGTGTGGGCCCGATCACCGGCGGGCCGTCCGGCGTCATCGGGCGGAGCCCGGTCCAGAAGCTGCCGAGGCCCGGCTCGCCGCCCTTGGGGTAGAGGTCCTTGACCACGAATTCGAGCGTGGCGCGGCGCTTCGCGACGAGCCGGGTGTCGAAGCCGGCGAGCTCGGCCATGCCGCCGACGCGGATGCGGTCGCCGAGCCGGGTGATCGCGACCTTGTGCATCTCGTCCATCACGGTCGATTCCGGCGCGCCCTCGGGATCGCTGACCGGCACGGTGAGCGAATAGCCCTTCACCGGATAGACCGGCAGGTCGATCCCGTGCGGCTTCAAGAGCAAGGGCGAGTGGCTGCCGAGCGCCACGACATAGGCGTCCGCGGTCCGCGCGCCGGTGGCGGTCACGACCCCGGTGACCCGGTCGCCCTCGGTCGCCAGCCCCTTGATCTCGACGCCATAGTCGAAGGTGGCGCCGGCCGCGGTCGCGAGCTCGCGCAGCGCGTTCGAGAACTTGAAGCAATCGCCGGTCTCGTCGCCCGGAAGCCGCAGCCCGCCGACGAACTTGCCGCGCACCCGGCAGAGCGCGGGCTCGACGCGCACGCAGCCCTCGACGTCGAGCAGCTCGTGCGGCACGCCGAGCTCGGCCAGCACCGCGACGTCCTTCGCCGCGCCGGCGAGCAGCTTCTCGGTGCGGAAGAGCTGCAGCGTGCCCTGCTCGCGCCCGTCATAGGCGATGCCGGTCTCGGCGCGGAGCGCGCGGATCATGTCGCGGCTGTATTCGGCGATCGGCACCATCCGGCTCTTGTTCACCTCGTAGGCCGCCGCGTCGCAGTTGCGCAGCATGGCGAGGGCGAAGCGCAGGAAGGCCGGGTCGAGCGAGGGATGGATCACGAGCGGGCTGTGCTTCATGAAGATCCATTTGATGGCCTTCATGGGGATGCCCGGCGCCGCCCAGGGCGAGGAATAGCCCGGCGAGATCTGTCCCGCGTTCGCGAAGCTGGTCTCGAGCGCGGGGCCGGCGGCGCGGTCGATCACCGTGACCTCGTGCCCGGCCTTCGTCAGATACCAGGCGCTCGTCACGCCAATGACGCCGCTGCCGAGAACGAGGACTTTCATGCGATTTCGCCTTCCGATCGGAATTCACGTCACCGGCGAGATGGGCGCGCGCGCCGACTCCGGGGGCGAAGACCCTCGCCGTCGGAGCGGCAGTCTAGCGCCGATGTTGCGCCGCGCAATGGGGGTGGCGGAGGCCGGGCTCAGTCGCTGCGGGGCAGCCGCGCGCGGCTGTCCTCGCGCGCCTGGTAGATCAGGATCCAGGCGAGCAGGATGAAGATCGGATGGCCGAGGCCTCCGGAGAAGAGCACGGCCGGCAGCCAGATCAGGAAGGTGACAATGGCGACGATGGGCCGGCCCGCGAGCAGGATCGAGAGCGGCGGCAGGAACAGGGCGAGCACGTAGTTCATCGGCGTCCTCCTTCGGGCGACCTCGAGATAGGAAGCGTGCGTCGCCGTCGCAAGGGTCCGGCCCGCCGCCCCCCGGGCGTCGCGGTTCGGTTCGGCGCTCGGATTTCGCGGCGCGAATGCCGCGATCAAGACCACCCTGAACGCGCGCAACATCCTTTGCGAGCGTCCGTTTCAACCTATGAGAGAATCGGAGATTAATGAGTTATTAACAGCAGGTTGTGGGTAGAAATCCTGTCAACCACAATATATGGTGTCAGAGGCAGATAAACCCGTTGCGACTCACCGCCGTTTGCGGTCCCTTGGTATCAGGATGGGCCGGAGCCACAAGATCTGGTGGCCCCGACAAAACGCCCCGAAATGCCGAGGAGAGAGCAATGAAGATCGATCGCCGCTTCACCACGGAGGAGACCGGCGCCTATGGGGCGCTCGCCTTCCGCGTGACCTCGTCGGAGATCCGCAATCCCGACGGGTCGATCGTCTTCAGCCTGCCGAATCTCGAAGTCCCCGAGGGCTGGAGCCAGGTCGCCTCCGACGTGCTGGCGCAGAAGTACTTCCGCAAGGCCGGCGTGCCGGCGGCGGTGAAGCGCGTCAAGGAGAAGGGCGTGCCCGCCTTCCTTTGGCGCTCGGTGCCGGACACCGAAAAGCTCGCCGCGCTCCCGGAGAAGGAGCGGTTCATCGGCGAATCCAAGGCGACGCAGGTCTTCGACCGGCTCGCCGGCGCCTGGACCTACTGGGGCTGGAAGGGCGGCTATTTCTCCTCCGAGGCCGACGCCCAGGCCTATTACGACGAGATGCGCTTCATGCTGGCGACGCAGATGGCGGCGCCGAATTCCCCGCAGTGGTTCAACACCGGGCTGCACTGGGCCTATGGTATCGACGGCCCGGGGCAGGGGCATTTCTACGTCGACTACAAGACCGGCGAGCTCACCCGCTCGACCTCGGCCTATGAGCATCCGCAGCCGCATGCCTGTTTCATCCAGTCCGTCGAGGACGATCTCGTCAACGAGGGCGGGATCATGGACCTCTGGACCCGCGAGGCGCGGCTGTTCAAATACGGCTCCGGCACCGGCACCAACTTCTCCGACCTGCGCGCGCAGAACGAGAGGCTCGCGGGCGGCGGCAAGTCCTCGGGCCTCATGTCCTTCCTGAAGATCGGCGACCGGGCGGCCGGCGCGATCAAGTCGGGCGGCACCACGCGCCGCGCGGCGAAGATGGTGATCTGCGACCTCGATCACCCGGACATCGAGGAATTCATCAACTGGAAGGTCGTCGAGGAGCAGAAGGTCGCGAGCCTCGTCGCCGGATCCAAGATCCATGAGGCGCGCCTCAACGAGATCTTTGCCGCGATCCGCGCCTGGGACGGCGCCGAGGAAGACGCCTTCGACCCGAAGAAGAACGCGGGGCTCAAGGGCGCGATCCGTTCGGCGAAGAAGTCAATGGTGCCCGAGACCTACGTGAAGCGGGTGCTGCAGTACGCCGAGCAGGGCTATGCCTCGATCGAGTTCCGCACCTATGACACCGACTGGGATTCGGACGCCTATCTGACCGTCTCGGGGCAGAACTCGAACAACTCGGTCCGCGTCACCGACGCCTTCCTCAAGGCGGTGCGCGACAACGCCGACTGGGCGCTGATCCGCCGCACCGACGGCAAGGTCGCGAAGACGGTGAAGGCGCGTGAGCTCTGGGACCAGATCGGCCACGCCGCCTGGGCCTGCGCCGATCCGGGCGTGCAGTTCCACGACACGATCAACGCCTGGCACACCTGCCCGTCCGACGGGCCGATCCGCGCGTCGAACCCGTGCTCGGAATACATGTTCCTCGACGACACGGCCTGCAACCTCGCCTCGATGAACCTGCTGACCTTCCTCAAGGACGGCAAGTTCGACGCGCAGGGCTATGTCCACGCCACCCGGCTCTGGACGCTGACGCTCGAGATCTCGGTCCTGATGGCGCAGTTCCCGAGCCAGAAGATCGCCGAGCTGTCCTATCGGTTCCGCACGCTGGGCCTCGGCTACGCCAACATCGGCGGCCTGCTGATGAACCTCGGCCTCGGCTACGACTCGGCCGAGGGCCGGGCGCTCTGCGGCGCGCTCTCCGCCGTGATGACCGGCGAATCCTACCGCACCTCCGCCGAGATGGCGGCCGAGCTCGGCGCCTTCCCGGGCTATGAGCCGAACGCCGAGAACATGCTCCGCGTCATCCGCAACCACCGCCGGGCGGCGACGGGCGCGCTCACGGGCTACGAGGGGCTCGCGGTGCCGCCGGTGGCGCTCGACCATGCCAACTGCCCGGACCGCGCGCTTCTGAACCTCGCGCATTCGGTCTGGGACGACGCGCTGGCGCTGGGCACGAAGCACGGCTTCCGCAACGCCCAGGTCTCGGTGATCGCGCCCACCGGCACGATCGGCCTCGTGATGGATTGCGACACGACCGGGATCGAGCCCGACTTCGCGCTCGTCAAGTTCAAGAAGCTCGCCGGCGGCGGCTACTTCAAGATCATCAACCGGGGCGTGCCGCAGGCGCTGCTGAACCTCGGCTACTCCCCCGCCGAGGTCGAGGAGATCGTCGCCTACGCGGTCGGCCACGGCACGCTCGGCAACGCGCCGGGGATCAACCCGACCGCGCTGATCGGCCAGGGCTTCGGCCCGGAGGAGATCGCGAAGATCGAAGGCGCGCTGCCGACCGCCTTCGACATCCGGTTCGTCTTCAACCAGTGGACCCTCGGTGAGCAGTTCTGCAAGGAAGTGCTTGGCATCCCGGCGGAAAAGCTGCGCGACCCGTCCTTCGACCTGCTGCGCCACCTCGGCTTCTCGAAGGCGCAGGTCGACGCCGCGAACATCCACATCGTCGGCGCGATGACCCTCGAGGGCGCCCCGCACCTGCGCCCCGAGCACTATCCGGTGTTCGACTGCGCCAACCCCTGCGGCAAGACCGGCACCCGCTATCTCTCGGTCGAGAGCCACATCCGCATGATGGCGGCGGCGCAGAGCTTCATCTCGGGCGCGATCTCGAAGACGATCAACATGCCCAACGACGCCTCGATCGACGATTGCAAGGCGGCCTACGAGCTCAGCTGGTCGCTCGGCGTCAAGGCGAACGCACTCTACCGCGACGGCTCCAAGCTCAGCCAGCCGCTCTCGGCCGCGCTGATCGAGGAGGACGAGGATCTCGAGGAGGTGCTGACCACCGCGCCGCAGGCCGAGCGCGTCACGGTGCTCGCCGAGAAGATCGTCGAGAAGATCATCGTGAAGGAGATCGAGCGCTCCAACCGGGTGAAGCTGCCGGAGCGGCGCAAGGGCTATACCCAGAAGGCGATCGTCGGCGGCCACAAGGTCTATCTGCGGACCGGCGAATACGAGGACGGCCAGCTCGGCGAGATCTTCATCGACATGCACAAGGAAGGCGCCGCCTTCCGCGCGATGATGAACAATTTCGCCATCGCGGTCTCGGTCGGGCTCCAGTACGGCGTGCCGCTGGAGGAATTCGTCGAGGCCTTCACCTTCACCCGGTTCGAGCCGGCGGGCATGGTGCAGGGCAACGACTCGATCAAGTCGGCGACCTCGATCCTCGACTACATCTTCCGCGAGCTGGCGGTCTCCTATCTCGACCGCACCGACCTCGCGCATGTCCAGCCGAAGGGCGAGAGCTTCGACGACCTCGGCCATGGCGAGCACGCCCCGGCGACCCCGGACGAGAAGGCCCGCGAGGAAGCGGCGCAGAGCTCGATCGAGGCGATCAAGCAGATCTCCTCGACCGGCTACCTGCGCAAGCGCCTGCCGCGCGAGCTGGTGCTGCTCCAGGGCGGCGCCTCGGTCTCGGGCGCGCTCAACCTCGGCTCGGTCGCGGTCTCGGGCATGACGGCGGTCGCGGAGACCTCGGTCGCCTCCGTCTCGGTCTCGACCGGGCTCGACGCCCGCGCCAAGGCCCGGATGCAGGGCTACGAGGGCGATCCCTGCGGCGAATGCGGCAACTTCACGCTGGTCCGCAACGGCACCTGCCTGAAGTGCAACACCTGCGGCGGCACCAGCGGCTGCAGCTGAGTTCGAAGAAGCGACGCGCCCATCGCGGGGCGCCTCGCGCGCATTGTCTTCCGTGGGGGGCCGCGGCGAAACCGGTCGGGCAGGCCAAAAAGACTACCGCGCGTGAAGAGAGAGGGGCCTCCGGGCCCCTCTTGCGTTTCGGCGGATCATCGCTAGGCGAGTGACGCGTCCAGGGTGATCTCGGCGCCGGCGAGTACCCGGGAGACCGGGCAGCCTTCCTTGGCGCCTTGGGCGATCTTCGCGAAGGTCTCGGCGTCGGTGCCGGGGATCGCCGCCTTCACGGTGAGATGCACCGCGGTGATGGTGAACCCGCCGCCGTCCGGGACCACCGTGACCTGCGCGGAAGTCTCGATCCTGTCGGCGGTCAGCCCCTCCTTGCCGAGCGCGCCCGAGAGCGCCATCGAGAAGCAGGACGCATGAGCCGCGCCGATCAACTCCTCCGGGTTGGTGCCTTTTTCCTCGCCGAAGCGTTTGGCGAAGCTGTAGGGCACGGCGTCGAGCACGCCGCTCTCGGTCGAGACGGTGCCAGAGCCGCCCTTGATGTCGCCTGTCCAGACGGCGGAACCGGTTCGCTTCATCGGGTTCTCCCTTGCATGGCCGGCGAGGCCGCCGGGCCTTGAACTCGGACTGCGATCCATGCGCGGCGCGCAGCCCGGAAGGGAACGCGCGATCGCGGGATCCGTTCCGCGCGCCTTCCGGCCTCGGCGGCCGGCCCGCCGGCTTCGGACCTTGCCATGTGATCACGCTTGTGCGACATACGAAAAAACATACGCCGTGAGTATCCTTTGCGCGAAGTTCTTATCCTGGTGGCCACCGAAACCGAGAACTTTCATCCGGTCGCGCGCGCCGGAAGGAGTGTCGTGTGAAACCAATTACCGAGACGGAGGCCCTCGCGCGGTTCTGCGCCGAATGCGCGGACGCGCCCTATGTCACCGTCGACACCGAATTCCTGCGCGAACGCACGTATTACGCGCAGCTTTGTCTGGTGCAGCTGGCGCGGCCGGGACAGGGCGACGATACAGCCGTGCTGATCGACACGCTGGCCGAGGGGTTGTCGCTGGAGCCGCTCTACGAGCTGTTCCGGAATCCGAAGGTGGTGAAGGTCTTCCACGCCGCGCGGCAGGATCTCGAGATCTTCCAGCTTTCGGCCGGGGTGCTCCCGAAGCCGTTCTTCGACACCCAGGTCGCGGCGATGGTTTGCGGCTATGGCGATCAGGTGAGCTACGAGACGCTGGCGCGGCAGATTGCGCGCGCCTCGATCGACAAGAGCTCGCGCTTCACCGACTGGAGCCGGCGGCCGCTCTCGGACGCGCAGATGACCTACGCGCTCGCGGATGTGACGCATCTGCGCAAGATCTACGAGGTGCTGTCGAAGCGGCTCGAGGATACCGGCCGGGCGAGCTGGGTTTCCGAGGAGGTCGCGGTCCTCACCGATCCCGCGACCTACCAGGTCGATCCCGCGCAGGCCTGGACCCGGCTCAAGACCCGGTCGAGCCAGCCGAAATTCCTCGCCGCGCTGCGCGAGCTCGCGCGGTTCCGCGAGGAGATGGCGCAGGGCAAGAACGTGCCGCGCGCGCGGATCCTGAAGGACGACGCGCTGCTCGAGCTCGCCGCCAATCGCCCGCGCAACCACGAGGAACTGGGCAAGTCGCGGCTGCTCCTGCGCGAGGCGCGGCGGGGCGAGATCGCCGACGGCATCCTCGCCGCGGTCAAGCGGGCCGAGACGCTGCCGCCCTCCGAGATCCCGAAGCCGCAGGAGACGCCGCCGCGCAAGCCGGGGTCCGAGGCGCTCGCCGATCTTCTGCGCGTGCTCCTGAAGGCGCGCGCCGATTCCTCGGGCGTCGCGCAGCGGCTGATCGCCTCCGGCGCCGATCTCGACGCGCTCGCGGCGGCCGAGGACGACGTGGCGGCGCTGAGCGGCTGGCGCTACGAGCTGTTCGGGCGCGACGCGACCGCGCTGCGCGAGGGGCGGATCGCGCTGGCGGCCAACGGCGGCGCGGTCAAGGTCGTCCCGCTCGACTGAGCTGGAGCGGCGGACCGAGGTCCGCCCTACGCGTCCGGCGTCGCGGCGTCGATCTCGTCCATCACCTGGCCCCAGGTCTCGGCCGGCTGCGCGCCGCTGATCGCGTAGCGTCCGCCGACGAGGAAGGTCGGCACGCCGGTGACGCCGATCCGGCCGGCGTCCTCGATCTCCGCCAGCACCTCGGCCCGGTCCGCGTCGCCCGCGAGCAGCCGCGCGACCGGCGCGGGGTCGAGCCCCGCCGCATCGGCCGCCGCCATGAGCACCGCCGGATCGGAGATATCCTCGCCCTCCTCGAAATAGCGCCGGAAGAGCTCGGTCGCGACCAGGGTCTGGCGCTCCTCGGCCGCCGCCCAGCGGGTCAGCCGGTGCGCGTCGAGCGTGTTCGGCGCGCGGGTGATGCGGTCGAACTGGAAAGTGATCCCGGCCTCGGCGCCCATCGCCTCGAGCCGCCCATGCGCCGCGGCGACGCGCTCCGGCCCGCCGAGCTTCGCCTCGAGATAGGCCTGGCGCGGCAGGCCCTCGGGCGGGATCGACGGATCGAGCTGGAACGGGTGCCAGCGGATCGCGAAGGGATGCGCGCCGCGCGCGGCGATCGCGGTCTCGAGGTTGCGCTTGCCGAGATAGCACCAGGGGCAGACGAAGTCGGAGATGATGTCGAGGCGGGTCATAGGCCTTCCTTCAGCGCGCGGCGCTGGATCTTGCCGTTCGCGCTTCGGGGCAGGGCGTCGAGCGGGGTGAAGCTTCTCGGGCATTTGTAGCGCGCGAGCCGCGCGGAGCAATGGCGGGCGAGGTCCTCCTCGGCGGGCGGCTCCCCCGCCGGAACGTAGAAGGCGGCGATGATCGTGACGCCGTCGCGCACCGCGCGCTCGACCACCGCCGCCTCGGCGACGCCGGGATGGGCGAGCAGCGCGGCCTCGACCTCGGCCGGCGAGACGCGGAAGCCGCCGGCGTTCAAAAGGTCGTCGGCGCGGCCGAGATAGGTGAGCGTGTCGTCGTCGTGCAGCGCGGCGCGGTCGCCGGTCAGGAACCATTCGCCCTCGAAGCTCGCCTCCGTTTCCTCGGGCCGGCGCCAGTAGCCGAGCATCAGCCCCGGATCGCGCCGGGAGACGGCGAGCCTCCCGGGCTCGCCGCGCGGCACCGGGCCGCCGCCCGGGTCGTCTGGCAGGATCGCGACCCGCCGTCCCGGCTGCGGCCGCCCGGCGCGGCCGGGGACGGGCGGGCTTTGCGGCGCGAAGGAGATGTAGGTCGAGACCTCGGACATGCCGAGCGCCTCGTAGACCGCGCGGCCGGTCCGGGCCGCGAACTCCGCCGCGACCGCGGCCGGCATCGCTTCGCCCGCCGAGAGGCCGTGGCGCAGATGCGCGAAGCCCGCCGCGAGATCCGCGCCCGAGCCCAGCATCTGGCGGTAGACGCCGGGGGTCGCGGCGAAGAGGGTCGCGCGATGCGCTGCGGCGAGCGCGGGCCAGACGCCGCGGTCGGGCGGGCCCGCGTAGATGAGCGCCGTGGCGCCGATCGCCCAGGGATCGGTCAGCCCGGCGCCGAGCGTGTAGGTCCAGTTGAACGCGCCCGCGTGCAGCACGCGGTCTTCGGAGGTGAGCCCGTACCAGCCGTCCCACATCATCCGCCGCGCCCAGGCGGCGCGCTGCGCGTGGACGACGCCCTTAGGCCGGCCGCCGGTGCCCGAGGTATAGATCATGTAGGCGGGGTCGTCGGGCGCGGTCGCCGCGAAATCCGCGAGCGGCGGGTGCGCGCGGAGCGCCGCGATGCCGTCCGCCCCGATCCGGTTCGGCGCGGGTGGGCAGGCGACGCCCGGGCCCGCGAGGATCAGCGCGGGGTCGAGATCGGCGATGATCCCGGCGACCTCGGGCTCGGTCAGCTGGGTCGAGGTCGGCACCGGCACCGCGCCGAGCGCGTTCGCGGCGAAGAAGAGGATCGGGAAATCCGAGGTATTGCCGAGCCGGAGCAGCACCCGGTCGCCCCGCCCGATCCCCCGCGCGGCGAGCCCGCCCGCCGCGGCGAGCACGGCGGCGCGGAGCGCGCCGTAGCTCCAGCTCTCCGCGACCAGGCCGGGCGCCGCGAGGACCTCGAGCGCGACCTTGGCCGGCGCGGCGCGGTCATGGCCGAGGGTATGCGCGGCCATGTTGAAGCGCGCGGGGCAGGGCGGCGGCGGGCCGGCGTCGAAAAGCGAGGGCTGGGTCATGGGATCGTTCTAGCGCGGCGCGGGGTGCCTTGTCCGCCTCATCGTGCACCGCTGTCCCGGGCTCGACCCGGGACCTCGACCCATTGAGCGGGAGCCTCGAGGTCCCGGGTCAAGCCCGGGACAGTGGTGCACCGAGCGTGCCCTCAACGCGTCAGCGTCCGGATCCCGGCCTCGATCCCGGCGAGGGTGAGCGGCACCATGCGGCCGTCCATGAGCTTGCCGATCATCCCGACCGAGGGATCGCGCGCCCAGCGGTCCTCGCGCACCGGGTTGATCCAGACCGCGTGGGGCCAGGCGGCGAGGGCGCGGCCGAGCCAGACCGCGCCCGGCTCCTCGTTCCAGTGCTCGTTGGCGCCGCCGACATGGGTGATCTCGTAGGGCGACATCGTGGCGTCGCCGACGAAGACGCAGCGATAATCCGCGCCATAGGTGCGCAGCACCTCGGCCGTCGGCACGCCGCCGTCCCAGCGCCGGCGGTTCTCGCGCCACACCCGGTCGTAGAGGCAGTTGTGGAAATAGTAGTGCTCGAGATGCTTGAACTCGCTCCGCGCGGCGGAGAAGAGCTCCTCGACCGCCTGGACATGCGCGTCCATCGAACCGCCGACGTCGAGGAACAGGAGCACCTTGACCGCGTTCCGCCGCTCCGGCCGGGTGACGACGTCGAGCCAGCCCTGCTGGGCGGTGGCGCGGATCGTGCCGGGCAGGTCGAGCTCGTCCGCCGCGCCCTCCCGCGCCCAGCGGCGCAGGCGGCGCAGCGCGATCTTGATCGCGCGCGTGTTGAGCTCGGCGGTGTCGTCGAAGTCGCGGAAGTCGCGGCGGTCCCAGACCTTGACGGCGCGCTGGTGCCGGCTCTCGTCCTGGCCGATCCGCACGCCCTCGGGGTTGTAGCCATGGGCGCCGAAGGGCGAGGTGCCGGCGGTGCCGATCCACTTGTTCCCGCCCTGATGGCGCCCGGTCTGTTCGGCGAGCCGCTCGCGCAGCGCTCGCATCAGCGCCTCGAACCCGCCGAGCGCCTCGATCTCGGCGCGCTCCTCCGGCGTCAGGTGCTTCTCGGCGAGCTTGCGCAGCCAGTCCTCGGGCAGGCCGACGGCGTCGAGCATCGCCTCCGGACCTTCGGTCAGCAGCCCGCCGAAACAGGCGGCGAAGACGCGGTCGAACCGGTCGGTGTGCCGCTCGTCCTTCACCAGCGCGGCGCGGGCGAGGAAGTAGAAGCCCTCGGCGTCGTAGAGCACGACCTCGGCCCGGAGCGCGCCGAGGAAGGTCAGGTATTCGCGCAGCGAGACCGGGATGCCGGCGGCGCGCAGGTCGGCGAAGAACCGGGTGAACATGCGCTCCCCCGCCGGCGGCTCAGATCAGCCCGAGCCGGATCGCGGCGATCCAGGCGACGAAGGCGACGAGGGTGAGGCAGATCGCATGCGCCGCGCCGTATTGCAGCTTGTCGAGCCGGTCGCCGCCGCGCCGCCCGGCCCGGACCCAGCCGAGCGCGAAAGCGGCGATGAAGACGATCGTCAGCAGCATGGCGCCCTCACTCTCCGCTCACCGGGATCACCGTCTCGGCCACCGCGGCCGCGAGGGCGACCTGCTCGCGCGCGAGCGCGCCGTCGGTGTCGCCGAAGCCATAGCGTGCCCAGCGCAGGCTGTCGAGCCGCGCCGCCTCCGCCGCCGGGAGGTCGCCCTGGGCCGCCAGCGCCTCGGCCTTGATCGAGAGCAGGCTCGCCGCGAGGATCGCGTTCTGATAGGCGATCGCGTCCGGCAGATGGCGGTCGGCGAGCAGGATCGCCACGTCGTAATCCCCCGCCGCGAGGGCGAGCGCGGCGAGATGCACGCCGGCCTGCGCGGTGCGGATGTCGTCGCGCCCGAGCCCGTCGCGGAACCGGGCGTAGGCCTCGGCGAACTGCTGCGCGGCGAAGGCCGGGTCCTGGCCCAGCGTCGCGCGCCCGAGCGCGAGCTGCGCCACGCCGAGCCGGTGGTCGGGCGGGCGCATCTCGGCGGCGAGCCGGGTCGCGAGCAGCCCGGCCTCGATCCGCGCGCCCCCGCCGGCGCGGGTGTCCTGCGCGGTCTCGATCGCCTCGGCCCAGACGCGCGATTCCGGCGCGCGCGGCCGGCTCGGCACCTTGCGGCCCATCGGGTTCACGCGGTCGAGCACGCGCGGCAGCGCGGCCGCGACCTCGGCCCGGGTCATGCCGCTGTGGAATTCCGGCTGGTAGAGCGCGCGCAGGATCGTCATGTCGAACCGCGTCGCCATGCCGTGGAAATTGTCGTCGTTCCAGATCGAATCCGGCAGCCGGTAGAGATCGTTCGCCGGGCCGAGCGCCTGGGTGATCTCCTCGGCGAGGCAATCGCGCAGGTCCTGCGGCGTCGAATCCGGCGGCAGGAAGATCGCGGCGATCCCGAGCGTCTTCTGCTCGGACCAGCGCGGATGCGTCTCGGACCGCCGGGCGCGGAAGCCCGCCCAGTCGCGCTCGCCGGGGGCGATGAAACAGGCGGCGGTCGGAAAGATGCGCGTGATCTCACGCTCGGGCACCGCCTCGATGAAGATCTGCGCGGCCGCCGGATCGTCGGTCTCGGCGATGTCGATCCCGGCCTCGCGCCGGATCCGGTTCAGGAGCGCGGCGAGATCGGGCCGGTAGGGGGCGAGCGCCTCGCCGGCCATCAGCACGCGCACCGGCGTCTCGTAGCGCAGCAGGGCGGGCAGCTGCTCGCCGTTCTCGAGCGCGAAGGTGAGGTCGAGGAAATCGCGCGCCAGATCCCTGTTCGACCGCGCGACGCCCTTCGGCAGCACGACCGGGGCGAAGCGCACGCTCGACAGCATCGGCGGCGGTTCGCGCGGCGTGGTGGCGCAGCCCGCGAGCAGGCCGAGCGTCAGGCAGGCGGCGGCGCGGCGAAGGACCGGCACCGCGCTCAGCGCCGGTACTTGATGAAGGGCGTCACCGATCCCATCGCGTCGTAGAGGCGGCGGGCGCGGGTGTTGTCGGTCTGGGTCAGCCAGTAGACGTTGGGCCGGCCGGCCGCGTCCGCCGCGTCGAAGACCGCCTGGAGCAGCGCGCGCCCCGCGCCGGCGCCCCGCGCCCCGGAGGCGACGAAGAGATCCTGCAGATAGCAGATCTCGTCGACCTGCCAGCCGTGGCGATGGAAGATGTAATTGGCGATGCCGACCGCCTCGCCGTCCAGACGGGCGATCAGCCCGTTATACTGCGTGACCGCCGGGTCGATGAGGCGCGCGAAGCTGGTCGCGTAGACCGGCTCGGGCAGGACCGTCTCGTAGAAGGCGAGATAGTCGCCCCACAGCCGGCGCCAGTCCGCCTCGTCGGAGGCGATGGTCGCGGAGATCTTGAGCATTCGGCACCGCCGGATCTGCCCGGGCGGGGCCGGGCGGTTTCAGCCGCGAAGCTTGCGGGCGTTGGAACGAGTCTTGGCGCCATAGGGCTTTAGCGCCGCCGAGGCAATATTCATCATGTCGCCGCCCTTGGCCGCGACGACCGCCGCGTGCTCGGCCGCGGCGGTGAAGGCGGTGGCCTTCTCCATCACCATGGCGATCGCCTCGGGCGGCGTCATCGTGCCCGAGGCCATGCGCATCGTCCGCCACGCGATCACCTCCGCCGCGTGCAACGACATCTCGCCATAGGCGGTGGCGAATTTCATCCAGGATTCCGCGTAAGACGCGTAGGCATTGTAGGGGAGCATCGTCGCCTCTCGTTTTCGCTGCGGCGCAGCATGGCACGGCCGCGTCATAATGTCACCGCGAAACGGAGCTAGCGCCCGGCGCGCGAGAGTAAATCACGACCTTCGTCCCCGCGCGAGGAAGGCGAGCCGCTCGAAGAGATGGACGTCCTGCTCGTTCTTGAGCAGCGCGCCATGCAGCCGCGGCAGCGTCTGCGCCGGATCGCGGCGCAGGTCCTCGGGGGCGAGATCGTCGGCGAGAAGGAGCTTTAGCCAGTCAAGCACCTCGGAGGTCGACGGTTTCTTGCGCAGCCCGGGCGTCTCGCGGATCTCGAAGAACTGGGTCAGCGCCGCGCGGATCAGCTCCGGCTTGATGCCGGGAAAGTGTACCGAGACGATGCGCGCCAGCGTCTCCTGGTCGGGAAAGCGGATGTAGTGGAAGAAGCACCGGCGCAGGAAGGCGTCGGGCAGCTCCTTCTCGTTGTTCGAGGTGATGATGACGATCGGTCTTGTGCGGGCGCGAACGGTTTCGCCGGTCTCGTAGACGAAGAATTCCATCCGGTCGAGCTCCTGCAGGAGGTCGTTCGGAAACTCGATATCCGCCTTGTCGATCTCGTCGATCAGCAGCACGACCTTGCCCTCGGCGTCGAAGGCCCGCCAGAGCGGGCCGCGCCGGATGTAGTTCGCGACGTCGCCCACGCGCGCGTCGCCGAGCTGGCCGTCGCGCAGCCGGCTGACCGCGTCGTATTCGTAGAGGCCCTGCGCCGCGCGGGTGGTGGATTTCACGCTCCATTCGATCAGCGGCAGTCCGAGGCTCGCCGCGATCTGGCGCGCGAGCTCGGTCTTGCCGGTGCCGGGCTCGCCCTTCACGAGCAGCGGCCGTTCGAGCGTGATCGCCGCGTTGACCGCGACCGCCATGTCCGGCGTCGCGACATAATCGGCGGTACCGTTGAATTTCATCGTTTTTTCAACCCAATGCCAGATTTTTACGCAGGCCGCGACGCGGCGCCTTCCGGGCGAACATGATTTGCTAGGTAGCGCGTGACAAGCCTTCCGAATCCCTATATCGGGAGGCTGCGAAAACGTTGAGGGGCCATGGGGAAACCGGCCGGCATTGACGGGCGGGAACACACGGCCACGGCGGCATTTGAGGTGTGGTTCTATGAAGCCTGAAACCAAGTTCGACGTCGAGTATCATCCGACCGACGACGAGCCCTTTATGAATCCCCGGCAGCTCGACTATTTCCGGCGCAAGCTGCTGGCGTGGAAGGCCTCGATCCTCGCGGAGAGCCGGGGCACGATCGAGACGATGCAGGAAGGGACGCGCAACATCCCCGACATCGCCGACCGCGCCTCGGAAGAGACCGATCGCGCGCTCGAGCTCAGGACCCGCGACCGGCAGCGCAAGGTGGTCTCCAAGATCGACTCGGCGCTGCGCCGGATCGACGACGGCAGCTACGGCTATTGCGAGGAGACCGGCGACCCGATCTCGCTGCGCCGGCTCGACGCGCGGCCGATCGCGACGCTGAGCCTCGAGGCGCAGGAGCGCCACGAGCGCAAGGAGCGCGTGCACCGCGACGACTGACCCCGGCCGGGGTTCCGGGGCTCGATCCGGAGCCGCGCCCCGCGGGTGGGGCGGGGCTGGCCGCCGGCGCTTATTGTGCGCCGCGGCATGAAGGGGCTTCGCGCACGGGGCCCCGCCTGCTAGCAGTTGGGCTCCCGTCGATCGATCGGTCCGGTCAGCCGGACGGGCGGCGCGCGACGGGGCCAGGCAGGAGACCCGCCCTTGAGCGAGATCGCGATCGTCTTTTCCATCATCGGCGCGATGATCGGTCTCTTCGTGTGGGACCGGCTGCCGGTGCCGGTGGTCTGCCTCGCCGCCAGCCTCGCGCTCTGGGCCTCGGGCCTGCTCGACCTGCGCGAGTCGCTCGCGGGCTTCGGCGATCCCGCGGTGGTCTTCGTCGCGGCGCTGTTCGTCGTCGGCGCGGGGATGGAGGCGGTCGGGCTAACCGCCTGGATGGGGCAGGTGCTGATCGCCCGCGCGGGCGACAGCCGCGCCAGGCTCGTGGTCTGGATGATGGTGCTCTGCGGCGGGCTCGGCGCGCTCATCACCATCAACGGCGCCGTCGCGGCGCTGCTCCCCGTCGTCGTCGTGCTCGCGATCCGGCTCGGCCGGTCGCCGGGCAAGCTGCTGATGCCGCTGGTCTTCGGCGCGCACGCGGGCTCGATGCTGCTCCTGACCGGGACGCCGGTGAACGTGCTCGTCGCCGAGGCCTCGGCGAACGCCGGGGCGGGGGGCGTCGGCTATTTCGAATTCGCGCTGGTCGGCGTGCCGCTGCTGATCGGCACGGTCGTGATCGCGGTCCTGTTCGGCGACCGGCTGCTGCCGGATCGGACCGGCCGCAACCTGCCGCCCGATCTCAGCCGCCACGTGACCACGCTCGTCGAGCATTACCGGCTGCGCGGGGCGCTCACGCATCTGCGGGTGCGCGAGGGCTCGGCCCTGGTCGGCGAGGTCGCGTCCGCGGGGCTGGTCGAGACCGAGGAGGACGGGGCGCGCTTCGTGCTCGCGCTGCGGTCCGACGGCTCGCCCCGGCGCGAGCCGCTCGCCGCCGGCGACTGGATCGTGGTGAATGGTCCGCCCGAGGCGGTCGCGGCGCTCGCCGCCCGCCTCAGCCTCGCGGTTTCCGAGGAGGCGGGGCGCCCGGCGGTCGAGGACACGCTGCTCAACCGCGACGCCGGCCTCGCCGAGGTGGTGATCCCGCCGCGCTCCGCGCTGGTCGGTGAGCGGGTCTCGCCGGGGATGACCACGCCCTCGGGCGATCTCGTCGTGCTCGCCTGCCATCGCGGCGGCGTCCCGCTGGCGCCGCTGACGGAGATCGCGCCGGGCGATACCGTGCTTCTGCGCGGCACCTGGCAGGCGCTCGAGAAGCGGCTCGCGGCGCCGGGCGTGCTGGTCGTCGACTCGCCCGAGCTGCTGCGGCGGCAGGCGGTCGCCATGGGGCTCGGCGCCTGGGAGATGGTGGCGATCCTTGGCATCATGGTGGTGCTGCTCGCGAGCGGCGCGGTGCCGCCGGCGGTGGCGGGGCTGCTCGCGGCGGGCGCGGTGGTGCTGCTCGGCATCCTCGACATGGACGCGGCCTATCGCGCGATCAACTGGACGACGGTGATCCTGATGGGCGCGCTGATGCCGCTCGCCACCGCGATGGAGCGCAGCGGCGCGGCGCATCTCATGGCGGACTGGATCGTGCAGACGCTGGGCGGCTTCGGGCCGCGCGCGCTGATCGCCGGGCTCTTCGTGCTGACCGCGCTGCTCGGCCAGGTGATCAGCAACACGGCGACGGCGGTGATCGTGATCCCGATCGCGGTCTCGGCCGCCGCCGGCATGGGCGTCTCGCCGCAGCCCTTCCTGATGAGCGTCGGCGTCGCCGCGGCCGCCGCCTTCCTCACGCCGGTCTCGACCGCGGTGAACCTGATGGTGATGGAGCCCGGCGGCTACCGCTTCGGCGACTACTGGAAGCTCGGCCTGCCGATGATGCTCTGGTTCTTCGTCGTCGCCGTGGCGCTGACGCCGCTGATCTGGCGGTTCTGAGGCGGCGGTTCTGAGGCGGCGGCGGACCGAGGTCCGCCCCGCGGAGCGCCTCAGCTCATCGGCGGCACGCCGCAGGTGACCGGCGTGTCCGACACGCTGGTCATCATCTGCGTCATCGGCGTGTCGTGGCCGTCCTCGGTCTCGATGATCAGGACATCCGCGCCGAGCCGGGCGTGGCGGAAGCAGGCCGGGGCCTCGTTCTCCCAGTAGAAGCAGTAATGCGGCGCCTTGTAGTCCCAGGTGCCCTGCAGGCAGCGCCCGTCGCTCGCCTGCAGCGTCACGCGGTTCGAATCCGGATAGTAATGCTCGAGCGCGAAGAAGGCGCCGTTGATCTGGTAGGTGAGCGTGCGTCCCCCGGCCATGGCGATCCATTCCGCGACCGGAATGTCCTCGGCCTCCGCCACGCCGCCGGCCGGGACGGGATCCTGAGCCGCCGCCGCGAGCGGGGCGAGAAGCGCGAGAAGAAAAAGCGTCGGCCGCATGCGATGACCTCGGGGCAGGCTTCGGCCCCGAGGATAGCCCGGCCCGCCCGGGGCCGCCAGTGGCGCGCGTGTGACAGGATCGTGAGCCGGACGCGATCCGCGCGCGACCCCGGCCGTTAACCATCTTCCCTGTTAACGATAAATTCGCGACAAGGGCGAAGGCTGCCGCGACCGGCGCGGCGCGCCATCGGAGGGACGCGGGTGCGGACGGGATCAAGACGACGCGGACGACAGGGAACGCGGCGCGGCGCGGCGGCGCTGCTTCTGCTCGCGCTCGGCGTCCTGCCCGCCATTGCCCCGGTGCCCGAGGGGCCGCGCGGCGCGGCGGTGGTCTCGGACGGCGATACGCTCAAGGTCGGCGCGACCAAGGTGCGGCTCTACGGGATCGACGCGCCCGAGACGGCGCAACGCTGTGGCGCCTGGGATTGCGGCGGCGCCGCCAGGGCACGGCTCGCGTCGCTGACCGAGGGCCGGATGGTGACCTGCGTCACGCGCGACATCGACAAATACGGCCGGACGGTGGCGACCTGCCGCGCCGGCGATCGCGACCTTGGCGGCGCGCTGGTGGCGGAGGGGCTCGCCTGGGCCTTCACGCGCTACGCCGCCGACTATGTCGAGGCCGAGGCCGGGGCGCGGGCGGCCGGGCTCGGCATCTGGCGCGGCGCGGCGGAGGCGCCCTGGGACTACCGCGCGGGGCTGCGGGCCGATCGCGAACGCGCCGCCGAGGCGAAGGCGGCGGCGGAGGCCGGCGATTGCCGCGTCAAGGGCAACATCTCGGCCGATGGCGAGAAGATCTACCACCTGCCGGGCAGCGCCGCCTATGCGCGGGTCCGGATCGCGACCGACAAGGGCGAGCGCTGGTTCTGCGACGAGAGGGCGGCGATCGCCGCCGGCTGGCGCGCCGTGAAGGGCTGAGGCAGGGCGGATCACGGGTTCCGCCGCCCCGGGCCTGACCCGGGGCCTCGACGCCATTTCCTGAACGCCCCGCTCGGGGTCCGAGGCCCCGGGTCAAGCCCGGGGAAGCGAAGACGGTCTTCCCGAGCGCCGTCTCAGTTGCGCGTGGAATCGCCGTGGTGCTGGGCGAGGTCCGCCGGCTGGCGCATCGTGCCCCGCCGGTGCCGCACGAGGTGGTTCCAGCCCCAGGTCAGCGCCCAGAGCAGGATCCCGATCCCGATGAGCCAGAGCGCGATCCGGTATTGCGGCATCTGCGCCGCGCTGCGCGCCCAGGGTCCGACCAGATAGGCGCAGCTGGCGGCGCCCAGCCAGGGAACCCAGGCCGGGGCGCGGAAATGGTCGGTCTCGGACCGCTCGCGGCGCAGGATCAGCAGGGCGACGTTGACCACGGTGAAGACGCAGAGCAGCAGCAGCGCGGTCGTGCCGCCGAGCAGGCCGATCGCCTGCGACTCCGCCTGGGTCACGACCGCGATGATCAGGCCGAAGGCGATCGCGGTGGTGAAGAGGATCGCGACCCAGGGCGTGCGCCGGGTGTGGTGGACCCGGCCGAGCACATGCGGCAGCACCCCCTGCCGGGCGAGGCCGTAGAGCAGGCGGCTCGCCATCAGCATGTTGATGAGCGCGGAATTGGCCACGGCGAACATGCCGATGAAGGGAAAGATCTTGTCGAAGGGCAGGCCGGGCGCCCCGGCGCGCACCACCTGTGTCAGCGCGGAGCCCTTGCTCGTGTCGGTGAGATCGCCGACGGGCACCAGCGCCACGGCGCAGATCGAGACCAGCACGTAGATGACGCCGGTGATCCCGAGCCCCGCGAGCATCACCCGGGGGAAGTCGCGCACCGGATTGGTGCATTCCTCGGCCATGTTGACCGAATCCTCGAACCCGACCATCGCGAAGAAGGCGAGCGAGGTCGCGGCGGTCAGCGCCATGAAGGCGCTCTTCTCCTCGGAGGAGCGGAAGATCATCACCTCGGAGAAATCGGCCCGGCCCTGGCTCATCGCGTAGAAGCCGATCAGGATGATCATCAGGAGGCCGGAGAGCTCGACGCAGGTGAGGATGACGTTCGCCTTCACGCTCTCGCCCACGCCGCGCAGGTTCACCGCCGCGACCACGGTCATGAAGCCGAGCGCCAGCAGCAGCATTCCGGGGCCGCCGGTCGCGAACCCGAGGCCGAAGCCGTCGTTGAGAAAGCCCGCGAAGGCGTTCGAGGCGGTGGAGGCCGAGGTGATGCCGGAGCACATCACGGTGAAGGCGACGAGGAAGGTGAGGAAGTGGATCCCGAAGGCGCGATGCGTGTAGAGCGCCGCGCCGGCCGCCTGCGGATAGCGGGTGACGAGTTCGAGATAGGAGAGGGCGGTGATCGTGGCGACGAGGAAGGCGACGAGGAAGGGCGCCCAGGCGGCGCCGCCGACCTCGCCCGCGACCTGTCCGGTCAGCGCGTAGACGCCGGTGCCGAGGATGTCGCCGACGATGAAGAGCAGCAGCAGCTTCGGCCCCATCACCCGGGCGAGTTCCGGCTGGGCGGCGGGGGCGCCGGCGGCGGGGGTGAATGTCGCGTCGCTCATGCTTGTCGCTCCTCGAAGATGCGGCCGGGCGTCCCGCGCGCCCGGCGGCGGCGCGCGAAGCCGCGCGCCCGCGGAGCGAAGAGGACTAGGAGCCAACATCCCGTCCGCGATCCGGTTCCCGAAGGGGCGCGTTTTCCGCCGGCGTTCCGGGGTTCCGGGCGGGACGCGCCGCGGGCCTCAGGCGCGCGCGGCTTCCGCGAAGGAGGCGGAGTAATAGTCGACGGTCTCGCTCAGCCCCTCGTCAAGCGTGTATCGCGGCGACCAGCCGAGCTCGTCCTTCGCCTTCCGGCAGGAGAGCAGCATGTTGGCGATCTCGTTCCTGGCCCCGCCGTCGATCTCGATCTCGACCTCGGCGCCGGTGATCTTCAGGATACGCTCGACGAGCTCGATCACGCTGAGCTCGATCTCCAGCGAGAAATTGTAGGCCTCGCCGAAGTTGAGCGTCGCCGACGGATCGAAGTGCCGGTCGATGAACATCTGGTTCACCAGCACGGCGTCCTTGATGTAGAGGAAGTCGCGGGTGAAGTCGCCGTTCGACCGGAGGACGATGTTCTCGCCGCTGATCGCCTGCCGGATCGCATAGGGCACGATCCGGTTGAAGTTGTAGTCGTAGCCGCCGAAGTAGTTGCCGCAGCGGATCGTGATCGCCTTGATCCCGTAGTTCCAGGCATAGGAGCGGGTCAGCAGCTCCTGCGTCACCTTCGCCACCTCGTAGATGTGGCCGGGATCGAACAGCATGTCCTCGCTGAACGGCGTCGGGTTGCCGCTGTAGACCTTGTCGGTGGTATGGGACAGGAACAGGGTTTCCGGCGCGTGCAGGCGCAGCGCCTCGAGGAAGTGGATCGTGCTGTTGGCGGAGGTCTCGAAGGTCGTCCGCGGCAGCCGGCTTGCGACGGTGACGTCGCCCACCGCGGCCATGTGGATCACCACGTCCGGCCGGTGCCGGATCACGAGGCCCTCGACGGCGGCGTAGTCGGTCAGGTCGACACGCTCCTCGACGCAGCGGCGTTCCAGCCCGCGCAGGGCATAGCCGGACGTCTCGCGCCGGTTGGCGCTGCCCCGCGGGTTCAAGACGGCGACGACCTCGAAGCCTTCCTCCAGCAGATGGGAGATGAGCCAGCCCCCGAGAAAGCCGGTGGCCCCGGTCACGATCACCCTCTTTCGCATGCGGTCTCCTGCGTTCAGCGCGGTTGACCCGCCGCCGCCGCGCCGGGCTACTCGTCGTGCGAACAGGACGGCCGCCCTGGACTCCAGGGGCCGGGATCGGATGGTGTCGCGGGAAATTGGTCCGGACCCCACGTGCTCGCGGTGGTGGTTTCCATAAGCCCGATCGTTTCGGCGCGATCCACCCGTTTCGGCGCTCCCGGGGCGCGGCGAAAGGACGCCCCTCGGACGGGCGTCACGGCGCGCCGGGGCATCGGCCGGGCCCGGCGCGTCGGTGGTGTTCGTTCTTCGGAGGGGCGTCGTTCGCCGGGGCGCCGGAGCGGGGCGGGCTGAAATGTCCGCCCGGGGCCGCCTCAGACGTCGAGCTCGTCCATGTCGACGAAGCGGGCGTTCTCCTGGATGTACTGGAAGCGCAGCTCGGGCTTCTTGCCCATCAGCCGCTCGACCAGGCCGGCGGTGTCATCGTCGTCGTCGTCGAGCGTGACCCGGATCAGCGTGCGCTTGCCCGGGTCCATCGTGGTTTCCTTGAGCTGCGCCGGCATCATCTCGCCGAGGCCCTTGAAGCGGCTGACCTCGACCTTGCCGCGGCCGCCGAGCCCCTTGCGCGTCAGCGCGTCCTTCTCGGCGTCGGTCGAGACATAGACCGACTTCGCCCCCTGCGTCAGCCGGTAGAGCGGCGGGGCGGCGAGGTAGAGGTGGCCCGCGTCGATCAGCGGCCGCATCTGGGTGAAGAAGAAGGTCATCAGCAGCGAGGCGATATGCGCGCCGTCGACGTCGGCGTCGGTCATGATGATGATCTTCTCGTAGCGCAGGTCGTCGACGCGGAAGCGCGATCCGGTCTGCACCCCCATCGCCTGGCAGAGGTCGGAGAGCTCCTGGTTCTGCGTGAGCTTCGAGGAGGCGGCGCCGAGCACGTTCAGGATCTTGCCCCGGAGCGGCAGGATCGCCTGGGTCTTGCGGTCGCGCGCCTGCTTGGCGCTGCCGCCCGCGGAATCGCCCTCGACGAGGAAGAGCTCGGATCCTTCGCGCGTGGCGCCGGAACAGTCGGCGAGCTTGCCCGGCAGGCGCAGCTTCTTGACCGCGGTCTTGCGGCTGGTCTCCTTCTCGGCGCGGCGGCGCGCGCGCTCCTCGGCCTTCAGCACGAGGAAGTCGAGGATCGCCCCGGCGGCGCGGGTGTCATTGGCCAGCCAGTTGTCGAACCGGTCGCGCACCGCGCCCTCGACGAGCCGCGCCGCCTCCTGGGTCGAGAGCCGGTCCTTGGTCTGGCCGACGAATTCCGGGTCGCGGATGAAGACCGAGATCATCGCCCCGGCGCCGGCCGTCAGGTCGTCGCGGGTGATCTGCGCCGCCTTGCGGTTCGAGGAGAGCTCGCCATAGGCGCGGATGCCCTTGAGCAGCGCGGCCCAGAACCCGGCCTCGTGCGTGCCGCCCTCGGGCGTGTTCACCGTGTTGCAGTAGGAGGAGACGAACGGGTCGCGCTGCGGCGTCCAGTTGATCGCCCATTCGACCGAGCCGATGGTCCCCGCGCCGAAGCGCTCCGCGAAATCGACCTTTCCGGCGAAGGGCCGCTCGGCATAGGTGTCGGCGCCGGCGAGCCGCTCGCCGAGATAGTCGGCGAGGCCGCCCGGGAAATGGAAGGTCGCGGTCTCCGGCGTGTCGTCGCCCGCGCCGATCAGCTTCGGGTCGCATTTCCAGCGGATCTCGACGCCGGAGAAGAGATAGGCCTTCGACCGCACCATCCGGAGCAGCCGGGCGGGCTTGAACCGGACGCCCGCGCCGAAGATCTCGGCGTCGGGGTGGAAGATCACCGTGGTGCCGCGGCGGTTCAGCGTCTGGCCGATGTTCTCGAGCGGCCCGAGCGGCACGCCGCGCGAGAAGCTCTGGGAATAGAGCTGGCGATTGCGCGCGACCTCGACTGTCACGAGGTCCGAGAGCGCGTTCACGACCGAGATGCCGACGCCGTGCAACCCGCCCGAGGTCTGGTAGGCCTTGCCGGAGAACTTGCCGCCGGCGTGCAGCGTGCAGAGGATCACCTCGAGCGCGGATTTGTCCGGGAAGCGCGGATGCGGGTCGACCGGGATGCCGCGGCCGTTGTCGCGGATCGTCACCGACTGATCGGCGGCGAGCTCGACCTCGATCCGGTTCGCATGGCCCGCGACCGCCTCGTCCATCGCATTGTCGAGCACCTCGGCGACCAGATGGTGCAGTGCACGCTCGTCGGTGCCGCCGATGTACATGCCCGGCCGCTTGCGCACCGGCTCGAGCCCCTCGAGCACCTCGATCGCCGAGGCGTCATAGGCGCCCTGGGACGGATCGTCGTCGAAGAGATCGGAAGCATGGACCATCGCTTGGCTCTTTATCTTTCGTCCGGTTTCGCCAAGGATAGCGAAGGGACTGCTCGCCCGATCCATATCTTGTTTGGCGCGCGCGGGCAAAGGATCTTTGGATAAGGGTCGGATGAGCGGGATCATGCAACGGCGCCTGCCGGTAGCCCCCTGGATGGCGGACCACAGCTGGCGCCTGCCCGGTACCGGCCCGATCGCCCCCGAGGACTGGTTGCAGCGCGACGAAGCCTATGCCGCGCAGATGGCCCACCGCGACGCCCTGATCGCCGAGCACCGCGATCTCGTCCACGCGCTCGACGACCGGGCGCGGCCGGCGGCGGCGGAGCTGCTCGCCCTCGTGCTCGTGCATCTCGAGGGCGTGCCGGGCTTCGCGCGCGAGGGGGCGGCGCTGCGCCGGCCGGACGGCGTGCTGGTCCCACTCGACGGCGCGCCGCTGATCGCGGCGGGCCGGCTCGCGCAGGAGGATTTCTGCCTGCATCTCAAGCCCGAGGGCGAGGCGGAGCACCGGCTGCTCGGCGCGATCCTGTGCTTTCCCTCGAACTGGACGCTCGCGCAGAAGTTCGGCCACACGCTGAGCCGCATCCACGTCCCGGTGCCGGAATACGACGAGGGGATCGCGCGGCGGGTGCAGCGGCTTTTCGACGGCATCCAGCCGGGCAAGCCGATGATGCGCGCGAACCTGCTCGTCTACGGCAAGGACGCGCTTTTCAACCCGCGGGTGGAATTCGACCGGCACCGGCCGGAGCTGGAGGGCGGGGCGCGGTTCGTGCGGGTCGAGCGCCAGACCTTCCTGCGGCTGCCCGAGAGCCGGGCCGTGGTCTTCGGCATCCATACCTACATGGTCCGGCCCGAGGCGCTGACCGAGGCGCAGCGCGCCGGGCTCGAACGGGTCCGGCCGGGCGTGCTCGGCGACATGGGCGACGCGGCGTGAGGGTCTTCGTCCTGACCGGGGCGGGGATCTCGGCGGCGAGCGGCCTCGGCACCTTCCGCGACCCGCGCGGACTCTGGGCGAAGTTCGACCCGATGAAGGTCGCGACCCCCGCCGCCTTCGCGGCCGATCCCGAGCGGGTGCACGAGTTCTATAACCTGCGTCGCGGCGCGATGCTGACGGCCGAGCCCAACGCCGCGCATGTGGCGCTGGCCCGGCTCGGCGAGGGGCTCCGCGTCGATGGCGGCGCGCTCTTCCTCTGCACGCAGAACATCGACGACCTGCACGAGCGCGGCGGCTCGCGCGCCGTGCATCACATGCATGGCCAGCTCAGCCGCGCGCTCTGCGCCACCTGCCGGGCGACCGTGGAATGGCGCCGCGACCTCTCGGTCGCCGACCGCTGCCCGAGCTGCGACCGGGTGGGGACGCTGCGGCCCGACGTGGTCTGGTTCGGCGAGATGCCCTATGGCATGGCCGAGATCGAGGCGGCGCTGTCGCGCGCCGACCTCTTCGTCGCGATCGGCACCTCGGGAGCGGTCTATCCAGCGGCGGAATTCGTCGAGATCGCGCGGACGATGGGCATCCTGACGCTCGAGTTCAATCTCGACCAGTCCGACAACGCGCATCTCTTCGACGAATCGGTCTATGGCCCGGCGGTCGAGAGCGTGCCGCGCTTCGTCTCCCGCCTGCTCGGGACGGGAGCCGGGGCGGCCTGAGGCGGCGGTCCCGGGGGGACGGGGCGGCGGACCGAGGTCCGCCCTACGCGGGAGCATCAAGCGACGCCAACCGTAGGGCGGACCTCGGTCCGCCAGCCCGCGGCGCGCCCCACGTGAGACCCGAGCGCCACCAAGAAAAAAGGCGGCGCCGTGGGGCGCCGCCTTCGAAATCGGTCCGATCCCGAGAGATCAGCCGGAGTAGTACATCTGGTACTCGATCGGGTGCGGCGTGTGCTCGAAGGCGTAGACTTCCTTCCAGCGCAGCGCCATGTAGCCCTCGATCTGGCTCTCGGTGAAGACGTTGCCCGCCAGCAGGTAATCCTTGTCCGCCGCCAGGCTCTCGAGCGCCTCGCGGAGCGAACCGCAGACGGTCGGGATCTCGGCCAGCTCCTCGGGGGGCAGGTCGTAGAGATCCTTGTCCGAGGCCTCGCCCGGATCGATCTTGTTCTTGATGCCGTCGAGGCCGGCCATCAGCAGCGCCGCGAAGGCGAGGTAGGGGTTCGCGAGCGGATCCGGGAACCGGGCCTCGACGCGCTTCGCCTTCGGGCTTTCCGACCACGGGATCCGGACGCAGCCCGAGCGGTTGCGGGCGGAATAGGCGCGCAGAACCGGCGCCTCGAAGCCCGGGATCAGGCGCTTGTAGCTGTTGGTGGTCGGGTTGGTGAAGGCGTTCAGCGACTTCGCGTGATGCAGGATGCCGCCGATGTAGTAGAGGGCTTCCTGGCTGAGGTCGGCGTACTTGTCGCCGGCGAAGATCGGCTTGCCGTCCTTGAAGATCGACATGTTGACGTGCATGCCCGAGCCGTTGTCGCCGTAGTAGGGCTTCGGCATGAAGGTCGCGGACTTGCCGTAGGCGGCGGCGACCTGCTGGACGACGTACTTGTACTTCTGGATCTCGTCGGCCTGCTTGGTGAGCGTGCCGAAGATCAGGCCGAGCTCGTGCTGCGGCGAGGCGACCTCGTGGTGGTGCTTGTCGACCTTCATGCCCATCCGCTTCATGGTCGAGAGCATCTCGCCGCGGATGTCCTGCATGGTGTCGATCGGCGGGACCGGGAAGTAGCCGCCCTTGACGCCGGGGCGGTGGCCCATGTTGCCCATCTCGTAGACGGTGTCGGTGTTCCAGGACGCGTCGATCGCGTCGATCTGGAAGCTCACCTTGTTCATCGTGTTCGAGTAGCGCACGTCGTCGAAGATGAAGAACTCGGCCTCGGGGCCCATGTAGGCCTTGTCGCCGATGCCCGAGGCGATGAGATAGGCCTCGGCCTTCTCGGCCGTGCCGCGCGGGTCGCGGTCATAGGGCTCGCCCGTGTCGGGCTCGACCACCGAGCAATGGACGCAGAGCGTCTTCTCGGCGAAGAACGGGTCGATATAGGCGCTCTCGACGTCGACCATGAGCTTCATGTCCGACTCTTCGATGCCCTTCCAGCCCGCGATCGAGGAGCCGTCGAACATGAACCCCTCGTCGAGGAAATCCTCGTCGACGAGTTCGGACATAACCGTCACATGCTGCAGCTTGCCCTTCGGGTCGGTGAACCGGATGTCGACATAGGGGATGTCGTCTTCCTTGAGGGACTTCAGAATGGACTCTTTATCGCTCATGTCTGTTCCTTAGGTTTTACGGCGCGATACATTTCCGGGCCCCGTGCCTGGCCCGTTCCGGCCGCGCCGCCCGCGGGCGGGGACCGGATGTCCGAATGGCGGGCGCTCAGAGGGCGTCGTTGCCTTCCTCGCCGGTGCGGATGCGGATGGCCTGATCGACGGGCAGGATGAAGATCTTGCCGTCGCCGATCTTGCCGGTCTTCGCCGCCGAGATGATCGCCTCGACCGCCGCGTCGACCTGGTCGTCCGCGAGCACGACCTCGATCTTCACCTTCGGCAGGAAGTCGACGACGTATTCGGCGCCCCTGTAAAGCTCGGTATGACCCTTCTGGCGACCGAAGCCCTTGGCCTCGGTGACGCTCAGGCCCTGGATCCCGACTTCCTGGAGCGCCTCTTTCACCTCATCGAGCTTGAACGGTTTGATGATCGCTTCGATCTTCTTCATGAGGGACGCTCCCTTGTGCCATTCCGGACGACCCCGTCGCCGATTGGGGTCGAAAAATCAGCTTGATCGGGGGGATTCAAGCGCCCCGCCGTCAAGGGCTGGACGAGGCGGGAAAATCCTTCTCCGTTGCCCAACTATTGGTCATGTTGCCTGCGATGCAAGCAAATTAAGATTCCGGCCCCGGGGGCGGGGCGGGGCGCCGCGCCGCGCATTTTTCGCTCGCGCGGCCCGTGGGCCTCTGCTAGAGACCGGCCTCGTTCCGGTCCCGGGTCCCCCGGGTCTGGCCCGCGGGCGTGGCGGAATTGGTAGACGCACCAGATTTAGGTTCTGGCGCCGCAAGGCGTGGGGGTTCAAGTCCCTTCGCCCGCACCAGATGACATGGCGAGGATGGGAAGTATGCAGGTTGTCGAGACCCTGAACGAGGGCTTGAAGCGGGAGTATTCGATCACGGTCCCGGCGGGTGAGCTCGAGGCCAAGGTCGCCGAGAAGCTCGAGGAAGCCCGCAAGGACTTCCAGATGAAGGGCTTCCGCAAGGGCAAGGCCCCCGCCGCCCTGATGAAGAAGATGTTCGGCAAGTCGGTGCTCGGCGAGGCGATGCAGGAGTCGATCGACTCCGCGATGCGCGAGCATTTCGAGCAGACCGGCGACCGCCCGGCGGTGCAGCCCGAGGTCAAGGTCACCAACGACGACTGGGAAGAAGGCCAGGACGTCCAGGTGTCGATGACCTACGAGAAGCTGCCCGAGGTTCCCGAGGTCGCGCTCGGCGACATCAAGCTCGAGCGGCTCGTGGTCGAGATCGAGGACGCGGCCGTCGCGGAGGCGCTCGAGAACCTCGCGAAGTCGGCGCAGAGCTTCGACGCCGCGCCGGAAGGCACCGCGGCGGAATCGGGCGACCAGGTGGTGTTCGACTTCAAGGGCTCGGTCGACGGCGTCGAGTTCGACGGCGGCGCGGCGGAGGATTTCCCGCTGGTGCTCGGCTCCGGCAGCTTCATCCCCGGCTTCGAGGACCAGCTGATCGGCGCCAAGGCCGGTGACACGCCCGAGGTGAAGGTGACCTTCCCGGCGGAATACGGCGCGCCGCATCTCGCCGGCAAGGACGCGGTCTTCGCCTGCGTGATCAAGGAAGTGCGCAAGCCCAAGGCCGCCGAGATCGACGACGAGCTCGCCAAGCGCTTCGGCGCGGAGTCGCTCGACGCGCTCAAGGAGCAGGTGAAGGGCCGGCTCGCCGACGAATACGGCCAGGCCAGCCGCGCGATCCTGAAGCGCGGTCTGATGGACGCGCTCGACGGCCTCGTGAGCTTCGACCTGCCGCCGGCGCTCGTCGACGTCGAGGCCAAGCAGATCGCGCACCAGCTCTGGCACGAGGAGCATCACGATCACCATGGCCACGACCATGGCGAGATCGCGCCGACCGAGGAGCACCAGAAGCTCGCCGCGCGTCGGGTGCGCCTCGGCCTGCTGCTGGCCGAGCTCGGCCAGAAGGCCGAGGTGACGGTCACCGACCAGGAGCTGCAGCGCGCGATCTTCGCCCAGGCGCGGCAGTACCCCGGCCAGGAGCGGCAGTTCTTCGAATTCGTGCAGAAGAACCCGGCCGCGCTGCAGCAGCTGCGCGCCCCGATCTTCGAGGACAAGGTCGTCGACCACATCGTCGAGCAGGCCGCCGTCACGGAGAAGAAGGTCAGCAAGGAAGAGCTGCAGGCCGCGATCGACGCGCTCGGCGACGACGTCTCGACCGAGGTCGAGGTCGCCCCGGCCAGCTGATCGCGCCCGCGCGAGCCATGGGCCCCGGTCACCCGGCCGGGGTCGTTCCATGGGGTGGCGCGATAGCGCATACAACCTTTGGTTGTGAGGGAATCACCCCCGCGCCCCTTGCGGAGGCGGGGGGCGATGACTAATCTTGCCTCACGGCCCCCCGCGCGCGGGGCTCAAAATAGCGACAGGCAAGATCCGCGATGAAAGATCCCGTTGAAACTTATATGAATCTGGTGCCGATGGTGGTCGAGCAGACCGCCCGCGGCGAGCGCGCCTACGATATCTTCTCCCGCCTGCTCAAGGAACGGATCATCTTCGTGTCCGGTCCGGTCCACGACGGGATGTCGACCCTGATCGTCGCGCAGCTGCTCTTTCTCGAGGCCGAGAACCCGAAGAAAGAGATCGCGATGTACATCAACAGCCCGGGCGGCGTGGTGACCTCGGGGCTCTCGATCTACGACACGATGCAGTACATCAAGCCGCCGGTCTCGACGCTCTGCTGCGGCCAGGCGGCGTCGATGGGCTCGCTCCTGCTGACCGCCGGCGAGAAGGGGATGCGCTTCTCGCTCCCGAACAGCCGGATCATGGTGCACCAGCCCTCGGGCGGGTATCAGGGCCAGGCGACGGACATCATGATCCACGCGCGCGAGACCCAGGCGCTGAAGAACCGCCTGAACCAGATCTACGAGCAGCACACCGGCCAGCCCTTCGAGGTGGTCGAGGCGGCGCTCGAGCGCGACAACTTCATGACCGCGGAAGCCGCGAAGGACTGGGGCCTGATCGACGAGATCGTGGTCAAGCGCGAGACCAGCGCGGCCTGAACCTTTGGGCGTCACGCAACCGTGTGGCGCCTTTGGACTTGTCATTGGTGTGACAGCCATGCTCCTATATTCGGGACGGCGTCCCGCGGGAGCGGCGGCCAAGAGCCGTGGCAAGGGAACGTTTGGCGAAAGCCGGAGGCGAAGAATGAGCAAGACAACCGGCGGAGACGCGAAGAACACCCTCTACTGCTCGTTCTGCGGCAAGAGCCAGCACGAGGTTCGCAAGCTCATCGCGGGACCGACGGTGTTCATCTGCGACGAATGCGTCGAATTGTGCATGGACATCATCCGGGAGGAGACGAAGAGCAATCTCGTCAAATCCTCCGACGGCGTCCCGACGCCGCATGAGATCTGCAAGGTGCTCGACGACTATGTCATCGGGCAGAAGGTCGCGAAGCGCGTGCTCTCGGTCGCGGTGCACAACCACTACAAGCGGTTGAACCACGCGACGAAGAACGCGGACGTCGAGCTGCAGAAGTCCAACATCATGCTGATCGGCCCGACCGGCTGCGGCAAGACGCTGCTCGCGCAGACGCTCGCCCGCATCCTCGACGTGCCATTCACCATGGCGGACGCGACCACGCTGACCGAGGCGGGCTATGTCGGCGAGGATGTGGAGAACATCATCCTCAAGCTGCTGCAGGCCGCCGAGTACAACGTCGAGCGGGCGCAGCGCGGCATCGTCTACATCGACGAGGTCGACAAGATCAGCCGCAAGTCGGACAATCCCTCGATCACCCGCGACGTGTCGGGCGAGGGCGTGCAGCAGGCGCTCCTGAAGATCATGGAAGGCACCGTGGCCTCCGTTCCGCCGCAGGGCGGGCGCAAGCATCCGCAGCAGGAATTCCTGCAGGTGGACACGACCAACATCCTCTTCATCTGCGGCGGCGCCTTCGCGGGCCTCGACAAGATCATCGCGCAGCGCGGACGCGGCTCGGCGATGGGCTTCGGCGCCGATGTGAAGGACACCGACGAGCGGCGGGTCGGCGAGCTCTTCCAGGAGCTCGAGCCCGAGGATCTGCTGAAATTCGGCCTGATCCCGGAATTCGTCGGTCGCCTGCCGGTGCTCGCGACGCTGAACGACCTCGACGAGGCGGCGCTGATCACGATCCTGACCGAGCCGAAGAACGCGCTGATCAAGCAGTATCAGCGGCTCTTCGAGATGGAGGACGTGCGGCTCACCTTCACCGAGGACGCGCTGAAGGCGGTGGCCAAGCGCGCGATCGACCGCAAGACCGGCGCCCGCGGCCTGCGCTCGATCCTCGAGGAAGTGCTGCTCGACACCATGTTCGAGCTGCCCTCGATGCAGGGCGTCGAGGAGGTCGTGGTGAACGAGGACTGCATCACCCGCAAGGGCGAGCCGCTCCTGATCTACGCCGACCGCAAGGAAGGCTCCGCCTCGGCTTCCTGAGGAGGCGCGACGGGCAGAGACGATGAAAGCCCCGGGTAACGCCGGGGCTTTTGCTTTGGCTGGGACGCATCGGGCCGGCCCGCGCCCGGGCCGGCGGATGTGCTTCATCGAGCCGGCGAACCGGCGCCCGGCGGTGCCGAAAAACGACCGCCGTGATCCGTGAAAGCCGCGAGGCCGCGCCGGGGCTGGACCACCCGTTTGGCATATGCGAAGAGGGGACGGGTTGAACGGAGTGATGGTATGAACTTGCTCTTGCAGATGCTGACCTGGTGGAACGGCGAGACCATCGCCACCCGCGTCTTCACCAGCCGTCACGGCAAGAAGGTCGGCGAGGACGCCGAGGGCAACGTCTATTACCAGAACGCCGACGGGTCGCGCCGCTGGGTCATCTACAACGGCGAGATCGAGGCGAGCCGGATCGCGCCGGAATGGCACGGCTGGCTGCATCACACCTGGCAGCAGCCGCCGACCGAGTCGCCGCCGCCGAGCAAGCCCTGGGTCAAGCCGCATGTCGCGAACCTGACCGGCAGCGCGGGCGCCTATCACCCGAAGGGCAGCCTGCTCGCGACCGGCCCCGGCCTGCCGCGCGACTACGAAGCCTGGACTCCGGAATAAGGGACGATCAGCCATGGCCAACAGCGTCGCCGAGGCGATCATCGGCGCCGTCGTTCTGGTGAGCGCGGCGGGGTTCGCGCTTTACGCCGGGCAGACGAGCGGGCACGGATTCGGGCAGTCGGAGATCCCGCTGAGCGCGAAGTTCCGTGATGCCAACGGCATATCGGTCGGCACCGACGTGCGGGTCGCCGGCATCAAGGTCGGCTCGATCACCGCGCTGTCGCTCGATCCGCAGAGCTATCAGGCCCAGGTGACCTTCACCGTGCCGGCCACGCTCCAGGTGCCGGACGATTCCGATGTGAAGATCGCCTCCGAGGGCCTGCTGGGCGGCAACTTCCTCAGCGTGACGCCGGGCGCCTCCGAGACCATGCTCGCGGCGGGCGATGAGATCACCAATACCCAGGGGTCGATCGATCTCCTGAACCTGCTGATGCGGTTCGGGACCGGCGGCGGCTCGAAGTGATCCGCGCGCTCCTCGTCGCGGGGGCGCTCTGCGCCTGCGTCGGCGGCGCCCTGGCGCAGGATGCGCGCATCGCGAACACGCAGGACACCGTGACGATGGCGAGCGTGCATCTCAAGGCGCTCGACACGCTCAACGGCACCGCGACCGACCTGACCATGGCGGTCGGCGAGACGGTGCGCTTCGGCCGGCTCGAGATTTCCGCCGACACCTGCCGCGTGCCGGCCGAGGATCCGAAGGGCGACGCCTACGCGTTCCTGCGGATCCGCGACACGCGCGAGGCCGAGCCGCGGTTCGCCGGCTGGATGTTCGCCTCCTCGCCCGCGCTCTCGGCGCTCGACCATCCGCGCTACGACGTCTGGGTCGAAAGCTGCGACAACGGCTGAGGCGTCAGCCGCGCGCGAGCTCGAGCATCCGGGCGCGCGGCGCCTCCGGGGGCAGGGCGCGGAAGTCCGCCGGACGCCTGAGCGCGGCGGCGAGCGCGGCGCGGTAGTCCGCGCGGTCGATCTCGATCGCGCCGAGGCTGATCAGATGCGGCGTGACGAACTGAGTGTCGAGCAGGGTGAACCCGCCCGCCCGGAGCCGCGCGATGAGCGCCACCAGCGCGAATTTCGAGCCGTCGCGCATCCGGCTGAACATGCTCTCGCCGAAGAAGGCGCCGCCGAGCGCCACGCCGTAGAGACCGCCCGCCAGCGCGCCGTCCTGCCACACCTCGACCGAATGCGCGTGGCCCATCCGGTTGAGCTCGCGATAGAGCCGGAAGATCTCGGCGTTGATCCAGGTCGTGGCACGGTCGGCGCAGGCGCGCACCGTGCCGGGAAAATCGGCGTCAACGCGTATCTCGAAATCCCTGCCGAGGAAGTCGCGCGCCAGCCGGCGCGAGACATGCAGCCCGTCGAGCGGCAGCACGCCGCGGCGGATCGGGTCGACCCAGAACAGCTCCTCCGCCTCGGCGCTGTCCGCCATCGGAAAGACGCCGGAGGCATAGGCGCGGAGCAGAAGCTCCGGCGTCAGCTTCCAGTCGTCCGCCATGGCCGCCTGGCCGCCGTCAACTCTCGCGCGCCAGCCATTTCTCGAGCCAGTGGATGTTGTAGCGCCCTTCCTGGATGTCGGGCTCGTCGAGCAGCGCGTGGAACAGCGGCGTCGTCGTGTCGATGCCGTCGATCACCAGCTCGGCGAGCGCGCGGCGCAGCCGGGCGAGGGCGAGCTCGCGGTTGCGGGCGTGGACGATGAGCTTGCCGACCAGGCTGTCGTAATAGGGCGGGATCACGTAGCCGTCGTAGATCGCGCTGTCCATCCGGACCCCGAGACCGCCGGGCGCGTAATAGGTGCGCACCCGGCCGGGGCTGGGCTGGAAGCCGGGAAGCTTCTCGGCGTTGATCCGGCATTCGATCGCGTGGCCGTTCGGGACCAGGTCCTCCTGGGTGAAGGACATCTTCTTGCCGGCCGCGACGCGGATCTGCTCCTGCACCAGGTCGACGTCGTAGATCGCCTCGGTCACCGGATGCTCGACCTGCAGCCGGGTGTTCATCTCGATGAAATAGAACTCGCCGTCCTCGTAAAGGAATTCGATCGTGCCGGCGCCGGAATATCGGATCCGCGCGATCGCCTCGGCGCAGGTCTTGCCGATCCGCGCCCGGGTCTTCGCGTCGATGACCGGGGAGGGGGCCTCCTCCAGCACCTTCTGGTGCCGGCGCTGCAGCGAGCAGTCGCGCTCGCCGAGATGCACCGCGCCGCCCTTGCCGTCGCCGAAGACCTGCACCTCGATGTGGCGCGGCTTCTCGAGATACTTCTCGAGATAGACCTCGTCGTTGCCGAAGGCGGCCTTGGCCTCGGAGCGCGCCGCGCCGAAGGCGGTCTCCATCTCGCCGTCGTTCTTCGCGACCTTCATGCCGCGGCCGCCGCCGCCCGCCGTCGCCTTCACGATCACCGGATAGCCGATCTCGTTGGCGATCCGGAGCGCGTCCTCCACCGTCGGCACGCCGCCGTCCGAGCCCGGGACGCAGGGCACGCCGAGCTTTCTCATCGTGTCCTTGGCGGTGATCTTGTCGCCCATCAGCCGGATGTGCTCGGAGGAGGGGCCGATGAAGGTCAGGCCGTGATCCTCGACGATCTGCACGAAATTGGCGTTCTCGGACAGGAAGCCATAGCCGGGGTGGATCGCCTCCGCCCCGGTGATCTCGCAGGCGGCGATCAGGTTCGGGATCGAGAGATAGGATTGCCCCGCGGGCGGCGGTCCGACGCAGACGCTCTCGTCGGCCATGCGCACATGCATCGCGTTGGCGTCGGCCGTCGAATGGATCGCGACCGTCTGGATGCCCATTTCCTTGCACGCGCGGTGGATGCGCAGCGCGATCTCGCCCCGGTTGGCGATCAGAATCTTGGTGAACATGCTCGCCTCGCGTGCCTTGGGTCGGTCGGTCCCGCGCCGGCCCGCGCCGGGCCGGCCCAGGGCGTCATTCGAGGATGATCAGCGGCGCGCCGAATTCGACCGGCGAGGCGTCCTCGACCAGGATGCGCTTCACCTTGCCGGCGCGCGGGGCGGGGATCTGGTTCATCGTCTTCATCGCCTCGATGATCAGGATCGTCTGCCCCTCGGCGATCTGGTCGCCGACCTTGACGAAGGACGGCGAGCCCGGCTGGGCCTGCAGGTAGACCGTGCCAACCATCGGCGAGACGACGACGCCCGGATCATCGGACGGATCGGCGGCGGGGCCGGCGCTGGCGGCGGGCGCCGGCGCGGCCGCGGGGCCCGGAACGGCGGCGGCCACGGGCGCGGCCGCCATCGGGGCGACGGTGATCTGGCGCGCCACGCGGACGTTGAGCGCGTCGTCCTCGCCGTATTCGCGGCTGACCTCGATCTCGGTCAGGTCATTCTCGCGCAGGAGCTCGGCGAGGGCCTTGATGAAGGCGACGTCGGACTCCTGAGGTTTGATAGCCATGAATTGCCCTGTTATTCTTGGAGCCGGAGCGTCCGGCCTGCTCTTTCAGCGTGGGAGTGTATAGGCGCGACCGCCGCTCCTGAAAAGCGGGAATACGCGACTTTGGTGTGAACGGTCAGTTGGTCCCGCGCAGCTCGTCGACGATCTTGCGCATGTCGGCGAGCGCGACGTAGCCGCGCACCATGTCGGACTGGAACACGAAGGTCGGCGTTCCGGTGATCGCGAGCTGGTCGGCGAGGGCGCGGTTGGCGGCGATGCGCCGGTCGACCTCGGGGTCCTCCATCGCGGCGCGGATCGCCTTCGGATCGAGGTCGGCCTTCTTCATCGCGCGGTCGAGGCTCTCGTCGGTGATCTGGCCCTTGCCGGCCATCAGCACGTCATGCAGCCGGCCATAGGCCTCGGGCCCCTCGGCGATCATCGTCGCCGTGGTCGCGCGCGCCGCGAGCTCCGAGCCGGGGCCGAGGATCGGGAAATCCTTCACGATCATCTTGATGTCGCCGTCCGAGCTGAGCAGCTCGGTCAGCTCCGGCATCGCCTTGTGGCAGTAGCCGCACTGGTAGTCGAGGAACTCGACCAGGGTGAAGCCGCCCTCGGGATTGCCGGTGACCCAGGAGTAGCCGTCGTCGAAGATCGCATCGGCGTTCTTCGCCACGAGCTCGCGGTCGCTCATCGACGCCTGGGCCTTCTGCCGCTGGTCGAGGACGCGCACCATCTCGTTCAGGATCTCGGGATTGGCGAGCAGGTAGTCGCGGATCTCGGACTGGAAGGCCTCGCGCTCGGCCGGCGACATGTCGAGCCCGGGCTTCGCCTGATCCTCCGCCATCGCGCCCGGCGCGCCCGCGAGGGCGAGGAGCGGGGTCAGGGCCAGGAGAAGCTGTCGCATCGGGGGAAACCTCATTTCTTCAGCGCGCGTCGCGCCATGGTAATCATATCCTGCGCCCGCCGCCAGCCCGGGGAGCCGACCGGCAGCAGATCCGCCGCGCGGGTCGCGTTGCGGAGCACGTCGCGCGGCGTGCCGCTTCCGCTGTAGCGCTCGGCCGTGGCGAGCGCGGCCGCGCCCTCGTTGCCGAGCCGCGCCTCGGCGAGCGCGAGGTCGCGATAGGCGTCGGAATTCTTCCGGTCGAGCCGCGTCGCGCGCGACAGCACGTCGCGCGCCTCCCGCGCCGCGCCCGGATCGTCGGTATTGAGCAGCGCCCGCCCCAGCCCGGCGAGGATCAGCGGCTGATCGGGGGCGAGCTCGCTCGCGCGCCGGTAGGCCGCGGCGGCGGGGCCCGCCTTGCCGCCCTCCAGCAGGAACTGGCCCTTGAGCTCGATGTAATAGGGATCGTCGGGCCGGAGCGCGAGCAGCGCGTCCATCTGCTGCGCGGCGCGCGCGGTGTCGGGCTGGCGGTGATAGGCGATCGCGCGCGCGAGCGTCGCCATCTCCGAGGTGTCGACGGGCGGGTTGGCGCGGATCGTCTGCGCCGGGCCCTCGGTGAAGGCGCGAAGCTTGGTCACCATCCGGTCGTACCAGTAGACGTCCTCGGGGTCTGGCGCCTTGCCCTTCGGCATCTTGGCGATCCGGTTCTCGAGCATCATGATCCGCTCGGAGGACATCGGGTGGGTGCGCGTGTAGGGATCCTGGTCGCGCCCCATCAGCGCCTCCTGGCCGCGCAGGATCCGCAGCACGTCGAGCACGGCGGCCGGATCGCCGCCCGCCGTCGAGACGTAGCGCGCCCCGGCCTGGTCGGCCGCCGCCTCCTCGCCCCGGCTGTAGGCGAGCAGGTTGCGCGTCGCGACCTGCTGGCTGCCGGCGGCGATCGCGACGCTCGCGTCCGGCGCGCCGGCGATGCCGGCGGCGGCGGCGCCGAGCATGCCGATCAGCATCATGTTGCGCCCGCCCGACATCGCCTGGTCGCGGCGCGCGAGATGCCCGCCGGCGATATGGCCGGTCTCGTGCGCGATCACGCCGCGCAGCTGGTCGAGGTTCTCCATCCGGTCGATCATGCCGGTATGCAGGAAGATGTTCTGCCCGCCGGCGACGAAGGCGTTCATCTCCGGATCCTGGATCAGGTAGATCTTCACGCCGGAGGGGCTGAGGCCCGCGGCGCGGAAGATCGGATCGCCGACCCGCCGCAGCGTCGCCTCGATCTCGGCGTCGCGGATCAGCACGGGACCCGCCGCCGCCGAGCCGGTGGCGGCGGTCAGGCAGAGCAGGGCGCCGGCGGCGAGCGCGGCGCGGATCTTCGGGACCAGCCCGGGCAAGAGCGCCTCCATTGCGCGCCGTCGCGTTTCATGGCCCAAGGGCGGGCGACGAATGGGCGAAGCGTAGGAGAGTCGGAGTGCGGAGTTCAAGCCGGGGCGAGGTCGATCCGTTCATTGTGATGGACGTGATGGAGGCGGCGCGGGCCGAGGAGGCGCGCGGCCGCTCGATCATTCACATGGAGGTCGGCCAGCCCGGCACGCCCGCGCCGCGTGGCGCCCGCGCGGCGCTGGCGAGCGCGCTCGAGACGCGGCCGCTCGGCTATACCGTGGCGCTCGGCCTTCCGGAGCTCAGGGCGCGGATCGCGCGGCTCTACGGCGAATGGTACGGGATCGACCTCGACCCGGCCCGCGTGGTCGTGACCTCCGGCTCCTCGGCGGGGTTCCTGCTCGCCTTCACCGCGCTCTTCGACGCGGGCGAGCGGGTGGCGATCGGCGAGCCCGGCTATCCGAGCTATCGAAACATCCTCAAATCGCTGAGCCTGGAGCCCGTTGGGATCGAGACCCGGGCCGAGCACCGGTTCCAGCCGGTCCCCTCCGATCTGGCGCGCGACGACCTCGCCGGCGTCCTGATCGCGAGCCCCGCCAATCCGACCGGAACCATGCTCGACGCCGAGGCGCTCGGCGCGCTGATCGCCGCCGCGGCCGAGCGCGACATCGCCTTCGTCTCGGACGAGATCTATCACGGCATCCAGTACGGCGGCCGGGCCGTGACCGCGCTCGAGCTGAGCGACGAGGTCTATGTGATCAACTCGTTCTCGAAATACTTCTCGATGACCGGCTGGCGCATAGGCTGGATGGTCGTGCCCGAGGCGCATGCGCGCAAGGTCGAGCGGCTGGCGCAGAACATGTTCATCTGCCCGAGCCACGCGAGCCAGGTCGCCGCGCTCGCGGCGATGGAGGAGGGCGACGAGCTCGAGGCGAACCTCGGGACCTATCGCGCGAACCGCGCGCTGATGCTGGCCGAACTGCCGAAGGCGGGGTTCGGCGACATCGCGCCGCCGGACGGTGCCTTCTACGCCTATGCCGACGTGAGCGGCTGGGGCGAGGACAGCCGGACGCTCGCGGCGCGGATCCTGCGCGAGGCCGGCGTGGCGGTGACGCCCGGGCTCGACTTCGACCCGGGCCGCGGCGCCGGGACGCTGCGCTTCTCCTACGCGGGCGCGACCGGGGACATCGCGGAAGGCCTGCGGCGCCTGCGCGCCTGGGCGGGGCGCTGAGCGGCGAGCGCCGTAGCCCTTCGGCGGAAAACGAACGGTCCGCCGCCCCGGCCTCGAGCCGGGGCCTCGACGCCATGTCCGTGAGACGCGGCTCTCCGGGACTCGAGGCCCGGCTCAGGGCCGGGGCAGCGGGGTTCCGGGAGGCGCGCGGAGCACCCGTGAACCGGACCATCCCTCCAAAAGAAAATGCCCCGGGTTCCGGCCCGGGGCATTCCTCTTTCAGCGATCCTGGCGCGGGGATCAGCCGCGCGACCACCAGCCGCGGCGCTTCTCGGCCGGGGTTTCCGGCGCGGCGCTCGCGGTCTCGAACTCGGGCGCGGTCTCCTCGGCGGCCGGGGCCTCCGGCTCGGCGGTCGCCAGCGGTCCCGCGTCGGGCTCGGGCGCCGTCTCCGCCGGGGCGGCCTCGGCTTCCGTCGGGGTCTCGGGCTCCGGCGCGGCCTCGGGCTCCGGCGCGGCCTCGGCTTCGGGTTCCGGCGAGACCTCGGCCGCGATCTCCGCGCCTTCCACCGGCTCGACCGCTTCCGGCGCGGCCTCGGCCGGCGTCAGCGTGTCATACGGCGCCTCGTAGGGGGCGTCGAATGGCACCGGCGCCTCGGACGGGCCGTCGAAGGCCGCGAGCTCGGGCGCCGGCTCCGTCGGGACGAAATCCGGCACGGCGGGCGCTTCCGCCACCGGCTCGGAAACCGGATCGGATTCGGACACCGGCTCGGGTTCGGCCGGGGCCTCCGCGGCGGGCTCCGGCGCGATCACGGCGGCGGCCGCCCGCCGCACCCGCTCGCGCTTGCGCGGCGCGGGGGCGGAGGATTCGGGCACCTCGACGATCTCGGGCGCGGTGCCGTCGCCGAGGTCGATCACCTCCGCGAGGCCCGAGGCCGGCTGCGGCGCGGGCTCGGCGGCCGGGGCGGCCGCGCCGCCGCGGGACCGCCGGCGCGACCGCGCGCGGGGCTCGGGCGCCGGCTCGGCGGCGGGTTCGGCCGTTTCGAGCGGCGCCTCGGCGGTCACGCCCTCGACGCCGTCCTCGACCGGTTCCATCACATCGGCGGGCAGGGTGCTCGGCGCCTCGACGGTCTCGATATGCTCGGGGACCGCCGCCTGCTGGCCGTCCTCGGCGCCGCGTCCGCCGCGCCGGCGACGGCGCCGCTTGCGCTTGCCGCCGCGATCGCCGTTCGGCTCGCCGCCCTGATCGCCGTTGCCGCGCGCCTCGGTCTCCTCCTCGGCGCCCGACTCCGCGACGACCGCGTCCTCCTCCTCCTCGGCGAAGTCATCCTCGGGATAGGCGACGGTCGGCAGCGCCAGCGCGGTCGGCGTCGGGATGACCCGCGAGGCGGTCTTGAACCGCTCGATCTTGTAGTCGGGGCTGATCAGCGTCGGATCGCCCTCGACGCGCACCGAAAGCCCGAAGCGCGCCTCGATCAGCGCGATATGCTCGCGCTTCTGGTTCAGCAGGTAGTTCGCGATCTCGACCGGCGCGACGATCAGCACTTCCTTCGAGCGCTGCTTCACGCCCTCTTCCTCGATCTCGCGCAGCAGCGCGAGCGCGAGGCTGTCGTCCGAGCGGACGCGGCCGGTGCCGTGGCAATGCGCGCAGGGCTTGGTCGTCGCCTCGATCATGCCGGGGCGCAGCCGCTGGCGGCTCATCTCGAGCAGGCCGAAGCCGGAGATCCGGCCGACTTGGATCCGGGCGCGGTCGCTCTTCAGCTTTTCCTTCAGGCGCTTCTCGACGGCGGCGTTGTTGCGCCGGTCTTCCATGTCGATGAAGTCGATCACGATGAGCCCGGCGAGGTCGCGCAGCCGCATCTGTCGCGCGGCCTCCTCGGCCGCCTCGAGGTTGGTCTTGAGCGCCGTGTCCTCGATCGAGGCCTCGCGCGTCGCGCGGCCCGAGTTCACGTCGATCGCGACCAGCGCCTCGGTGACGTCGATCACGATATAGCCGCCCGAGCGCAGCTGGACCGTCGGGTTGAACATCGCGGAAAGGTAGTTCTCGACCTGGAAGCGCGAGAACAGCGGGAGCGGCTCGGCGTAATGCTTCACGTTCTTCGCATGCGAAGGCATGAGCATCTTCATGTAGTCCTTGGCCTCGCGGTAGCCGCGCTCGCCATCGACCAGGATCTCGTCCATCTCGCGGCTGTAAAGGTCGCGGATGGCGCGCTTGATCAGGCTGCCTTCCTCGTAGATCGGCGCCGGCGCGATCGACCGCAGCGTCAGCTCGCGGATCTGCTCCCACTGGCGCAGCAGGTATTCGTAGTCGCGCTTGATCTCGGTCTTGGTCCGGCTCGCGCCCGCGGTGCGGATGATGAGCCCCGCGCCCTCGGGCACGGTGATCGAGGACGAGATCTCCTTCAGCTTCTTGCGGTCGGCGGCGTTGGTGATCTTGCGGGAGATGCCGCCGCCGCGCGCGGTGTTGGGCATCAGCACGCAGTAGCGGCCGGCGAGCGACAGATAGGTGGTGAGCGCCGCGCCCTTGTTGCCGCGCTCCTCCTTCACGACCTGCACGAGCAGGATCTGCCGGACCTTGATGACTTCCTGGATCTTGTAGCGGCGCTGGCGCACCTGCTTGCGCGGCGCGCGCTCCTCGGCGACGTCGTCGCCGCCGACGGATTCGTATTCCTCGGCCGCGTGTTCTTCCTCGGCGGCCGTCTCGTTGTCGTCGTCCTCGGCCTCCGCGACCGGGACCAGCGCGGGCGTGCCCTCGGGCTCCTCGGCGACGCGGATGTCGATCTCGCCCGAGGCCGCGTTCGGCGGCGGCACGTCGGTGAGGGCCGTGTCCGCGGGCGGCGCGTCGCCGGCGTCGGACCGCGCCTCGCCGCCGGTCGCCTCGACCACCGGCGCGTCCTCGGCCGCCTCGATGGGTTCGGCCACCTCGACGGGTTCCGAGGCGACGACGGCGTCGTCGGCGCCCAGCCCCTCGGCGGTCGGCTGCGACCGGCGGCGGGAGCGGGCGCGGCTCTTCGGCTTCGCCTTCTCGCGCGGGCTTTCCTCCTCGGCCTCGCGGGCCAGCGCGGCCTCCTCGGCGATCAGCGCCTCGCGGTCGGCCTTCGGGATCTGGTAATAGTCGGGGTGGATTTCCGAGAAGGCGAGGAAGCCGTGGCGGTTCCCGCCGTAGTCGACGAACGCCGCCTGAAGCGACGGCTCGACGCGCGTCACCTTGGCGAGGTAGATGTTTCCGGCGAGCTGGCGTTTATTGAGCGACTCGAAGTCGAATTCGTCAACCTTGTTTCCATCCACGACCACGACGCGGGTCTCTTCCGCGTGCGTGGCATCGATCAGCATTTTTCTTGTCATGATTTCTTTCGGAAGCGACGCCGCGCCTCAGCCGCCCGAGGGCGTGCGCGGCGGCGCTCTTTTGTGATGATGTTGGGGGCACGGCTGCCGCGAGGAAGCATGGGACGGTCCCGCGCGCCGTGCGGCGGCCGATTGTCTGGACCAGTGCTGTTCCTGCGCGTGTCACCGCGGTTCGTTCTCCGGCCTGGCGCCCCAGGGACACCCGGCCATTCTTTCCGGGATTTTGGGCCCGGTAACTTCCAATCTGGCGCGAACGCCTGCCGCGAGATGCCGGGTCATCCGGAACGCTGAGCTATTCCGCGAAGCCGCGAGCGTGCGACGAATACGAGCAGAGAAGGGTGTGGCATTCACCCAATCCTCGCTTGCACAATAGGCATGGCGGGGTGCAAATGACAATTGGTATTTTGTCAAGCGAAAGGCAACCCATGTCCGGCCCCGTGCCGCGGCGCGGGGCTAAGCCACTGGAATCGGGCTCAATCTTTCGCACGGTTCGCGCGGGTCTCCGGGTTCTGGCGCTCGCATCGGCGCTGATGGCCCCGCACGCCCGGCTTACACTCCTCCCAGGGTGGGGGGCGCCGCTCCCGCTC
>QFPW01000078.1 GCA_003241785.1 Rhodovulum sulfidophilum | reverse complement strand
TGGGGGCCGTTGCAGATCGCTTGCGGCGTGCCATACGCGCTGATCACATGGTCGCACGCGTGGGCGGCGACGAATTCGTCATTGCAGCGCCCGGAATGCCAGCCGAGGCGGTCGAACGGTTCTGCATGAAGCTTATGGAAACAGTCGGTGCGCCCATTCGCCATGAAAGCGGTGAGTTGACAGTTGGCATGTCGATTGGAGTGGCGATTGCGCCCATGGACGGCACAACGCCGGATGAGCTCCTGCGTGCCGCTGATACGGCGCTCTACCGCTCCAAGCAATCCGGACGCGGGCAGTTCAGTTATTTTGCTGCTGAGATGAACGACAAGATCATGTTGCAGCGTAAGATGACGGAGGATATGCGCCATAGCCTGACCGCCGGCCATTTCTTCCTTGAATACCAACCGCGTTTTGATACGCGTGCCCGTCAAATGCGCAGTGTCGAGGCCTTGGTTCGCTGGGCGCATCCGGAGCGCGGCCGCATCCCGCCATGTGACTTCATACCATTGGCCGAGCAAAATGGTTTAATCGTGCCGCTCGGGGACTGGATCCTCGACACTGCATGTGAGGCTGCCGCGAACTGGTCCGGGATCGGCGTTTCGGTCAACGTCTCGCCAGTGCAGTTTCGCGATACAAAATTCGTCGACAAGGTCAGGGATTGCCTTCGCCGCTCCGGTCTGAAGGGTGAACTTCTGGAACTTGAGATCACCGAGGGCGTCTTGCTCGAAGATGCTGAGCGGGCGATTGAAGTGCTCAACGAGTTGAAGGCCATGGGCGTGAAACTTGCCATGGACGATTTTGGCACTGGTTACTCTTCGCTTAGCTATTTGCGCAATTTCCCCTTCGACGTCATCAAGATCGATCGGAGCTTCATCAGCGATCTGGGTACGCGAGAAAGTGCGCGGCCGATCGTTCAAGCAATCCTCGGCCTTGGTCGCGCACTCGGCTTAAGCGTAACAGCGGAAGGTGTCGAAACAAACGAACAACTCGCCCTGCTGACGGCCGACCATTGCTCCGAGATCCAGGGCTTCCTGATGTCGAGGCCGCTGTCGCAAGCCAAGATTTCCGAGCTGATCGAGAAGGTGCCGGAAATCACGGGGGAAGCGTTGCTGCAAACTGCCTGAGCTTCAAGACAATTGATTGGTCAGACGGAACGACTATGTCGAGGACGAGATCCTCGGCCGACTGGAGGCGCTCGACAAGGACCCTTACGGCAGGCCGGGCTATCTGGCCAAAATCTCCTACTCGGACGACGACATGGGGGAGGATTTCCTTCAGTTCCTCAATATTGTCTTCGGCAACAGTTCCATCAAGCCAGGCCTGAAGGTGGAAGACATCAGCCGGGCTTGTCGCAAACCTTGCAGTAGGCTGAGACTACCCCGCGAACGGTGGCATTTTCACGCTTTGTTAACCTTTTGAAGTCCGAAGAGGCGCCCGA
>QFPW01000027.1 GCA_003241785.1 Rhodovulum sulfidophilum | reverse complement strand
ACCGGCTCGACGAGCTCCTGCCTTGGAACTGGGTACCAACCACGGAAGCCCACGCCGAGGCCGCCTAAACCGACGCGGTGCCAATCGGCCGGTTACGATCGCCCGGATCGTGTAGCGGCGGAGCGCGACCCGGCCCGCGCCCTCTGGCCAGCGCACCAGCCCGTCCGGCCCGAGGCGTAGCGACGGGTACACGGCGGATGGCGCCGCCGCGCGTCGCTCGCTGCGCGGCCCGCTCCGGACGGAGCCCTGGCCTCCCTCGCCCCGCGTCGTGGCCCTCGCGCCAAATCCTGGCCGGACGACCGATTGCCGCTGCGGCAGCTCTACGTCGAGGCCCGGGCGATCGAGATCATCCCCGGGGCCCTGGCCAGCGCCATTGGCGACCCCCGCCCCGCCGCGCGGGATCTCGGCGCGCGTCAGCGGCGGCTCCTATCGAAGCGCACTGCGACGACGCGCTCTCCGTCGGCGGGATCGCCCACGAGATCGGCCTCGGGTACGAGGTCGGCCGGGGCGTCTACGGCGAGGTCAAGCTGATCCGCCTCGAGCGCGCATACCGCGCCCTGTGCGAGGACTGCGTTTCCGCCGCCAAGGCGAGCGCCCTCGCCGGCTAGTCCGCGCCGGCCAATTTCGCGACCGCCTTACGCCGACGGTACGGGATCACACCGCGCGAGCCCCGAGGCGGAAGATAGCCCGTCATACGCTTGTCGAGAACTCGTGACGGCGCTTTTCTCCATCGTTGACCGCAAAAAGCGCTCTTGCCCGTCATCGGCTATTATGCCCGATAATGTTAGCTAATGATTGCCGACTCAGACAAAGTACCGCTGCCGCGCGGGCCTCGAAGGCCGCCGGGAGGCCGATCTCCGCTCGCCGTCTACCCCGCGACCACCAAAGCAGGCGGAAGTCGTCTGGTGAGCCGGATTCGGACAGGCTTTGTCTATCACAGCGGATTCCCATTCGGGCGCGTGGCACACTGTGGGCCAGCTGGCCGAGCGGGCAGATACACCGACGGAACAGCGCCCGGGCCCACCTCTACGCCGATACCCCCTGCCCTACGCGCGAGATCGCAGCCTGAACCCGAAACCGGCAATCCGCCAACTCAGACGATCAACGCCGGCCTGCACGACCACCACGGCGCCGACATCGCACCCAAGGTAACGAATTTCCCCGCATCCGTCAGCCGACCACCCCGGCTTCGTGCGCCCCGGCGTACATGGCTTCACTCGACGCGCCACCCCGCCACCCGGGCACCACCGGAAGCTCGCACGCAGCTCGCGCTACGCGGTGTCGATGAGGCGAGATCAGAGGCGGCGGACCCGACCCGGGCGTCGGACGCTTGGCTTCCCGCACCTGAGCCAGTTGCGTCGATGGCCGAACAGCCTGCGGGTCGCCGCCGGAGCCATCGTTCAAGTTGCGCAAGCTCTCCCCGCTGGGCAGTCCGGACCCATAAACTCGCCAACTGGAAGTCCGGCACCAGCAGGTCTTCCGGCGGATCGATCAGCTCGCAGGATCTCCATACCGAGCACTTCAACGGGCTTCAGCGCGCGGTTGTTGGCCAGGCACCTTTGGACACAAGCTCTGTCGCGTCCTGCGACGGTCTCCGATGTAACAGAGTCCGCCCGAACCTCACCCTTGCGACATCGACGCTCTGGGCTCCCAACGCCAGCGCGCGCGGCGGATCAACCCATTCCTCTAGAACCTGTGCGCGGATCGACCGTTCGAGGTGGACGGCAAGCGCAGTCGGTTTTCCGCACCCTTCACATGCGGGTCGGATCCGAATCAAATCACCTTGAGTCTTGTAGGCCTGCCGCCTCGTCGATGATTTTGCCAGAGTCCTTCACGCGCAGCCCCAGGAAGCCTCCGAGCCATAAGCCAGCCTACGCTCTGCAGGCACGAAACTCCCGTGGCCTTCGTTTTCTGTTGGCTCGGATGCGCCGTGTAGAGGATCTACCCGCATTTGACAGCCGTACGCATCCCACTTATGCGTTCAATATGAAGGCTTTACATGTTATGCACACAACGAGAAACGGGCACGATTCGTGCTGATCGACTCCTCTAGATACACAGATCAAACGAGTTCGGAATGCTCTTGGTCCGCGGAGGCTGATCCGCAGCCAGAAGTCGCGATCCTACCCAACATCAAAAAATATTGAGAATTGGCTGTTTCCGCGGTAGATAACGCTTTGAGCGGAAAAAGCGCGCTAAAAGCGGCACCAACGGAGCAAGGCATGCAGGCCATCGACGAGTCGGCGACCGATACCGAGCGGCCATTCGACCAGATCATCCTCGAGCAGGGCTCGAGGATCTCTGATCGTCTCAATATGCTGCGGCTCGAGCAATACCCTCCTAATGCGAGGAAGTCGCTCCGCCAATTCTCGCTCGCGGAGGTCGCGAACTTCATTGGCGTCGCCCAGACGACGATCAAGAAGCTGGATCTTGAAGGGAAGGGGCCGCAGCCAGCGACCTCGCCAACGGGGCGCCGCAGCTACACGGCGGAGCAACTGGCCGAGCTTCGCGAGTACCTGGACAAAAACGGCCGGCCGGGTAAGCGGCGATACCTGCCGCATCGGCAATCCGGTGAGCATCTGCAGATCATCTCCGTCGTGAACTTCAAAGGCGGGTCGGGCAAGACCACTTCGGCCGCCCACCTCGCGCAGTACCTCGCACTGCGAGGACACCGAGTGCTCGCGATCGATCTCGACCCCCAGGCCTCTCTGACCGCCCTTCATGGAATTCAGCCTGAGCTCGACGATGTTCCCTCGCTCTACGAAACGCTGCGCTACGATTCCGAACGTCGGTCCATCACCGAAGTAATCCAGCCCACGAATTTTCCGAACCTCGATATTGTACCCGCGAACCTCGAGTTGCAGGAGTATGAATACGACACGCCCGTTGCGCTCACAGGCGAGAACGCCGCCGAGGGGCGATCCTTCTTTACCCGCATCTCCGACGCGCTCCGCGAAGTCGACGACCGGTACGACATCGTCGTGATCGACTGCCCGCCGCAGCTTGGCTACCTGACGCTCACTGCGCTGACAGCTTCGACCGCGGTACTTGTGACTGTCCATCCGCAGATGCTCGACGTGATGTCGATGAGCCAGTTTCTCTTGATGCTCGGGGGGGTGATGCAGAGCATCCGGGAGGCGGGCGCCGAGGTCAAACTTCAGTGGTACCGTTACCTCGTCACTCGCTTCGAACCTACCGACGGACCTCAGAAACAGATGGTCGGGTTTCTGCAGGCGATGTTTCCCGAGCAAATGCTCTCAAATCCGATGGTCAAGTCGACGGCGGTCTCGGACGCCGGGATCACGAAGCAGACGCTCTACGAAATCGATCGGGCTCAGTTCGTCCGCTCGACGTATGATCGAGCTATCGAGGCTCTGAACGCGGTCAACCAAGAGCTCGAGGAACTCGTCCACCATGCGTGGGGGCGGGCATGAACCAACGAATTGACCGCCCGTTGACAGCCGTACAGAGCGGGTTTTCCTGTACGTATTCAGCCACCTGTTTGAGATCGACGGAAGCTTCCGATGGCTCGTAAGGACCTCCTCAAAAACGTGCTCGATCCCGCTTCCGCCGAGGCGCGATCCGATCCCGCGAGCCGCGCGTCCTATGCCGTTCGGGGCGCCTCGAAGCAAATGAAAGTATCGATCGACAGCCTAGCCGAGGCTTCGCGGCAGCTCCGCGAGGGAGGGGTGATCGTTGAGATCGAACCCGATCTGATCGAGGCCTCCTTCGTGTCCGACCGTCTCGGGATGGAGGACGAGGAGTTCGAAGCCTTGAAGGCCTCGATCGCCGCCGGCCAGCAGGACACGCCCGTGCTCCTGCGACCACATCCCAAGGCCACGAACCGTTACATGGTGGTCTTTGGCCATCGGCGCGTCCGTGCGGCGCGCGAGCTCGGCCGGAAGGTCAGGGCGATCGTGAAGCCGCTCGACGACGTGGCACATATTCTCGCACAGGGCCAGGAGAACAGCGCGCGCGCCAATCTCTCGTTCATCGAGCGGGCGCGCTTCGCGCAGAGCCTTAGCCTGCTCGGACAACCCCGGCCGGTCATCGAATCCGCCTTGTCGGTCGACCCCAGCCTGCTGTCCCGGATGCTCTCCGTCGCCCAGGGCATCCCCGAGGATATCGTCACGGCGATAGGTCCGGCGAAATCCATCGGACGTGACCGGTGGGACGAGATAAAGCGATTGCTCGCCTCCGCTGAGGTTCTAACCGCAGCGCGCACCATCGCCGGGGAGGCAGAATTCGTGGCCGCGACGAGCGATGCCCGTTTCGAGCTGCTTTTCAGCCGGCTAAGCTCGGCCGTGGATCGCGGCGAGAAGGGGACCCGCAAGGCGCGTTCCTCCAAGACCAGCGTCAAGCGCACCTGGACGGCGAACGGTGGCCGCATCAAGGGGGTGATCGCTCGATCGGGCCGGTCCTGTCAGATCTCGCTGACGTCACAGGATTCAGCCCAATTCGGCGAATATCTCGCCAGCAAGCTGGACGAGATCTATGCGTCGTTTCTCTCTGAATCGAAGAAAGGCGGGCCATCGTGACCCCGGCTTAGAGAGAGGCGCATTTGGAGGGCAGAGGCGGTACCCCCGACTTCTGCTCTCGGAAAACGTAACGAGCAGGAGAAAGGAGGCACAGGCAGGACAGAAAGAGAAAGACCCTCCAGACCGCGAGGATCCGAAGGGCCTAACCCGAACTTTCACACGCCAAGGTTAGCCCATTAATCGAATCGACGTCAAGAACACCCTCGCGGTGAATGAGGGCGGCTGTCCTTGTGATACCGACATGGAACACATTGCAACAGCGGCCGGGAGGCCGATTGGTCAGGTCTTGCCAAACGGCGGAGCAGGACAGGGCGGGAGTTTGCCCAATGCCAAGCACAGGTGGCGAGACATCTTCGACCCAGTGACGGCGGCCCGCGCCGAGCTCGAATTGAACGCGACCGACCTCGCGGTCCTGCGCGCGATCCTCAGCTACCTGCCTGGCGACTGGATCCACGTTGACGCGCCTGAGGCGCACGTATGCTTCGCAAGCAATTGTGCCATCGCCGCTCGCGTCGGTCTCAGCGGTGACTCGACGGTGAATCGTGCCCTTCGCAAGCTGGAGGCGGCGGGCATCGTCCAGCGCCGCGCTTCCGCGAACCACAAGCGATATCCCAGGCGCACCCGACAAGGTGAGGTCATCTCGATCTATGGGATCAGCCTCGCTCCGGCGCTCGAGGGTCATGACCGTGTGCTCGGGCTCGTCCAAACCCTCGCCGCCCGGGCGAACCGCATCGACATCCTCCGCGGCCGCTGCGCGGATCTCATCGACCACCTGCGAGCGTCGAACCCTGACACCGGCACCGGCACCATCGAACTCATCAACGCCGCCAAGAAGCAGCTCCGGCGCGTTCCAACCGAGATGGCCCTCTCAGAACTGGTCGCAGCGCTCGAAGCAGAACTACGAAACATAGGTATTACCGCTACCAAGGAAATGAGAGCGCCGTCAATCGTATTGAGCGACAACGACAGTCAAATTGAGCGACACAAAGAAGCGCAAAAGAATCCTCCCGTCACTTACGATGACCTTCGTTTGGCCTTTCCGACTGTCACGAGCTTCACCGACTCCGCTTCAAGCGCGCGGGAATTCGAGCGAAGAGCCGATATCCTGGCGGAGTCGCTTCCCGATACAGCCAGCGCATGGAGGCGTGCGAAGCAGGTTCTGACATTTCCTCGAGCCTACATCCTTCTCGGCTACGCCCTCGAGCGCGGGGACCGTCTCAGACGTCCGGGAGCCTATATCCATGCGCTGACGACCCGATGTGCGCGAAACGCTGATCTGGCACGCGAGCTCGTGAAAACATCCATGTCTCGGTTGGCAAAGCTCCCAAGACGCCAATCGCGATGTCCCTGCTGAGGTCTCACCTGAAATCCCGCGGCTTGATCCGAAGCGCGTCGATATGCCTATGCGGATCCGCCATGTCCCGCGCCCTCGGCAAGCCGACGAGACCACCGGCCTGTCCGGTCGCGCGCCCGTCGTGGAGCTCCGCGTGGGGTAGGCGAGGACCATCGCCCTCGGCCCCGATCCGGTCGAGCTCCGCCGAGAGATCCGTCAGCCTCCGCGCGATAAGGTGCACGACGGCGCCCTCGCGCTGGATTCAGCCGCGCACCGCCATCAGGCGCGCGCCGAGCACGACGCGGCGCTGGCGGTCGTAGAGCCTGGGCCAGATCACCAGATTGGCGACGCCTGTTTCGTCTTCGATGGTGCGGAAGAGCCGCCCTTGGCCGAGCCCGGCATCTGCCGCACCAGCACGATGCCGGCGGTGGTGAGTGTCCGGCCGTCGGGCGAGTCCATCGCCTCGGCGCAGGGGAGGATCCGACGGCGTGCGAGCGCGGCGCGGAGGAACGACACCGGGTGGGCGCGGAGCGAGAGGCCGGAGTGCTGGTAGTCCCGGACCACCTCGGCGCCCTCGGCCATCGGGCGGAGCGCGACCGGGGGCTCGGTGGCTTCCGCGCGGGTCCCGGTCGCACGCGCGTCGGCCGCCGCGAAGAGCGGCAGCGGTGTGTCGCGGAGCGCGTTGATCGCCCAGAGCGCCTCGCGGCGGGAGAGGCCGAGGCTGGGTCGGAAGGCGTCGGCCTCGCGAGCCGCACCAGCGCCGATGGCGGCACGCCGGCGCGACGCCAGGGATCGTCGGTAGACGGGAGGGGGGTGTCGCCGCGCGCGGCGACCAGGGAGGCAGCATGGGCGTTGCCGAGGCCCTTGACCATGCGTGGGCCGAGCCGGACCGCGAAGCGATCGGGGACCTCGGTGGGCTCGAGCGCGCAGTCCCATCGGCTGGCGTTGACGCAGATCGGCCGGATCTCGACGCCGTGCTCGCGCGCGTCGCGGACGATCTGCGCCGGGGCGTAGAAGCCCATCGGTTGGGCGTTCAGCAATGCCGCGCAGAACATGTACGGGTGCCAGCACTTGAGCCAGGAGCTGGCATAGGAGATCAGCGCGAAGGAGGCGGCGTGGCTCTCGGGAGAGCATGTCATGGTGCCCGGGATCGAGGCGGGCAAGGCCGCTTCGATCCAGTTGCACCGGCGCCTCGGGTTCGAAGAGGCGGGCGTGCTGCGCCAGGTCGGAACGAAGTTCGGGGGATGGCTCGATCTCGCCTTCCTCCAGCTCAAGCTCGACGCACGCGCTGATCCGGACGCAAAGTCATGTGACGTCGGCGCCGCTCCTCGGCCTGCTCACGCTGGCCGGCGTCGCTCTCGTCGCGCAAAATCCGCTGATGGCGCGGATCGCCACGGCAGGCGCGTCGACGGTCGCACCGCTGGTCCTCAATTCAGCGGTCGGCTTGGTGGCATTGCTGACGGCGCTCCTAGTCCAGAGCGGGCCGTCCGGCCTCGTCGCGACGCTGCGTGATTTCCGCGCCTGGTATCTGCTGCCGGGCCTTCTCGGCTCGCTCTTTGTCTTCGCGAGCGTAGTAGGTTTCGACGGTAACTGCGCTGCTCGCCAGTCAGCTCCTGTTTGGTCTGGCGATCGAAATCGGTCGCACAGGCTTCGCTCACAAGGGCCCCGCTCTCATGGGAGCGACGCTCCTGGTGATCGGCGCCGCGCTGGTGATGTGAAGGCATTTCCAAATGAGTACCTCTGAAGCTGCGTGCGGCCGCGGCGACCCTCGACCCGAACATCCCATCTGGGCGGCACCGCGGACGGTCCGGATGCCGGCAACGGTTGGCGGCTCCGGGCCGGCTCCATCACGTCTGGGGTAATCAGCTTGGGCGCGCGTCCAACACGACGCGTCTCGCGCGCTGGTACGAAACGCGCCATCCTCCGCGGCCGCGATATCAGGCAGCCGGCGCCATCCGGCCATTGGACCAGGATCAGGCCGAGGACAGCAGGATCACGCCGGCGATCAGCACCCCGCATCCGGTCAGGCGCCACGGCCCGACCTGCTCGCGCAGGATCAGCATCCCGAGCAATGCGCCGATCATCATCGACATCTCGCGCATCGGCGCCACGAGGCTGAGCGGCGCGCCGTCGCTCAGCGCGGCCAGCACGAGGATGTAGGACAGAGGCGACAGCAGCCCCACGCCAAGCGCGAGCCGCCAATGGCCGCGCATCGCCGCGACGGCGCCGCGCGGGTTCGCGAGGACCAGTGGCAGCAGCAGGAAGAACCGCAGCAGGTTCGAGAACCAGTCGAGCACGACCGGCGCTATGCCGAGCGTCTTGACCGTATAGGCGTCCACGACAGTATAGCTCGCGATCAACCCGCCCGTCGCGGTTCCCCAGCGCACGCCGGCCTGCCCACCCGGGCGGGTGAAGGCGGAGAGGCGGCCCTGGGTGGCGATCAGCAGGATGCCGGCGACGACCAGCACCAGCCCGAGCAAGCCGGCTCCCGTCGGCGTTTCGCCGAGGATCAGGAACGCGCCGATGGTCGAGAGCATCGGGCCGGTTCCCCGCGCGACGGGATAGACCACCGATAGATCGGCCATCTGGTAGCCGCGTTGCAGGCAGAGGCTGTAGGCCAGATGGATCAGGCCGCTGAGCAGGACGAAGCCCGCGCCAGCCCATGTCCAGGCGACGCCGCCCCGCGCCAGCAGATACAGCACCCAAGGCGCATAGGCGACGCAGGCGATCAGGTTGTAGGCGAATACGAAGACCGGACCCACCGAAGCGGCCCGCTTGGCGAGCAGGTTCCAGCTCGCATGGATGACAGACGCGAGAACGACGAGCAGCAGCGAGGCAAGCGTCATTGAGACCCCCATATGCGCCCATCGACGCGGTTGATCTCGACGTCTCCTCCCCTGGGCTTTTTCCCCTTGGGTGCAGCCGGGGAACTCCCCCGGTCTCTGCGACGCTCGGTCCAGCGGCGGATCGCCCGGAACCCTAGTCGCCACTCAGTCGATGGAGCAGATTAGCCCTCGTCCGAGCGCGGGTTCAATGCCTTCGGAAAAGGCCATTGTTACCGGCATCCGCCGCCAGTCTCCGGCCTTCGGCCTGCGCGCCCGTCGCGATGCGCCGGACTTGCCTTCGGGAACCGCTGGTTCCCCCATGCAAGAGGCGAAGGGCGGTTTCCCCGACCTTCCTCCGCCTTCGGCTCCGTGCAGGCCGGGCGATACCCCTCCGCCCTTCGCCTCTTGCATAGGCCCCCCTCCGGCCCTCGCCGGGAGGCAGGCTTTCAGGAGAGGGCCGCGTTCGCGGACCTCGCCCGAAACCCCGCCCCGAGTCTGGCAGTGACCGACCGGGGAGCAAGGAGCCGACCATGGCCATGATTGAAATCGAGCGCGGCGACGCCGCGTCCCGGGTGATCGCCGAGCAGAACGATCGCTTCCGGATGAGCTGGGGCGCCGACGGCACGGTGCTGGGCCGGATTGTGATGACCTCGGGCATCGCGGCGCTCGGCGCGGTGGCGATCCTGCGCCTTGTCGCGGCCGTCCGCGCCTTCGCGGAGTTCAGCGAGGACAACGATCCGTGGGGCCAGCGCGACTTCGGCATCGTTTCGGTGGAGCAGGGGGGAGAGGCGATCCGGGTCTACTGGAAACTGGATCTCTACGACGCCGACTACACCTTCGGCTCGGAGGCGCCGGAGGATCCGGAGCGGACGCGGCGGGTGCTGACGCTGTTGCTGCCGGAGGAATACTGAGATGGGCGCGGACTGGCTCGCCCTACGCCGCCGCGAGGCCTGGGCGCTGATCGGCCGCGGCGACGCCTTCGGCATCGGCCACCGCTTCCTGCTGCGCCACGGCGCCCTCTGACTTCCGGGCTCCGCACCGATCGGCCGGAGCCCACTCCAAACAAACCTCCCGAACTGAAAGACTCCCCGATGAGCATCGAAAGCAAGATCACCGCCGTGATCGAAAGCATCCCATTCGCCGATCTCTACGTGCATCCGATGAACCCGCGCGGCGCCGTCGACGAGGCCGGCATCGCGACGCTCGCCGAGAACATCCGCGCGCTCGGGCTGATCCAGAACCTCGCAGGGCTGCGCGACGACGACGGTAGGGTCGGGATCGTCGCCGGTGGTCGCCGGCTGCGCGCACTCGCGCTGCTGCGCGATGACCCCCGGTTCGAGACCGTGCCGGTGCGGATCGCGCCGGACGCGGCGACCGCGCGGGTCTGGGCGGCGAGCGAGAACCATCTGCGCGAGGCGCTGCACCCCGCCGACGAGATCCGCGACTACGCCGATCTCGCCGCGCGCGGCGCCGCGATCCCGGAGATCGCCATCGCCTTCGGCGTCGCCGACGCGCATGTCCGCCGTCGCCTGAAGCTCGCGGCGCTGCCCGGACCGGTGCTTGAGGCGCTGCGCGCCGACGAGATCAGCTTGGGCGCTGCGGCCTGCTTCACCATCTGCGACGACCTCGCCCACGCGCTCGGCGTGCTGGAACAGGCGCGCGGACGGAGCTTCGACGAGCACCGCCTGCGCCGGCTCCTGAAACCCGCCGCGATCCGCGACGGCGACCGCCGCGCGCGCTTTGTCGGGCTCGACGCCTACCGCGCGGCGGGCGGGCGGATCAGCCACGACCTCTTCGCGGACGAGGTCTATCTCGACGATCCCGACATCCTCGACGCTTGTTTCGCGGAGAAGCTCGCCGGGGCGGCGGAGGAACTCCGCGCCGCCGAGGGCTGGAGATGGGTCCGGACCGCGCCGGAGTCCTACATGGGCTATGGCGAGATCGAGGCGCTCGGCGCCGCGCGGCTCTATCCGGAGTTTGGCGTATGGACCGAGGAAGAGGCGGTGCGCCAGGACGCGCTGGCGCGGCTGGCCGAGGCGGACGCGCTCGACGAGGCGGGGGCGGCGGAACTCGACCGGCTCAACGCGATCGTCGAGGGCGACTATACCGCCGCGCAGAAGGAGCACTCCGGGATCATCTGCTACGTGACCCATTCCGGCGCCGTGAAGGCGGAGCGCGGTCTGGTGCTGCCCGAGGACCAGCCCGCCGCGATCGAGGCGGGGGTCCTGGCCGAGCGGGCAGGGCGCGGCGAAGGCGAGGCCAAACGGCAGAAATCGCTGATCTCCGCCGCTTTGGCCGAGGACCTCGCCCGGGTCGCGCGCGGCGCGCGGCAGCACGCCATGCTCGGCACGCCCGATCTTCTGCTCGACCTGCTGGCTTTCGAGCTTTCGGGCCGGATCGGTCATGGCCACGCCTTCGGGCTCCGCGTGAGCGACGTGCCGAACCAGCCCGGCACCGCGACCGGCTTCGCGCTCGACCCGCGCCTGATCGAACCCGCGCCGAGGCCGGAGAACCCGTGGGACTTCGACCGCGCCGCCGCGTTTCGCGCCTTCCGCGCCGAGGACGCCGGGTACCGGCGCGGGGAACTGCTGCGGCACCTGACCGCGCTCCTCACCATCGACGATCGCGACCTCGCCGCGCTGATCGACGCGGAGGCGAAGACGGAGATCCGCGCGGTCTGGACCCCGACCGCCGAGAATTTCCTCGGCCGGGTGAGCGGCGCCACCCTCGAGGCGCTCTGGGCCGAACTGCTCGATCTTGCCCCGGAGCATCCGACGATGACCGCCTTCGCCAAGCTCAGGAAGGGCGAGAAGGCGGCGCGGCTCGAGAGCCTGTTCGCCGACGAGGCGACCCGCGCGAGCCTCAAGCTCAGCAAGAAGCAGCGCGCGCGGATCGATGCCTGGCTGCCCGAAGGCATGGGCTGAGCGCGGCGCGGTGCCGGGAGCGTCCCCGGCACCGCCTGTCGCCTAGCGAGGCTCGATAAAGCGATGCGCGCTGGCCGGAGCGCGGCGGAAGGGGGCGAGGCGCGCGGAGACACCCCATATCGGAGCGCGCCTCGCCCCCGGCGGTCGACGTCGATACTGCGCGGACGACGGAGCGCCGGTCCTGCCAAAAGGTGGCGCCGGCGGTTGACCCGGCCCGGCATCCATGGGAGCAGGTCTCGGGAGATCGCCGCCGACCATCGCCGGCGGATGCCGCGCCGGGCGCGGTTCTCCTCATTCCCCCCGAAGCAACTCACGGAGTGGCATGCGATTTCCAATTTTCAGGGCGATGGCCGCGCAGGGCGCGCCATGAGGCCGAAGGTACTCTGGAGCCGCGCGGCGGATGCGTCGCGTGCCTGGGACCACGGTCGAGCCGCGCCCTGCGGGCGCGAGCTCGCGAGAAGCCCGAGCCGGGTCCCGCCCGCCGATGAGAAGACCCGCCGCGCCGCCACCGGCGCCGTGGCGCCGACTATGAGACGACCGATGCCGACGACGCTTTCCCTGACCGTGACCGTCGATTGCGATCCGGGGTCGGTGCTGGGCGGGCCGGACAAGGTCGCGGTGCTGGCGCTGTTTCTGGACGAGGACGGGTTCTGCCATCTCACGGCCAGCAACGAGCGCCATGGCGCCCTGAACTATCCGGAGTCGGTGCGCCATTTCCGCGATCTGGTCTGGCGACAGGTGCTGTCGCGCGGCGTCGAGGTGAGCGCCGATCCGGAGAAGATCGACGCGCTCGCGCGAGCGCTCCGGCCCTGGCTCGCCCGGGTGCATGCCGGGCATTCGATCGAGACGCGCGACGGCGTCCTGATCGGACAGCTCACCCCGGACGCGGCGGACGCCAGCCGGCAGGTCCAGCGCCTCCTCGGCGCGGCCGACTGGATCGCCCGGGACCAGGGCTAGCGCCGGATCGCGCGCCACGGCGCGCGATCCGGTCGGGCCAGCGCCCGGCTCAGGCGCTGGCGGCCTTGCGGCGGCCGCGCGGCTTGGCAGGGGGCGGCGGCGCGGGTTCCGGCTCTTTCGGCTTGCGGCCGAGGCCAATGGCCTTGGCCAGTTCCTGGCGCTTGGCCGAGTAGCCCGGAGCGACCATGGGATAGTCCGGCTTGAGCCCCCATCTCGCCCGATAGTCCTCTGGTGTCATTCCGTAGGACGTCATCAGATGCCGCTTCAGCATCTTCAGCTTTTTGCCGTCCTCGAGACAGATGATGTAGTCGTCCGTCACCGAGCGCTTGATCGGCACCGCCGGCACCAGCGCTTCCGGAACCGCCTGCTCGTCACTGGCGAGTTCGGACAACTTGGCGAAGACGCCGCCGATCAGCTCGGTCAGCGCGGAGGTCTCGATCGCGTTGTTGCCGGCGTAAGCCACGACGATTTCCGACGCGAGAGCGAGAATCTCGCCCCGTTCGAAGCTGGGCTGCTCGTCCATGTAGGGATCCTGTCTGGAGTTTGTGTGCCATCCCTACGTCCATTCGGCGCGGGCCGCAATTTCTTCGGAGGCGAGGACGACGAATGAGTGGATCAGCCCTCACGTGATTGAACGAGGGAGTGTGTGGATCGTTGGAGCGGCGAGGGTCAATTCCGGACCCGGGGCGAAGCGGACCTGCGCCGTTCCCGTTCTGACACACGATCCCTATATAGCCGCTGTGAGGTGAGGGGGGTGACGATGCAAGCGTATGTATTCAGGGGACATTCGGGGACCTACGCGGTGTCCGCCGACGCGGGCGGCGCGCGGTTGCCGGCGATGCTCGGACCTTGGGTGCGCTGGAAGGAGGTCGCGATCGACGATGCGGGCTTTGGCCGGATCAGTCTCGCGGCCGACGAGGTCGGCGCTCTGCGTCGGACGGGCTACGTCCTGCTTCCGAAAGGGCTTGTGATCGACGACGCTTGACCGCGACGTGAGGTCCGGATGGGCTCGGGTTAGCCGGGGCTTTCAGTGGATGATCGCCGCCACCGACTGGGTGGTCAGGTCGCAGGGTCAGGCCTCGCCGTGTCAAGGGTCGCACCGTTGGCGCGGCCGCCCCGGAAAACTACACCTGAAACGCGCCGCGCATTGCCATCGCGGCGTGATCGCGCGCGCCGTGGATGACCCGGACCACGACGACTTCGAACTCCCGGACGATGTAGTAGACCGCGTACTTGCCATGCGGGAGCATGCGCAATCTCTCAGCCAACTGGGGGCGCGGGGGACCCGAGTAGGGGGCGTGGCGAAGCTGCTCGAGGTGGGCTCCGAGCGAACCGACGAATTGGCTGGCGGTCTCCTCGGACGCCTCCGAAGCGATATAGGACCAGATATCGGCGAGGTCGCTTTCGGCGCTCTCGGTCAGGCGGAGCGCGTACGGCCGGCTAATAGCTGCTTCCCCCGCTCGATGATGCGTGCCGGGTCGAAATCCTTCACGCGCCCGGCCGCGACATCTTCCAGACCCCGGTCTATATCGGCCTTCAGGGCCGCCAGCTCCTGCACCTGAAGCAGCCGCTTCAAGCGCCAGTCGCGCACCGCCTCGCGCACCGCCTCGCTCGTCGAGGCATAGTCCCCCTCGGCGACCGCCGCGCGGAGCACGGCGGCCAGATCGGCGGGCAGGGTAACCGTCAGGCGTTCGATCTCGGCCAATCTCACCTCCCTTGGCTGGTCCTACTTTATCATACTTATGATGATCGGCGCCAGCGGCGGATGTTGCCCGTCGCGTGGTCAAAGGAGCCCGCCGGATCGGCGGGCGCGCTTCGAGCGGACGGGGCAGGGGATCGACGGGCCTTTGGCCCGCTCACCCCCGCCCCGACACCATTTCCATTTCCTGATCCGCCCAGCATCCGGGCGCGCGCGCGTCAACCGGCGAGCGCCGGCCGCTGGCCGTCGGCTACGCCGCCCCCCCGTGTCCTCGGCGTGCCGCCTGCGGGCCGCGCCAGGGGCGGCTCCGCCCGGTTGACCCGCGCCCGCCCGGCCGCGGGTCGGGCCACGCCCTCCCCGCTCCGCTCCCGGGAAATGCATGGACGCATTTCCGGTCACCGACCGAGGAGGCGCCGCCCATCGGCGGAGCGGGGAAGCTCGGACCGCCCAACCTGGAAGGACGACGACAATGGCGGGCAAATTCGACGCGCAACAGTGGGTGACGGAACGGATCGTGGCGGCGATCGAGGCGGGCACGCCGCCCTGGCGCCAGCCCTGGGCCGGGACCGCGCGCGGGGCGGTCTTTCCATACCGGGCGTGTGGCGAGGCCTATCGCGGTATCAACGTGATCCTGCTCTGGCTCGAGGCCTGGGAGAAGGGCTACACCTCGCGCTTCTGGTTCACCTATCGTCAGGCCCAGACGCTCGGCGGTCAGGTGCGCAAGGGCGAGAAATCCGCGAGCGTGATCAAGTTCGGCACCTTCGAGAAGGCCGGCGAAGCCGCCGAGGAGGACGATCGGCGCGCGATCCCGTTCACGAAGCTCTACGCCGTCTTCAACGTCGATCAGATCGACGGGTTGCCGGAGACGTACCATCGCCGCCCGGAGGCGCCGCGCGATCTCGGCACCGAACCCGATCGCGCGCTGGAGGCCTTCTTCGCCGCGACGGGCGCGGTGATCGTGTCGAGCTCGGATCCGCGCGCCTACTACGACCCCAAAGCCGACCGCATCCACATGCCTCCGATCAGGACCTTCCACGCGATGGCCGGCTACTACGCGACGCTGGCGCATGAGGCGACGCACTGGACGGGGCATGCGAGCCGTCTGGATCGGCTCGCCAAGTTCGCCGACCGCGACGCCTATGCGTTCGAGGAGCTCGTCGCCGAGCTCGGTAACGTCATGCTCTGCGCACGGCTCGGCCTGACACCGGATTTCGGGCAGAGCGCGGCCTATGTCGAAAGCTGGCTCAGGGCGCTGAGAAACGACAAGCGCGCGATCTTCCGCGCCGCCGCCGAAGCCCAGAAGGCGGTCGATTTCCTGCTCGAGGCCGGAGGGGGAGTCGCGGAAAGGAGCGCCGCCTGAGGCGGTCTCCCTCGCGATGGAGCGGCGGCGCCCGACCGCTGGCCGTTGGGTCGCGGCGTCAACCAGCGAGCGTGGGCTCGACCTCGGGAGCCTCGCCCGAAGAAGTCGGCCCGGATGTTGCGATCCGCCGCGCCAGACACTCAAAAAATCGCGCCTCGGCTCCGCGAAATAGACCGAGCGCCAGCGCGCCTTCGAGCCCGCACGCGGCGACGGCTTCCCCCGCCGCGCGCAGGATTTCCCGACGCCGCCGGAGACGCGGCTCAAACTCGATGATCATGGCGCGCCAAGGGCGCGCGGGGTCTCGGAGCCGATGCTCCGAAGGCATCGGTCGCGCGAGCGTGCCCGGAAAGTGAACCACGCCAACTCATCGCGCCGATAGAGCGCCGGGCCGATCACGAGCGGCGTGGCAAGGCCACGCCGCGTGACGATCCTCTCCGCCGCGAGCGCTATCCCGGCGCGCGGACCATCCCGCCTGATCATATCCGAACCCCCCCGATCCCGATCGCAGGATCGCGTCGGGGGAATGGTCAAAGGGCTGGGTCGCGCCGAGGAATGAGCCCGGGGGGCGGGCATCCGCGCGGTCTTCCTCGGACGCGTGAAAAGCGCCCGTGTCGGTGAGGCCTGACCCTATGGGCTATCGCTATCTCATGGATCATCGCCGCTTGGGCTGAGCCTCGGAGGCGAGTGCCATCTCGAACTCGAGGGTGGAGGTTTCCTCGATACCGAGCGTCCAGAGGATCGACACGCCGGGCTCCGGGTTCGGAACCTCGCCCTCGACCTGGAGCACGCGGCCGATCATTTCCGAGCCGAGGTACTTGCGCAGAGCGAGGTACTCGTCACGCGCGGCGCTCCGCTCGCGACCGCAGGGCATGAGCGCGGCCCGCTCGCAATAGCGCATGAGCGTGCGCTCACCGGCGCCATAGGCCTGGCATGTGTCGCGCAGTCCCGTCGACCAGAGGACGGAACCCGCGACGGGATCGAACGCGCCGACCGCGCCGAACGCGGGCCGCGCCGCCGATCGCACGAAGGTGTAGCGGATCTTCGCGATGCGTCCATCCGGCAGCAAGAGCGGCTCGGTGTCGTCGAAGCGGTCCCAGTTGAACATGAGATTGGTCCTTGTTTCGGCGCCGGATGCCCGACGCGTCCTGATCGAGAGTCAGCGCCGGAGCGCGGCGAGTTCGGCGCCCATGGCGGAGACGCAGATCCAGCGCGCCAGATAGCCCGAGGGCCGCAGCGCCATCGGATCGATCCGGCGCCGCGCCGCCTCGAGCAGCGCCTCCGGCAGGGCCCGGGTCGTGGTGAACTGCCGGCCGTCGGTCTCGTAGGTCGGCTCCTCGGCGAGCGCGAACGCGTCGCTGCCGGCTTCGAGCAGTTTGTCCATGGCCCGCTTGAAGATCAGCTTCACGGCCGTGGCCTCGCCATAGACGCGGACGACCTCGTCGAAGGCCGGATTGCTCCCCGGCGCGGGGTAGGGAACGCGGATCCCGTATTCATTGGCGCGCGCGACGCGTTTGCGCGTCGCCGCCGCCGGTGCCTCGGAGCCGGGCGCTGTGATTTCCCTCGCCGCGCCAGCCTCCGCTCGCGCGCCGCCCTCCGCTCGCGCGGCGCGGCGCGGCTTCGCCTCGGCCGTGGCGCGCGGCGCCGGTTCGGACGGCGGCGGCGCCGGCTCGGCCTCGGGCATCGGGATCTCGAGGCTGGCGCGCAGCGCGCCGTAGCTGCCGGGTACCTTGATGATCGCGCGGGCCATGTCAGAGGCTCCCGACGATCTCTGAGGTCAGGTCGCGCGCCTCGCTCATCGCAACCGCGACGTGACCGGCCAGCAGGCGGTGCGCCGGGGCTTGCGACAGGCGGTCGTGATAGCGGCCCAAGAGCCCGGTCGCGACCAGATCCGCGTAGGCGCCGCGCTCGGTCAGGCGATTGTCGAACTGCGGCATGGGCCCGACCGCGAGCAGGTTGGTCTGCTCGGCCGTCTTCAGCCGCGACTGGGGAAAGCGCGTCAGCAGGAACCGCGCATCGATCTTGTGGCTGATCCGGCGCGCCAGCGCCTTCGAGATGTACTGGTAGGTGTCGACGGTCGCGAGCAGGTCAATGCTGGAGAGCGTGGTCGGCAGGATCACGATGTCGGAATTGACGATCAGCGCCGAATTGAGATCGGAGCCGCCACCGGCGGTGTCGATAAGGACATAGTCGCGGCCATCCTCCTCCGCCGCCGCGAGCGAAACCTCGAACGCCTCCTCGTCGCGGCAGGGATAGAGGCCGCAGGCCGCCTCATCCCACGTCCCGACCGCCCGCGCGTTGGTCCGCCAGCGCTCCAGGGGCTTGTTCTCATCGGCCTCGAACAGGCCTAGACGATCGCCTCGCTGGGCCAGCACCGAGGCGATCGCCATCAGCGCGGTCGTCTTCCCGGCGCCTCCCTTGAACGAGACGAACGAGATCACCTTCATCGCATATTCCAGTCAGTCGATAGTCCGAGCGCCGGATTCTAGGTCCATCCGAGCCCTACCGCAACCGCGCATCCGCATAAGAGATCATCCGTGCATCCGCATGACAGATCATCGGATCATTCGGAAGTCGGATCGGGCGATGACACGGCTTCCCGCCTGATCGACCATTAGTGCGAGCGACGATCCGACACTCGGATAACGATAGGTTCAGACGTGCGGATGGAGCATACGGCCATGGGTTCCGATGGGGCGATCGGCCGAGCAGCGGATATCCCGCGCGTTGGAGCGCCCTGACAGCATCTGGTCGGGGCGGGCGAGCAACACGCGTTCAGCGCGGGCGATGCCGCGAGTGTTCGAGTTTCCGTGATGCGTATTCTGAGACATGGCAATGCCTTACCTTCTGGCGGCCTTCTTCATGGGTTGCGCTCGACCGCGCCAGGCCCGCGCTGGATACCGTCACCCGTCCGGACCGGGCGAATTTTCGCCGGCTCCGCGCGCGGCGCGATCCGGCGTGCGATTGGGCTGCTCGCAAGGGTTGTGTTGGGGGAAAGGGTTGGGTTAGATTCGAGGCAGGATATTGTCTACGTAGAACACCGCCGTGCCCAAAGAGGACCCAACCGCTTCGCCGACCCAATCCCCCGACATCTCCGATGAGACGACCCCGTCCTGGCGCGCGCGCCGGATGATCCGGGGGCGTTGGCAGGATCCCGAGAAAGCGAGGAAGGCACCGCGCGCGGACAAGCTCGTTTCGGTGCGGCTGACCGAAGCCGAGCTCGCCGAACTCGATGCCGGGATCGCGACCCTCGGCATCAAGCGCAACCGCGCGCTCCGGATCGCCGCCCGCCGGATCGGGGGTTTCCTCGAGGTCGACGCGGAGCTGGTCGCGGAGCTCCGCGGCCTCAATCGCCAGCTCGCGGGCATCGCGACCAACATCAACCAGATCGCCCGGGCGGCGAACCGGACCAGCGATCCGGACTTCCGCGCCTTTCTGGAGGAGCGTGCCGCGCTTGGTCGCGCGCTCATCGAGGTCCGTGGTCCGCTCCAGCGCATCCTCGATCTCGGGGCGCGGCGCGAGGACGGGCTGGCGCGATTGCGGGACGCGGCGGCCCGGGGCGACGCGGAGCCGGGCGGGAAAGGGGGCTCGGCATGAGCGAAGGCCCTTCGGTACCGGCGCTGATCCGGCGTGGCGCGCAGGCGCCGGCGCATGTCGACCCGCTCGACGCGGTGATGGGCGAGGACTGGGCCGCGCTCGATCTCGGCCGGGGCGGAGCGGCGCGCGCACAGCCGTCGACCCGGATCGGGGCGCGGCGCAAGCGGGCCGCGCTCGGCGGTGTGCTGGCGCCGAACCCGCAGTCGCTCGTGAAGCTGATCGGCTCCGGCGGGGCGAAGAACGGGCGCGGCCTCAAGGCGCAGATGACCTATCTGTCGCGCCAGGGCGCCGTGCCGCTGCGCTCGTCGGAGAGCACCTTTGGCGTGGAGCTCGGCGCCGGGGACGCGGCGGCGCTCGCCGAGGCCTGGGGGTTCCCGGGCGCGGAGCGGGGCGGGGCGGATCGCACCTCGCATTTCGTGGTGAGCTTCCCGCGCGACACCGATCCCGAGGCGGCCGAGCGCGCGGGTCGCGCCTGGGCGGCGGAGCTTTTCGACGGCGGCGCCCATGGCGAGCGCTGGGACTACTACACCGCCTTCCACACCGACACGGATTATCCGCACATCCACGTCGTGGTCTCCCGGCGCGGCCTCGACGAGGGTCGGTGGCTCAAGATCTCGTCGCGAAGCGAGATCACTTTCGACCGGCTGCGCGAGGTCCAGGTCGAGGTCGCGGCGCGCGAAGGCATCGCGCTGAGCGGAACCTCGCGGCTCTCGCGCGGCGTCCATGAGCGGCCGGTGCCCGACGCGGAGTATCGCCGCGCCCAGCGGGAAGGGCGCGCGCCGGTCGCGCCCGCGCACAGCGCGGCCTCGGCGCGCCACGCGGCGGCCGAGGTGCTCGCGCATGCGCGGATCTACGAGGGCGCCGCGGCGGCGATCCGCGACGCCGACCCCGAAATCGCACGGGCGATCGAGCACGCCGCCGCCACGCTGATCGAGGGCCGCGCGCTCCTCACGGAAACTTCGGCGACATCGGAACGGACAACGGAGGAGGCGCTCGCCATGGCGCGGAGCATCGAAGACAAGCAGGAGCAGGTTCAGCGCAATTTCCGGACGCTCGACGCGCGGCTCGGAGAGCTGCCGCTCGAGCGGCGCGGCGAGATCGCGCGGCGGATCGCCGGGCTCAAGGCCGAGGCGGCGCCGCTCATTCGCGACGATCTCGCCTTGCAGACCTACCGGGCGGAGACGCCGCATCCGGATTATCGCGGCCTCGAGGTCGCGGCGGGCGACGCCGGCGCCGTCGCGATCAAGGCCGAGGCCGATCGCGCCGTCGCGGACCTCGCCAGGCGGCACGATCTCGGGCTTGAGACGACATCGGCGCGGCACGCCGCCGGCGCAGTCTCGCTCGGCCTCGGCCGCGACTACCGCGCGCTCGAATTGGCCGAGCGCGCGGCAAGCCGCGCGGCGCGCGGAGAGGTGCCGGAAGCGCCGGAACGGGCCGAGGCCGAACTCGACGCGTTCCACCGCGCGGCGCGGACGATCTACCGCGAGGCGGCGGAGCGGCTGCGAATGCTGGAGCGCGCGCGGGAGGAACCGGCGCGGGAGCAGGGCGAGGCTCCGGCGCCGACACGCGAGGCGGAGATCCGCGACGCCGCCGCGCGCCGCGCGCGTGATCGCGACGACGACGAGCGCGGCCGATGATGGGCCAGCGCGGACAGGACGCGTTGCTCGGCGCGCTCCTGGGGCTGATGTTCGGCGTGCTGCCGGCCGTGCTCGCGGCTGGCGCCTTCATCACCTGGCGGCTCGGCGGCGATCTGCGCCAGATCGATCTTCTGACCTATCTCCGGCTGTTCCCGGGCCTCGAATACGCCTTCGCCGGCGACTACGGCCGGGCGGCGCTGCTCGGGCTCGGCGTGATCGGCGCCTCGGTGATCGGCGGCGTGGCGCTCCTCTGGCGCAAGGAGTTGACGACGCATGGCACGGCCCGCTGGGCCGACCGTGCCGAGCTCTGCCGCGCGCGGCTGCTGGCGCGGCGCGCGCGGGAGATCCGGGGCCCGGTCTGGGGCAAGCTCGGCACGCCTCGGTCCGCCGCCGCCTATCTCAGCTCGGAGGCGATCGTCCATTCGCTGGTCGCGGCGCCGACCGGCTCCGGCAAGGGTGTCGGCGTCGTCATCCCGACGCTGCTCACCTACAAGGGCTCCACCGTCGTGCTCGACGTGAAGGGCGAGAATTACGAGGAGACCGCGCGGGCGCGTCACGCGCTTGGGGATCGGGTGTTCAAGTTCGCGCCCTACGCGCCGGACCGGCGCTCGCATCGCTATAATCCGTTCGACGCCATCGCGGCCGCGCCCGAGCGCCGGCGCTTCGCCGAGGCGCTCAGGCTCGGTAGCAGCCTGCTCGGCGAGAAGCCCGGCACCGAATCCTGGATCAACGGCTCGCGCGAGATCTTCGCCGCGACCGCGATCGTGGCGCTCGAGCGCGGCCAGCCGACCATCGCAGCCGTCTACGACCTGCTGACCACGCCGGGTGCTCCGAACGCGCTCCTCGCGGCGCTCGGCGCCGAGACCACCTCGGGCGAGGCGGCCTCGGTGTTCAACCGCTTCGCGGGCCTCCCGGAGAAGTCGCTCGGCGGCTATGTCTCGATCATGTTCGAGGCCGGGTTGCGGCTCTGGGCCAATCCGGATGTGCGCGACGCCACGGCGGCGAGCGATTTCGAGATCACCAGCTTCCGCTCGGATCCCGCGAGCGTGTTTCTCTGCGTGAGCCAGAAGGATCTCGAGGTGCTGGCGCCGCTGATCCGGCTCCTGTTCCAGCAGATGTTCACCGACCTGCAGGAGACCGAGCGCGGCGCGAAGGATCGCTACGACGTGCTCTTCCTGCTCGACGAGTTCGCCTCGCTCGGCAAGATGCAGGAGCTCGGCCGGGCGATCACCACAGTGCGCTCCTCGGGCGCGCATCTGATGCTGATCGTCCAGTCACTCGCCAATCTCCAGGTCTACGGCCGCGAGGGCGCCGCGAACTTCATGGGCAACTGCGAGCTGCAGCTCTTCATGGCCCCGACCGACACCGACACGCCGAAGTACATCTCCGAGGCGATCGGCGACCGGACCTATCTCTCGCGCAGCCGATCCTGGCGCCAGCGAGGCTTCGAGGCCGCCTCGGTCAGCGAGCGCGCCGAGGGCGCCGCGCTGATCCGGCCCGAGCAGATCCGCCTGCTCGGACCCCAGGCGGCGATCGCGCTGGTGCGCGACATGAACCCGATCGCGCTGCGCAAGGTCCGCTACTTCGAGGATCGGCGCCTCGCCGTGCTCTATGAGCGACAGGCGAAGACGAGCCTCGACGTGTTCGAGCCGGCGGAATTGCCGAGCTCGCCCAGGTCGGGGCAGATCTGGGGCGGGGCCGGCGATGCGGCGGTCGCGGAAGATGGGGTGGGCGGGGGCATCGATGAGACCGAAGAGCCGACCGCCGATCCCGAAGCCCCATCGTCCGACGCGCCGAAAGGGCCGCGCGTCGTCCGGCGGATCGGCGGCACGTCCGAGCGGGGCGACGCGGCATCGGAGGATGAGCTTCCGGAAGCGGAGCGCGGCGAACGGCTGGACGAGGTCCTCTCGGGCCAGGAAGAGGTGGCCTCCGAGATCGATGACATCTGCGACGCGGTACGACGCGCGCTGCTTGGCCCGCTCGCCTCGGGCGACGAGAGCCCCGAGGCAGCCGGAGGCTGATTAGCCCGCGGGGAGCGGCTCGGTGCCTTCGCTCAGGATGGCCAGATACCGGCGATAGCCGAAGACGCGGCCACGACGGCGTCCGGTCACTTCTTCGACGATGCCGAGGCGTTCCAGATCGGCGAGCGTGGCGTTCACCGTCGGCGCAGACAGCCTGCACCAGCTGACCAGCTGGTTGCTGGTGGCGTAGGGGTTTCGCTGCATCAGATCGTGGATGCGCAACGCCGATCCGGCACGGGAACTCTCGGCGGCGATGCGGTCCCGGTCGGTCTTGAAGAGTTCGACGATCCGGGTCGCCGCCTCGAAAGCCTGGTTCGCGGTCTCGGCGACCCCCTCGAGGAAGAACTCGAGCCATGCCTCCCAGGCGCCATGCTCGCGGACCTCCTGGAGCAGCCGGTAGTAGTCTGCTCGATGGGTCTTGAGATAGAGGCTCAGATAGAGCAGCGGCTCGCGCAGCACGCCGTGCACGCAGAGATAGAGGATCACGAGCAGGCGCCCGATGCGACCGTTGCCATCCAGAAACGGGTGGATGGTCTCGAACTGGACATGGAGCAGCCCGGCCTTGATAAGCGCCGGCAGTCTTGACTGCGTTTCGTGCATGAAGCTCTCGAGCGCGCCAAGGGCGTTGTCGATCTCGGTCACGGGCGGCGGGACAAAGAGTGCGTTGCCCGGCCGGCTGCCCCCGATCCAGTTCTGCGACCGCCGGAACTCGCCGGGATCCTTGGTGCCTCCGCGCCCGCTCTGGAGCAGGCGCGCGTGCATCTCGCGGATCAGGCGAAGCGAGAGAGGCAGATCAGCGAGGCGCTCGAGCCCGAACATCATCGCATCGACGTAGTTGGAGACTTCGCGGATATCGTCGATCGGCTCGCCGGCCTGAGCCTCGGTCTCGAAGCGAAGGAGATCCGATAGGGTCGATTGGGTGCCTTCGATTTGCGAGGACAACACCGCCTCTTTCCGCACGTACATGTAGAGAAAGAGCTCCTGGCGCGGGAGCAGCATGGTGATGCCATCCAGCCGTCCGAGCGCCCGTTCGGCGACGCTCAGGCGCTCGAGCAGCGAAAGCACATCGATCGGCGGGTCGGGCGGAAGCGCGGGAGGCACGAACGCCCGGACGGTCTCTCCGGCGACCGGGGTTTCGACGAAGCGGCCTTGCCGCGCATTGGATCCTGAACCTTGGGTCATGGCGAGAGGATGACAAGCGATCGTTATTTAATCAATGTGCTAGATGTTTAAATAGTGAGATCGCCAATGAAAGCGGTCCTAAATACCAGTGCGGGCCGGGGCCGGAGGGTCGTGGCAGCGTCATGAAGGGCGGTGAGCGGTCGTTCGCAGTATTGCTGCCTGCAGACCCCGAAACGACGTACCGGACATTCGCGTCGATCGTTCAGGTCTCCAACCCTTGGCCGATCCAGCCGCCGGGCCGGCGCCTTCCGGGACCGTGTTCGAAGGCGCTCTGGCCTTGCACGTTCATCCCGTGCCTGCCGCGGATCGCCTCCAGCCGGTTGGAGACGCGCCGCAGATGTTGCGGAAGGCGTTGCTGAAGGCGCTGGTGTCGGAATAGCCGAGGGCGGCGGCGATGTCGGTGACACTGAGGCGGGTGCCCCGCAGCAGGCGTTGCGCGACGTCGACGCGGGTCTGGTTGCGGAGGGCGCGGAAGCTCGTCCCCTCGCGCTTCAGCGCCCGCTCCAGCACGCGGGGGTGGAGGGCGAGGCTTTCGGCGATGCCGTCGAGGGCGACCTCGCCGAAGATGACGCGGGAGCGCAGCAGGCGCGCCACCTGGTCGGAGACCCGCGGCAGGTCGACGGCCCAGTAGTCGCGCACCTGCTCGGCGAGGGCGAGGCGCCGCGCCGGATCGGCGCCCCGGACCGGGCGGTCGAGCAGCGCGCTCGGGAAGACGAGCGCGGTCTGGTCGGCGTCGAAGACCACGGGGACGCCGAGGAGCCGGCGGTAGGCCCGCGGGTCGGCGGGAGCGCTGTGGGAGAGGAGGACCTGCTCGGGCGGCACGCCGCAGAGCTCGCGCATCAGGGTGAAGGCGATGGCGATCGCGCCGTCCTCGATCTGCTCGACGCCGGCGACGTCCCGTTCATAGACGGCGTAGCCGAACCAGGCGGTGTCCTCGCGGGCCATCAGGTAGGGAACCCCGCCGCGCACGTAGCGGTGCTGGTTCTCCGCCAGGTCGAGGACGGCCCGGCCCCAGGTTGGTGCCTCGCGCATCAGCTGGCCGACGAGGCCGAGGCTGTCGACGCCGTTCCTGAGCCCGCCGACCAGGCCGAAATGGCCGCGGCCGCTCCGCTCGGCGCAGAGCTTCAGGAGCAGGCAGGCGGCGGGAAAGGGCACCCGGCCCTCGCGGTCGGCCAGAGCGTCGGGGGCGAGGCCGGCCGCGGCGATCACCTCGGCCGGGTCCACGCCGAACTCGCGCAGAAGCGCCGGGACCACCGTCATGGCGCCGACGCGTTGCCAGCCGTGCGACATCCTGCCTTGCCTCTCCTCGCGGGCGCGTGCGGCGAATTCACCACCGCGGTCGGAAATTCGCAAGATACGCGCGGCCGGCTGGCGTAAGAAGCGGGCGGATGGACAGGGTGAACCTTCGAAAATACAGAACCAGTAGCGGAGAGCCCCACGGCTTTCCGGCGGCGAAATTCTGCCCGTCGAGCAAGATGCGATCGGGGTATCGCTCCAGCACGGAGAACGAAATGTACTACACCGACGACTCGATAATGCCGGAGAACATGCAGCCGCTGATCATTACGGCGGCGCCCTTCGGCCCGGAATGGCTTCCCGGCGACGCCGACATCCCCGTGACCTGGGACGAGCAGGTGCAGACCGCGGTCGACTGCTACAACGCCGGCGCGACCATGCTGCACGTTCACGTGCGCGACCCCGCCACCGGCCAGGGTTCGGCCAACTTCGACCAGTACAACTACTTTCTCACCCGCCTGCGCGAGGCGGTGCCGAACATGATCCTGCAGGTCGGCGGGTCGATCTCCTTCGCGCCCCATACCGCCGAGGCCAAGGCCAAGTGGCTCGACTACGACACCCGGCACATGCTGGCCGAGCTCGATCCCAAGCCCGACTTCGTCACGGTCGCGACCGGCACGACGCAGTGGGACATCATGTCCTGGCTGACCGAGGACGACATCCGGGGCACCCACCTCGAGAACAACCCCAAGGTCCAGGCGGCCTGGGCCGGCATGTGGATCGACGCCGGGCCCGCTTTCTACCTCGAGCACCTGAAGCGGTTGTCGGCGAACAGGATCCAGCCCTATTTCGTGCCGGCGCACATCCACCAGCTCGAGATCATCGAGCGCCTGATCCGGGCCGGCGTCTACAAGGGGCCGCTGAACATGGCGATCTGCGGCTATGGCGGCGGCACGCTCGGCCGGAACCCCTATCACTGGATGGACTTCCTGCATCAGGTTCCGCAGGGCGCCGTGGCCACCTTCTGGACCAGCATGCGCGCCGTGATCCCGCTGTCGGCGATGGCGATCGTGCTCGGCCAGCACGTCCGGGTCGGCAACGAGGACAACCTCTGGGGCCCCGACAAGCGGCGCCGCACGACCGTGCAGCAGATCGAGGGCGCGGTGCGTATCTGCCAGGAGTTCGGCCGCAAGGTCGCGACGGCGGACGAGGCGCGCAAGATCATGAAGGTCGGCGTCTGGTACGATACCGTCGAGGAAACGTTGCAGAATATAGGCCTGCCGCCGAACCGCCGCGACGGCCTGCCCGGCTTCATGGTCTGGGAGACCGACGGGAAGAAGACCATCGCCAAGACCGGCGGCGACTCGCACCCGATGTCCTACTGCATGGTGCCACCGGAAGCGGCGAAGCTCGCCATGGAGGCGGCCGCGGCGGCGAAGCTCGCCAAGGGTTGAGACCGAAGCCGGGGCGGCGCGCATGCCGTGCCGCCCTTCTCCCCCGTCGCAGACATCCCGGGCCGTCGCGCCGATCCCAGGACAAGGAAGAACCCGATGAACGCTGGCGTGAGCCATTTCGAGATGTTCGGCGACGAGCCGGAGAAGCTCGCCGACCTCTACCGCGAGCTCTTCGGCTGGCGGATCGAGCAGGCGCCGGGGGTCGACTACTGGCGCGTCCAGAGCGGCGACGGGCAGATGGTCGGCGGCCTCGCCCGCCGGCCGCCCTTTCCGCTGCGGGGGTGGCTGCCCTATTTCGCCGTCCCCTCGGCGGAGCAGGCGGTCGCCACCGTCGAGCGCCATGGCGGCGGCGTGCTGAAGGAGCGCAGCGCGGTGCCGCGCACCGGCTGGTACGCGGTGCTCGCCGATCCCGCCGGCAACGCCTTCGCGGTCTGGGAGACCGACCCGCTCGCCTTCCCGCCGCCCGAGCCGGACTGACGCCGCCACGCCTCTCCGCCACCTGCCTGGAGGATGCCATGAACCCGAAACCTCGGGACGCGGACCCCGTCGGCCCGTGGGACGCCGTCGCCCTCGCCATCCTCGATGATTGGGATGCCGACTGGGCCCGCGCTTGCCGCGCGATGAGCACAAACCCCTGGAAGGGCGACGTGCTGCCGCTCGCCTTCGCCGAGCTCGTCTCGGTGGCGGTCAGCGTCGCCTGCACCAACCTCGACCGCGCCGCCACCCGTCGCCACATCCGCGCCGCGCTCGACGCGGGCGCCAGCCGCGAGCAGATCCTGACCATCATCCAGATGGCCTCGGTGATGGCGATCCATTCGTGCAGCCTCGGCGCGCCGATCCTGCTCGAAGAGGCCGCCGCCGCGGGCGCCGCGCCGCCGCCCGCGTCCGCCGCCCCGACGCCCGCCTGCGACCGCATGAAGGCGATGGGCCAGTGGAACGCCGCCTGGGACCCGTTCTTCGCCCTCGATCCGGTCTGGACCGACCAGTTCATGGCGACCGCCGCCGCCATCTACGGCGGCGGCGTCTTCACGCCGAAGGAGATCGAGCTCCTCAGCATCGCCTTCGACGCCTCCTTCACCCACATGTACGCCCCCGGCGCCCGCCGCCACATCAGGAACGCCCTCGCCACTGGCGCCAGCGTCGCCGAGGTCATGGAGGTCCTGAAGCTCTGCGTCGCCCAGGGGATCGCCGCCAGCAACCTCGGCGTCCCGATCCTCGCCGAGGAGCTGATGCGCCGCGAGGAGATCGCCCGATGACCGCCGCCGCCAGACCGAGCCTCCGCCAGCGCGCGGCGCACGAGATGCGCCAGTTCGCGATCATGTTCCTCTATCTCTGGGCGCTCTTCGGCCTCTTCGTCCTCAACGAGACCATCGTCGAGCGTAGCCACGGCAGCGCCGTGGTGATGCAAGGCTTCGCCGTCCTGAACGCGCTGGTGCTGGCGAAGGTGATGCTGATCGCCGAGCTCCTCGAAGTCGGCCGCCTTACCCGCCGCTGGCCGCTGCTGGCGACGATCGTCGTCGAGGCGGCGTTCTACACCGTGATCTTTCTCGCGGTGCACGTGCTGGAGCGGGTGCTCGTCGGCCGCTTCCACGGCGAGACCGTCTCCGCGAGCATGCCGTCCTTCGGCGGCGGCGGTCTCGCCGGACTGCTGATCGTCGCGGCGATCACCTTCGTTTCGCTCTTGCCGTTCTTCACCTTCAAGCACGTCGCCCGCGCCATCGGCCCCGAACGACTGCGGGCGATCCTGCTCGGACGGCCGGCCGCGGCAACCCGGAAAGAGGACCCCGAATAAAGCACGACACGTCCGCCCCGGTCGCAGGCTATGCCGGTGGCGCGGCCTTCGACCGCGTCACCGTCGTACCGTTGCCACCGCCCGAGGTCCGCCACGAAGAGAGGTCGAAAGGGCCTTTGTTGTGCCATTCGCGGCGTACTGGCGAACGGCCGCGCCAAACTGCCCGAGGCGGCGGCTTGGCTCCTTCACCTATCGTCGTCGGTAACTCGACCTCGGCGGCACGCAACAGTGCGAGACCAGCGGGTTCCCGCTCGTGGTACCGCGCGGCCGAATAGTGCTGACTGGTGACGCTTGCCGATCCGGATCGTATAATGAGTATCATCACTCATATATTGGTTGATATCAGCGCGGGGTCGGCATGGGAGCTCGCCTGCTCGCAGCAGGCGCGCCAGCGCGACCGCGTCGCGGCGGTCGTTCTTGATCCGGTCTCCGGGCTTTCGGGGCGTCAACGAGGGCGCGCAGACGCAGCAGACAAATCCCAGGCCGGCGATCTGGCGCTGAACGTTGTAGCCGCACGACCCGGCTTCGTAGACAAACTCCACTGCCCCGTGCAGACGGCCGAGGCGACGCGCCAGCTTCGCGATCGCTTCAGGGGTGTTCTCGACAGTGCCGACATGGCGGACTTCGCCCTCTCGTCCCGCATCGGCGACCGCGACGGTGATCGTCGCCTTGTGGACGTCGAGGCCGACGAACGCATGAGCCTCTCCAATGATCTTCCCTCCCTGGCTGGCCGGTTCTACCGGCACCGCGCAGGGTGCGATCCCGGCGGGCAAAAAGGCCATGTCATCTGGCCGACACCGGCCGATGGCGTGGTGGCGGTCTCGGCGGCGCAGCTCGGCTACCTGCTCGAAGGCATCGATTGGCGTAATCCGCGCCAGACCTGGCGGCCCTCCTCCGCGATATGAGGCCGGAGCGCTGATTTTATTCCAACATATTGAGGACATGCGATAAACTTGAGGTATGTCCGATGCCGCCGAGGAGATCCAGGCTCTGCGCGCCGCGCTCGCGGCAGCGGAGGCGCGCGCGACGGCCGCCGAGGCCCAAGCCTTGGAAGCCGCGCGGGACCGGGCGGTGCTGTCCGGCGCGGAGGCTCTGATCGCGGCGCTTCGGCTCGAGATCGAGAAGCTCAAGCGCGCGCTCTATGGCGCCCGGTCCGAGCGCAAGGCGCGTCTGCTCGACCAGCTCGAACTCCAACTGGAGGAATTCGAGGCCGCCGCGACCGAGGATGAATTGGCGGCCCAAGCACCCGCGCGCCCCAACGCGCCCGCGTCCCTCGTCCGCGTGCGTCGACATACCGGACGCAAGCCATTCCCGGCACACCTGTCGCGCCAACGGGTGGTGATCGCAGCGCCGTGCCAGTGCGAGGCTTGCGGCTCGGGGCGGATCGTGAAGCTGGGTGAGGACATCACCGAGACGCTGGAGATCATTCCCGCCAGTGGAAGGTGATCCAAACCGTCCGCGAGAAGTTCTCGTGCCGAGACTGCGAGCGGATCAGCCAGCCGCCGGCGCCGTTCCATCCGACGCCGCGCGGCTGGGCCGGGCCGAACCTGCTCGCAACGATCCTGTTCGAGAAGTTCGCCCAGCATCAGCCGCTGAACCGGCAAGCCGAGCGCTACTCCCGGGAAGGCGTCGAGCTCAGCCTCTCGACCCTCGCCGATCAGGTTGGCGCGGCCGCCGCCGCGCTCGCGCCGCTGCACGGTCTGATCGCGGCCCATGTCCTCGCAGCCGAGCGGCTGCACGGCGACGACACTCCGATCCCCGTGCTGGCGAAGGGCAAGACGGACACCGGGCGGCTATGGGTCTATGTGCGTGACGACCGCCCCAGGGCATGACCCTGCGGCTCTCAGGCGATCTCGGCTATTCCTTCCTCTCGAACGACAGCTGGTCCCCCGCCGCGAGCCTGATCTCGGGCGTGGACAGCTTCAACGCCGATACGCCGGTCCCCGATCGCTTCTGGACCCTCGGCCTCGGCGCCGATCTCGTCACCACTGGCAACATTACCATCGCCGCCCGCTACGACGCCGCCTTCGGCTCCGAATACCAGAGCAACGGCGCCGAACTCCGGTTCGAGTATCGCTTCTGAGCCGGAGCCGCGGGCCTTGCCGCCGCGCGCCTTGCCGAGCGTCAGCAGGCGGCAGAACCGGCCATAGGCCGCCCGGTCCATGGGATAGACGAGGACGGAAAACCCGTCGCGGAGATCGAGGCGGCAGCCGACGACGAGGCGACCCTCCCGGGCCTGAGCCCCGCCCGCGACAATCCGGGTGCGAAGACGTCGAGCTCGCGCGCGATCCACAGAACCGGGCCGCGCGCCCGCGCCGCGACGCCGGCGGCGAAGAGCGCGGCCGCCGCGCCATCGAGCGCGCCGTCGCCGCCGCCGCCGATCTCGTGCAGCGCCCCGAGCGCCAGCCCGCCGCCGGGGAGCGCCGCGTCGATCGCGCGCAGGCCGAAGGGCAGCGTCGGGCGCGCCGCCGCCCAGCCGCGCTCGAGGTCGGCGATCCGGAGGCGAAGATCCCAAGATGACCACCGCGCTCCTCGACCGGCTCACCCACCACTGCGACATCGTCGAGACCGGGAACGAAAGCTGGCGGTTCAAGAACCGCGCCTGACCCGCCTGCGCCATCGGCAAGCTCCGGCGCGTCAGGCGCTTGCCACAACATACGGCATGGGGTCCCTTTTCGGCGCCGATACGGGGTCTCGGTTCAGTGCTGGTTGACAGATTGACGTGTCGCCACGTCTTCGCCGATTCACCAACCCACTGCTCGCACGGAAAAGGAGGCTGGCACGTCGGCGCGCTCCACCGCAATCGCGTCGATCCCAATGGGCCGCTCCCGCGAGACCGCGGTCGAGCCGCCGTACACCGCTCAGCCCAAGTCAGAAATCGACGGTGGCCGAGATCTTGAAGGTTCTGGGCTGGCCCATTGTAACCCAGCCATCGCTCACGCCGGCCCAATAGTCTTTATTAAGGGCATTTTCGACCGCCGCCCGGAAAACCAGTGGGTTTCCTGGCATCCGGGTTCGATACGCGGCGCCAAGATCGACCCGCGCCCAACCTGGGAGCTCTCTTGCATTAGACTGGTCCATATACTGTGAGCCCGTCGCGATCACGCGGCCCGAGAGGGTGAGGCCGTCGACGAGAGAAGGATCCCATTCAGCGCCGAGATTGCCTTGCCAACGGGGAACACCGACGGCGGCGTTGCCGTCGTATAGACCGTCGTCGGTCTTCGTGAGTTCGCCTTCGGTGTAGGCGAGGCCGGCGAGCAGGCGCAGGCTCGGCGCGATCTCTCCGAACAGGTTGAGTTCGGCGCCGCGGTTCCGTTGCTCTCCGTCGACGCTGAAGACCGAGACTCCTGAGGGCGCGGTCGTAATGATGCTGCTCGGCTTCGTGATCTGGAACAGGCTCGAGGTGAGCGCGAAGGTGCCGAAGTCGTACTTCACACCGACCTCTATCTGCTTCGTCCGGACCGGCGGAAAGACCTCGCCCGCGTTCGCGGTCCCCTGCCAGGCGACGGGCCCCTGCTGTAGGCCCTCGATGTAGTTCGCGTAGAAAGACAGGTCCTCGACCGGCTTCGTGACGACGCCGAAGGCCGGCGTGACAGCCTGTTCGTCGTATGCTTGGGAGATGCTGCCATCCGGATTGAAGACGTCGACCTTAATCTTCTGATAGCGCGCGCCGGCTGTGATCAGCAGGCGGCCGTCGAGAAGCGACATTGTGTCCGCGAGCGTGACGGCGGGTGCGTCGATCTCCCAGTACTTTGGCGGACGATCGCTGAACCCTTCGGTCGAGGGGCGCGGCACGCTGGGGGCGTCGTAGATGTTCGTGTCAAAGTTGAAGAACCCGTAATAGTTGCTCTCCTGGTTCATGTCCTGAAACAGATAAGAGGCATTCAGGTTCAACGCGTGATCGACAACTCCAGTGGAGAATTCACCCCGCAATCCCAGCTGCGCGGTAGCCGCGTCACCTTGGATCGGGCTGTAATAGGCCGTCGCGATTGCGCTTCCATCTGTTCCCGTGACGAAAATGTCGGTTGCTAGCATCCGCTGATCGTAGGATCTGAAACCCACCCCGCCGTAGGCGGTCCAGGACGCGTTCAGATCGTACTCGAACTTGGCGAGGCCGTAGACGCTTTCGGTCTCGGCGTATTCCCAGTCCTGATAGATCTGCCTGTCGAGTTCCGGGGCAGGCATCACGGGCAGGTCCGAGGCGAAGCCAAAACCCGCGGCGCCCGTGGGCACGTCGGTGCGCTGCGAAACATAGCCCGCGTCGAGGCTGGCGCGAAGGCTCTCTCCCCGATAGTCGAGCGCGAGGGTGCCGACGCCGAGCCGCGTCGATTGTCCCTCAATCGCGGTGTCGCCGCCGCGCAGGATGCCGTTGAATCGCAGCCCCCACTCCTTGCCAGCGCCAAAGCGTCGTCCGACATCGACATGCGCGCCAACGACGCTCTGAGAGGCGAGACTCGCCGTGACGCTGGTCACCGGCTCATCCGTCGCGCGCTTCGGCACGACGTTCACCGAGCCTCCGAGGGAACCATACTGGGTGTAGCCATTCAGAAGAGCGTTCGGTCCCTTCAGCACCTCGACGCTTTCCATCGTCTCCACCGGCACGAAGCGGTCCGGCGCGATCCCGCCGAACCCGTCAATCAGGAAGCTGTAGGCGCCAACGGAGAAGCCGCGGATGAAGAAGGACTCGCCCACGCCGGCGGCGGAGCTAAGCCCGTCGGTGAATACCCTGACCGAGGCATCGTTAGCGACAACGTCGGCCACGGTCACGGCCTGCTGGTCTCGCATCGTCTGGACGGTGTATCCCGTAACGCTGAAGGGCGTGTCCATGACATCGGCGTTGCCGAGCATGCCGAGCCTCGCGCCGGTCGAGACCTGGCCGCCCGCGTAAGCGGCGGGCACGTCCCAATCATTGAGCAGGGCGTCTTCGACGGTGATGTCTTGGAGCAGCAGGGCGCCTTCGGCACCGCTCGGTTCCGAGGGCGTCGGGACGAGCGCGGCCGTCGATGGGCCGGAAATCCGTGCGCTCACTCCGGTTCCCGCGAGGAGCGCGCTTAGAGCTTGGGCTGGCGTCATCCTTCCGAAAACCGGGGCCGAGCGCTTTCCCGCGACCAGCTCCGAGGCAAAGCCGACCTCCCAGCCGGTGGCGGCGACGAATATATCGATCGAGCTGGAAAGGGGGCCCGGCGGAATGTCAAAAGCCAAAGACGGATCCTCAGCGCGTTGCTGGGCGAGGACTGGGGGGAGAAAGGCGGCGGTCCCCCCGAGCAGGCTCAGTGCGACCATAATGGACGCGGAGCCACTGCTCCGGAGAGAAATGATCCTCCGCTCCGGCGCGCCTTCCGCGCCGATCTTCACGCCTCGCCTCATCGACAATTCCTCTCGCCATGATCCGTCGGGCGAGGAAGAGCTCCCGCCTCTATTCTCCTGACAATCGGGAGCGGCGGATCTCACAAAATAACTGCGTCTATCTCAGGATCAGGATGCCTCCCGGAAGCCGGGTGACGGTCGCGCCGGCCGCCGTCGCGAGCGACCGGACGACCCGCTCGGGATCACCGAGCCGATAGCTCCCGGTCACACGGATCGCGCTGAGGCGGCTGCTCGCGAGGATGATATGGTGATCGTAATAGCGAGTGATCTCGGCCACGACCTCACCCAAGGGCTGATCCGCGAAGACCAGCCGCCCCTCTGTCCATGAGACAAGTGCGCCGGCATCCACTTCCCTGATGGGCGAAAGCCGACCCGAGGTCGCGGTGATGCTCTCGCCGGGCGCAAGACTGGCCACGCTTCGCGTACCGCCCCGGCTCGCGACGGAGACATGGCCCCGCTCGAGCACGATCATGTCCTCTCTCCGATCGGTCCGGACAGAGAAGGCCGTTCCAATGACTTCGACATCCGCGAACTGCGCCGCGACCCGAAAAGGGCGAGCCGTGTCGCGCTGCACATCGAAGAATGCCTCGCCGCGGAGCAGGGTGACGGACCGTTCGGGGCCTTCGAAATCAATCGAGGCAGCCGAGTCGGTGTTCAGCATCATCCGGGAGCCGTCTGGCAGAGTGAATTCGCGAAGATCGCCGACGGCGGTCGCATAGTCGGACCGCCACCGTGTCAGCATGTCGGGAAGCTGGAGAAGGCCGGTGACCAGAAGGATGGCCGCTGCGAGGCCGGCCGCGATCGCGCGCGGGTGGCGCTGCCGGGTCGCCCCATCACCGCGCCGCCTCCGCTCGGCGGGCATGGTCCGCGCTGACATTTCGCGTGCCACCAGATCCATCTCGGGCAGGTCCCAGGCCGCAGCCGCCGACGCGAAGGCTTCCGCGCGCCCAGGTGCCTCGGCGCGCCAGGCTTCGAACGCGGCTCGGAGGGCGCTGTCCTCCGGGCGCGCCTGGAGCGTGAACAGCCAATTCAGGGCTTCGTCCATTACCGGGTCAGGGTGAGCGAAGCCGGCCTCTTCATCGCGTTCCATTAAGGCCTTTCCCATCCGGCGGTGTTCAGGGCGAACCGCATCATATCGAAGACCCCAGCCGCACTGAAAGCTCCGGCCTCCGCCGCCGTCCACGGGGAAAGGTCGGCCGCAGCCCCGCCTTGGCGCACTTGGTTGGCTTTATCCCCGCTCGAGCTTCGCGAGAGCCTCGAGGCAATGGGCGTGCGCGCGCTTGAGGTCGTTGAAGACGGTATTCGGTGAAACCCCGAGATGGGCGGCTATTCTCGGATAGGGCCACTTCTCGACGCGGCTCAGCACCCAGACCCTTCTTGCCCGCTCCGGCAGTTTCGCCACAGCTTCGTCGAGACACCGCAGGCGCTGCTGGTGCAGCAGATTGTCCTCTTGCGATCGGGTCGGCGCCGCGATGCTCGCGAGGCGGGCCTCGGGCACATCGTCACGCTCGATCCGGCCTCGGAAATCTCGGCGCCGCCTATGGTTGATCGCCAGATTTCTGGCGGTACGGTAGAGGTAGGCTTCGATATGATCGATAGGGCCACGCTCGATGGCCGCCCGGGCGCGGAGATAGGTCTCCTGCGCGACGTCCTCAGCGGCCTGCGGGTCGCAGACGATCCGCATCACGCTCCCGATGATGGATCCTCTCCTCGCAGCGAAGAGATCGGTGAGCAGACGCGTTCTATGATCCGGAATGGAGTTCGGGAAGCCAGCCATCGGACATCTATCGTGTAATCAGGGGAAACCGCCGCTCCCTTGCGCGAGGGCAAGGAGGCGAATTGCGACGACGAGCTGGCGGATGGCTGACCCGGCGGCGACGATATTTCCTTGATCGCGGCGCGGCAACGGCGTTCTGCGCCGATCATGGCCTTTCGGCGCGCCGCTCGGCTGGCGCGCGGCGACGCGGTTCGTTCGCCATGCCCCGTGCATCGGTCAGGCGCGGCGAGAAGGACGTGTTCCATCCCCCGCTCTAGGCCCGCCACCGCGCGGGGCGGACCGCCGACACCAAGGTCTCACGCGAGAAAGAAATCATCCGCGGTATAGTCCGCCGCCCGGGTCGCACCGTCGATGATCCGGACATGGCCGGCTATTGGCTCACCGTTGTCTGGTCCTGCCTGGTAGGACAGAATGGTATCTTCGTTGTCTTCCGTGACCCAGATCTTGCGGGTGATGTCCTCGGCGGCCGTTCCAGCGCCATCGAAGCCGTCGATAACCAGGTTACCCAAGGGATCGTTTGGCATCCGATAGATGTCCGCGCCGGGGCCGCCTTGCCAGATATTCTCACCGAACAGCACACCGTATCGGCTCTCAATGGTGTCATCGCCACTTCCACCAATTGCTACTGAATGCGCATCCAAGAAACTAAACAAAATTGTGTCGTAACCGGCGCCTCCGTTGTAATAGCCATACCAAAATTCATCGATCTGGTAGGTTCCATCATTATCTTCATTTGCTGTGATGTGGTTGTCTAGGTCATTTCCGTATACTTCGGTTCTACCTGCCGTGGTAATTTCGACGTTTTCGACGTTATCCGGCATATAGTAGGTCGCCGGGCCGACCAACCGGACCGTGTCCGTCCCTCCCCCCGCGTTCTCGCGAATGGTCACGGGACCGTCGAGCAGCGTGACGACGTAGACATCGTCCCAGGCGCTCCCGATGAGCGTGTCGGCGCCGCCGCCGCCGGAGAGGGTGGCGCCGTGGGCGAGGCGGCTCGCGTCGAGGATATTGGCGAGCGTGTTGTCGACGCCCATGGTCGCCGCGCCGGTCAGGGTGAGGTTCTCGGCCCGGGCGGCCAGCGTGTGGTTGATGCTCGGGATCACCGTGTCGGTGCCCCGAGAGCAACGGCATGAGCGAGGCCTTCGTGAAGACCCTGAAGCGCCACTATCTCCGCGTCAGCCCCGTGCCGGACGACCCGACCGCGCTTGACCAGATCGCCGGATGGTTCGACGACTACAACGAGAACCATCCTCATTCCGGGCTACGAATGCGCTCGCCCCGCGAGTTCAGACGCGCCCATCAACCCGCCGAGGTGTCCGGTTAAACAGGGGCAACTCCACCCGCCAGGTCACCACCGGCGGCAAGCCGCGGCTGCTCGGCATCAGCAAACGCGGCAACCGGTACCTCCGCAAGAACCTCGTCCACGGAGCACGAGCCGTCCTGCCGAGGCTCGCTGAGCGCGATACCCCGATCGGGCGCTGGCTTCGCGACCTGCTCGCGCGCCAGCACAAGAATGTCGTCGTGG
>QFPW01000045.1 GCA_003241785.1 Rhodovulum sulfidophilum | reverse complement strand
ACCCCAAAAAAACATTCCAACCCAAAATTCTCACGGAAATTCATAAAAACGAAACATTACAACGCCATAGCAACCAGCCACCCCAACCAGCGCCCCCCCGCCCCAAACCACACCAAAGCAAATCATCAGAATCGACCCGCGAAAAATCAACGCGCCCGGGCCGGAAGGGTTTCGTTACCGCCCCCCGGGCGATCCGTGGTAGAGTGCCGGCGGCGGGAGGGCGTCGCCATGGATGCGAGTCTCCTCTATCACGAGGGCAATCGCCGTCTGCAGGACCGCTTCGGCAGCCGGGGCATCGCCGACCGGCTCGAGGCCACGACGCTGCGCCGGGCCTTCTCCGAGAGCGACGCGCGCTTCATCGAGGAGGCGGAAGTCTTCTTCCTCGCCACCGCCGACGCCTTCGGCCGGCCGGATTGCTCGTGCGAGGGGGGCCCGCCGGGATTCGTCCGGGTGATCGGGCCGGCGGAGCTGGCCTTCCCGGATTTCGGCGGCGACGGGATGTTCAAGAGCCTCGGCAACATCCTGACCAACCCCGCGGTCGGGATGCTCTTCCTCGCGACGGGCCCGCGGCCGGCCGGGCTCCGGGTCAACGGAACCGCGCGCGTGTCGCTCGACGATCCGCTGATCGGGGTCTTCGCGGGCGCCCGGCTCGTGACGCGGGTGCGCGCCCGGGCGATCTTCCCGACCTGCCCGCGCCCCCTCCCCGGCCCCGAGGGCGCGTCGGCCCGCGCGCCGCGCTCCGGGATGGCGCCGGTCGAGCCGGCCTGGACGCGGTTCGACGCCGTCGGCGAGGCGGGCCCGCCCCGGGCGCCCGCGACCGGCGAGGGCCGGCGCTAGCGCCCGGGGCGGGCCCGGGGCTCAGTTGGTCGCGAGCACGTTCTGGAACTGCCAGGGATCGCTCTCGTCGATCTCCTCGGCGAACTGCGCCCAGCGGGTCGAGATCGGGGTCCAGTCGGTGTAATGCGCCTCGATCCGGCCGAGATAGGGCCGCATCACGTCGAGGCAGAAGGCATGATCCATCTCCTCGGTCTCGACGATCCCCGCCGCCGGGTGGCGCAGCGCCCAGGCCATGCCGGCCAGGACCGCGCTCGTCACCTGCAGGCCGGTGGCGTTCTGGAACGGCGCCAGCGCCCGCGCCTCCTGGATCGACAGGCGCGAACCGTACCAGAGCGCGTTGCGCGCATGGCCGTAGACCAGCACGCCGAGGCAGTCCTCGCCCCAGAGGATCTCGTTCTCGTCGAGGATCTTCTGCGCCTCCTGCACCTTGCCGGAGCCGAGCATCTCGTGGAGCGAGAGCACCGCCTGGCCGCAGGGGTGGTAGGCGTAATGGCAGGTCGGCCGGAACTCGGGCGTGTCGCCCTTGCCCACGGTGAAATAATCCGAGATCGAGATCGCCTCGTTATGCGTCACGAGGAAGCCGTACTGCGGCCCCGCCTCGGGCGTCCAGGTGTGCACCTTGGTCAGCAGGCCCGGCGTGTCGAGGTAGATCGCGGCCTTGTTGCCCTTCGCGTGGCGATGGCCGTTCGGCGGGAACCAGGTCTCGTGCGTGCCCCAGCCGAGCTCGGCGGGCTGGAAGCTCTCGGAGACGAAGCCCTCGACCGACCAGGTGTTGACGAAGGTATGGAGCGGCTTCGAGTCGCGGCCCGCCTGGGTGTCGCGCTCGGCGATATGCACGCCCTTGACGCCGAGCGATCGCATCAGCGTCGCCCAGCCGGCGCGGTCCTTCGGCGTCTCGACGGCATGGCCGGTATCCCTGGCGAGCCGCAGCAGCGCTTCCTTCAGGAGCCAGGAGACCATGCCGGGATTGGCGCCGCAGCAGGAGACGGCGGTCGGCCCGCCCGGATTGGCGGCCTTCTCGGCGCGCACCGTCTCGCGCAGCGCGTAGTTGGTCCGGTCGGCGGCCGGCAGCGTGAGATCGAAGTAATGCCCGGCCCAGGGCTCGACCACCGTATCGATGTAGAGCACGCCGAGCTCGCGGCAGAGCTTCAGGATGTCGAGCGAGCCGGTGTCGACGGAAAGATTGACGCAGAACCCCTTGCCGCCCTGGAAGAGCTGGCCCAGCAGCGCGCGGTAGTTCTCGCGGGTGAGGTCGGTATGGATGAAATGGACACCGCGCTGCTCGAGGAAGGTCTTGTGCTCGTCCGAGGGCTCGATGACATGGACGTTTTTCGGGTCGAAGGTGAAGTGCCGCTCGATCAGCGGCAGCGTCCCCTGCCCGATCGAGCCGAAGCCAATGATCACGATGGGCCCGTCGATCCGGCCGTGGTTGGGATAGGTCTGCGCCAATTTATGGTTGCTCCATGGTGGGGCCGGCCAGGGTGGCCGGCGCGCGCACCATAGGTGTTCTGGCGCGGAAAGGAAGCTTGGCGGGGCGGTGTGATCGTCTGGCGACCGAAGCACGTTGAACCACGATCCGACCGGCGGCTTCGGCGCCAGGGGCGGTCGTTCGGCGGCGGTCCGCGCGAGTAGCGGAAATAAGCGCCAGGAGCGGTCCTCCCGACGCATGCGCCCGAATTGACCGCGATGCGGACTAAGCTGCCATCCGTCGTGCCCGAGGCAATGACGGCTTCGGGGCCGGAAACTCACGGGCCGCTCTCGACATTTCGACTTGCCAAAGCGGACGTACGTTCGCCCCCGTTGTCGATGCTAAACTTATCGGGGTAACCGGCACGCTATCGCAATGACCGCAGTCTCCCTGACAATATCGCTCCACCTTATTGGGGAGTTGCGTCGCTTTTCTCCAATTGCTCCAAGAATCCACGGGAGAACTCGGAATCGATCGGGAGATGAGCTCCGCGCGCAAGCCGCTCGTCGGGAAGACCGGCGATGGCCCGAAACCGCGGGTGAAAATCGCGTCTCCGGTCGGCGTCAAGCTCCTCAATTGCGCGTCGGGCGTGCTTCGACAGGCGGTGTGGTATCCAAACTTCGCCACGCTGGTTGATGATCGCGAGGAGTGATCGATGTGTGAACGCGCTGGTGTCGCCGGCTTTGCCGCTCGATTTGCCGCGGTGATATTTCTGGAGCTTCAACGCGACGACGAGGCGCTGATCCGCCGCCGTAAGGAACGACGTCAGCGCGGAGTGACTGACGAATACTCGGGAGCCGGCTTCGCTCCACGTTTGCTCGCCGGAGCCGCCCTCCGCGCCCCACGCCTCCGCGTAGAATGCCTTGGCGTTTTCAATCCACCATTCTCGCACGACCGGATCGCCTGGGGTTGCGCTCAACACCTGAATGGTAGCGTCTGTAGGGAACGGCCTGTCGAGCGCGGAGGTGCAGCCATATGGATCGTGACGATCCAGTTGCCGCTGCGTGTTGGGAGGTTCCGCCACCCACGCGTTGACGCTGTGACCTTCCTGTCCAAAGTGGCGAGCAATCTCGTCTTTGTCGTTCGGTAGCCAACGGAAGAACGGCTCGTGGGAGATGAGGGTCATCACCGTCGAGCGGGCATCGCTCGCGCTCGCCGCGACGGAGCGTAGGGTCAGCGTCGTATCCCGGTCGATTGACCAGCGACCTGCGGCCGGAATCCAGTCAGAAGCAATTTTGCCATCCCGAATGCCCAGTATCGGGGCAAGCAGGCGGATATCCTCGCCGACCGGGCGTCGAGCAGCGCCGCTATCCGGCATCGGGATGTCAGCGTCCCTGGGAAGATTGAGCGGAAACGGGTCGGTCAGGTCAGCGAGCCACAAGCCGTCATCGCGCGACAAGCGATATTCGTTGAGAAAAGCGCCCCAGGCATCTCCACTCCAATACTCGCCAACGACGGGACGGTCGGCCAGGAGTTCACCTGCGACGAGCATGAGCGCATGCCAACCGAGATAGCCGCCATAGAGATCGCGATCGGGGACATAACCCGATGACCAGGTTTGATCGTATCCGTTGCTACGCGGGCATTCGTGCATCGCCCTCACGTAAGGATCCCAACGCCGCACCCAGCGCTCAATGCGGTCTTCGATCTCCCAGCCGGGACATCCGAAAACGCGGCACAGGCGTTCGACCTGATACTTGTTGAAGTCGCAATCCAAATGGAAGGGATTGTCGGGGAGGGGCGAGGTGTCCGGGCGCGAGACGTAGCAAAGCTCGGTATAATCGGCTCGGGGAGCCTGTGGATGTGGCGAGACGTTCGTGGATGCGATCACGCCCAGGACGATCGCCTCTTCCGCAGGTGGTAGGGCTGACGCGATCGCGCCTAGAGCATCCTGTGCAAACGAGCGCATGACGACATGAGGGAAGTCGACCGATTCAGCTATCCGTTCGAGAAAATCTCTGTGCTGCACCAAGGATGCGGGAGAATCCTTGGCGATCCGAGCGAGAGCGATCAGTAACCAAAGCCGTGAATGCAAGGCTAAAAATGGCAATTTCGCGTCGGTGAAGGGCGAGCGCGTTCCGGCATCAAAGCGTTCGATCAGCTTGCCGATGAAATCGAAACGCCCAGTTTCAGCCACTCGCCGCACGGCATGCGCGGCGCGCCATCGCATTGCCGCGACGGGATGACCGAGCCGTGACCACAAAAGGCCTGCGATCAGATCCACCTCATCGTTCGGCACCGCGAGAGCTGTACTCCACGGGCCATCGCCAACTTCGTTCGGCAACTTCTCGGCGCTTGTCGCGAGAAATCGCTCGAGACCTTCGACGATCGCCTCGTCGTTAACATTCGCAGCCAGCCGGGCCGCCAGCGCCAGCCATGCATTGCCGCCCAGGTTTCCGGCGTCGCTGCGCAGCCCCGCCACGACGTGCTCGACCAGAGCGACTCGCTCAGCCAGGAAGTGCCGCTCGAGCCCCCGCCATCCGCCCCAGGCGTCCGTGCTGGAGCTAGCGAGTTCTGTCGCATGCTTCGAAGCCAACCGCAGTCCGAGCTCCGGTAGCGCATCGCGCATGGCTGCGGATGACGCACTCCAGACCTCCAAGTGGCCGTCGAGAGCGCTTATCTTGTCAGCCAGCGACGCGGCCGTGGCTTCAACGACGGCGCGAACAAACCCGAGGCGCTCAGCTGGGGTTGCCGCACGCTGTGCAAGGTCGAGTAAAGTGCGCACCGGCCATCGACGCCCGGTTTGACCGACTTCCTCGCGGAGTATCAGGCGGTCAATCTCATCCGGGTCATTCAGATCGACCGGGTAGGGTTGTGGCTCTGATTCCGCCGGAGCGGGCACTGCGGCGGGGCGAAGATTGTCTCGCGGGCCGCGCCGAGACAGAAGTCCCTCGATCCGAATCCGGGTTGCCGAGGTCGCGGGCAGATGTTCGGTGGCGAGGCGAGCGAGGCCTTCGATCGTATCGCGCGCCGGCGTCAATTGGTCGTCTCGATCGATCTCGATCAGAAGGAGGTTGAAGAACCATTCGTGCCGCTCTGGAGGAAGCTGCTTGACCGCCTCTGTCGCGAAATCCGAGATCTGCCAAGTCCAAGTTTCTCCCGGCGGGGCCAGCCCAAAAAGCGCCGCTGCCGTTTCGGCCGAAAGTTTCGATTGCCGCACCAAGACGGTGAGCGCGGGACCGAGCGAGAGTCTCAGGCGCGCAACGTCACGATCGTCCAGACGGTTGATCATCGCCAGCGTTGCCCGCCCGGCAATGGGCACCATCGTGTTCGCATATTCGATCCACGGAAAGCGACCGTCTTCGCCTTGGTTCAGTTCGAGGATGCGAGCGAGCGTGTGCGATGCCTCCGGCGACAGCTCGGCACCTTTGTAATGCGCGGTAAGTTCCAACAGATGGTTCGTCCGGTCGAAATCGTCGGATCCGATAGCTTCCGCAAGATCGAGGGCCCGGCGAAAGTATGCTGCGGCTTCCTCGGTGCTTACCCGCCATACGGCGCGAGCAAGACCGCCGTAGGCCGTAACCCGGGAGCCAACGTCGGTGTCGAGTTGGATTCTCTTCTCGACATGAGAGGCTAGGACGAGCGCTGCATCATGACATTGAGGTAGGCGGGACAACCGTGCGACGAAGTCGGTGAGTTCCGATGTGTACAGTCCGGGCGCGGTCGCCAGCCAATCGACCATATGTTTGGCGAGAGCAGCGTCGAATGCTCCCAGCGCGTCGGCCAGATAGAAGACCACCCGAAAGCCGGTCCTGGCGAGATAGGCTTTGCCATCGCTATACGGATAATTCGATGCCTTCTCGACGTCGGCGATGACACGATTAATCGCTAGGGAGAGCATCTCGGAACGCGTCGCTTGAAGCGGCGGGCGAATGATGTTTGCCAGGTCCTGCGCATATGGCAGCAACGGCATGATCCGGCCGCTGAGCGCGTGTGAATAGTCGGACCGCTTCTTACCATTCAAGCTGTCGCGACGCTGCCTCGGCCGCCGACCAGGTTCGTATTTCGGTTCCGCCAGCTTTCGATCCAGCGCGCGAGCAAACGCCGCCGGTCCGCGCGTCTGCAAACTTATCGGCACCAACTCGACCAACTCGGCCGGGGCGATGTCGAGCAGCGTTGCGGGCCGACCTCGCAGAGCGGATCGCACGCCTGCGGCAAGCACAGCTACATCAACGGTCCGGTCGATCGGGAAGTAGCTCGAAAAGTCATGTATCGATTGAACTTTGAGCCCGGCACCGGCGAGGAGCACCGAAGCTTCATGATCGAGCCCGACATCGGCGGCGCGGGCCGACGCAAGAACGCTTGCCATCGCCAGGCTGGCGCCATCTCCGGCGGGAGCTGGCGCGGAAGCCATTGCGGCGACCAGCTTCTTATCACGGGTGGCGTCGCGGTCTCCGAATTGGAGCGCGGCGGCAAAGAGGGCGCGGGATGGGAGCGTACACCGCGCCACACGGGCGAAGACACGGGAGGTGGGCGGATGACTGGAGAGGTAATGACGTTCCAGCAGGTCGAACAAGTCCCTGAACTTTGCGTAGGCCGCTCCGTCCTCGCGGCGAGCGATAAATTTAGCGACCCGGACGTCGTTGCCCACCAGCATCTCGACATAGGCAAAGCCGACGTCATCCCACTCTCGCGACGCATTCGTGTTGCTGAACCGCGTGGCACGTTGCGAGTGCGCGGCCCAATTGTGCCAGTCGATAGATCGACGGGCATGCCGGCGCGCTTCATCGCGATCGCCGGCGAACGCGTTTGCCAACGCCAGCGCCGCGTGCTTCCCTCCCGGCCAGCCGACATAAGTTGCCGCAAGTCTGCGCAAAGCCTCCGGATCGCCGGAAACCGCAGCAAGATCGGGATGCTCGTAGAGAAAGCGGTCCGATCGTTCATGGCCGGCCGCGACCAGCGAGGCCTCAAGCAGCAGGCGGAACAGATCGTCACGGCGCCCAAGGCTTCCCGCCAGCGTGATCGCTGCTGTGATGCGGGCCAGTCGAATGCCGCGAACGCTGACTTGGGAGGCGCCGATAGGAACACGCAGATCATAGGCCAGTTCGATGAGCTGATCTGCATCGCGAAACGACGTCAGCAATGCCGGCAACGCCCTCGCTGCGTAGTTCGAAGAATCCTGGCGCTCTTGCAAGGCCGCGATGACACGATCTCGGCCAGCTTGGTCGCTACCGTATGTCATTCGGATCAAGGTTTCGGTCGGCTCGTCGCGGAACATCAGGCCGTGTGGCGTTCGTTCGAGCAGCGGCGCCAAGTCGGCAGCGAAGCTTTCCACCTGGTCGGCGATCAAACCGTGCGCCGCAGCCAGCTCCTCGATCGGCACGGGCGGCGCAAGCAAGGCTATCCCAGTAAGCAAGAGATCGATGTCAGCATCGCTCGCACCCCGAGCGCGGGCCGTTTCTCGAGCGTCGTCCAGTCGCTTTCGCAAAAGTGCGTCCAACAGATCGCTAGGTTCGGTCGGAGAATCCGGGAATGAAATCGGGTCGAAAGGCCGACCCGCCGCGATGAGGCTATCCAGGCAGCGGGGATTGCGGCCCGACCGCGTCAGCAGCGCAGCGATTTCAGCTTGAGAGCAATCCGGTGCTCGGCTCACGATTAGGGTGCGGGCTTCGGAATCCGTAAACAGCGGTATCGGAAATCTCCGATGAGAGCTGCCGCCCGTTGCGAGAGCAAGCCGCTCAGTCCGGCAGGAAGCCACGATTCGGATGCCATCGATCGGGCTTGTGCTGATGCTGCGCAGAAGCAGGTGGGCAAATGATTGAGTGGCAGTCTCCTGTGCAGCGAGCCCGGCATGATCGACGGCGTCCAGTACCAAGGATACATGTGCGTCCGGGCGCGTGTTGCGCGCGGAAGCGACTGATTGTGCAAGGCGTCGGCGGAATGCCTTCAGCAGTGCCGTGACGTCGGCAATGGGCAGAAGGATGTCGCAAAGGCCTTCTCCCGCCAGCAAATTAGCCAGGTGAACCAAGGTTCGGTCGGGGAGGTGGCGGTTGTCCGAGGGATCTCGCCACCGGCCGGCGCCGAAGCCGTCGAACAGGACGACTGGCCCCTCACCCTTGAGCTGCTCGGCCAAGCCCTGCATCAACACCGTCTTGCCCATTCCTCCCGCCGCATGGACGACAAGCGGAAAGCCAGGTTGGCGCGCGAGCTGCAACAAGTCGGCCATGACCTCCCGCTGGACCACTTCCCCAACATCGGGAAAGGCGTCGGGCGTCGGATACAGCCTCTCCTCGTCCTCGACCTCGAGTTCGGCCAAGACGGCAATCCGATCGACTCGCTTGTCCGCCTCGCTGCCCGGACCGGCTTTGAACCTGATCAGATTCCGCAGCTTGAGGAGTCGCTTTTCCGCATCTGGGTCGCCGGGCTCGCCCCAGGCTGCAAGGGTCGCGGAAATCCCGCGTTCGGCGTCGACCAGGCTGCCCTTGCTGCCAACCAGCTCCAGTCGTTGAAGCAATTCGGCTTGCGAATGCGGGTAATCGCGCAAGGCTTCCGCGATCTGGTTCGCTTGACGGGCCACGTCGTGCTCAGCTTCCGAACCTTTAACCAAGGCCGATATAGCCTTGCCAAGGTCGGCGTGGATGGGCCGGTTGGTCGCGAACTCGTACCTGACCACTTCCACGACATGGCGGTCACCATAGGCGACTCGCAGATCAGTGTCCGAAGCCGCAAATTTTCTCAGCGTGGAAGCGATGTCGGACGCCCTCACCGCCCTATCGGCACTCGCGATCGAATATTTGAACTGAACGACGGTGACTCGATGCGACTGGGCGACATTGGTACCGCCGTGATAGCGGACGAGATCGGCAATCTCGACCGCACCTGTTCCTAGTTCTTGCTCGTCCTCCTCATCGAATCCTTCGAGGGTGATGCTGGTAAGGTCCGTCGAAGGCGGAAGAAGTTCGAGAGCCGTGCGCGCAGCCCACGCCTCATGGTAAGCGTGTCCAGCCTTCGACGCTCGAACCTTGTCAAGCGCTAGCGGCGTGACCGCGCCATCTTCGCGGTTATCTGTAATCGGCTGATCTGCCAATCGAGTGGTCCCGCCCTAAATGCATCCTCCAAGCTATGCAACTAGCATGGACTTCGCGAGGGGACGACTTTCACCATCCCCCGGATAGCGAGCACTCCATCACGGCGTTTGCAGATTGCGAAGAGTGTAATTCTCGGCGATGCAGTGTTTCCCGCGCTTCCAAGCGGCAGCTCGTCCGCTTTTGGGCGGCTGAGGCGCGGTCTTGAATGGCCGATTTGAAGACGCGTTGCTGCCGTTCGAACGCGACGCGGCATCCTTCATTTTGGCTCGAGAGCGGCCATGCAGGCAGCACGACCGAACGGCCGTTCCCCGCCCAGAGGGTCGGATCTTGGCCGCGCCCCCGAACGACCGCTCCTAGCGCCGCGATATCGGCGTGCTGCGGCGGCGAATGGCTGCTCTCCCGCCCGCCTGACCCAACTCTATCGGCGCATAGTACGGCTGAGCCTCCGTTCCTTGATCGCTTGGATCATGAGGGTCTGGACCGTCTTCGTGAAGCGAGCGCTGAAGGCCCCAATCTTCGCGCCCGGCTCGAAATAGTAGCTGTGTTCCGGTAGATCGATGTTCGCTTCGTCAACGATGATCCAAAGCGGGACATGCGCGTCGAGGCCCGCGCGACGTCTCTCGGTATCGGGCACCGCGATAGCGAACGGATTATCCCGGGGCGGCTGTGAGGTGATCGGCACCATGAGCACCTCCAAATCGCCGGCCGAATTGCGCGTGACCAGGGCCATGGCCACCGGGGGCGCCTTGCGCCCCTCCGTTTCGGCCCGCGAGCCTTCCCGGCTCCAGAGGAAGGGATAGCGCCACACCTCCCCGATCGCGGGACTCGTGGCGTCATTCATTGTCGATGCTGTCCCGAAGCTCGCCGATCAGCTTCTCCGCCTCGGCGTCGGTGAGTTCCGAGACGTGAAAGGATCGCCGGGTTTCGCCGCGATGG
>QFPW01000077.1 GCA_003241785.1 Rhodovulum sulfidophilum | reverse complement strand
ACTCCATGGTCATGTTTTCCTCGAAGGACAGCACGCGGGACCGCCTGGCGCAAGCCGCGGGGCGTCCGCGTCTCCCTCGGGAGATTTTTCTACACGGCGGTGCGAGCCAGGATCCCGCCCACCGCGGCGCAGCATAGCGCGGGCGGGGTCCGCGGGAACAAGGCCGACCATCGTCTGGCCGGCCTCGGGGACGGGTGGAAACGGCGAAGGGCGGCCCCGGGGGACCGCCCTCCGCCGGAAGGATGCCCGGACGGCCGTCTCAGATCGCGACCTCCGTCGCGAGGCCCTCGGCTCTGGCGCGGGCGACGACGGTGGCGGCGACGGCGAGGTCCTGGAGGGCGACGCCGGTGCCGTCGAAGAGGGTGATCGCCTCGGGGCCGGCCCGGCCGGGGCGGGTGCCGGCGATGACCGCGCCGAGCGGGGTGATCGCCGCCTCGGTGATCAGCCCTTGGGCGATCGCGTGCTGCGCCTCGCCGATCGAGATGGACTGCGCCACCTCGTCGGTGAAGACGGCGGCCTTGGCGAGCAGGCCGGGATCGACCTCCTGCTTGCCCTTGGTGTCGGTGCCCATGCAGGCGAGATGCGTGCCCGGCCGGATGTGATCGGCCATCAGGATCGGCGCGAAGCTCGAGGTGATGGTGATGATCACGTCGGCCTCGGCGCCGAGCCGGTCGAGCTCCACCGCCTCGAACGGCAGCCCGGCCTCGGCGGCGGTCTCGGCGAGCCGCGACAGCATCTCGGGATGGAGGTTCCAGCCGATCACCTTCTCGAATTTCCGCTGGCGCAGCGCCGCGCGCATCTGGAACGCCGACTGATGCCCGGCCCCGACCATGCCGAGCACCTTCGCGTCCGCCCGCGCGAGATGCTTGATCGAGACCGCCGAGGCGGCGGCGGTGCGCGCCGCGGTGAGATAGTTGCCGCCGACCGCGGCCTGGACCCGGCCGGTGTCAGGATCGAACAGGAAGATCGTCGACTGGTGGTTGATGAGGTTCTTTTCCTGGTTGTGGGGCCAGTAGCCGCCGGCCTTCAGCCCGAGCGCCGCGCCCGCGCGGTCGAAGCCGCCCTTGAAGCCATAGAGCGCGTCCGCGTGGCCGATCGCCTCGCGGATCACCGGGAAATTATACGCCTCGCCCCGCGCCATCGCGGCGAAGACCGCCTCCACCGCGTCGAAGGCGGCGTCGAACGGCAGGAGACCGGGGCAGGCGGCTTCGGGGACGATAAGCATCTTGATTCCTTCCGCGCGGGCGGCCCGCGCCACCCGGATCCGAGCGCGCGGGGACCGCGCGCGATGTCTTCGCGGGGCGGAGCTTGGTCCGCCCCGCCGTCGGGGGAAAGGCGGACCAAGGTCCGCCCCACGCGGGCGCCCCGGGGCGCCGTTTCAATAGGCCTTGCCGCGGGCCGAGACCGGCCAGAGCGTCTCGACCTTGCCGCCGCGCACGCCGACGTACCAGTCGTGCACGTTGCAGGTCGGGTCGCA
>QFPW01000044.1 GCA_003241785.1 Rhodovulum sulfidophilum | reverse complement strand
GCACGCTCCCTCGTCTCCGGGCATGCCCGGAGACGAGGGAGCGCAAAGCGGGGATTTTTCGGTGCCCACAAACGGGGAGAATTCAATGGCCGGTCACAGTGGTCCATTCATAGGCGCGAAGCCAGTTCTGGCGGACGATGATCGGATCGGCCGGGATGGACCTAACCTGTTCGATGAAGCGGGCGAGATGCCACGCGATCTGCGGATCGGTCGGCCGATAGTCGGCAGTCGCCGGCGCGACGGTCTGGGCCTGGCCGAGCTTGTCGACCTGCACCACCCAAGGCACGACGGTTCCCTGAACCGACTGCCAGACGAGTGCGGCGGCAAAACCGCCAGAGAGAACCAGCGAGCCGAAGGCCATGTATCGCCAGTTCTTTGCCTGTACGCGGGCGGAGCCAATGCGCTCGTCCCAAACCTGGGCGGCTTTCTGATAGGGCGTCTTGGGTTGCGGGGTTTTGCCGTAATGAGTGGCGGGTCGTCGAAACAGGTTCATGAGCGGTCACTTTCAGAGAGGTTGACGGAAGAGCCGGAGCCGTGGCTGTCGCCGGAGCGGACGGCGTGGGTCGTGGTCTGGACGCCGTGCGAAAGGCGCTGCGAGCGCTGCATTCGCTTCGCCCAATCGGGCTGGCCCTTGGCGGTATGGGTGGCGGAAGCGGCGTCGGCTGCGGCATCGGCGGAACCGCCGACCGTCCCCATGGTCGAAGAGCCGCCCGTAACGCCGAAGCCGCTCTTCACGCCATCGGAAAAGCTGGACTTGACGCTGGCCGCCGCACGGCGCAGCGGCGACATGGCGGCGGAACCTGCTGCCCGCCCCATGCCACCCATGCCGGATGCAGCACCTGCTGCACCGAACTGGCCGAGCGAACCGAGGCTGAAGGCGGCGGATGCCGCGCCGGCTGCGGTCGCGCCACCACGCACGGCGGCAGCGCCGGTGGAAAGCGCGGCTGCACCGCCCTTGGCGGCAAGGCCAGCAGCACCAGCGCCGGCCAGCACCATGCCGCCTGCGGCAAGGCCAGTGCCAACGGCAGCGCCCGCGCCGAGCTGCGGGCCGCCGGAGACGAGGCCGTTGGCGATGCCGGGGCCGAAGATGCCGAGGCCGAGAAGCGAGAGAGCGGCGAGCACGACGGCCATGGCGTCGTCGATGCTCGGTGTCTGGCCGCCGAACCCTTGCGTGAACTGTGAGAACAGCGTCGAGCCGATGCCAATGATGACGGCCAGCACCAGAACCTTGATGCCGGACGACACCACATTGCCCAACACCTTCTCAGCCATGAAAGCGCTTTTGCCCCAAAGCCCGAAGGGGATGAGGACAAAGCCGGCGAGCGTCGCCAGCTTGAACTCGATCAGGGTGACGAAGAGCTGGATCGCCAGGATGAAGAAGGCAAGGATCACCAGCGCCCAGGCGAAGAGCAGGCACGCGATCTGGATGAAGTTCTCGAAGAAGGCGACCCAGCCCATCAGGTCGGAGATGGATTCGAGCAGCGGCCGGGCGGCATCGAGGCCGGTCTGTGCGACCTTGCCGGGACGCATCAGGTCGGCGGTCGAGAATCCGGTGCCTGACGCCTTGAGGCCGAGGCCGGCAAAGCTGTCGAAGACGATTTTCGCGAGGTTGTTCCAGTTGGAAATCAGGTAGGCAAAAGCCCCGACGAACAGCGTCTTCTTCACGAGCCGGGCGATGATGTCGTCATCCGCGCCCCAGGACCAGACCAGCGCAGCCAGCGTCACATCGATGACGATGAGCGTGGTAGCGATAAAAGCGACCTCGCCGCCGAGCAGCCCGAATCCGCTGTCGATGTAACGGGTGAAGGTGCCGAGGAATGTGTCGATGACTCCGCTGCCGCCCATGCGTCACCGCCCTTCGATTTGCGCGGGCGATGCCGGAGCCGGCGTTCGCCCAAGGAAGCGGTTGCGGGTCTCCGCCCAGACGCGCAGGCAGTCAGGGTCATCCGCGGCCTTCTGGCCGAGCTGCTGGCAGCGGCGCTGGCCTCCGCGCAGCGGATCGGAAGCAGGTTGGAGAATGCGCACCGGCGAAGATACCGGCGCGCCCTCTTTGCGGGTCAGCTCGATCACCGTCGCCATGACGGCGACGGCGACGAACACGATAGCGCCGAGGCGGGCCAGCATCTTGCCGTCCATGGGAATGCTCCTTCTGGCGGTTACTTGCCGGTGTTGAACATCTGCGCGTTGCCCGGCTGGTAGCCCGAGCCTGGCGTCAGAAAGCGGCGGCGCTGTTCGCGGCCCTGTTCGGCGGCGGTGGCCCGCTCGGCCTCCGTGAGCGCGCTGGCACGGCCATTCGAGGCGAGCAGCGCCACGAGATCCGAAAGCTGCTGCGACTGGAGCGCGAGAAGCTGGTTGCCCGCCTGCGCCGCTTGCAAAGCGCCGGTCGCGCCCTGGCTCTGGTCGATCAGCGCCGACATCTGCGCGCGGTTGCTGTCGATATTGCCGACAGCACCGGCCTGCACGCGCATGGCGTCCTGCAAGCCGCCAACCGTGTTCTGCCAGCGCGAGCGCGCATTGACGACGAGCTGCTGGTCGGTGGCCGACATCGAGACGTTGCCGTACTGGCTTTGGAACGCCTGATCGATCTTCTGGACGTCGAAGGTGATGTTCTGCGCCTGGCCGAGAAGCTGCTGGGTCTTCTGGACGTTCTGCTGCAAGGTCTGGAGGGCAGAGAACGGGAGGCTGGCGAGGTTCTTCGCCTGATTGATGAGCATCTGCGCCTCGTTCTGAAGCGAGGTGATCTGATGGGTGATCTGCTCCAGCGTGCGCGCGGCAGTGAGGACGTTCTGCGCGTAGTTCGTCGGGTCATAGACGATGCGCCAAGCATGGGCCGGCGTCGCCATCATCGGCGAGAAGGCCACCGGCACCGCAGCGAGCACGGTTGCGGCAAGCGCCACGGCGCGCGAGCGGAAAGTACGGGTCTTCATGGCATGGTCTCCTTTTCGGCTTGGGGGAAGTTCGGGATGAGATCGGCCGCCCAACCGGCGTCGCGGGCGCGCAGCCATGCCGCGAGGAAGCCTTCGCGGCCGTGCTCGGCGACGAGGTTCGCGATGAGTGTCTGATCGGATTTGGAGGATGCGGCGCAGAGCGCGAGGCCAACCTCACACAAGCCCAATTCGAACAGGCGGTTGCCGCGCCGCGACTGGCAGTAATAGTCCCGCTTGGGCGTGGCCCGCGCGAGGATTTCGATCTGCCGGTCGTTGAGGCCGAAGCGCCGATAGATCGCTGTGATCTGTGGCTCGATCGCGCGTTCGTTCGGCAGAAGCAGCCGCGTCGGGCAGCTCTCGATGATGGCCGGCGCGATGCTCGAATTGTCGATGTCGCTGAGCGACTGCGTGGCGAAGATGACGGACGCATTCTTTTTTCTGAGCGTCTTCAGCCATTCGCGGAGCTGGCCGGCGAAGGCTTCATCATCCAGGGCCAGCCAGCCCTCGTCGATGATGAGTAGCGTCGGCCGCCCGTCGAGCCTGTCGCCGATGCGGTGGAAGAGGTAGGAAAGCACGGCCGGCGCTGCGCCGGTGCCGACCAGCCCCTCGATCTCGAACGCCTGCACGTCGGCCGAGCCGAGATGTTCGGTCTCGGCGTCGAGCAAGCGACCGTAAGCGCCGCCGACACAATAGGGCCGGAGCGCCTGCTTGATGTCATTGGACTGGAGCAGGACCGCAAGGCCGGTGATGGTGCGTTCTTCGAACGGCGCGGAGGCGAGCGAGGTCAGCGCGGTCCAGATATGCTCCTTCACCTCAGGCGTGATGGGGATACCCTCACGCATGAGGATCATGACGATCCAGTCGGCCGCCCAGGCGCGTTCATAGGTGTCGTGGATGCGCGCCAGCGGTTGAAGCGAGACGGAGAACTCGTCCCCTTCGGTCAACCCACCGCCGAGATCGTGCCAGTCCCCGCCCATGGCGAGCGCGGCGGCGCGGATCGAGCCGCCGAAGTCGAAGGCGAACACCTGGGACCGCTCGTAGCGCCGGAACTGGAGTGCCATCAACGCAAGCAGCACGGATTTACCCGCGCCGGTCGGGCCGACGACCAGGGTGTGGCCCACGTCGCCGACATGGAGACTTAACCGGAACGGGGTCGAGCCTTCGGTCTTGCCATACAGCAAGGGGGGCGCACCGAAATGCTCGTCCCGTTCCGGCCCCGCCCACACGGCAGAAAGGGGGATCATGTGGGCGAGATTGAGCGTCGAGACCGGCGGCTGGCGGACATTGGCGTAGGCATGTCCGGGGAGCGAGCCGAACCAGGCATCGACGGCATTGACAGTTTCGATCATGGCCGTGAAGTCGCGGCCCTGGATGACCTTCTCGACGAGGCGCAGTTTCTCGTCGGCAAGACGCGGATCGGCATCCCACACCGTGATGGTCGCGGTGACATAGGCCATGCCGGCGACATCCTGGCCGAGCTCTTGCAAGGCCATGTCGGCGTCGGCGGCCTTGTTCGCCGCATCAGTGTCCACAAGGGCGGATGCCTCGTTGGTCATCACTTCCTTGAGGATCGCGGCGATGGACTTCCGCTTGGCGAACCATTGCCGCCTGATCTTGGTCAGAAGCTTGGTCGCGTCGTTCTTGTCGAGCAGGATCGCCCGCGTGCTCCAGCGATACGGAAAGGCCAGTCGGTTGAGATCGTCGAGCAGCCCCGGCGTCGTCGCGGTCGGAAAGCCGATGATGGTGAGGACACGCAGATGCTGATCGCCAAGGCGCGGCTCGAGCCCGCCGGTGAGCGGCTGATCGGCGAGCAGCGCATCGAGATAGATCGGCGTCTCGGGGACGCGGACGCGATGCCGATTGGTCGAGACGGTCGAATGCAGATAGGTCAGCGTCTCGCTGTCATCGAGCCAGTCGCATTCGGGCATGAAGCCGTCGAGCAGGGCCAGCACGCGCTCGGTGCGATCGGTGAAGGCGCGCAAGATCTCATGCGGATCGACGCCGGAGCGCTCGCGGCCTTCGTATAGCCAGGTCTCGGCGCGGGCGGCTTCCTCGGCCGGCGGCAGATAGAGGAAGGTCAGGTAGTAGCCGGAGACGAAGTGAACGCCTTCTTCCTCGAAATCGGCCTTGCGCTCTGCGTCGACGAGGCCTGATGCGGCGTCGGGGAATTGGTTCGCCGGATAGATCGCGGCCTCGTGACGCTGAGCTTCGACGAAGATGCTCCAGCCAGAGCCGAGACGGCGGAAGGCGTTGTTGATGCGGCCGGCGACGGCGACCAGCTCGGCCGCGACGGCGCTATCGAGATCGGGACCGCGGAACGACGCGGTGCGCTGGAAGGAGCCGTCCTTGTTCAAGACGATGCCGGGGCCGACGAGGGCAGCCCAAGGGAGGAAGTCGGCAAGGCGGCTGGCGCTGCGGCGATATTCGGCAAGGTTCATCATGGCGTGGGCTCCCTCAGACCGACAGGTTTGCGGGGATGCGCAGATGCCGGCGGCCGACCTCCACGAAGAGCGGATCGCGTTTCGCGGCCCAGACGGCGGCGAAGTGGCCGATGGCCCAGATAAGTAGGCCGACCAGCCAGAGGCGCAGGCCGAGGCCCACGGCCCCGGCCAGCGTCCCGTTGAGGATCGCGATGCTTCGCGGCGCGCCGCCGAGCAGGATGTGCTCGGTCAGCGCGCGGTGAACGGGGACGGTGAATCCCGGCACGTCCAGTTGCTCGAAGGCGACCGCCATCAGACGAGCGCCCCGCCACCGAACGAGAAGAACGACAGGAAGAAGCTCGACGCCGCGAAGGCGATGGACAGGCCGAAGACGATCTGGATCAGCTTGCGGAAGCCGCCGGACGTGTCGCCAAAAGCGAGCGCCAAGCCCGTCGCGATGATGATGATGACCGCGACGATCTTGGCGACCGGGCCTTCGATCGACTGGAGAATTTTTTGGAGCGGCGCTTCCCATGGCATCGAGGAGCCGGAGGCATGGGCGGCCGGGACGAGGATGAGATTGACGTAGGCGACGGCGGCAACCGTCGCGACGGTGCGACGGGCGCGCATGATGGTGCGGATCATGGATTGTCTCCTGTGTTGCTTGGGGTGACTGCGGTGACGCGGTAATCCCCGTCCGGGCCGAGCCCTGCGACGCGGGCGAGTTCGGCGAGCCGGCGCGCGGAGCCGCGGCCGGAGAGGACGGCCACAAGGTCGATCGTCTCGGCAATCAGCGCGCGCGGGACGGTGACGACGGCCTCTTGAATGAGCTGTTCAAGCCGGCGCAGCGCACCGATGCCGGTGCCAGCGTGGATCGTGCCGACGCCGCCTGGATGGCCGGTGCCCCAGGCTTTGAGGAGGTCGAGCGCTTCAGAGCCGCGTACCTCGCCGATGGGGATGCGGTCGGGGCGCAGGCGCAGCGATGAGCGGACGAGATCGGAGAGCGTGACGACGCCCTCCTTGGTCCGCATGGAGACGAGGTTGGGCGCGGCGCATTGCAGCTCGCGCGTGTCCTCGATGATGACGACGCGATCCTGCGTCTTCGCCACTTCGGCCAGCAGCGCGTTGGTCAGCGTGGTCTTGCCGGTCGAGGTGCCACCCGCGACGAGGATGTTGGCGCGCGCCGCGACGGCCTCGCGCAGGGTGTCGGCCTGATCGGCGCGCATGATGCCGGCACGCACATAGTCGTCGAGCGTGAAGACCGCCACGGCGGGTTTGCGGATGGCGAAGGCGGGTGCCACGACGACGGGTGGAAGCAGACCCTCGAACCGCTCGCCGGTCTCCGGCAGCTCGGCCGAGACGCGAGGGCTGCGGGCGTGAACCTCTGTGCCGACATGGTGCGCGACCAGGCGCATGATGCGTTCGCCATCGGCGGGAAAGAGGGTTTCGCCGGTGTCGGAAAGCCCTTCGGAGAGACGGTCGATCCAGATACGTCCGTCCGGATTCAACATCACCTCAACGACGGCGGGGTCTTCCAGAAAGCGCGCGATGGCTGGCCCAAGCGCCGTACGCAGCATTCGCGCCCCGCGCTGGACCGACTCTGGTTTCCGGTGAGAATTGTTGGTCATGCTGTCCCCAATCCCAGGGGACGCAACAGACAGTTCCCCGATCGGGGATGATTAAAAGAGCCGGAAATCGGCCCTGTTCAACAAGTATCTAGGCCCGTGCGGCGGTCGGCGGCTATCGACGGTGAATAGGATGGATCAGTTATTCCGGCGAGCTACCGTTCGTCTTCGGCACGATGTCTTCACCGCCTGGCCGAACCGAATCGAGATCGCGCGAGAGCTCTTTCAGGAATCGGTCTCCGGTCGCCAGCCGCTTGCCGAGCGTCTGCATGAAGCCCTCGAACCGCTCCAGCCCCTTGGCACGGCCTGAGGCTTGCGTCGCGTCGGGCAGGACCGGCGTGAAGGTTAGCCAATAGCGGACGAACAGCGAAACGGCCTCGCCGAGCACGGCGAGATCTTCGTCGATCGTATCGATCTGACGGCCGAGCTTGTCGAGCCGCCGCGACATCGCCGCCTCCAGCCTCTCGGTCGTATCGCCGGAGAGGAACGACGCTACGGCGGCTTCGATGATGGCGGATTTGGAGATGTTCCGGCGCAGTGCTAGCGCCTCGACCTGCTTCAGCAAGGCTGGGTCGAAATAGACGTTCATGCGGGTGCGGGATGTCATGGTGCGCTCCTCAAAGCTCTATGCCATCGCCGGGATCGAGCGAGGCTCGCCGCGCGACCATCCGCATTCGCGCGCGCATCGCATTGGCTTTGGCGGCATCGACATCGGGCTCATCGTCAAGAAGCTCGAACTCCTGCGCGGGCGACGGCGGCGGAGGCAGGATTTCTTCATGCTCGGGCAATTCCGGCTCGCGGCGGATGCCGGCATTGGCGGGATCGCCGCCGTCTTCGCCGCCGCTCGCCGCGCCGGCATGGCCCGCCGGCGCGACGACACGGCCGGACCAATCATCGGTCGCGGCGGCATTCGCCGGACCGGCCGCCAGCTCGGGTGGTGCGATGATGCGTTCCTGCAAGCGCGAGTCCTCGAAATACTTCGCCTTGGTCGCGCGGATCGGCGGCGTGCCCGCCACCATGACGATCTCCTCAGAGGGCGGGAGCTGCATGATCTCGCCGGGGGTCAACAGCGATCGGGCGGTCTCCTGCCGCGACACCATAAGATGGCCAAGCCAGGGCGACAGCCGGTGGCCGGCGTAGTTGGTGGAATCGCGTAGCTCGGTCGCGGTGCCGAGCGCGTCCGACACGCGCTTGGCGGTGCGCTCGTCGTTTGTGGCGAAGCTGACGCGGACATGGCAATTGTCGAGGATGGCGTTGTTTGGCCCATACGCCCGCTCGATCTGGTTGAGACTCTGGGCGATCAGGAAGCCCTTGAGGCCGTAGCCCGCCATGAAGGCGAGCGCAGATTCGAAGAAGTCGAGCCGCCCCAGCGCGGGAAATTCGTCCAGCATGAGCAGCAGCCGATGGCGTTCTCCGGAGGTGGTCAGCTCCTCGGTCAGCCGGCGGCCGATCTGGTTGAGGATCAGGCGAATGAGCGGCTTGGTGCGGTTGATGTCGGAAGGCGGCACCACAAGGTAGAGGCTGACGGCCTTCCTGCTGCCGACGAGATCGGCGATGCGCCAGTCGCAGCGTGCAGTCACACGCGCCACCACCGGATCACGGTAGAGGCCGAGGAACGACATGGCGGTCGACAGCACGCCCGACCGCTCATTGTCGGACTTGTTCAGCAGCTCGCGGGCCGACGAGGCGATGACGGGATGAACGCCGGCTTCGCCGAGATGCGGCGTGTCCATCATCGCGCGGAGCGTGGCTTCGACAGGGCGGCGTGGATCGGAGAGGAAGTTTGCGACGCCGGCCAGTGTCTTGTCGGGCTCGGCGTAGAGGACATGCAGGATCGCGCCGACCAGCAGCGAATGGCTGGTCTTTTCCCAGGGATTGCGCTTGTCGAGCGAGCCTTCGGGATCGACCAGGATGTCAGCGATGTTCTGAACGTCCCGGACTTCCCATTCCCCCTGCCGGACCTCCAGCAGAGGATTGTAGGCGGACGATCGGGCATTGGTCGGATCGAACAGTAGCACGTGGCCATGCCTGGCGCGGAAGCCAGCGGTCAGGCCCCAATTCTCACCCTTGATGTCATGGACGATGCAGCTTCCCGGCCAGGTCAGCAGCGTCGGCACGACGAGACCGACTCCCTTGCCGGAGCGTGTCGGGGCGAAGCAAAGCACATGCTCGGGGCCGTCATGGCGCAGGTAGTCGCAATCATAGCGGCCGAGCACGACGCCATCGGGACCGAGCAGGCCGGCGGCGCGGATTTCCTTGTCTTCGGCCCAGCGTGCCGATCCGTAGGTCGCGACATTGCGCGCCTCGCGCGACCGGATGATGGACATCGTGATCGCGGCAACGATGGCGAAAAGGCCGCCGGATACCGCGATGATGCCGCCCTCGGTGAAGATCGCGGGGGCATAGGCATCGAAAGAAAACCACCACCAGAAGAAGGCGGGTGGGTAATAGATCGGCCATCCTACCAGCTCGAACCAGGGGCTTCCAAGCTGCGCCTGAAAGCCGAGCCGCCACGCGGTCCATTGCGTCGCCAACCACATCATCACGAACACGATGGTAAGGACGACGGCAATCTGGCCCCAGAGAATTCGGCCTCCACGCATACGAGCTCCAATCGGCAAAATTGTCGGAGCCGATCAGAGAATGCGGGATTTCGGAAGGAGCAACAGTTAAGACGATGCCGGAGTGCGGCCGGATACTGTCGACGGCGAATAGGATGGGCGCGTCAGATCTATTCTGCGCACGCCGTGGTTTCTGTTCGCCGCATCTTCGATGCTAGTGTGAGCAGATTTCGTAATGCGGCGCCGCGATTGTTCGGTGACCAGACCGCCGAGAAAACCACGGGATCAGGTTCATCAATGATCGGAACAAGCGTGACACCGAACGTAGGAGAAAGCTGGCTCGCAGCTCCTAACAGCGTGATTCCGAAGCCCTGCGCTACCATGGATAAAAGTGTGCCGCGCTCAACCGCGAATCGATGGATGGCAGGCGGCGGCCACCCTCCGGCAAGCCGCAAAATAATATGGTCGTGAACTTGCGGTCCGGTCCCACCATGGCGGACAAGAAAAGTTTCGGCAGCGAGATCAGTCCACTGGACACCTGCCCGGCCGGCCAGTCTATGCTTTGAGGGGAGCGCGACGACGAGCGGCTCAGTCCATATCGGTCGGGAATGGCAATCGGGCAGCTCAAAAGTGCCAACAAGGAACGCCACGTCGAGCTGACGGGCGCGTAGTTGCGTAATGGCGTCGCGTGCCGATCCTTCGGCCATATCGAGTGCTATGGCCGGATATTTCTCACGGTATCGCGTCAGCAGGCAGAGGTGGCTCGAGAAATCTGAACGGGAGCAATGAGTGGATTGTCCGCGCGACACCGGCATGATGCCGAGAGCGAGGAGAGACCATGACGAGACGACC
>QFPW01000007.1 GCA_003241785.1 Rhodovulum sulfidophilum | reverse complement strand
GCCAGCACCGGGCGCCCGCCACGAGCGAAGGTCCCGAAACGCGCCGCGGGCGCTCCGCCGCCACGCGCGGAACGCCGGACGCGGCGCCACCGCCGCCGGGCGGGGACGGCCGGAGGCCGGCGCCGGCGGACGGCCTCAGGCGCCGTCGGCGACGCGGATCAGGTACTTGCCGTATTCGGTCTTGAGATAGGGCGCCGCCAGCGCGCGGAGCTCGTCGGCGCTGATCCAGCCCTGCGCGAAGGCGATCTCCTCCGGGCAGCCCATCTTCAGGTTCTGCCGGTCCTCGATCGTGCGCACGAAATTGCCCGCCTCGAGCAGGCTCGCATGCGTGCCGGTGTCGAGCCAGGCATAGCCCCGGCCCATGCGCTCGACGTTGAGCAGCCCCTCGGCGCGGTAGGAATTCAGGAGCTCGGTGATCTCGAGCTCGCCCCGCGCGCTCGGCTCGACCTTCGCGGCGCGGGCGGGCGCGGAGCCGTCGAGCACGTAGATGCCGGTGACCGCGAAGTTCGAGCGCGGCTTTTCCGGCTTCTCCTCGATCGAGAGCACGCGTCCCTCGGCGTCGAAATCGACCACGCCGTAGCGTTCGGGATCGGAGACGCGGTAGCCGAAGACGGTGCCACCCGCCGGCCGCCCGGCGGCGGCGCGCAGCAGCTCCGGCAGCCCGTGGCCGAAGAAGATGTTGTCGCCGAGCACCATGGTCGAGGCGGCGCCGTCCAGGAAGTCCTCGGTCAAGAGATAGGCCTGCGCCAGCCCCTCCGGCCTCGGCTGCGCGACATAGGTGAACTTCATGTTCCACTGCGAGCCGTCGTGGAGCAGGCGCCTGAACTGCTCCTGGTCGGCCGGGGTGGTGATGATCGCGATCTCCCGCAGGCCGGCCAGCATCAGCACGGACAAGGGATAGTAGATCATCGGCTTGTCGTAGAGCGGCAGCAGCTGCTTCGAGAGCGAATGGGTGATCGGATAGAGCCGGGTGCCGGATCCGCCGGCGAGAACGATGCCCTTGCGCGAGGTCATGAGGCGGCGGTTTCCTTCGAGAGTTCGGCGACGACGCGGGCGAGCCCGGCGCGCCAGTCGGGTTGGGCGATGCCGAAGACGCGGCCGATCGCGCCGCAGTCGAGCACCGAATTGGCGGGCCGCGACGCCTTGGTCGGCCAGTCCGCCGTGGCGATCGCGGTCACGCGCGGCGCGCGCGCCCAGCCGCTGGCGGCGAAGATACCTTCCGCGAATTCGGCCCAGCTGACCGAGGGCGCGCCGGCGAAGTGATAGACGCCGGGCGCGCCGGCGCCGGCGTGGCGCGCGGCGGCGATGTTCCAGAGCGCGAGCGCGATGTCTGCGGCCGGCGTCGGGCCGCCGCGCTGGTCGCCGACCACGCGCATCTCGTCGCGGTCGCGGCCGTAGGCGAGCATGGTCTTGACGAAATTCCTGCCGTGGCTCGAGAAGACCCAGGCGGTGCGCAGGATGACGTGATCGCCGCCCGCCTGGGCGACCGCCTGCTCCCCGGCGAGCTTGCTCGCGCCATAGGCGCCGAGCGGGCCGGTCGGGTCGTCCTCGCGCCACGCCCGGCCGGGGGCGCCGTCGAAGACATAGTCGGTCGAGACATGCAGGAAGGGCACGCCCTTCGCAGCCGCCGCCCGCGCCATCGCGCCCGGCGCCTCGGCGTTGATCGCATGGGCGAGGCCCGGCTCGTCCTCGGCCTGGTCGACGGCGGTATAGGCGGCGGCGTTGATCACCACGTCGGCGTCCCGCGCCGCGACGGCGGCCGCGCAGGCAGCGGGGTCGGAGAGATCGGCCTCGGCGCGGCCGAAGGCCAGGATCTCCACGCCCGGCGGCGCGGTCCGCGCCAGTTCGCGGGCCACCTGCCCGGTCGTGCCGAAAATGAGCGCGCGCATCGGCTCAGCCCGCGGCCTTGAGGCCGAGCCGTTCCAGCTTGTAGCCGCGCTCCTGGATCGCCTGCCACCACGGCCGGTGCTCGAGATACCAGGCGACGGTGCGGCGCAGCCCCTCGTCGAGCGTCACCGAGGGCTCCCAGCCGAGCTCGGCCTTGATCTTCGAGGCGTCGATCGCATAGCGCAGGTCGTGGCCGGGGCGGTCCTTGACGAAGGTGATCAGCCGGTCGTGCGGCGCGCCCTTCGGATCCATCTCGTCCATCAGCGCGCAGATCCGGCGCACGATGTCGATGTTGGTCGCCTCGGCGTTGCCGCCGATGTTGTAGCTCTCGCCGATCTCGCCCTTCGTGACCACGGCGAGGAGCGCCGTCGCGTGGTCCTCGACGAAGAGCCAGTCGCGCACGTTGACGCCCTGGCCGTAGACCGGGATGTCGCGGCCGGCGAGCGCGTTGAGGATCACGACCGGGATCAGCTTCTCGGGGAAGTGGAACGGGCCGTAGTTGTTCGAGCAGTTCGAGAGCACGACCGGCAGGCCGTAGGTCTCGCCCCAGGCGCGCACCAGATGGTCGCTCGCGGCCTTGGAGGCGGAATAGGGCGAGTTCGGCGCGTAGGGCGTGGTCTCGGTGAACTGCCCGGTGGCGCCGAGCGTGCCGAAGACCTCGTCGGTCGAGATGTGGTGGAAGCGGAAATCGCGCCCCGGCTTGTCGCGCGACCCGCCCCAATAGGCGCGCGCCGCCTCGAGCAGCGTGTAGGTGCCGGTGATGTTGGTGTCGATGAAAGCGGCCGGGCCGTCGATCGAGCGGTCGACGTGGCTTTCGGCGGCGAGATGCATCACCGCGTCGGGCTCGTGCGTCGCGAAGACCCGGTCGAGCTCGGCGCGGTCGCGGATGTCGATCTGCTCGAAGGCGTAGCCGGGATCGTCCGCCACGCTGTCGAGATTGGCGGGATTGGCGGCGTAGGTCAGGACATCGACGTTCACGACGGCGTGACCGTCCGCGATCGCCCGCCGAACCACGGCCGATCCGATGAATCCCGCGCCTCCGGTCACCAGTAACTTCATCGCCCTACTCCACACTCACCGATCGTCGACGCCGTCCCGGAGCCCGAACCGCGGACCCCGGCGCGAAGATGCCCCGGGAACCCCGCGGGCGCAAGCCATGGACGGCGCGGCGGCGCGCGGCCGTTGCCGATTTGCCAAGACCCGCCGAAACAAATCCGCTCACCCCGGCGTTACCCTTGAGCCCACCCCTGATTCCTTTAGGGTGTCGGTTAACAAGAGCCGAACAGAGCAGGAAATAATCTAATGGCCGCCTCCTCCTACCGCGGTGGGCTCGTCGCCGGATTTCTCGTGGGCGCCGCGGTTCTGGGTCCGGCCGGCCCGGCGGGCGCGTTCTCGCTGTTCGGCTTCCACCTCTGGGGGCCGCGCGAGGACGAGAACGCGGACCGCGTCGATGTGATCGATCCGCTCGACTACACCGCCGAATTGCGCGTGACCGGCGACACCGCGCTCCAGGACCGGCTCGAGACCGCCTCGGCGCTCTACGCCAACCGTGAGGAGCCGGCCTCGGGGCGCGCCGGGCTCATCTCCCGGGCCAAGGGCGATTATCGCCGCATCCTCGCCGCGCTCTACGACGCGGGCTATTACGGCGGCACGATCAGCATCCTCGTCGCGGGGCGCGAGGCGGCGGACCTCACGCTCGCCGTCGACCTGCCGGCGGATGTCCCGGTCGTCATCGCCGTCGACACCGGCCCCGCCTTCAAGTTCGGGCGGCTCGCGATCGTCAACCCGCCGCCGCCGATGGACACCCGGCGGCAGCGCCTGACCACGCCGGCCTCCCTCGGCTACCTGCCCGGCGCGCAGGCCGAGGCGGGGGTGATCGGCAAGGCCTCGGATCTGGCGATCGCGCACTGGCGCGTGCGGGGCCATCCCAAGGCGGCCGAGAGCGGGCGCGAGGTGATCGCCGACCACGAGAACGACCGGCTCGACGTCGAGCTCCGACTCGATCCCGGCCGCGAGGCGCGTTACGGCCCGACCACGGTCGAGGGCGCGAGCCGCACCGATCCCGAATTCATCCGCTTCATGACGGACCTGCCCGAGGGCGCGCGGTTCGACTCGGCCCAGGTGGCGCGGAGCCAGGCGCGGCTTGGCCGGCTCGGCATCTTCCGCTCGCTGCGGATCGAGGAGGCCGACGAGATCGAGCCGGACGGGTCGCTGCCGATGACCGTGCGGGTCGAGGACCGGCGCCCGCGCACGATCGGCTTCGGCGGCACCTATTCGACGATCGACGGCCTCGGGCTCGAGGCCTACTGGATGCACCGCAACCTCTTCGGCCGCGGCGAGCGGCTCCGGTTCGACGCCAGCGTCTCGGGCCTGCTCGAGAGCGTCGATCCCAATTCCTTCGACTATTCGCTCGGTGTCGCCTTCACCAAGCCCGGGATCTACCGGCCGGATACCGACCTGATCGCCGGGCTGCTGGCGCAAAGGCTCGACTATGACACCTACCGCGAGACCTCGTTCGGCGGGAACATCGGCTTCGCGCAGCAGTTCGGCGACCGGCTGACCGGCGACCTCTCGGCGAATTTCGCGCGGGCGAAATTCGAGGACATCTACGGCACCCGGCACTTCTTCACGCTCGGGCTGCTCGGCAACCTCGTCTACGACATCCGCAACGACCCGCTCGACGCGACCCGCGGCTATTACATCGCCGCCATGCTGCAGCCGTTCTACGAATTCGACTATGGCAACCCGGCGATCCGCGGCACCCTCGAGGGGCGCTACTATCACTCCCTGGTCGGGCTCGACCGGCTCGTGCTCGCGGGCCGGGTTAAGGTCGGCAGCTACTATGGCCCCAGCGCGGCCGAGAGCCCGCCGGACCTGCTGTTCTTCGCGGGCGGCGGCGGCTCGGTCCGCGGCTACCCCTACCGCTCGATCGGCGTGCAGACCACGGTCGACGGCGTCGAGGGCACGATCGGCGGCCGGGGACTGTTCGAGGCCTCCGCCGAGACCCGGCTCCGCTTCACCGAGAGCTGGGGCGGCGCCGCCTTCGCCGACGCGGGCTTCGTGAGCGAGAACCCGCGGTTCGCGGGCGAGAACGAGCTTCGGATCGGCGTCGGCGCCGGCGTGCGCTATTTCACGCCGATCGGGCCGCTGCGGGTCGACCTCGCGACGCCGCTCGACCCCCTACCCGGGGATTCCCGGATCGCGCTCTATATTGGCATCGGCCAGGCCTTCTGATCGGAGACCGCTCCCTTGAAACGCCTGATCGCGCTCATCGCCCTCATCAGCCTCGTCGGCATCGCCGCGCTCGCCCAATCGGGCGGCGAGGACAGCGACAACGGCTTTCTCGCCCGCACGCTCGAGAACCAGCTCTCCGGGCCGGGACGCGAGGTGCGCCTCTCGGGCGTCTCCGGCCTGCTCTCCTCGCGCGCCCGCATCGACACGGTCACCGTCTCGGACGAGAACGGCGCCTGGCTGACGCTGCGGCGGGTCGAGCTCGACTGGACCCGCTCGGCCCTGCTGCTCGGCCGGGTCAGCGTCAACCGGCTCGCCGCCGCCGAGATCGACCTCGCGCGCCGGCCGGTGATCCCGCCGACCCCGGTGCTGGAGCAGACCGAGGCGACCCCGTTCCAGGTGCCCGAGCTGCCGGTCCGGATCCAGGTCAACGAATTCACCGTCGGGCGGTTCAGTCTCGGCGCGCCGGTCGCGGGCGTCGCGGCGCAGCTCTCGCTCGACGGCCGCCTGACGCTCGCGCGCGGCACGCTCGACACCACGCTCGCCGCGCGCAGGCTCGACGCGCCGGGGGGCGAGCTCAACCTCCGCGCCAGTTTCGCGAACAGCACGCGCCAGCTCGGTCTCGACCTCCAGCTGCGGGAGCCCCAGGGCGGGCTGGTGGCGACGCTGCTCAACATCGAGAACCAGCCGCCGATCGACCTCAGGCTGAGCGGCGACGGCCCGATCGACAACGTCGACGTCACCCTCTCGCTCGACGCCGCGGGCGAGCGGCTGGTCGGCGGCACGCTGGCACTGCGCTCCCGCGACGACGGGCTCGGCTTCAATGTCGACCTGCGCGGCGGCGTGGCGCCGCTGGTGCCCGCCCCGTACCGCGACTTCTTCGCCGGCGAGACCGCGCTGACCGCGAACGGCGTGCGCAAGACCGACGGCGGCACCCGCCTCGACGCGCTGGCGCTGCGGGGCGCGGTTCTGGCGCTCGACGGCAGCTTCGACACCACGCCCGACGGTTTCCCGCGCGCGGTGGACCTCAGCGGCACGCTCGGCGATCCTTCGAAGCCGCCGGTGACGCTGCCGGTGCCGGGCGCCGCGACCACGCTCAATTCCGCGCGGCTCTATCTCTCCTACGGCCAGCAGACCCGGTGGAACGGCTTTCTCGTGCTCGACCGGCTCGCGACCCGGGGCGTCTCGATGGAGGACGTCACGCTCAACCTCGGCGGCCTCGCGGAGAACCTCGAGGACCCGGCCACCCGCTCGGTCACGCTCTCGGCCGAGGGGCTCGCGACCGGCGTCGCGACCGACGACCCCGAGCTCGCCTCGGCGCTCGGCTCGCGCTTCGACCTCTTCGCCGACGCCGCGATGCCGCCGGGCGGGCCGGTCACGGTGCGGCAGTTCCAGCTCTCCGGCTCGGGCCTCTCGGTCTTTTCCGCCGGCACGCTGACCGACTGGGTCTACCAGGCGCGCAACTCGGTCCGGGTCGATGATCTCGCGCCGTTCGGGCCGATGATCGGCCGCGCGCTCGGCGGCGGCGTCGACCTCGACGCGAACGGCTCGGTCAGCCCGCTCAGCGGCGGGTTCGACCTCGCGCTCTCCGGCACGGCGCGCGATCTCGCGATCGGCGATCCCCGGGCCGACGCGCTGATGGCGGGCGAGACGACGCTCGCCGGGCGGGTCGCGCGCGACGCGGACGGCATCCGCGCCGACGGGCTCCGCGTCGGCAATGCCCAGCTCTCGCTCGCCTCCGACGGGCACGTCTCCTCGACCAGCACCGACATCACCTTCGAGGCGAAGCTGAACGACCTCGCGCTCGTCGACCCGCGCCTCGCCGGCGCGCTGAGCGCCCAAGGCACCGCCAAGGGCACCGGCGGCCGGTTCGACGTCGACGTCGCGGCCGACATTCCCGAGGGCCGGCTGATGGACCGGCCGCTGACCGGGGCCGAGCTCGGCTTCACCGGCACGATCGAGGGCGCGGACGTGACCGGCGACGTCAGGGGCGCGGGCCAGCTCGGCGATCTGCCGCTGTCGCTCGCGGGATCGATCGCGGCGCGGGACGGCGCGCAGGAGATCCGCGGGCTGCGCGCCGCCGTCGGGCCCAACACCGTCGCGGGCGACGTCTCGCGCGCGGCGAACGGGCTCATCACCGGCGCCGTCGCGGTGCGCTGGCCCGATATCGCGCCGATCGCCGCCCTCGCGCTCGCCGAGGGCGCCGGCGCGATCGAGGCGGACCTGACCTTCGGCGCCGAGAACGGCACCCAGGGCGTCCGGGTCTCGGCGAACGGGAGCGGCCTCGTCTTCGAGGGCAATGGCATCGACAGCCTGACGCTCGACGCGACCATCGCCGACGCGCTCGGCGTGCCGCTCGTCAACGGCACGCTCGCCGGCGAGAACATCCGCGCCGGCGGCGTCGAGCTCGCGACGCTGAACGCGACCGCCGAGCAGATCGACCAGACCAGGATGCGCTTCGCCGCCGACGGGCGCTTCGCGATCGGCACGCTCGTCGATACCACCGGCACGGTCGAGCGGCTGTCGCCCGGCGTCGCGGTCACGCTCGAGACGCTGCGGCTGCGCCAGCAGCCGCGGATCGCCACGCTGACCGCCCCCGCCTCGATCACGCTGCGCGACGGCGCGGTCACGCTGACCCCGCTGACGCTCGACTTCGGCACCGGCCGGCTCAGCGCCCAGGGCACGGTGGCCGAGGCCTTCGACCTCGCGGTCGACCTCACCACGCTGCCGCTCGACATCGCGAACGCGATCCTGCCGAACCTCGGCGCCACCGGCGCGGTGAGCGGCGCCGCGCGCGTCACCGGGCCGCGCGCCGCGCCCGACGTGACCTTCGACCTCGCCGGCGACGGCATCGGCGCGGCCGCGACCCGCGCGGCCGGCGTGCCGCCGCTCGCGCTCAGGGCGAATGGCGCGACCGCGGACGGCCGGCTCAACCTCAACGCCACCGCGACCGCGCCGAACGGGCTCGACGTCCGGGTGGCGGGCGGCGTGCCGCTGGGCGGGACCGGACAGCTCGGCCTCGACGTGACGCTGAACCGCTTCCCGCTCGCGATGGTCGACGGGCTCGCGGGCAACCGGGGCCTGCGCGGCGACATCTCCGGCTCCGCGCGCGTGACCGGCACGCTCGCCGATCCGCGCGTCGGCGCCACCTTCGACCTGCGCGGCGACGGCCTCACCGCCGACATCCTGTCGGTCGGCGGGGTCGGCGCGCTCGCGCTGACGGCGCGCGGCGATTTCACCGACAACGTGCTGACGCTGGCCGACGCGCGGCTGACCGGCGGCGGCGGCGTCGATTTCACCGCCTCGGGCCGCGTGCCGCTGTCGGGCCCGGGTCTCAACGTCACGGGTTCCGGCGCGCTGCCGCTCGCGCTCGCCAACGGCTTTCTGGCCGAGCGGGACGCCCAGGCGGCCGGCCTCGTCCGGCTCGACGTCCGCGCCCAGGGCTCGATCGCCCAGCCGCAACTCAGCGGCACGGCGCGGATGACCGGCGGCACGCTGGTCGACCCGCAATCCAACGTCCGGCTCAACAACATCGCGCTCGACGCCGCCCTCGCGGGCGACCGGGTCGATATCCGCGACCTCTCCGCCGACGTCGCGGCCGGCGGCAACCTGCGCGCCTCGGGCACGATCGGGCTCGGCGCCGGGCTGCCGGCGGATCTGGCGCTCCGGATCAACAACGTGCGCTATACCGACGGCTCCTTCGTCGCGACGCGGCTCTCGGGCGATCTCGCCGCCAGCGGGCCCCTGCTCGGCGACGGGCTCATCAGCGGCGCGATCGACCTCGACGCGACCGAGATCTCGATCGCCGAGGGCTTCGGCGCCGGCGGTCCGGGCCAGCTCGAGCAGGTGCTGCACCACCTGCCCCCGCGCGGCGTGCGCGAGACGCTGGCGCGCGCCGGGGTCGGCGCGCCCCAGCCCCAGCAGCGCTCGAGCGACTCGCGGCTCCGCCTCGACGTGCGGATCCGCGCGCCCCGGCAGATCTTCGTCCGGGGCCGCGGCCTCGACGTCGAGCTCGGCGGCGAGACCCGTATCCAGGGCACCGTCTCCAACGTCGAGCCGGTCGGCCAGTTCGAGCTGCGCCGCGGCAGGCTCTCGATCCTCGGCCAGCGGCTCGACTTCACCGAGGGCTCGCTGACGCTGGTCGGCAACCTCGACCCGCAGATCAACTTCGTCGCGCGCACCCGGTCCGAGGACGTGACGGCGATCGTCACCGTCACCGGCAGCGCGATGGCGCCGGAGGTGATCTTCTCCTCCGAGCCGGAGCTGCCGCAGGACGAGGTGCTGGCGCGGATCCTGTTCAACCGCTCCGCCCAGGACCTCTCGGCCTTCCAGCTCGCCCAGCTCGCTGCGGCGGCGGCCGAGCTCGCGGGCGGCGGTGGTGGCGGCGTGCTCGAGCAGCTGCGCAGCTCGACCGGGCTCGACGATCTCGACATCATCACCCAAGAGGACGGCTCCACCGCCGTCCGCGCCGGGCGCTATGTCAGCGACAACGTCTATGTCGACGTGCAGACCGGCAGCGACGGCGTCAGCCGGGCCGAGATCCAGGTGCAGCTCCGCGACGACGTGCAGGCCCGCGGCTCGGTCGGCAGCGACGGCAACACCACGCTCGGCATCTTCTACGAGCGCGAATACTGAGGGGCGGCGCGCCGCCCCTCACCCCCCGCGACAATTTGGATCAGCCCCCACCCCAGCCGCGCGCTTGACCGCGCCGGGGCGCGGGCGGAGAGTCCGAGCAAAATTGTCAGAAAGGGGAGGACTCCTCACATGCCGAAGCTTGGGCTAGCCCCGGCGCTCATCGCCATCGCGGCGGCGGTTCCCGCCGCGGCGCAGGAGATCAACATCTACTCGTCGCGCCACTACGACACCGACGAGAAGCTCTATTCCGACTTCACCGAGGCGACCGGCGTCAAGGTGAACCGGATCGAGGGCAATCCCGACGAGCTCATCGCGCGCATGAAGGCCGAGGGCGCGAACAGCCCGGCCGACATCGTGCTGACCGTCGACGCCGGCCGGATCTGGCTCGCGGATACCGAGGGCCTGCTGCAACCGGTCAGCTCCGAGACGCTGAACACGCGGATCCCCGAATACCTGCGCGCGCCCGACGGCGACTGGTACGGCTTCTCCACCCGCGCCCGGCTGATCTTCTACGCCAAGGACCGCGTCGACGCGCCGCCCCTGACCTATGCCGAGCTCGCCGATCCGAAGTGGAAGGGCAAGATCTGCATCCGCTCGTCGAGCAACATCTACAACCTCTCGCTGATGGGGTCGATCATCGCGCACGAGGGCGAGGAAGGCGCGAAGGCCTGGGCCGAGGGCCTGCTCGCCAATCTCGCGCGCCCGCCCGAGGGCGGCGACACCGACCAGCTCAAGGGCATCGTCTCGGGCGCCTGCGACATCGCGGTCGCCAACACCTATTACTTCGCCCGCGCCCAGGCGGCGCCGGTGGAGGGGATCGGCGCGGATGTCGAGAAGATCGGCTGGGTCTTCCCCAACCAGGAGACCACCGGCACGCATGTGAACATCGCCGCCGCCGGGCTCGCCGCCAACGCGCCGCACAGGGAGGATGCGATCAAATTCCTCGAATACCTCACCACCGACTCGGCGCAGGAATTCTTCGCCAACCAGAACCACGAATTCCCGGCGGTGGCGGATGTGAAGGTGGGCGAGATCGCCGCGGCGCTCGGGGAGTTCAGGCCCGACACGCTCAACCTGTCGGTGCTGGGCGAGAACCAGGCGAAGGCGCAGGAGATCTTCAACGCGGTCGGCTTCCCCTGACTTGGCCGGCCGGCGCGGATTCCACCGCCGCGCCGGCCGCCCGCGGGACGGGCCTTTGTTGACCCTCTTAGTCGGGAATGGCAGAACCGGCGGCGAAGGCTTTCGAACCGGAGTCCGCCCATGTCCCGCCTCGCCCTCGCCGCGACCCTCCTGTCGGCGCTCGCCCTCCCCGCCTGGGCGCAGGAGGTCAATATCTATTCCTCGCGCCACTACGACACCGACGAGCGCCTCTACGCCGATTTCACCGAGGCGACCGGGATCGAGGTCAACCGGATCGAGGGCACGACCGACGAGCTCATCGCCCGGCTGAAGGCCGAGGGACGCAACAGCCCGGCCGACATCCTGCTGACCGTCGACGCCGGGCGGATCTGGCTCGCCGACCGCGAGGGGCTGCTCCAGCCGGTCCAGTCCGAGGTGCTCGACAGCCGCATCCCGGCCGAGTTCCGGCATCCGGACGATCACTGGTTCGGCTTCTCGACCCGGGCGCGGATCCTCTTCTATTCGAAGTCCCGCGTGCCGAACCCGCCCCAGACCTACGAGGCGCTGGCCGATCCCGAATGGAAGGGCCGGATCTGCATCCGCTCGGCGATGGACGTCTACAATCTCTCGCTGATGAGCGCGATCATCGCGCATGACGGGCCCGAGGGCGCCAAGACCTGGGCCGAGGGGCTGCTCGCCAACCTCGCGCGCCCGCCGGAGGGCGCCGATCTCGACCAGCTGCGCGGCGTGATCTCGGGGCAATGCGACATCGCGATCATGAACACCTACTACTTCGCCCGCACGCTCGCCGAGAAGGTCGACGGCATCAGCGGCCAGACCGAGGATATCGGCTGGGTCTTCCCGAACCAGGAGACCACTGGCACGCATGTGAACGTCGCCGCCGCCGGGATCGTGGTGAATTCGCCGAACAAGGACAACGCGGTGAAGTTCCTCGAATACCTCACGACCGACCAGGCCCAGGCGTATTTCGCGAACCAGAACTACGAATTCCCGGTGGTCGAGGGGGTCGAGGTGAACGAGATCGCGGCCTCGCTCGGGACCTTCAGGCGCGACACGCTGAACCTTTCGGCGCTCGGCGAGAACCAGCCCGAGGCGGCGGCGATCTTCAACGAGATCGGCTTCCCCTGACCAGGCCTCAGGCCGGGCGCGGCGCCGCCGGGGCGCCGCGCCCGGCCCCCGCCGCGATCCGCCGGCAGACCAGGATCACCGGCAGAAGCCCGATCGCGGCGATGACGAGGCTCGGCACCGCCGCCTGGCTCAGCCGCTCGTCCGCCGCGAGCCGGTGCGCCTGCACCGCCAGCGTGTCGAAATTGAACGGCCGCATGATCAGCGTCGCCGGCAGCTCCTTCAGCACGTCGACGAAGACGAGCAGCGCGGCGGTGAGCAGGCTGCCGCGCAGGATCGGCAGATGCACGCGGGTCATGAGGCGCCCGGGCGTGGTGCCGAGCGTGCGCGCCACCGCGTCGATGTTCGGGCTGACCGTCGCCATGCCGGCGTCGTAGGTGTTGAGCGCCACGGCCATGAACCGCGCCATGTAGGCGAGCACGAGAAGCCAGATCGAGCCGGTGAGGATGAGCCCGGTCGAGACCCCGAACCGCGCGCGGGCGACCGCGTCGATCGCGTTGTCGAGATGGGCGAAGGGCACGAGCAGGCCGACCGCGATCACGCCGCCCGGCACCGCGTAGCCGAGCCCGGCGCCGAGCACGAGCCCGCGCGAGACCCGGCCCGGCCGCAGCCGGGCGCGAAAGCCGATCAAGACCGCGCCCGCCACCGTGACCGCGGCCGCGATCGCGCCGAGCGTCAGCGAATTGGTGACGAAGCGCATGTAGCGCGGATCGGTCAGGCTCTGGCCCGAGCCGATCGCCATGCTGGTCAGCACCACGACGGGCAGCGCGAAGCCGATCACGAAGGGCAGGCCGCAGGCGAGGCTCGCCGCCCAGCCGCGCCAGCCCGCGAGGACCTCCTTCTCCGCCCCGGCGAGCCGCCCGCCCCGGCCGTGCGCCCGCGCCCCGCCGCGCTGCGCGCGCTCGAGCCCGGCGAGGACGAGCGCGAAGGCGAGCAGGCAGAGCGCGAGCTGCGCCGCGGCGCCGCGGTCCGCCATCGAGAACCAGGCCTGATAGATCCCGGTCGAGAAAGTGCGCACCGCGAAATAGCCGACGGTGCCATAGTCGGCGATCGTCTCCATGATCGCGAGCAGCACGCCCGCCGCGATCGCCGGCCGCGCCATCGGCAGGCTCACCCGCCAGAAGGCGCCCCAGGGCCCCTGCCCGAGCGTGCGCGCCGCGAGATAGCCCGAGCCCGACTGCTGCGCGAAGGCGTTGCGGGCGAGCAGGTAGACGTAAGGATAGAGCACGCAGATCAGCATCAGCGCGGCGCCGGGCAGCGAGCGGATGTTCGGGAACCAGTAATCGCGCGGCCCCCAGCCGGTGACGGCGCGCAGCCAGGTCTGCACCGGCCCCGGATGCGACAGCAGATCGGTATAGGCGTAGGCGAGCACATAGGCCGGGAAGGCCAGCGGCAGCACGAGCAGGAGCTCGAGCAGGCGCGATCCCGGGAAGCGGTACATGGTGACGAGCCAGGCGGCGCCGGTGCCCACCGCCGCCGTGCCGGCGGCGACCAGCGCCACGAGCAGGAGCGTGTTCTCGATGTAGAGCGGCAGGACGGTCCGGGCGAGGCCGCGCCAGGTCTCGAGGTCGCCCAGCATCGCCGCGACCACCGTCGCGACCATGGGCGCGGCGCAGATGAAGGCCACCAGCCATGCGAGGCCGTTCAGGATCCGCGCGCCCAATCTTCCCTCTCCGGCCAGCCGGCCCGCCCGCGGGGAGCGGGCGGCGTTTCCGACAATGATGCTCGGGAATAGCCGTCCGCGACGGCGCGGGCAACCTCGCCCGCGCCCGCGAGCGGGGCCGCTAGAGGCCGCCGCCGGTCGGCGTGCCGGCGCCCTGGTTCTGGAACTGGCCCGGGTCCATGTTGAGGATGTTGCCGAACAGCTGCTCCAGCACGCCCATCTCCTGGCCGCCGGTCTGCGTCGTGTCATTGGCGAGGTCGACGATGCGCCCGTCCTCGATGCCGTAGCGCTTCAGCCCGGTCACGACCCCGTTCTGGTCGTAGCTGACCTGCAGCACCTTGCGGTCGAGCACGCGCGGCGCGTGATAGGTGTAGTTCTCGAACGTGCTCTCGACATAGTACCAGGCGGAATCGCGCACGATGCCGTTGCCCGCCGGCAGGCCGAGCACTTCCTGGACCGTGGCGGTCGTGTCGACGCCCGGCTTGATCCGCGACACATCCGCCTCCGGAGGCATGTAGCCGTGGATCTGCGTGGTCGGCGAACAGCCAGCCAGGACCGCTCCCGACAGGAGCAGCGTGGCCAGGGCGCGCGTCGCGCTGGAGCGCATCTCGTCCTCGTTCGTCATCCCGAATTCCCTTGCTCCCCTACCCCGCGCATGGTCTAAATTCAAGGAACTTGGGCGGGGGGTCACGTCCCCCGGGCCCGCTAAGGACCAGCCATGCCCCAGCTCATTGAACAGGCCGCCGACAATCCCGAATTTCCCCGGGTTATCGATCTGGCCAGGCTGCGGGACGCCCCGGAATTCGCCTTCGACATCACCCCCTCGCCCGCGGAAAGCGAGGCGATCGCCCGCCTGATGGACGCGCGCGCGGTGCGCAAGCTCCGCTTCGCCGGCAAGCTCACCGCGCTCGCGAAGGGCGGCTGGGAGCTCGACGCCGCGCTCGGCGCCACCGTGGTGCAGAGCTGCGTCGTCTCGCTCGACCCGGTCACGAGCCGCGTCGACCAGCGGGTGCGGCGGCTCTACCTGCCCGACGCGCCGCGCGGGACGGATGTGATTCTCTCCGAGGACGACGACGAGGACGTCGAGCCGCTGCCCGACCGGCTCGATCTCGGGCTCGTCGCGGTCGAGGCGCTGGCGCTGGCGCTGCCCGCCTATCCGCGCAAGGAAGGCGCCTCGCTCGCCGCGATGGGCTATGGCGAGGAGGTCGAGGTGGTGAAGCCCTTCGCCGCCCTCGCCGCCCTGCGTGACAAACTCGACGACGGTTCCTGAAATCCAGCCGAAAGGGCTTGCGTCGCGCCGCGCCATGCGTATGTTCCGCGGCTCGTTTCCCGCCGGTTTTTCGGCGCCGCCGGGCGTGACATGTCGCGCGCGATCTGGTAGTCCGCCGGCGAACTGATGATGAGGATGATCCGGGCCGGGGCCCGATCGAGATCGAGGTCAAGACTATGGCTGTACCTAAAAGCAAGGTTACCGGATCGCGCCGCGGCATGCGCCGCTCGCACGACTCGCTGGTCGCCGCCAATCCGAACGAATGCTCGAACTGCGGCGAGCTGCGCCGTCCGCACCACGTCTGCGGCGCCTGCGGCCACTATGACGGCAAGGAAATCGTCGCCGTCGCCGACACCGTCGATCTCGACGACGAAGCCGCCTGAAGTCACACCGAACCAACGCGAGGTTGGGCCGCATGTCCGCCGACCCCAGGATGATCGGTGGCACGACGCGCCCAGCCACGGGTGACATCGTCCTTTCGATCGACGCGATGAGCGGCGACCGCGGGGTCGTCGATGTCCTGAAGGGGATGGGCAAGTCGCTCGAAGCCAATCCCCGGCTGCGCTATATCGTGCATGGCGACGCCGAGGTGCTCGGCCGCGCGCTCGAGCGCGGCAGCCCCCTCGCGGAGCGGACCGAGGTCCGCCACGCCGAGAGCGTGATCGGCATGGACGAGAAGCCGTCGCGCGCGCTGCGCCGCGCGAAGGGCACCAGCATGTGGGGCGCGCTCGAGGCGGTGAAGGCCGGCGAGAGCCCAGCCGCGATCTCGGCCGGCAACACCGGCGCGCTGATGGCCTTCTCGATGCTGGCGCTCCGCAAGGCGCCGGGGGTGAACCGCCCGGCGATCGCGGTGCTGTGGCCCTCGGTCAATCCGCAGAACTACAACGTCCTGCTCGACGCCGGCGCCGATATCCGCGCCGACGCGGCCGACCTCCTGAAATACGGCCTGATGGGCACTTCCTACGCGCGCAACGCGCTCGGCGTCGCGCGGCCCCGGGTCGGGCTGCTCAACGTCGGGACCGAGGAGCACAAGGGTCGGACCGAGCTGCACGAGGCGTCCGAGCTTCTCGGCGCGGCCGCGCCGCTCGGCGAGTTCGACTATATCGGCTTCGTCGAGGGCAACGACATGGCCTCGGCCCGGGTCGACGTGATCGTCACCGACGGCTTCACCGGCAACATCGCGCTGAAGACCGGCGAGGGCACCGCCTCGATGATCCGCGACCAGCTGCGCCAGGCCTTCGGCTACAGCCTGTTCAGCAAGGCCGGCGCGCTCTTCGCCCGCGGCTCGCTCAAGCGGCTCGGCGCGAAGATCGACCCGCGCAACGTCAACGGCGGCGTCTTCCTCGGGCTGAACGGGCTCGTGATCAAGAGCCATGGCGGCGCGGACGCGACCGGCTTCGCCGCGGCGATCCGCCTCGCCGCCACCCTCGCCGAGCGCGGCTTCACGCAGAAACTCGCGGCCCGCATGGCGCTCGGCGCCTCCCCGGCCGCCCAAGAGACCGCCCCGGAGGGTGCGACGACATGACGACGATCCGGGCCGTGGCACGGGGCTGCGGCCACTACCTTCCGGCCCGCGTGGTCGAGAACGACGAATTCTCCAAGACCCTCGACACTTCCGACGAATGGATCCGGACCCGCACCGGAATCGAGCGGCGCCATTTCGCCGCCGAGGGCGAGCTCACCTCAGACCTCGCGATCGCCGCGGCCCGCGCCGCGCTCGCCAACGCGGGGATGGACGGGGCCGAGATCGACGCGATCGTGCTCGCGACCGCGACGCCCGACAACACCTTCCCCTCCACCGCCGTCAAGGTGCAGACCGCGATCGGCATGAAGGGCGGCTTCGCCTTCGACATCCAGGCGGTCTGCGCCGGCTTCGTCTTCGCGCTCGCCCAGGCGGACGCGCTGATCCGCGCCGGCCTCGCGAAGCGGGTGATGGTGATCGGCGCCGAGACCTTCAGCCGCATCCTCGACTTCACCGACCGCGCCACCTGCGTGCTGTTCGGCGACGGCGCCGGGGCGCTGATCCTCGAAGCGGCCGAGCAGCCCGGCGCGCCGGGCGACCGCGGCCTGCTCGCGACCGACCTCAACTCGGACGGCCGCTATACCGAGCTTCTCTACGTCGACGGCGGCCCCTCGTCGACCGGCACCGCCGGTGTCGTCCGGATGGCCGGCCAGGAGATCTTCAAGCACGCGGTCGTCAAGCTCGCCGAGACCGGCGCGACCGCGCTCGCCCGCGCCGGGCTCGCGAAGTCCGACGTCGACTGGCTGGTGCCGCATCAGGCGAACCTCCGGATCATGGCCATGACCGCGCACAAGCTCGGCGTGGCGATGGACCATGTCATCGTCACGGTGCAGGATCACGGCAATACCTCCGCCGCCTCGATCCCGCTCGCGCTCTCGGTCGGCGTCGCGGACGGACGGATCCGGGCCGGGGATCTCCTGCTGATGGAGGCGATCGGCGGCGGCCTCGCCTGGGGCGCGGCCGCCCTGCGCTGGTAACCCGCGTCGCGGCGCCGCGGCGCCGTCTTCGCTACCGCGGCCAAGCCGTTATTATTGACACGCTTTCCCAATTGACCCTAGGGTTACGCCCGATGAAAGATTGTTCGCGGGGGATGGGATGAGCGAGAAGACTCTGACGCGTATGGAGCTCAGCGAAGCCGTGTTCCGCGCGGTGGGGCTCTCCCGCAACGAATCCGCCGAACTGGTGGAATCCGTTCTGGAACACATGTCCGACGCCCTCGTTAAGGGTGAGACTGTGAAGATCTCTTCCTTCGGGACATTCAGTGTGCGTGCCAAGTCCGCGCGAGTTGGGCGAAATCCCAAGACCGGCGAGGAAGTGCCGATCGAACCGCGCCGTGTTCTGACCTTCCGGCCGTCGCATATCATGAAGGAACGGGTCGACGCCGGGAACAAGCGCTAAGCAGAAGGCCGGGCGCGAGTTCCGGCACGAAACCATGGGGAGGGGGCGCGGGATCGCGGCGGTTTCGACCGTCATCGGGTCGCCGCGTCGTTCCCCTTCGCGGACGAGGTCGATCTGGCCATGGACAAGTCACCGGAAGCCTTCAGGACGATCAGCGAGGTCGCCGAGGCGCTCGATGTGCCGCCGCATGTGCTGCGGTTCTGGGAGACCCGCTTCACCCAGGTGAAGCCGGTCAAGCGTGGCGGCGGGCGGCGCTACTACCGTCCGGAGGACGTCCGGCTGCTGCGGGGGATCCGCGGCCTGCTCTACGACGACGGCATGACGATCAAGGGCGTGCAGAAGATCCTGCGCGAGCGCGGCATCCGCCACGTGATCGGCCTCGGCACGCCGACCGCCGAGGAGGAGGCCGCCGCGCCTTCCGTCGCAGCGCCTTCCGTAGCCCCGCCTTCCGTAGCCCCGCCTTCCGTCGCCGCCCCCGCCGAGCCCGCGGCGCGCCCCGCGCCCGCCGAGGCCCTTCCGCCCGCCAGCCCGCCGGCGCCCCGGCACGACGCGGCGGCCGATCTCTTCGATACCGCCGTGCTCGCGGCCGAGGCCGCGCCCGCGCCCGCTCCGGCGGCGGAGCCCGCGCCGGCGGCCGAGGCGCCCGCCCCGACACCCCTCGCGGGCCCCGAGCGGCGCATCCGGCTCGTCGGCCTCGTCGCCGCGCTGGAGGCGCTCCGCGTCGAGATGGCGCGCGATCCCGAGGCCTGAGCCGCCGCCGCGGCGCCGTCGCGATAAACACGCGCGCGACCGCCGCTTTCCGCTTGCCCCGCCCGCCGGGGCGGTTATAAAGCGCCCCGTGTCGGGCTATAGCGCAGTCTGGTAGCGCGTTCGACTGGGGGTCGAAAGGTCGTGAGTTCGAATCTCGCTAGCCCGACCAAACTCCCCAAAACCGCGGATCTCCGCCCGGGCGTGCTTTCGGCCCGGGAGATCGCGGCGATGCTCGCCGATGGCCGGATCACCGTCACCGAACCGGTGACCGAAGGCCAGATCCAGCCCGCGAGCCTCGACCTCCGCCTCGGCGATTTCGCCTATCGCGTGCGCGCCTCGTTCCTGCCCGGACCGGAGACCACGGTGGCCGAGCGGCTCGGCGAATTCGAGATGCACCGGATCGCGCTCGGACCCGGCGCGGTGCTGGAGAAGGGCTGCGTCTATCTCGTGCCGCTGATGGAGGGGCTCGCGCTCACGCCCGATCTCTCGGCCGTCGCCAATGCGAAGAGCTCGACCGGCCGGCTCGACCTGCTGACCCGGCTCATCACCGATCGCGGCACCGAGTTCGACCGGATCGTGCCCGGCTACGCCGGCCCGCTCTACGCCGAGATCTCGCCCCGCTCCTTCTCGGTGCTGGTGCGCCCCGGAATGCGGCTCAACCAGATCCGCTACCGCCGGGGCCAGGTGCTGCTCGACGATCCGGCGCTGAGCGCGCTCAACGCCGCGGAGCGGCTGGTGGACGGCCCGGCGCATATCGCGGGCGGCCTCGGCTTCTCGGTCGATCTCAGGCCCGCCCGCGGCACGCTGGTGGGCTATCGCGCCAAGCCGCATACCGGGCTCATCGACCTCGACCGGATCGGGCATTATCCGGCGCTCGATTTCTGGGAAGAGGTGCATTCGGAGGCGGGGCGGATCATCCTCGACCCCGGCGCCTTCTACATCCTCGTCAGCCGCGAGGCGGTGCACGTGCCGCCCGACTACGCCGCCGAGATGGCGCCCTATCTCGCCATGGTGGGCGAGTTCCGCGTGCATTACGCCGGGTTCTTCGACCCCGGCTTCGGCCACGCGGGCGCCGGCGGCACCGGCTCGCGCGGCGTGCTCGAGGTGCGCTGCCACGAGGCGCCCTTCGCGCTCGACCACGGCCAGATCGTCGGCCGGCTCATCTACGAGCGCATGGCCGAGCGCCCGGAAAAGCTCTACGGCGCCGACCTCGGCTCGAACTACCAGGGCCAGGGGCTCAAGCTCGCGAAGCATTTCAGGGTCTGAGGTTTCCGCCATCGGGACCGCCGACCGGCGGCCCGGTAACCATTCCGGATGATCACGCTGTGAAACGCGCCGTTCCCGGCTTATCCCGGATCGGGCCAGGCGGGCATATCGCCCGTCCTCCTCGCGGGAACACGCGGAATGCCCGAGACACATCGCCCGATCAAGATCAGCTACGCCAAGGCCGCCAAGGGCGAGATCGCCCTGCCCAACATCGGCGGCGCGACGCATATCAAGGCTAACGCCCATGAGGAGCCGCCCGGCCCCTATCGGACGTTCGGGGCGGACTTCAGTTATCGTCCAGGCGAGGATCATCTCTGGGAGGACAGCAAGGTCAAGGTGACGTCGCGCGTCTATTTCGACGAGTCCGGCGTCCTCTGGGCCAAGCACATGGAGATCACGATCGGCGGGGCGCGCTTCGCCGAAGTGACCCTGCGGGAGGGCGGACAGCCGCTGACCGTCGCCCTCGATCACCTGCCGCGCCTCATCTCGCTGCTCGGGGTGGAGGCGAGCGGCTCGCGCGCCGACGACCGGCTGACCGGCGACAAGGCTTCCGACGTCCTGAAGGGCAACGGCGGCGACGACACGCTGAGCGGCGGCGCCGGCGACGACCGTCTCGTCGGAGGCGCCGGACGCGATCACCTCTGGGGCGGCGCGGGCGCGGACGTGTTCGTCATGAACGGCTGGGATCTCGCGGGAAAGGCCAGCCGCGACGTCATCGAGGATTTCCGGAACGGCGATCGCATCGATCTCCGCGCCATCGACGCGGACCGCACGGATCGGGAGACCAACGACCGCTTCACCTTCATCGGCTCCGACCCGTTCAGCGGCGAGGCCGGGGAGTTGCGCTATGTCAGGGGCATGGTCCGGGGCGACATCGACGGCGACGGGCGGGGCGATTTCACGGTGGAGATCGCGAACGAGGCGCGCCTCGACGCCGCGGACTTCCTCCTCTGACCGGAGGATCGCCGCGGGGGGCCGCGTGGCGTCGTCCATGACCATTGGCCGAGACCTCGGGGCGCGCTATATTCCGGTCAAGCCACTCCACTTGATCACGAGTTCCACCGATGCCCGACGCCGTCAGCGCGCCGCCGGAGACCGAAGGCAAGGCCGAGGTCCGGACGGCCAAGCCGCCGCTCTACAAGGTGCTGTTGCACAATGATGACTATACGCCCCGCGACTTCGTGGTCGGCGTGCTCGCCGCCGTGTTCCGCATGCCGGAGGCGAGCGCGCAGGGCGTGATGCTGACCGCGCATATGAAGGGCTGCTGCGTGGTCGCGGTCTTCACCCACGAGGTGGCCGAGACCAAGGCCGATCAGGCGACCGACCTCGGCCGCCGCGAAGGCTATCCGCTCATGTTCACGACCGAGCCCGAGGAATAGCCGGGGGCTCTCCGCGCGGGTCCCGAGGGCGGCCGGACGATCGTCCGGCCACGGGAGCTCCGCGGGAGGCGCTTGCGCTTCCGGGTGTTCGATCCGGCCCCCTGAAACGCCGCGGCCCCGGGCCTGACCCGGGGCCTCGACGCCATTTCCGAACGCCGCTCTCCAGACTCGAGGCCCCGGATCAAGTCCGGGGCAGCGGACGCGGGCGGCTCTCGCCATCTGGGGAGGCCCACCGCCGACCGCCCGGCCCGTAGGGTGGGCGATTCCGCCCACCGTCGCTCGCGCCGTCGCCCGCGCCGCCGCGTAGGGTGGGCGATTCCGCCCACCAATCCTCAGATCAGGTCGCCCTGGTCCGGCTCCGGCGCGTCGGTGGTCTTCTCGGCGGCGTTCTCCGCGCCCACCCCCGGCATGGCGCCGGGCGCCGGGCGGTTGTCGAGCAGGCCCGCGGCGCGGAGCTCGGCGAGGCCCGGCAGGTCGCCCTCGGAGGCGAGGCCGAAATGGTCGAGGAACCCTTGGGTCACCGCGTAGGTCGCCGGGCGGCCCGGCGTCATGCGCCGGCGGCCGAGCCGGACCCAGCCGAGCTCGATCAGCAGGTCGAGCGTGCCCGAGGAGACCGAGACGCCGCGGATCTCCTCGATCTCGGCCCGCGTCACCGGCTGGTGATAGGCGACGATCGCCAGCGTCTCGATCGCGGCGCGGCTGAGCTTGCGGCTCTCGACCACCTCGCGGCTCATCAGGAAGGAGAGATCGGGCGCGGTGCGGAAGGCCCAGGCCTCGCCGGCGCGGCGAAGCTCGACCCCCCGGCCCTCGTAGCGCCGGACGAGGCCGCGCAGCGCCTCGGCGACGTCGCAGCCCCGCGGCAGCCGTTCGGCGATCTCGCGCGGCGAGAGCGGCGCGGCGCTCGCGAAGAGCACCGCCTCGACCATGCGCTCCTGCTCGGCCATCGGCGGCGCGAGGAAGGAGGGGTCGGCCACGAAGCCATGCGCGCCATCGTTCATTCCGCGTCCTCCGCGTCGCGTCGCATCAGATAGATCGGCTGGAAGGGCGCGTCCTGCCGGATCGCGAGCCTGCCGGCCTTCACGAGCTCCAGCGCCGCCGCGAAGCTCGCCGCGGTCGCCGAGCGCCGCTTCACCGGCTCGGTCGCCCAGTCGTCGGGCAGCCAGGCCGAGAGCGTCACCCAGTCGGTCGCGGCGCCGATCAGCCCGCGCATCCGCTCCAGCGCTTGCTCCATCGTGTAGACCGGCCCGCGCGCCAGATGCAGCGGCTGGAAATCGTCGCGGGTCTTGATCCGGGCATAGGCGCGCATCAGGTCGATCAGGCTCGCCGAATGCTCGACCCTTACGCTGCGCTCCGGCGTCTCGGGCGCGCCGCGGGCGAAGACGTCGCGGCCGAGCTGGTCGCGCGCCATCAGCCGCGCCGCCACCCCGCGCATCGCCTCGAGCCGCTCGAGCTGATAGGCGAGATGCGCGGCGAGATCATCGGCCGAGGGGCCCTCCTCCTCGGGATCGGGCGGCAGCAGCAGGCGGGATTTCAGGAAGGCGAGCCAGGCCGCCATCACGAGATAGTCGGCCGCGAGCTCGATCCGGAGCTTCTTCGCCTCGCCGACGAAGGCGAGATACTGCTCGGCGAGCCGCAGGATCGAGATCCGGCGCAGGTCGACCTTCTGGCCGCGCGCCAGCGTCAGCAGGAGGTCGAGCGGCCCCTCGAAGCCGCCGACGTCGACGACCAGCGCCTCCGCCGCCAGGCGGTCGGCGACGGAGGACGGGTCGAAGAAATCCTCAGGCATGCGCCGAGGCCCCGGCGAGCGCGCGGTACTCGGCCTCGAGCGCCGGCAGCTCGCCCGCGCCGCCGCCGCGCCGCGCCAGCGCCGCCTCGGCGCGCGCCAGCGCGCGGCCCGCGAGCCGGGGCGTCGCCGCGACCACCGCCACCGCCTCCCCGGCCTCGCCATTGCAATGCAGGATCACGTCGCAGCCGGCGGCGAGCGCGCGTTCCGCGCGATCCTCGAACGAGCCCTTCAGGGCGCGCATCGAGAGGTCGTCGGTCATCAGCAGGCCGTCGAAGCCGATCTCCTCGCGGATCAGCCGGACCATCGCCGGCGATTGCGTCGCCGGCCGCCCGGCATCGAGCGCGGCGTAGACCACATGCGCGCTCATCGCCATCGGCAGGTCGGCGAGCGCCCGGAACGGCGCGAAATCGGCGGCGAGCTCCGCGCGCGAGGCCGCCACCACCGGAAGCTCGGCGTGGCTGTCGAGCGGGGCGCGGCCCTGCCCCGGGATATGCTTCATCACCGGCAGCGCGCCGCCCGCGAGCAGGCCCTCCGCCGCCGCGCGGCCGAGCGCGGCGACCGTCTCCGGCTCGCCCGCGAGGCAGCGGTTGCGCAGGATCGCATGGGTCTCCGCGCCGGCGAGATCGAGCACCGGGGCGCAGTTGACGTCGATCCCGAGGTCGATGAGCTCGCCCGCGATCAGCCGGTGGCGCAGATACATCGCCCGCGCCCGCGCGGCGAGCGGCAGGCCGGCGCATTCCTCGAGCGCCGGGGCCCATTCGCGCCAGTTCGGGCCGCGCAGCCGCTGCACGCGCCCGCCCTCCTGATCGATCAGGATGGGAGCGTCGCGCCCGACGGCGTCGCGCAGGCCGGCGGTCAGCCGCCGCGCCTGCTCCGGGGTCTCGATGTTGCGCGCGAAGAGGATGAAGCCCCAGGGATCGGCCTTGGCGAAGAAGCGGCGCTCCGCCGCCGAGAGCTCGGGGCCGGCGCAGCCGAGGATGACCGCCCGCGCCGCCATCTCAGTTCAACGTCACCGGGATGCAGTCGATGCCGCGCCCGCGCAGCGCCTCGCACATCCGCCGGGTATCGTCCGAGGTCTCGAACCCCGCGACGCGGAGGCGGTAGAACACCCGCGCGTTCGAGGTCGCGCGCTCGACATAGAGGCTCTTGGAGCCGAGCAGGTCGCCGTCCTTGGCGACCATCCGGCTCCAGGCGTCGCGCGCCAGCGTTTCGCTATCATAGGCGCCGAGCTGGACCATCCGCGTGCCGGAGGCGGGCGTCGCCGCGGCTTCGCGCGCGGCCGGCTTCGCCGGGGCGGGGGTCGGCGTCGGCGCGACGGCGGCGGCGGCGGGCACGGAGGCCCGAGCGAGCGTCAGGTTCGAGGGCCGGCCGCGGGGCGGCGCGGTGGCGGCCATGCCATCGCCGCCGTCGGGGGGCGTCGCGGCCTCGGCCGGGCCGAGCGCGGCGACCATCGCGGCGAGCTCGTTCTGGATCGAGACCGGGGCGGCCTCGGCGGGCGCCGGGCCGGCGATCCCGGGCGCGGCGTCCTGCGCCGCGGGGATCGGCTGGCCCGCGATCACGAGGTCGCCCTCGGCCGCGTCCTCGTCGCTGAGCGCCGGCGCGGCGGGCGCAGCGACCGCGCCGCCGCCGGGGGCCGCCGGCGCCTGGCCCGCGAGCACGGAATTGACCTCGAGCCCCTGGTGCGCGGCGGTGAGCCCGCCCGGATCCTCGGGCGCCAGCCGCGCGGGCCCGGCCATCGCCTTGATGACCGGGACCTCGTTCGCGTCGCGGGTGCCGAGGCGGTAGGACCAGAGGCCCATCGCGGCGATCACCCCGAGAAAAAGCACGGCGCCGCCGATCCGGCGCATCGAACCGGGGACCAGCTGGTCAGCCGATCCCCCCGCAACGGTGTCGTATTCGTCGCTCAACAAATCGCGCATAGGGCCTTTGCCTGTTTGCATACACCATATCGTGTATGTACCTCTGCTCCAACCCCGAAATATCCGCGTATGCGTTCAGCGCATCTCATCCATCGGGGTCACACCCAGAATACCGAGACCGGCCGAAATAACAACCGCCGTCGCGCGGACGAGCGCGAGGCGCGCGCGCGAGGTCTGGGGCGCGTCCTCGCGCAGGAACCGCTGCTCCGGATCGAGCTTGCCCTGGTGCTGCAGCGCGTGAAAATCCGAGGCCAACTCGTAGAGATAGAAGGCGATCCGGTGCGGCTCGTGGTTGCTGGCCGCGACCTCGACCTGGCGCGGCCATTCGCCGAGCTTGCGCGACAGCGTCATCTCGCCGGGCGTGCCGAGCGGCGCCAGATCGGCGAGGGCGAGATCGGCGTCCGCGACGCTGAACCCCGCCCCGGCGGCGCGGTTCAAGACCGAGCAGGCGCGGGCATGGGCGTATTGCACGTAGAAGACCGGGTTCTCCTTCGACTGCTCGAGCACCTTGTCGAGATCGAAGTCGAGCGGCGCGTCGTTCTTGCGCGTCAGCATGACGAAGCGGGTCACGTCCGGGCCGACCAGCTCGATGAGGTCGCGCAGCGTCACGAAGGTGCCGGCGCGCTTGCTCATCTTGAACGGCTGGCCGTCCTTGGTGAGCTTCACGAGCTGGCAGAGCTTGATGTCGAGCGGCACGCGGTTGTCCGAGAGCGCCGCGACCGCCGCGCGCATCCGCTTCACATAGCCGCCGTGGTCGGCGCCGAGCACGTCGATGAGCTCGTCGAAGCCGCGCTCCACCTTGGTGTAGTGATAGGCGATGTCGGGGGCGAAATAGGTCCAGGAGCCGTCCGACTTCTTCACCGGCCGGTCGACGTCGTCGCCATAATCCGTTGACTTGAAAAGCGTCTGGACCCGCGGCTCCCAATCCTCGGGCGCCTTGCCCTTCGGGGGTTCGAGCACGCCCTCGTAGATGAGTCCCTTGGCCTCGAGCGAGCCGAGCGCCGCCTCGATCTGGCCGGTGCCGTAGAGCGAGCGCTCGGAGAAGAACGTGTCCATGCGCACGTTGAGAAGCTCGAGATCCTCGCGGATCAGCCCCATCATCTCCCCGATCGCGAAGTCGCGCACCGTCGGCAGCCATTCCTCGTGATCGGTGCCGGCGAAGGCGTCGCCGTATTTGGCGGCCAGCGCCGCGCCGACCGGGACGAGGTATTCGCCCGGATAGCTGCCCTCGGGGAATTCGACCTCGCGGCCGAGCGCCTCGAGGTAGCGCAGGTAGACCGACCGCGCGAGCACGTCGACCTGCGCGCCGCCGTCGTTGATGTAGTATTCCCGCGTCACCTTGTAGCCCGCGAAGTCGAGCAGCGCGGCGAGCGCGTCGCCGAAGACCGCGCCCCGGGTATGGCCGATGTGCAGCGGGCCGGTCGGGTTCGCCGAGACGAATTCGACGTTGACCTTCCGCCCGGCCCCGAGCGTCGAGCGGCCGACGTCCCGGCCGCGCGCGAGGATCGCCGGGACCTGCGCGAACCACCGCCCCGGCGCCAGCCGCAGGTTCAGGAAGCCCGGCCCCGCCACCTCGACCGAGCCGATGCCATCGGCCTCGGCCAAGAGCGGCGCCAGCGCCTCGGCGATCTCGCGCGGGCCCTTGCGCGCCGGCCGCGCCAGCACCATCGCCACGTTGGTCGCCATGTCGCCATGCGCGGGGTCGCGGGGCGGCTCCACCGTCACGGGGCCGAGGTCGAGCCCCTCGGGCAGATCGCCGCGCGCCACGAGGCGGCCCACCGCCGCCACAACGAGCGCCTTCACTTCCGCGAACAGATCCATCGTATCCTCTCCCCCTCTCGGCGAGCCACGCCGTTAGCACAGCGCGCGCCGACCCTCCACGCCAATTCCCGGGTTTTTGTTCGCCGCGCTGGCGAAACGGGCCCCGGATCACTAAGCTGCGCGCCGCGTCCGACAGGAGCCCTTGCGATGCGACGACCGATTTTCGCGGCCGCCCTCGGCCTTGTTCTCAGCCCCGGCCTCGCCGGTGCCGCGGCGCTCGCGCCCGAGATCTTCGAGGCAATGAGCGAGGGGCGGACGCTCTACTTCAGCCGCGACGGCGCGGACTACGGCGCGGAGCAGTATTTCCCCGGCCGCCGCGCGCTCTGGCGCTACGCCGACGGCGCCTGCGTCTGGGGCCGCTGGTTCCCGCGCGACGGGCTCATCTGCTTCGACTACGACGGCGCGGACGGGGCGGACGGGCCGCAGTGCTGGAACTTCCAGGGCGACGGGTCGAGCTTCAGCGCCGCCCTGATCGAGGACGGAGCGCCGAGCGGGTTGCTCATCCACCTCAGCGGCGCCGACACCCGCCCGCTCGATTGCCCGGGCCCAGGCGTCGGGAGCTGAAGTCGCTCAGAGCAGCTGGCCCTGGTCCTCGTCGGCGCCACCGCCGGCGCGGCGCCGGGGCCTCGGCGGCGCGGTCTCGGGCCGGGCGGCGACGCGGCCGTCGGCGAACTGGATCTCGAGCCGCGCCTCCCGCCCCGCCGGCTCCGCCGAACTCACCACATGGCCGCGCGCGTCGCGCACGATCGCATAGCCGCGGCCGAGCACCTTCTCGGGATCGAGCGTCTCGAGCGTGCGCGTGAGCGCGGCGAGCCGCGCCGCCTCGTCGCGCCCGAGCCGCGCCCCGTCGCGCTCGAGCCGCGCGCTCCAGGCGTCGAGCCGGTCGCCGAGCCTCGTCACGAGCTCGGCCATCCGCCGCGGGCTGAGCCCGGCCTCGACCCGGCGCAGCCGCTCGCCGCGGCGCTCGAGCCCGTGCCGGAGCAGGACTGGCCCGAACCGCCCGGCCGGTCCCCGGGCGAGCCCCAGCTCGCGCGCCCGCACGAGGCCGACGAGCGCGCGCGGCAGCCGGGGGCCGAGCGCGTCGAGCCGCTGCGCCCGCTCTCCGAGGATCGCCTCCGGCCTGGGCAGCCCCCGGGCGAGATCGCGCAGCCGCTGGCCGCGGAGCGCGAGGCCCCGCGCGGCCGAGGCGCGGCGGCGCTCATCCAGCCCGCCGAGCGCGGCGAGCAGATCGAGCCGGACCGGCACCGCCATCTCGGCGGCGGCGGTCGGGGTCGGGGCGCGGCGGTCGGCGGCGTGGTCGATCAGCGTGGTGTCCGTCTCGTGGCCCACGGCGGAGATGACCGGGATCCGGCTCTCGGCCACGGCGCGCACGACGATTTCCTCGTTGAACCCCCAGAGATCCTCGATCGAGCCGCCGCCCCGCGCGACGATCAGCACGTCGGGCCGCGGGATCCGCCCGCCGGGGGCGAGCGCGTTGAAGCCCCGGATCGCCGCCGTGACCTCGGCGGCGCAGTTCGGCCCCTGCACCGTCACCGGCCAGAGCAGCACCGGGCGCGGGAACCGCTCGCGCAGCCGGTGCAGGATGTCGCGGATCACCGCACCCGAGGGCGAGGTGACGACGCCGATCACCTCGGGCAGATAGGGCAGCGCGCGCTTGCGGCCGGCGTCGAAAAGTCCTTCCGCGGCGAGGGCTTGCCGGCGTTTCTCTAGCATCGCCATCAAGGCGCCGGCGCCGGCGGGGGCGATCTCCTCGATCACCATCTGGTATTTCGACGATCCGGGGAAGGTGGTGAGCCGGCCGGTCGCGACCACCTCCATCCCCTCCTCCGGTTTCGTCGCGAGGCCGCGCGCCGTCCCCTTCCAGATCACCGCGCCGAGCACCGAGCGGTCGTCCTTCAGGTCGAGGTAGAGATGCCCGGAGCTCGGGCGCGACACCCGGCCGACCTCGCCCCGCACGCGGACGCGGCCGAACTCGCCCTCGATGACGCGCTTCACCGCGCCCGAGATCTCGGAGACGGTGAATTCGGGGGCGTTGGCGCCCGGACGGGTGTCCTCGAACAGCTCCAAGGGTCGGCTCTCGCTTGCGGTTGACGGGGCGCCACCTTAGAACGCCCGGCGACCATATGGAACGGCTGGCGGGGCACGGGGCGCGCGATGAACATTCTGATCCTGGGCGGCGGGGGCCGCGAACACGCCCTCGCCTGGGCCTTCGCGCAGAACCCCAAGACCACGCGGCTCTTCTGCGCGCCGGGGAACGCCGGGATCGCCGAACAGGCGACCTGCGTGGCGCTCGACATCCTCGACGGCGCCAAGGTGCTCGCCTTCTGCGCCGAGAACGCGATCGACTTCGTGATGGTCGGCCCCGAGGCGCCGCTGGCCGAGGGCGTCGCCGACGCGCTCCGCGCGGGCGGCGTGCTGACCTTCGGGCCCGGGCGCGAGGCGGCGCGGCTCGAGGCCTCCAAGGCCTTCACCAAGGAGATCTGCGAGGCCTGCGGCGCCCCGACAGCGAAGAGCCAGACCTTCACCGATCTCGACGCCGCCCGCGCCTATGTCGCGGCCGAGGGCGCGCCGATCGTCGTGAAGGCCGACGGGCTCGCCGCCGGCAAGGGCGTGACCGTCGCGGAGACGCTCGACCAGGCGGAGGCGGCGCTCGACGCGATCTTCGCCGAGGGGCCGGGGGCGCGCGTGGTGATCGAGGAATTCATGACCGGCGAGGAGGCGAGCCTCTTCGTGCTCGCCAACGGCACCGATTTCATCGTGGTCGGCAGCGCCCAGGACCACAAGCGCGCCTTCGACGGCGACGCGGGGCCGAACACCGGCGGCATGGGCGCCTATTCGCCCGCGCCGGTCCTGACCCCGGAGGTGACCGAGCGCGCGCTTTGCGAGATCATCACCCCCACCCTCGCCGAGATGGTCCGCCGCGGCGCGCCCTACCAGGGCGTGCTCTACGCCGGACTGATGATCGAGGACGGCGCACCCCGGCTGGTCGAATACAACGTGCGTTTCGGCGATCCGGAGACGCAGGTGCTGGCGCTCCGGCTCGGCGCGCAGATGCTCGACGCGGTGCTCGCCTGCGCCGAGGGCCGGGTCACGGAGGGCGCGGTGAACTGGGCCGACGACCATGCGATGACCGTGGTGATGGCGGCGAAGGGCTATCCCGGCGATCACGCGCGCGGCGACGCGATCCGCCTGCCCGCGATCGAGGCGCCGGGGGCGCAGATCTTCCACGCCGGGACGAAGATGATCGACGGCGCGCTGACCGCGAACGGCGGCCGGGTGCTCAATGTGACCGCGCGCGGCGCCACGCTGGCGCAGGCGCGCGACCGCGCCTACGCGCTCCTCGACGCGGTCGACTGGCCGGGCGGCTTCGCCCGGCGCGACATCGGCTGGCGCGCGCTCGGGGAGTGACGCGCGGGCGGCGCGACGGACGGCGACCCGCCGGCCGGCGGACGCGGGATGGCGGACCGAGGTCCGCCCTACGCGACGGGCGGAGGCATGGACCGGTCCGCACCCATGGCGCCGGGCTGGCGCGGCGGGATGGACGCCGCGAGGCGCGCCACGCGGGATCGGCTCTTGGCGCCGGAATGTCGGGCGGGGCAAGGCGGACCGAGGTCCGCCCTACGACACCGGATCGCCGTCACCCCGCGCCCACCCGAACCGTAGGGCGGACCTCGGTCCGCCACGCCCCGTGTACCCCCCTACCCGAGCCGGATCTTGCGCGCGTAAAAGGCCTCCGCCAGCCCCTCGGGCGCGTGGCATTCGAGGCCGCGCAGCCGCATCAGCCCCCGGAACGTCAGGTCGTCGAACCAGTGCTTGCCGGCCTGCGAGGCGAAATCGGCCATCAGCCCCGCGATCTTCGCATCCGCCTCGATCGCCGTCGCGGCGAAGAAGGCGTTCGGCGAACCGAGGCCGCCGTCGTATTTCGGGATCTCGTATTCGAGCACCAGATGATCGCGGAACGTGTTCCAGACCAGTTCGGAAACGAGCCGGTGGTCCTGGTGCAGGTCGCCGCCGTGATGGCTGAGCACCAGGTCGGGCGCGGTCGCGCCGAGCGCGCCGACATAGGCCTTCACCTCGGCCCATTGATCGGGGAAATGGCTGTCGCGGAATTCCGCGAAGCGCGTCTCATGCGCGACCCCGCCGAGATAGCGCGCGGCGCTCGCCCGCGCCTCCTCGCCCCGGACGCCGCTCGCGGACAGGACGACCCAGGTCACGTGCAGCCCGGGGTTCTCCCGGATCAGCCGCGCGACCGTGGCGCCCGCCCCGATCTCGATGTCGTCGCTGTGCGCGCCGAGGCAGAGCAGACGGCGGATCTCACGCGACCCAGGGATGAACATGCGCGGCCCCCTCGTGCTTCCAGACCTGCCAGGGGGTATCGCCGCGCGCGACGAGATCGTCGAGCGCCTGTTTTTCCTTGAACGTGTCCATCGGCATCCAGAAGCCCTCGTGGCGGTGCGCGATCAGCCGGTCCGCGGCGATCAGCCGCTCGAACCCCTCGACCACCAGCTCCTCGCCCGGATTGAGATAGTCGAAGATCTCGGGCCGCAGCGCCATGTAGCCGCCGTTCATCCACATGCCGGACCGGCGCATGTCCATCATGCCGCCGACGCGGCCGTCCTCGCCGAGCGAGACGAGGTGGAAGGAATAGGGCGGCGGCACGCTCAGGAAGCTCGCGACCGCGCCGGAGGCCCGGAATTCGCGGATCATCCGGTCGAGATCCATGTCGGTCAGGACATCGGCGTAATTGGCGAGAAACATCGACTCGCCCTCCAGATACTTGCGCACCCGGAGCAGGCGGCCGCCGATATTGGTGTCGGCGCCGGTGTCGACGAAGGTGATGCGCCAGTCCGGGCGGCGCGGATCGAGGATGCTGATCCGCGATCCCGCCTGGTCGAGCACGAAGTCCGAGGCGAAGGCCTCGTTGTAGTCGAGGAAGAACCGCTTGAACGCCTCCGCCTTGTAGCCGAGGCACAGGATGAAGTCCTTGTGCCCGTAATGCGCGTAATAGCGCATGATATGCCACAGGATCGGCATGCCGCTGATCGGCACCAGCGGCTTCGGGATCGTCTCGGAATAGTCCCGGAGCCGGGTCCCCATCCCGCCACAGAACAGCACAACCTTCATAACACCCCCCGCGCCAATGCGATCCCGGCGCCGCCGCCGCGCGATTCCGCCTCAAGGCGTGGCGACACCGAACGCCATGTCCCGCATAATATCCATGGTCTTCTCGACACGGGGAACCAAATTGTGAACGCGTTAACGCGCGGGTGCGCCAAGTTCTCGCGACGCGATTATCACGCGAAATTCACTTCCACCGCGCGGGCGACCTTGGTCCGGGGTCGCGCGCCTTGCCTCGCGCGGCGAAAGCCCCTAGTCGTGACGGGTCCGGACCCCTCGCGCGGAGAGCCCAATGATCGGTCGCCTCAATCACGTCGCCATCGCCGTTCCCGACCTCGAGGCCGCGCGCGCGCAATACCGCGACACGCTGGGCGCCATGGTCGGCGCGCCCCAGGACGAGCCGGATCACGGCGTGACGGTGGTGTTCATCGAGCTTCCCAACACCAAGATCGAGCTGCTCTATCCCCTGGGCGAGAAATCCCCGATCGCGGCCTTCCTCGCGAAGAACCCGAGCGGCGGCATCCACCACATCTGCTACGAGGTCGACGACATCCTCGCGGCCCGCGACAAGCTGAAGGCCACCGGCGCCCGGGTGCTTGGCGACGGCGAGCCGAAGATCGGCGCGCATGGCAAGCCGGTCCTGTTCCTGCATCCGAAGGATTTCACCGGCACGCTCGTCGAGCTCGAACAGGCATGAGCATAACCGCGATCCTCGTGATCTTCGCGTCGATCTGGTTTCTCGCGCTGCTCGTCTGCCTGCCGATCGGCGTCAAAACCCAGGCCGAGGCCGGCGAGCGCGTGCCGGGCACCCATGCCTCGGCCCCGGTGGACCCGATGATCCGCAAGAAGCTGATCTGGGCGACCTGCGCCGCCTTCGCGATCACCATCCCGCTGGTCTCGATCGTGATCTTCGGCGGCGTCACGATGCGCGACCTCGACATCTGGCACATGATGTGACCGCCCGGGTCCGGGAGGGAGGGTCCGGGAGGACCCGCCAAATCGCGGTCGACATTCCGGCGAATCGTGCTAGCCTCGGTTGTAATCAACGGCGATGACAATCGCGCGTCAGGGAATTCGAGAGGGAGACCGATCCGTGACCACGACTACGACCCTTACCGTCATCGGGGCCGCGGCCGTTCTGCTCGCCTATCTGTCGAGCCAGCTCGCCGAGGCGCGCCGCGCCGCCCGCATCCGCGTGCGGATCGAGGAGCGCCGGCCGGAGACCCGGGACCAGCGCCGGTCGCTCTGACCCCGCGCCATCGCTGAACGCCGCCGGGCCGCGACCTCCGTCGCGCCCGGCGTTTTCGTGTCGGCGCCGGTCCCGCCTCAGCGCTCGTCGAGCCGGTGGAACTGGTGCGTGAAGACCGCGACGCCGAAGATCGGCACCAGCAGATTGAGGAGCGGCACGGTCAGCGGGATCGCCATCAGGATCCCGGCGGTCCAGATCCGCCAGAAATGCCGCTTGCCGAGCACGCGCGCCCGCTCGAAGCCGAGGCGACGCGCGGCGACCAGCTGGAAATACTCCCGCCCGAGCAGATAGCCGTTCAGGAGCACGAAGACGAACGGGGCGAACGGCGGGAACATCAGGTAGAGCGCCAGGGCCACGACGTTGACGCCGAGCACGATGCCCGCGAATTTCAGCGCGTCGCCGACCTGCTGGCCGAGCGGCAGCGGCGTGACCGGCGGCAGCGCGGGATAGTGCCGCGCCTCGACCGCGGCGGCGATCGCGTCGAGGAAGAAGCCGACCACGCCCGCCGCCACCGGCACCATCAGCACGACCGAGAGCGCCAGCATCAGCCCGACGGCGGCCCAGGAGACCAACGTGTCGACGAAGGTGACCTGCCCCACCCAAGGCAGCGCGACGGTTTCGGGCAGCACCCAGCCGAGGCCGAGCATCACCGCCCAGAACAGCGCCGCGAGGCCGAGGATGGTGATCACGAGCGCGCCGAAGAGCACCCGCAGGAACCGCGGATCGCCCATCTGGCCGAGCGCGCGGCCGAAATCGACGACGAGGCCCATCGCCGCCTCAGTCGCGCCAGGTGACGATCTTGGCGAGGTCGGGCCGCGGCCGGTCCGGGACCTCGCCCACGCCGGTGCCGATATGGACGAATCCCGCGATCCATTCCCGCGGTTCGAGCCCGAGTTCCTTCTCGCGCAGCTCGGCGTCGTAGGCCGGCCAGCCGGTCAGCCAGTTCGCCCCCCAGCCGGCGGCGAGCGCGGCGTTGAGCAGGCTCAGCGTGACCGCGCCGGCCGAGAGCGTCTGCTCGACCTCGGGGATCTTCTCGCTCGCGACCGGGCTCGCCACCACGACGATCGCGACCGGAGCCTGTTCGAAGGCGAGCGCGCCCTTCTCGGCGTCCTGCCCGGTCTCCGCCGCGCGGTCGCGGACTGCCCGGGCGAAGCGGCCGAGCTCGACCCCGCGCAGCACGATGAGCCGCCAGGGCTCGAGCTTGCCGTGGTCGGGCACCCGCACCGCCGCGGTCAGGAGCCGCTCGAGCTCGGCGCGGTCGGGCTCGGGCAGGCCGAGCAGCCGCGCGGGGCGGGAGCGGCGGTTCAGGAAGAATTCGGCGGCTTCGGGACTCGCGGGCATGGTCGCTCCTTGGATCGGCGTCCCGCCGCACATGTCCGCTCGGCCCCCGCGCGTCAAGGGCGCGGCGGGCTCACTCGCGGCCAAGCACGCGATCGGTGACGAAACCCGCCATCGCGCCGCCCTCGAACGCGGCCGTCAGCGCCTCGCGGTCGTAGCCCGTGGCGAGCCAGTCGCGAAACGCGATCCCGCTCCGCGCCCGCTCCGCCGCGTAGGCCTCGATCATGAAGCCGAGCACCCCCGTCCCGCCCCGGCGCAGGTGCAGGTAGCGCCAGGAGAGCTGCGCCCCCGCCTCCTCCGGCGTCGCCCCGGTCCGGAGCAGCAGGTAGAGCGCCGAGACGAACCCCGCGCGGTCCGAGCCGGATTTGCAGTGGATCAGCATGGGCTTGGCCGCGCGGGCGAAAATCGCGTCGAGGGCGAGGATCGTCTCGACCGTCGGCAGCGAACGGGAATTGAGCTTGAGGTCGACGAGCTCGATCCCGAGCTCGGCGCAGGCCTCGCGCTCGAGCAGGTAGGACCCCCATTCGGTCTCGCCGCGCAGGTTGAGGATGGTCCTGAACCCGCGCGCGGCCAGACGGCGGATCATGCCGGGGTCGGGCTGGCTGCCGCGCCAGACGCCGGGGGCGATCTCGTGGAGATTGCGCCAGGCGTAGCGCACCAGCCCGTGATCGAACACCAGCATGTCGATCGTGGCACCGCGTCGCGCCGCCGCGCCGCCCTCGGCGAGCCAGCGGTCCTTCCAGGCCCGGTGCCAGCGGCGCAGCGGCCGGTCCAGCGAAGCCGGGTCGCGCGGCATCTCAGACCTCCGCCGGATCCCCGGCGACCCGGCAGGGCGCGGTCAGCGTGCCGAGCGCCTCGATCTGCCGGCCGTCGGCGGCGAAGTTCGCCGGGTCGAGCCAGGCGGCGTAGGCCGCCGAGAGGCAGGGCCAGTCGCGATCGACCATCGCGAACCAGGCCGTGTCGCGGTTGCGCCCCTTCACCACCACCGCCTGCCGGAAGATCCCCTCGTAGGAAAAGCCGAACCGCTGCGCCGCGCGCCGGCTCGCGGCGTTCAGCGCGTCGCATTTCCACTCGAAGCGGCGGTAGCCGAGCGCGAAGACATGGCTCGCCAGGAGATGGATCGCCTCGGTCGCGGCGCGGGTGCGGCGCAGGCGCGGCGCGAGGCAGATATGGCCGACCTCGATCGTCCCCGCCTCGGGCGCGATCCGGAGCAGGCTCATCACCCCGCCGGGCAGCCGGGTCTCGCGGTCGATCACCGCGAAGAACAGCGGATCGCGGCTCGCCCCCATCCGCTCGACCCAGCGCGCGTATTCGCCGATGCCGAAGAACGGGCCGTAGGGCAGGTAGTTCCAGGTATCGTCCGCGCCCTCGAGCGCCGCGTGCAGGTCGGCCGCGTGGCGCCGGTTCAAGGGCTCGAGCCGCGCATAGGCGCCCTCGAGCACCACCGGCTCAGGAGCCTTCGGCGCCTGCCAGCCTTCGACGATCCACCCGAGCTCTGCCATGGCTTCTTCCTTTCGCGCGCCGCCCTACCTGCCATGGCGGCCGCGGGCTCGCAACCACCTCAGCCGAAGGAGAAGCCCGGCGGATATTCGTGCAGCCCGTCGAAATCCGCCTTGCCGAGCGAGACGCCCGCCTGCTTCAGCGCGAGATAGGCCATCGCGTGGTGGAAGTAGAGATTGGGCAGGCCGAATTCGTTGAGGAACTGCTCGGCGGGCAGCTCGAGATGCGCGATCCCCGCCTGGGCCCGGATCACGCGGCGGCCCGAATGGGTGAAATCCTCGGGATCGAGTCCGCGCAGCAGGTCGCGCGCCCCCGCGACGCGGGCGAGCAGGCCGGGACCGTCCATCGGCTCGCGCAGCTCCGGCGCGCGCTTGCCGACGAGCGGGAAGGCGACGCGGAGCGTGAACTGCACGGCGGTCGCGACCTGGCGCGAGACCGGCATCATCTCGGGATGCGGCCGGCGCGTCAGCGCCTCCTCGTAGACCGGCCCGAGCCATTCCTCGGCGCGCCGGAGCGTCGCCTCGAGCCGGTCGAGCACGCCGATGAAGACCGGCACCGTGGTCCGGTAGAAAGGCGGCAGCTTCTGGTCCATCATCGCGCGCCAAGCGCCCCCGAGACGCCGCGCTCAATTCGCGGCGCACCGGAGCTAGTCCTGCGCCGCGCCGATTTCAATCGGAGTTTCGCGGCCCGCGCCACGCGCGCTCAGGCCTTCGGGACGAGCCGCAGGTGCAGGTCGCGCAGCTGCTCGTTGGTGGGCTCGGAGGGCGCGCCCATCATCAGGTCCTCGGCGCGCTGGTTCATCGGGAACATGATGACCTCGCGGATGTTCTCCGCGCCCGCGAGCAGCATGACGATGCGGTCGACGCCAGGCGCGATCCCGGCGTGGGGCGGCGCGCCATAGCGGAAGGCCGAGAGCATGCCGCCGAAATGCGCGTCGACATGGGCGCGGTCGTAGCCGACGGTCTCGAAGGCCTTGTACATGATCTCGGGCTTGTGGTTCCGCACCGCGCCCGAGGAGAGCTCGACGCCGTTGCAGACGATATCATACTGATATCCCAGCACATCGAGCGGATCCATGCTTTCGAGCGCCTCGAGCCCGCCCTGCGGCATCGAGAAGGGATTGTGGCTGAAGTCGAGCTTGCCGGTGTCCTCGTCGGCCTCGTACATCGGGAAATCGACGATCCAGGCGAAGTCGAACCGGCCCTCGACGGTGAGGCCGAGCTCCTTGCCGATCACGTTGCGCGCCTTGCCCGCGACCGTCTGGAACTTCGCGGGCTTGCCGCCGAGGAAGAAGGCGGCGTCGCCCTCGCCAAGGCCGAGCTGCGCGCGGATCGCCTCGGTCCGCTCCGGGCCGATGTTCTTCGCGAGCGGACCGGCGGCTTCCATCGCCCCGTCCTCGCCCTTGCGCCAGAAGATGTAGCCCATGCCCGGCAGCCCCTCGCTTTGGGCGAAGGCGTTCATCCGGTCGCAGAATTTCCGGGACCCGCCGCCGGGCGCCGGAATCGCGCGGACCTCGTTGCCGGGCTGTTCCAGCAAGGACGCGAAGACCTTGAAGCCCGAGCCCGCGAAATGCTCGGAGACGATCTGCATCCGGATCGGGTTGCGCAGGTCCGGCTTGTCCGAGCCGTACCAGAGCAGCGCGTCGCGATAGGCGATGCGCGGGAATTCCGGCGTGACCGGGCGCCCGCCGCCGAATTCCTCGAAGACGCCGCGCATCACCGGCTCGATCACCGCGAAGACATCCTCCTGTGTGGCGAAGCTCATCTCCATGTCGAGCTGGTAGAACTCGCCGGGCGAGCGGTCGGCGCGCGGGTCCTCGTCGCGGAAGCAGGGCGCGATCTGGAAGTAGCGGTCGAAGCCCGCGATCATCGTCAGCTGCTTGAACTGCTGCGGCGCCTGCGGCAGCGCGTAGAACTTGCCGGGATGCAGGCGCGAGGGCACGAGGAAGTCGCGGGCGCCTTCCGGGCTCGAGGCCGTGAGGATCGGGGTCTGGAACTCGGTGAAGCCCTGAGCGCGCATCGCGTCGCGCAGATAGGCGATGACGCCGGCGCGCAGCATGATGTTGGCGTGCAGCCCCTCGCGGCGCAGGTCGAGGAACCGGTACTTGAGCCGGGTCTCCTCGGGATAGTCGACCTCGCCGAAGACCGGCAGCGGCAGGTCCTCGGCCGCCGAGAGCACCTCGACCTCGCGGGCGTAGACCTCGATCGCGCCGGTGGCGATCTTGGGGTTCACGAGCTCGGGCGCGCGCGCCTTCACCGTGCCGTCGATCCGCACCACCCATTCGGCGCGCACCTTCTCCAGGGTCGCGAAGGCGGCGCTGTCGCCGTCGCAGATCACCTGGGTCATCCCGTAGTGATCGCGCAGGTCGATGAAGAGCACGCCGCCATGATCGCGGACCCGATGCACCCAGCCCGAGAGGCGGACGGTCTCGCCGACGTTCGGCGCGCCGAGCGCGGCGCAGGTGTGGGTGCGATAGGCGTGCATGGGCCGGATCCTGATCGAGGGCGGGGAGGATCCCCGCGAAAGACGCGCCGACTTACACCGGCGCGCGGGGGCGGCGCAAGCGGCGGGGGCCCCGCGCGGCGCTGTCCCGGGCTCGACCCGGGACCTCGACGCCTCCCGCGAAGCCCTAGCCTCGCCGTCCCGGGCCTGACCCGGGACGGCGAGGTTTTCGAAGGGTCGCTTCGGGAGCCGCGATCCGGGAGCGGCGGCGCACCCGCCCCCGCGCCGCGCGACCGGGATCGGGGGATGGTGGGCGGATCGCCCACCCTACATGCGCGCGAGGGTCGCGGCGGGGCGGACGAGCCGGGCGGGACAGAGGCCCCGGAGCGAATTGCCGAGCATGAGCGTGCCCCGGCCGAGGTCCTCGACCGTGAGCACCGCCTCGCGCGCCCGGCCCGAGCGCAGCAGGCTTTCGCGCAGGACGCCGGGCAGCAGGCCGCAGGAGAGCCGGGGCGTCAGCAGCTGGTCGCCGACCTTGAGGAAGACGTTGAAGATCGTGCCCTCGCAGACCTCGCCGCGCTGGTTGAGGAAGATCATCTCGTGGATCTCGGGCGCGAGCGCGGCGCGCGTCCGGTCGTAGAGGGCGCGCTGCGTCGTCTTGACCCGCAGCCAGGGATCGGCGGGATCGAGCCGCTCGCGCGCGATCGCGGTGTTCCAGATCGGCGGCCCCTGGCGGAACGGCTGCGCCTCGGCCTCGAGCAGGTCGCCGCGCCCGAGCGTGAGCCGCACCCGCAGCGGCACGGCGCCGCGCGCCACCTCCTCGAGCGCGGCGTCGATCCGGTCGCGGTCGAAGGCGAAGCCGAAGAGCCGCGCGCCGCGCTCCATCCGCGCCAGATGCAGATCGAGGTTGAGAAAGCCCGGATTCCTGCGCCAGGCGAAGGTCTCGATCAGCCGGAAATCCCGGGGCAGGCCTGGGCGAATCGCGCTTTCCACAACGCCTCCTCATACTCACCGCCGGCCGCGCTGTCGGCGACGACGCCGCCGCCGACATTCAGCACGGCCCGGCCGTCCGGATGGAGCGCGAGCGTCCGGATCGCGACGTTGAAGGCCGCGCGGCCGTCCGGCGCCATCCAGCCGATCGCTCCGCAATAGGCGTCGCGCGGCCAGGGCTCCAGCTCGCGAATGATCTCCATCGCGCGCACCTTGGGCGCGCCGGTCACCGATCCGCAAGGAAAGAGCGCGGCGAGGATGCCACCGAGCCGCGCGTCGGGCAACACGCGGGCGGTGATCCGGCTCACCATCTGGTGAACGGTCGCATAGGTCTCGACGGCGAAAAGCTCCGGCACCGCGACGGAGCCGATCGCGGCGATGCGCGACACGTCGTTGCGCAGGAGGTCGACGATCATCAGGTTCTCGGCGCGGTTCTTCGCGTCGGCGGCGAGCGCGGCGGCGAGGCCCGCGTCCTCGGCGGGATCCACGGCGCGCGGCGCGGTGCCCTTCATCGGCCGGGTCTCGATCCCGCCCCGGCCGTCGAGCGCGAAGAAGAGCTCGGGCGAGCGCGAAAGCAGCGTGACAGGGCCGAGCCGGACCAGCGCGCCGTGGCCGACCGGCTGCCCTTGGGCGAGCGCGGCGGCGAGCGCGGCGGCATCGCCCTCCCAGCGCCCGTCGAGCGGGAAGGTCAGGTTCACCTGGTAGATGTCGCCGGCGCGGATGTAGTCGGCGACCCGTTCGAAGGCCTCCGCGTAGGTCGCGAGGTCCCAGCGCGGCGCGAAGGCCGAGAGCGCGCCGCCGGGCGCCGCCGGGCGCGCGGCCTCCGGCCCCGCGAAGACGCCGAGGCAGAGGAGCGGCGTGGCCCGGCCGGCGGGCATCAGCGGCGCCAGCTTCGGCTCGACCGCGTAGCCGAGCTCGTAGCTCGCATAGCCCGCGATCCAGCGCCCCGCCGCCAGCGCCGCCTCGGCGGCGGCGATCGCGGCGGGCACCTCGGCCGGCTCGCGCGCGGTCAGCGTCTCCAAGGGCGCCGCGAACCGCGCCGGGACGCCCCCCGGGCCATGGTCGACCTCGATGAACCGATCCGCCGCCACTCAACGCCTCCCTGCGATCCCCGGCTCTTCGCCCGGGCGGGCGGCGAGGTCAATCGCCCGCGCGCTCCCCGGGAATCGCCCCCCCGGAAGGTTCCGCGCCGGGCCCGGCCGGCCAAGGGCAACTTTCGTCCTGGCCCTGGCGCTCCGATCCGGCGCGGGATGCGATCGGGCGCCCCGCGCGGGCAATCAGCCGGCTTCGCGGAAGAGCAGCGGGGCGCGGCGGCGGAGGTAGTCGCGGCGCAGCGTCGCGACCTCGAACAGGATCTCGGTCTCGCCCGACTCGGTGGTGATCCGCGCGCCATGCGCCCGGCCGAGCGCCAGCATCGAGGCGTTGCCCGGCATGGTCCAGGCCCGGAGCCGGGTCACGCCGCGCGGCGCGAGCAGGAAGCCGGCGGTCCGCGTCAGCCAGCCGCCGAGGCCGCGACGCCGGCAGGTCGCGTCGACGCTGACGCCGATCTCGGCCTCGGAGCCCGCGATCGCGATCTCTGCGAGCGCGCGGACCGGGCCGGCGCGGAACGGCGGCGCCGGCCAGAGCGGGCCATCCTGCGCGAGCAGCACGATGCTGGCCTGGTCCCAGAGCTCCGCCGCGTGGCGGGCCAGCGCCGCCTCGGCCAGCGTTGCGCAGAAGCGCTGGCGCCGGTCGAGCGGCGAGAGCCGGCGGAAATGGTCGAGCACCAGCCCCGCGTCCGCGCGCAGCCCGACCCGGAAGCCGAGCCCGCCATGCGCGGCGCAGGGCACCGGCAGCGGATAGCCGATGAAGCTGATATTGGGCAGGCCATAGGGCATCGGCGCGGAAACCTCTTTACTCGGAAACACGATAGCACACGCGAGCCATGACCCGAAAACGATTGCGACGCCAGTCACATTCCATCGCGGCGCCGTGTCGGGCGCCTCCGGTCAGCGGCCGCGGATGCGGGGGTCGAGCGCGTCGCGCAGCCCGTCGCCGATGTAGTTGACGCTGAGCACGGTCAGCGAGATCGCGAGGCCGGGCCAGATCACCCGGCTCGGATTGAGCGCCATGAAATTCGCGCCGTCGAAGAGCAGGCGCCCCCAGGTCGGGAAATCCGACGGGAAGCCGAGGCCGAGGAAGGAGAGCGCGCTCTCGGTGATGATCGCGTTGGCGATGCCGAGCGTGGCCGAGACCATGATCGGCGACAGCACGTTGGGCAGCACGTGGCGCAGGATGATGCGGCGGTCCGGCGTGCCGACCGAGCGCGCGGCGAGCACGAATTCGCGCTCCTTCAGCGCCAGCACCTCGCCCCGCACGATGCGCGCGGTCTGCATCCAGGAGGTGACGCCGATGATGAAGACGATGAGCAGGAAGATCCCGGTCTCCGGCCCGAAGGCGGCGCGCAGCGAATCGCGGAAGAGCAGGATCACCACCAGCAGCAGCGGCAGCAGCGGCAGCGCGAGGAAGAGGTCTGTCACCCGCATCAGCGGGCCGTCGATCCGGCGGAAGTAGCCGGCGAGCACGCCGATCAGCGTGCCGAGGAACAGCGCCAGCGCCATCGCGGTGACGCCGACGGCGAGCGAGATCCGACCGCCCTGGATGATGCCCGCGAAGGTGTCGCGGCCGAGGTTGTCGGTCCCCATCGGATGCGCGAGCGAGGGCAGCGCGTTGCGCGCCTTGACGTCGATATGGGTCGGGTCGAGCGGGTGCAGCGCCGGGCCGAAGATCACCGCGAAGAGGATGAGCGCGAAGATGACCGTGCCGGCCATCGCGCCCTTGTGGTGGCGGAACTGGTACCAGACATCGCTCCACAGGCCGCGCTCGGGCGTTTCGAGCCCCTGGGTCGCCGCGGGATCAGTCATAGCGGATCCTCGGGTCGAGCATGCCGTAGAGCAGGTCGGCGATCAGATTGAAGATCACGATCAGCGCGGCGAAGAGGAAGGTCAGCGTCTGCACGAGCGGGATGTCGGCGCCCTGGATGCCGGTGATCAGGAGCTGGCCGAGCCCGTTCACCCGGAAGATCTGCTCGGTGATGATCGCGCCGCCGAAGATGGTCGGCACGCCGAGCGCGATCACCGTGACGACCGGGATGAGGCTGTTGCGGAGCACGTGCACCATGACCACGACCCATTCGCGCATCCCCTTGGCGCGGGCGGTGCGCACGTAGTCCTGGGAGAGGTTGTCGAGCATCGCCGCGCGCATGTAGCGGCTGAGCTGGGCGGCGTTGTAGAAGGCGAGCACCAGCACGGGCATGATCATCTGCTTTATCTGCGCCCAGAGGCTCGCGAGATCGGTGACGCGCAGGTTGGTGTCATAGATCGAGGGCAGCCAGCCGAGCTTCACCGAGAAGATCATGATCATCAGGAGCCCGGTGAAGAAGGTCGGCACCGAATAGCCGACCATCGAGACGAAGGTGCCGATCTGGTCGAACCAGGAATACTGGCGATAGGCCGAGAGGATGCCGATCGGAACCGCGATCAGGATGCCGACGACATAGGAGAGTCCCACGACCCAGAGCGTCTGCGGCAGCCGCTCGAGGATGAGATCGACGACCGGCGCGCGCGTCTGCCAGCTCACGACGCGCACCCGGGGCGTGTCCGAGAAGCGGTGGCCGGTCAGCTGCTCGAGCGCGTGCATCGGCTCGTTGACGAAGAACTGGTGGAGCCATTTGAAATAGCGCACGTGGAACGGCTGCCCCAGCCCGAGGCTGAGCCGGATCTGCTCGCGCACCTCCTGCGGGATCGTCATCGGCAGGTTCGCGGTCGGATCGCTCGGCGCGAGGTCGAGGATCAGGAAGATGATGAAGCTGATGGCGACCAGCGTCGGGATCGCGAACAGGAGGCGCCGGACGGCATAGGCGAGCATCCCTCGGGCATCCTTCCGAATTGGGCTGGAGGGGAACCGGGCGCGCCGCGCCCGGGTGGTCCGCGGAGGGAAGAAGCTCGGCTCCTCCCAGGGGGCCTGCCCCGGGCTCGACCCGGGGCCCCGACCCCTGGCCGCGACGCCCCGAGCGAGACTCGGGGTCCCGGGTCGAGCCCGGGACGGCGACGGCGGGTTGGCGCCCGGCCGCGGGCCTACTTCACGCGGTACCAGTCGGCGGCGTTCCAGAGCTCGCTGTCGAACGGGTTCAGCGCGACGCCGCCCAGCGTCTTCGACTTGGTCGAGACGCGGCCGCGGTGGATGAGCGGGATGATCGCGGAGGAGTTCACGATCATGTCGTTGAGCTTGATGGTGATCTCGGCGCGCTCCTTCTCGCCGACCGTGGTCGCCATCTCGGCGCGCAGCGCGTCATAGGCGGGGTCGCAGAAGCGCGAGGTATTGCCGCCCTGCCAGGCGTCCTCCGGGCTCGGGATCTCGTCGCAGACCCACTGGCCGAGGTAGCGCTCGGCGTCGGTGCCCTCGAAGTTGTCGGCGTACATCTCGACGTCGGCGAAGAATTTCTGCAGCGTGTCGGGCGAGCCCGGATCGCCGCCGAAGAACACGGCCGGATCGATCTGGCGCAGCTCGACCTCGACGCCGATCTCGTTCCACCACTGCTTGATCAGCGCCTGCGCCGCCTGGCGCACCGAATTGACCGAGGTCTGGTAGAGCACCGAGAGCTTCTTGCCGTCCTTCTCGCGCACGCCGCTCGGCCCCATGGTCCAGCCGGCCTCGTCGAGCAGCTTGTTCGCCTGCTCGAGGTCCTGCTTCAGGCACCAGGTGTTGTTGGGCGAGTTCTGGTAGTCCGGCGCCGGCACGAGGTTGCAGGTCGGCCGGCCCGCCTCGCCATAGCCGGTCTCGACGAGGATCTCGCGGTCGATCGCGAGGCTGAGCGCCTTCACGACGTTCGGATCGGTCAGGAACGGATGCGGATGCGCGGTGGTCGAGCGCGCCTCGCCGAGGCTCGGGCTCGGATCGGTCTGGTTGACGTGGATGCGCTCGAGCAGCGTGCCGAAGGCGGAGATGATCTCGCCCTTCCCGGCCGCGGCCATCTGCGCGAGGATCTCGGGCTCGACCTGCGCGTTCCAGGCATAGTCGAATTCGCCGGTCTCGAGCACCGAGCGCGCCGCCGAGGCCGCGTCGCCGCCGCCCTTCAGCACCACGGTCGCGAAGGCGGGCTTGGCCGGGTCGCGATAGTTCGGGTTGGCCTCGAGCGTCACCACGTCGTTGGCCTTGAAATCGGTCACGACGAAGGGGCCGGTGCCGATCGGCTTCGTGTTCGCCTCGGTGCAGGAGGGCGCGTTGACGCCGAGGCAGTCGGCGAACTGCTTGGCCTGGATGATCGGCGACTGGGCGCCGACGAAGGCGGTGTAGGGATAGGGTTTCGGGACCGAGAAGGTCACCTTGACCGTCTTCGGGTCCAGCGCCTCGACGCTCACGATATCCTGGTAATAGGGCGCCTGGGCGCAGCCGCCGTTCTCGTCGGTGCAGTATTTCCACGAGAAGATCGCGTCCTCGGCGGTCACCGGCGTGCCGTCGGACCAGAGGATGTCGGGCTTGATCTTCCAGGTGATGCTCTTGAGATCGGCCGAGACGCCGCCGTTCTCGACCGTCGGGATCTCGGCGGCGATATAGGGCACGAGGTGGCCCTTGTCGTCGAACCGGGCCATCGGTTCGAGCACCAGGCTCGCCGCCTCGATGTCCTTGGTGCCGCTCGAGAGATACGGCGTCATGATCGAGATCGCCTGGAAATAGATCACGTTGAGCTGTCCGTCGCCGCCGCGCTCGGCATGCGCGGCGGAGGCGAGGAGCGCGGCGGCGCTGGCTCCGGTCAGGATGTGTCGCAATCTCATTTCGCTTGTCCTCGTGTCCTTGGAATCTTGCTTGGTTTCAGGGGATCGGTCACGGCGGCTCAGGCGGCGGGCCGGGTGACCAGATGGCAGGCGGCGCGCCGTCCCCCGCCGAGATCGGCGAGCGGCGGCGTCTCGACGCGGCACCGGTCGAAGACCTTGGGGCAGCGCGTCCGGAAGGCGCAGCCCGAAGGCGGGTTCCGGGGGCTCGGCACGTCCCCCCGCAGGATGATGCGCGCGCGCCGCTCGCCCGCGGCGTCGGTATGCGGCACGGCCGAGATCAGCGCCTCGGTATAGGGATGCAGCGGCGCGGCGTAGAGCGCGTCGCGGGGTGCGATCTCGACCAGCTTGCCGAGATACATGACCGCGACGCGGTCCGCGATGTGGCGGACCATCGAGAGGTCGTGGCTGATGAAGAGATAGGTGAGGCCGAACTTCTCGCGCAGGTCGTCGAGCAGGTTGACGACCTGCGCCTGGATCGAGACGTCGAGCGCCGCGATCGGCTCGTCGCAGACGATGAAGCTCGGGTTGAGCGCGAGGGCGCGGGCGATGCCGATGCGCTGGCGCTGCCCGCCGGAGAACTCGTGCGGATAGCGGTTGGCGAAGGCGCGGTTCAGGCCGACCGCGTCGAGCAGTTCGAGCACCCGGGCGCGGCGGCCGGCGCGGCCGAGCTTCGCGTGTTCGTCGAGCGGCTCGGCGATGATCGAGCCCACGGTCATGCGCGGGTTGAGGCTCGCCTGCGGATCCTGGAAGATCATCTGCATCCGGGGCCGGATCGCGCGCAGGGCGCCGCCGCGCAGGCCGGAGATGTCGCGGCCCTCGAGCTCGATCTCCCCGGCGGTGACGTCGTAGAGCCGCAGGATCGCGCGGCCGGCGGTCGACTTGCCGCAGCCGCTCTCGCCGACCAGGCCGAGCACCTCGCCCCGGCCGATCTCGAAGGAGAGGTCGTCGACGGCCTTGATCGTGCCGACCTGGCGCCGGAACAGCCCCTCGAAGATCGGGAAATGCATCCGGAGCCCGCGGACGCGCAGCAGCGGGCCGGTGGCCGCGCCCGACACGGTCCCGGGCGCCACCGTCTCAGGCGACACGGGCCACCTCCCGGCGGGGCGCGTCGGTCTCGGCGTCCCACCAGCAGGCGGCGTCGTGCCCCGGCCCCACCGCCATCCGGGGCGGGTTCTCGGCCGCGCAGCGGGCGAAGGCATGCGCGCAGCGCGGCAGGAAGGGACAGGCGGCCGGCGGCGCGAAGAGCTGCGGCGGCTGGCCCTCGATCACGCGCAGCCGGCGCGCCCGGGCGCCGTCCACGCTGGGGCGCGTCGCGAGCAGCGCGCGGGTATAGGGATGGCGCGGCCGGGCGAAGAGCTCCGCCACCGGTCCCTGCTCCACCACCTGGCCCGCGTACATCACCAGGACCCGGTCGGCGATCTCGGCGACGAGGCCGAGGTCGTGGGTGATCCAGACGACGCCGGTGCCGAACCGCGCGCGCAGGCCGCGCATCAGCTCGAGGATCTGCGCCTGGATCGTGACGTCGAGCGCGGTCGTGGGCTCGTCGGCGATCAGCACCTTCGGATCGCAGCTCAGCGCCATCGCGATCATCACGCGCTGGCGCATGCCGCCGGAGAACTGATGCGGATAGTCGTTGAGCCGCGCCTCGGCGTCGGGGATGCCGACGAGCCGCAGGAGCTCGCCCGCCCGCGCCCGCGCCTCGGCCTTGGAGAGCCGCAGATGCTTGCGCAGCGGCTCCATCAGCTGGAAGCCGACGCTGAAGACCGGGTTGAGGCTGGTCATCGGGTCCTGGAAGACGAAGCCGATCTCGCCGCCCCGGAGGGCCCGGAGCTCGCGTTCGGACATCGCGCGCACGTCGCGGCCGCGATAGGCGACGCGGCCGCCGGTGATCTCGGCCGGCGGGCTCGGCAGCAGGCGCATGAGCGACATCATCGTGACCGACTTGCCCGAGCCGCTTTCGCCGACCACGCCCAGCACCTCGCCCGGCGCGACCGAGAAGCTGACCCCGTTCACCGCGTAGACGCCGCCGTCCCGCGTCCGGAACATCGTGCGGAGATCCGCGACCTCGAGCACCGGCTCCGGGCCGTCAAGCATGCTGTTCCGGCATCAACGCACCCCCAGGAGGCCGCTCCGATCGAAGGCGCGCGGCCCCGTCCCGTGACTGGCCGCGCGCTGTCACGAAAGGTTAACCTCTGAATCAACGAACCGGCAACACTGGAATTCGGCGACCGGCGGGCCCGGGGTTGACGGCCCCGCCGCCCCCGCCCAGACTGGCCCGATACACGCGAGCCGACAGATGACCGACGTCCTCTCCCCCCGACAGATGCTAGACCGGCTGGTCGCCTTCCCGACCGTCTCGAGCCGGAGCAACCTCGATCTCATCGCCTTCGTCGAGAGCTATCTCGGGGGGCATGGCGTCGCGACGCACCGCGTCCCGGACGCGACCGGCGAGAAGGCGAGCCTCTTCGCCCGGATCGGGCCGGAGGCGCCCGGCGGCGTCGTGCTCTCGGGGCATACCGACGTCGTGCCGGTGGACGGGCAGGCCTGGACCTCCGATCCGTTCCGGCTGGTCGAGCGGGACGGCAGGCTCTACGGCCGCGGCACCTGCGACATGAAGGGGTTCTGCGCGATCTCGCTCGCCATGGTGCCGGAGATGCTCGCGGCCGACCTCAAGCGCCCGATCTTCGTCGCGCTGAGCTATGACGAGGAGCTGGGCTGCCTCGGCGCCCCCGACATGATCGACGCGCTCGTCGCGCGCGAGCCGAAGCCCGGCGCGGTGATCGTGGGCGAGCCGACCGAGATGCGCGTCGTCACCGGGCACAAGTCCGGCTGGGGCTACCGCGTCCACGTCCGCGGCCATTCGGTGCATTCGAGCCTGATGCACCGCGGCGTCTCGGCGGTGATGGAGGCGGCGCGGCTGATCGCCTGGATGGGCAACCAGGTCGAGGAGAACGCCAGGGACCCGGCGGCCGGCCTCGCGGAAGGCTTCGACCCGCCCTACACGACGCTCCACGCCGGCCGGATCGAGGGCGGCACCGCCGACAACATCACCGCGCGCGAATGCCGGTTCTCGGGCGAGATCCGCGCCCTGCCCTCGGAATCGCTCGACGGCTGGCAGGCGCGGGTGCGCGCCGAGGCCGCGCGGATCGAGGCGCGGATGCGCGCGATCCACCCCGAGGCCGGGATCGAGATCCGGACCCACATGGACCTGCCGGGCTGCGCGCCGGAGCCCGACGGCGCGGCCGAACGGCTCGCGCGCGCGCTCACGGGCGACAACGGCCGCCACGTGGTCTCCTACATGACCGAGGCCGGACAGTTCCAGCAGCGTGGCCTTTCGACCGTGGTCTGCGGCCCGGGCTCGATCGCCCAGGGACACCAGCCCGACGAATTCATCGCGATTTCCGAACTCCAGGCCGGCACGCGCTTCGTGCGCCGGCTGATCGAGACGCTGGCCGCCTGAGGCGGCCCCTTGCGAGAGGCACACGACGCATGCCCGTCCTGAACCGGTTCGCCGATCTGGCCGAAGAGATCACCGCCTGGCGGCGCGACATCCACGAGAATCCCGAGATCCTGTTCGACACCCATCGCACCAGCGCGCTGGTCGCCGCGAAGCTGCGCGACTTCGGCTGCGACGAGGTGGTGACGGGGATCGGGCGCACCGGCGTCGTCGGGGTGATCCGGGGCCGCGACACCGGCTCGGGGCGGGTGATCGGGCTGCGCGCCGACATGGACGCGCTGCCGATGACCGAGATCACCGGCCTGCCCTATGCCTCGAAGACTCCCGGCGCGATGCACGCCTGCGGCCACGACGGCCATACCGCGATGCTGCTCGGCGCGGCGCGCTACCTGACGGAGACGCGCAACTTCGACGGCACGGCGGTGGTGATCTTCCAGCCGGCCGAGGAAGGCGGCGGCGGCGGGCGCGAGATGGTCGCGGACGGGATGATGGACCGGTTCGGCATCCAGGAAGTCTACGGGATGCACAACCATCCCGGCCTGCCGGTCGGCGACTTCTTCCTGCGGCCGGGGCCGCTGATGGCGGCCTCGGACGTGTTCACGATCCAGGTCATCGGCCAGGGCGGCCACGCCGCCCAGCCGCACAACACCATCGACCCCGTGGTGGTGGCGAGCCAGATCGTGCTCGGCCTGCAGACCATCGCCTCGCGCAACACCGATCCCTTGAAATCCGCCGTGGTCTCGGTGACGAGCTTCCACACCGAAAGCACGTCCTTCAACGTCATCCCCGAGACGGTCGAGCTGCGCGGCACCACGCGGAGCCTCGATCCCGGCGTCCAGGACGTCATCGAGGACCGGCTCCGGGCGCTCGTCGCCGGCGTGGCGGCGGCGCATGGCGCGACCGCGACGATCGACTACGTGCGCAATTACCCGGTGACGGCCAATTCGGAGGCCGAGACCGACTTCGCCGCGCGCGTCGCCGCCGGGATCGTCGGCACGGGCCGGGTCGACACCGAGGCGGCGCCCATGATGGGCGCGGAGGACTTTTCCTTCATGCTGAACGCGCGCCCCGGCGCCTTCATCTTCGTCGGCAACGGCGACAGCGCGAAACTGCACCACCCCGCCTACGATTTCAACGATGAGTTGATCCCCTACGGCTGCTCGTACTGGGCGAAACTCGTCGAAACCGCTATGCCCTCGGACACGCCGGCCTGAGTCGGCGGGTCGGCGACGTGATCGAAATCAAGGCGCCTTCCATCGGCGGAACTTAGGGCTGTGCCAGCAAGGCACGGATTTTCGGGGAACTAAGCATGATCATGAGCGAAGGCTTCACCTTCTGGAACTTCCTGCTCGATCTCCTCACGATCTTCATGTTCGTGATGTGGATCTGGCTTCTGATCACGATCTACGCGGATCTCTTCCGCCGGCACGACGTGTCGGGCTTCGGAAAGGTGATCTGGGTCGTCGTGCTGCTGCTGCTGCCCTTCCTCGGCGTCTTCGCCTATCTGCTGACCCAGGGCGGCGGCATGGCCGAGCGCGCCCAGGCGCGGACGGCGGAGGCGCGGGACGAGCTGCGCAAGTTCGTGGGCTATTCCACCGCGGACGAGCTCGAGAAGCTCGGCAAGCTCAAGGCCGACGGGACCATCACCGAGGCGGAATACTCCCGCCTGCGGGCCCGCCTGCTCTGATCGCCGCGCGGGCGCCGGCCACGGTCGGCGCCCGCCGGGTTCCTCAGGTCGGCCCGGCCGGCATGTTGAGAAAGGCGTCGCGCAGCGCGCGGCTCCACGCGTCGGACATCGCGTTGAAAGCCGGGTCCCCGGCCTCGATCCGCTCGCGGCTTGACACGCGATAGGCGTCGCGCCGCACCGTCAGGAGATCGAGCGGCATGCCGACCGAGAGATTCGAGCGCAGCGTCGAATCCATCGACAGGAGCGCCACCTTGCGGCCCTCCTCGATCGAGGTGCCGACATGGACCACCCGGTCGAGGATCGGCTTGCCGTATTTGTGCTCGCCGATCTGCAGATAAGGCGTGTCGTCGGTCGCCTCGATGAAATTGCCCTCGGGATAGATCAGGAAAAGCCGCATCGCGCCGCCCTTGCGCTGCCCGCCGACGATCAGCGCGGCGGAGGGCGCCTTGCTGTCCATCCGCGTCATCTTCTCGCCGATGTCGACGCTGACGTCCGAGAGCGTCTGGCCGATCACCTCGGCGACGTCGAGCATGGTCTCGGCGAGCATGATCGAGGTCTTCGCCGTCGCCTCGGAGCTTTCGATCTCGTGCTGGAGCTTGGCGATCACCGTCTGGGTGATCGAGAGCGAGCCGGCGGTCATGATGGTGACCACCCGCTCGCCCGGTTCCTCGAAGACGAACATCTTGCGGTAGATCGAGATGTTGTCGAGGCCCGCGTTGGTGCGGGTATCGGACAGCATGACGAGCCCGGCATCGAGCAGCATGCCAACGCAGTAAGTCATGACGTGAAGGCGGTCCCTGGCCGCGGGTTATTGTTGTCCTTGCGCGACAACGACCCGGACATCCAGCGCCTCGGACCCGCCTCCGCGCGAGACGCCGCGAATCGGCGCGGCTTCCCGTGCGTCGCGACCTGATCCCAATCGGATATAACGCGCGTCGGGGCAACAACCATTCGCCGCGTCGAAGCCGACCCAGCCGAGACCGTCGACCCGGATCTCGGCCCAGGCATGGCTCGCGTCGCTCTCGGTGACCGCCTCGCCGGCGAGCAGGTAGCCCGAGACGTAGCGCGCCGGCATGCCGGCGGCTTGGGCCATGGCGATCAGCGCATGGGCGTGATCCTGGCAGACGCCCTGGCCGAGCTCGACCGCCTCGGCGGCGGTGGTATGCGCGTGGGTGGCCCCCGGGACATAGGCGATCGCCTCGCCCACCACCTCGTTGAACCGGTGCGCGCGGGCGAGATCGGTGCCGCGCGCGGCCTCGACGGTCTTCGCGACCAGTTCGAGCAGCGCGCCGGTCGGCGTGGTCGCGGCGGTGCCCTGCAGGTAGCAGACCGGCGAGATGATCTCGCGGTGGTCGCGCAGCACGCCGGTGGTGTCGACGGTCTCCACGCCGCCCTCGACCAGGATCTCGATCCGGTCGACCGGCCCCTGCGCGGTCATCGTCGTGACCCGGTCGCCGGCCCCGTCGGTGAAGGCCGCGCCGAAGGTCGCGCCCTCGGAGGTGACCGACCAGGACCGGACCTTCTGGCTCCCGTTGTTCGCGGGCGTCAGGCGGTGGCTCTGGGCGACGAAGCGCATCGGCGTGTCGAAGACATAGGTCGTCGTGTGTCGCACGGTCAGCAGCATCTACTGCACTCCGAAGAGATAGCCATCGGCGACGTCCTGGCCGAGCGCGGCGTTCTGGCCGACGAACCGCGTCAGGAATTCATGCAGGCCGCTGTCGATGATCGTGTCGAGGTCCATGTCCCCCAGCTCGGCCAGCACCCCGCGCAGCCGCTCGTGCGCGCAGTTGGTCCGGCCATAGGCGCTCGCCAGCCGGTTGAGGTGGAAGGCCACCTTGTCCTGGCAGTGCAGGAGCGAGCGCGGGCAGGCGCGGTTGAGGATGAGGAAGTGCGAGATCTTCTTCGGCGAATACTCGCCCCCATAGGCCCAGTGGAACGAGCGGAAGGCCGAGAGCGCGCGCAGGAGCGTGGTCCACTGATAGGTGTCGACCGAGCCTCCGACCATGTCGAGCGTCGGCAGCAGCACGTAGTATTTCACGTCGAGCAGCCGCGCGGTGTTGTCCGCCCGCTCGATATAGGTGCCGATGTTGAGGAAGTCGTAGCCGTCGTTCTGCAGATGCGTGGCCTCGGTCGCGCCGCGCAGCAGCGCGCCCTGCCGCTTGGTCCATTCGCAGAGCCTCGGCAGCAGGTCGTCCGTCCGGGGCTGCCGCTCGAGCTCCTTCAGCTCGAGATAGGCGCCGTTCAGCGCGTCCCACATCTCGGTCGTCAGCGCCGTGCGCACCGCGCGCCCGTTCTGGCGCGCGGTCTCGATGCAGCTCATCACGCTGGAGTTGTTCTCGCGATCGTAGAACAGCCAGGTTTCCACGTCGCGCTGCTTGAAGTCCTCGCCGAACTTCGCCTCGAAGCCGGAGGCCGATCCGGCCGCGGCGACGAGCGAGGCCCATTCGTTGCGATAGCCCGCGCCCACCGATGGCATCAGCGCCATCCGGTAGCCGACCTCGAGCAGGCGCGCCATGGTTTCGGCCCGCTCCATGTACCGGGCGAGCCAGTAGAGATTTTCCGCGGTGCGGCTCAGCATGCCCGTTCCTTAATCCGCCAGTACCCAGGTGTCCTTGACACCGCCGCCCTGCGACGAGTTCACGACCAGACTGCCCTCGCGCATCGCGACGCGCGTGAGGCCGCCCGGGCAGAGATGCACCTCGCGCCCGACCAGGCAGAAGGGCCGCAGGTCGACGTGACGGGGCGCCAGCCCCTCGTCGACGAAGGTCGGGCAGGTCGAGAGCGCCAGCGTGGGCTGGGCGATGAAATCCGCCGGATCGGCCTTGATGCGCTCGGCATAGGCCGCGACCTGCTCCTTGGTCGATTTCGGGCCGACCAGCATGCCGTAGCCGCCGGAGCCGTGCACCTCCTTGACCACGAGATCCTTCAGGTTCTCGAGGACGTACTTCAGGTCCTTGGGATCGCCGCATTTCCAGGTCTGGACGTTCTTCAGGATCGGCTCCTCCCCGAGGTAGAAGCGGATCATGTCGGGCACGTAGGTATAGACCGCCTTGTCGTCGGCGACCCCGGCGCCGGGCGCCGAGCAGATCGCGACGCCGCCGGAGCGGTAGACGTTCATCAGCCCCGGAACGCCGAGCATCGAATCGGGCCGGAAGCACAGCGGGTCGAGGAAGCTGTCGTCGATCCGCCGGTAGATCACGTCGACCTTCTTCGGTCCCTCGGTCGTGCGCATATAGACGAAATCGCCCTGCACGAAGAGGTCCTGCCCCTCGACGATCTCGATCCCCATCTGGTCGGCGAGGAACGAATGCTCGTAGTAGGCGCTGTTGAACGAGCCGGGCGACAGGACGACGCTCACCGGGTCGCCGTCGCACTTGCGCGGCGCCACGCTCGCCAGCGTGCGGCGCAGCCGGTCGGGATAGTCGTCGACCGGCGCGATGCGGGTCGCCCGGAACAGCTCCGGGAACATCCGCATCATGATCTCGCGGTTCTCGAGCATGTAGCTCACGCCCGAGGGCGTGCGGCAGTTGTCCTCGAGCACGAAGAACTCGTCCGGGCCGGTCCGTACCAGGTCGATCCCGACGATATGGCTGTAGACGCCGGCGGGCGGGTCGATCCCGACCACGGCCGCCTCGTAGGCCTCGTTGCGATAGACGAGCTCCGCCGGGATCTTGCCGGCGCGAACGATCTCGGAGCGATGGTAGACGTCGAAGAGGAAGGCGTTGAGCGCGCGCGCGCGCTGCTTCACCCCCCGCTCGAGCTTGCGCCACTCGGCCTCGGTGAAGACCCGGGGCATCATGTCGAAGGGAATCAGGCGTTCCGTGTCGCCGCCCTCGCCGTATACGGCGAAGGTGATGCCGATCCGGCGGAACAGCGCCTCGGCCTCGGCCTTCTTCTGCCCCAGGGTCTCCGGGGGCGTGCGGCGAACCCAATCCATCACCTGAGCATAGGCTGGCCGGATCTGCTCGCCGTCGTACATTTCATTAAAGAATGATATGGTTGGTCTCCATGCTCGTTGGACCCATCTAAATTCGAGCGGTCCGTAAAAGGCAAGCGGGTTCCGCGCGGCCAACGCGCCGCGATCGGGCACTCAGACGTCGCAAACTGCGCATGAGTTGCGCAGGGCTTGCCCTATTGCTGTGAAAATCAGCGGTCAGCCGGCGACCGCGGAATGTCACTCCCGACAACGCATTTCGCTGGCTTGTCCCGGTAGCATTTGCGTCATTTCCGGCGATGTGATTAGCTTCTGGGCAGCTGGGCGGGGGGCCAAGTTCTGAACGACGCGACAGGAAACTCTATGAGCGCCGATAGTGGGAAAAAGGCCTTCGTGGCCTTCGAGCACGTGCAGAAAAGCTACGACGGCACGACGCTGGTCGTTAAGGATCTCAACCTCGACATCGGAAAAGGCGAGTTTCTGACGATGCTCGGGCCGTCGGGCTCGGGCAAGACGACCTGCCTTATGATGCTCGCGGGCTTCGAGACGGCGACGCATGGCGAGATCCGCCTCGGCGGCCGGCCGATCAACAACATCCCGCCGCACAAGCGCGGGATCGGCATGGTGTTCCAGAACTACGCGCTGTTCCCGCACATGACGGTGGGCGAGAATCTCGCCTTCCCGCTGCAGGTCCGCAAGATCGACAAGTCCGAGATCACCGCCAAGGTCACCCGCGCGCTCGACATGGTGCAGATGGGCGCCTTCGCCGGACGCCGCCCGGCGCAGCTCTCGGGCGGTCAGCAGCAGCGCATCGCGCTGGCCCGCGCGCTGGTCTTCGAGCCCGAGCTCGTGCTGATGGACGAGCCGCTCGGCGCGCTCGACAAGCAGCTGCGCGAGCACATGCAGTTCGAGATCAAGCACCTGCACGAGCGGCTCGGCGTCACCGTGGTCTACGTCACGCACGACCAGGGCGAGGCGCTGACGATGTCGGACCGCGTCGCCGTCTTCAACGACGGCCGCATCCAGCAGCTCGCCCCGCCCGAGGACCTCTACGAGCGGCCGACCAACAGCTTCGTGGCGCAGTTCATCGGCGAGAACAACACGTTGCACGGGACGGTCGAGGCGATCGGCGACGGGCGCTGCGCGGTCCGGCTCGGCGACGGCTCGGTCATCGACGCGCTGCCGGTCAACGTCACGCGCCCGGGCGACGCCACGCTGGTGTCGATCCGGCCGGAGCGCGTCGAGTACCGGCCCGAGCGCATGCCGGCCGACACCCACAAGCTCGAGGCCGAGGTGCTCGAGTTCATCTACATGGGCGACACGTTCCGCACCCGGCTCCGGGTCGCGGGCAACGACAACTTCATCATGAAATGCCGCAACGCGGTCGATCAGCGCCGTTTCTCCCCCGGGGACCGCGTCGTGATCGGCTGGGACGTCGCGGATTGCCGCGCGCTCGACGCGGCCTGACCCCGGCCCCCGGCGGCCTGCCATCGGATCGAACTAGGGAGAACATCTCAATGAGCCTTAGACACCTTCTCGCGGCCTCCGCGATCTCCGTCCTCGGCGTCGGGACGGCCGCGCTGGCGCAGGACAAGCCCGAGCCCTGCGAGGGCTGCGCCGATTCGATGACCGTCGTCTCCTGGGGCGGCGCCTATCAGGTCTCGCAGCAGAAGGCCTATGCCGAGCCCTACGCGGAGGCGACCGGCACCAAGTTCGTCTGGGACGAGAGCTCGAACGAGGCGGTGGCGAAGCTCCGCGCGCAGTTCGAGGCCGGCAACGTCACCTGGGACCTCGTCGACGTCGAGGGGCCGGACAGCCAGCGCCTCTGCGACGAGGGGCTCGCGATGGAGATCAACTTCGACGCGGATCTCGCGCCGGGAACCGACGGCTCGACGCCGACCGCCGATTTCGGCGACAGCCTGATCAACGAGTGCTTCATCCCGCAGATCGTGTTCTCGACCACCTTCGGCTATCGCACCGACGTGGCCGACTGGAACGGCGCGGTCCCGACCTCGCTCTGCGACGTGTTCGACCTCGAGAAGTTCCCCGGCAAGCGCAGCCTCGAGAAGCGGCCGAAGAAGAACCTCGAATGGGCGCTGATCTGCGACGGCGTCGCCAAGGAAGACCTCTACGACGTGCTCTCGACCCCCGAGGGCGTCGACCGCGCGCTCGCCAAGCTCGCGACGATCAAGGACCAGACCGTCTGGTGGTCGGCCGGCGCCGAGACGCCGCAGCTGCTCGCCGACAAGGAAGTGGTGATCGGCTCGACCTACAACGGCCGCCTCTTCTCGGTGATCGAGGAGCAGAAGCAGCCGGTCGCGATGCTCTGGGACTACGAGGTCTTCGACTTCGACGGCTGGATCGTCCCCGCCGACCTGCCCGATGACCGCAAGGCGCGGGTGCTGAACTTCCTGAAGTTCGCCACCGACACGCAGCGCCTCGCCGACCAGGCGAAGTACATCGCCTACGGCCCGGCCCGCGCCTCGTCGCAGCCGCTGGTCTCGACCCATGCCGACCTCGGCATCGAGATGGCGCCGCACATGCCGACCAACCCGGAGAACGCCAAGAACTACCTCGTCAACAACATCGAATGGTGGGCGGACCACCAGGACGAGGTCGAGGCGAAGTTCCAGGCCTGGCTCGCGCAGTAAGCGCCGCGAGACGTCCCGGGCGCGCGAGGACGCGCGCCCGGGACACACACTGACCGGAAGCCGTTGACCGGAGAGGACGACCGATGACCGACGCCAGGGCGGATCAGATGCTGGCGGCCGATGGCACGCCGCTCAAGACAAGCCTGCGCCGCGCGATGCGGGCGCAGAAGGGCCGCGCGCTCATGCTCGTCGCGCCGCTGCTCATCTTCGTGCTGGTCAGCTTCCTGCTCCCGATCGGCGACATGCTGTTCCGTTCGGTCGAGAACGAGATCGTGCCGAACACGCTGCCCAAGACCGTCGTGGCGCTCGGCGACTGGGACTCCGCCGGGCAGGAGCTGCCCGGCGAGCCGGTCTTCGCCGCGCTGCACGACGACCTGACGGTCGCGGTCGAGAACAAGACCAACACCCGTCTCGGCCAGCGGCTGAACTACGAGAATTCCGGCATGTCCTCGCTGATGCGCGGCGTGGTGCGCGACCTGCGGCGGATGGACCCGGACCAGCCCTTCAAGGAGCAGTTCGTCGAGGCCGACCCGAAATGGGGCGATCTCAACACCTGGCGGACGATCAAGACCTTCTCCGGACCCTTCACCTCGGGCTACCTCTTGAACGCGGTCGACCTGCAGCGCACGCCGGACGGCGTCGCGGTGAAGCCGGCGGGCGAGCGGATCTACGTGACGCTGTTCCTGCGCACGCTCCTGATGAGCCTCGCCATCACCTTCACCTGCTTCCTGCTCGGCTATCCGATCGCCTATCTGCTCGCGACGCTGCCGCTCCGGACGTCGAACCTGCTGATGATCCTCGTGCTCTTGCCGTTCTGGACCTCGCTCCTGGTGCGCACCGCCTCCTGGAAGGTGCTCCTCCAGCAGCAGGGCGTGATCAACGACCTCCTGGTCTGGAGCGGCCTCATCAGCAACGCGAACCGGCTGGTGATGATCAACAACGCGACCGGCACGATCATCACGATGACGCATATCCTGCTGCCCTTCATGATCCTGCCGCTGTTCTCGGTGATGAAGGGGATCAAGCCCTCCTACGTGCGCGCGGCCAAGTCGCTCGGCGCGAACGACTGGACCGCGTTCTGGCGCGTCTATTTCCCGCAGTCGGTGCCGGGCGTCGGCGCCGGGGCGATCCTGACCTTCATCCTGGCGATCGGCTACTACATCACGCCCGAGCTCGTCGGCGGCACCTCCGGCGTCTTCATCTCGAACCGGATCGCCTACCACATCTCGACCTCGCTGAACTGGGGCCTCGCCGCCGCGCTCGCGACGCTGCTCCTGGTCGTGGTGCTGGCGCTCTACTGGACCTACGACCGGATCGTGGGCATCGACAACGTCAAGCTGGGGTAAACCGATGTCCCTTCCCGCATACGCCACCCCCGGCCAGCGTCTCTGGCACTGGACGTTCCGCGCGATCTGCGTCCTGATCTTCTTCTTCCTGATCATGCCGATCCTGGTGATCGTGCCGCTCAGCTTCAACGCGACGAACTTCTTCACCTTCACGCCGGAGATGCTGTCGCTCGATCCGGCCGGCTTCTCGACGCGGCACTACCAGGACTTCTTCACCAATCCCGACTGGCAGACGGCGCTCTGGAACTCGCTCCGGATCGCGCCGGTGGCGACCCTGCTCGCGGTCGTGCTCGGCACGCTCGCCGCCGTCGGCCTCAGCCAGGGCAACGTGCCGGCGCGCGGCGTGATCATGGCGATCCTGATCTCGCCGATGATCGTGCCGACGATCATCTCGGCCGCGGGCATGTATTTCTTCTACTCCCGCCTCGGCCTGCAGGGCACCTACTGGGGCGTGGTCCTCGCCCACGCCGTGCTCGGCATTCCCTTCGTGATCATCACGGTCACCGCGACGCTGGTCGGCTTCGACCGCAGCCTGACCCGCGCCGCGGCGAGCCTCGGCTCGAACCCGCTGCGCACCTTCTTCAAGGTGCAGATGCCCCTCATCCTGCCCGGCGTGATCTCCGGCGCGCTCTTCGCCTTCATCACCTCCTTCGACGAGGTGGTCGTGGTGCTCTTCGTCGGCTCGGCCTCGCAGAAGACCCTGCCCTGGCAGATGTTCATCGGCCTGCGCGAGCAGATCTCGCCGACGATCCTCGCCGTCGCCACGGTGCTGATCGCGATCTCGGTGCTCCTGCTCGTCACGCTCGAGCTGCTGCGCCGGCGCGGCGAGCGGCTTCGCGGCATGAGCCCGGGCTGATCCCCCTTCCCCCCGCGCTTCCATCGCGCCTAGATGGCGGCCATGAACATGCCCGAGACCACCGCCGCGTCCGCGATTCCCCGCGCGCCGGACTCCGCCGGCGCGCCGGCGGATCTGATCGCCTGCCCGGTCTGCGACCTCCTGCAGCGGCAGGTCGACCCGCCGATCAACGGCCGTCTGACCTGCGCGCGCTGCCGGACCGTGCTGATGACCAACCGCATGGACGGGTTCCAGCGCACGCTCGCTTCGTCGATCGCGAGCGTGATCCTGATGACCGCGGCGATCAGCCTGCCCTTCCTCGAACTGTCGATCGCCGGGCGTACCAGCACCGCCTCGGTGCTCCAGGTCGCCTTCGCCTTCCGCGGCACCATGATCGCGCCGCTCTCGGTCGCGATCCTGCTCCTGATCATCGTCATCCCGCTGATCCGCGCGATCGCGCTGACCTATACGCTCATGCCGCTCATCCTGGGCCGGCCGCCCGCGCCGCGCGCCGAACCCGCCTTCCGCCTCGCCCGCGAGCTCAAGCCCTGGGCGATGTCGGAGATCTTCGTGATCGGCGTGGTCGTCGCGCTGGTGAAGATCGCGGGCATGGCGAGCGTCACGCTCGGCCCGGCCTTCTGGGCGATGACCCTGCTCGTCGTCCTGGTGATCTACGAGGGAACCAGCCTCAACGAATGGGCGGTCTGGCGCGCGCTGGAGCGCGCGAAGGCGGCGCGGTGAGCGCGGCGCCGCCGGCCGGGGCCGGGCCGGTTCCGGAGATCACCGCCCGCGCCGCGGGGCTCATCGGCTGCCGCGTCTGCGGGCGCGCCTCGCCCGCGACGCTCTCGAACTGCCCGCGCTGCGGCGCCCATCTCAACAGCCGCGCGCCGCGCAGCCTGCAGCGGGTCTGGGCGCTCTGGCTCGTCGGGCTCATCTGCTACGTCCCGGCGAATCTGCTGCCGATGCTCATCACCGACAGCGTCGGGACGCGCTATGCCTCGACCATCGTCGGCGGCGCGGTCGAGCTCGCGCAGCACGGCGACATTCCGGTCGCGCTCATCATCCTGCTCGCGAGCGTGGCGATCCCGATCTCGAAATTCATCGCCATCGCCTTTCTCGCACTGTCGATCGAGCGGCGGGGCCGGATACCGCCCTCGGCGCGGATCCATCTCTATGAATTCGTCGAGTTCATCGGCCGCTGGTCGATGGTCGACGTCTTCGTCGTCGCAATCCTGACCGCGCTGGTCAAGCTCGGCTTCCTCGCCTCGATCTACGCGGGGCCGGCCGCGGTCTGCTTCGCACTTTGCGTCATCTTTACCATGCTTTCGGCGCAGGCTATGGATCCTCGACTGATCTGGGACAGCGCGGAGGCGAGGCCCGACCATGGCTGAGACCGAAGTGCCGGACCCGATCGTCGAGGGGCCGAAGCAGGTGGCGCCGGCGCGCCGCCTCTCGGCGGTCTGGCTCATCCCCCTCGTCGCGCTGATCGTCTCGCTCGCGGTCGCCTGGCGCAACTACGACGCCCGGGGCCCGGTGATCGAGATCACCTTCGACAACGCGGCCGGAATCGAGGCCGGCAAGACCGCCGTTCGGTTCCGCGAGGTCTCGGTCGGCGCGGTCGAATCCGTGCGGCTCACGCCCGATCTGAAGCAGGTGATCGTCTCGGCGCGGATCGACAAGGAGGTCGCGCGCAACCTCGACTCGGAGGCGGAATTCTGGGTGGTGCGGCCGTCGGTGACCTCGCAGGGGATCTCCGGGCTCGATACCGTGCTGTCCGGCGTCTACATCGAGGGATACTGGGACGACACGCCCGGCGTCTGGTCCGATCATTTCACCGCCCTGCCCTCGCCGCCGCTGACCCCGGCCGGCCAGCCCGGGACGCGCGTGCGCCTGCGCGCGCCCGAGGGCGGGTCGATGGTCGTCGGCGCGCCCGTCCTCTTCAAGCGCATCCAGGTCGGCCGGATCGAGAGCATCGAGCTCACCCCCGCCGGCGACGTGATGATCGACATCTTCGTCAACGCGCCGAACAACACCCGTCTGACCGAGGCCACGCGCTTCTGGAACGCGAGCGGCTTCGACATCACCCTCGGCCCCTCGGGGGCGGAGCTCAACGTCGCGAGCCTGCTCTCGCTCGTCCAGGGCGGCGTCGCCTTCGACACCGTCGGCTCGGACCCGAAGGCGGTCGAGGCCGGGCATGTCTACGAGCTCTACGCGACCGAAACCGACGCGCGGCGCGACATATTCGAGTATGAGACCGGCTTCCGCCAGTCGGTGACCGCCTATTTCGACGGGTCCGTCGGCGGCCTCGCGGCCGGGGCCGAGGTTCAGTACCGCGGCCTGACCGTCGGCGAGGTCACCGGGGTGCAGGCGGTGATCGTCGACGAGGAGCGCGCGCCGCGCATCGCGCTGCGCACCACGCTCACGCTCTTCCCGCGCCGGATGGGGATCCTCGAGGGCAGCGACGCGGAGATGTCGGCGCAGCTCCTCGCGCTGCTCTCCTCCGAGGTCGAGCGCGGCATGCGCGCGCGGCTCGCGACCTCCGGCCTGCTGAGCCAGACGCTCTACGTCGACCTCGCCATGCTGGACAACCCGCCGCCGGGCGCGTTCAACCCCGACGCCCAGCCCCATCCGATCATCCCGACCGCGCCCGCGGACACCCGCGCGCTGACAGCCTCGGCGCAGGGGCTGATGCAACGGCTCTCCAGCCTGCCGATCGAGGACCTGCTGCGCACCGCGCAGAACCTGCTCGAGAACGTGAACGCGGTGGTGAGCGACCCCCGGGTCCGCGAGGCGCCGGAGAACCTCGGCCAGCTGATCGCCGACGTCCAGCAGGTGATCGCGCAGCCGGGCGTGCAGGAGGCGCCCCAGCGGCTCGCCGACATCCTGACCTCGGCGCAGCGCGTCGTCGCCCAGGTCGAGGAGCAGCGGCTCGTCGAGCGGCTCGGCGCGGCGCTCGACGCGACGAGCGCCGCCGTGGCCGAGATCGGCACCGCCGCCTCGGAGAGCGTGCCGCAGGTGGTGGCCCGCATCAACGCGCTGTCGGCGCGGATCGAGGAGCTGCCGCTCGAGGAGCTCGTCACCTCGGGCGACCAGCTCGTCCAGTCGGTCGACGCGCTGGTCCGGAGCCCGGGCGTGAGCGAGATCCCGACCAATCTCAACGCCTCGCTCGCCGAGGTGCGCGGGCTGCTCGCCGAGCTGCGCCAGGGCGGCGCGGTCACCGACGCCACCGCCTCGATCGCCGCGCTGCGCCAGATCACCGAGCAGATCGCCACCTCGGACCTCACCGCGCGGATCAACGCCGTCGCCGAGCAGGCGCAGGCGGCGATCGGCAACGTCAACACCGCGAGCGGCCAGCTCACGCCGCTGATCAACAGCCTGACCGCGCTCTCCGACCGCGCCAACGACCTGCCGCTCGACCAGCTCGCGACCCGGGCCTCGCAGCTGCTCGCGACCGTCGACGGGCTGCTCGGCTCCGAGGGAACGCGGCAGCTGCCGGCGGCGCTGGCCGGCACGCTCGACGAGCTGCGCTCGACGCTCGCGGCGCTCCAGGCCGGCGGGGCGGTCGAGAACGTGAACGCGACGCTCGCCTCCGCCGGACGCGCGGCCGACGCGATTTCCGAGGCGACGGCCGACCTGCCCGCGCTCGTCGCCCAGCTCAACGCGGTCGCCGCGCGGGCGGATGCGACGCTGTCCTCGCTCGGACCCGACAGCCCGGTCAACCGCGAGACGCTCGCGCTGCTGCGCCAGATCAACACGACGGCGAAGTCGATCAACGACCTGGTCTCGGCGCTCGAGCGCAAGCCCAATTCGCTGATCTTCGGGAGATGAGAGACGTGAGACGCGCCGCCCTGACCCTGCCGCTGCTGGCCGCCCTCTCCGCCTGCGGTGCGACGGACTATTACCTGCTGCCGCCCGAGGCCACGACCGCGCCCGCGCGCGCCGGCCGCGTCACGATGGCGGTGGCGGACATCGACCTGCCCGCCTATGCGAGCGCGCTCGAGATCGCCGAGCTGCGGCCGGAGGGCGCGGTGACGCTGTCGAGCGGCGCGCTCTGGGCCGACACGCCGCAGCGCGCGCTGACCCGGCATCTCGTCGCCGCGCTGCAGAGCCGGCTCGGTGGCCAGATCGCGGCCGATCCCTGGCCCGCCTTCGACCCGCCGGCGCTGCAGCTGCGGGTGATCGTCGACCGGATGATCGGCGCCCCCGACGCGGCGCTCGATTTCGGCGGCCAGTACATTCTCGTCTCGGCTTCGGGCGCGATCGTCGCCTCGGACCGGTTCCGGATCAGCGTGCCGCCGGGGGGAACCGGGTACACCGGGCTTCTCGCCGACCACGCCCGGGCGATCGAGCTGCTGGCCGACCGGATCGCGGCGCGGATCGCCGGCCGCCCGGCGGCCTGAACGCTCAGAGCAGGATGAAATCCCGCGGCGCCGGCGGCGCCGGCAGGTCGGTCTCGCCCATCGCCGCGCGCAGGTTGATCTCGAGCGTGTCGGCGAGCGCCGCGATCGGCAGGTCGTTGGGCTGGCTGCCGAACGGGCGCTCCAGCTCGTCGCCGAGCGCGTCGAGCCCGAAGATCGCATAGGCGACCAGCGTGCTCGCGAAGGGCGTGAAATAGCCGAGCACGTTGACGAAGCCGAAGGGCAGCAGCAGGCAGAAGATGAACGCGGTCCGGTGCAGGAGCAGCGTGTAGCCGAAGGGCACCGGGGTCTGCCGGATACGCTCGCAGGCCGACTGCATCTCGCCCATGCGCTGGACGTAGTCGTCGAGCGCGCGCCATTCGACATCGCTGAGCCGCCCGGCGCGGCGCTCCCCGGCGAGGATCCCGGCGAGGCTTGCGAGGATCAGGTCGGGCCCGTTGGCGCTCTCGAGATAGGCCGCGCGCAGGTCCTCCGGCAGCAGGCCGGCGGCGCGGTCCCGGGTGGCGCCGTTGCGAAGATGCGGGACCATCGCCTGGGCGAAGGCGATGACGCGCGTCAGGAGCAGCCGGCGCGCGGGCGCCTCCGCGCCCAGGATCAGCGTCGCCCGCCCGAGGCCGCGTCCCGAGGACATCAGCGCGCCCCAGGCCTTGCGCGCCTCCCACCAGCGGTCGTAGCAGGCGCTGTTGCGCGAGCCGAGGAAGACCGAGAGCGCGATCCCGACCAGCGCGAAGGGCGCGCCGTCGAAGGCGCCCACGACCTCCGGCGCGAAGGCGTGCCCCAGCACGATCAGCATGGACAGGGTGAAGACGAGGATCAGCCGCGGCAGGATGCTCGGCAGGATCGAGCCGCGCAGGATGAAGAACAGGCTGAAGATCGTGGGGCGCGGGCGGACGATCATCGCCGGGTCAGATCGCGCGCCGCGCCGAGAGGGCCGCGCCGATGGTGCCGTCGTCGAGATAGTCGAGCTCGCCCCCGACCGGCACGCCCTTGGCGAGCGTGGTGACGGCGAGGCCGAGCGGGCCGAGTTGGTCGGCGATGTAATGCGCGGTGGTCTGGCCGTCGACGGTGGCGTTGAGCGCGAGGATCACCTCGCGCGTGCCCTCCGTCCCGGCGCGGGCGACGAGATCGGGGATGCGGAGCTGCTCGGGACCCACGCCGTCGAGCGCCGAGAGCACGCCGCCGAGCACGTGGTAGCGGCCGCGGAAGGCGCCGCCCCGCTCCATCGCCCAGAGATCGGCCACGCCTTCGACCACGCAGATCTCGCCGGTGGCGCGGCGCGGATCGGCGCAGATCGCGCAGAGGGGCCCCGTCGCGATATTGCCGCAGCGCTCGCATTCGCGCGCCGTCGCCGCGACCTCGGCGACCGCGGCGACGAGCGGGTCGAGCAGGAAGGCGCGGCGGCGGATCATCTGCAGGACGGCGCGCCGCGCCGAACGCGGCCCGAGCCCCGGCAGCCGGGCCATCAGCCCGATCAGCCTCTCGACCGAATCCTCCGGTCCGCCCGCCATGTGGTCGATCCCCCAGATGGTGGGCGTATCGCCCACCCTACGCAGTGACCCGCCGCGCCGTAGGGTGGGCGATTCCGCCCACCACGCGCGTAGGGTGGGCGATTCCGCCCACCTTCGCTCAGCCCGCCGCGCCTCAGAAGGGCAGCTTCATCCCCGCGGGCAGGTCGAACCCCTCGGTCACCTTCGCCATCTCCGCCTGGGCGGCGGCGGCGGCGCGGGCCTGGGCGTCCTGGATCGCCGCGACGATCAGGTCCTCGACCACTTCCTTCTCATCCGGCGCGAACAGGCTCGGGTCGATCGCCACGCCCTTGATCTGGCCCTTGGCGGTCGCCGTCACCTTGACGAGCCCGGCGCCGGCCTCGCCCACCACCTCGATGCCGTCGAGCCGCGCCTGGGCGTCGCCCATCCGGGTCTGCATCTCCTGCGCCTGCTTCATGATCTTGGCCATGTCGCCAAGCTGGCCGAGTCCTTTCAGCATGTCCTATTCCTCCGCGAAAGGGTCCCAATCATCGTCGTCCTCCTCGGTCAGCTCCTCGGGAGCGGCCGGGTCCATCAGCGGCGCCTCGGGGGGGCGCACGTCCTTGATCTCGGCGCCGGGAAAGGCGTCGAGCACCGCGCGGACCAGCGGATGCTCCGCCGCCCGCGCATGCAGGGTGCCGCGCGCCTCGGCGCGCTGCTCGGCGATCGTCGCCCCGCCGCCGGAGCCCACGATCGACACGCCCCAGCGCGCGCCGGTCCAGTCCCTGAGGCGCTGCGCGATCCGCGCCGCGAGCTCGGGCGCCGCGTCGTCGGCCGGCTCGAATTCGATCCGGCCCGGCGCGTAATGCACGAGCCGCACGCCGCGCTCGATCTCGACCAGCAGGCTGAGGTCGCGCCGGGCGCGCACGAGCGCCAGCACGTCGGCGAATTCGGCGTAGCGGGCGAGCGGCCCCGGCGCGGCCGCCGGCGCGGCGACGGGGGTCGCGGGCGCCGCCACCGCCTGGGTGATCCCCCCGCCCGACCCGAGCGAGGCGCGCGGCCGGGGCGCCTCGGGCGCCGGCGCGGGGGCGATCGGCGCCGCCGCCGGCGGGGGCGCGTCCGCGAGGCGGCGCACCAGCTCCTCCGGGCTCGGCAGGTCGGCGACATGGGTGAGGCGGATGATCGCCATCTCGGCCGCCATCATCGCGTTCGGCGCCGAGCCCACTTCCTCGAGCGCCTTCAGGAGCATCTGCCAGGTCCGCGTCAGCGCGCGCATCCCGAGCCGGCCGGCGAAGTCGAGGCCGCGCGCGCGCTCGTCCGGGCCGATGGTCGGATCCTCGGCCACCTCGGGCGTCAGCCGCACCATCGAGACCCAGTGCGTCACCTCGGCGAGGTCGCGCATCACCGCCATCGGATCGGCGCCGCCGGCGTATTGCGCGCCGAATTCGGCGAGCGCGCCCCTCGCGTCGCCGCGCATGATCGCCTCGAAGAGATCGAGCACCCGGCCGCGGTCGGCGAGGCCCAGCATCGCCCGCACCTCGGCCGCGCCGGTCTCGCCCGCGCCATGCGCGATCGCCTGGTCGAGCAGCGACAGCGCGTCGCGCGCCGACCCCTCGGAGGCGCGCACGATGAGCGCCAGCGCGTCGGGCGCGATCGCCACGCCCTCCTTCGCGACGATGCCCGAGAGCAGCGCGATCATCGTCTCGGGCTCGATCCGCCGCAGGTCGAAGCGCTGGCAGCGCGAGAGCACGGTGACCGGCACCTTGCGGATCTCGGTGGTGGCGAAGAGGAATTTCACATGCGCCGGCGGCTCCTCGAGCGTCTTGAGGAGCGCGTTGAAGGCCGAGGTGCTGAGCATGTGCACCTCGTCGATGATGTAGACCTTGTAGCGCGCCGAGGCCGCCCGGTAGGCGACGCTGTCGATGATCTCGCGGATGTCGCCGACGCCGGTGCGCGAGGCGGCGTCCATCTCGAGCACGTCGACGTGGCGCCCCTCGGCGATGGCGCGGCAGCTGTCGCAGACGCCGCAGGGCTCGATCGTCGGCCCGCCGGTCCCGTCGGCGCCGACGCAGTTGAGGCCCTTGGCGATGATGCGCGCGGTCGTGGTCTTGCCGACGCCGCGGACGCCGGTCAGGATGAAGGCATGGGCGATGCGGTCGGATTCGAAGGCGTTGCGCAGCGTCCGGACCATCGCCTCCTGGCCGACGAGATCGGCGAAGGTCTGCGGCCGGTACTTCCGCGCGAGAACGCGGTAGGCGCCGGCCTCGTCCGGTTTCGGGGTCACGTCCTGCATCGCGCCTTCGTCGTTCGTCCTTCGGGTCGCCGCCAGACTAGAGGCCGACTCCCCCGGCGGCAAGCGACGATCCCCGCCGGGCCAGGAGGCCCGCGCGCGGTGTCACGCCGATGCGGGGGGAGCACCCTCTCCGGGGAGGATACGGGGTGAGAGGCTGACAGCGACCCAAGCGGGTCCCGTTACGGCTGCTTCCTTCCGGACCTGACCGGGTTGGCGGGGCGCCTGCCCGCGCCAACCTCTCGGGGGGTCATATAGCGGGGGCGGCGGGCGGGTTCAAGCCGCCGCGACGACGCCCGCCCCGGTGATCCGCGCGGCGCCGGCGGCGAAATCGCCGCCGTCGAGCGCCGCGGCGAGGTCGAGGCCGGTCAGCGCGCCGAACTTGAAGCCATGGCCCGAATCCGCCGAGAGCAGCACGGTCCGGCCGTCGCGCGCGACGACGAAGCGGCCGTCGGGCGCCATCAGGTAGAAATTGACCGCGAGATCGAGCGGGGTGATCCGCTCGGCGCCCCTGATCCGCCCGCGATAGGCGGCGAGAGTCGCCGCGACGTCGGCGTGGGTCGCGAGCCGCTGGGTGGCGGGATCGCCCGGGCCGGTCAGCACGCCATTGCCGATCTTGAGCGGCAGGCCCGGCGCCGGGGCGATGCCCCAGAGCTCCTCGTGAACGCCGCCGAGGTCGGTCCAGCAGGGCGCCGTCTCCCAGAGCGCGGCCTCCTCAGGGGCGGGGTTGCAATAGAGGATCGTCGCGCGATAGGGCGCCAGCGCCCCGGCGAGATCGGGCGCGAGCGCCGGCAGGCCGACGCCCGCCGAGAGGATGGTGACGTCGCCGCCCTCCCGGCCGCCGGGGAAGGTCACCTCGCCCGTGGCGCGGTTCACCGCCGTCACCGGGCTGAGCGCGCGCAGCGTGGCGCCGTGCGCGCCGAGCCAGCGGATCAGGTCGCGCAGGATCCGGTCGGCGAGCAGCATGCCGCCCGCGGGATCGTAGAGCCCGAAGCGCACCCCCTCGGTCGGAAACAGCGGGAAGCGCGCGGCGACCTCCTCCGGCGCCAGCTCCTCGCCCGCGCCGTTGGCGACGAAGGCGGCGCGGCTCCGGTCGGTGAAATCGCCCGGCTCGCGGCTGAGGCCGAGCGTGCCGCGGCGGATCAGATGCGTGGCGCCGAGATCGGCCCAGAGCGTGTCCCAGGCGGCGTAGGCGGCGCCGATCCGGTGCGCGACGCCGAGATCGTCGCCGTATTGCGCGCGGATCAGCCGGTGCAGGTCGAAGGAGGCGGCGCGCGGATTGGGCAGCGGTCCGGCCTCGAGCACCGTCACGGTCCAGCCGCGGCGCGTCAGCCCCCAGGCGGTGGCCAGTCCGTTGATCCCCGCGCCGACGATGATCGCCTTGGGCATGTCCGTTCCTCCCGGTGCCAGAGGCGCGCGACATTGCCCCCGCCCCGCGCCCGCGGCAAGGTCCGCCGCGCGTGTCAGGCGGGGGAGCGGGCGATGAAAGACGCGGAATCAGTGATTTTCGCGGGCGGCGCGATCGACCGGGCGGCGCATCTGCGCGGCGACGCCGAGGCGGTGGCGATGCTGGCCTCCGATCCGGCCGCGCGCGTGCTCGCGCTGTCGCGCGGCCGGCCGCTCGTCGATGGCGCGGCCGAGACCGCCGCGCTCGCCTGGCTGCCGGCCGGCCATCCGCTGTTCGCTCAGGCCGCGCCCGGCATCCTGCTCGGCCTCGAGGCGGGCGCGCCGCGCTTCGCCCGCGAGATCCCGGACTGGCCCGCGCTCTCGGGCGAGGAATACGCCTTCACCGACCGCGAGGGCGAGCCGCATCCGGACCTGCCGCCCAACCTGCGCTTCCAGGAGCTGCGCTCGCTGATGGCGCGGCTCTCCCCGGCGGAGGCCGGCGACGCGGCGGCGGCGAAGGGCATCCTCGCCTGGCACGAGAGCCACCGGTTCTGCGCCCGCTGCGGCCAGCCCTCCGAGGTCGCCGACGCCGGCTGGAAGCGCGTCTGCCCCGCCTGCGGCGGCCAGCATTTCCCCCGCACCGACCCCTGCGTCATCATGCTGATCACGCACGGCAACTCGCTGCTGCTCGGCCGGAACGCCGCCTGGCCGCCGGGGATGTACTCGCTGCTCGCGGGGTTCATGGAGCCCGGCGAATCGATCGAGGCCGCGGTGCGCCGCGAGACCTGGGAGGAGGCCGGCATCCACGTCGGCTCCGTCACCTACCTCGCGAGCCAGCCCTGGCCCTTCCCGTCGAGCCTGATGATCGGCTGCCAGGGCCTGGCGCTCGACCGCGAGATCCACCGCGACCCGAACGAGCTCGAGGACGCGCGCTGGATCACCCGCGAGGAGACCATGGCCGCCTGCGCCGGGCTGAACCCCGACATCTGGCCGGCGCGCAAGGGCTCGATCGCGCGGTTCCTGATCGAAAGGTGGCTGGCGGATACGCTGGACTGAGGCGGGACGGCGCCGGAAGGCGGCGGACCGAGGTCCGCCCTACGGTTCCGCTCGGCGCGAGGGCCCCGCTTCCCCGGGCTTGACCCGGGGTCTCGAATCCGATGGCCGGCCGCTCTGAGATGGGGTCGAGGCCCCGGATCGAGTCCGGGGAAGCGCATCGAACCACCGGAGGCGCCTTGCGCGCAAATTCCCGAAAGGGGCTCGTCGCGGCGACGGCGAATGGCGGACCAAGGTCCGCCCTACCGTTCGTTCGGCGCAAGGGCTCGGTGCCGGAACCGGAGGCGTCCGCTCAGCCGACCGGCTGCGCGAGGCGCGAGCGTTCGGCGAGGGCCTGCTCGCGGCGGTAGGGATGCGCGGGATAGGTGCCGAGCATCCTGAGGCTCGAGGTGAAGTAGCGCAGCTCCTCGAAGGCGCGCGCCACCGCCGGATCCTCGGGATGGCCCTCGATATCGGCGTAGAACTGGGTCGCGGTGAACTGGCCGTCGACCATGTAGCTCTCGAGCTTGATCATGTTGACGCCGTTGGTCGCGAAACCGCCCATCGCCTTGTAGAGCGCGGCCGGCAGGTTGCGCACCCGGAAGACGAAGGTCGTCAGCACGTCGCGGCCGCGCTCGGCGAGCCGGGGCCTCGGCGCCATGACGAGGAAGCGCGTGGTGTTGTTCTTCTGGTCCTCGATATGCCGCGCCAGCACCTCGAGCCCGTAGATCTCGCCCGCGAGCTCGGAGGCGAGGCCCGCGAGGCTCCGGTCGCCGGTCGCCGCGACGATCTCGGCCGAGCCCGCGGTATCCGCGCCGGTGCGCGGCGCGATGCCATGCTCGCGCAGGAAGGTCCGGCACTGGCCGAGCAGCACGGTATGGCTCATCGCCGCGCGGATGTCCTCGATCCGCGCGCCGGGCACCCCGAGCAGGTTGATGTGCACGCGCAGGAAATGCTCGCCGATGATGTGGAGCCCGGATTCCGGCAGCAGGTGGTGGATGTCGGCGACCCGGCCATAGGTGGAATTCTCGACCGGCAGCATCGCGAGATCCGCCCGCCCCTCCCAGACCGCCGCGATCGCATCCTCGAAGGTCGCGCAGGGCAGCGCCTCCATGCCGGGAAAGACCTCGGCGCAGGCCTGGTGCGAATAGGCGCCCCGGGTTCCCTGGAACGAGATCGTGTTGGTGGTGGCGGAAGCGGGCTGGCCCATCCTCGGGGTCCTTCTGGTCTGAAACGCGCGCGGACCATCGCAGAAAGGCGCGGCGGATGAAAGATGGCCGCGTCCGGCCCCCGGGCGGCCCGGGCCCGGTCGATCGGTCGCGTCGGGCGGACTTGCGCGCTCGATGAGGTTGCGGGTAGAACATCCGGAAAAGCCAGCCACCCAAGCCGCCGCGGAAAGGTGCCCTGACCCATGAATACGATGGAAACCACGAAGATCGTCGGCGCCGTCTGCGGCAGCCTCCTCGTATTCCTGCTGCTCGGCTTCTTCTCCGGCCTGATCTTCGACACGCACAGCGAGGAAGTCGCCTATGTCGTCAACGTGCCCGAGGAGGGCGCGGGCGAAGGCGGCGGCGAAGCCGCGCCGACCGAGGACGTCGCCGCGCTCGTGGCCGCGGCCGACGCGACCAAGGGCGAGGCGGTGTTCAAGAAATGCGCCGCCTGCCACAAGATCGACGGCTCGAACGCGGTCGGCCCGCATCTCGAGAACGTGGTGAACCGGCCGATCGGCTCGGTCGAGGGCTATTCCTATTCCGACGCCATGGCGAACCACGGCGAGAACTGGACCCCGGAAAACCTCTACCACTTCCTGACGAAGCCCTCCGCCTTCGTCGCCGGGACCAAGATGTCCTTCGCCGGCCTGCCGAAGGCCGAGGACCGCGCGAACGTCATCGCCTATCTCGAGTCCCTCGAGAAGTAGGGCGCGCGTCGCGGCGCCGGAACCGCCGATCGGCCCCGCGACCCGGCGCCGCCGGTGTTTTCCACCACGTTCACAAAATGCTGCTCGCGCCGGAACGCGCCCGGCCTTTACGGCGGTCTCCCGGCGGGTAAGGTGGCGGAGACACAATCGCCGCGAGAACAGGACGACGCGATGCACGCACGCCCGACCCGACCCCTGGACCGGATCCGCGCCCTGCCCTCCGCCCCCCTCGACGCGCGCGGGCGGCGTCCCGGCCGGGGCGGGCTGATCGCGGGGCTCGCGCTCGGGATCGCGCTCGCGGTCGCGGCGCCCGGGCGGGCGCAGGAGGCGGGCGCCGCCGAGCCGGCCGGAGCGGCCGAGGGGGAGATCATCCGAAGCCATGGGATCTCGACCTTCGGCGACCTGAAATACCCGGCCGATTTCAAGCATTTCGACTTCGTGAACCCCGACGCGCCCAAGGGCGGCACGATGTCGTTCCGCGGCACCGGCGCCAGCCAGACCTTCGACAGCCTCAACGCCTTCATCCTGAAGGGCGAGCCGGCGCAGGGGCTCGGGCTGCTCTACGACACGCTGCTCGTCAGCGCGCCGGACGAGCCAGACGCCTCCTACGGGCTGATCGCGAGCGGGATCGAATACCCGAAGGACCGCTCCTGGGTGATCTTCGACATGCGGCCGGAGGCGAAATTCGCCGACGGGGCGCCGATCACCGCCGAGGACGTGGTCTTCACCTATCAGGTTCTGATGGAGAAGGGCGCGCCCTCCTACCAGATCACGCTGCAGGACATCGCCTCGGTCGAGGCGCTCGACCCGCACCGGGTCAAGTTCACCTTCAAGCCCGGCGTGCCGACCCGCGACCTGCCCGCGCTCGCCGGCGGGCTCGCGATTCTGCCGAAGCACTATTACGAAACGGTCGATTTCGCCGCCTCGACCATGACGCCGCCGGTCGGCTCGGGCCAGTACCACGTCGAGAACGCGCAGCCGGGGCGGTCGATCCGCTATTGCCGCAACGCGGATTACTGGGGCAAGGACCTGCCGGTGAACGTCGGCTCCTCGAATTTCGACTGCTACCAGTACGAATACTACGCCGACAACAACGCCGCCTTCGAGGCGTTCAAGGTCGGCGACTACCAGTTCCAGCAGGAATTCTACTCGGTGCTCTGGGCCACCGCCTACGACTTCCCGGCGATCGAGAAGGGCTGGGTGAAGCGCGAGGAGATCCCCGACCACACGCCCTCGGGCACCCAGGGTTTCTGGTTCAACACGCGGCGGGACAAGTTCGAGGATCCGCGGGTGCGCGAGGCGATCGGCCTCATGTTCAACTTCGAATGGACCAACGCCACGCTGTTCTACGGCCTCTACAGCCGCACCGACTCCTTCTTCGAGAATTCCGAGATGCAGGCCGAGGGCCCGCCCGAGGGCGAGGAGCTCGCGGTGCTCGAGCAGTTCCGCGACCAGCTGCCGCCCGAGATCTTCACCGAGCCGGCCTATGTGCCGCCGGTCAGCGGCGCGCAGCAGATCGACCGCTCGGCGATCCGCCGCGCCTCCAAGCTGCTCGACGAGGCCGGCTGGACCGTCGGCGCGGGCGGGATGCGGCGCAACGCCGAGGGCCAGACGCTGAGCGTCGAGTTCATCGACGACAACGCCTCGCTCGAGCGGGTCATCAACCCCTTCGTGCAGAACCTGCGCCGGATCGGGGTCGACGCGCGCTTCACCCGGATCGACTCGGCGCAGATGCAGGAGCGGCAGAAGAATTTCGACTACGACATCATGCCGGGCCGGTTCGTGATGTCGATGAGCCCCTCGGTCGAGCTGCGCCAGCTGTTCGGCTCGGCCGCCGCCGCCGCGCCGGGGACCGCGAACCTCTCGGGCATCGCCGATCCGGTCGTGGACGCGCTGGTCGAGCAGGTGATCGGCGCCACGAGCCGCGAGGCGCTCGACGCCCGGGTCAAGGCGCTCGACCGCGTGCTGCGCTCGAAGCAGATCTGGGTGCCGAACTGGTATTCGGGCAAGTTCCTCGTCGCCTACTGGGACATCTACGGCCGGCCGGACCAGCCGCCGCCCTATTCCCGCGGCGACGCCTACTGGTGGTTCGACCAGGCGAAATACGACAAGCTCAAGGCGGAAGGCGCGCTGCGCTGAGATGGGCGCCTATATCCTTCGGCGCATCGCGCTGATCATCCCGACCCTGTTCGGCATCCTGCTCGTCAACTTCGTGCTCACGCAGTTCATGCCGGGCGGGCCGATCGAACAGATCATCGCCCAGGTCCAGGACGACTCCGGCAACCAGTCCGGCCGGTTCGGCGGCGGCGGCGGCGGCGCGGCCGGCGGCGACGAGGGCGGCTATCGCGGCGCCAAGGGGCTGCCGCCCGAGTTCATCGAGAACCTCGAGAAGCAGTTCGGCTTCGACAAGCCGCCGATCACCCGCTTCCTCCTGATGCTGCGCAACTATCTGACCTTCGACTTCGGCGAGAGCTATTTCCGCTCGATCTCGGTGCTCGACCTCATCCTCGAGAAGATGCCGGTCTCGATCAGCCTCGGCCTCTGGACGACGCTGATCGCCTATCTGGTCTCGATCCCGCTCGGCATCCGCAAGGCGATGCGCGACGGGTCGAGCTTCGACACCTGGACCTCGGCGACGATCATCGTCGCCTATGCGATCCCGGGCTTCCTCTTCGCGGTGATGCTGCTCGTGCTCTTCGCCGGCGGCAGCTACTGGCGGATCTTCCCGCTGCGGGGGCTCACCTCGGACAACTGGGCCGACCTCAGCCTGGTGGGCAAGATCCTCGACTACTTCTGGCACATCGCGCTGCCGGTGACGGCCTCGACCATCTCGGCCTTCGCGACGATGACGCTCCTGACCAAGAATTCCTTCCTCGACGAGATCAAGAAGCAATACGTGATCACCGCCCGCGCCAAGGGCCTGACCGAGAGCCGCGTGCTCTACGGCCATGTGTTCCGCAACGCGATGCTGATCGTGATCTCGGGCTTCCCGGCGGTGTTCATCTCGGTCTTCTTCACCGGCTCGCTCATCATCGAGACGATCTTCTCGCTCGATGGCATGGGGCGCCTCGCCTATGAGAGCGCGATCCAGCGCGACTATCCCGTGGTCTTCGGCACGCTCTACATCTTCGGCCTGATCGGCCTGCTCGTCGGGCTCCTGACCGATCTCACCTATGTCTGGGTCGATCCGCGCATCGACTTCGAAAGCCGCGAGACCTGATGCAGCTCACCCCTCTCCAGCGCCGCCGGCTCGCGAATTTCAAGGCGAACCGCCGCGCCTTCTGGTCGTTCTGGATCTTCCTCGTGATCTTCACGATCACGCTCTTCGCGGAATTCGTCGCGAACGACAAACCGCTCGTGGTCCGTTTCCAGGGCGAGACGCGCTTCCCGGTCTTCTCCTTCTACTCGGAGAAGGACTTCGGCGGCGAATTCGAGACCGAGGCGGAATACGGCGCGCCCGAGGTGCGCTGCCTGATCCGGACCGGCGGATTGGAAGCCTGCCTCGACGATCCCGAAGGCGTCTACGCGCAGGCGGTCGAGACCGGCGCGGTCGACGGGACGCCGATCGCCGCGCCGGGCTGGATCCTCTGGCCGCCGATCCCGTTCAGCTTCGACACGGTGAGCTACGACGTGACCACGGCGCCCTCGGCGCCCGACCGGGCGCACTGGCTCGGCACCGACGACCAGGCGCGCGACGTGCTGGCGCGCGTCATCTACGGCTTCCGCATCTCGGTCCTGTTCGCGCTGATCGTGGCCACGGTCTCGAGCGTGATCGGCGTCGCCGCCGGCGCGGCGCAGGGCTATTTCGGCGGCTGGGTCGATCTCACCTTCCAGCGGATCGTCGAGATCTGGTCGAACATGCCGAGCCTCTACATCATCATCATCCTGTCGGCGATCTTCACCATGAGCTTCTCGCTGCTCACGGTGCTGATCGCCTTCTTCAGCTGGACGAGCCTCGTCGCGGTGGTGCGCGCCGAATTCCTGCGCGCGCGCAACTTCGAATACGTGCGCGCCGCGCGCGCGCTCGGGGTCGGCGACGCGACGATCATGTTCCGCCACCTGCTCCCGAACGCGATGGTGGCGACGCTGACCATGATGCCCTTCATCATCACCGGCTCGATCGGCACGCTCGCCGCGCTCGACTTCCTCGGCCTCGGCCTGCCCGCCTCCTATCCCTCGCTGGGCGAGCTGGCGCTGCAGGGCAAGAACCGGCTGAACGCGCCCTGGCTCGGCTTCACCGCATTCTTCACCTTCGCGATCATGCTCTCGCTCCTCGTCTTCATCTTCGAGGGCGTGCGCGACGCCTTCGACCCCAGGAAGACCTTCAAATGACGGCGGCGACGCTCACCCGCGCCGGGACGACGGCGCCCCGGACCGGGACCGACGGCCCCCTGCTCTCGGTTCGCGACCTCCGCGTCGCCTTCAACCAGGGCGGCGACCGGTTCGAGGCGGTGAAAGGGGTCTCGTTCGACCTGCACGCCGGCGAGACGCTGGCGATCGTGGGGGAATCCGGCTCGGGCAAGTCGGTGACCGCGCTCTCGACCGCGCGGCTGCTCGCCGACAACGCCGAGGTCCGGGGCGACATCCTCTATCGCGGCGAGAACCTCGGCTCCGCGTCGGATCGGACCTTGCGGCGGATCCGGGGCAACGACATCAGCTTCATCTTCCAGGAGCCGATGACCAGCCTCAATCCGCTGCACACGATCGCGCGCCAGATCAACGAGAGCCTCGCGTTGCACCAGGGCCTTACCGGCGAGAAGGCGCGCCAGCGGATCGTCGAGCTCCTGACCCAGGTCGGCATCCGCGATCCCGAGAGCCGGCTCGGCGCCTTCCCGCACCAGCTTTCGGGCGGGCAGCGGCAGCGCGTGATGATCGCCATGGCGCTCGCCAACCGCCCCGACGTGCTGATCGCCGACGAGCCCACGACCGCGCTCGACGTGACGATCCAGGCGCAGATCCTGGCCCTGCTCGCCGAGATCCAGGCGCGCGAGGGGATGGGGATGCTGTTCATCACCCACAACCTCGGCATCGTGCGCCGGATCGCCGACCGCGTCGCGGTGATGAAATCGGGCGAGGTGGTCGAGGCCGGGCCGACCGAGACGATCTTCGCCGATCCGAGGCATCCCTACACCCGCGCCCTGCTCGCGGCCGAGCCGACCGGGACCCCCGGCCCGGTGCCCGAGGGCGCTGGCGAGATCGTGCGGACCGAGGGGCTGCGCGTCTGGTTCCCGATCAAGGCGGGGCTGCTGCGCCGGACGGTCGGGCATGTGAAGGCGGTGAACCACGCCGATCTCGCGGTCCGCGCCGGCGAGACGCTCGGCATCGTGGGCGAGTCGGGCTCGGGCAAGACCACGCTCGCGCTCGCGCTGCTGCGCCTCATCTCCTCGGAGGGGCGGATCGTCTTCCTGGGCCGCGACCTCCAGGGCCTGCGCAACCGCGAGCTGCGCCCGGTGCGCGGCGCGATGCAGATGGTGTTCCAGGACCCCTACGGCTCGCTCAGCCCGCGCATGACGGTCGAGCAGATCGTGGCCGAGGGGCTGGCGCTGCACGGCCATGCCGGCGACCCGGCGGAGCAGGTCATCGCGATCCTGCGCGAGGTCGGTCTCGATCCCGAGACCCGCCACCGCTATCCGCACGAATTCTCCGGCGGCCAGCGCCAGCGCATCGCCATCGCCCGGGCGATGATCCTGCAGCCGAAGCTCGTGGTGCTCGACGAGCCGACCAGCGCGCTCGACATGACGGTGCAGGTGCAGATCGTGGCCCTGCTGCGGCGGCTGCAGGAGAAGTTCGGCCTCGCCTATGTCTTCGTCAGCCACGACCTGCGTGTCGTCCGGGCGCTCTCGCATCGCGTGCTCGTCATGCGCAACGGCGACGTGATCGAATCCGGCACCGGCGCCGAGATCTTCGAGGCGCCGAAGACCGACTACACCCGCGCCCTGCTCGCGGCCGCCTTCGAGGACGTGGCGCTCGAACCGGCGGCGCTCGGCGGATAAGCCCTTGCGCCGCAAGGCCGATCCGTGCTCGATGCGCGCGCGAGCAACGATCCGGAGCGCACCATGACCAAGCCGAACGACCTCGACATCCTCGCCGAGCAGGAGCTGCGGCTCCGGTTCGAGAGCTTCGGTCTCGGCACCGCCTGGGAGCTCGGCACCCGGCTCAGGACGCTGGCCGAGGAGCGCGCGCAATCGGTGCTGATCGAGGTCCGGCTCGGCGGGCGGACGGTGTTCCTGACCGCGATGCCCGGGACCGGCCCCGACAACGCCGACTGGGCGCGGCGCAAGGCCAATACCGTGGCGCTGGTCGAGCGCAGCAGCTACCGCGTCGGCCAGACGCCCCCGACGGCGGAGGGCACGTTCCACGAGCGGATGGGCCTGCCGGTCCGCGACTACGCGGTCGCCGGCGGCGGCTTTCCGATCCGGCTCGTGAGCGGGCTCTGCGTCGGCGCGGTCATCGTCTCGGGCCTGCCGCAGCGCGACGATCACAAGCTGATCGTCGAGGTGCTGGCCGAGATGCTCGGCTTGCCGCTGGACGGGCTCCAACTGGAGGCATAGGCGCGGAGGCGCGGGCGGCGGAAAACTCCGCCCCGTTTCTATTCCATCGGATCCAAGGAGTTACAAAGCCGGGAACCAAATCCCACGACAAGCGGTATTACCAATGTTTGGAATTACGTGACCCTCATCTAGCTTACTCACATCTACGTTTTCCGTAAATGTATCGAATTCTCGTTCTCCAAAGATGGGAAATACTTTTTCTCGTACCATAGCCTCGGCTTCATGCTTGCTTCTGGCTGTAACACCACATCCCAAGTTTAGAGGCGAGGGGTGTCCGTTCGGCAAAAACGTAATCCAGTAGCGGTGCACTAGTTCTGACTTTCTGGAACAGACCGAATTCCCGATCCCGTCATAGTATCCTTTTCGACGCCCCGCTACTGCACGACGAACTCGGCGTGCAGCGCGCCGGCGGCCTTGATCGACTTCAGGATGTCGATCATGTCGCGCGCCGAGACGCCGAGCGCGTTCAGCCCGGCGACGAGCTCGGGCAGCGAGACGGAATTGTCGACGATGGCGAGGCCGTTGCCCGGCTGCTCCTCGATGTCCGCGCTGGTGCGCGGGATGACCACGGTCGCGCCGTCGGCGAAGGGATTGGGCTGCACCACGAGCGGCGCCTCCTCGACGCGGAGCGTCAGGTTGCCCTGGGTGACCGCGACCCGGCTGATCCGCACGTCCGAGCCGAGGATGATGGTGCCCGAGCGCTGGTCCACGACGACCCGCGCCTTGGTCGAGGTCATCACCTCGATATTCTCGATCTGCGCCATCAGCAGCGCCGGCGTGTCGATCCCCGCCCGCGCGAGGTCGAGCCGGACGGTGCCGGAATCGAGCATCTGCGCCACGCGCACGCCGAGGTCGCGGTTGATCGCCGCCGCGATCCGCGCAGCGGTGGTGAAGTCGGGATTGCGCAGCGCGAGGCGGAAGTCGCGCACGCCGGAGAAGTCGAAGGCGACCTCGCGCTCGACCCGCGCGCCGGAGGGGATCAGCCCCGCGGTCGGCACGCCCTGCGTCACCCGCGCGGCGTCGCCCTGCGCGCTGACCCCGCCCGCGATGATCGAGCCCTGCGCCACCGCGTAGATCTGGCCATCCGCCGCGTTCAGCGGCGTCATCACCAGCGTGCCGCCGAGCAGGCTCGAGGCATCGCCGATCGCCGAGACCGTGACGTCGATCTGGCTTCCGGCGCGCGAGAACGGCGGCAGCGCGGCGGTGACGAGCACGGCCGCGACGTTTCGGGCGCGGATCTGCTCGCCCGTGACGTTGACGCCGAGCCGCTCCAGCAGGTTGACGATCGCGTCCTCGGTGAAGGGCGAGTTGCGCAACGAGTCGCCGGTGTTGCTGAGCCCGACCACCAGCCCGTAGCCGAGCAGGTCGTTGCCGCGCACGCCGTCGATGTCGACGAGATCCTTGATCCGCGCCGGCGAGGCCCCGGCCGGGGCGAGGCCGGCGAGCAGGCAGGGAAGCACGAGCGCGAGCAGGCGGAGAAGGCGCATCGCGGCCTCACATGTACTTGGCGTAGTTGAGCTCGCTCAGCCGCGCTGTCACGGTGAAGATCGTCTCGAGCTGCGTCTCCAGCGCCTGGAAGACCGAGGCGGCCTCGGTCGGGTCCACGGTCAGGATCGCGTTGCGCGCGAGGTCGAGCGTGTCCTTCTCGGCCGTGCGCGCCGCCTTCGCCGTCTCGAGCGCCTGCTGCGTCACGCCGAGCGCGGAGCGCAGGTCGAGGATCCCCTCCTTGGCGCCGAGCATAGCGGCGCCCGCCGCCGCGAGGATCTCGCGCTGCGCGGCGAGATCGCCGTCGAAGGCCCCGCCCGCGACCACCGCCGCCAGCGCCTGGCTGCGCAGCGCGTCGACGAGTTCGGCGGCGTCGGCGCGGATCGCGTAGTCGAGCCGCCGCCCCTCGCCGACATCGACCGCCGCGGGATCGGTGGCGGCGCCGAGATAGCCGGTGGCGAAGAAGCCGCCGCCCGGCGCGAAATAGGCGTTCACCGCGGCGATCGCGGCGGCCGGCGTCGCCGCCCCGCCCGCGAGCCCGTCGAGTTCGGCGAGGATCGTCGCGGCCGGGGCCAGCGCCGGGCCGTCGGTCGCGATCCCGGCGAAGAGCGACAGGCCGCCCGACTGGGTGTTGAGCGCGTTGACGGTGTCGGTGAAGGCGTTCCGCGCGCTCCGCGCATGCACCATGCTCGCCTGCGCGTCGCCCATGCTGACCGCGCTCGGCAGCGCGGCCGACAGCTCCTGCAGCGGCGCGAGGATCAGGCCGAGCGCGTGCTGCGCGGTATCGACCCGCACCTCGGTCAGCGCGATCGTGTTCGCGAAGACCGCGTTGCGGTCGAGCGACCGCTCGATGGCGAAGATCCGCGTGATATTGCCCGCCGTGGCCTCGTAGCGGCTCGACCGGAGGCCCGTCGTCATCTCGGTGCCCGCGTTCGAGAGCGCCGCGCGCGTCTCCGCCGTACTGCGCTTCAGCGCGGCCAGCCGGCCGAGGTCGGAACTGCCCGTGACCTTCATCGTGTCAGATCTCCAAGAGAAGCCGCATCAGCTCGTCGATGGTCGAGAGCACCTTGGCATTGGCGGCATAGGCCTGTTCCACCACGGTCAGGAGCTGCAGCTGGCCGTCGCTGTCGACCCCGGTCGCGTTCAGTTCCTCCTCGCCCAGCGCGTCGGCCCGCGCGGTCTGGTAGGCAAGGTCGTCGTCGACCCGGACCGAGCGCCCGACGAAATAGGCCGAGATCTCGGAGGCCATGGTCGCGGAATCGTTGCGGGCACTCTGCGAGACGAAACCCGCGGGATCGCGTCGGGCGGTCATCGCGTCGGTCAACGCCTGCAGGGTCGACCCGTCGCCCTCGACGCCGGGCGCCGCCGCCGAGAGCCCGTCGCGCAGCCGCCAGACAGCACCCCCCCGGTCGGGATCGACGGCGGCGTTGAGCCCGATCCGGCCGGAGAGCCCGGCCGCGGCCCCGCCCCCGGTCGGATCGACGAAGAGCCCCGCGCCGCCCGCGTCGAGCGACCCGGCCGGGGCCAGCGTCTCGAACCGGGCGACCAGATCGGCGGCGTAGAGGTCGAGCTCGGCGGTGAAGCCGGGCACGATCGTGTCGCGGACCTCGAACAGCGCGCCGAGCGAGCCGCCGTCGAAGGCGCCGCCCCCGGAACCGATCGCGAGGGCGACGGTCGTGGTGCCCTGCCGCTGCGTCAGCCCGCTCAGCGCGCCGTTCGCGCGCGTCATCTCGGCGGTGACGCCGGTCGGCGCGCGGGTGAAGCCGAGCTCCCAGACGGCGCCGTCGAGGAGCGTGCCGCCGCCCTGGGTGAAGAGCGAGACCTCGCCATTGTCGCGGTTCACCGTCTTCAGCGGCACGATGCTAGCGACCTGGTCGATCAGCGTCGCGCGCTCGTCCTGGAGCGAGAGCGTGTCGATGCCCTGGAGCGTCAGGTTGACGATCTTGCCGTTGAGATCGTCGATCCGGCGCAGCGTCGCGTTCAGGAGATCGACCTGCGCCGCGATCCGCGCGTCGGCGTCGGTCCGGACCGCCGCCGACTCGGCGGCCGTCCTGGTCAGCGAGCCCGCGAGCGTCCGCGCGGCGTCGACCGCGTCGGTGAGCAGCGTCGTCGCCTGCGGCGAGGCGGTCGCCGCCATCAGGGCCGTCTCCAGCGCCGTGGCGCTCGCCGAGAGCGAGCCCGGCACGCCCGCCTCGCCCATCGCGGCGATGAGCCGGGTATAGGCGTCGGAGCGCGCGCCGCTCGCCTCCGCCGTCGCCTCCGCGACGCGGCGCTCGGCGGTCAGATAGGCGCTCTCGGCGCGGAGGGTCGCGGTGACGCGCACCCCGGAGCCGAGCCCGCCGGCCGAGACCGAGCCGAGTTGCGTGGTGCGCGCGGCATAGCCCTCGGTCAGCGCGTTCGAGACGTTGTTCGAGATCGTGCTCGCCAGCCGCGACGTCGCCCGGAGCCCGGAGGCGGCGTTGTTCAGCGCATTCGATATGCTCATGCCGACGCCCTCCTCAGGCGGATCACCGCTTCAGGTTGGTGGTTTCCTGCATCATCTCGTCGACGGTCTGGATGATCTTGGCGTTCGAGGAATAGGCCCGCTGGGTCTGGATCAGCTGGGTCAGCTCCTCGGCCGTGTCGGTCGTGGACTGCTCCAGCGCGAAGCCCGCGATCGCCCCGGTCGGGCCGGTGCCCGCGTCGTAGAAGAACACCGACCCGCTCTCGGGCGAGAGCGCGTAGCTCTGGTTGTCGAGCACGCGCAGCCCGTTCATGTTCGGCACGTCCGCGACCGGCACCTGGTAGAGCACCCGGCTGAAGCCGGTCGAGTAGTTCGCGCTCAGCATCCCCTTCTCGTCGACGCTGAGCCCGGTGAAGGTGCCGGCCGCGTTGCCGTCCTTCGAGACGCCCGAGGTGGAGAAGACCGTGGAAAGCTGCGTCAGGTGGTGCGGCCCCGCGGCGCCGGTCGCGCCGAGCTGGGTCGTGATCACCTGGTCGCCGAGATCGAGCGTCAGCGCGCCCGAGGCCGGATCGTAGCTCGACGAGGGCGGCGCCGCGCCGGCGCTCAGCTGCGTCACCGAGGCGATGTTGCCGGCGTTGCCCGAGGCGGCGGAGAAGGTGATCGCATAGCTCCCGACCGGCTGGCCGCTCGCCTGGTCGGTGATGGCGAGCGTCCAGGTGTTGCTCGCGCCGCTCGCCGGCACCGTCGGCGTGAAGGTGAGCGCGAGGCTCCGCGACGTGCCGAGATTGTCGAAATACTCGATCGCCACCCGCTCGGCCGCGCCGCTCGCGCCCGCGATCGTCGCCGTGGCGGGCAGGTTCGCGTTGAGGATGATGTCCGAGGTCGGAAGCGACGCGGTGCTCGAGACATTGACCTGAACCGGCCGCAGCGGCGAGGAACTGTCGCGCGGCGTCTCGGGCACCGTCCCGTCCGCCTCGGCCGGCCAGCCGAGCAGCGTCAGCCCCGAGGCTGTCCGGAGATAGCCGTTCGCGTCGAGCTCGAACGAGCCGGTCGAGGTCAGCATCAGGTTCTGGCTCGCCTCGCCCGCCATCGCCGAGGCGATCGAGGTCACCGGCAGCAGCCCCCGGCCCGCGATCGCGATATCGGTGGCGTTGGTGGTGCCGATCACCTGGCCCTTCGCCTCGATGTCGAAGGTCGCGGTGGTCGTGACGCCGCCCGCCGTGTAGCCCCGGCCGCCGCCGACCGAATAGCTCTTGCGCGCGTCGTTCACCGTCAGCGACGAGAAATCGACGTCGGCGCGCTTGTAGCCGGTGGTCTGCGAATTCGCGATATTGTCCGAGATCGTGCCGAGCTTGTTGGCATTCGCGTTGAGCCCCGAGACGCCCGCGTTCATCGACGAAGAAATGCCCATCCCTGCTCCCGCTGTCCTTGGAGATCGCGGCCGGCGCCCCGTCGTCGGGCCGCCCGCCATGGCCCGCACCTTGGACGGCGGCCCCTTAAGAAGCCGCTAACGCGGCGCCGGGCCGGGGAAGTCGCGCAGGAGCGTGATCTCGACGCGGCGGTTCCGCGGATCGTCGGGCGCCGCGGTCGCGGGCTCGCGGTCGGCCTTGCCGGCGACCCGGACGAGCCGCGCCTCCGCGACGCCCGCGGCGACGAGGCCGGCGCGCGCCGCCTGGGCGCGGTCGGCGGAGAGGGTCCAGCGCGCGGCGAGCTCGCCCGCGCGGTCGCCCGGCGCGAGATGGCCCGCGAGGGCGACGCGGTTCCTCGCCCGCGCGATCACCCGGCCGATCATCGCGACGAGCTCGTCGAAGATCGGGTTGGGCCGCGCCGCGCCGACGTCGAAGAGCGGCGAGCCCGGCACGTCGAAGACCTCGATGATCAGCCCCTCGTCGGTGATCCGCGTCGCGATATGGCGCAGCAGCGGATCGGCCAGGGCGGCGTCGCCGCTGGTCCCGCCCAGCGCCTTCTCGATCTCGGCGAGGCCGCGCGCGTCCGCGCCGGCGTCGCCCGCCGCGGCGCGGCCCGGCGCCGGCTCGGGCGCCACCAGGGTCGCCTCGATCCCGAGGAAGCTCACGCCTTCATAGGGGCCGTCGCCGCCGCCGTTCAGCCGATGGATCGGGATGGTCGGGCTGAAATAGTCGGCGAGCCCCTGGCGGGTGGTCTGGTCGGTCGCGCTCAGGAGCCACATGAGCAGGAAGAAGGCCATCATCGCGGTGACGAAATCGGCGTAGGCCACCTTCCAGGCGCCGCCGTGGTGGCCGCCCGCCACCACCTTTCGGCGCTTGATGATCGTGATACTCGGCTGTCCCTTGTCCATGCGCGCCCCCCGGTCCCCGCGTCCTGAGTAGCGCGCCCATGCTGAAGCGGGTGTTACCGGGACCTCGCTTCCTGCCTCGAATGCGCGGCGTTCCGTTCAGGCTTTGGCAACCAAACCGGCCGCAGTCTGAGACCCGCCCCGTTTCGCCAGATCCTCCGATGACCCCGACCGCCCCGAGCCTCCTGACACGCAAGCTCCGCCGGGGCGGCGTCGCGCGCGCGCCCCTGCCCGATCTCGAGCTCATCGGCGCGGCGCTCGCGCGCCGGGTCGAGGACCGGCTGCGCCCGCTGGTGAAGACGATCGTCACCGCCGGCGCCGGGCCGGCCCGGGTCGGCAAGCTCGCCGCCGCCGCGGGCGCGATCGTGGTCCCCGCGCTGATCGGCGTGGTCGAGGTCGAGGACGCCGACACGCCCGGCCTGCTGACCGCGCGGGCCGAGCTCGCCTATCACCTCATCGACCTCCTCCTCGGCGGCGATCCGGCGGCGGCGCCGCCTGCCCGGGTACGGCCCTTCACCGCGATCGACATGGTGCTGTGCCGGCCGGTGCTCGACGCCGTTCTCGCCGCTTTCGCCGACGCGATCGGCGAGGGGCTCGGCCGCCGCCCGGCCAAGGCGCCGACGATCCGCGACCAGCGCCAGACGCTGGCGCAGCTGCGCCTCGCGCCCGACTATATCGACGTGCTGAGCTTCGAGGTGACGCTGACGCTCGGCGAGGCCGGGCGCGTCGGCGCGCTCACGCTGATCCTGCCGCTCTCGGCGCTCGACGTGATCCGCGCCTCGGTCCGCTCGCTCGACGCGCGCGCGGCGCGCGACCGGCGCGACGATCCCTGGAAGCTGACGATGCGCCGCGCCGCCGCCGCCGCCCCGGTGCCGGTCACCGCCGAACTGCACCGCCAGACCCTGAGCCTCGCCGCGCTGCGCGCGCTCGCGGTCGGCCAGGTGCTGGAGATCCCGGCCAGCGCGCCTTCCGAGATCGCCCTCACCATCCCCCAGCCCGGCGGGCGGACCGCCCGCCTCGCGACCGCCGAGCTCGGCGCCTATCGCGGGGCGAAGGTGGTGAAGCTGACCGAGCCGCCCGACGACCGGCCCCGGCGCCATGTGATCGCCGCGCTCGGCCCCGATCCGGCGCCGCCGCCGGTCCCCGGGGAGCCGCCTCAGTCGGAAAGCTGAGACCAGCAGGGCAGCGTGTCGCGCGCCGCCGGCGTCGCGGCGTGGACGCCGCGCGCCACCGCCCGCGCCATGCAGACCGCCGCGGCGTGCGCGAGGCGCATCTGCCCGAGCGGCCCCTCCACCGGCCGCGCCCCGGTCGCGGCGGCGAAGACGAGATCGCCGTCGAAGGGCGTATGCGCCGGATGCAGCGCCTTGGCGAAGCCGTCATGCGCGGCGACCGCGAGGCGCTGGGCCCCCGCCTTGTCGAGCCCGGCGTCGGTCGCGATGATGGCGATCGTGGTGTTGGTCAGCGCCCGCGCCGCCCCGTCCGAGCCCTCGTCGGGGCCGGGCTTCATCGGCCGGGCGGTGAAGGGCGGCACCGGATCGGGATGCGCGCCGAGCCCGCCGTATTCGCCCGCGATCTCGAAGGGCGCCGCCCAGAACTTCCGCGTGCCGGGCACCAGCGCGGCGCCCATCGCATTGACCGCGACGAGCGCGCCGACCGTCGTCCCGTCCTCGAGCACCAGCGAGGCCGAGCCGAGCCCGCCCTTGGCGGTCGCCGTCGTGGCGCCCGTCCCCGCCCCGATGGTGCCGAGCGCGAAATCGGTCCCGGCGGCGGCGAGGGCGGCGCGGCCGAGCGCGGGATAGGGGTTCGCCGTCCAGTCCTTGGCGCCGCCGTTGAGCAGTTCGAACAGGATCGCCGCCGGCACGATCGGCACGCGCATGGCGCCGACCGCGAAGCCCCGTCCCGCCGCGCGCAGGCCCTCGACCACGCCCGAGGCGGCGTCGAGCCCGAAGGCCGAGCCGCCGGAGAGCACCAGCGCGTCGACGGTGTCGACCAGCCGGCCCGGATCGAGCAGGTCGGTCTCCCGCGTTCCCGGCGCGCCGCCCCGCACATCGACCGCCGCCGTGAAGGGCGCGGCCGCGGTCAGCACGGTGACGCCGGTCTTGATCCGGTCGTCAGAGGCATTGCCGACCAGCAGGCCCGGCACATCGGTGATCAGGTTCCGCGGTCCCGGCCGCATCATGGCGCGGCCTCGAGCACCGGCGCCGCGGCGATCAGCGCGCGGGTGTAGGCATGGATCGGATCGGTCAGCACGTCCTCGGTCGGCCCCTGCTCCACGATCTCGCCCGATTTCATCACCATCACCCGGTCCGTGATCGCCCGCACCACGGAAAGATCGTGGCTGATGAAGAGATAGCTCAGCCCGAAGCGCCCGGCGAGATCGGCGAGCAGGTCGAGGATCCGCGCCCGCGAGCGCGCGTCGAGCGCCGAGACCGCCTCGTCGAGCACGATGAGCCGGGGCCGGGTGATGAGCGCGCGGGCGATCGCGATCCGCTGCCGCTGCCCGCCCGAGAATTCGTGGATGTATTTCTCGGCGTCCGATCCCGCGAGCCCGACGGCTTCGAGCGCCGCCTCGACCGCCCGGAGCCGCTCGGGCCCCCGCGGGGCGTCGGGCACGAGGTGGAAGGGTTCCGCGACCAGCCTGGCGACGCGGTGGCGCGGGTCGAAGCTGCCATAGGGGTCCTGGAACACCGCCTGGGTCAGCCGCCGCGTCGCGGGCGCCATGCCGACCTGCGGCCCGACCGGCGCGCCGCCGATCCGGACCGCGCCGCCCTGGAGCGGCTCGAGCCCGAGCACCGCGCGGCCGAGCGTGGACTTGCCCGAGCCGCTCTCGCCGACGAGGCCGAGGCTCTCGCCCTCGGCGAGGGCGAAGCTCACCCCCTTGAGCGCGGTGAAGGTCTCGCGCTTCCCGAACAGCCGCCGCGGCCCGGCGGGATAGTCGCGCACCGCGCCCGCGACTTCGAGCAGCGGCCCGCCCAGCGCGCGGGGCGGCATCTCCGGGCGATGCGTCGAGGCCTCGAGCAGCGCGCGGGTGTAGGAGTGGATCGGCTGGCCGAGGACCGCGGCCGTCGGCCCGGTCTCGACGATCCGACCCCGGGTCATGATCGCCAGCCGGTCGGCCATTTCCGCGACCACCGCGAGATCGTGAGTGATGAAGAGGCAGGCCATGCCATCCTCGCGCACCAGCCGGCGGATCAGGTCGAGCACGCGTGCCTGGGTGGTCACGTCGAGCGCGGTCGTCGGCTCGTCCGCGATCAGGAGGCGGGGCCGGAGCGCGATCGCCATCGCGATCCCGACCCGCTGCCGCTGCCCGCCGGAGAGCTCGTGCGGATAGCGTCCGGCCGGGATCTCGCCGAGCCCGACCCGGTCGAGCGCGGCGCGGGCGAGCGCCGCCGCCTCGGCCCGCCAGGCGCCGCCATGGACGCGCGCGGTCTCGGCGACCTGGTCGCCGATGGTCATCAGCGGATTGAGCGCGGTCATCGGTTCCTGGAAGATCATGCCGATGTCGCGGCCGCGCACGCCGCACATCTCGGCCTCGGTGAGCGCGCAGAGGTCGCGCCCGTCGAGCAGCGCCCGCCCCTCGGCGAGCGCGCCGCGCGGCAGCAGGCGCGAGACACCCAGCGCGGTCATCGACTTGCCCGAGCCGCTCTCGCCGATCAGCCCGAGGATCTCGCCCGGCGCCACCTCGAAGGAGACGCGGTCGAGCAGGAGCGCGCGGCCGATCCCGACGCTCAGATCCTCGACCCGGAGCCCTTCCCCCGCGCTCATGTCCGCGCCCGCCGCACGCGGGGGTCGAGCAGGTCGCGCAGCCCGTCGCCGAGCAGGTTCAGGCCCAGCACCGCGAGCACGATCGCGAGGCCCGGGACCAGCGCGAGCCGGGGCGCCAGCGCGATCATCGTCTGGCTGTCCGCGAGCATCCTTCCCCAGGAGGGCGTCGGCGGCTGCGCCCCGAGCCCGACGTAGGAGAGCGCCGCCTCGGCGAGGATGGCGAGCGAGAACTGGATCGTCGCCTGCACGATCAGGAGATCGCCGAGGTTGGGCAGGATGTGCTCGACCGAGATCCGCGCGTCGCCCTTGCCCGCCACCCGCGCCGCGCGGACGAAGTCGCGCTGCCAGAGCGAGAGCGCGGCGCCCCGGGTCAGCCGGGCGAAAACGGGGATGTTGAAGATGCCGATCGCCATGATCGCATTGACCGCCGAGGGGCCGAAGACCGCCGTGATCAGGATCGCGATCAGGAGCGAGGGGAAGGCGAAGACGAGGTCGTTGCCGCGCATCACGAGCTCGTCCAGCGCCGAGCCATGCCGGGCCGCCGCGAGAAGCCCGAGCGGCACGCCGAGCCCGGCGCCGATCCCGACCGCGACCAGCGCCACGGCGAGCGAGACCCGCGCGCCGACGAGGATCATCGAGAAGACGTCGCGGCCGAAATGGTCGGTGCCGAACCAGTGCGCCGCCGAGGGACCCTGGAGCTTGGCCGCGATGTCGATCGCCGCGACGTCGTGCGGCGTCCAGACCAGCGACAGGAGCGCGGCGAGGACGAAGACCCCGGTCAGGAGCGCGCCGATGAAAAGGCCGCGGCTCATCGGCGCCGGAGCCTCGGATCGACCAGCGCATAGGCGACATCGACCAGGAAGGTGACGAGGATCACCGCGCAGACGAGCAGCATCACCACCGATTGCACCACGATCAGGTCGCGCTGGCTGATCGCCTGGAAGACGAGCCGGCCGAGCCCGGGCAGGAAGAACACGTTCTCGATGATGATCGCCCCCGCGAGCAGGAAGGAGAACTGCAGCCCGATGATCGTCAGCACCGGGATCATCGCGTTGCGGAGCGCGTGGCGCGTCAGCGCCTGGCCCTGGCTCAGCCCCTTGGCGCGGGCGGTGCGGATGAAATCCTCGGAGAGCGTGTCGATCAGCGCCGAGCGTGCCACCCGCGACAGGATCGCCGCCTGCGGCACGGCGAGCGCGATGGCGGGCAGCGTCAGCGCCTTCAGGCCGGCGAAAAGCCCCGCGTCCCAGCCCGGAAAGCCGCCGGCCGAGAACCAGCGCAGCCGGACGGCGAAGACGAGCACGAGCAGCATCGCGAGCCAGAAGTTCGGCACCGCGATGCCGAGCTGGGTCGCGGCCATCAGCCCGGTATCGGCCGCGGTCCCGCGCCGCGCCGCGGTCCAGAGCCCGACCGGCAGCGCGATCGCGGTGGAGAGGAGCAGCGCGTAGAGCGCCAGCGGCAGCGAGACCCCGATCCGGTCGAGGATCATCCCGGCGACCGGGGTGCGGTAGGTGTAGGAGACGCCGAAATCGCCCCCCAGCATGCCGCCGAGCCAGGCGAGGTAGCGCGTCGCCGCCGGCTGGTCGAGCCCGAGCTCGGCGCGGAGCGCCGCGACGGTGTCGGGCCGGGCGTTCATGCCGAGCATGTAGCGCGCCGGATCGCCGGGCACGACGTTGAGCACGAGAAAGATCACGAGGCTCGCGACGAGCAGGCTCAGCGCGAGCGAGAGGCCGCGGGTGGTGAGATAGCGTATCACGGGGGTCCGTCCTTGCGCCGCGCCCGACCCTATCCCCGCCCGGCGCCGCTTGCCAAGCCCGGGCCGGCCTCGGGGGCCCCGCGTCCGAAGGACGCGCCGGCCGCGGCCCCGGCGGCGCGGACCGTCCCCGGCCTCGGGCCGCGCCGCCGCGTCGACCGGATGGCGGAGATCGCCGCGCGATCGCCGCCCCCGCGTCAGTTGGTCAGCGCCACCGCCGCGTTCACCGAGAAGGCGATCAGCACGGTGTTGTAGAAGAAGGAAAAGACCCCGTGCGCGAGGGTCGCCCGCCGGAACGCGCCCGAGGTGACCTGGACGTCGGAGACCTGGGCCGTCATGCCGATGACGAAGGCGTAATAGGTGAAATCGCCCATCCCCGGCTCGGGGGTCTTCGGAAACTCGAGCCCGCCCGCGTCCCCCGCCGGCGCCGCGTCGCCCTCGGCGGCGCGCGCGCCCGGCGTGTAGAAGAGATCGGCGTAGTGGAAGCTCGCCAGCACCTGCACCATGGTCCAGCCGAGCGGGATGCTCGCGAGCGCGAGCGCCAGGATGGCGTCGGGCGGCTCCTTGCGCGCGTTCACGATCAGGAACACCGCGACGAGCACGACCACGACGACGAATCCGGTGATCCCGAAGATGATCGGCAGCCCTTCGTCCGCCCAGCGCGCGCGCAGGCGCAGCCGCGCCGGGGTCATCCGGCGCGCGAACCAGAAGATGAGCGCGAGATAGACCGCGAAGAAGACGTCGCCCGCGATCATCAGCCGCGTCGGTCCCGGCAGGCCGACCCCGAGCGCGAAGGCGAGAAGCCCGCCCGCGACGGCGCCGTAGAACCGCGCGTGGCGGCTCAGATGCCACCGGCCCGGCCCCGGCGCGCGCTGCTCCGCGCTCACGACCGGCCCCGGATCACTCGGACCATTCGACCGCCGTCATGTCGTTCGCCGGGGTCGGCATGTTGACCCAGAGCCCCTTGATCCGCGCGTCGGCGACCCCGGTCTTCGGCAGCTGGAACAGGAAGGCGCTCGCGTAGCGCTCGGCGATCCGCTCCTGCATGGCGCGCAGCAGCTCGCGCTGGTCCCCGGGGTCGGTCATCCGGTCGGAGCCCCAGGCCAGCGCCCGCATCACCGGGTCGTGGTAGTTGAAGTAATAATCCTCGCGGGCGTAGATCTCGATGTCGTTCGGCTCGGTATGCGCGACGATGGTCAGGTCATAGTCCCTGTTCTTGAACACCTGCTCCAGCCACTGCGCCCATTCGACGTTCTGGATCGCGACGTCGATGCCGACCGCGCGCAGCTGCGCCGCGACGATCTCGCCGCCGCGGCGGGCATAGGCGGGCGGCGGCAGCGCCAGCGTCACATGGATATCGTCCGCGTGGCCGGCCTCGGCCAGCAGCGCCTTCGACTTCTCCGGGTCATAGGCCGAAAGCCCGGTCAGGTCCTCGTAGGCCGGGTTGTGCGGCGGCAGGAAGCTTCCGATCGGCGCGCCATAGCCGAACATCGCCCCGTCGATGATCGCCTGGCGGTCGATCGCATGCGCGACCGCCTCGCGCACGCGGATGTCGTCGAACGGGGCGCGGCCATTGTTCATCGCGAGGATCGTCTCGCCCTCGGTGGTGCCGACCATCACCGCGAAACGCGGATCGGCCTTGAACTGCTCGAGGTTCTCGGGCGCCGGGAAGACCGGGAAGGCGTCGACGTCGCCCGCCATCATCGCGGCGTAGGCGGCGGTCGGGTCGGAGATGAACTTGAACGTCACCTTGTCGAGCTTCGCCGGCGTGCCCCAGTAGTCGGGGTTCTTCGCGAGCTCGATCCGGTCGCCCTGCACCCAGTTCGCGAACTTGAAGGGCCCGGTGCCGATCGGCCGCGTCCGGTTGCCCTCCGCCGTGGCCGGCGACACGATCACCGCGTCGCCCCAGGCGAGATTGGCGAGGAGCGAGGATTTCGGCGCGTCGAGCGCGATCTCGACCGTCTGGTCGTCGATCACGTTGACGGCCGCGATATCGTCGAAGAGCCGCTTCTGCGCGTTCTGCGATTCCGCCGCCATCGCCCGGTCGATCGAGAAGGCCACGTCCTCGGCGGTGAAGGGCGTGCCGTCGTGGAAGGTCACGCCCGGGCGCAGGTTGAAGACCCAGGAGAGCCCGTCCGGCGCCACCTCCCAGCTCTCGGCGAGATCGGGCAGGACCTCGCCGTCGGGACCGAACCGGGTCAGCCCCTCGAAGATGTTGGCATAGGTCACCTCGTCGATCGCGGCGGCCGCGCCCGCCGTCGGGTCGAGATGCGGCGGCTCGAGCTGCATGCCGAGGATGATATCGGTCCTCGGCTGCGCCGCGGCGCCGCCCGCCCCCGCCGCGCCCAGCGCGAGCGCGAGCGCGATGCCCGTGAGAAGTCGCTTCATTCGCTATCCTCGCTCCGGCGGTCCTGCCCGCCCGTTCCCTTCAACAGCAGCGCCTCGAGCGCCAGCGCCATCACCAGCGCGGAATCGAGCATGTCGTCCACGCCCACGTATTCGTCCGGCTGGTGCGCGAGATCGAGAATCCCCGGCCCATAGGCGACACAGTCGCGCAGCTTGCCGATCCGGTCGATATGCTTCTGATCGTAACTGCCGGGCGAGACGACGTAATCGGGCTCCCGCCCCAGCGCGCCGCGAATCCCCTCGGCCACCGCGCGCGCCACCGGCCCGTCGCGGTCGGTAAGGCTCGGCAGCACCTCGTGCATGTCGCGCAGGTCATATTCGAACGGCCGCCGCGCCCGCGCGCGCTCGATCGTGGCCCGGAATTCCGCCTTCACCGCGCCGATCTCCTCCTCGGCGAGGAAGCGGCGGTCGATCACCATCCGGCAGCGGTCGGGCACCACCGGCGCGGGCCAGCCGTCGAAGCCGGGCTCGGGCTCCGGCTGGCCGCCGTGCAGCGAGTTGATGTTGAGCGTCGAGGCGCGCGCCGCCTCGGGGACCACCGGCATCGCGGTGCGCCGGGCGGCGAGCGCGGGGAAGAGGCTGTCCTCGATCTCGGCGATCACCGCGCCCATGTGGCGGACCGCGCAATCGCCGAGGAAGGGCATCGAGCCATGGCCGATCCGCCCGATCGTCTCGAGCTCGGCCCACCAGACGCCGCGGTGGCCGAGGCAGATCCGCTCCTTGTTGAGCGGCTCGGGGATGATGACGTGGTCGACGGCGGCGTAGACGCCCCGCTCGGCGAGGAAGGCGACGCCACCATAGCCGCCGGTCTCCTCGTCCGCCGTCGCCGAGATCTCGATCGCGCCGGGCGCGTCGGGATGTTCCTCGAGGAAGGCCGCGACCGCGACGAGGGCGGCCGCGACGCCGCCCTTCATGTCGCAGGCGCCCCGGCCATAGAGCCGGTCGCCCTCGAGCACGCCCGCGAAGGGATCGCGGGTCCAGCCGTGCCCGACCTCGACCACGTCGACATGGCCATTGAAGTGGACGCAAGGCCCGGGACCCGCCCCTTCGCGCCGGGCAAGCAGGTTCCAGCGCGGGTAGCGCTCGCTGTCGCCCGGCGTTCCCACCGCGCGGATCAGCTCGCAGCGGAAGCCGAGCGGCTCGAGCCAGCCCGCGATCAGCTCGCAGATCTCGCGGTAGTTCTCGCCGGGCGGATTGAGCGTCGGCACCCGGATCAGCGCCCGGGCGCGGTCGATGACCTCGCCCCGGCGCGCCGCGACCGCCCGTCTCAGACCCGCGCTCATGTGAAGCCCTTTCCCAGACCCGTCGGGTGAGACTTCCCCGAGCCACCGCCCCAAGTCCAGCCCGCGCTTGCAGCGGCCGGGGTCGCCGGGGTAAAATCACGGCGAACGAGGGACAAGACATGAACGTGGCCGTGATGCTCGCGATCGCGATCGTCTGCGAGGTGATCGCGACTTCCGCCCTGCGCTCGGCCGAGGGATTCACCCGGCCGCTGCCGAGCCTCGTCTGTGTGATCGGCTACGCGGTCGCGATCTATCTGCTCTCGCTCACCGTGCGCACGCTGCCGACCGGGGTCGTCTATGCGATCTGGTCGGGCCTCGGCATCGTTCTGGTCGCAGCCATCGCCTGGTTCCGCGACGGGCAAAGGCTCGACGCGCCGGCGGTGGTCGGGCTCGGCCTGATCGTGGCGGGGGTGGTCGTCGTCAACCTGATGTCGAAGACCGTCGGCCACTGAGGGCCGACGGCGCGCCTCAGCGCACGATGCGGTTGTATTTCGCCCCGGCGAAACTCGCGTCGGCGATCAGCCCGCGCTGGCCGAAGACGAGCTCCTGGATCGGGCGGTTGACCCGCGTCGAGCTGATCCCGGCCGAGACGCCGTCCTCGCCGCCCACCACCTGGACCCCGGCGGCGAGCTGCCAGCCGTCGGCGAGGCGGAAATCCTGCAGCGCCTGGCTCGTCATGAAGAAGAGCGCCTGATTGTAGGCCGCCGCGCCGAAGGTAAAGCCGATCGAGGCCTGCGACAGCGAATAATACTCGACGATCGCCGGCCCGATGATCAGCGCGCCCTCGCCATAGGCGCCGCTGGCGAAGAAGCCGGCCTGGCGGATGTTCGGGATGATCAGCACGCCGTGCGAGCGCTCGATCAGCGCCGCGGCGCCGTCGATGGTGATGAGCTCCTGGCGCGCCGCCTCGACCTCCGCGTCGAGCCGCGCGCGCCGTTTCTGCGCGTCGGCCGGGGTCTGCGAGGTACAGGCGGCGAGGGTAACTCCCCCGGCCGCGAGAAAACCGCGTCTCGTCCACGACGTCATCCTGAGGATCCTCTTGCTCGCGCCTCTGTTCTTCACCGGTCATCCGCCGGTTTTCGGCCGGAGCCTAGCACGAAGCCCTGGAGGGCGCCATGCCGGGCGGAAGACGGCCTCCGCGCTCTTATCCGCCGCCCGCCGGGGCCGCCAGCGCGTTCTCGCGGCGGGCCGCGGGATCGGGGGGACACGGCCGTCCGGATCTTGCCAACCCGGCCAGCTTGTGGCCTCAAGGACGGGAACGGCCCGCGCGGGCCCGATGGACGCCAAGGAGACCCGATGACCGAACTCGCCCCCTCCGCCGGAACCTTCAGCCCGCTTCGTCCCCGTGACCGCTCCCGCGCCTGGCGGATCGGCGCCATCGTGGTCGGCACGGTCATCCTCGCGGTCGCCTCGCGGATCGAGGTCCCGATGGTGCCGGTGCCGATGACGATGCAGACCTTCGCGGTGACGCTGATCGGCGCGCTCTACGGCTGGCGGCTCGGCGCGGCGACGGTGCTGGCCTGGCTCGCGCAGGGCGCGCTCGGCCTGCCGGTCTTCGCCGGCGGCGCGGGCGGGCTCGCGCATTTCGCCGGCCCGACCGCCGGCTATCTCGCCGGCTTCGTGGTCGCCGCCGCGCTCACCGGCTTTCTCGCCGAGCGGGGCTGGAACGGCGACCGGCCGGCCCGCGCGCTGGTCTCGATGCTCGCGGGCAACGCGGTCATCCTCGCGCTCGGCGGCGCCTGGCTCGGCGTGATGATCGGCGCGGGCCCCGCCCTCGCCGCGGGTGTGACGCCCTTCGTCCTCGGCGCGGCGCTGAAATCGGCCCTCGCAGTGATGGCGCTGCGCGGCGCGAACCGCTTCGGCCCGGCGCGCTGACGCCGGCGGGGGCCTCGGCGGACGGGTATCGCGATGACCATCCGCCTGCGACCCCACCACCTGCTCTGCGTGCTGACCTATGTCGGCAAGGGCTATACCCCCGCCTTCGTCGCGAACTACGACCGGATCGCGAAACGGATCGCGGCGGGGGAGCCGATCCTGATCGTGGCCGGGCCGGACGACATCTGCGCGCCGCTGCTTGGCCCCGATGGCCCGGATCAGATCCACTGCCATGACGAGGGGGTCGCGGCGCGCGACCGCCGCGCGGCGCGCGCGGTCGGCGCGCTGCTCGGATTGGCCGTCGCGCCGGGGACGCATCTGCATCCCGACGCCGCGCTGATCGCGAAGCTGCGCGCGGGATTCGCCGTCGGCATGATCCGGAGCGCCTGCGACGGCTGCTCCTGGGCCGCGCTCTGCGACATGATCTCGGAGGACGGCTACTCGGGCACGCGCATCCCCGCGCGCGCCCCGGCGAACCGCCCGGCCTGAAGCCGAGCCCGGGCGCTCAGCCCGCGATGAGCTTCGCCACGCGGGGCGCGAAATAGGTCAGGATCCCGTCGCAGCCGGCGCGCTTGAAGGCGATCAGGCTCTCGACCGCCGCGCGGTCGCCGTCGAGCCAGCCGTTCAGCGCCGCCGCCTGCAGCATCGCGTATTCGCCCGAGACCTGATAGGCGAAGGTCGGCACCCGGAACTCGGCCTTGGCGCGCGCGATGATGTCGAGATAGGGCATCCCGGGCTTCACCATCACCATGTCGGCGCCCTCGGCGAGGTCGATCGCGATCTCGCGCAGCGCTTCGTCGCCGTTGGCCGGATCCATCTGGTAGGTCTTCTTGTCGCCGGCCCCCAGGAGGCCGGTCGCGCCGACCGCGTCGCGGAACGGCCCGTAGAAGCAGGAGGCGTATTTCGCCCCGTAGGTCATCAGCAGCGTGTCGGGGAAATCCTGCTCCTCGAGGAGCTGGCGCAGATAGCCGATCCGCCCGTCCATCATGTCCGAGGGCCCGAGGATGTCGGCGCCGGCCTCGGCCTGGGCGATCGCCATCTTGCCGAGCGCGACCAGCGTCTCGTCGTTGAGGATCACCCCGTTCCGGACGATCCCGTCATGGCCGTCCGAATTGTAGGGATCGAGCGCCACGTCGAGCAGCACGCCGATCTCGGGCACCGCCGCCTTGATCGCGCGGGTGGCGCGGTTGACGAGGTTCTCCGGGTTCCAGGCCTCGGTCGCCTCGGGGTTCTTGTCGGCGGGCTCGGTATAGGGAAACAGCGCCACGCAGGGGATGCCGAGCGCCGCCGCCGCCTCGGCCGCGCGCACCGCGCGGTCGACCGAGAGCCGCGACACGCCAGGCAGCGAGGCGATCGGCTCCTCGACGTCGGTCCCCTCGCGCACGAAGATCGGCCAGATCAGGTCCTTCGCCGTCAGCCGGTGCTCGGCCACGAGATCGCGGATCCAGGGCGTGCGGCGCAGCCGGCGCGGGCGGCCATGCGGAAAGGGCGCGGCGAGCGGGGTCATGATCGGGTCTCCTTGGGCTCGGCTTCGGGTTTGCCACGCCGGCCCCCGATGCTCAACCCCGCGACCGGATCCGCCGGCGCCCCGTTCCGGCCGCCGGGTGCTCCGGCCGCGGCTCGCTTCTCGCATGTTCATACGGCCTTGAAATCTATCGGGCAGTCCGCGCCGGGATCGCAGATCCCGGCGCGAGGGGCCCCGCCAACAGGCGGGGAGAAACAGACTCGCGGCCAAAGGGCCGCTCCGCCGGATCCGGCCAGCCGGCCGGATCCGGCTCACTCGACCCCGGCCGATCGCGGCGCGGACTCCGGCGGGGCGGAATCCGGCGGGGCGCCCCCGCTCCAGGGCCTGCGTCCCGCCCGCGGCAGCGCGCCGGTGACGCGGGGCGCGCCGTTCACGACGTCGATCGCCATCACCCCCTCGCGGCGCAGGGTGGCCGCGTCGATGAAGAGGCAGCGCCCCGCCGGCCGCGGCCATTTCGGCGCGATCAGGATCGCCACGCGCGCGCAGGCGGCCTCGGCCCCGGCGGGATCGGACGATCCCGCGTAGAGGATCGGCCCGAGCCCCGGCACCTCGGCCTCGATCGAGGCCCGGGCGCGGCGCATGTCGCCGCGCGTCGCCGCCTCGGCCTGGGTCGCCCGGTCGCCGTCGCGGGCCAGCCAGTTCGCCGCCACGAACCCCTCGCCCCGGTCGGTCGAGAGCGCCCGGCCCGCCCCGGTCATCACGCCGAAGAGCCGGCCGTTCTCGGCGATGAGCACCTCGGGCCGCGTCGCCCCCGCCCAGAGCACGGCGGCGAGCGCCATCGGCGCGAGGCCGAGCCAGCGCCCCGGCCCGCGCCAGAGCACGACGAAGAGCCCGCCGAGACAGAGCAGGACCAGCGCGGCGGGCGGTCCCGCCGGCACCCCGGCCACCGCGCCGCCGAGCCCCGCGACGAAGCGCGCGACGCCGAGCACATAGCCGATGCCCCAGCCCATCGCGGCGAAGGGAAGCGCGTCGAGCCCGAAGGGGATCGCGGCGATGCCGACCACCCCCGCCGGCATCACCACGAGGCCCATGGCCGGTACCGCGAGCAGGTTCGCGAGCAGGCCGTAGGGGGCGGCCGTGTTGAAATGGAAGGCCGAGATCGGCCCCGAGGCGAGGCCCGCGATCAGCGAGGTCATCGCGACGCCGATCAGGGGCTTCGCGAATCGCCAGCGCCGGTCGGTCTGGGTCGCCCGCCACCAGGCCCGCGCGCGCAGCGCCTCGAAGCCCGCGACGAGGGCGATGGTCGCGGCGAAGGACATCTGGAACCCGGGCTGGACCAGCGCCTCGGGCGCCGCGGCCAGCACGATCAGCGCGGCGAGCGCGATCGAGCGCGGGGTCAGCGCCGGCCGGTCGAGCAGCACCGCGCCGAGCACCACCGCGATCATCACATAGGCGCGCTGGGTCGCGACGTCGTTGCCCGAGACGAGCAGGTAGGCGCCCGCGGCGATCAGCGCCACGACCGCCGCGATCTTCTTCACCGGCCAGCGCAGCGCGCACCAGGGGACGAGGGCGAGCCCGTAGCGCACGATCGCGAAGACCGCCGCCGCGAGCAGGCTCATGTGCAGCCCCGAGATCGAGACGAGATGATAGAGCGTCGAGACCCGGAGCGCGTCGTTCACCTCGCGCGCGAGGCCGGAGCGGTCGCCGGCGAGGATCGCCGCGCCGAAGGCGCCGTCCTGGCCCGGCACCCGCGCCTGGATCCGCCGCGCCAGCGCGACCCGGGCGCGGAACGCGGCCTGGCTCAGCAGGCCCTGGTCGGGCTCGGCGACCTCGAGCATCGGCGTCCGGGTATAGCCGACCGCGCCCAGCCGGTCGAAGAAGGCGTTGAAGCGGAAGTCGAACCCGCCGGGCTCGGTCGGGCCGGAGGGCGGCGAGAGCCGCGCGGTGACCGCGACCCGCCGCCCGGGCGCGAGCAGCGCGGGATCGGTGCCGGGCCCGAGCGAGATCCGCGCCGTCGCCGGCGTGGCCGCCGGGTCCATCCCCGCGATCGTCACCTCGTCGAGCAGCACCCTCGGCAGGTCCGAGCCCGAGCGCGAGAGATCGGCGATCCGCCCCTCGACCGCGAGCGTGCGCTCGCGGTCGAGCACCGGCGCCGCGACGAGCCGGGTGCGGAGCCCCGCGTCGGCGAAGCCGAGGAGCGGCAGGACGACGAGGCAGACCGCGACCCGGCCGCCGAGGCCGAGCCGGGGCGCGGTCGCGAGGCCGACCGCCACCGGCCCGAGGCAGGCGGCGAGGAGCCAGCCCGGCGGCTCGGCCGGCAGCGCGAAATAGACGCCGATCCCGACGCCGAACAGCACCGGGATCCAGAGCGGCAGGTTCGGGAGCTGTTCGCCCAGCCGGTCGGCGAGCCAGGCGCTCGGGACCTCATGCCGGGCCGCGACGGCTTCCGCCGGGGATGCCTCCGCCAATGCCTTGTTCTCCGCGCCCGTCTTCGCCTAAAGAACGAGCCTTCCCCGGACGCGGTTCAGAAAAGGTTAAGCCATGGCCATCGATCCCACCGCGGGCCCGAACGAGAGCGCGGTCCCCGAGACCGCGACCGCGACCGGCTCCGCGGTCGTCACCCGCTTCGCGCCCTCGCCGACCGGCTATCTGCACATCGGCGGCGCGCGGACCGCGCTCTTCAACTGGCTCTACGCGCGCCACACCGGCGGGACCTTCCTGCTGCGGATCGAGGACACCGACCGCGCGCGCTCGACCCCCGAGGCGACCGAGAAGATCTTCGAGGGGCTGCGCTGGCTCGGGCTCGACTGGGACCGCGAGGCGACGAGCCAGTTCGCCGGCATGGCGCGCCACGCCGAGGTCGCGCGCGAGATGATGGCGCGGGGCACCGCCTACCGCTGCTACGCCACGGTCGAGGAGATCGAGGCCTTCCGCGAGAAGGCGAGGGCCGAGGGGCGGCCGCCGCTCTTCCGCTCGCCCTGGCGCGACGCGGATCCCGCGACCTGGCCCGACGCGCCCTATGTCGTGCGTCTCCGCGCCCCGCGCGAGGGCGAGACGGTGATCACCGACGTGGTCCAGGGCACGGTCACCTTCAAGAACGAGACGCTCGACGACCTCATCCTGCTGCGCTCGGACGGCACGCCGACCTACATGCACGCCGTGGTGGTCGACGACCACGACATGGGTGTGACGCATGTGCTCCGGGGCGACGACCACCTGACCAACGCGGCGCGCCAGACCCTGATCTACCAGGCGATGGGCTGGGAGGTGCCGGTCTGGGGCCATATCCCGCTCATCCACGGCGAGGACGGCGGCAAGCTCTCGAAGCGCCACGGCGCGCTCGGCGTCGACGCCTACCGCGACATGGGCTATCTGCCCGAGGCGATGCGCAACTATCTCGCGCGGCTCGGCTGGAGCCACGGCAACGACGAATTCTTCACCACCGAGCAGGCGATCGCCTGGTTCGACCTCGGCCATCTCGGCAAGGCGCCGGCTCGATTCGATTTCAAGAAGCTCGAGGCGCTGTCGGGCCAGCACATCCGCGCCTGCCCCGACGCGGAGCTTCTGGGCGAGCTCGAGGCCTTTCTGGCGGCGCGGAAAAGCCCGCCTCTGACCGAGGCGCAGCGCGCCCTGATGCTGCGCGCCATGCCCGGGCTGAAGGAGCGCTCTAAGATCCTGCCCGATATCCTTGACATGGCGCACTTTATCCTGGGAGAGCGCCCGTTTGTTCCGGACGAGGCGGCGCGCAAGGCGCTGGTCGGCGCCGGGCCCGAACTGCTCGCCGATTTGACTTCGCAACTGCGAGAAGTGGACTGGCATCCCGCGAATATAGAGACTACCGTTCGGCAATTCGCGGAGAAACGGGGGCTTGGCCTCGGCAAGGTCGCCCAGCCTCTGCGCGCCGCTCTGACTGGCCGGACGATCTCGCCCGGCGTCTTCGACATGATGGATATCCTCGGCCGCGAGGAATGCCTGGCGCGTCTGGGCGACTGCGTGGAAGCAGCCCGGGCCTGAGGTCCCGCCGAAGGCCGGAGGCGCGGCATCGAGACAAGGCATGGCCAAACGGCCGCGCCGGAATATCTAGTCCCCGCGACAACCGGGGTAACCAAAAGGGGAACATAGGGATGACCGATCAGACTCATCGCGCGGCCAAGCTCAGCATTGGCGACAAGACGCTCGATCTGCCCATCTACTCCGGAACGATTGGACCCGATGTCATCGATATCCGCCGGCTCTACACCGACGGCGATGTCTTCACCTTTGACCCCGGCTTCACCTCCACCGGCTCCTGCGAGAGCGCGATCACCTATATCGACGGCGACAAGGGCGAGCTTCTCTACCGCGGCTATCCGATCGAGCAGCTCGCCGACAAGTCGTTCTTCATCGAGGTCTGCTACCTGCTGCTCTACGGCGAGCTGCCGACCGCGGCCCAGCTCGAGGATTTCGAGAGCCGGGTGACGAACCACACCATGCTCCACGAGCAGATGGCCTATTTCTTCCGCGGCTTCCGCCGCGACGCGCATCCGATGGCGATCGTCTGCGGCGTGATGGGCGCGATGTCGGCCTTCTACCACGACTCGACCGACATCCACGACCCGTGGCAGCGCGAGGTCGCCTCGATCCGGCTGATCGCCAAGATGCCGACGATCGTGGCCTGGGCCTACAAGTACTCGATCGGCCAGCCCTTCGTCTATCCGAAGAACAGCCTCGACTACGCCTCGAACTTCCTCAACATGTGCTTCTCGGTCCCGGCGGCGGACTACGTGGTCGACCCGATCCTGAGCCGCGCGATGGACCGGATCTTCACCCTACACGCCGACCACGAGCAGAACGCCTCGACCTCGACCGTGCGGCTCGCCTCCTCCTCGGGCGCGAACCCCTTCGCCTGTATCGCCGCCGGTGTCGCCTGCCTCTGGGGCCCGGCGCATGGCGGCGCGAACCAGGCCTGCCTCGAGATGCTGCGCGAGATCGGCACCGTCGACCGGATCCCGGAATACATCGCCAAGGCCAAGGACAAGAGCGACCCGTTCAAGCTCATGGGCTTCGGCCACCGGGTCTACAAGAACTTCGACCCGCGCGCGAAGGTTATGAAGCAGTCGGCGGACGAGGTGCTGGGCCTGCTCGGCATCGAGAACAACCCGACGCTCCAGGTCGCGAAGGAGCTCGAGAAGATCGCGCTCGAGGACGATTACTTCATCTCGAAGAAGCTCTACCCGAACGTCGATTTCTACTCGGGCATCATCCTCGACGCGATGGGCTTCCCCACCTCGCTCTTCACGCCGATCTTCGCGCTCGCGCGCACCGTCGGCTGGGTCACGCAGTGGAAGGAGATGATCTCCGATCCGCAGCTGAAGATCGGCCGCCCGCGGCAGCTCTACACCGGCCCGACCGCGCGCGACTACGTGGATGTCGAAAACCGCGGCTGATCCGGCTCCGGCGGCGGGCGGGGCCTCCCTCGCCCGCGTCGTCGCCGACGCCAAGGCGCGCGGGCTCGACATCGCGCCGGTGCGCCTCGCCGAGGGCACCCGCACCGCCGCCGACGCGGCGGCGGCCTGCGGCTGCGCCCTCGACCAGATCATCAAATCCATCGTCTTCCGCGTCGCGGGCGACGACCGGCACGTGCTGTTCCTGACGGCCGGCGGCAACCGGGTCGACCCCGGGGCGGCCGCCGCGCTGGTCGGCGCGCCGCTCGAGAAGGCCGACGCCGCGAGCATCCGCGCCAGCACCGGCTTCGCCATCGGCGGCGTCTCGCCGCTCGGGCATCTCACGCCGATCGAGACCTATCTCGACCCCCGGATCCTCGATTTCCCGGTGATCTGGGCGGCCGCCGGCACGCCGCACCACGTCTTCTCGATCGCGCCCGAGGCCCTCGTGGCGGCGCTCGGCCCGATCGTGGCGGATTTCACCGCCCGCTGATCTCCGGCCGCCGCGCCGGCCTCCCCCGCGCCATTGCTCCCGGCCTCGACCGGCGCCCGCGGGCGCCCGGGGGCCGATTCGCTCCGTCCCGCCGATTTCTCGGCCGGCGGGCGTCTTCGCGCGCGCGGCATCCATGCCACAATCAACAATAAGTTATTGAAGTGGAAGACATAGGCGATTTTCCGCCGATTCTCGTTGATCCCGGCCTCTCGTTTTCGTTACCCTGAGTCGAGCAGGCAAGTTTTCCGATCGCTATTAATCAAATTTTTTTTCGGGGGTGTTCCATGACGTATAGTGAAAACGTTGCCAGACCCAACATTTTCGTGGTCGGCGATGCCAAGTGCGGAACCAGTACGTTGTACAGGATGATCCAGCTCGCGGGGGGGATCGAGACTTCGCTGCTGCGAAAAGAACAGCATTATTTCTCCGCGCCGGAGATCCTCGCCAACCTCGCCGGACCGGGGGACTCCGCCATTCCCGACCGGATCGCCCGGGACGAGGCCAGCTATCTCGCCGCCTTCGCGCATGTTCGCGCCGGCACGCGCAACGTGGCCGATGTCTCGCCGAGCTATCTGAAGAATCGCGACGCCGCAGCGCGCATCCGCGCCTTCGCGCCGGATGCCCGGATCGTCGTCATGCTGCGCGACCCGGCGGCGAAGGTGTTCTCGCAATACGTCCATCTCTGGTCGACGCGGCAGGAGGACCTGCCCTTCGCCGAGGCCTTCGCGCTGAGCGCGGAGCGGCGGCGCGCCGGTTTCTCCAGCATGTTCGACTACGAGGCGGGCGGCTACTACGCCGACGCGGTGCAGCATTATTTCGACGTCTTCGGCCGGAACCGGGTCCGGGTCGAGATCTTCGAGCAGCTGCTCGGCGCCGATCCGGGCCCGCGCCGCGCGCTCGGCGCCTTCCTCGGCGCTTGCTTCGACGACGGCCCGCCGCCCCGGATGAACGTGGGTGGCCGCGCGAAGGACGGCTCGCTCATCGGCGCGCTGGTCGACAACGCCGCGCTGCGGGCGCGGGTGAAGGGCTACCTGCCGCTCGCCCTGCGCTCCCGGCTCGGCGAGAAGATCCGCGCGGCGGTCAAGACCGAGAAGCCGGTGATGGCGCCCGAGATGCGCGACGCGCTGCGGCGGCTCTACGCCGACGACGCCCATCGGCTGGAGGCGATCATCGGCCGCGCGACGGGCTGGCCCACCGCCGGCCTGCCCGAGACGCCGCTCGATCGCGCCGCCTGAACCCCGGCGCGGGGTGATCCGGCGGTCACGCCGCCGGTCCGGCTCCGGACGCGCCGAGCGCGCTCAGCACCGAGCGCGCCGCGCGCAGCCCGGGCGGCTCGCCGCCCCGGCCCAGCAAGCGCATCGCGGCGGCCTCGGCCGCGCGCTGCGCGGCGCCCGCCGCCGGCTCGTCGAGCAGCGCCGCGACGGCGGGCGCGATCTTCTCGGGGACGCAGTCCTCGAACAGGAATTCCGGAATCGCGGCGCTTTCCGTCACGATGTTGACGAGCGTCGGCGAGGAGACCTTCACGAACCGCCGCGCGATCCAGGCGCTGACCGGGTTCATCGCATAGGCGATCACCATCGGCGTATCGGCGGCGGCCAGCTCCAGGCTGACCGTGCCCGAGGCGGCGAGCGCCGCCTTCGCCGTCGCGAAGACCGCGCGCTTGCGCGCCTCGGCCCCGGACTGGGACAGGTCCGCGAAATCGGCCACGCGGGGCCAGCCCGCGCCGTCCGGCGGCATCAGCTCGCGGACGAGCCCGGCCACGCTCGGCACCGTCGGCACCACGAGTGCGAGATCGGGCCGCGCCGCGCGCAGCATCCGGCCCACCTCGGCGAAGACCGGGGCGAGCCGCGTGACCTCGCCGCGCCGCGATCCCGGCAGGAGCAGGAGCAGGGGCTGGTCCGGCCGGATCCCCAGCGCGGCCCGCGCGGCCTCCTCCTCCTCCGGCCGCGCCACCGGCTGGGCGGCGACCGGATGACCGACGAAATCGCAGGTCATGCCGGCCGCTTCCATATAGGGCGGCTCGAATGGCAGCAGCGCCAGCACGTGATCGACGCTCCGCGCCATCTTGGCCGCCCGCCCCGGCCGCCAGGCCCAGACCGAGGGGGCGACGTAGTGGATGACCTTCAGATCCGGCAGCGCCGCCTTCGCCCGTCGCGCCACGCGCAGGCAGAAATCGGGACTGTCGATGGTGACGAGCGCGTCGGGCCGGAAGGCGATCACCGCCTCCGCCGTCTCGCGGATATGCGCGAGCAGCCCCGGCAGGCGCGGCAGCACCTCGGCCACGCCCATCACGCTCAGCTCCTCCATCGGGATGCGCGAGACGAGGCCCTCGGCCGCCATGGCGGGCCCGCCGATGCCCTTGAGCCGCGACGGCGCGGCGCCGAGCTCGCGCAACCCGCGCAGGAGCGCGGCGCCGAGCAGGTCGCCGGAGGGCTCGCCCGCGATGATGAAGAGCCGGGGACCCGCGCCGCCGCTCATGGCGCGGTCTCGTCGTAGCCCCAGAGGAACAGGCCGGCGGCGTCGGCGGCCGCGACGCAGTCCGCGCGCCCGATCACCAGGACGCCGCCCGCGCGGACCGCGACGCCGGCGAGACCGGCGGCGGCGGCGCGGCGGATCGTCTCCACGCCGATCGCGGGCAGGTCGACGCGCCAGTCCTGCCCCGGCTTCGGCGCCTTGTAGAGCACGCCGCGCCCGCCCTCCGGATCGCGCCGGAACGGGGCGGCGGTGCGCGCGACGAAGTCGAGCATCGCATCGGTGCCCTGGATCGACTCGAGCCCGAGGCAGAGCCCCTGCCCGACCACCGCGCCCTGCCCGACGTCGGCGGCGCCGAGCGCCGCCACGATCCCGGCGGCCCGGGCGGTATCGGCGGCGTCGGCGGCGGAGGGCGCCACGCGGCCGAGCACGCCGGGGCCGGCGAGCAGGTCGGTCAGGATCTCGTGCGCGGCGCGGATGCGGAGCCCCTCGCCCTCGAAGAGCTCGGCCACCATCCGGAGCGTCGAATCATCCCCGGCCTTGAGCCCGGCGAGCAGCTTCGGCGCCATGCCGAGGAACTTGAGGTCGAACCTGAGCGGCCGCAGCCTCGGCCGCGCCATGCCGCCGGCGAAGGTCACGACGCCGCAGCCGGCGGCGCGCAGATCGGCGAAGAGCTTGCCCGGCTTCTCGAAGGCCTCGTGGAGCACCGGATGGCCCGCGAGCCAGTCGAGCTCGACGCCGTCGAACACCACGACGCGGTAGGTGGCCCCGCGGCGGGCGCAATCCTCGGCGATCAGCCGGGGCAGCGCGCCCCGGCCGGCGACGATCGCGATCCCGTCCCCGGCCATCAGGCGGGGACGGTGAAGGACCGCGAGGATTCCGCCGTGATGAAGCGCAGCACCTCCTCGACCAGCGCGTTGCCGGCATGCTTCGCCGCCGCCGCGTCGACCCGGTCCTGCAGCGTGCCCTCGGCCGCGAAGATCTCGCCGAAGGCGGCGCGCAGCCCGTGGATCTCGGCGCGCTCCGCGCCGCGGCGCTTCAGCCCGACGAGGTTGAGCCCGGCGAGATGCGCCCGCTCGCCGATCACCGAGCCATAGGGGATGACGTCGGCCACCACCCCGGCGAGCCCGCCGATCATCGCGCCGCGACCGATGCGCACGAACTGGTGCACCGCCGCGAGGCCACCGAGGATCACGTTGTCCTCGACCACGACATGGCCCGCGAGCGTCGCGTTGTTCGCCATGATCACCCCGCTGCCGACCTGGCAGTCATGGCCGATATGGACCGACATCATGAAGAGGTTGCCGTCGCCGACGCGCGTGACACCGCCGCCGCCCTGGGTGCCGGGGTTCATCGTCACATGCTCGCGGATCCGGTTGTTCGCGCCGATGACGAGCTCGGTCCGCTCGCCGGCGTATTTCAGGTCCTGCGGCGCGTGGCCGATCGAGGCGAAGGGAAAGATCTGCGTGCCGGCGCCGATCCGGGTGACGCCGGCCACGGCGACATGGCTGTGCAGCACCACGCCTTCGCCCAGCACCACCTCGGAGCCGACGACGCAATAGGGGCCGATCCGGACGCCGGCGCCGATGTCCGCGCCCTCCCCGACGATGGCGGTCGGGTGGATGCTCGAGGGATGCAGGGTCATCTCAGGGCCTCGCGTTCGCGGCCGCTTCCGGCTCCATGATCATCGCGGTGAAAACCGCCTCGGCGCAGACCCGGTCGCCGACCTTGCCCACCCCGTTGAACTTCCAGACCTTGCCGCGGCCGCGGATGATCTCGACATGCAGCTCGAGCACGTCGCCCGGCTCGACCGGCGAGCGGAACTTCGCCTCCTCGATCGACATGAAATAGACGAGCAGGTCGTGGTCGATCAGGTCGAGCGTCCGGATGACCAGCACGGCGGCGGTCTGCGCCATCGCCTCGATGATCAGCACGCCCGGCATCACCGGGCGGGCCGGGAAATGCCCCTCGAAATGCGGCTCGTTCGCGGTGACGCATTTGATGCCGACCGCGCCCTTGCCCTTGGCGATGTTGACCATGCGGTCGACGAGCAGCACCGGATACCTGTGCGGGATCATCCGCTTGATCTCGAGGATATCGGCCGAGCCGAGATCCGGATCGATCACCAGTGCCATCTCAATTCTCCTCAGTCGTGCTCCCGGGCGTGGCCCCGGTCCCCTCCGGCGTCGCCGCGTCCGGTTCCGGGCTCGCGGGCGCGGAGCCGGGAGAATCCCCCTGCTCCGCCGGGGGGACTGGTAGCCCCGGCGGCGCGGAGGCGTCAATCTCGGCGATCACCGCCTCGGTGATGTTGAGCGTGTCATCGGCGAGCAGGACGCTGTTCTCGTCGAAGATCGCATGGGCGCCGTAGCGGTCCATCAGCGTGACGAGGATGGGCGCCACCCCGGCGTAGAACTGCCGGCGCTTGCGGTCGAGCTCCTGGGCCAACGCGTTGGACCGGTCGTCCTGGTCCTGGCGCGCCCTCACCACCCGGGCGTCGAAATCGTCCGCCTTCTCGCGGAACGCCGTCGGCGACATCGTCGCGCGCTGGTCGTTGAGCGCGCGCTCCTCCTGCTCGAAGGCGCTGTCGATCGCGCGCGCGTCGGCGCGCAGCGCGTCGCGCGCCTTCTCCTCCTCGGCCAGCAGCGCCTGGCCGGTGCGCGACCCGGTCAGGATGCGCTCCTGGTTGATGAAGAGGAACGGGCTCGGTGGCCGCTCCTGCGCCGCGAGCCCGAATGGCGCGAGCAGGAGCGCGAGCGCGATCAGACCGCTTCGCGCGACCCCGCGCATGGGCTCAGAACCGCGTCTGCAGCGTGAAGCGGAACCGCTCGAGCTCGTCGTAATCCTCGCGCTCGACGGGAATGGCGTAGTTGAAGCGCAGGGGCGCGAAGGCGGTGTCGACGAAGAGACTGACGCCGACCGAGCCGCGCATGTGGAACTTGTCATCGACCTGGCCCATCGAGCCGTTGATGTCGTCGAGGCCCCAGAGCGAACCCCAGTCGGAGAACAGACCGCCGTAGATGCCGTACTGCTCCGGCAGGCCGAGCGGGAAGCTGGCGTCGAGGCGCAGCACGCCGTAGAAATTGCCGCCGAGCGCCTCGTCGACCGAGATGTCCTCCTGGGCCGGATCGCCGACGCACTCGCCGACGCCGCAATAATCGCGCGGGCCGAGGCCGTTGCGGGCGAAGCCGCGGAAGGAATCGCCGCCCGAGTTGAAGCGTTCGGTGATCCGGGTGCCGTCGTTGGAGAAGATCGCCCCGCCCTCGAGTTCGGCCGAGAAGACCACCGCCTCCTCGAAGAAGCTCTTGTAGGTCCGCGCCGTGCCGCGGGTCTTGGACTGCTGCACATCGCCGCCGAGGCCGGCGAAATCCTGGCTGACGGTCAGGATGAAGCCCGCCGTCGGATCGACCACCGAGTTGCGCCGGTCATAGGCGTAGGTCGCGCCCACCGCCGACATGATCTGCTTGCCCTGCTCGTTGATGATGATGAGCGAGGTATCGTTCTCGACATCGTAGATGTCGTCCTGCGAGATGCGGTAGCGCAGCGTCAGCCGGCCGTTCTCGCTGACCGGGAAGCCCACCCGGGGCTCGAAACCGTAGCTCGAGGTCTGGAACGACTGCTCGTCGTAGTCGGTCTCGCGCCAGTAGAGGTTGAACCCGGCGAGCAGGTCGCGGTCGAACAGCGCGGGTTCGGTGAAGCCGAATTCGAGGTTCTGGTTCTGGGTGCTCGCCGAGATCGAGCCCGAGACGGTCTGGCCCCGGCCGAGGAAATTGCGCTCGATGATGCTGATCTGCGCGGTGAGGCCCTCGGAGCTCGAGAAGGCGCCGCCGAGATTGAGGCTGCCGGTCGGCTGCTCCTCGACCTGCACGCCGATCAGCGCCTGCTGCGCGCTCGACCCCTGGCGGACCGCGACGTTGGCGGTCTTGAAATAGCCGAGCGCCCGGATCCGGTCCTCGGCGTCGCGGACCTCGCGGCTGTTGAACGCGTCGCCCTCGACGACGTCGAACTGCCGCCGGATCACGCGGTCGAGCGTGCGCGTGTTGCCGGTGATGTCGATCCGCTCCACGAAGACGCGCGGGCCCTCGACGAGCTGGAAGTTGATGTCGACGGTGTGGTTCTGCTCGTTCTTCGTCACCTGCGGCCGGATCTCGACGAAGGCGTAGCCCTGCTGGCCGGCCTGGTAGGTCATGCGCTCGATCACGCGGTTGACCTGCTTGACGTTATAGACGCCGCCGCCCAGCACCGGGTCGAGCAGCGGCTCGAATTCGGCGGCGTTGAGTCCCGCGGCGGTCGAGCTCACCGACATCTGGCCGAAATTGTAGCGCGGCCCCTCGGTGACGGTGAAGTTGAGGAAGAAGCCGTTGCGCTCGCGCAGGAGCTCGGCCGAGGCGCTGTCGACCTGGAAATCGACGTAGCCGCGCTCGAGATAGAACTGGCGCAGCCGCTCCTTGTCGACCTCGAGCCGGTCCGCGTCATAGGAGACGTTGCCGAACAGGAAGCTCAGCCAGTTCGCCTGGCCGCTCTCGATCACCCGCCGGAGCTGGCGGTCGGAATAGACCTCGTTGCCGACGATGTTGATGCGCTGGATCTGCGTCACCCGGCCCTCGAACACCTCGAAGACGAGGTCGACGCGGTTGTCGGACTGGCGGATGATCACCGGATTGACCTGCGCCGCGTAGCGGCCGGCCTGGCGATAGGCGTCGATGATCGCCTGCGCGTCCTGCTCGGCGGCGGCGACGGAATAGGCGAGCCTGGGGCGCAGCTGGATCGCCTGCAGGAGCACCTCGTCCTTGATCGAGCTGTTCCCCTCGAAGGCGATCTGGTTGATCGTCGGGTTCTCGACCACGGTGATGACGAGGCGCCCTGCCTCGGGCATCACGTCGACGCTCTCGAACAGGCCGGAATCATAGAGGTTGCGCACCGCGAGGTTCAGCCCCTCGGGCGTCACCGGCTGGCCGGGCTGGATCCCGGCGTAGGCGCGGATCGTGTCCGCCTCGATGCGCTGGTTGCCCGAGACGTCGACGCGGCTGAAGCTCGCCGTGCCCTGCGCCTCGACGGCGAGGGGCGGCAGCGTCGCACACACCAAACCCGCAACGAAAATCGCACGGGTTATGGCCCGCATCAACCGCCCATGCCGCATTCCGCACTGCCCTCTTGCCGTCGTTCGGGCGTTTTCCGCCCTTGTGTCAACTCATCATCCGCATGATGTCGTTGTAGGTAGCAAATACCATCAGTAGCAGGATCAAGCCAAGACCAATTGACATGGCAAGCTGCATCGCCGCCGTGCTCGGTGGCCGTCCGCGCAGCGCCTCGATCAGGAAGGCCACGAAATGGCCGCCGTCGAGCACCGGGATCGGGAACAGGTTCAGCATGCCGATCGCGGTCGAGATGACGCCGATCAGCACGATGAAGTTGAGCCAGCCCTGCGAGGCGGTCTCGCCCGAGATCTGCGCGATGCCGATCGGACCCTGCAGGTTCTCCGCGCCGATCGTGCCGTTGATGATCGAGCGGATGCCGTTCAGCGACTGCGCGATCACGTCGTAGACCCGCGTCACGCCATAGCCGACCGCGGTCCAAGGCGCGGGGGTCACGGTCGCGGGCAGATAGAGCGGCGCGCCCGCGACGCCGATCATCACCCGCCGCTCGAACCCGCCGGCGCCGTCGTCGGTGTCGCGCTCGGCCGGGGTGATCTCGAGCGTGACCTCGCCGCCGTCGCGCCAGACCTGGATCGGGATCCGCCGCCCCTCGGACGCGAGGACCACCGTCCGCAGATCGGCGAAGGAGAAGAGCTCCCTGCCATCGGCCGAGAGCACGAGGTCGCCCCGCCGCAGCCCGGCGGCGCTGGCCGGCGACAGGGGCTCCACGCCTTCGACCAGCGGCGGGAAGGCATAGGGCGCGGTCACCTCGATCTCGCGCCCCTCCCGCTCGACCGTGAAAGCCATCGGGCCGGGGGTCGGCATCGTCGTCGCCGCGGTATAGACGTCGGCGAAGCCCGTGACCGGGGTCCCGTTCACCGCGAGGACGACGTCGCCGACGCGCAACGGCTGCTCGATGCCCGGCAGGGCCGCGATCTCGCCGAGCGTGGGCCGCTCGGTCGGGACGCCCTGCCACATCGCGACGCCGGTGAAGACGACCGCGGTCAGGATGAAATTGGCGAAGGGCCCGGCGAGCACGGTCAGCATCCGCCGCCCGACGCTCGCGCCATGGAAGCTGTGCGCGCGCTCCTCGGCCGTCAGCCCGTCGAGGCTGGCGGGATCGGCGCGGCTCGCGCCGTCGGCGTCGCCGAGGAACTTGACGTAGCCGCCGAGCGGCAGCGCCGCGAGCTGCCAGAGCGTCCCGCGCTTGTCCCGGCGCGACCAGATCACCGGGCCGAAGCCGATCGAGAACACCTCGGAATGGATGCCGCACCAGCGCGCGACGATGTAATGGCCGTATTCGTGCACCGCCACAACGATGCCGAGCACGATCACGAACGGGATCACGGTGGCGAGGAAGCCGCCGAAGAAGGGGATGCTCGCGATCAGGTCCATCGGCTCACTTTCCGCTATAGGCCGCGACCCAGAGGCCGGACATGCGCCGCGCCGTCGCATCGAGGTCGGTCACGGCGCCGAGGTCATAGCCCGGCCCCGCCGCCGTCGCCTCGGGCGCGAGCTTCTCCAGCACATGTTCAACCAGGATCGCCATGTCAAGGAATCCGATCGCGCCGATGAGGAAGGCGTCGAGCGCCGCCTCCTTGGCAGCGTTGAACACCGCGCCCGACAACCCGTCCGCCTCCATCACCTCGCGCGCGAGGCGCAGCGCCGGGAAGCGCGCCGGATCGGCGGCGGTGAAGTCGAGCCGCGCCAGCCGGGCGAAGTCCAGCCGCTCGACCGGCAGCGGGCGCCGCTCCGGCCAGTTCAGCGCGAAGCCGATCGCGCCGCGCATGTCCGAGGGGCCGAGCTGGGCGATGATCGAGCCGTCGTCGAAGCCGACCATCGAATGGATGATCGACTGCGGATGGACGATCACCTCGATCCGGCCGGGCGCGAGGTCGAAGAGCGCGCGCGCCTCGATCATCTCCATCGCCTTGTTGAACATGGTGGCGCTGTCGATCGAGATCCGCTCGCCCATGTCCCAGTTCGGATGCGCCCGCGCCTGGGCCGGGGTGACCGTCGCCATCCGCTCGCGCGGCCAGTCGCGGAACGGCCCGCCCGAGGCGGTCAGGATCACCCGCTCGGCCGCGCGCGTCTCCTCGCCGCGCAGCGCCTGGAAGATCGCCGAATGCTCGCTGTCGACCGGGATGAGCCGCGTGCCGTGCCGGGCGCAGGTCGCGCGCAAGAGCGCGCCGGCGCAGACCAGGCTCTCCTTGTTGGCGAGGGCGAGGACGCCGCCATGCTCGGCGGTGCGCAGGCCGACCCCGAGCCCGGCGGCGCCGACGATCGCCGACATCGCCCAGTCGGTCGGCTCGGCCGCCGCCTCGATCAGCGCCTCGGGCCCGGCCGCCGCCGCGACCCCGCTGCCCGCCAGCGCGTCGCGCAATTCGGGGAGCCGCGCCCGATCCGCCGTCACGGCGATTCGCGCGCGAAGGCCGCGCGCCTGCTCGGCCAGCAGCGCCACGTTGCCGGCGCCGGTCAGGGCCACGACCTCGTAGGCCTCGGCGCCGCCCTGCTCCTCGAGCAGCGACACCGTGTTGCGCCCGACCGAGCCGGTCGCGCCGAAGACACTGACCTTGCGTCGCATGTCGCCTATCCCAGAGTCCCGATCCCGGCGAGGCCGCAGATCGCCACGAACCAGACGCCGCCGAGCACGCCGTCGAGCCGGTCCATCACGCCGCCATGGCCGGGGATGATATGGCTCGCGTCCTTCACGCCGAAGCGGCGCTTCACGGCGGATTCGAGCAGGTCGCCGCATTGCGAGGTGATGCTGACGCCGACGCTGAGGAAGATGGAGGTGAAGAGGTCCTGCCCGACCCAGAGCCCGATCGGCACGCCGAGCAGGACCGCGAAGCCGAGGCCGCCGAGCGCGCCGGAGCGCGTCTTGCCCGGGCTGACCGCCGGCCAGAGCCGGGGCCCGCCCATGATGCGGCCGACGAAATAGGCGCCGACGTCGGTCGCGACCACGACCACGATCAGCCAGATGACGAAGAAGAGCCCGTTCGGCTCGAGATGGCGCAGCGGCACCATCGCGCAGACCGCGAGCCCCATGTAGAGCAGCCCGCCGATCAGCCAGCCGCGGCGGCGCCCGCCCGCGAGCGCGGCGAGGCCGCAGCCGACCGCGATCGCCGCGATCCCGGCGAGCGGCCCGGCGAGATAGGTGGCGAAGACCGCGACCGCGCCCGGGATGGCCACGGCGGGAAACGAGGCCGGCCGCGGCGGCAGGCCGGCCTGCACCATGCGGTCGAGTTCCCAGAGCATGACGACGAGCAGCGCGGCGAGCAGCGTCACCGACCAGACGCCGCCGAGCCAGATGTCGATGCCGGCGATGGCCGCGAGGACGAGCCCCGAGACCACGCGCAGGCCCAGGTCGCCGAAGCGGACGGGCTTCGGCGGCGCGTCCCTCATCCGGCGATGGCGCCGTAGCGGCGCTCCCTGCCGCCAAAGCCGCGCACCTGCGCCGCGAACATCTCGGCGGTGAAATCGGGCCAGCGCGTCTCGAGGAAGGCGTATTCGGAATAGGCGGCCTGCCAGGGCAGGAAGCCCGAGACCCGGAACTCGCCCGAGGTGCGCAGGATCAGGTCGGGATCGGGCAGGCCCGCGGTGTCGAGATGATCGTTGATCGTATCGGGCGTGATCTCCTCGGCGCGGATCCGGCCGGCGTCGACGGCCGCGGCCAGCCGGCGGGTCGCGCGCAGGATCTCGTCCCGGCCGCCGTAGTTGATCGCGACGGTCAGGTGCAGCCGCTCGTTGCCGACGGTCTGCGCCTCGAGGCCGGCCATCAGCGCGCGCAGGTCGGCGTCGAGCGGATCGCGGCCGCCGATGAACCGCACGCGCACCCCCTCGGCGACGAGCCGGGCGCCTTCCTTCTTGATGTAGCGCCGGAACAGCCGCATCAGCCCCTGGACCTCGAGCGCCGGGCGCTTCCAGTTCTCGGTGGAGAAGGCGAAGAGGGTCAGATGGGAGATGGCGAGGTCGGGGCAGGCCTCGACGATCTCGCGCACGCGGTCGGCCCCCCGGCGATGCCCGGACAGGCGCGGAAGGCCGCGGCTCTCGGCCCAGCGGCCGTTGCCATCCATGATGATCGCCACATGCGCCGGCGTCTTGCCAGCGCCAGACCGGTCAACGGAGCTCATACTCGCTCACACCTCTCCTCGAAAACGACACCGAGACCTATATCACCAGATCGGCGAGGGCATCCCCCTTTTTAGATCTGCATGATCTCTTCTTGCTTCGATTCGAGCGCCGCGTCGATCTTGCCGATCGCGGAATTGGTCAGCTCCTGCACCTCGTCGGTCCAGATCTTGTGATCGTCCTCGGCCATGCCGGCGGACTTCGCCTTCTTCAGCTGATCCATCCCGTCGCGGCGCACGTTGCGCACCGCGATCCGCGCGCTCTCGGCGTACTGGCCGGCGACGCGGGCGAGATCGCGCCGGCGTTCCTCGTTGAGCTCGGGAATCGGCAGCCGCAGGATCGTGCCGTCCATCTGCGGGTTGATGCCGAGGCCGGAGTTCCGGATCGCTTTGTCGACCGCGTTGACGAGGCTCTTGTCCCAGATGTTGATCAGCACCATCCGGGGCTCGGGCACGGTGATCGTGCCGAGCTGGTTGATCGGCGTCGGGCTGCCGTAGGCCTCGACCGTCACCGGGTCGAGCATCGAGGCCGAGGCGCGGCCGGTGCGGAGCGACGCGAATTCCTGACGCAGCGCGTTCAGCGCCCCGTCCATGCGCTTCTCGAGCGCGTCGATGTCAATTTCGAGATCCGACATTGGATGCACCCTCTCAGCCAGGCTCGACCATGGTGAACTTGCCGCGTCCGAGCACGACCCCCGCGAGGCCGAGAGGCGCGTCGAGCGAGAAGACGATGATCGGCAGCGCGTTGTCGCGCGCCAGCGCGATGGCGGCCGCGTCCATCACCTTCAGGTTCTTCTGCAGCACGACGTCGTAGCTGACGCGGTCGTAGCGCTTCGCGTCGGGGTTCTTCTTCGGGTCGCTGTCGTAGACGCCGTCGACCTGCGTGCCCTTGAAGATCGCGCCGCAGGACATCTCGCTCGCGCGGAGCGTCGCGGCGGTATCCGTGGTGAAATAGGGATTGCCGGTGCCCGCCGCGAAGATCACCACCCGGCCCTTCTCGAGATGCCGGACGGCGCGGCGGCGGATGTAGGGCTCGCAGACCTGCGCCATCGGGATCGCCGAGAGCACGCGGGTATGCACGCCGAGCGCCTCGAGCGCGCCCTGCATCGCGAGCGCGTTCATCACCGTCGCGAGCATCCCCATGTAGTCGGCGGTGGTCCGCTCCATGCCCTGGGCGCTGCCCTGGAGACCGCGGAAGATGTTGCCGCCGCCGATCACCATGCAGATCTCGACGCCGAGCTCCTTGAGCGCCTTCACCTCCTCGGCGATGCGCTCCACCGTCGGGGGATGCAGCCCGAACTGCTGCGGCCCCATCAGGGCCTCGCCGGAGATCTTCAGCAGGACCCGCTCATAGGCCGGGCGGGCGTCCGAGGCCGGAGTTTCCGACAAACCATCCGTCATGTCGCGACTGCCCCGCTCGTCTCAAAATGTTTCGCAAGCGCGTAAACCGCGCCGCCCGCAATGTCAAACGTCAGAAACCGCGCGGGCGGCCAGCGGCCGAAAATTATCAACAGGTTGCATCCAGCGGGGCAATCCATGCACAACATGTGCTCATGATGACCGATCACCCGGGAGCGACGCGCGCATGAGCCAGACCGAACCCCGCGAACCGTCGGCGGGGCTCGCCCCGCTGCTGCTCGGCCTGCTCGCCATGGCGGCCCCGGTCGCGGCGGAAACGCTCGACGCGACGCCCCGGATCGCCGTCATCTCGGCCTTCGCCCCGGAATGGACCGTGCTCCACGACCGGATGGAGGCGCCGGCCGAGCACCGGATCAACGGCGCGCGCTTCGTGACCGGCACGCTCGGCGGCGCGCCGGTCGTGCTGTTCCTCTCCGGCATCTCGATGGTGAACGCCGCGATGACGACGCAGATGGCGCTCGACCATTTCGCGGTCGAGGGGATCGTCTTCTCGGGCATCGCCGGCGGCGCAGATCCCGCGCTCGCGATCGGCGACGTCTCCGTGCCCGCGGAATGGAGCCAGTATCTCGAGAGCGCGATGGCGCGCGAGACCGCCGAGGGGTTCGTGCCGCCGCCCTGGATGACGAAGCAGGGCGAGAATTTCGGCATGATCTTCCCGCAGCCGGTCGGCGTGGTCAGCGCGCGCCGGGACGGGATCGAGGAGCGCGCCTTCTTCCCGGTCGATCCGGGCTATCTTAAGGTGGCGGAACGGGTGGCGGGCGAGATCGACCTCGCCACCTGCAACGCCGAGAACGCCTGCCTCGGCCACGCGCCCCGGATCGTCGTCGGCGGCGCCGGCGTCTCGGGCCAGTCCTTCGTCGACAACGCCAAGCTGCGCGAATGGGCGCATGACGTCTTCGGCGCGCGGGTGATCGACATGGAAAGCGCGGCGGTCGCGCATGTCGCCTATGTCAACGAGGTGCCGTTCATCGCCTTCCGCAGCCTGTCGGATCTCGCCGGCGGCGGCGAGGGCGCGAACGAGATGGCGACCTTCATGAGCCTCGCCGCGACCAATTCCGCGCTGGTGGTGGAGCGGTTTCTGGCCGAGCTTCCCGACTGACGCCGCGCGCAGCGAATCGGATTCGAGGAAAGTGGCGTGTTTTCAGAAGGTTGAACTGTCAATAAAACGTCGTTCATCTGTCATATGTGTCTCTCCCGTGACGTGGGGTGCAGCCGGTCCGGCGATGGACCGGCCAGGAGACATATGATGCGAACGCCGCTCCTCGCGGGGGCCATGACCGCGCTTGGCGCCGTTTCCGTCGTCCTGGGGCTCGCGCTTCTCTCCCCCGGCGCCGTCGGGGCGCAGTCGCGCGACCGGGCGCGCGTCGTCGGCTCCTCCACGGTCTTCCCCTATTCCCAGGCGGTCGCCGAGCAATACGTCGGCCGCAGCCACGCCAAGGCGCCGGTGGTCGAGGCGACCGGCACCGGCGGCGGGCTCAAGATCTTCTGCGGCGGCATCGGCGTCGCCTTTCCCGACATCACCGGCGCCTCGCGGCCGATCACCGCCTCGGAATACCGCGACTGCGCCTCGAACGGCGTCGAGGACGTGACCGAGGCGCTGATCGGGCTCGACGGGCTCAGCCTCACGCAATCGCTCGACGGCCCGGCGATCGCGGTCACGCGGCGCGAGCTCTTCCTCGCCCTCGCGGCCGACGTGCCGGTCGACGGCCGGCTGGCGCCCAATCCCTACCGCCGCTGGAGCGAGATCGACCCCGCCCTGCCCGACATGGAGATCCAGGTCTTCGGCCCGCCGCCGACCTCGGGCACCCGCGACGCGCTGGTCGATCTCGTGATGCACCCCGGCTGCGCCGGTTTCCCCGAGATCGCGGCGCTCGAGCCCGAGCGGCGCGAGGCGGTCTGCTCCCGGATGCGGCAGGACGGCCCCTTCATCGAGGCGGGCGAGAACGACAACATCATCGTGCAGCGCCTGCTGGCGGATCCGACGACGGTCGGGCTCTTCGGCTATTCCTTCCTCTACGAGAACGGCGACCTCCTGCGCGGCGTGCCGATCGACGGCGTGGCGCCGACGATCGAGACGCTGTCGAGTGGCGCCTACGAGCTGACCCGGCCGCTCTATCTCTACGTCAAGAACCCGCATCGCGGCGTGATCCCGGGCCTCGAGGAGCTGCTCGACGAATACCTCTCGGAGGAGGCGATCGGCCCGGACGGCTATCTCGTCGATCGCGGCCTCGTCCCCCTGTCGGCGGAGGCGCGCGCGCGCGTCCGGGCCGACGTCGCCGGCCGCGTCCATCCCCGGCGCTTCGACGCGGAAGGCGCGGAATGATCGCCTATCTCGCGCTGACGATCCTCGCCTTCGCGCTCGCCGCCTTCTTCGTCGGGCGCGCGACCGCGCGGCGCTTCCTCGCCGCCGCCGACCGGGGCGGCGCCGCGCTGCATTCGGTGCCGGCCTATCATGGCGCCTTCGTCGCGATCTGGGTCGGCGTGCCGGCGCTCGTGCTCGTTCTCATCTGGCTCATGGCGCGGGGCGCGATCATCGACGCGCTGCTCGTCCAGGGCCTGCCGCCCGGGATGACCGCCGGGCTGAGCCCGGCGGCGGTCGGGCTTGTCGTCGCCGAGATCCACAACGTCGCCGGGGGCAGGATCTTCACCCCGCCCACGCCCGAGGTCACCGAGGCCGCGGCGCGGCTGCGGCGCTGGACCATGCTGGCCGAGGTCGCGATGTTCGTCGTCGTGCTGGCGGCGATGCTGATCGGCGCCTTCGTCGCGCGCACGCGGCTCGCCCCCCGCTTTCGCGCCCGCAACCGGGTCGAGGCGGCGCTCTCGGCCTTCATGATGCTCTGCGCGGGGCTCGCCCTCGTCACGACGCTCGGCATCATCGTCTCGCTGGTGACCGAGGCCTTCGCCTTCTTCCGCGTGGTGCCCGTCACCGATTTCCTCTTCGGGCTGCGCTGGGAACCGCAGATCGCCATCCGCGCCGACCAGATCGCCGGCGAAGGCGCCTTCGGCGCGGTGCCCGTCTTCGTCGGCACGCTGCTCATCTCGGCGATCGCGATGACGGTCGCGGTGCCGATCGGCCTCCTGTCCGCGATCTACCTCGTCGAATACGCCTCGCCCCGGTTCCGCGAATTCGCCAAGCCGATGCTCGAGATCCTCGCGGGCGTGCCGACGGTGGTCTACGGCTTCTTCGCGGTCCTGATCGTCGCCCCGGCGATCCGCGAGGCGGGCACGCTGATGGGGCTCGCGACCTCGCCCAATTCCGCGCTCGCCGCCGGGCTGGTGATGGGGGTGATGATCATCCCGTTCATCTCCTCGCTGGCCGACGACGCGCTGCGCGCCGTGCCCCGGTCGCTCCGCGACGGCTCGCTCGCGATGGGCGCGACGGCGGCGGAGACGATCACGCGGGTGCTGCTGCCCGCCGCGCTGCCCGGGATCGCCGGCGGCGTCCTGCTCGCCTTCAGCCGGGCGATCGGCGAGACGATGATCGTGGTGATGGCGGCGGGGCTCATCGCGACGATGACCATCAACCCGCTCGATTCCGTGACTACGGTGACGGTGCAGATCGTCTCGATGCTGGTCGGCGACACCGCCTTCGACAGCCCGAAGACGCTCGCGGCCTTCGGGCTCGGGCTGGTGCTCTTCCTCGTCACGCTGGCGCTCAACACCATCGGGGTGATGATCGTGCGCCGCTACCGCGAGCATTACGAATGAGGCCGGCATGAGCGCGACCCCCGATCCCATCCCCGGCGAGAGCGTCACCGGGGCGGCGGCCGCGGCGCGGCGGCGCCGGCGCTACCGCGCCGACCGGCGCCTGCGGCTCTACGGGCTGACGGCCATCTCGCTCGCGGTCGGGCTGCTCGGCATCCTGATCGCCACGCTGGTGATCGGCGGCGTCCCGGCGCTGACGCAGACCAAGCTGCGCGTCGCCTTCCTGATCTCGGCAGAGCACGTCGATCCCGCCGATCCCGCCGCCGGCGACTACCGCGCCATCGTGCGCGACGGCGTGGCCGCGCTGCTGCCGCCGGCCGCGCGCTCCGCGACCGAATGGCGCCAGATCGGGGCGATGGTGACCGCCAACACCGAATTCCGCCTGCGCGACGCGGTGATGGCCGATCCCGCGCTGATCGGCCGGACGATCACCCTGACCGTGCCGGTCTCCGACGCCTACGACCAGCTCAACAAGGGCGTGACCCCGCGCGACACCCCGCCCGAGCGGCGCAAGCTCTCCGACCAGCAGATCGGCTGGTTCGACGCGCTGAAGGCCGAGGGGGTGATCAGCCGGCCGCTCAACTGGGGCCTCTTCGTCAATTCGAACAGCCGCTTCCCCGAGGTCGCGGGCCTCGGCGGCGCCATCGTCGGCTCGGCCTACGTCCTGCTCGTCTGCTTTCTCGTGAGCTTCCCCGCCGGGATCGCGGCGGCGGTCTATCTCGAGGAATTCGCGCCGCGCAACCGGTTCACCGACGTGCTCGAAGTCAATATCAACAACCTCGCCGCCGTGCCCTCGATCGTCTTCGGCCTGCTCGGGCTCTCGGTCCTCATCGGCACCTTCGGGCTGCCGCGCTCGGCGCCGCTGGTCGGCGGGCTGGTGCTGAGCCTCATGACGCTCCCGACCATCATCATCGTCACCCGCAACGCGCTTCGCGCCGTGCCGCCCTCGATCCGCGAGGCCGCCTACGGCGTCGGCGCCTCGAAGCATCAGGTGATCCTGCACCACGTGCTGCCGCTGGCGCTGCCCGGCATCCTCACCGGGACGATCATCGGCCTCGCCCACGCGCTCGGCGAGACCGCGCCCCTGCTCCTGATCGGCATGAACGCCTTCATCACCGACCCGCCCGGCGGCATCCTCGAGGCCTCGACCGCGCTGCCGACGCAGATCTACATCTGGGCCGACAGTCCGGAACGGGGGTTTGTTTCCCGGACCTCGGCCGCTATCCTCGTGCTGCTCGGCTTTCTCGTGGTGATGAACGCGACGGCGATCTTCCTGCGCCAGCGGCTGGAGCGGACGTGGTAGCGGACGGGACCGGACCCATGAACCAGACGTTTCGGGCCCAGGCGGCCACCGCCCCGGCCACCGCTTCCGACGCCGCGCCGGCGGCCAAGGTCTCGGCGCGCGGCGTCGAGGTGTTCTACGGCGCGAAACAGGCGCTGTTCGGCATCGACCTCGACATTCCGCGCAACCAGGTCACCGCGCTGATCGGCCCCTCGGGCTGCGGCAAGTCGACCTTCCTGCGCTCGATCAACCGGATGAACGACACGGTGCCGAGCGCGCGGGTGACGGGCCAGATCCTGCTCGACGGCGCCGACATCTACGACCCGAGGATCGACGTGGTCGAGCTGCGCGCCCGGGTCGGCATGGTGTTCCAGAAGCCGAACCCGTTCCCGAAGTCGATCTTCGAGAACGTCGCCTACGGCCCGCGCATCCACGGGCTGGCGCGCTCGAAGGCCGAGCTCGCGGGCATCGTGGAAAGCTCGCTGCGCCGCGCCGGGCTGTTCGAGGAGGTGAAGGATCGGCTCGGCGAGCCCGGGACCGGCCTCTCGGGCGGCCAGCAGCAGCGGCTCTGCATCGCGCGCGCGATCGCGACGCGGCCCGAGGTGCTGCTGATGGACGAGCCGGCCTCGGCGCTCGATCCGATCGCCACGGCGGTGATCGAGGAGCTGATCGACGAGCTGCGCGCCAATTACACCATCGTGATCGTCACGCATTCGATGCAGCAGGCGGCGCGGGTCAGCCAGCGCACCGCCTTCTTCCATCTCGGACGGCTGATCGAGGAAGGCCCGACCGGCGACATCTTCTCGACGCCGCGGCGCAAGCAGACCGAGGATTACATCACCGGCAAGATCGGCTGAGCCGAAGCGGCCTCAGGCGCCGAAGGCGGCGAGGAAGGTGGCGACCGCCTGTTCGGCGCGGCGCCGCGCCTCCGCCGGCTCCGGCGGCGGGAAGCCGCCGAGAATGGCCTCGGTCATGGTGCGGTGGTGGCACATGCCGATGAACTGCCAGGCGGCGACGGACATGTCCTGATCCGCCGCGAGCTCGCCCCGCCCCTGCCGTTCCAGCAGGAACCGCTCGAGCCGGCCGGCGCCATGCCGGGGGCCCGCGTCGAACATCGTGCGCGCGATCGCGGGAAACTTCTCGGAGGCGCCGATCACGAGCCGAACCAGCGCGACATGGTCCGGATTGGACAGCGCCAGCACCAGCTGCGCGCCGAAGGCGGTCAGCACCTCGGCGACCGGCCCCGTGGTATCCTCGAGCGTCAGCAGCCGCTCGGCGGTGTCGCGCTTCTTCTCGTCGATCAGCGCCTCGAACAGCGCTTCCTTGTTGTCGAAATAGACGTAGAGCGTGCCCTTCGAGACCTTCGCCTCGCGGGCGATCTCGCCCATGCTGGCGGCGTCGAAGCTCGAGGCGAGAAAGCAGCGCCGGGCGCCGTCGAGGATCTGGCGGCGCTTGGTGCCATCGCCCTTGGTGTCGTCCTGGATCTCGAGGGGCGCCGGTTTCATCGCATGGATTCCTGAAGGCGGATGGGCCAGTTTTCCGGTCCGGCGACGCGCGGGGCGAATTCATTGACCGAACCGTTCGGTCACCTTGATTTCGGCCTTCCATCGCGCTATGTCAAGGCCCTGACCGAACGGTTCAGTCAGGACATAGAGTCGCAGGCTGGACCCGCCGAGCCATCATCGCCGCGCCGACCGACCGCCGAAAAGGATCATGACATGCCGAAAGATATGGAAAATCTGCCGGCCGACCAGTCCGCCCTCGTCTCCGAACGCCCCGCCGCGGAGGACAAGCCCGCGCAGGCCGCACCGGCCGCCGCCGCCGGGCCCGCCGAGGCCGAGACGAAGAAGAAGGGTGGCGCGCGCCGCCTGATCCTCGGCGCCGTCGCCGTCGCGGCGCTGGTCGCGGCCGGGCTCTACGGGCATGAATACTGGACCAACGGCCGGTTCCTGATCGAGACCGACGACGCCTACGCCCAGGCCGATTTCGCGATCCTGCAGCCCAAGGTATCGGGCTATGTCGCCTCGGTGCCCGGCGTGGCCAACGCGCATGTGAAGGCGGGCGACCCGCTCGTCGTGCTCAATGACGGCGACTATCGCAACGCGCTGACGCTCGCCCAGTCGCAGCTCGACGCCGAGGTGGCGGGCGTCGACCGCGTCAACCTGCAGGCCAAGGCCGCCGAGGCGGCGATCACCCAGGCCCAGGCGAAGCTCGCCGCCGCCAAGGCGACCCAGGTCCAGGCCCAGTCCGATCTCGCCCGCTATACCGAGCTCGCCAAGACCGATGTCGCGACCACGCAGCGGCTCGAGAGCGCCCGCGCCACCGCCGCGACGGCCGACGCGAGCGTGCAGGAGGCCGAGGCCGGCATCCTGACCGCGCAGGCCGATCTCAAGGTGGTCAAGGCGCAGGTCGCGGAGGCCCAGGCGACGGTCGCGGGCCTGACCGCGTCGCGCGACAAGGCCGAACGCGATTTGGCCGATACCGTGCTGCGCGCGCCGACCGACGGCGTGGTCGGCAATCTCTCGGTGGCGACCGGCGACTATGTCACCCCGGGCTCGCGGCTGCTCGCGGTGGTTCCGCTCGGGCAGGTCTATATCGAGGCGAACTTCAAGGAGACGCAGATCGAGGCGCTCCGTCCCGGCACCAAGGTCGAGGTCGAGGTCGACGCCTTCCCGGACCGGAGCTTCACCGGCACGGTGCAGGGCATCTCGCCCGCCTCGGGCTCGGTCTTCAGCCTGCTGCCGGCCGAGAACGCGACCGGCAACTTCACCAAGGTGGTGCAGCGCCTGCCGGTCCGGATCGCGGTCCCGGCCGAGGTCGCCGACCAGGGCTGGCTGCGGCCGGGCCTCTCGGTCGTCGCGACCGCCGACCCCCGCACCAGCGCCGACACCGGCGCGCCCGCGGAGACGCAGGTTTCGCAGAACACGCCGGCCGCGGATTGACGCGGCCGGATCCCCGCCACCCGTCGCGCCGCTGACCGGCCCTCGGGCGACCCCAACCCCAGACGATCCCGGCCACCGACCAGCTGATCCGGCCGCGGGGAGGAAGTGGCATGTCCGACCAGGTCGAAGAAACGATTTCCCCCCGCAAGCTCATCGCGTTCTTCGCGCTGGTCTTCGGGATGTTCATGGCGATCCTCGACATCCAGATCGTCTCCTCGTCGCTCAGCCAGATCCAGGCCGGCCTCTCGGCCGCGCCCGACGAGGTGAGCTGGGTGCAGACGAGCTACCTGATCGCCGAGGTCATCATGATCCCGCTCTCGGGCTTCCTCGCCCGGGCGCTCTCGACGCGGGTGTTCTTCTCGATCTGCGCCGGCGGCTTCACCGCGGCGAGCGCGCTCTGCGCCACCGCGACCTCGATCGACCAGATGATCGTCTACCGCGCGCTGCAGGGCTTCATCGGCGGCGGGATGATCCCCTCGGCCTTCGCGGCCGCCTATACCGTCTTCCCGCGCTCGAAACAGCCGATGGTGATGGCGCTGGTCGGCCTCACGGTGACGCTGGCGCCCACCGTCGGCCCGACGGTGGGCGGCTATCTCACCGACCTCTTCTCCTGGCACTGGCTCTTTCTCGTCAACGTGATCCCCGGCCTGATCGCGACCGCGATCGCCTGGACCATGGTCGATTTCGACAAGCCCGAGAAAGGCCTGCTGCGCCGGTTCGACTTCATCGGCCTCGTCTTCATGGCGGTCTTCCTCGGCAGCCTCGAATACGTGATCGAGGAAGGCCAGAAGAACGACTGGTTCGATGACCGCGGCATCTCGATGTTCGCCGTGATCACCGTCATCTTCTGCGCCCTGTTCTTCTGGCGGGTGACGACCGCGAAAACCCCGATCGTCGATCTCTCCTCCTTCACCGACCGGAACTTCGCCGTCGGCTCGGTGCTGACCTTCGTGCTCGGCATCGGCCTCTACGGGCTCACCTATCTCTATCCGCTCTATCTCGCGCGGATCCGGGGCTATACCTCGCTCCAGATCGGCGAGACGGTCTTCGTCACCGGCGCCTTCATGTTCCTGACCGCGCCGATCGTCGGCATGCTGGTGCGCAAGACCGACCCGAGGCGGCTCATCTTCGTCGGCCTGGTCGGCTTCGCGATCTCGGCCTTCGAGCTCACGCCGATCACCGCCGACTGGGCTTTCGGCGAGCTCTTCTTCCCGCAGGCGCTGCGCGGCGTGTCGCTGATGCTCTGCATGATCCCGATCAACCAGCTGGCCCTCGGCACGCTGGCGCCCGACCGGATCAAGAACGCGAGCGGCCTCTTCAACCTCACGCGCAACCTCGGCGGCGCGGTCGGGCTCGCGCTCATCAACACGGTGCTGCAGCGGCGCGACGACATCCATGTCGCCCAGCTCGCCGAACATGTGCGCTGGGGCGCGCCGGTCGCCGAGGAGCGGATCGCGAGCATCGCCGCCGGGCTCAGGCCCGCGCTCGGCAATCTCGCCGACGCCGCCGCGATCGGGCGCATCAACGGGATGGTGGCGCAGCAGGCGCAGGTCATGGCCTTCGCCGATATCTTCCTGCTGCTCGGCATCCTCTTCGGCGCGATGGTCTTCCTCGTGCCGCTGGTGCAGAAGCCGCGCGGCCCGGCCGGCGCCCCGGCGCACTGAGCGCCGCCCCGGGCGGTGGGCAGTTTGGGCCCCTCGAGGGAGACGGTCGGGCGCTACGTCTCGTCCGTATCGTGGTCGATGACGAGAGGCAGGGGAACTTCCCTGCGCCCTTTCTTGTCCCGCCTGCTGAACAGGCTCTGATAGGCGCGACGCTGACGCGTCACCTCATAGAGAACGATGCCCGAACTGGTCGCGAGGTTCAGGCTTTCGATCATCCCAAACATAGGAACGGATACACACAAGGCGCTCCTTTCGACCGCCAGCTCGCTGATCCCTTTGCTTTCATTTCCAAACCAGACCGCCAGCTTGTGGTGTGTGGTGTAGTCGCCTTCGTGCAGCAGAAGATTGGCCATTCCCTTGACGTGGGGCGAGGTGACGATGGAAACGAACCCATTGCGTTCAAGGTGGGCGAGGCAGGCCTCCGTGCTGTCAAACCGCTTCACAAAGGTCCATTTGACACCTGAAACCGAAGTCGAGGACAGCGCTTTCTGCTCCCGCATCTCCGCCCAATCGTCCGGCAACTTTCTGCGCGGGTCCACGACATAGACCTTTTCCGCGCCGAGTGCGTTCGCGTTTCGAATAACCGTCCCGATGTTTCTGATCTCGACGGGATCCTCGATGACGGCGATCAAGTTCTTGCAGCGGAAAGCCTTGATCTCGTCCGCCCGCTTGCGCGCGCTCGTCTTGGGCCGCTTGTCGGGCTCCGAGTTCATGTCATTTAGTCCCGTTCATCTTGCGCCGAGCATCCATAGGCTGCGGTCGACCTTGTATGCCTGTCTGGCCGATCAAGTGCCAGCTTCGTCCCGGCGCTCCCCGACACCCCTGACCCAAAACAAAGATGGGCCCGTCCGCGTCTCCGCGGGCGGGCCCTTCGCTTGGGTTTCGGACCTCCAAGGACCTGAGGTTCAGCGCTGACGGCGCGTCAGTTGCTGAGGTTCAGGGCAATGAAGCGCGGACCGCCCTCGCTGTTGACGAGGAGCAGAATGGAATTCCGACCACCGCTCTCGGCGGCGTCGATCTTGGAGCGCAGGTCGCGCACGGCCGTCACGTCGTCCTGGCCGGCCTTGCTGATCACGTTGCCCTCGCGGATGCCCTTGGCGAAGGCGTCCGAGCTGTCCTCGACCGCCGTGACCACCAGGCCCGAGACCGAGTCGTCGATCTGGTACTGCTGGCGCAGCTCGTCGGTGATCGGGGCGACGGTCATGCCGAGGACCACCGCCTGGCCGGACTGCGCCTGGCCCTGCTCGCTCTCCGGACCGCCCGGCGCCGCGGCGAGGGTGGTTTCCTCGAGCTTGCCGACCGCGACGGTCAGCGTCGTCTCCTTGCCGTCGCGATAGACGATGACGGGCACGTCGGTTCCGGTCGCCGTGTCGGCCACGACCCGGACGAGCTCGCGAGTGTCGTCGATCTCCTCGTCGCCGAATTTGACGATCACGTCGCCCGACTTCATCCCGGCCTTCAGCGCCGGGCCATCGGGCACGTCGGTGACGAGGGCGCCCTTGGCCTCCTTCAGCCCGAGGGCGTTCGCGACGTCGGGATCGACGTTCTGGATCCGGACGCCGAGCCAGCCGCGCCGGGTCTCGCCGAAGTCGCGCAGCTGGTCCACCACGCGGCTCACCACCGCCGAGGACATCGCGAAGCCGATGCCGATCGAGCCGCCGTTGGGGCTGAGGATCGCGGTGTTGACGCCGATCACCTCGCCCTCGGTGTTGAAGAGCGGGCCGCCCGAGTTGCCGCGGTTGATCGCGGCGTCGGTCTGGATGAAGTCGTCGTAGGAGCCCTGCAGCGTGCGGTTGCGCGCCGAGACGATGCCGGCCGAGACCGAGAAGCCCTGGCCGAGCGGGTTGCCGATCGCCATCACCCAGTCGCCGACGCGCGCCTTGTCGCTGTCGCCGAAGGGCACGAAGGGCAGCGGCTCGGGGCTCGTGACCTTGAGCAGCGCGATATCGGTGCGCGAATCGGTGCCGACCACCTCGGCGGGGAGCGACTTGCCGTCGAGGAACTCGATCTTGATCTCATCGGCGCCGTCGATGACGTGATTGTTCGTCACGATGTAGCCGTCGGCCGAGATGATGAAACCCGAGCCGAGCGCGGTGGAGCGCTCCGGCCCCCGCGGCATGTTCGGGCCGCCGGGACCACCCGGGCCGCCCTGGCCGTTGCGGTCCATGAAGTCGCGGAAGAATTCCTCGAAGGGCGAGCCCTCGGGCAGGACCGGGCGCGGGCCGCGCTCGGCCTGGGCGACGCGGGTCGTGGTCGTGATGTCGACGACGGCGGGGCTCAGACGCGCGGCGAGATCGGCGAAGCTCTCCGGAATGGCGCCGTTCGCGGGAACCTCGGCGAAGGCCGGCGTCATCGACGTACCCGCCGCCGTCATGGTCAGCATCACGGCCAGCCCGAGCGACGCGAGCGCCTTGCCCGGCGCTCCCAGGACAAGCCGGCGGCCGGGCCGCGGCTGGGAAATGTCGCGCAGACTATTCAACTTTCTACCTCCTCGAAGTTCTTGCGCTGGCGCCCCTTTCGCGAGAACGCGGAGGCGCCGCCTGCGTATCAGTAGAAATCTTTCCCGGTTCTTCGCAAGTAACGCCTTTGTGCCGTCACGGCGCCGTTATGCTTCGCGCGCCGCGCCTCTCGACTTCGCGCGCGGCCGTCGGCGGCGGAGGTCCGCCGGGGCGGACGGCCCGCCGGTCAGCCGTGCGCGAGCCAGAGCAGCATAACACCGATCGCCACGACCGCGAGCCCGATCTCGCGCCGCCGGCCGGCGTCGAGCCGGCCGAGCAGGTCGAGCACCCGGGCGAGATGCCGGGGGGCGAGCGCGAGCACCAGCCCCTCGATCACGGCGGTGGCGCCGAAGCCCCAGAGGACCAGCTGCCAGGGCGTGCCGACCATCGGCCTACTCGACCGCGCCGGTCGCGTCGGCCGAGCCGCTCGGCGTGGGGGCCGCGGGCGGGAACTCGGCCCGCGGCATCGCCGCGTTGGGCGAGTTCAGGTAGTTGAAGAACTCGGCGTCCGGCGCCGTCACCATCGTGGTGTTCGCGCCCGTCATCGCCTTGCGATAGGCTTCCATCGAGCGGATGAAGGCGAAGAACTCCTGATCCTTGCCATAGGCCTCGGCGAGGATCCGGTTGCGTTCCGCGTCCGCCTCGCCGCGCACCACGTTGGCGTCGCGATCGGCCTCGGAGACGATCTCGAGCGCGGTCCGGTCGGCCTGGGCGCGCACGCGCTGCGCCGCCTCGTTGCCGCGCGCCCGCTCGTCGGTCGCCTCGCGCACCCGCTCGGCCTTCATGCGGTCGAAGGTCGCCTGCAGGTTCTCCTCCGGCAGGTCGGCGCGCTTCAGCCGCACGTCGATCACGTCGACGCCGAGCGCCCGCGCCTCGCCGCGCGACTCGTCGCGGATGCGGTTCATGAGCCCGACGCGGTCGGCGGAGAGCACCGCCTCCGAGCGCACCGCGCCGAGCGCCTCGCGCACGTTCGCGGTCAGGATCGACTGCAGGCGCTGCGTCGCCGCGGTCATGCCGCCGGCGCCGACGGCGCGGCGGAATTGCTCGACGTCGTTGATCCGCCAGCGCGCGAAGGCGTCGACGATCAGCCGGCGGTCATCGAGCGGGGTGACCTCGAGCTTGTCGGTGTCGAGGCCCTGGATGCGCGCGTCGTAATAAACCACGTTCTGGATGAACGGGATCTTGAAGGCGAGGCCGGGCTCTTCCTTGACCGACTTCACCTGGCCGAACTGCAGCACCATGGCCTTTTCGCGCTCGTCGACCGTGAAGAAGGCGTTCGATGCGATGAAGACGAGGCCGATGACAATGGCGGCGATTACCGGAAGGCGGGTCATTGCTGGGTCTCCCGGGGCTGGCGCAGCTCGTTGAGCGGCAGATAGGGCACCACGCCGCTCCCGTCCTGGGTGTCCATCAGGAACATCTGCACGTTGCCGAGCACCGATTCCATGGTTTCGAGATAAAGCCGCTCGCGCGTCACCTCGGGCGCCTTCACGTACTGCTCCTGCACCGCGTTGAAGCGGCTCGCCTCGCCCGAGGCGGCGTTCACCACCTGGGCGCGATAGCCCTCGGCCTGCTGCAGCGTCTGCGCGGACTGGCCGCGCGCGCCCGCGAGCGTCTGGTTCGCGTAGGCGTCGGCCTGGTTCTGCAGCGTCGAGCGCTCCTGGCGCGCGGCCTGCACGTCGCGGAAGCTGTCGATTACCTCGGACGGCGGGTCGGCGCGGTCGAAATTGAGACGGATGATGTTCACGCCCGAGCCATACTCGTCCAGCGTGTTCTGGATGATTTCCCGCACCTCCTGCGCGATCACGCCGCGGTCGCGGTTCAGGATCGGCGACAGCTCGGAGCGCGAGATCACCTCGCGCATGGCCGATTCCGAGACCGCCTGGATCGTCGCGGTCGGGTCGGAGAGGTTGAACAGGAACTGCGCCGGGTCGCGCACGTTCCAGACCACCTGGAACGAGATGTCGACGATGTTCTCGTCGCCGGTGAGCATCAGGCCGTCGCGGCCGGCCCGCGAGCCGCCGGAGCCGATATCCTCGGTATTTTCGCGCGTTACCGGAATGATTTCATGCGTGACGATCGGCCAGGGCGCGAAGTTCAGGCCCGGGTTGCCGATGCAGTCGCCCCGGCAGCTGCCGAGCGTCAGCTCGACCGACTGCTCTTCGGGACGCACGGTGTAGACCGACATGAAGAGCCAGAAGATGACCGCGAGGACACCGCCGATCAGAAGCAGCGGGCCGAGGCCCGCGCCGCCGCCGCCCGGGCGTCCGCCGCCGCCGGCGCCCCGGCCTCCGCGGCCGCCCATCAGCACGCGGAGCTGCTCCTGCCCCTTGCGCACGATCTCGTCGATGTCGGGAACGCCGCCCCCGCCGCCGCCGGGGCCGCGATTGCCGCCCTTGTCCCCGCGGTTGTCACCGCCACCGGAATCCCAGGGACCGCGCCCGCCGCCGCCCTTGTTGTCGCCGCCGCCTCCCCAGGGACCGCCGTTATTGCTGTATGGCATCCCGCCTCCTCTCAATTCCGTGCGCTGTCACCTGTCTCCGACAGGCGGCGAATTCAAGTGCGACCCAAAGGCGCGGTCATCCCGCGACGGGCGTCCGCATCGTCACCAGTTCCTCCGCCGCGGTCGGGTGCACCGCGATCGTCCGGTCGAAATCTTCCTTCGTCGCGCCCATGCGCAGCGCGACCGCGGCGAGCTGGATCATCTCGCCGGCGCCATGGCCGACGATATGGCAGCCGAGCACGCGCCGCTCCGCGCCGACCACGAGCTTCATCAGCATCTTCTCGTCGCGCCCGGCCAGGATGTTCAGCATCGGCCGGAAGGTGGCGCGGTAGATCTCGACCGGGCCGAGCTTGCGCGCCTCCGCCTCGGCGAGGCCGACGGTGCCGATCTCGGGCTGGGTGAAGACGGCCGTCGGGATGAGCGCGTGCTCCGGCTTCACCGGCGCGCCGCCGAAGACCGTGTCGGCGAAGGCCTGCCCCTCGCGGATCGCCACCGGGGTCAGCGCGGCGCGCGCGGTCACGTCGCCGACCGCGTAGATCGAGGGCACGGCGGTCTGCGACCATTCGTCGACCGCGACCGCGCCGTTGTGCTTGAGGTGGACGCCCGCCTCCGCGAGGCCCAGCCCCTCGGTATTGGGCCGGCGGCCGATCGCGAAGAGCACGAGATCGGCCTCGATCACCCCGCCATCGGTCAGGGTCGCCGCGATCGCGCCGTCTTCGGTCCGCGCGAGGCCGGTCACGTCCGTGCCGGTCCAGATATCGACGCCGCGCCCGCGCATCGCTTCCTCGACATGGGCGCGCAGGTCGTCGTCGAACTCGCGCAGGAACCGCGGTCCGCGGTAGAGCTGCGTCACCGCGACGCCGAGCCCGTTCAGGATGCCGGCGAATTCGCAGGCGATGTAGCCGCCGCCGACCACGATCGCGCGGCGCGGCAGTTGGCCAAGCTCGAACATCCCGTCCGAGGTGATGCCGAGCTCGGCGCCCGGGATGTCGGGCACCGCCGGCCGGCCGCCGGTCGCGATCAGGATATGCTTGGTCGTGAGCTCCCGCCCGCTCGCGAGCCGCACGCGGTGCGGATCGAGGATCGTGGCGCGCTCGTGGAAGACCTCGGCGCCGGCGCGGTCGAGCACGCCCTTGTAGATGCCCTCGAGCCGGGCGATCTCGCGGTCCTTCGAGGCCATGAACCGGCCCCAGTCGAAGCTCGTCTCCCCGACCGTCCAGCCATAGCCCCCGGCGTCCTCGAACATTTCCGAGAAGCCGCTCGCATAGACCATGAGCTTCTTCGGCACGCAGCCCCGGATCACGCAGGTGCCGCCATAGCGGTATTCCTCCGCGACCGCGACGCGGGCGCCGTGCTCGGCGGCGACGCGGGCGGCGCGGACCCCGCCCGAACCCGCGCCGATCACGAAGAGGTCGACGTCGAACCCGCTCATGCGTCTTCGTCGCGCATCAGGTCGATCTCGCAGGGCGCGGGCGCGGCCTCGATCCGGCGCAGGATCTCGGCGCTCCCGTCCGCGCGGCCGAGCGCCACGCAATCGGCCATGCCGATGAAGAGCCCGTGCTCGACCACGCCGGTGATCCGGTCGAGCCGCGCGGCGAGCGCCGGCGCGTCCGGGATGGCGCCGAGCGAGAGATCGAGGATGTAGTTGTTCTCGTCGGTCAGCGCCGGGGCGCCGTCGCGCTCGCGGAGCGCGATCGGCGCGCCGCCGAGGCCGAGATCGTCGAGCGCGGCCTCGACCGCGGCGAGGGTCGCGGGCCAGCCGAAGCGCACCACCTCGACCGGCAGCGGGAAGGCGCCGAGCCGGGACACGCGCTTGCCCTCGTCGGCGATCACGATGAACCGCGCGGCGGCGCCGGCGACGATCTTCTCCCAAAGATGCGCCCCGCCGCCCCCCTTGATCAGATCGAGGTTCGGGTCGAATTCATCCGCGCCGTCGATCGCGAGGTCGAGCACGCGCACCTCGTCGAGCGTCGCGAGCGGCACGCCAAGCTCGCGCGCCAGCGTGGCGGTCGCCTTCGAGGTCGGCACGCAGGTCACCTTGAGGCCGGTCGCCGCGATCCGCTCGGCGAGCAGCCGCACCAGCCAGACGGCGGTGGAGCCGGTGCCGATGCCGAGCCGCGTCCCGTCCTCGACCGACTCGAGCGCGAGGGCGGCCGCGGCGCGTTTCGCGGTGTCGGCGGGGGAAAGGGACATCGGCGCGCTCCCAGGGCTCATGCGTTCGGCCGGTTTATAGGAGGAAATCCGGGGGACCGGAAGGCGATATGCCGTCGGCGGCCGCCGCAAGGTCGCATTTTCGCGGACATATCCGGCCCGTTGGCGTCTAATGCCGCGACGCGCGGCGGAGGGCGCGGCTCCGATGTTTCTCAGCGTGTTCGATATCTTCAAGGTCGGCGTGGGCCCGTCGTCGAGCCACACGATGGGGCCGATGGTCGCCGCCGGCCGCTTTCTCGAGGCGCTGCGGACCGGCGACAGGATCCCGGGCGCCGGAGAGATCGCCCGGCTCGGCGGCCGGCTGCGCGGCAGCCTCGCCTTCACCGGCAAGGGCCATGCGACCGACCGCGCGGTGATCCTCGGCCTCGCGGGGTTCCGGCCGCGCGACTTCGACGCGGCGAAGGCCGAGACGGTGCTGGCGGCGATCCACGCGACCGGGCGGATCTTCCCGCCGGGCCTCGGCGAGCTCGCCTGCGAGCCCGGGCGCGATCTCGTCTTCGACTTCGGCCCGCCCCTGCCCGGCCATGCCAACGGCATGATCCTCTCGGCCTGGGACGCCGCCGGGAACCTCTATCTCGAGGAGACCTATTATTCCGTCGGCGGCGGCTTCGTCGTGACCGCGCGCGAACTCGCGCATCCGCCGGCCGAGGATTCAGGGCCAGCCGTCCCGCACGTCTTCGCGACGGCGGCGGAGCTCGTCGCGCGCGCCCGCGCGACCGGCAAGGACATCGCGCGGCTGCAGCGCGAGAACGAGGCCGCGCGCCGGCCCGAGGCGGAGATCGACGCCGGTCTGCGCCGGATCTGGGGCGTGATGTCGGATTGCGTCGATCGCGGGCTCGCCTCGGGCGAGGCGCGGCTGCCGGGCGGCCTCGAGGTGCGGCGGCGCGCCCCGGGGATCCACCGCCGGCTGCTCGAGGAGCGCGGCATGAACCTCGTGGCGCCGCATACGATCAACGACTGGATCTCGGTCTATGCGATCGCGGTCAACGAGGAGAACGCGGCCGGCGCCCAGGTGGTGACCGCGCCGACCAATGGCGCGAGCGGCGTGGTGCCCGCGACGATCCGCCACTGGCTCGACCACGTGCCGGGCGCGCGCCCCGCGCGGGTGGCGGAATTCCTGCTCACCGCCGGGGCGATCGGCGGGATCATCAAGCGCAACGCCTCGATCTCGGGCGCCGAGGTCGGCTGCCAGGGCGAGGTCGGCTCGGCGGCGGCGATGGCCGCGGCCGGGCTCGCGGCGGTGCTGGGCGGGACGCCCGAGCAGATCGAGAACGCGGCCGAGATCGCGCTCGAGCATCATCTCGGCATGACCTGCGACCCGATCGCGGGCCTCGTCCAGGCACCCTGCATCGAGCGCAACGGGCTCGGCGCGATCAAGGCGGTCTCGGCGGCGAGCCTGGCGCTGCGCGGCGACGGCGCGCATCTCGTCTCGCTCGACGCCTGCGTCGAGACGATGCGCCAGACCGGGCGCGACATGGATCACCGCTACAAGGAAACCTCGCTCGGCGGGCTCGCGGTCAACGTCCCGGCCTGCTGAGCGCCCAAACGAAAAACGCTGGCCCCCGGGTCTCCGGGGGCCAGCGTGATGTCGTGCTCCGGCGCGAGGGGCCGGAGCGCGCCGATCAGCGGATCAATCGTCCTGCCAGCGCTGGGAAACCACGTCGCCCAGGGTCTGGCTCTTGGCCTGCTCGGGGGTCAGCCCGGTGAACTGGATGAGCTGCTCGAACTGGGCCTGAGTCATCGTGCCGTTGGCGAGACGATCGCCCAGGGTCTGCGAATTGTCATCGGCGAAAGAAGCGGTGGCGGCGGCGAGAAGGCCACCCGCGACAACGAGAATGTGAGAAAACTTCATAACTGTCCTCCTTAGTCCCGGCCCTAACGGTTGAGGGTCGGTACGAACGAAACCGTTTCGTTCATGATCCAGAAGTTAGGCTTATCCTCCGGAGGGTCAAGGGAAGACAGTACCGTTCAGTTCACATTTTCGCTGGCGGGGGGGATGACGGGCGGCCTTCGCGCGACCGGATCCGGTCCGCGGGGGTCAGTTCTGCTGCCAGCGCTTCGCGACGATCTGCTCCAGCGTCTCGCTCTTCGCCTGATCGGGCGTCAGGCCGGTAAACTGGATCAACTGCTCGAACTGGGCTTCGTTGATCTCGCCGTTCGCGAGCTTTTGGCCGACGGTCTCCGTGCTCCCCGCGAAAGAGGCGGTGGCGGCCGCGAGGCCCCCGGCGACGACGAGAAGATAGGCAAGCTTCATCGCTTTCTCCTGCATCCGGATGCTTCCTGAAGTTGATTGATTCCCTTTCGGGCCAGCCGAAGCGGAAAGCATTTGTTTCCACTTCGGAAACAAATCTAGGACGACCTCGCCCTACCGTCAAATAACAAAGCGTCCCGCTCTCATCGCGAGTTCGCGATCGTCTCGCGATTGTGTCTTGCGCGCGGCCCCGTTCCGGAGTCACGGCGACGGTTGAAACCCGGGCACGCCGATTCTACCTTGTGTTCCGGGGCCGGCACCCGGCGTGGACGGCCGAGGTATGAAAATGGATCAGGAAGCCACCTATCCCAGCCTGCGTTGCCAGGGCGGGGCCATGACTCGATCTGAGCGCGGCGAGCAGAAGATCGCGCAGATCCTCGACGGCGCGCGCGCCGTCTTTCTCGCGGATGGCTACGAGGGCGCGAGCGTCGATGACATCGCGCGCGCGGCGGGGATCTCCAAGGCGACGCTCTATCGCCACTTCCCCGACAAGACCGCGCTCTTCAGCGCCGTTCTGGCGCAGGAATGCCGCATGCAGGCGGAGTTCCATCCCGAATTCTGCTACCGCGACCGGCCGATCGACGAGTTCCTGCTCGACCTCGCACGCGACGTTCTGAACTTCAGCCTGGGCGAATTCGGGCAGAGCATCTACCGGATCGCCGTCGCGGAGACCGCGCGCTTCCCGCATATCGGCAAGACTTTCTACGACACCGGGGCGGAGATGAACCAGATCCGCCTCGCGCCGGCGCTGATCGCGGCGGTCGAGCGGGGCGAGCTGATGGAGCTCGATCCCGACTACGCCGCGCATGTCTTCTACGGGATCTGCAAGGCCGACCTCTTCACCCGGCGGCTGTTCCAGATCGGCGACCATCCGAACGCCGAGGAGATCGAGGCCCATGCCCGCCGCGCGGTCATGACCTTCATGCGCGCGTTCGGGAGCTGCCGCGCCGTGGAGCGGGCGCTGAGAGCGGAAAAGGCGCGCTGAAGGCTCAGCCCCGCGCCAGCCGCCCGAGATAGGCGGCTGGCAGGATCGCGAGCATCGGCCCGCCGTCGAACCCGATCGCCACCGGACCGCCGGTCGCCGCGTTCGAGGTGCCGACCCGTTCCCCCGGCGCGAAGTCGAGCCCGGTCACCGGCCAGCGCAGGCCGGTCGAGCGCGTGCCCCGGCACGGGCCCATCGGGAAGAGCGAGACCCGATCGCCCGCCGCCGCCTCGAAGGCGAGCCCCGCGGCGGGGACCAGCAGGCACAGGTCCTCGCGGCCGATCAGGATCAGCCGCCGGTCGGGATTCTTCGCCACGGCGTTGAGCGCCGCGAGCTCGTGATCGAGGCGGCCGCCGAGAAAGCCCACGCCGAGATAGAGCGGCGCCGCGATCGAATAGAGGCACTTCTCGAGGTCGGTGCTGTCCTGCTCGGCGATCCGGCGCAGCGCCACGCCCGCCGCGGCGAGCGCGGCCGGGTCGCGCAGCGAATCCATGTCGCCGATCACCGCGCGCAGCCGGTGCCCCGGCGGCGGGACCACGTCGCCCCCCCCGTCGGCCGCGTAGATCTCCGGCGCGAGACGCGCCGCCTCGGCGAGCCGCTCCGGCGGGACGGGCCCGCCGCCGATCAGCGTGACGGGTCCCGGGGCGCGATAGAGGACCGCGCTCAGTTCCAGTCCCGCATGATCACCGCCGAGATGCTGTTCTGCGGCGAGCCGTCGATCAGCTTGTCGGAATAGGTGAGATAGACCAGCGCGTTGCGGGCCTTGTCCTGGAAGCGCACCACCTGGATCCGCTTGAACATGATCGAGGCGCGCTGGCTGAAAACCTCCTCGCCGTCCTTGAGGTCCTCGCGGAAGTGGATGGCGCCGGTCTGCTGGCAGTTGATCGAGGCGTCGGAGGTGTCCTCGGCGATGCCGAGCGAGCCCTTGATGCCGCCAGTGCGCGCGCGGCTGATGAAGCAGCTCACGCCCTCGACCTTGGGGTCGTCGAAGGCTTCGACCACGATCTTGTGGTTCGCGCCCAGGAGCTTGAACGCCGTCGTGACCTCGCCGATCTCCTCCGCGAAGGCGACGCCGGCGGCGCCGACCACCCCCGCCAAGCCCAGGATCCAAGCCTTGCGCGACATCCCCGTGATCCTCCCTCAGAAACCGATCCGGCGGCCAGAGATACAGGAGCGCGCCGCGGGGGAAAAGGCGGCGCGGGATCTTCCGCCCCGGCGTCCGGCGAATCGCAGAAATGTGATGCAATTAATCGCATATCGACTACTCTCGGGAAGACGCCCGGACGCGAGATTCGGGATCACGGGGCATGAGCGGCTTTGTATCGGAGTCGGGGGTGGCATGTCTGTGATCAGCTCGAAGGCGCGAACCTTCTACGTCGTCTTGCCGAAGGCGGCCTGTACCAGCGTCAAGACCATGTTCTGGGAGCTCGAGACCGGGCGGGATTCGACCCGCCGGGGGCTTTCCGACCGGGTCCGCGCCCGGCTCGGCCGCGAGGTCCCGCCCTTCCCCATCCATCATCTCGACGGCTATGTCACCCGGCCCTTCGGCGAGGTCGCGGCCCCGGCGGGCCACGCGCGGATCTGCCTGGTGCGCGACCCGCTGTCGCGGCTGCGCTCGGCCTGGACCAACAAGGTCGGCCGCGCGGTCTTCGCGACCCGGGGCGAGACGCGCAAGGTGACCGGCGCGGGGCTCGAGCTCGATCCGACCTTCGGCTATTTCGTCGAGAACCTGGACCCCTACCGCGAGATCTCGCGGCCCGCGCAGGTGCATTCGCGCGACTACGCCTGGCATCTCGGACCCGATCTCCGGTGGTACGACCAGGTGTTCCGGATCGAGGACATGCCGGGCTTCGAGCGCTTCCTCTCGGGCCGCGCCGGCGCCGATATCCGCGTGCCGCGCCACAACGAAGGCGGCGCGGTCCAGCGGCCGCTCGCCATCGACGAAGGCCACCGCGATCTCCTGCGCGTGCTGCTGCGCGACGACTACGCGCTGCTCGGCGGTCTCTACGATTTCGACCGGGCCTTCGACCGGCTGCTGCGCGCGAGCCTGGCCGAGACCCCGGCGGGGGCCCCGGGTCCGGCGCTAGACGACGGCGGCCTTCGCGCCGAAGGCCGCGCCGAGGAACCCCAGCGCGATCTCGCGTTCGGAAGCTAGCCGGGCGGCGACCGTCTCCCGCGGCCAGTCGCCCCGCGTCGCGCGCAGCGCGGCGTCGAGCAGGCTGCCGGCGCTGGTGCGCGACTCCGCGAGCGGGAAGTAGAAGTCGTCCAGCCCGAACCGGGTCGCGATCTCGCCGTTCTTGGTCGGATAGCCCATCGTCGCCGCGCGCGCGTCGAGCACGATGAGCGGCGTGAGGTTGCGCAGCGAGAAGATGCAGCCGTGCATCCGGTCCGAGATCGAGAGATCGAAGCAGCCGAAGGCGGCGGCCCATTCGACCGGCGACAGCCCCGCCTCGGAGAGGTCGAGTTCGACCCCCTCGGTCGGATAGGACATCGCGACGGTCTGGAAGCCCTGCGCGTTGAGCTCGGCGACCAGGGCCGTCACCTTCGGGTTGCGCCCGGCGGAGATCACGACGCGCGGGCGGTCGAAGTCGACGCCCATCGCCGCGAGCGACGCGCGGATGCCGTCCCGCGCGAAGGGCAGCAGGTCATAGCCGAGCGTCGGATCGGGCACGCGCGTGCTGCGCGCCGCCGTCTCGGGTGCGACGGCGGCGAGAAAGGCGCGGGTGCGCTCGTCGCGCAGGCCGACCGCCGTGAAGCCCCTGAGCCGATTCGCGATCTGCCACTTGCGGAAGAACGGGATGCGCTTCCAGTTCGTCTTGGTGCCGGCCGTCGCGGCATAGGCGATCCGGCGGGCGCCGGCGCTCGCGTCCGGCCAGTAGGCGTTCGGGAAGGCCGGGGCCAGCGGATCGTTCTGCACCTGCACGAGGCCGCGGAAGCGCGGCCGGTAGGCGATCTTCCAGATCTCGTCGCTGCCCACCACCACGGCGCTGTAGCGTTCGCGCGCATAGGCCCAGGCCGCGCGGGGATCCTCGACGAAGCGGACCGGGCTGAGCGGCAGGACCGAATCGCGGAACTGCGCGATCGCCCGGCGGCGCGGATTGCTCGGCGGGCCGTAATGCGCCTCGGTCTGCGTCGTGTGGCGATGGTCGACGATCTCGGCCTTCTCGCCCGCGACCTCCTCGATCAGGAGCGAGAGCGCCAGCGCCTGCAGCGTCGCGCCCTCGTTGTAGCCGGTATGGATCGTGAAAATGCCGATGGTCATGCTGGTCCTTTCCCCACCGCCGCACTTGACCGGGGCGGCGGCTTCTCCGCAAGCGCGAAGACGCGGGCGGCGACTAGTCGCGCGGCTCGTCCGGGCGCGCGTCGGGATCGGGCCGGCCGATCCCGGCGAAGACCCGCCGGAACGGCAGCGCCCAGAGCAGGCCGAGCCCCACGTAGATCAGGAACTCGACCAGGATGCCCGGCCGGTCGAAGAGCGCGACGAGGCTGACCGCGGCGACGATATAGACCGGCAGCCCGACGAGCAGGATGACGAGGGACCAGAACCGGCGCGCGCGATAGCTGAGCGGTTTCATCCCGCGAAGGGATCGGTCACGAGGATCGTGTCCTCGCGCTCCGGGCTGGTCGAGAGCAGCGCGACGGGGCAGCGGATCAGCTCCTCGATCCGGCGCACGTATTTGATCGCCTGCGCCGGCAGGTCGGCCCAGGAGCGGGCGCCGGCCGTGGTCTCGGACCAGCCCTCCATCTCCTCGTAGATCGGCGTCACGCGCGTCTGCTGGGCGGCCGCCATCGGCAAGTAGTCGATGCGCTTGCCGTCGAGCTCGTAGCCGACGCAGATCCTGAGCGTCTCGAACCCGTCGAGCACGTCGAGCTTGGTGAGCGCGATGCCCTTCACCCCGCTGGTGACACAGGTCTGGCGCACCAGCACCGCGTCGAACCAGCCGCAGCGCCGCTTGCGCCCGGTGACGGTGCCGAACTCGTGCCCGCGCTCGCCGAGACGCTGGCCGTCGGCGTCGTTGAGCTCGGCCGGGAACGGCCCCTCGCCGACGCGCGTCGTATAGGCCTTGACGATGCCGAGCACGAAATCGACGCCGCCCGGTCCCATCCCGGTGCCGGCGGCCGCCATGCCCGCGACGGTGTTCGACGAGGTGACGTAGGGATAGGTGCCGAAGTCGATGTCGAGCAGCGCGCCCTGGGCGCCCTCGAACAGGATCCGCTTGCCGCGGCGGCGCATCGTGTCGAGCACCCGCCAGACCGGCGAGGAATAGGCGAGCACCTTCGGCGCCACCTCCATGAGCTGCGCCTTGAGCGCCGCGCGTTCGATCGGCTCGGCGCCGAGGCCCTTGCGCAGCGCGTCGTGGTGCGCGAGCAGCCGGTCGAGCCGGGTCTCGAGCGTCGCCTCGTCGCCGAGGTCGGCGACGCGGATCGCGCGGCGGCCGACCTTGTCCTCGTAGGCGGGGCCGATGCCGCGCCCGGTGGTGCCGATCTTCGCCGCGCCCGCCGCCTCCTCGCGGATCCGGTCGAGGTCCTGGTGCAGCGGCAGGATCAGCGGCGCGTTCTCGGCGATGAGCAGCGATTTCTCGGAGATCTCGACGCCCTGCGCCGTCAGCTTCTCGATCTCCGCGAGCAGCGCCCAGGGGTCGAGCACCACGCCGTTGCCGATGACCGAGAGCTTGCCCGGCCGCACGATGCCCGAGGGCAGCAGCGAGAGCTTGTAGACCTTGCCGTCGATGACGAGCGTATGTCCCGCGTTATGGCCGCCCTGGAAGCGGGCGATCACGTCGGCGCGCTCGGAGAGCCAGTCGACGATCTTGCCCTTGCCCTCGTCGCCCCACTGGGCGCCGACTACAGCGACATTGGCCATTGCGAGAGATCCTTTTTCCGGACGGAAGCCGGGGGCCTTATAGCGACCGGCCCGCCGGATCGAAACCGCGAAATGGCGTGTCCGGGACGGGCGGAGGCGCGAAACGCGGCCCGAGGGGTCCGCTGTCCCGGGCTCGACCCGGGACCTCGATCCCTTGTCGCGAGGATACGACCCCGCGCGCGCCGCGCGGGCGTCGAGGTCCCGGGTCGAGCCCGGGACAGCGGTATTGCTGGCGGCGACGCCAACCGGGGGGCGGCGGGACGCGTAGGGTGGGCGATTCCGCCCACCGTCGCACCCCGCCCGTCCGCTCAGAACGCCAGCGCCTTGGCGTGGCGCACCTGCGGCAGCGCGGCGATCTCGGCGAGGGTCTCCGCGCCGATCGTGTCGTCGACGCCGAGCAGCGCGATCGCCTCGCCGCTCTTCTCCTCGCGGCCGAGCGCGAAGGTCGCGATGTTGACCCCGAGCGTGCCGAGCTTGGTGCCGAGCGCGCCGATGTAGCCCGGCGTGTCGGTGTTGGTCGTGTAGAGCATGTGCTTCATCGGCTCGGCCTCGAGGTTGATCCCCTTGATCTGGATGAAGCGCGGCTTGCCGTCCGAGTAGATCGTGCCCGCGACCGAGCGGGTCATGGTCTCGGTTGTCACGATCAGCCGGATGTAGGATCCGAAGGCGCCCTGCGCGTCCTTGCGGCTCTCGGTGATGTGGATGCCGCGCTCGCGCGCCACGACCGGGGCCGAGACCATGTTGACGCCGCCCTCGCCGACCAGCGGCTTCAGGAGGCCGGCCGAGAGCGCGGCGGTCAGCGGCTTGAGGTTGAGCCCTCCCACCTCGCCCACGTATTCGATCTCGATCTCCTTGATCGGATCCTCGGTCACCTGGCCCGCGAAGCTGCCCAGCATCTCGGAGAGCGTCACCCAGGGCTTCAGGACCGGCGCTTCCTCGGCGGTCACGCTCGGCGCGTTCAGGGCGTTCGAGATCGCGCCGTGCATCAGGTAGTCCGACATCTGCTCGGCCACCTGCAGCGCCACGTTCTCCTGCGCCTCGTTGGTCGAGGCGCCGAGATGCGGGGTGCAGACCACGTTCGGCGCGTCGAAGAGCGGGTTCTCCTTCGCCGGCTCGACCGAGAAGACGTCGAAGGCGGCGCCCGCGAGATGGCCCGATTTCAGCGCCTCGGCGACCGCGGCCTCGTCGACGAGTCCGCCGCGGGCGCAGTTGATGAGCCGGGCGCCCGGCTTCATCTTCTTCACGCGCTCGGCCGAGATGATGTTCGCGGTCTTCTCGGTCTTGGGCACGTGCAGCGTGACGAAATCGGCGCGGGCGAGCAGGTCGTCCACCTCCTCGATCCGCTCGATCCCGAGGGTCTGGGCGCGCTCGGCCGAGAGGAAGGGATCATAGGCGATCACCTTCATCTTGAGGCCGATCGCGCGGGCCGCGACCACCGAGCCGATGTTGCCCGCGCCGATCAGGCCGAGCGTCTTGCCGGTGATCTCGACGCCCATGAACTTCGACTTCTCCCACTTGCCGGCGCGGGTCGAGGCGTCGGCGGCCGGGATCTGGCGCGCGCAGGCGAACATCATCGCGATCGCGTGTTCGGCGGTGGTGATCGAATTGCCGAAGGGCGTGTTCATCACCACGATGCCCTTGCCCGAGGCGGCGGGGATGTCGACGTTGTCGACGCCGATGCCGGCGCGGCCGACGACCTTGAGATTGGTCGCCTTCTCGATGAGATCGGCCGTGACCTTGGTCGCCGAGCGGATCGCGAGACCGTCGTAGTTCCCGATGATCTCGGCGAGCTTCGCCGGATCCTTGCCGAGTTTCGGCTGGAAGTCGACCTCGACGCCCGCATCCTTGAAGATCTGGACGGCTGCATCCGAAAGTTCGTCGGAAATAAGTACCTTGGGCATGGTTGTTAATCCTGCCTGTGAGCCCGTGGGCCCAAGTTTCATATCTGAGGGTGAGCGCGGATCCCGTTGAAATCCCGGGATCCGCCGGGCGTCACAGGTTCGCGCGCAGTTCCGCGAAGGCCCAGTCGAGCCAGGGCGTCAGCGCCTCGAGGTCGGCGGTGTCGACCGTCGTGCCGCACCAGATCCGGAGCCCGGCCGGCGCGTCGCGGTAGCCGCCGATGTCGAGCGCCGCGTCCTCGGCCTCGAGCAGCTTCGTGAACTTCTTCACGAAATCCCGCTGGCCGGCGTCGTCGAGCGCCGCGACCGCCGGATCGGTGATCCTGAGGCAGACGGAGGTGTTCGACCGCGCCGCCGGATCGGCGACGAGGTTCTCGATCCAGGGCGTCCGGTCGACCCAGGCCTGGATCGCGGCGGCGTTCGCATCGGCGCGCGCGCGCGTCGCGTCGAGGCCGCCGATCCCTTCCATCCACTCGAGCGCGTCGACGCAGTCGGCGACGCAGAACATGGAGGGGGTGTTGATCGTCTCGCCCTTGAAGATGCCCTCGATGAGCTTGCCGCCCTTGGTCATGCGGAAGATCTTCGGGAGCGGCCGGTCGGGCGTGAAGCTCTCGAGCCGCGCGACGGCGCGGGGGCTCAGGATCAGCACGCCATGCGCGCCCTCCCCGCCCATCGCCTTCTGCCAGGAGAAGGTCACGACGTCGAGCTTCGCCCAGTCGAGATCCTGCGCGAAGGCGGCCGAGGTCGCGTCGCAGAAGGTCAGCCCCTCGCGGTCGGCGGGGATCCAGTCGGCGTTCGGGACGCGGGCGCCCGAGGTGGTTCCGTTCCAGGTGAAGCAGATGTCGGCGTCCGCGCGGACGCTCGCGAGATCGGGCAGCTCGCCGTAGCCCGCGGTGATCACGCGGCAGTCGGCGAGCTTGAGCTGCTTGGTCGCGTCCGTCGCCCAGCCCTGGCCGAAGCTTTCCCAGACCAGCATGTCGACCGGGCGCGCGCCCAGCATCGACCACATCGCCATCTCGAAGGCGCCGGTGTCGGAGGCGGGGACGATGCCGACCTTGTAGTCGGCGGGAACGTTGAGGAGCTTCGCGGTGCGGTCGATCGCGGCCTTGAGCTGCGCCTTGGGCTCGGCGGCGCGGTGCGACCGGCCGAGGAAGGCGATCTTCGCGACGCCTTCGGCGGTCCAGCCCGGCCGCTTCGGGCAGGGGCCCGAGGAGAACTCGGGGCGCGCGGGCTTCGCGGTCGGCTTGACGGGGGCGACGATGGTCGCGGCGGACGTATGGCTCATCTAAGGAGCTCCGTCGTCAGGGTGATGTTACTGAGCCCGCCCCGCTCACCCTGGTCCGGGGACGCGCCCGACGCGGCGAATACGCGATTCCCGCGGCCCTGCCAAGCGGAATCGCGGGCCCGCGCGGCGGAACGGAGTCGCCCGGGGCCCTGCCGCGTGGTCTTATGCGCGCCGGAATCGGGGCGCGATCGGCCCCGGGTCGAGGGGGAGGCGGCGATGGCGGAAACGGTGATCGGTCACGTGCTCGGCCGGCTGAGCGAGATCGGCGTCGGCCATGTCTTCGGCGTGCCCGGCGACTATGCCTTCCCGGTCAACGACGCGATCCTCGAACACGCCGGGGTCGAATGGGTCGGCTGCTCGAACGAGCTCAACGCCGCCTACGCCGCCGACGGCTACGCCCGGGTGCGCGGGGTGGCGGCGCTCTGCACCACCTATGGCGTCGGCGAGCTCAGCGCGATCAACGGCGTCGCCGGCGCCTTCGCCGAGCACCTGCCGCTCTTCCACCTCGTCGGCGCGCCGAACGTGCCGGTGATGCTGTCGCGCCGGCCGATGCACCACACGCTCGGCAACGGCGAGCACGACCTCTTCGCGCGGATGACCGAGCCCGTGGTCTGCGCCCGCGCGGTCATGACGCCGCAGAACGTCGCGGCCGAGACCGAGCGGCTGATCGCGGCGGCGCTCTACCACCGCCGGCCGGTCTACATGGTCTTTCCGGCCGACATGGCCACCCGCGCGCCGCTCGCCGCCGTCGCGCCGCCGCCCGCGCCCGCGAGCGACCCGGCCGCGCTCGCCGCCGCGACCGAGGCGATCATCGCCGCGCTCGGAACCGCCGGGACCGCCTGCGCGCTGCCGGGCATCCTGGTCGACCGCGCTGGGCTCCGCGACGCGGCGCGGGCGCTGATCGACGCCTCGGGCCTGCCCTATGCCACGATGTTCATGGACAAGACCGTGCTCGACGAGGCGACGCCGGGCTATGTCGGGATCTACGACGGGGCGCTGATGGACGAGCAGGTGCGCGCCTTCGTCGAGGGCGCCGACCGGCTGCTGGTGATCGGCGCCCTCGCCTCGGACTTCAACACCGGCGCCTTCACCGCGAAGCTCGATCCCGCGCGGCGGATCGACATCGGCCACCACAACGCGCGGGTCGACGGCCGCGCCTTCTGCGACGTCGAGATGGGCGACCTGATCGCGGCGCTGACCGCGCGGATCGGGCGGCGCGCCTGGCCCGCCGGGCCCGTGCCCGGAACGCTCGGCCCCGTCGCCGGCGCGGCCTCGGACCCGATCACCGCCGCCACGCTCTACCCGCGCTGGGAGGCCTTCCTGCGCCCCGACGACATCCTGGTGGCCGAGACCGGCACCGTCTCGATGGGGCTCGGCTTCGCCCGGATGCCGGAGGGGGCGCGGTTCCACAACCAGACGCTCTGGGGCTCGATCGGCTGGGCGACGCCGGCGGCCTTCGGCGCGGCGGTGGCGGCGGCGCCCGGGCAGCGGGTGATCCTCGTGACAGGCGACGGCTCGCACCAGCTGACCGCCCAGGCGATCGGCGATTTCGGCGCGAGGGGGCTGAAACCCATCGTCTTCGTGCTCAACAACGACGGCTACCTGATCGAGCGGCTGCTGTGCCGCGATCCCGAGGCCGCCTACAACGACATCCCGCGCTGGCGCTACGCCGACCTGCCGCGCGCGCTCGGCTGCGCCGGCTGGTACACGGCGCGGGCGACGACCCTGGGCGAGTTCGACGCCGCGCTCGAAGCGGCGGCCGCGGCGCCCTCGGGCGCCTATGTCGAGGTCGTCACCGACCCCTACGCCGCCTCCCCGCTCGCCGAACGGCTCGGAGCGGCCCTGAAGGCGGCGTACAGGGCCTGAGTCGGGCTCAGTTGGCCTGCCACCACACCTCGGGCAGCCAGCCGATCCAGTCGCCGTAGACCGGCAGCCGCTCGGGGTAGCGCAGGTCGGCCTTGTGCGCGATCAGGCTGCGGTCCTGGAACCAGAACGGGATCACGTAGCGCCCGGTGGTCAGCACCCGGTCGAGGGCCTGGACAGCGGCCTGAAACTCGGCCGGGTCGCGGGTCGCGAGCATGTCGGCGATCATCGCCTCGGCCGCCGGGCTGTTCACGCCGGGATAGTTGCGGGTCCCCGGCGTCGTCACGCCGCCGGAGCCCCAGTAGAGCATCTGCTCATTGCCCGGGCTCAGCGACATGTTCCAGGTGTTGAGGATCATGTCGAAGTCGTAGTCGGCCTTGCGCGCGTTGTACTGCGCCTCGTCCACCAGGGTGATCCGCGCGTCGATGCCGAGCTGGCGCAGCGCGTCGCGGAACAGGCCGGCGGCGACCTCGCTCTGCGCGCCCGAGAGCAGGATCTCGAACCGGAACGGCTCGCCCCCGGCGTTCTTCAGGACCCCGTTCTCGACGGTCCAGCCCGCCTCCCGCAGCTCCTCGGCCGCCGCGCGCATGTTGCGCCGGTTGCGGGGCGAGCCGTCGGAGACCGGCGGCGCGTAGGCGTCGAGCGCGTCGGGCGTCATCCCGGCGGCGAAGGGCGCCAGCAGGTCGCGCACCCTGCCCTCCGCCGGTCCCGCGCCCATGCCGAGCGGCGAATTGGCGAAGTAGCTTTCCCGCCGCGGCATCGGCCCGCCGTTGATGGTCTGGCTGATGAAATCGTAGTTGAAGGCGAGCGTCAGCGCGTCGCGCACCCGCCAGTCGGCGAAGACCGGGCGGCGGGTGTTGAAGACGAACCCCTCCATCCCGGACGGCCGGCCGTGCGGGATCTCCGCCTTCACCACCGCGCCCGACTTGATCGCGGCGAAGCCGTATTCGCTCCGCCAGCGCGCGGGATTGAGCTCGCGGTAGACCGAGAGCGCACCCGCGGTGAAGGCCTGGAACATCACGCCGGCGTCGACGAAATAGTCGGTCCGGATGTGGTCGAAGTTGTTCAGGCCCTGGTTGTAAGGCACATCGCGGCCCCAGTAATCCGGGTTCCGGTCGAGCACCACGTAGCGTCCGGGCTCGAAATCGCCGATCACATAGGGCCCGGATCCGATCGGCACGCGCAGGCTAGACCGCGCGAAATCGATCCCGTCCCAGTCCGCCCTCTTCAGAATCGGGCGCATCCCGATCAGGAGCGGCAGTTCGGCGTCCGGCGCGCTGAAGGCGAACCGCACACCGCGGTCGCCCACCTTCTCGATACTTTCGACTTTATCCCAGGAATTAGAGTATCTTGGAAGACCTTTCTCAGCCAATGCCTCCATCGACCAGATCACATCCTCGACCGTGACCGGGCTGCCGTCGGAGAAGCGCGCGTTCGCGCGGAGGGTGAACGCCACCGAGGAGCGGTCATCGGCCACGTCGATTGATTCGGCGAGCAGCCCGTAGAGTCCGAAGGGTTCGTCCCAGTTCCGCGCCATAAGTGTCTCGAAGACATGCGCCTGGACGATGTAGGGAGCCCGACCCTTCAAAATGTACGGATTGAGCGAGTCAAAGCCGCCGACCTCGCCGAAGACGATGGAGCCGCCCTTCGGCGCCTCGGGATTGGCATAGGGGAGAGAAACAAAATCCGGGGGGAGCGCGGGCTCCCCATACATAGATATGCCATGACGCGGCTCCGCCTGCGCGGCCAGGGGCGGCAGCGCGAGGATGAGGGCGGCGATCCGCGCCGCCCGTTGGATGCGTGTCATCGAGATCACATTCCGTCGATAAAAGGGCCCGTCATGACCTTAGTGCATGCTTCCCCAAGGTCGCACGTGGATTTTTGGCTTGGCGGTAGGTCTTTGATTTTGTATAAGGGTTCCACTGCTCGATAGGTTTCTTGCCTGTATGAAACCTGCCTCAACGACTTGACGCCCTCCCTTGGAGGGCGTTTTTTTTCGCGCCTTGTCGGCTGACGCCCAGTCTTGCCAAAACACGCGAGGTTGCACAACCACAAGATGTGCAACCGCTGACCATCACTGCTTCCGGCGGCGGTCCCGGGCGGCTCCGATGCGACTCAGGGTAGAAGCGCGAGCGAGTTCATGGTCCTTCCAGAAACGACTCACTCCTCGCGCGAAGTTGACCGCCCGTAGGCGAAGAGACGCCGGTCCCTGTTCATTTCGCATCTGCGAAATATACTTGGAGCCGCGAAAGGCGCTTCCGGGCTTCCCGGACCCGACCCGGACGGAGGGACTGGCTTGTCGAAAATCACGATCAACCTGGCTTTGCAGGGCGGCGGCGCGCACGGCGCCTTTACCTGGGGCGCGCTCGACCGGCTGCTCCAGGAGGAGCGGATCGAGATCGAGGGCGTGACCGCGACCTCGGCGGGAGCGATGAACGCCGCGGCGCTGAAGCACGGCTTCGTCGTCGGCGGGCGCGAGGGCGCGCGCAAGGCGCTGAGCGACTTCTGGCTGTCGCTGACCGGTCTCGACGGCCTCGGCTCGGAGGCGGTGATGGACTGGCTGCGCTTCGTCGCCCCGTCGCCGGGGCTGACCGCCCGCGCGCTCGAGTTTCACCCCGCCGTCGTGGCGAGTGGCGCGCTTACCCGGGTTTTCTCGCCCTATCAGTTCAACCCGACGAACTATCACCCGCTGCGCGACACGGTCGAGGCGCTGCTCGACGACGCGACGATGCGCTCGAGGGTCGGGCCGAAGCTCTTCGTCAACGCGACCAACGTGCGCTCCGGCAAGTCGCGGATCTTCCACGGGGCGGACGTGACGACCGAGGCGATCCTCGCCTCCGCCTGTCTGCCGACGCTCTACCAGGCGATCGAGATCGACGATCCGAAGACCGGCCGGCGCGAGGCCTACTGGGACGGCGGCTATGTCGGCAACCCGGCGCTCTATCCGCTGTTCTACGACACGAAGACGCCCGACATCGTGATCATCCACATCAACCCGCTCTACCGCGAGGAGCTGCCGACCACCGCCTCGGAGATCGAGAGCCGGATCAACGAGATCAGCTTCAACGCCTCGCTCCTGCGCGAGCTCCGGGCGATCGCCTTCGTGAACCGCATGCTCGACGCGGGCACGCTCGCCGAGGGGGCGATGAAACGGAACTACGTGCATTCGGTCAGCGACGACAAGCTCATGAACCAGCTCGGCCTCGTCTCGAAGATGACCCCGAACCGCGCCCTGCTCCTGCAGCTGCGCGACGCGGGCTTCGCGGCGATGGACGGGTTCCTCGGGTCCTGCGCGACGAAACTGAACCGGCAGAGCTCGCTCGACCTGCGCGCGGTGGTCGCCGCCGAGGGCGACATCTGACCCTCAGCCGAGCAGCCGCCCGAGCCGGGGCAGGCCCGCGCGCTTCAGGAGCGGGCGCAGCTCGATCCGCCGTCCGGCGATCGCCTCGGTGCGCGCCCGCACCGCCTCGAGCACCTGCGCCACGTCGGCGCGCGCCTCGGCGAGCTCGGTCAGGAACCCGTCCGGATCGCGCGGGATCACCCCGTAGGGCGCGAGCAGCCGGTTGGGGAAATCGGCGCGGTTGAGCGTGAGCAGCGTGTCCGCGCCGCCGGCGATCGCCGCCGCCAGCACATGCGCGTCGTCGGGATCGGGCAGCGTGATCCCGGCGATCAGCTCATCGGTCGGGGTGACCTCGGCCCTGGGCCATTCGTCGCGCAGGATCGCGATCTCGGCGCGGGCGATCGCCTCGGCGCCATCCCTGAGGCGCCGGGTCGCCCGCGCCCATTCCTCGAGGATGCGCGGCGACCAGACCGGCCTGTAGGCGCCGGTCTCCGCCACCCCGATCAGGATCTCGCGCAGGACGGTCGGGAACAGGACATTGGCGTCGAGCAGCACCCTCGACGCGCCGTGCCGCGGCGCGGCTGTCATCCGTCGAGGCGCAGGAAGAGCGCCTTGAGATAGGCGCTTTCCGCGAGATGGGGATGCACCGGATGATCGGGCCCCGCCCCGCCGGTGCCGAGGATCCGCGCGCTCCGGCCGGCGCGCCCGACGCCGCGCAGGCTCGCCTCGCGGAACCGGACGAGATCGGCCGCGTGGCTGCAGGAGCAGAGCACGAGAAAGCCGCCGGGCTCGACCAGCGCGGCGCCGAGCCGCGCGACCCGCTCGTAGGCGCGCAGCCCCGCCTCCAGCGCCGGCTTGTTGGGCGCGAAGGCCGGCGGGTCGCAGACGACGAGGCCGAAGCGCCGCCCCTCCTCGCCGAGCCGCGTCATCGCGTCGAAGGCGTCGGCCTTCTGCGTCGCGAAGGCGCCGGCGACCCCGGTCGCCTCGGCGCCGCGCGTGGCGAGATCGAGCGCCGCCGCCGAGCCGTCGACCGCCAGCGCGCCGGTGGCCCCGCCCGCGAGCGCGGCGAGCGCGAAGCCCCCGACATGGCTGAAGACGTCGAGCACCTCCCGCCCGCGGCCGAGCCGCGCGGCGAAGGCGTGGTTCGGCCGCTGGTCGTAGAAGAGCCCGGTCTTCTGGCCGCCGATCAGGTCGGCGAGATAGGTCGCGCCGTTCATGCGCACCGGCACCGGCGCCTCGAGCGCGCCGGTCAGCACCTCGGAAGCCTCCGGCAGCCCCTCCAGCGCCCGTGCGCGGCCCGCGCCGTTCTTGACGATCGTGGTGACGCCCGTGACCGCGCCGAGCGCCTCTGCGAGCGCCCCGAGCCGCGTCTCGGCCCAGGCGGCGTTCGGCTGGATCACCGCCGCGTCGCCGAAGCGGTCGATCACCACCCCGGGCATCCCGTCGGCCTCGGCGTGGATCAGCCGGTAGAAGGGTTCGTCAAACAGCGTCTCGCGCAGCTCCAGCGCGGTCCGGAGGCGGGCGGCGAACCAGTCCGCGTCGATCTCCGCCGCCGGGTCGCGGTCGAGCATCCGCGCCGCGATCTTCGAGCCGGCGTTGAAGGCCGCGGCGCCGAGCGGCCGCCGCTCGGCGTCCTGCAGCTCCACCACCGCGCCGGCGGGGATCGCGCGCGTCCGGCGGTCCAGAACCAGCTGGTCGGCGTAGGCCCAGGGCGCGCCGAAGCGCAGGTTCTGCGCGTTCACGTTCGGGCGCAGCCGGACGGCGGGCCGCGTTTCGGTCTCGGTCTCTGTCATGCCGCCGTCCTAGCCGGTCCGGTGCGCGCGGGGAAGCCTCCCGCGCCGCGGCCCGCGCTTATCCCGCCGGGCGTGGCAACCGGGTGACGGCGCCCCTTCCGCGCGGCGGCGCCCGTAGGGCGGACCTCGGTCCGCCGTCCGCGCCCGAGACGGGGACGGACGACGGCCCACCGCCACGGCGGACATATTCGCGGTGGAACGGGCCGGAGCGTCGCGTCTATTGTTTCCCGCCGGCGGCGCGACCGCCTCTCCGCGCAAGGGATGGTCCGAATGAAGCGCTTTCTCTCCCTCGCCGCCCTGCCGGTCCTCGCGGCCTGCGCCACCGAATTCCGCTGGGACGTCGAAGGCAGGATCGGCGAGGATCCGGCCCGGGGCTACGCCACCGCGCGCCTCGGGGGACAGGGCAAGTTCTCCGTCACGACCGACACCGGCCTCACCTGTTCGGGCACCTACGATTCCGCGACGGGGCGCCGGGCGGTCATCGTCCCCGCCATCTGCGCCGACGGCCGCTCCGGCCAGCTTTTCATCACCCGCGCGGGCGACCTCAAATCCGGGACCGCGACCGGCCGTCTCAACGACGGCACCCTCGCCGAATTCACCTTCGGCGACACGCAGGTCTACCGGGTCGAACCGGGTTCGGAATTCTAGCGCGCGACGGTGAGGTGGCGCAGGTAGCGGTTCTCGAGCTGGCGGAACAGCCAGACGAGCAGGAAGGTGATCGCCATGTAGAGCAGCGCGGCGGTCAGGAACCCCTCGTAGGCGAGGTAGAATTTCGCGTTGAGCGTGCGGCCCGCGCCGAGGATGTCCTTCAGCGTGATCACGCTCGCCACCGCCGTGCCGTGCAGCATGAAGACGACCTCGTTGCCGTATTGCGGCAGCGCGCGGCGCAGGGCCGAGGGGATCATCACGAGCCAGGTCGACTGGCGCGGCGACAGGCCGAGCGCGGCGGCCGCCTCGAGCTCGCCCTTCGGGGTGGTCTGGATCGCGCCGCGGATGATCTCGGTCGAATAGGCGCCGGAATTGAGCGAGAAGGCGATGATCGCGCACCACCAGGGATCGCGCAGGAAGGTCCAGGCCCAGCTCGCGCGGATCCAGCCGAACTGCGCCAGCCCATAGTAGATGAGGAAGGTCTGCACGAGGAGCGGCGTGCCGCGGAAGAGGTAGACGTAGGCGCCGATCACGGGTTCCCAGAACCGCGCGCGGCGCGCCCGCGCCATGCCGGCGGGCAGCGCGATCGCGAAGCCGATCAGGAGCGACAGCACCGTGAGCTGCGTCGTGATCCAGACACCATGCGCGAAGAGCGGCCAGTTCTCGAGGACAAGATCAACGCGCATGGGCGTATCCGACCTCGGCGCGCCGCTCCAGCAGCGCGAGGATCCGGGTCGAGGCCCAGGTGATGAAGAGATAGCCCGCCAGCACCGCGACGAAGAAGATGAAGGGCTCGCGCGTGGTCTTGCCGGCGTCGTTGGCGAAGCCGACGAGGTCGGAGAGCCCGATCACCGAGACGACCGCCGTCGACTTCACCAGCACCTGCCAGGTGTTGCCGTAGCCCGCGAGGGCGAAGCGGATCAGCTGCGGCAGCAGCACGAAGCGAAAGAGCGGCCAGCGGCGCAGGCCGAGCGCCGAGGCCGACTCGATCTGGCCGCGCGGGATCGCGAGGAAGGCGCCGCGGAAGGTCTCGGTCAGGTAGGCGCCGTAGATGAAGCCGATCGAGAGCACGCCGGCGACGAAGGGCGACAACGTGACCGGCCCGGCCCCGAAAAGGTCGAGCAGCGTGTTGAGCAGCCGCTGCCCGCCGAAATAGACGAGCAGCAGCAGCACGAGGTCCGGCACGCCCCGGATGACCGTCGTGTAGAGGAAGACCGCCCCGCGCGCGACGGGCGAGCGGCTGAGCCGTCCCGCCGCCCCGAGCGCGCCGAGCAGCGTCGCGATCGCCAGCGACAGCACCGCGAGCGCGATGGTCACGAACCAGCCACGCACCAGCAGCGGGGCATATTCGGCGAGATGTTCCATCGCGGCGGCGCCCGCCGGGGGCTCAGCCCCCGGGCCGTTCAGTTGCCATAGACGTCGAAGTCGAAATACTTCTTCTCGATCGTCGCGTACTCGCCATCGGCCCGGATCGCGTCGATCGCCGCCGTGAGCTTGTCGCGCAGCTCGGTATCCTCCTTGCGCACCCCGATCCCGGCGCCCTCGCCATGGTATTTCGGGATCGAGTAGGACTCGCCGTAGAAGGCGTAGTCGGCGCCCGCCGGCGTGCGCAGGAAGCCGAGGTCGAGCGCCACGCTGTCGGCCATCGCCGCGTCGATCCGGCCCGAGGTGAGGTCGAGCGTCATCTCGTCCTGGGTGCCGTAGAGCTGCAGCGTGGTGTCCGGGAACTCGCCCTCCATGAAGGCCTGGTGGATCGTGCCGCGCTGGACGCCCACCACCTTGCCCGCGAGCCCCTCGGGGGTGAATTCGAGGTCGCTGCCCTTCGGCGCCACGAAGCGCGCCGGGGTCTGGTAGTATTTCTTGGTGAAGTCGATGACCTGCTTGCGGTCCTCGGTGATCGACATCGAGGCGACGATCGCGTCGCATTTCTTCTCGAGCAGCGCGGGGATGATCCCGTCCCAGTCGACCTTCACCATCGTACAGCTTTCGCCGATCTGGGCGCAGAGCGCGTTGGCCATGTCGATGTCGAAGCCGACGACCGACCCGTCGGGCGCGGTTTCCGAGAACGGCGGATAGGCACCCTCGACGCAGATGTTCATCGCCATCGCGGGCGCCGCCGCCCCGATCAAAAGGCCGGCCGCGGCGAGGCGGAGGATGCGGGTCATGCGCTGGGCTCTCCTGTGCTGTGCGGGGACCCACCGTAAGAGCCCGGCGCGGCGCGTCAAGAGACGCGTCCGCGCCGGGCCGCGCCCTCAGTCGGCCGCGGTGATGTCGGTGTCGAAATACCGCTCGGAGATCGCGCGCAGCGCGCCGGCCTCGCGCAGCTCCCAGAGCGCGGCGTTCAGCCGGTCGCGCAGCCCGGTGTCCTCCCCGCGCACGCCGATCGCCGCCCCCGAGCCCTGGATCGCCGGGTCGAACATCGGCGCGCCGATGAAGACGAAGCCCTCGCCCGCCGGCGTGCGGAGGAACCCGGTGTCGAGCTGCGCCACCTCGCCCAGCACCGCGTCGACCCGGCCGGCGTAGAGATCGAGCAGGAGATGCTCCTGGTTGCCGTAGAGCCGCAGCGGCGTCGCCGGGAAATGCGCCTCCATGTAGGTCTGGTTGATCGTGCCGAGCTGCACCCCGATCGGGCGCGACCCGGGCCAGTCGGGCCCGGCCTCGGTCGCGGGCCCGACGAAGCGGATCGGCGAGCGGTAGTAGGGGGCGGTGAAGGCGATGCGCTCGCGCCGTTCCGGCGTGTCGGACATCGAGGCGACGATGGCGTCGCAGCGCTTGCCGGTCAGCGCCGGGATCATGTCCGCCCAGTCGGTCTGTACGAAGTCGCATTGCTCGCCGAGCGCGGCGCAGAGCGCCTGGGCGACGTCGATGTCGAAGCCGATCGGCGTCCCGTCGTCCGCGAGTTCCGAGAACGGCGGATAGGTGCCCTCGAAGCAGATGCCGAGCGCGAGCGCGGGTTGTCCCGCGCCGATGAGCAGCGCCGCGGCGGCGCCGGTCAGGAATTTCATGCTGTCCTCCCTCCGGGCGCTTCGCGCGGCGCCGCTTTCAATCCCCCCGACCCGCGCCACCAATGTCCGGCGCGGGTCGGGGGGATAGTATACGCGCGTTCCGCCGGGGGCGGAACATCCCCGGGCGGTGACGCGGCCCGGGATCAGCTTTCGGCGAAGAGGCCGGCGTCGGCCGAGCGGATGGCCATCGCGAGCCAGTCCTCGACGAAGTCGGCGACCGAGCGGAAGCACATGAGCTCGAGCACCCCCGCCTCGGGCATCCAGAGCGCCGCCGCGACCTGCCCCAGCCGGGTGCGGCGGAAGTCGCCGGGACCGAAGCCCGCCGGCGAGAGATCGATCGGCGCGCCCTTGGCGAGCGCCATCCGCGCGCCCGGTCCCGCGATCCGGAAGATCGCCCGCGCGTCGGAGACGTCGACCGCGAGATGCGGCGCGTCGCCCAGCGCCTCGGCGATCGCGGCGGGGATGCCGGGAGCCTGCGCGACCGGCAGGAACAGCATCGCCTCGTCGGGCGACATCCAGGCGAGCGCCCGGTCGCCCTCGAAGGCGATCCGCCGCTGGCCCGGCATCACGCAGCCGGTGGCCGCGAGCAGCGCCGCCTGCGCGCCCGGGGCCGCGAAATCGGCGCGGATCGTCACCATCCCGCGCGGGGCGAGCCGGGTCACGGTCAACTCGGACTTGCGGGTCTCAGGCATTCTGGCGGCTCCCTTCCTTGTCGAGGAACACCGGGTCGCAGACCGTGGCGCGCAGGACCTTGCCGCCCTCGAGCGGGAAGTCGAGCACCTGCCCCATCCGCTCGCCGCCGCGCTCGATCAGCGCCATGGCGATCGAATGGCCGAGCGTCGGCGAGAAATAGGTCGAGGTGACGTGGCCGATGGTGCGCGTCGGCCCCTTCTCCGCGACCGGCCCGTCGACCGCGTGCGCGCCGTCCGGCAGCACGGCGGCGGGATCCTCGGTCCGGAGCCCGACCAGCGTCTTGCGGTCGGGCCGCGTCATGTCGGAGCGCGCCTGCGCGCGCTTACCGATGAAGTCTTGCTTCTTCTTCGACACCGCCCAGCCGAGGTTCAGGTCCTGCGGGATCACCGTGCCGTCGGTCTCGTCGCCGATCATGATGAACCCCTTCTCGGCGCGCATCACGTGCAGGCATTCGGTGCCATAGGGCTGGATGCCATGCGCGGCGCCCGCCGCCATCACCGCGTCCCAGAAGTCCTGGCCGCGGCTCGCCGGCACCGCGACTTCGTAGGAAAGCTCGCCCGAGAAGGAGATCCGGTGCACGCGCGCCGGAATGCCGCCGAGCGCGCCCTCCGCGAAGGTCATGAACGGCATCGCCTCCTTCGAGACATCCATCCCGCCGATCGCCTCGAGCACCGCGCGCGCCTTCGGGCCAACCACCGCGACCTGCGCGTATTGCTCGGTTACGTTGGCGACATAGGCTTTCAGATCCCACCATTCGGTCTGGAGCCATTCCTCCATCCAGGCGACGACGCGGTCCGAGCCGCCGGTCGTCGTGTGGCAGAGGAAAGTGTCCTCGGCCATCCGGATCACCACGCCGTCGTCGAAGAGGAAGCCGTTCTCATTGCACATCAGCCCGTAGCGGCATTTGCCGATGCCGAGCGAGGACATGACGTTGGTGTAGAGGAGATCGAGGAACTTGCCCGCGTCCGGCCCCTTTACCAGCACCTTGCCGAGCGTCGAGGCGTCGAGCACGCCCACGCGCTCGCGCGTGTTCAGCACCTCCCGCCGCACCGCCTCCTCGCGGGATTCCGCGCCGCGCCGGTAGCAATAGGCCCGGCGCCAGTCCGCGACCGGCTCCCAGTCCGCGCCGTTCTGGTCCGACCAGGCGTCGATCGGCGTCCTGCGCGTCGGCTTGAACAGCGACCCGCGCGCCTCGCCGACGAGGCTGCCGAAGGTCACCGGCGTGTAGGGCGGGCGGAAGGTCGTGGTGCCGACGCTCGGGATCGGCATCGCGAGCGCTTGGGCGAGCGTCGCGAGGCCGTTGATGTTGCTGAGCTTGCCCTGATCCGTCGCCATGCCGAGCGTGGTGTAGCGCTTGGTATGCTCGACCGAGACATAGCCCTCCTGCGCGGCGAGCCGCACGTCCGAGACCTTCACGTCGTTCTGGAAATCGAGGAAGGCCTTGGCGCGCAGTTTCGGCGCGGCCCCCTGCGGCATCATCCAGACCGCGAGCATCGGATCTTCCGCTTCCGACCGCGCCGCGGGTCCGGGCGTGTCCTCGACCGCGAAGCCCAGCTCCTGCGCGGCGCGGAGGCCCGCGGCGTGGGCGTCGACCATCGCCATCTCGGCGACCAGCGCGCCCGAGGCGGTCCCGGCGGCGATCACGAAGCCCGCGCCATCGGCGCCGAGCGGCGGGCGGCCGGTATCGGGCGCGAAATGCGCCAGCGTCTCGTTCCAGGCGAGCTTGCCGCCCGAATGCGACCAGAGATGCACCACCGGGGACCAGCCGCCCGACATCGCGACCGCGTCGCAGGCGATCTCCTCGAGCACCGCGCCCTCGCCCGCCTGGGCGCAGACCGCGACGGCCGTCACCGCCTTGCCACCCTTGACGGAGGCGACGCCGCGGCCGGTCTGGACCGGGATCCCGAGCGCCCGCGCCGCCTCGGGCAGCGCGCCCGCCGCGACGGGCCGCGCGTCGAGCACCGCGGGGACGGTGAGCCCGGCGCGCTTCAGGGCGATCGCGGTCCGGTAGGCGTCGTCGTTGTTGGTCACGACCACCACGCGGTCGCCGACGCTGACGCCGTAGAGCTCGGCGTAGTCGCGCACCGCCGAGGCGAGCATGACGCCCGGCACGTCGTTGCCGGCGAAGGCGAGCGGGCGCTCCAGCGCGCCGGTCGCGGTGACGATCCGCTTCGCCCGAACCCGCCAGAGCCGGGCGCGCGGGCCGGAGGCCGCGTCCGGGTCGAGCCGTTCCTCGGCCAGCGCGTAGCCGTGGTCATAGGCGCCCGAGACCATGGTTCTCGCGCGCCGCGTCACGTTCGGCAGCGCGTCGAGGGCCGCGAGCGTCTCCGCGATCCAGTCGGCGGCGGGCTCGCCGTCGATCTCCGGCGCGTCGGTCAGCGCCCGGCCGCCCCAATGGGGCGCCTGTTCGAAGAGCAGCACCTTCGCCCCGGCGCGGGCGGCGGCCAGCGCCGCGGCGAGACCGGAGACCCCGCCCCCCGCGACCAGCACGTCCACATGGGCGTAGAGGTATTCGTAGCGGTCCGCGTCGCCGGTCTCCGGCACCACGCCGAGCCCGGCCGAGCGGCGGATGGCCGGTTCGAACAGCGATTTCCACGCGGCGCGCGGATGAATGAAGGTCTTGTAGTAGAAACCGGCGGGGAGCAGGGGGGACACCCGGGCATTGATCGAGCCCACGTCGAATTCGAGGCTGGGCCAGTGATTCTGGGACCTCGCGACCAGACCCTCGCGTAGTTCCGCCGTGGTGGTCCGCGCGTTCGGCTCCGATCTCGCGCCGGTTCCGAGGTTCACGAGCGCGTTCGGCTCCTCGACCCCGCTCGCCACCGGGCCGCGCGGGCGGTGGTACTTGAAGCTCCGCCCCTGCAGGAGCTGGCCGTTGGCGAGCAGCGCGGCGGCGAGCGTGTCGCCCGCGAAGCCCTTGAACTGCTTGCCGTTGAAGCTGAAGCCGAGCGGCCTGGCGCGGTCGATCAGCCGGCCGCCGGTGGAAAGACGCGTGCTCACGACCAGCCCTCCCAGCCCGGACGGCGGGCCTTGATCTTCTCGACCAGCGCCTCGGGCGGCGCCGAGGTCTGCGCGGGATAGCTGCCGAAGATCTCGAGCGTCGCGGTGTCGCGCGCGACATGGAACCACTTGCCGCAGCCATAGGCGTGCCGCCAGCGCTCGAAATGCACCCCGCGCGGGTTCTTCCGCTCGAAGAGATAGGCGGCGAAATCCTCCGCGTCCGAGCCCGCGGCGGCGCGCTTCAGATGCGCCTGCCCGCCGGCGGTGAATTCGGTCTCCTCGGCTTCCACGCCGCAATAGGGACAGCTCAGTAACAGCATGGGAAGCCTCGGAAATCAGGCATCGGGAAAGGAGAGCGGGGCATCAGTGCGCGACGGCGGCGGCGACGCTTTCGTCGATCATCCGCCCCTCGGTGAACCGGTCGAGCCCGAAGGGGCCGGCGAGATCGCCGGGGCTGCCCTTCGCCACCATCTCGGCGCAGGCCCAGCCGGAGCCCGGGATCGCCTTGAACCCGCCGGTGCCCCAGCCGCAGTTGACGAAGATCCCCGGCACCGGCGTCGCGCCGATGATCGGCGAGCGGTCGCCGGTCATGTCGACGATCCCGCCCCACTGCCGCAGCATCTTGAGGCGGCTCAGCATCGGGAAGGTCTCGATCAGCGCGCGCAGCGTCTCCTCGATGTGCTGGAAGCTGCCGCGCTGGGTGTAGTTGTTGAAGACGTCGGTGCCGCCGCCGATCACCATCTCGCCCTTGTCGGACTGGCTGATGTAGCCGTGCACCGTGTTCGCCATGATCACGCAGTCGATCGCGGGCTTCACCGGCTCGGAGACCAGCGCCTGCAGCGCCTGGCTCTCGATCGGCAGCCGGAAGCCCGCCATCTCGGCGAGGACCGAGGACGACCCCGCGACGACGATGCAGAGCTTGCCGCAGGCGATCGCGCCTTTCGTCGTGCGCACCCCGGTGACGCCGGTCTCGTCGCGGTCGACGCCGGTCACCTCGCAGTTCTGGATGATGTCGACGCCCATGTCCGAGGCGCCGCGCGCGTAGCCCCAGGCGACCGCGTCGTGCCGCGCGGTGCCGCCGCGCGCCTGCCAGAGCCCGCCGAGCACCGGATAGCGCGGCCCGTCGAGGTTGATCGCGGGCACGATCTCCTTGATCCGCGCGGGGCTCACCATCTCGGTGTCGATCCCCGCGAGCCGGTTCGCGTGCCAGGTCCGTTTCCAGGCCCGGAGCTCATGCTCGGTCTGCGCGAGCATGAGGCAGCCGCGCGGGCTGAACATCACGTTGAAGTTCAGGTCCTGGCTCAGCCCCTCGTAGAGCTCGCGCGCCTTCTCGAAGATCGCGGCCGAGGCGGGCTGGAGGTAGTTCGAGCGGATGATCGTGGTGTTGCGCCCGGTATTGCCGCCGCCGAGCCAGCCCTTCTCGAGCACCGCGACGTTCCGGATCCCGTGATTCTTCGCGAGGTAATAGGCGGTCGCGAGCCCGTGGCCGCCCGCGCCGACGATCACCACGTCGTAGCGCGGCTTCGGCTCGGGCGAGCGCCAGGCCCGCTCCCATCCGGTGTGGTAACGCAGGGCTTCGCGGGCGAGCGAGAAGACGGAATAGCGGCGCATGGGCGAGGCGGGCTCCGAAGGTCGCGGAAGGCGGCGAAGTTCTCTTGCCCCATTCGGGCCGCGCCGCCAATCCCGGTTCCGTCGCTTGCGCGCCCGTTCCCGACATGCCCCGGCGAATTGCGACGCGGCGCGGGCGGCGGCCCCGACTGCGACCCTTCGCCGATTGCGCCCCGCCCCGCGACCTCCTAGGTTCCGCGCCCGGAGCAAGGACGGGTGGCATGACGGCGACATTACTGTTCTGGGCGATCGCGGCCGCCATGGCGCTCGGCTGCCTCGCCCTCGTCTTCGCCCCGATGCTGCGCGGGCGCGGCGCCGCCCTGCCCCGCGCGCGCTATGACGCGAAAGTGTTCCGCGACCAGCTGCGCGAGATCGAGGCCGACAAGGCGCGCGGCCTGATGACCGAGGCGGAGGCGCGCGCGACCGAGATCGAGGTCTCGCGCCGCCTGCTCGCCACGGCCGAGGCCGACGCCGCCGCCGGCGCGCCCGGCCCCCGCCGCGTCTCCCGCCTCGCCGGCGCCGCGCTGATCGCGGCGCTCCTCGCCGGCGGCGCCGCTCTCTACCTCCGGCTCGGCGCGCCCGGGCTCGAGGACCAGCCCCTCCTCGCGCGGCTCGAGCGCGCGCAGCGCGAGCGGGCCGAGCGGCCGGGCCAGGCCGAGATCGAGGCGGCGATCGCCGCGCGCCGCGCCGGGGAACCGGCGGCCGCGCCGGGCGCCGGAACGCCGCCGGGGCCGAGGATCGGCGCCGTCCCGGGCATCTCGCCCGAGGATCTCGCGCTCATCGACCAGCTCCGCGAGGTGCTGCGAAGCCGGCCCGACGACGAGCGCGGCCACCGGCTGCTGGTCCGCACGCTCTCGGGCGTCGGCGACTGGGCCGGGGCGCGCGCGGCGCAGGGCGAGGTGCTGCGCATCCTCGGCGACCGCGCGGGCGCGGCGGATTACGCCGAATGGGCGGAATACATGATCCTCGCGACCGACGGCTATGTCTCGCCCGAGGCCGAGGCGGCGCTGGGCGAGGCGCTGACGCGCGATCCCTCCAACCCGCTCGCGCGCTATTACTCGGGCCTCACCCTCGCGCAGGGCGGGCGCCCCGATCTCGCCTACCGGATGTGGAGCGGCCTGCTCGCCGAGGGGCCCGAGGAAGCGCCCTGGATCCCGACGATCCGCGCGCAGATCGGCGAGGTCGCCCGGCTCGCCGGGCTGCCGCCGCCGCCCGAGGCGACCCCGCCGGCGGCTCCGGGGCCGACCGCGGGCGACGTCGAGGCCGCGGGCGAGATGAGCCCCGAGGCGCGCCAGTCGATGGTCGAGGGCATGGTCGATCAACTCGCGACCCGGCTCGACGCCGAGGGGGGCGGCGCCGAGGACTGGGCGCGGCTCATCCGCGCCCAGGGCGTGCTCGGCCGGATCGCCGCCGCGCAGGCGAGCTGGGACAAGGCGAAGGCCGCCCACGCCGCCGATCCCGCCGCGCTCGCGACCCTCGCCGCCGCCGCCCGCGAGGCGGGGCTGACCGCGCGCTGACCGGAGGACCCGCGAATGGTCATCGAGGATATCGCCGCCTTCGCCGAGGCGCTCGCGCCCGGAGCGGCGCTGGTCGGGCTCGATCTCGGCGACAAGACGATCGGGCTCGCCGTCTCGGACACGACGCGCCGCGTCGCGACCCCGCTCCGGACGCTGAAGCGCGCCAAGTTCGGGGTGAACGCCGCCGAGCTCGCGGCGGTGATCGCCGAGCGGCGGATCGGCGGCGTGGTGCTGGGCCTGCCGCGCAACATGGACGGCTCGGAGGGGCCGCGGGCGCAATCGACCCGCGCCTTCGCCCGCAACCTCGCCGGCGTGATCGCGGCGCCGATCACCTTCTGGGACGAGCGGCTCTCGACCGTCGCCGCCGAGCGCGCGCTGCTCGAGGCCGACACCTCGCGCGGGCGCCGCGCGCAGGTGATCGACCATGTCGCGGCGGGCTTCATCCTGCAGGGCCTGCTCGACCGGCTGGGCCATCTCGGGCGCTGAGGCCGCCCGGGAGACGCATCCGGGGGACCTCAGCCCATCAGCGCCTTGCGCAGCATGTTGAGCGCGACGACGATCAGGAAGGCGCCGAAGACGCGCTTCAGGGGCTTCGGGTCCATCGCATGCGCGAGCGCGACGCCCCAGGGCGTGGTGATCATCGTGGTCCCGACCACGATCGCGAAGGCCGGCAGGTTCACGAGGCCGATGGTCCAGGGCGGCAGGCCGTCGAGCGACCAGCCGGTCAGCAGGAAGCCGATCACCGAGGGGATCGCGATCACCATCCCGAACCCCGAGGCGGTGCCGACCGCGCGGTGGATCGGCACGTTGAAGAGCCGCATCAGCGGCACGCCGAAGCTGCCGCCGCCGATCCCCATCAGCACCGAGAGAAAGCCGATCACCGGGCCGGTGATCCACTTGCCCCAGCGCGTCGGCATGTGGTCGCCGAGCCGCCAGCCGTCGCGGCCGAAGGCGATGTAAAGCCCGATCACCGTGCCGAGCACGCCGAAGATCATCATGAGCGCGGTCGATTTCATGCCGCCCGCCGCGATCACCCCGACGATCGCGCCCCCGGCGATCCAGGGCGCCCAGCCGCGCAGCACCGCCTCGTCGACCGCGCCCTTGCGGCGGTGGCCGCGGACCGAGCGGCCCGAGGTGGCGGCGATCGTCGCGAGCGAGGTCGCGAGGCAGACCTGCATCACATAGGGCCCGTCGTAGCCGAGCGCGGTGAAGGCGTAGAGGAAGGCCGGCACCAGCACGATGCCGCCCCCGACGCCGAGCATCCCCGCGACCACGCCGGCGAGCCCGCCGATCGCGAGGAGCAGGCCCCCGAGCATGAGATAGTGCGGCAGGTCGGCGTAAGGCATGGCAGGTCCCGTCTCGGTATCGTTTCCGGCGCCGGGGCGCCGAGGCCCCGGATGCGCGACCTTCCCGCGATAATGGGAATTCCGGTCCGGATCAAACCGGAATCAAAGGGAAAGCGTCAGAAGCCCGCCGCCGCCCGCGCCGGTTCCGCGTCCCGCGGCGCGACCTCGGCCAGCGCCGCCTCGACCAGTTCCGGCCCCGCGCCGGGCCGATGCGCGCCCTCCGAGATCCGGCGCCGCCAGGCGCGGGCGCCCGGCCGGCCCTGGAAGGCGCCGAGCATGTGGCGGGTGATCGCGTTGAGCGGCGTGCCCCGCGCGCGCTCCGCCTCGATATAGGGCAGCATGCCGAGGACGGCCGCCTCCGGCGTCACCTCGGCGCCGGCCCCGAAGACGCGCGCGTCCGCCGCGCCGAGCAGGCCCGGGTCGTGATAGGCGGCGCGCCCGATCATCACCCCGTCGAGCCCGGCCGCGAGCAGCGCCTCGGCCTCGTCGAGCGAGTTGATCCCGCCGTTGATCGCGATGGTGAGCGCCGGGAAGGCCGCCTTCATCCGCAGCACGAGGCCGTAGTCGAGCGGTGGGATCTCGCGGTTCTCCTTCGGGCTCAGCCCCTGGAGCCAGGCCTTGCGCGCATGGACCGCGAAGGCGGTGACCCCGGCGCCGGAGACCCGCTCGATGAAGGCGGGCAGCACCGCCTCGGGGTCCTGGTCGTCGACGCCGATCCGGCATTTCACCGTGACCGGCACCGGGCCGGCGGCGGCGATCATCACCGCGACGCAATCCGCGACGAGCCCGGGATCCTTCATCAGCACCGCGCCGAAGCAGCCCGACTTCACCCGGTCCGAGGGACAGCCGACGTTGAGGTTGATCTCGTCATAGCCGAGCGCCACGCCGATCCGCGTCGCCTCGGCGAGATCGGCGGGATCGGAGCCTCCGAGCTGGAGCGCGACCGGATGCTCATCGGGCCCGTATTCGAGCAGCCGATCCCGCGGCCCGCGCAGGATCGCGCCGGTGGTGACCATCTCGGTATAGAGCAGCGCGCGCCGGGTGAACCGCCGATGAAAGGCGCGGCAATGGCGGTCGGTCCAGTCCATCATCGGCGCGATGGAGAGACGGCCCGCGTTCAGATCCGAGGTCTTTCGTTCGATATCAGCCACTTGAACACCAGATGCCTGCGCGGAGGCGCGCGGCCTTCCGCCGGAAGCGGGGCGATCCCGCGTCCGCGCCGGGCCATGGTGTAGCGTTTTGACCGCCTGGCGTAAATTCCCTGGGGGTCACACCGTCGAACCGCGGCCTTTCCGGGGCCGGAAGGCGCGCGGAAACCGGAGCGCCGCGGGCGGGGCCCGCCGCGCGGGACGGAGGCCCCGGGGGCGGCGCCCTGCGACGCCGCCCCCGCTCGCGGATCAGCCCTTGACGACCGAGCCCGGGCCCTGCCGCAGCGCCTTCATAAGCGTGTCGCCGACGTCGAGATGGCCCTGGACGAGCGCGGGGGGAGTGAGCGCCAGCCAGTTGTTCAGCGAGACGTCGCGGTAGTCGCCCTTGGAGAAGACGTTGATCACCCGCACCGTCTCCGTCCCGGTGTTCTCGATGTAATGCGCGAGGTTCTTCGGCACGTAGCCGACGTCGCCCGCGACATAGTCGAAGGTCCGCGCGTTGGAGACCGCGTTGAACACCGTCATCCGCGCCGAGCCGCTGATGTAGTACTGGATCTCGTCGGCGTCCGGATGCCAGTGGATCTCGCGCATGCCGCCCGGCTCGAGCTCGATCATCAGGAAGGCCATCGGCGTGACCTTGAAGGTCGCGGAATCGATGATCTTGGTCGCGCCGCCGTTCCATTTCGTCTCGGCGACGTCCTTGCCGCGGAAGACGTACTTGTCCGTCATCGAGGCCGCGCCGAGCTGCTGGCGCGCCTCCTCGATCGGGCACGGCACCGGCTGGCGGAAGATGTACTTCTCGGACGGGGGGATGCCGTCGAAGGCGCTCTCGGGCACGCCGAAGTTCTTGGCGAGGACCGAGCGCGGCATATGGGCGAAGAGCTCGGTCACGAGCAGCGTCTCGTTCTCCGAGAAATTGCCGTCGTTGAAGATCAGCACGAATTCGGTGCCTTCCTCGAGGCCCTGGATCGCATGCGGGCAGCCCGGCGGGGCGAACCAGAGGTCACCGACCTCGAGATCCTCGACCAGCGTCTGGCGGTGCTCGTCGATCAGGTAGAAGCGCACCTTGCCGGCGGTGACATAGGCCCACTCGCCTTCCTTGTGCCAGTGCATTTCGCGCACCACGCCCGGCCCGAGGCGCATGTTGACGATCGCGAGCTCCTGGAGCGTCGGGCATTCGCGGATCGTGACCTCGCGCGCCCAGCCGCCGTCCTCGAGGCGGTTGTGCGCCATCGCGAAGGGGAACTTCAGGTTCGGGATGCCGCCGTTGTCGGTGACCGGCGGGATCAGGACATCGGGATTCTGCGCCTCGGCCTCGGGGTTGCGGGGCCCGGCGATGTCGGCGCCGAGATGGCCGATGATCGGTTGCACCAGATCGGACATGGAGGATTCCTTGCTTCATTTGGGATGGAAAATCTGACGGGTCGCGGGGTCACGCCGCGGCTCCCGGAGCCCCGGGCGCCGCGGGCGCCCGCCGTTCCGCGGCGGCGGTCTCGAGCCGCGCGGAGATCCGGGCCGCCTGCTGCGAGACGGCGGCGAGAAAGCCGTCGTCGGGGGCGGGGCCGGCGGGCGCGCCTCCCTCGGCGACCGCCCGCAGCTGCGCGGCGACGGCCGCGACCTCGGCGGGGGGCGGCGGGGGCGCCGCCGCGGGCCGGGCCGTGATGAGATCGCAGACGCGCTCGGCCGCGGCGACCAGCGGAAACCACGCCGCCGCCTCGCGCCCGGCGGGGGGTGGCTCGGACAGCGACCGGCCGAGCGTGGCCCGCAGATCCGAGAGGCTCGCATAGGCGGTCCAGCGCGCCGCCATCGCCCCCTGGCCTTCCGGGCCGGCCGCGGCGCCGAGATAATCGGCGATCGCGCGCATCGCCGCGCCGAAGCGCGCCGCGAGCTCGCGGCCATGGCGTCGGGGCCAGATGAAATAGCCGAAGACGAGCACGATCGCGCCGCCGATGACGGTATCGGCCAGGCGCTGCGCGCCGTAGTCGACCGTGTGGGGCGTCGGGACGACGAGATCGAGCAGGATCAGGATCAGCGGGGTCAGGACGACCGCCTGCGCCGCGTAGGAGACGCTCTTCGCCCATGGCAGCACGGCGGCGAGGATGAGCATGCCCCCGAGGAGCGGCCAGCCCTTCGGCAGCAGGAACAGGATCACCGCGCCGATCGCGACCCCGATCGCCGTCCCCCCCGCGCGCAGCACCGCCCGGGCGAAGATCGAGCCGAGGTCGGGCTTCATCACGATGACGACGGTGAGCGGCACCCAGTACCAGTGGTTCGCCTGCACCACGTAGCGCGCGCAGAAGGCGATCCCCACACAGAGCGCGAGCGCGGCCGCGCGCTCGACGACGAGGCGGCCGACGACGAGGCGCCGCGGATCCCAGCGCCGTCCGGGCGCCGTGTCCGGCGCGTCCGGGTCGCGCGTGACGAAGGCGCCCGAGGCGATCGCCCCGGCGAATCGCGCCGGCGCGTCGCCAAGCGCGAGGCCCGGCGGGGGGGGGCGGCGCCGGAGCCCGCCGCGACACCGCGGCGGCGAGCGCGCCGAGCCAGTCCGACGCGGCGCGCAGCGCGGCGGGATCGCTCTCCCGCATCAGCGCGAGGAAGAGGGCGTCGCCGGCGTCGAGGATCTCGGCGTGGACCGCCGTCTCCCGCGTGCGCCCGTTCCGGCGCGTCTCGAGCAGCGCGGCGTAAAGCGCCTCTGTCCTGTCGGTGACCGTCCTTCGCGCCGCCTCGCGCGCGGCGGCGTTCGAGGCATCCGTCGCCTCGGCGCGGAGCGCCGCGAGATGCCCGAGCGCGGAGACGAGGCCGGCGAGCATGCCGCGCTCCGGCCGCCGGCGGTCGACCAGCGTCTCGATCCAGAGCAGGAACGCGGCGAAAGCGACCCCCGCGAGGAAGAGCAGGGCCGGCTGCCAGGGGGGGCCGATATCGGGCAGGCCGACGGCGATGGCGGCGAGGAGCAGGAACTGCATCGTCCCGATCGACAGCGCCGCGCCGTAGCCGTTCACGATGCCCGCGACGAAGGCGATCGCGGCCATCGCGGCGATCACGGCGGGATAGGGCAGCGCGGTGAGATAGCCCGTGAGATAGCCGCAGGCGCCGATCGGGGCGGCGACCGCCATCTGGTGAAACCGCGACCGATAGGTCCCGGCGCCCTCTCCCGCCGCCGAGACCAGCCCGCCCATGGCGATCCAGAGGCCGGTGACCACCTGGCCGGTCGCCAGCCCCGCGGCGAGCGGGGCGGTGACGGCCAGCGCGGAACGCGCCGACCGGCCCCAGGCCCATGTCGCGGGCTGTGGCCGCGCGAGCTCCCGCAACCACCCCGCCGGCCGATATCGCGCATCCGAAGTCATCGAGGGCTATTCACTCATTTGCGGGAGGCTCGCACGCCGCGACATTTTGTCCCGGGCGTCAGCCGATCATGCCGCCCGGCTTCGGATCCACGGGCGCCTTGTCGCCCATCGCCCTCAGCGCCAGGAGGAACGCCATCACGGCGGCGAGGAACATCGAGGCGTGGTCGACGAGATGCATGTCGACGAAGAAGCCGATCGCGCCGCCGCCGGCGAAGCCGAGCAGGACCGAGAAGAAGGTGCCCGCCCACATCAGGTTCGGCTCGCCGTTGATGCCCTCCTTCTTGAACATCGCCTGGACGAGGAAGTTGAAGGCCATCTGCACCACGAAGGTCACCGCGACATTGCCGTAGAGCATGCCGTGATCCTTGTGGAAGCTGTTGCCCTGGGCTCCGGCGACGAAGCTGACCGCGTAGGCGACCACGTGGGGATCGACCAGGTTCATCCTCGACGCGACCGCGAAGCCGGCGATGGCGAGGAATTCGAGCCAGAGGATGATCGGCGTGTAGGATTTGCCCCGCCGCAGCGCCGAGGTCATGATGACGCCGGCGAACGCCGAGCCTAGGCCGAAGGCGATGACCGAGCCGAAGGCGAAGACGAAAGCCGGCCAGTCGCCCTCCACGAGGCGGTAGCCGCTCTGGATCACGTTGCCGGACTGCACCGTCGCGAAGGTCTGCGCGTGGGCGAGCGTCCACGCGTTGAGAAGGCCGGCCATGATGGCGAGGAGAAAGCCGACGGAGCGCTCGCCCATCAGGGGGAAGCGGATCTCCTCGGGGTGCTTTTGTATGATCGCGGTCGCCAAATTTCCCTCTTTTCGCTTTGCCCGGCGTCGGGCTCCCGAAGACCCGCGAGACGACGCCGGCCCTCCATGACGGATCCTCGCGGAGCGCTGGCGCGCGTCCGCGACGCTGGCACGCTTTGCAGTGAGCGTTCAAGTAAACGCCGTGCGACACTCTTCTCGCCCGGGCCGGGAAAATCAATATCCCAAACAGGGTAGACCTGAGGCCGGTCTTCGGGCTTCAATGACCCGGCCGGTATTCCAGCGTTCTGGCCCAACTGTTCTGCGCGCCCCGCCCGCGGTTCGAAGTAATGAGGTGATGCTCGTGTCCCATCCGCGTCCAGATCTGGAACGGATCTTCGCTCCGGGGCGCGCGTCGCGCGACCGATGCTGACCTCCGACGAGCTTGTCCGCGACATCTACGAGGCCGGGCTGACGCCCGAGCTCTGGCCCGGCGTGCTGTCGCGCATCGGCGCCCTCTTCGACGGCGAGGGCGCGACGATCATCTTCTACCGCGACAACGCGCCGGCGGAGTTCATCTTCGCGCCCGAGCTCGAGCCCGCGATCAACGTCTACCTCGAGGAGGAATGGTGGCGGCGCGACATCCACGCGCAGCGCGTGCTCGAGAGCCACATGAAGAGCGGCGACGTGATCGACGATCTCGCCATCGTCACGCCCGAGGAGATCGAGACGCTGCCGATCTACACCGACCTCTTCGCCCGGGTCGGCCTGGGATGGCTGATGTCGCATGTCATGCTGCCGGCCGAGGGGGTCTTCGTCGGGCTGACCGTGCCCCGCGCGAAGCGCAAGGGCCCCTATCGCGACTCCGAGATCGCCCGGCTCCGCCGGCTCGGCCGCCACGTCGAGCAGGCGCTCCGCGTCTCGCTCAGGACCGCGAGCCTCGAGGCGGCGCGGCGCGTGCTGGGCGCGGCGCTCGACGCGCTCGACACCGGGGTCTACGGCCTCGACGCGGGACGTCGGCTCGTGATGGAGAACGAAACCGGGCGGGCGCGCTTCCCCGACCATTTCGCGCTCGTCGACGGGCGGGTCACGACGAGGGATCCCGAGGCGGATCCGCGCTTCGCGGCGATCCTCGCGGGCGCGCATCGGGCCGAGGGGCTCGGCTGGGCGCCCCGGACCTGCCTGCTCGACACGCCGGAGGGCGACCGGATCGTGGTCTCCGCGGCGCCGCTCTCCGATGCCGGACAGGCGCGGATGGGCGCGCCCGCCGCGGCGCGCACCCTCGTCCTCACCCATCGCGCGGCCAGCGACCGGGCGGTCGATCCGGCGGTGCTGCGCGACGTCTTCGGCCTCTCGCTCGGCGAGGCCCGTCTCGCGTCGCTGATCGGCGCCGGACAGGCGGTGCGGCAGGCGGCGGGCCAGCTCGGGGTGACGGAGGGCACCGCGCGGCTGGTCCTGAAGCGGGTGTTCCGCAAGCTCGGCGTCAACCGCCAGGCCGAGCTCGTGCTCAGGGTCTCGAGCCTCGGCCGGACCGGCGGCGCCTGACGCCGGGCCTCAGGCGAGGCCGGTCGCGCCCTTCTCGTCCTCGGGCGGCGCCTTGATCCCCGCCTGCGCCAGCGTCCGCTCCAGGAGCTGCGTGTAGATCGGCCGGCCGCCGCACCACTGCGCGACCAGGTCCGAGGTGACGCAGGTCACCATCAGCGGCAGCACCAGCGCGTAGGACCCGGTCAGCTCCAGCGTGAGCGCGACGCCGACGATGGGCGCGCGGACCGAGGCGGTGAAGAGCCCGCCCATGGCCGCGATGGCGAAGGCGACCGGCGCGAAGCCCATGTCGGGCAGCGCGATCCGCGCCGCCTCGCCGAAGGCGAAGCCGACGCAGGCGGCGAGCGACAGGATCGGCGCGAAGATGCCGCCGGGCACGCCGCTCGAATAGCTGCCGACCATGGTGACGAAGCGGATCGCCGCCAGCGCGACGAGCACGGTCATCCCCGGGCTCTGCGTCGCGAGCGCGAGGATCACGCTCTCGCCGCCGGTGACCGTCTGGGGCATCAGGATGAAGAGCGCGCCGACCACGAGGCCGACCGCGGCGGGATAGACGTAGGGCAGGCGCCGCTGGCATCGGCCGGCGAAGGCCACCGCGCCGAGGATGCTCGCGTTGAGGACCCGGCCGAGCACCCCGAGGATCACGCCGAGCACGAGAAAGGCCGGCAGGAACAGGAGCGGCGCCGGGCCGGTCAGGAGCGGCAGGTCGGGCCGGGTGCCGCCGATCAGCTGGGTCACGATCGTCGAGGCGATCGTGGCGACGCCGACGCCGAGATAGGTGCGGAACGTGTAGGGGAACTGCCGGTGCGTCTCCTCGATCACGAAGAGCACCGAGGCGAGCGGCGCGTTGAAGGCGCAGGCGAGGCCGGCGGCCGCGCCCGAGGCGAGCAGGCCGCGGCGCTCGAGCTCGCTGGTCCGGAACTTCTCCGCCACCGCCGCCGAGACCGAGGCGCCGATGTGGATCGTCGGCCCCTCGCGCCCGAGCACGAGCCCCGAGCCGATCGCGACGACGCCGGCGAAGAACTTCACCGGCAGCACGCGGCGCCAGCGCACGACCCGGAGGCCCTCCATCGCGCCCTCGATCTCCTGCACCCCGCTGCCGCCCGCCTCGGGCGCGAAGCGCCGGACGATGAAGACGGCGAGGACGGCGCAGGCCATGGTGATCCCGGCGGCCGCGCCGACGAGCGGCCAGCCGTCGAGGTAGCGGCCGAGCCAGCCAGGCCAGGCGACGACGTGGTCGATGCACCAGTGGAAGATCGATCCGATCAGCCCCGCCAGGGCGCCCGCGAGCGCCGAGAGCATCACGAACCGCGCCTCGCCGCGCGGATCTCCGGGGCGCCCCTGCGCCAGCAAATCGTCCTGCATGTCCCTCACATCCGCGATCGCGCCGCCGGGCGGCTCCCGGCCGGCTTCGTCCTGTTTCGTCCGCCCGGCTCGTCGGTCGGGGCTGTCCGCCTGTTCGGCCACCGTCCGGCCTATCGCGCCAGGGCCTGGGCGGGGGCGGCGCGGGAGGTCATGGCGCCGAGCGAGAAGGCGAGCGTCGCGGCCGCGATCTGGGCGGCGGCGTGCGCGTCGGCGCGCGCCTCGCGCGCGTCGAGCAGG
>QFPW01000076.1 GCA_003241785.1 Rhodovulum sulfidophilum | reverse complement strand
AAAATTGAGCCACCGTGCCGATTGAATTTTGAGCCAGGGCTATTGGCCAACCGGTGAAGGCTGGCTGTGGATAAGTGTAGTGCCTTGAGTTGGTTTTGGTCTCCTTGGTGATCGACCTCGGTGGTCGTCCGTTGAGGGCAAGCCGCGCAGGGCGAAGCCCGTAGCGGCTTGCCCTTTCACCGCTCAGAACGGCTCAGCCTTCTTGGCCTCTTGGCCACGGCCGTGCTGTGCATGAACCGGTGCGACTCATTGCCCGTCTCCACGATGTGGCAGTGGTGCGTGAGCCGGTCCAGCAGTGCCGTGGTCATCTTGGCGTCGCCGAACACACTGGACCATTCCTTGAAGTCCAGGTTGGTGGTGATCATCACGCTGGTGTGTTCGTAGAGCTTGCTCAGCAGGTGGAAGAGCAAGGCGCCACCGGCTTGGCTGAAGGGCAGGTAGCCCATCTCATCGAGGATAACCAGGTCCATGCGCTGCAAGCTGGCTGCAATGCGGCCGGCCTTGCCTTGGGCCTTCTCCAGCTCCAGTGCGTTGACCAGATCGACTGTCGAGTAGAACCGCACCCGTGAGCTGTGGCGAGTGATGCCTGACACGCCGATGGCCGTGGCCAGATGCGTCTTGCCCGTACCGGGGCCACCCACCAACACCACGTTGTGCGCCTGCTCGGTGAACGCCATGCCGGCCAGTTGCTCGATAAGCTTTTTGTACGCGAAGTCAAACCCCGCCAGGTCGCGGTGCACGGGGAACTTGGCCGTGTGCATCTGGTAGCTGATCGAGCGCATGGCACGGTCCGTGACTTCCGCTTGCAGCAGGTGCTCCAGCAGCCAGCGCGAGCTCTCCAGCGTGACATGGCCGCCTTGTTTGACCAGCTCCTCCCAGGCCCCGGCCATACCGTACAGGCGCAGCTCTTTGAGCTCCTTGTCCAGCTCACGCATGATCGGCCTCCTGCACATCGCTGCCGGCGCGCAGGCTGTCGTAGCGGGCCGTGTTGGCCAGGGGAGACTGGCTCACTTGCAGGATGGTCGCCACCGTCTCGGGCAGTGGCTGCGCTTGCAGACGTGCCAGCACGTTGACGACGTGTTCGCAGCTCACCCGCCCCGATGGCGGTGCGCTCTCCAGGGCCAGCTCCACGGCCACCAGCACCGCGTCCAGCCCTTGCTTGGGCACCTCGGCCAGCACCTGCGCCATGACCTTGTCGCCTCCCTCCTGGTGCACCAAGGCGCGGCGCATGCGCTGCAAGGGCTCGGGCAGGTCCGCAAAGGGCGCACCATTGCGCAGCGCGCCTGGCTTGCGCTCGATCAGCGGCACGTAATGCTGCCAGTCGTAGCGGGTCTGGTTGCGATCACTCAGGCGCTCATGCGTGGCCACCACCGCATCACCTGCCACCACCACAATCTGCGCCGGGTACAGGCGTGTGCTGACCATCTGCACCGCCCATTCGCAGGGCACCGAATAGCGGTTGCGTGCCACCGTCACCAAACAGGTGCTGCTGACCTTCGCGGGGGTCTCGACGTAGCCATCAAAGGCCACTGGCATGGGCATCAGCTGGCCTTGTTCCAGCTCCAGCATCTCGGCAATGCTGAACGCCTTGTGCTGCGGATGGCGCAGCTCCTGCCACAGCGCCCGGCAGCGCTCGCCCAGCCACGCGTTGAGCTCGGCGAAGCTGCCAAAGCGCCGCTGTCCAGCCTCCACCCAGATGCGACGGCGGCTGTCTTGCACGTCCTTCTCCACGCGACCCTTCTCCCAGCCACTGGCACGGTTGCAAAAATCTGGGTCGAACAGGTAGTGCGCGCACATCGCCGCAAAGCGGGCGTTGACCACACGGCCCTTGCCCTTCTTGACCTTGTCCACCGCCGTCTTCATGTTGTCGTAGATGCCCCGGCGTGCCACGCCGCCCAGCGCTGCAAAGCTGCGTGTGTGCGCATCAAACAGCATCTCGTGCCCCTGGCTGGGGTAGGCCACCAGCCAGAACGCCCCACTGGCGCACAGCTTCATGTGCGCCACCTGCAGCCGGTAGTACACCCCACCGACCACCAAGCCGTCTTCGCTCCAGTCGAACTGGAAGGCCTCGCCCAACTCAAACGTCAAGGGAACGAACGCCTTGGCTGCATCGCCCTGGCCTTCGCCTTGGCGCCACTTGCGGATGAAGTCCGTCACCCGCGTGTACCCGCCCTCGTACCCCTTCGCCTTGATCTGCTCGAACAAGGCCTTGGCCGTGCGCCGCTCCTTCTTCACTCGCTTGGCATCGGCCTTCAGCGCTTGCTTGAGTTCGGCCTCATAGGCCGACAGCTTCGTGGCCTTGACTGCCTCCCGGCGGTACTTGGGCTCGACCGGCTGAACCTCGTCCAACCACTTGG
>QFPW01000075.1 GCA_003241785.1 Rhodovulum sulfidophilum | reverse complement strand
AACGGAGCACTCGATCATCTCAATGGCTGATCACCAGACCGCGAAACTGGGGAATTTTGCGCGCCCCAAAATGGGGAGATTCCGAGGGCCGTTGACACCCACGCGACTACGTGGCGTCGGCGGTCCAGGGGGCGATAGCAGTCGGGACATTCGGCGTGGGAGCGCCGCAGGCGATTGGCGCCCGAGCCGCGCTTGGGGCGTCGAATTCGCTGCTTGGTGCTTATGCTGGCGGTACAGTGCGTGGCGAGCTTCCGTCGACATCGGAGGCGGTAGTCGCCATAGTGGGCGGCGGTGTCCTCGGGGTAGTCGCACCTCCGCTGGCTCGGTCAGCGAACTATCAACCGAAGCCTTCGCCGATGGCTCAGGGCATGGCCTTTGAATCCGCAGGCGCGGCGGCGGCGCGCCGCGAGGCATTCTTAGAAGGCATGTCCGTGCGAAGACTTTCGGTACGGGGCTATGACGAACTCGGAAATGTTCTTCCCGGCCGAACTGTACTTGACGTCGCTGGATTGCGGAGGGATGGCTCTCTCGGAGCGATTGAGTTTAAGCTCGGACCGAACACCAACTACTCCCCGCGACAACAACAGCATTTCCCCGCGCTCGCTAAGAATGGAGGCGTTGTGGTAGGGGAGAATGGGAATAGCATCGGCTTCCCTGCAGGATCCCAGTTTGGGCCGCTGAACGTAACGACGCATCGTGGTCCTACTCTTCCGGGAACAAGTGATTGGTGGAACTGATGAATGTGGCGAAGAAAGCAGTATTTGATCGCTGCGACAATATCCTGAATGGAGATGGATTTAAGCTGATCAGGTCACGATCAACTTACGTGAGGAGGACTGAGTTTGGATTCATGAGCGTATCCATATCCGGATACGACGAGGCCGACGGTGGCGATACGGTCCTGCACGTCGGACTCGGAGTTCGGCACGACAATGTAGATAATATTGTCAATGAACTTGGCCATGTAGTGGGAAAGTTTACGTCATATACGACTACTGTGTTTAGAGGTCTTGAGCATTTTCCGTTTGTATATGGAAGAGATCATTGCCATAGAATTAGAAAAGAAGTATTCGAGGATGATGTTTGCGATGTGAGTGATCGTATAATTGAAATGTATGCGGGAGATGGGCGAGGGTTCTTGAAGAATTACTCATCAATTGAATCTTGCTCGATTGGCTTAAACGAGACCATCTCGATTGAGCCACACGCCCTTCAAAACGAATTTTGCATACGCTCCTACTACGGAGTGGCATGCGCTGCGTTCGCGTATCCGAGAACCGTTCCTGCCTTGTTGGAGCGCTACAGGCACTTTATCGAAAACAATAATATCGTGGATTCGCGTAGATACAGTAAATTTCCGGACCTTCGTGGAAGGCAAGGGATTCTGGCCCGTATCGATTATGTAGCAAGTAGTGCTCTGGCTGCGCGTGTGAATTGAAAGTTACTGGCGCTGGCGCTCGTAGAGCTTTGGCCAGACGATGACATTGGCGACGCCGGTCTCGTCCTCGAGGGTGACGAAAAAGACGCCCTTGGCTGAGCCGGGCCGCTGGCGCAGAAGTACGATCCCGGCCACGGTCAGGACGCGGCCATCGGGCGCGTCCATCGCCTCGGCGCAGGTGACGACGCGGCGGCGGGCCAGATCGGCGCGCAGGAAGGCGACCGGGTGCCCCCGCAAGGACAGGCCCGCGTGCCGATAGTCGGACGCGACCTCGGCGCGCGGCGTCATCGCGGGAAGCATCGTGACCGGCTCTCGCGCCTCAGCCGTTGTTTCCCCG
>QFPW01000074.1 GCA_003241785.1 Rhodovulum sulfidophilum | reverse complement strand
GAGGATCTTGTGCGAGACCTCGCGCGCGAACTGCATTTCGTGCGTCACAAGGATCATCGTGTTTCCTTCTTCGGCCAGTTGCCGGATCACCCGCAGCACTTCGCCGACCAGCTCGGGATCGAGTGCTGAGGTCGGTTCGTCGAGCAGGATGAGTTTCGGGCGCATCGCAAGCGTGCGGGCGATGGCGGCGCGCTGCTGCTGGCCGCCCGAGAGCTGGCCGGGATATTGCGCGTGCTTGTCGGAGAGCCCGACCTTCTTCAGCAAAGCGTGAGCGTGATCGACGGCCGCCTGCCGCTCTTCCTTCAGCACATGCAGCGGCGCCTCGACGATGTTTTCGAGCACGGTCATGTGCGGCCAGAGATTGAAGTTCTGGAACACCATGCCGACCCGCGAGCGGATGCGCTCGACCTGCCGCATGTCGGCCGGAACGGCATTGCCGTCCGCCGTTTTCTTCATGCGGATTTCCTCGCCGTCGATGACGATGCGTCCGTCGTTCGGCTGTTCAAGCAGGTTGATGCAGCGCAGGAAGGTGCTTTTCCCCGAGCCGGAAGAGCCGATCATCGACACGACCTCGCCCGGCTGCGCGGAGACGCTGACGCCGTTCAGCACAGGCAGGATGCCGAAACGCTTGTGGATGCCGTGCACCTCGATCGCCGGCCGTTCGGCAAGCCTCGGGCCGTTTACGTCGGGATGGGTGACGACGGTAACAGCCGCTGCTGCCGGAACGGTCTTTTCCGGGCCGGCGCCGCCAACCGCCTTGAGGTCGGCGAAGGCGCGATCGAAATGGCGCAGCGATGCGGCAAGGCATGTGCGCTGCCAGTCCGCATCCTCGGGGATGAAGGCGGCGCGCAGGGTTTCCTTGATCCTGCCGCCGAGCGGCGTGTCGACCTTGCCGAACAGATGAAGCCAGTTGTCTGCTTGCACCGCGTCGGAAACGGTGGCGCCGTCCAGCGTGCCGCATTCGACCACCAGCGGCAGGACGCGGGCCTTCGGCAGCGCGGTCCGCACGGCCGCAGAAACATAACCGGTTGCGGTCGCGGCAATGCCGGTATCTGTTGTCGCGTTCGCACCGGTGACGACGACCGAGAGTGTGGGGCCGAAGATGCTCCGCCCCCAGTCCAGCCCGGCGTGCTCACTTTCAGCGACCGACAGCAGCGCCGGATAACCATAGGGACCGGCGCCCGTATGAAGGTCGAAAACGACGACCTCGGCCGCCTGCTGCGCGAAGGTGGAGAGGATGTCGATGAGCGTGCGGTTGGACCAGACCGGGCCATCGCCACCATAGAACAGCCCATCCGGAAAATCGTATTGGCCAGCTTCGATGATTGGGGCGAGGCCGGCATAGCCGCCGGCTTGCCGCTTGGCCGCCTCATAGGTCTCCGCTGCCGCGTCGTGGTCCGGCCCCTCCAGGGCGGAACAGACGAGCGCGCCGTGCAAGGCGCCGTACGGTTCGTTTTTCGGCGGTGCTTTTTGCCAGTCGATAAAATTGCGGTTGAGGTCGACATTGTCTTCGTTCACCCGGCGCGACCATGCGCTGCCCCAGGGATTGATGAGATGGATCGCGAGCACGGCGGTATCGTCGGGAAGCTGCCAGGGCGTGTTCTGGGAGAGCCAGGCGGTCTGGCAGGCCGAACCGAACGGACCTTCGACCCCATGGGTGCCGGAA
>QFPW01000006.1 GCA_003241785.1 Rhodovulum sulfidophilum | reverse complement strand
CTGGGGCAACCAGGGCAACGACACCCTGCTCGGCTCCGGCAACGCGGACCACCTCATCGGCGGCGCCGGCGCCGACTTCCTTCGCGGCAACGGCGGCGAGGACACGTTCGAGTTCTGGGGCGCTCGCGGGCTCAGCGCGAAGGAGCGCGACCGGATCTACGATTTCACGATCGGCGAGGATCTGATCGACGTGTCGCGGATCGACGCCAACGCCTATCGCAACGGCAACCAGGCGTTCCGCTTCTCGGGCGAGGGCGAGTGGCAGGGCACGGGCCGGATCTGGGTCGAGGACAACCCGGACAACGACGGCTCGATCGTCTACGCCAGCACGGGCCGGAAGATGCTCGCGATCAACCTGCTCGACGGGACAAGCGTCGATGCGAGCGACTATTCGGCGAGCGATTTCATTTTGTGATCTCGACGAAAGGCCATTTCGTCAACGCGAGCGGAGGCTCAAGTTCACGAAACCCATCAAATCGCATACGAGGGGCGCCCTGACCGGCGCCCTTCATGCTTTCTTCAAGATTTTATCGACGCGGCTCCGTCAGCCTGGGCCGGTCGCCCTGGGTCGGATCCACCGGCGCGAAACGAACCTCGCCATCGCACGGGACGACCGCGCATCTCACAGCATGATTTCGGAGGTTCGCCGGGACGTTTCTGGCCCGTCGCCGGGGGAATAGACGGGGGACCGGCGCAGCTTTAAACGGTAATGTCTTGATAAGAATGGCGCACCCGACAGGATTCGAACCTGTGACCTCTGCCTTCGGAGGGCAGCGCTCTATCCAGCTGAGCTACGGGTGCCTGGGCCGCGTCTCTATAAGCACGGGCGGGCGGCGGGCGCAACGGGGATTTGGTCCCCAGGGCACCCCGCCTCGTCAGAGCAGCGCCGCGTCGATGGCGAAGATCGCGGCCGGGGCGTCGGTGATCGCGCGGCGCTCGGCCTCGACCCGGGGCAGGACATGCGCGGCGTAGAACCGCGCCAGGCCGAGGCGCGTCTCCCACCAGGGGTCGGCGTCGCCATCCGCCGCGGCCGCCAGCGCGGCCCGCGCGCCGCGCAGCAGCGCCTGGCCGCCGAGGAGCGCGCCGAGGAGCATCAGGAACGGCACCGAGCCGCCGAAGGCGGCGCGCGGATCGCTCGCGCCGCGCTCGATCAGGAAGGCCGCCGCGCGCGCCGCCTGCCCGGCGGCCTCGGCCAGCGCCGCGCCCTCGGCCTCGAGCGGCGTGCCCGCGAGCGCCCGGCCCTCCTCGGCGACCTCGGCGATCAGCGCGCCGAGCTCGGCCCCGGCGTCGCGCAGCAGGCCGCGGCCGACCAGCGCGTTGGCCTGGATCGCCGTGGTGCCCTCGTAGATCGTGGTGATCCGGCTGTCGCGCCAGTGCTGCGCCGCGCCGGTCTCCTCGATATAGCCCATCCCGCCGTGGATCTGGACGCCGAGCGAGGCGAGCTCGACGCCGGTCTCGGTGCACCAGCCCTTGGCGACCGGGGTCATCAGGTCGACCCGCCGCCGCGCCGCCGCCCGGACCTCGGGATCGGGCGCCGCCTCGGCGAGGTCGTGGTCGGCGGCGACGCGGTAGAGCAGCCCCCGCATCGCGACGATCCGCGCCTTCATGCTCATCAGCATCCGCCGCACGTCGGGATGCTCGATGATCGCCACCGGCCCGCCGGTCCAGCCGGCCGGCCTGCCCTGCCTGCGCTCGCGCGCGTAGCCGAGCGCCTGCTGATAGGCGCGCTCGGCGATCGCGAGCCCCTGCAGCCCGACGTTGAGCCGGGCGTGATTCATCATCGAGAACATGTATTCGAGCCCGCGGTTGGCCTCGCCCACCAGCTCGCCCAGCGCCCCGCCCTTCTCGCCGAAGGCGAGCACCGCCGTCGGGCTGCCGTGGATGCCGAGCTTGTGCTCGAGCGAGACGCAGGTCACGTCGTTGCGCGTGCCGTCCGCCAGCACCTTCGGCACGATGAAGAGCGAGATCCCCTTCACCCCGGCCGGCGCGTCGGGCAGCCGGGCGAGCACCAGATGGATGATGTTCCCGGTCAGGTCGTGGTCGCCATAGGTGATGAAGATCTTCTGCCCGGTGATCCGGTAGCCGTCGCCCTCGGGCACCGCGCGGGCGCGGATCGCCGCGAGGTCGGAGCCCGCGAGCGGCTCGGTCAGGTTCATCGTCCCGGTCCATTCGCCGCTGACCATGGCGGGCAGGAACCGCGCCTTCTGGTCCTCGGTCCCGTAGAGCTCGATCGCGTTGGCCGCGCCCTGGGTCAGCATCGGGCAGAGCGCGAAGGCGAGATTGGCGGTCTGCCACATCTCGTGCACCGCGAGGTTGAGCACCCCCGGCAGGCCCATGCCGCCCAGCTCGGGCGGATAGGGCAGCCCGTTCCAGCCGCCCTCGATCAGCACCGCCCAGGCCTCCGACCAGCCGGGCGTGGTCGCCACGCCCGCCTCGGTCAGCCTCGCGCCGTCGAGGTCGCCCGCCCGGTTGAGCGGCGCGAGCACGCCCGAGGCGATCTTGGCCGCCTCCTCGAGGATGCTCGTGGTCAGGTCGGGCGTCGCCTCCTCGAAGCCCGGCAGCCCTGCGATGCCGGGCAGGCCGGCGAGCGTGTCGAGCGCGAAGCGGATCTCGCGGAGCGGCGGCGTGTAGTCGGTCATGTTGGCGGGTCCTTGGCTGGTCCTGGTCGACCGGAAGCGGGCTGACCCCGGCGGCGGGCCGGGGCGCGGAATCAGAGGTCGCGCGCGGAGCCGCGCAGGAGGAACTTCTGCACCTTGCCGGTCTGGGTGCGCGGCAGCGATCCGAAGATGATCGTCCGCGGCACCTTGAAGCCGGCGAGCTGGCCGCGGGCGAAGGCGATCAGCTCGGCCTCGGTCACCGAGGCCCCCTCCTTCAGCGCGACGAAGGCGCAGGGCGTCTCGCCCCATTTCTCGTCGGGCCGCGCCACCACGGCGACCTCCAGCACGTCGGGATGGCGGTAGAGCACGTCCTCGACCTCGATCGAGGAGATGTTCTCGCCGCCCGATATGATGATGTCCTTCGAGCGGTCCTTGATCTCGACATAGCCGTCGGCGTGCCAGACCGCGAGGTCGCCGGTATGGAACCAGCCGCCGTCGAAGGCCTCGGCGGTGGCCGTCGGGTTCTTCAGATAGCCCGAGCAGACGTTGTTGCCGCGCATGAAGATCTCGCCCATCGTCGCGCCGTCCTTCGGGCAGGGTTCGAGCGTCGCGGGATCGGCGACCATGACCGCCTCGAGCATCGGGCCGCGCACGCCCTGCCGCGCCTTGATCGCGGCCTTGGCATCGAGCTCGAGATCGTCCCAGGCGTCGCGCCAGACGTTGACCACGGTCGGGCCGTAGCATTCGGTCAGCCCGTAGACATGGGTGACCTCCCAGCCCATCCGCTCCATGCCGGCGATGACGGCGGCGGGGGGCGCCGCCCCCGCGACCATCGCCTTGACGGGCTGGGAGATCCCCTCGCGCAGCGCGGCGGGCGCGTTGTTGATCATGTTGAGCACGATCGGCGCGCCGCAGAAATGCGTGACGCCCTCGTCGCGGACGAGCGCGAGCACCTTCTCGACCCGCACCGCGCGCAGGCAGACGTTGACGCCGCCGACGGCGGCGATGGTCCAGGGGAAGCACCAGCCGTTGCAGTGGAACATCGGCAGCGTCCAGAGATAGACCGGCGCGTCGGGAAGTCCCCAGGACATCGCGTTCGAGACCGCGTTGAGATAGGCGCCGCGGTGGTGGTAGACGACACCCTTCGGATTGCCGGTGGTGCCGGAGGTGTAGTTGAGCGCGATCGGGTCCCATTCGTCCGAGGGGCCGGCGAAGACCTCGGCCGGATCGCCCTCGGCGAGGAAGGCCTCGTAATCGGTCTCGCCGAACGCCTCGCCGCCCGCGAACTCCGGATCGTCGATCGCGACGACGGGCAGGCGGCGGCCGAGCAGCTGGACCGCGCGGCGCGCCGCCGCGCCGAACTCGCGGTCGACGAAGAGGATCCGCGCCTCGCCATGCGACAGGATGAAGGCGATCGCCTCGGGGTCGAGCCGGGTGTTGATCGCGTTGAGCACGCCGCCCGACAGCGGCACGCCGAAATGCGCCTCGTAGAGCTCGGGCGTGTTCGCGGCGAGGAAGGCGACCGTCTGGCCCGGGCCGATCCCCCGGCGGCGCAGCGCCGAGGCGAGGCGGCGGCAGCGCGCCGCCGTCTCGCCCCAGGTCCGACGCGTCGCGCCATGCACCACCGCGGTCCGGTCCGGCCAGATCAGGGCCGCGCGGTCGAGGAAGGTGGTCGGCGTCAGCGCCACGTGGTTCGCGGCGGTCTTCCCGAGCCCGCTCGCATAGGGCGATGGCATGGTCGGCATGGGTGGTTCCTCCAGACGGCTCTTTTCGTTCTCGGCCGGGACGCGCGGCGCGCGTCGTCGCGCGGAAGCTACCGTCCGAGTGTTGCGCGGCTTTTGCCCAATTCCAACGAATTGTAACACGTGCCCCGCGCCGGTTCCGGCGGGCCGCGAATTCGCCTAGCATCGCGCCGAGCAGGAGCGGAGGAAGCCATGCCCCTCGGTGCCGCGATGGGAAGCGCGGATTCGCGGCTGCGCGTCATCACCGACGCGCTGCCGGTCGGCATCGCCTATGTCGACCAGGACAAGATCTACCGCTTCGCCAACCAGCGCTTCGCCGCCGCCTACGGGCTCGGCCCCGAGGCGATCATCGGCCTGCACGCCGACGCGTTCATCTGGCGCGACGCGATGGTGCTGGGCGACCCGTTCTTCGAGGCCGCGCATTCGGGCCGGGCGGTCGATTTCATCCATCCCGCGCGCCACGCCGACGGGCGGATGCTGACCGTGCGTACATTCCTGCGGCCCGACGCGACACCCGACGGCGCGGTGCATGGCTTCTACGTCTGCTCGATCAACGTCACCCAGCAGAAGGAGGCCGAGGCGGCGCTGACGCAGGCGCAGAAGATGGACGCGGTCGGCCAGCTCGCGAGCGGGATCGCGCATGATTTCAACAACCTGCTCGCGATCATCCTCGGCAATCTCCTGCCGCTCCGCGACGAGGATCGCGTCGATCCCCACGTGCTGGAGGAATATATCGCCCCGGCGATCCGCGCCGCCGAACAGGGCGCGCGGCTGACGTCGCGGCTGCTCGCAATGGCGCGCAAGCAGCCGCTCCGGCCGGAGCGGATCGACGTCGAGGACTGCCTCGCGGACTTCCTGCGGCTGATGCGCCGGACGCTGCCCGCGACGATCGGCCTCTCGCTCGACTGCCGGGGCAGCGCGGCGGCGCTCCACATCGACCGGGCGCAGCTCGAGACCGCGCTCCTCAACCTCTGCCTCAACGCGCGCGACGCGATGCCCGACGGTGGCGACATCCGGATCGAGGTCGATTATCCGCCCGCGACCGCGCGGGGCCGCTTCGTTCGCCTCGCGGTCTCGGACACCGGCCCCGGCATCGACCCCGCGGCGCGGGCCCGGATCTTCGAGCCCTTCTTCACCACCAAGGAGCCGGGCAAGGGCACCGGCCTCGGCCTCGGCATGGTCTGGGGCTTCGTGCGCCAGTCGCGCGGCACGATCGACGTCGAGAACCGCCCCGAGGGCGGCGCGCGCTTCACGATGCTGCTGCCCGCCGCCGAACCCGGGGAGATCGCCGAGCCGGAGCCCCGCCCCGCCGTCGCGGGCCGCGGCCTCGTGCTCGTGGTCGACGACAACCACGACCTGCGCCACACGGTCCGGCGGCAGCTCGCCGGGCTTGGCTACGCGGTGCTCGAGGCCGAGGGCGGGGCCGAGGCGCTCGAGCTCGTGCGCGGGGTGCCGGACCTCCGCGCGCTCGTCACCGACGTGGTGATGCCGGGGATGTCGGGCTTCCACCTCGCCCGCGAGGCGGGCCGCTTGCGCCCGGAGCTCCGGATCGTGCTCATGACCGGGTTCGACGCGGCGGAGCGGGCGGATCGCGGGGATCTGGCGCTTCCGGTGCTGAGCAAGCCGTTCGACCCGCGCGAGCTGCTGCGCGTGATCGAGGCGGCGCCGGCCGCGCGCCCGGACTGAGCCTGGGGAAGCGACCATGACCACCACCCGACCCCTCGTGCTGATCCTCGAGGACGACGCCGATCTCGCGGCGCTGCTCGTCCGCACCTTCCGCGAGCACGGGTTCGAGGCGGAATCGGTCGGGCTCACCCGCGATTTCGAGCGGCGGCTCGCCCAGGTGCGGCCGGCGCTCTGCGTCCTCGACATGAACCTGCCCGATGGCCCGGCGCTCGACGTGATGGGCCGCAAGCTCAGGGCCGAGGCGATCCCGGTGATCGCGATGAGCGGGGTCTGGACCGAGGTCTCGGACCGCGTGCTCGGGCTCGAGAGCGGCGCGGACGACTATCTCCTGAAGCCGGTGAACCCGCGCGAGCTGGTGGCGCGGGTGCGCGCGGTGCTGCGCCGGGCCGAGGCGGCGGGCGAGGCCGACGACCGGCTGGCGCGGTTCGGCGGCTGGACCGCCGACTTCCGCGGCCACCGGCTGATCGCCCCCGACGCCGAGGAGATCGAGCTCAGCGCCGGCGAGGTCCGGCTGCTGCGCGCCCTCGCGCTGCGGCCCCGCCGGGTGCAGACGCGCGAGACGCTGATGGAGGACGCGGGCTCCGCCGCCTTCGACCGCGGCGTCGACGTCCGGATCTCGCGGCTGCGGGTCAAGCTGCGCGAGGATCCGCGCAACCCGAAGATCATCAAGACGATCTATGGCGCGGGCTACATGTTCGCGCCGAGCGTCGAATGGATCCGCCGCGCCGAGGCCTGAGGCCGGGCCCGGCGCTCATCCGGTCGAGAGCTCGGCGAAGACCCGGAACCGCCGCATCGCGAGCTTCTCGAGCTCGAGCAGCAGCATGAGCCCGATCCCGATCGCGATGATCAGCGCCCCGTCGCGGAAGGCGAGCGGCCGCGAATCGAAGATCGCCTGCATGAAGGGCGCGTAGGTGAAGGCGAGCTGCGCGATGACCACCGCGGCGATCGCCGCGAGCACCTGCGGGGTGCCGAGCGCGCCCCGCCAGGTCAGCGAGCGCATGTACATGTAGCGCACGTTGAAGAGATAGAAGATCTCCGCGACCACCACCATGTTGACGACCATGGTCCGCGCGTATTCGAGGCTCTCGCCCCGGCCGAGCGCCAGGAAGAAGACGCAGAGCGCGGCGATGGCCATCAGCGTCGAGACGAGCAGCACCCGCCAGACGAGGAAGGGCGAGAGCAGGGGCGCGCCGGCGGGCCGGGGCGGCCGGCCCATCACCCCGGGCTCCGGCGGCTCGAAGGCGAGGACGAGGCCGAGCGTCACGGTCAGCACCAGATTGACCCAGAGGATATGCGTCGGGCTCATCGGCAGCGCGAAGCCCGCGAGGATCGCCACGATCACCGCGAGCGCCTCGCCGCCGTTGGTGGGCAGCGTCCAGGAGATCACCTTGCGGATGTTGTCGTAGACCGTGCGGCCCTCGCTGACCGCCGCGACGATCGAGGCGAAATTGTCGTCGAGCAGCACCATTTCCGAGGCCTCGCGCGCCGCCTCGGTGCCCTTGCGGCCCATCGCGGTGCCGACGTCGGCCTGTTTCAGCGCCGGGGCGTCGTTCACCCCGTCGCCGGTCATCGCGACGATCGCCCCGTCGCTCTGCAGCGCGCGCACGATGCGGAGCTTGTGCTCCGGGCTGGTGCGCGCGAAGACCGCGACCTCGGGCGCCTTCCGGGCGAGCTCGGCGTCGCTCAAGCCGTCGACCTCGGCGCCGGTCATCGCGTCGAGCCGGTCGGCGAGGCCGAGCTGGCCGCCGATCGCGACCGCGGTGTCGACATGGTCGCCGGTGATCATCTTGACCGCGACGCCGGCCGAGCGGCATTCGGCGATCGCCGCCACCGCCTCCGGCCGGGGCGGGTCGATGAAGCCCATCAGGCCGAGGAATTCCACTCCCTCGGCGAGATCCGCCGGGCCGAACGACGCCGGGATCGCGGGCAGCGGCTTCCGGGCGAAGCCGAGCACCCGCTCGCCCTCTCCGGCGAGATCGTGGATCCGCCGCTCCCAGTCGCCGCCATTGGCGCCGGCCATCGCGAGCAGGACCTCCGGCGCGCCCTTCACGTAGATCATCGCCGTGCCGCCCGGCCCCGCGTGCAGCGTCGCCATGTAGCGGTGCGCCGCGTCGAACGGGATCTCGTCGCGCCGCGGCCACTCGCTCCGCGCATGCGCCGGGTCGAGCCCCGCCTTCATCGCGAGCGCGGCGAGCGCGCCCTCCATCGGATCGCCGACCGCCGTCCAGACGCCCTCGGCCTCGCGCAGCGTCGCGTCGTTGCACATCATCCCGCAGGCGAGGATCGGCGAGAGCGCGGCCCGGGCCGCGTCCGCGTCGCCGTGGTTCTCGGGCGCGAGGGCGCCCTTCGGCTCGTAGCCGACGCCCGCGACATGGACGTCGTGCCCCGGCGCCAGCACGTGGCGCACGGTCATCTCGTTCAGGGTCAGGGTGCCGGTCTTGTCGGTGCAGATGACCGAGACCGCGCCGAGCGTCTCGACGGCGGGCAGCTTGCGCACCACGGCGCGGCGTTCCGCCATCCGCCGCACGCCGATTGCCATGGTGATCGTCAGCACGGCCGGCAGCCCTTCCGGCACCACGCCGACGACGAGGGCGACGACGGCGATCAGCGCCTCGGACCATTCGAAGCCGCGCACGAAGACCGCGAAGAGGAAGAGCGCGATCCCGCCCGCCAGCACCACGCGGGTGAAGGAGGCGGCGAACCGGTCGATCTGCCGCAGGAGCGGCGTCACCATCGGCTCGACCTCCGCGATCATCCGGCTGATCCGGCCGATCTCGGTCCGGGGGCCGCTCGCGACCACGACGCCGGTCCCCTGCCCGGTCGCGACCAGCGTGCCCGAGAAGGCCATGCCGGCGCGGTCCCCGAGCGGCGCCCCGGCGGCGACCGGGGCCTCGCTCTTGGCCGCCGTCACCGATTCCCCGGTCAGCAGCGCCTCGTCGACCGTCAGGCCCCGCGCCCGCAGCAGGCGCAGGTCGGCGGGGACCCGCTCCCCCGCCTCGAGCAGCACCACGTCGCCCGGCACCAGCTTCTCGACCTCGACCGTGTGCCGCGCGCCGGCGCGCATCACCGTCGCATGCGGCGAGATGAGGTCGCGGATCGCGCGGAGCGACTGTTCGGCGCGGCCCTCCTGCACGAATCCGACGATCGCGTTCACCACGACCACCACGAGGATCACGCCCGCGTCGATCCCATGGCCGAGCACCGCGGCCGCGGCGGCGCCCGCGAGCAGCACGTAGATCAGCATGTTGTTGAACTGGGCGAGGAAGCGCAGCAGCGGATGCACCGGCGCGGGGGCGGGCAGCGCGTTCGGTCCGATCTCGCGCAACCGCCGCTCGGCCTCGGCGGGGTCGAGCCCCGACGCGCGCGACTCCGCCCGCGTCAGCGCCTCATCCCCGGACAGCGTGTGCCAATCCTCGACCTGGTCCCGCATGCGCCTCGCTCCCGCCGTTCCCGGGAATTGGTAATGCACGCCGGGCGGGAGCGCCACTCGCCCGCGCCGATCCCGGATATCTCCGGCCCGCGCCCCTTCGCCGCGGGCGAAAACGCGCCGCGACACGCGCGATGAAACCGCCGCGCGGTCTCGACAGACGCCGGCGACCCGGATTTGATGGCGCGCCCCCGTTCCGGAGCCCGTCGATGGCGAAGCCGACATTCACCGAGATCGCCCGGGCCGCCGGCGTCGGCACCGCGACGGTGGAACGCGTGCTCAATGGCCGGGGCGGCGTGCGGCCCGAGACCGCCGAGCGGGTGATCGCCGCGGCGCGCGCGCTCGACTATCCGCGCCGGCTGCCCGAGGTGCATCGCGGCCTGCTCCGGATCGAGATCATCCTGGTGCGGCCCGAGACCAGCTTCTACCGCCGCCTCGCCCGCGCCTTCGAACGGATCGCGGCGACCCTCGATCCGGTGGTGCGGGTGCACCGCACCTTCTCGAAGGAGGACGACCCGGCCGCGATCGCCGCGCTTATCGCCCGGACCGAGCCGCGCCGCGCCGGCCTCATCCTCGCGGTGCCGGTCGACGCGCGGATCACCGACGCGATCGCCGGGGTCGCGCCGCGCCTTCCGATCGTGCATGTCGTCACCCGCGCGCATGAAAGCATCGGCGAGCTGGTCTCGATCGACAACTACGCCGCCGGACGCAGCGCGGCGATGTTCATCGCCCGGATGGGGCCGCCGGCCGGCACGGTCATCGCGGTCTCGCATCACCGCTACGAGGTGCATCACGCGCGCATGCGCGGCTTCTCCGACTATTTCGCCGAACACGCGCCCGAGGGCCGCGTCTTCCGCTGGATCGGCTTCAGCCGCGACGACCGGCGGGTCGCGGGCGATCTGGTGCTCGAGGCGCGGCGGCGCTGGCCCGACCTCGCCGGGATCTACAACGCCGGCGGCGCCAACACCGGGCTGGTCGAGGCGCTGCGGCGCGACCCGGGCGCGCGCGGGATCTTCTTCGTCGGCCACGAGCTCACCGAGGTGACCGAGGCGGCGCTGCGCGACGGCGTGATGGACGTGGTGCTCGACCAGGCGCCCGAGGCGCAGGCGCGGCGCGCGCTCGATCTGATGCTGCGCCGGCTCGGCCTGCTCGACATCGCGCCGGACGCGACGCCGATCCGCTTCGTCACCATCACCGCCGAGAACCTGTGATCTGATCTGATCAATCGAGTCGTCGCTCCCCGGGCCGGACGGGCGTATTCCTCCGCCCAAGCGAGGGTCGCGGGGTGGGACCGAAGCCGACCCGCCCTCCGTCGCACCAGCCGAGCGCCAGGGAGAGCCCGATGGACGATCTGAAATACGGAAAGCGCAACAAACGGGGCGACTGGGCGCCGAACGAGCCGGTGGAGCTCGCGCCGCTGTTCCGGCTCCCCTTCAGCCTCAAGGCGGTCCTGAGCTGGCTGCCGCACTACTTCTTCCCCTGGAACATCCTGTTCGCGCTGTCGGCGGTCGCCTACTGGGCCTGGATCATCCCGCCGGTCGAGACGATGCGGACCCTGTCCTGGGGCTGGCCGCTCTGGCTCTACGCGGTCAACGCCGTCGCGACCTGCCTCTTCTACGGCGCCTTCGAGCTCAATCTCTACGTGCTCAGGCGCCAGGAGAACCGGTTCAAGTACAACGGCAAGTTCCCGGCCGAGCACAAGAGCAAGGCCTTCTGGTTCGAGAGCCAGAACGTCGACAACATCCTGCGCACCTTCCTCTCGGGCGTCACGATCTGGACCGCGATCCAGGTGGTCTGCCTCTGGGCCTTCGCCAACGGCTACGTGCCCTGGCTCGAATTCGCACAGCACCCGGTCTATCTCTTCTGCCTCGCGCTGGTCGTCCCGATCATCCACGAGTTCCACTTCTTCTGCATCCACCGGCTGATCCACACGCCGTTCCTCTACAAATGGGTGCATTCGGTGCACCACAATTCGGTGAACCCCTCGCCCTGGTCGTCGCTGTCGATGCATCCGATCGAGCACCTGCTCTACTTCGGCACCGCCTTCTACCACCTGATCATCCCGTCGAACCCGGTGCTGATGCTCTACCAGCTCCACTACGCCTCCTTCGGCGCGATCCCGGGCCATGTCGGCTTCGACAAGGTCGAGATCGGCGAGGACGCGCTCGTCGACAGCCACGCCTACGCCCATTACCTCCACCACAAGTACTTCGAGGTGAACTACGGCGACGCGCTGATCCCGCTCGATAAGTGGTTCGGCACCTGGCACGACGGCTCGGCCGAGGGCGACGCGCGGATGCAGGAGCGCTACCGCCGCCGCAAGGAGAAGCTCGCCGCCGCCGAGGCCCGCAAGGCCGCCCCGACGCAGCCCGCCGAGTAACGCCAAGACCGAAGAACCCCAAGACAAGGACGCCACGCCATGACCACGGCCGCCGCCACCTGGATCACCGCCTGCCAGCTCGAGGACATCGAACAGGAGGGCGCGCTGCGCTTCGACCACGGATCGCGGACCTTCGCGATCTACCGCGCCCCCGACGACAGCGTCTGGTGCACCGACGGGCTCTGCACCCACGAGGCGATCCACCTCGCCGACGGGCTGGTGATGGATTACGAGGTCGAATGCCCGAAACATTCCGGCGCCTTCGATTATCGCAGCGGCGAGGCGCTGCGCCTGCCGGCCTGCAGGAACCTCCGCGTCTATCCGGCCGAGGTCGTCGACGGCGCGGTCCGGATCGCCGTCGGCTGATCCCCGGACCGGGCTTCCTCGCTTCCGGCGGGCCGCGCGCCCGCCGTTTCCACATCCGGCCCAGATACGGGAGAACCCTCACATGAGCGGCATGGTGATCATCGGCGCGGGGGAATGCGGGGCGCGGGCGGCGCTCTCGCTGCGCGAGGCGGGCTACGGCGGGGCGGTGACGCTGCTCGACGCCGAGCGGCACGATCCCTACGAGCGGCCCCCCCTCTCCAAGGACGCGATCCTCGCCGAGGCGCCGGTTGCGAAGGGGATCGGCGGCGCGGACGGGCTCGGCGCGGCGGGGATCGACTTCCGCCGCGAGGCCCGGGCGCACCGGATCGACCGCGCCGCACGGGCGGTGATCTGCGCCGACGGCTCGGCGATCCCCTATGAGAAGCTCCTGCTCGCGACCGGGGCGCGGCCCCGGCCCTTGCCCGGAACCGAACGCGCCGCCGAGGGGCCGACGATCGCCACGCTGCGCACGCTCGACGACGCGGCCCGGATCCGCGCGGCGCTCGGCCCCGGCCGGCGGATCGCGGTGATCGGCGGCGGCTTCATCGGGCTCGAGCTCGCCGCCGCGGCGCGCAAGCTCGGGGCCGAGGTCACGGTGATCGAGGCGCTGCCCCGGCTGCTCTCCCGCGCCGTGCCGGCCGAGATCGCCGCCGTGCTCCACGACCGGCATCTCGCCGAGGGCGCGCGGATCCTGACCGGGACCAGCGTCGCCGGGATCTCCGCCGCCGGCGTGGCGCTCGGCGACGGCGGCGAGGTGCCGGCCGATCTCGTGGTGATCGGCATCGGCGCGCTGCCGAACGTCGAACTCGCCGCCGAGGCCGGGCTCGCGATCGAGAACGGCGTCGCGGTCGACGCGACGCTCGCGACCTCGGACCCGGCGATCTTCGCCGCCGGCGACTGCTGCTCCTTCCCGGCGCCGCTCTACGGCGGGCGGCGGATCCGGCTCGAGAGCTGGCGCAGCGCGCAGGAACAGGGCGCGCTCGCGGCGCGCAACATGCTCGGCGCGGGCGAGAGCATCGCCGGCGTGCCGTGGTTCTGGTCGGACCAGTACGACCTGACGCTGCAGATCGCGGGCCTCGCCGAGGGCGCCGCGACCCATGTCCGGCGCGAGGGCAAGGACGGGGCGTTCCTGATCTTCCACCTCGCCCCGGACGGCCGCCTGCTCGCCGCCTCGGGGATTGGCCCGGGCAACGCGGTCGCCAAGGAGATCCGCCTCGCCGAGATGCTGATCGCGAAAGGCGCCGCCCCCGACGCGGCCGCGCTCGCTGACCCCGGCGTCAACCTGAAGAAACTGCTCTGACGGCGGGGGTGGTGGGCGGAATCGCCCACCCTACGAAGCGCCGTAGGGTGGGCGATTCGCCCACCATCCCCCCGCCCGGACGTGCTATCCCACCCCGATCCACAGGGAGGACAGGTCATGGACATCAGCCGCAATGGGGCGCGGCCCTCGGGCAAGGGGCCGGCCGACTGGTTCACCGGCGTGGTGCGCGTCGATCCGCTGTTCACCGCTCCGTCGCCGGCCCGCGCCGCGGCGGCCCAGGTCACCTTCGAGCCCGGCGCCCGCACCAATTGGCACACCCATCCGCTCGGCCAGACGCTGGTCGTGACCGCGGGCTTCGGCCGGGTCCAGCGCGAGGGCGGGCCGATCGAGGAGATCCGGCCGGGCGACGTGGTCTGGTTCGCCCCGGGCGAGCGGCACTGGCACGGCGCCGCCCCGGATGTCGCGATGACGCATATCGCCGTGCACGAGGCGCTGGACGGCAAGACGGTCGACTGGATGGAGCCGGTCGCGCAGTCGGATTATCTCGGCTGACCGGCCCCGCCCGTCAGCCGAACGGATCGGGGGCGCGGTCGAGGATCGCGCCGTCGATCGCGCGGATGTCGCGCCGGCCGCAGAGCGCCATCGTGATGTCGAGCTCGCTCCGGATGATCTCGAGCGCCCGGGTCACCCCGGCGCGGCCCCCGGCGCCGAGCCCGTAGAGGAACGGCCGGCCGATCCAGACGCCCTTTGCGCCCAGCGCCACCGCCTTCAGCACGTCCTGGCCGGAGCGCACGCCCCCGTCCATATGCACCTCCATCCGGTCGCCGACCACCTCGAGCACCCCCGGCAGCGCCGAGATCGACGAGCGCGCGCCGTCGAGCTGCCGCCCGCCGTGGTTCGAGACGATGATCGCATCGGCGCCCGACTCGAGCGCCAGCCGCGCGTCCTCGGGATCGAGGATCCCCTTCAGGATCAGCTTGCCGCCCCATTTCTCCTTGATCCAGGCGACGTCGTCCCAGGAAAGCCGCGGGTCGAACTGCTCCTTGGTCCAGGAGGCGAGCGACGAGAGATCGCCGACGTCCGAGGCATGGCCCACGATGTTGCCGAAGCCGTGCCGCTTGGTGCGCGCCATTCCGAGGCACCAGAGCGGCCGGGTCGCGAGCTGCCAGGCGTGTTTCGGCGTCCATTTCGGCGGCGCGGACAGGCCGTTCCGGAGGTCCTTGTGCCGCTGGCCGAGGATCTGCAGGTCGAGTGTCAGCACCAGCGCGGAACAGCCCGCGACCTTGGCCCGCTCGATCAGCCGCTCGATGAAGGGCCGGTCGCGCATCACGTAGAGCTGGAACCAGAACGGCTTGGTCGTATTGGCCTTCACGTCCTCGATCGAGCAGATCGACATCGTGGAGAGGCAGAAGGGCACGCCGAAGGCCTCGGCGGCCTGCGCGGCGAGGATCTCGCCATCGGCGTGCTGCATGCCGGTGAGCCCGGTCGGTGCCAGCGCCACGGGCATCGCCACCGGCTGGCCCACCATCTCCGAGCCGAGGTTGCGATCGGTCATGTCGACCAGCACCCGCTGGCGCAGCAGGATCTTGCGGAAATCGGCCTCGTTCGCGTCGTAGGTCGACTGCGTCCAGGCGCCGGAATCCGCGTAGTCGAAGAACATCTTCGGCACCCGCCGGCGCGCCATGCGCTTCAGGTCGTCGATGGTGAGGGCGTTCTCGAGCATGATGTCCCTTCGGTCGTTCCAGCGCCTTCCGGAGCGCCCGGGTTCGTCCCGCGGCGCCCCGCCCGGCCAGACGGCCGGCATCCTGCCCCTACCACCTGAAAGCCGCCATTGCGACCCGGTTCGCGCCCGCGTCCGCCTCCCGGCGCCGGCGGGAGATCCGCTCCCGGCGCGCGGCGCCGGCCTTGCTCGCATGCCGAAATTTCAGGCACCGCCTGTTCAAATAGGAAACTTTCCTTCCTCCCGATCACGCTTTCGTGCCGGGCCGGCGTGCATGCACCGGGGCCGCTGGACTAAGGCTGGGCGAAACCGAGCACCCGAGGAGCAGGCTTGATGAAGCGACTCACCGTGATTGGCTGCGTTGGACTTGGACTGGCCCAGGCCGCCTTCGCGCAGGATCCGATCGAACCCGAAACCCTGACGGTCGAGGCGACCATCGCCCCCGGCCCGAACGTCTTCTCGCTCGACCAGAGCTGGAGCGGCGCCTCGAAGATCAACGTGCTCGCGGGCGAGGACCTGACCAACAAGGGCAACATCACCCCCGGGCTCCAGGCGCAGATGGCGCTGAGCGCCGACGGCAAGACGCTCTACACGATGTCCAACTATCCCAAGCGCATCATCTCCGGCCCGACCGAGAGCGTCGTCGCCGAATGGGACGTCGACACGCTGAGCCTCAAGCGCGAGATCATCGTCCCGTCGAAGGCCGCGATGGTGGAATCGCAGCCCGCGATGCTGAGCCTCGCCGATGGCGAGAAATACCTGCTGGTGCAGAACGCGACGCCCGCGACCTCGGTCACCGTGGTCGATCTCGCCGCCGGCGCGCCGATCGCCGAGGTGCCGACGCCCGGCTGCTGGGGCGCGATCCCGGCCGCGACCGGCATGAGCTTCCTGTCGCTCTGCGGCGACGGCTCGCTGCAGGTCAGCGCCGTCGCGGCGGACGGCGCGATCGCCGAGCCCGTCAAGGTGGCGGGCGTGTTCGACCCCGACGCCGACGCGCTCTTCACCAATCCGGCGCGCGCGGGCGACGACCTGCTCTTCGCCTCCTTCGGCGGTAACATCACTCGCGTGACCTTCAAGGATGGCGCCGCGACGGTCGCGGAGACCTTCCCGATGGGCCCCGGCGTCGAGGGCTGGGCGCCCGGCGGCTCCGAGGTGATCGCCTATCACCCCGAGACCGGCGTCGCCTTCGTGCTGATGCATCCGGACGCGGCCGAGGGCTCGCACAAGGACCCGGCCAAGGAGATCTGGGCGATCGACGTCGCGGGCAAGACCCTGCTCTACCGCTCGGTCGCGCATGACGAGAAGTCGATCGCGGTCTCGAAGAGCTCGCCGCCCGTGCTCTTCACCGCGAGCGACGACGAGGCGACCGTGAACCGCTACGAGGTGGACCCGGAGGCCAAGTCGGCCGCGAAGCTGACCGCGACCGCCGAGGACATGGGCGGGTTCGTCGCGCTGGTCGCGACGAGCCAGTGAGGCGGTGATGGACGGCGCCACGCTCACGGGCGGCACGCTGACGGTATTCCTCGCCGCGCTCCTCCTGCGCGCGGCCTGGCACAAGTCGCAGGCCTTCCTCGAGACCACCGGCTTCGTCGCCGACTACGGCGTCGCGCCGCCGGGCCGCGAGGCGCTCGCGACCCGCGCCGTGATCGCGGCCGAGGCGCTCCTGCTCGTGGCCCTCATCCTGCCGGCGACCCGGGCCCTCGGCGCCGCGGGCACCGCCGTCCTGCTGCTCGGCTACGCCTGGGCGATGGCCGGCGCGCTGCGCCGGGGCCAGCGGCGGATCGACTGCGGCTGCGGCGGCGCGCCGCAATTCGTCTCGGCGCTCACCATCGCGCGCAACCTCGTGCTCGCCGCGCTCGCGCTCGCGCTCGCCTTCCTGCCCGCCGGTGGCGCGGGCGTGGCCGGCGCGGCGCTCGCGGTCGCGGGCGGGCTCACGCTCTGGTGCCTCTACGCGATCATCGAGCGCCTTCTCGCCAACGCGGGGCATATCCGCCTCGCCGCGGACCAGTCCTGAGGAGAGGGACATGGAACTTCTCACCTTCGCCGTCGGCCTGCTCTGGGTCACCGTCCTCGTCCTGATCGCCGTCGTCTTCGCGCTGGCGCGCCAGATCGGCGTCCTGCTCGAGCGCGTGCAGCCGGTCGGCGCGATGATCTCCGACACCGGCCCGGACATCGGCGCCAGGGCTCCGGCGCTGGCGCTCCCGAACCTCAACGGCCCCGGGCTCACCCTCGGCGACAACGGCGGGCGCAGCCAGCTCGTCTTCTTCCTCTCGACGACCTGCCCGATCTGCAAGGCTCTCGTCCCGGCGCTGCGCGACGCGGCCCGCGCCGAGTCCGACTGGCTCGACGTCGTGCTCGCCTCGGACGGCAATCCCGAGCCGCACCGGCGCATGATCGCCAAGGAGCGGCTCGAGGACTTCCCCTACGCGCTCTCCTCCGAGCTCGGCATGACCTTCAAGGTCGCGAAGCTGCCCTTCGCGATCCTGATCGACGGGACCGGCCGGATCCGCGCCAAGGGGCTCGTCAACAACCGCGAACAGCTCGAGAGCCTGTTCCACGCCGCCGAGCTCGGCCGCCCCTCGATCCAGAGCCTCGCGGCGGGCGAGACCCAGCCCGCCTGACCGACACTCCACTCCCCCGTGAGGACATGACACCCATGATCGACAAATTCCTGAGGATCCTCGACAAGACTGTGGAGGGCGGGGCGCGCCAGTCGGCCCGGACGCACGGCCGCCGCAGCTTCCTCGCCAAGGCGGGCGCCACGCTGGTCGGCGTCGGCCTCGTCCCGGTCCTGCCCTTCGACCGCCGGGCCCGCGCGGCCGAGACCGGCGAGGACGTCTGCTCCTACTGGCGCCACTGCGCGCTCGACGGCAACCTGTGCTCGACCTCGGGCGGATCGCTCACCTCCTGCCCGCCGGGCTCCGAGGCCTCGTCGGTCTCCTGGGTCGGCACCTGCACCAACCCCGACGACGGCAAGGATTATCTCGTTTCCTACAACGACTGCTGCGGCAAGGCCTCGGTCTCGAACTCGACCTTCTGCTTCACCTCGAAGGGCGAGCGGCCGGGCTACCGGATGGGCCTCTACAACGACATCAACTGGTGCATGGCCAACGCCAACACCGGTTATCACTGCACCGTCTCGGTCGTCGTCGGGCTCGCCGATGAATAAAGGATCGCTGGTCGCCGTAGCCATGGCCGCGCTTCCCGGCGCGGCGCTCGCCGACGGAGCCTCGATCTTCGCCGACACCTGCGCCGCCTGCCATGGCGAGGCGGGGGTCGGCAATCCCGGCCTCGCCCCCCCGCTCGACCTCGCCGATTTCTGGGCGGGGCTGGGCGACAAGGCGCCCGCCTACGTGGCGGGCGTGATCTCCTCCGGGCTGACCGGCCGGATCAACGCCGCCGGGATCGACTACATCGGCCTCGCCATGCCGGCACAGGCGCATCTCTCCGACGCCGAGGCGGCGGAGGTCGCGACCTACGTGCTCGCGACGCTCGGCGGCCTGTCCGGAGCGACGGTCTCGACCGAGATGATGACCGCCGACCGCGCCGCCCCGCCGTCGCACGCCGACCTCAGGGCGATGCGCAAGGGCGGATGATGCGCCCCGGCCCGATCCTGCTCGGCGCGCTCATCGCCCTCGCCCCCGCGCTCGGCGCCGGGGGCGCCTTCGCGCAGGCGCGGGCGAACTACATCCTGCGCTGCGCCGGCTGCCACGGGATGGAGGGGCTCGGCACCGAGATCGGCGGCGTGCCCGCCTTCCCGAACTCGGTCGAGTTCCTCGCGAACGACGACGCCGGCCGGACCTATATCATGCACGTGCCGGGCGTCGTCGGCGCGAGCCTCGACGACGCCGAGATCGCCGAGGTGATGAACTACGTCGTGGCCCACTGGAGCGAGACCCCCGCGCCGCCCTTCACCGAGGAAGAGGTGCGCCGGCGCCGCGCCGAGCACGTCCCCGACGTGGTCGCCCGCCGGGCCGAGATCGCCGCCCGCCTCGCCTCGGAGGGCAAGGTGCTCGCCCCCTACCCCTGGCCCTGAGCCGGGCCCGAGTCGCTCCCACAACCTGAAGCTGTGGCACCTCCAGGTGGGACCGCGCCTTGACCTCGGGCCTGTAAGAACATCTTACGCGCTTTCCGCGCAGACGGAGAACCGCGCGCCGGTCTCCGGATCTTTTGGCGCGTGCCAGTCGTTGCAATCACCGCTTGCATTCCATAACGGAAGTGTTACCAGACGATTCTCTGGTGGGTGATTTCGTTATTCTTGATTCTTCATTTATGCGTGCGAATTAGATCGCGCCACCAGTGATATCATGCCTTTTGGCGGAGAATTTTCTCATGGCGACGTTTACTGGTAACTCCAGCGGGAACACGATCTACTATGGATATGTCTCGTCCGGAGTGACGATCAGCCCGTCCGGCGTCTTCTATCCCACCGCGGTCGCCGACATCATTTACGGCATGGGCGGGAACGACTACCTCGACGGCTACGGCGGCGACGACGAGATCTACACCGGCGCCGGCAACGATACAGCCTATGGTGGTGACGGCAACGATCTGATCGACGATTTCACCGCGTCGAGCTACGGCGGCAGCGACTACATGGACGGCGGTACCGGGAACGACTCGCTCTACGGTTACGACGGGTATGACTCGCTCTATGGCGGAACCGGCGATGACATGCTCTATGGCGAAAACGACGACGATACGCTCGACGGCGGCGCGGGCGTTGACAGCATGTACGGCGGCGAAGGCTCCGATACTTACTACGTCGATAACGTGGGCGACTACGTCGAGGACGACGGCGTCACGACCTGGAACTATGATCGCGTCTTCGCGAGCGTGAGCTTCACCCTCGGAGCCGGCATCGAGACCCTCACTCTCACCGGACGGAGCGGAACGAGCGGGACCGGCAACGGACTTACGAACGAAATTTACGGAAATGACTTCAACAATGCGCTCTACGGGCTCGGCGGGAGCGACTATCTCTATGGCAATGCTGGGTCCGACTCGCTTTACGGCGGAGACGGTTCCGACGAACTCAACGGCGGACTGGCATCCGACTCCCTTTATGGCGGCGATGGAGCCGACTATCTCGATGGCGGCGCCGGCGCCGACTACCTCGAAGGCGGCGCCGGTAACGATTACTACTATCTGGACTCGGCCTCGGATGTCGTTGCCGAATCCCTCTCGGGGTCTCTTGGCGGGACAGACACGATCTCGCTCGCCTTCGCCGGAAGCTGGACGCTCACTACGAACGTCGAGAACTTGGTGTTCGACTATTGGAGCGGAAGCGCTAGCGGGACCGGCAACGCATCCGCGAACGTGATCTACGCCGGCTACTACGCCGACACGCTGCTAGGCCTCGACGGCAATGACACGTTGCACGGATACGAAGGCGCCGACAGCATCAATGGCGGCACGGGGGTCGACAGCATGCTCGGTGGCGCGGGCAACGACACTTACTACGTCGACAGCACCTCGGACGTGATCGTCGAGTACAGCGGCTCCTACTACGGCACCGACACGGTCTATTCGAACGCCACCTACACCCTCTCCGCCAATGTCGAGAACCTCTACTTCTTCGGCGAGGCGTCGATCAACGGCACCGGCAACGCCTCGGCGAACGACATGTCGGGGACGATCGGCAACAACTACCTGCGCGGGCTCGGCGGCAACGACACGCTCCGCGCCGGATCGGGAAGCGACAACCTCGACGGCGGAGTCGGCGCGGATTCGATGGTCGGCGGCGCGGGCGACGACTTCTACTACGTCGACAACGCCGGCGACACGGTCTCCGAGACCCTGACCGGAACCGCCGGCGGCGCCGATACCGTCTATGCCACCGTCGGCCACACGCTCTCCACGAATGTCGAGAACCTCTTCCTCGTCGGCGCGACCGCGGCGAACGGCACCGGCAACGCGCTCGCCAACCAGATCTCGGGCAATTCCTTCGTGAACACGCTGCGCGGCCTCGCCGGCAACGACACCTTCCAGAGCGGCAACGGCGCCGATGTGATGATCGGCGGCGCCGGCAACGACATCTTCCGTTTCGCGAGCACCGTCGGCAGCAACCCCGCGTCGCGCGACATCATCCGGGGCGGCGACGGCGCGGTGGCCTTCGAGCGGCCCGGCGCCGCGCTCGGGGACAGGATCGACCTGTCGCAGATCGACGCCAACACCGCCGCCGGCGGGATCCAGGACTTCACCTTCGGCACGGCGAAAGGGGTCGGCCGGCTCTGGGCCACCACCTCGGGCACGATGACGATCATCAACGGCAATACCGACGCCGATTCCGCGATCGAGTTCCAGATCGCGATCGACGACGGCGCGGTCGCGGCCTCGGCCTATTCCGCCGCCGACTTCATCCTCTGACCCTCGGCGTCCGCGCCGCCACCCCGGCGCGGACACCACCTTCGCGATCACGTCTCCTCCACCCGGTCTCGCGATCGCGTGGGCGCGACGCCGGTCGCATTGCATCGCGCCCGCTTATCGGGCTCTGTGGCCGGCACCTTTTCCCAACAGGCAGGTCCGGCCCGTGTTCGTTTCCTTCTTTCCCAATCCGCGGCCCTTCTTCTGGTCCGCGCTCCTCTGGGGACTGCTCTGCGCCGGGCTCTGGTACGCGGGCGGATCCGGCCTCGGCGCGGCCCTCGGGCTCGACATGGCGGCGGAACTGCCGATCGGCGTCTCGCGCTTCTGGGCCGCGCCGTTCCTCTGGTTCTACATCTACTACGCGGTGGCGACCGGCCTCTTCTATTTCGCCTGGCAGCGGATCGCGCCGCACCCCTGGGCGCGCTGGTCGATCCTCGGCACCGCGCTCATCCTGTTCGTCACCTATTTCCAGGTCCAGGTCGACGTGGCGATCAACGCCTGGTACGGGCCGTTCTTCGACCTGGTGCAGGCAGCGCTCTCCAAAGACCGCGAGGTGAGCATCGGCGAGTTCTACGGCGAGATCCTGATCTTCCTCCGCATCGCGCTGGTCGCGGTCTTCGTCGGCGTGCTCTCGCTCTTCTTCGTCAGCCACTACGTCTTCCGCTGGCGCAACGCGATGAACGACTACTACCTGGCGAACTGGCACAGGCTGCGCCACATCGAGGGCGCGTCGCAGCGCGTGCAGGAGGACACGATGCGCTTCTCCACCACGACCGAGAGCCTCGGCTCCAACCTGCTCGATTCGATGATGACGCTGATCGCCTTCCTGCCGGTCCTGATCGCGCTGTCCGCCGGGATCCAGGACATCCCGATCATCGGCGCGCTGCCCTATCCGCTGGTGATCGGGGCGCTGCTCTGGTCGCTCTTCGGCACCGCCTTCCTCGCGCTCGTCGGCATCAAGCTGCCCGGGCTCGAGTTCCGCAACCAGCGGGTCGAGGCGGCGCTGCGCAAGGAGCTCGTCTACGGCGAGGACGACCCGGCCCGGGCCGATCCGCCCACGACGCGCGAGCTCTTCAACGCGGTGCGGCGGAACTACTTCCGGCTCTACTTCCACTACATGTACTTCAACGTCGCCCGGATCTCGTTCCTGCAGGTCGACAACGTCTTCGGCTATGTCCTGCTCGGCCCCGCGATCATCGCGGGCTCGATCACGCTCGGGCTCATGAACCAGATCCTGAACGCGCTCGGCCGGGTTCGGGATTCGTTCCAGTACCTGATCAACTCCTGGCGGACGATCGTCGAGCTCATGTCGATCTACAAGCGCCTGCGCGCCTTCGAATCCGTGATCCATGGCGAGGAGCTGAACGAGATCGACCGCGAATTCCTCGCGGCCGCCCGCGCCCGTCCCGGAGAGTGACGCGGCGCGCCAGCCTTGCCGGGCCGCGCGAAACGTCCTAATCCGCGTGGGTCCGAAGCCGGAGGCCCTCATGTCGTCGCCCAAGAAAGTCGTTCTCGCCTATTCGGGCGGTCTCGATACCTCGATCATCCTGAAATGGCTCCAGACGGAGTATGGCTGCGAGGTCGTGACCTTCACCGCCGATCTCGGCCAGGGCGAGGAGCTCGAGCCCGCGCGGAAGAAGGCGGAACTGCTCGGCGTCAAGCCCGAGAACATCCATATCGAGGACGTGCGCGAGGAGTTCGTGCGCGACTTCGTTTTCCCGATGTTCCGCGCCAACGCGCTCTACGAGGGGCAGTACCTGCTCGGCACCTCGATCGCGCGGCCGCTGATCGCCCAGCGCCTCGTCGAGATCGCGGAGGCGACCGGCGCGGACGCCGTCGCCCATGGCGCGACCGGCAAGGGCAACGACCAGGTCCGCTTCGAGCTCTCGGCCTACGCGCTCAACCCGTCGATCAAGGTGATCGCCCCCTGGCGGGAATGGGACCTGACGAGCCGCACCAAGCTCCTCGCCTTCGCCGAGGAGAACCAGATCCCGATCGCCAAGGACAAGCGCGGCGAGGCGCCGTTCTCGGTCGACGCGAACCTGCTGCACACCTCCTCCGAGGGCAAGGTGCTGGAGGATCCGGCCGAGGAAGCGCCGGAATACGTCTATCAGCGCACGGTGAGCCCGGAATCGGCGCCGAATACGCCCGAATACGTCGAGATCGGTTTCTCGAAGGGCGACGCGGTCTCGATCGACGGCGAGCCGCTCAGCCCGGCGGAGCTGCTGACGCGGCTCAACGTGCTCGGCGGCCGGCACGGCATCGGCCGGATCGACCTCGTCGAGGGCCGCTTCGTCGGCATGAAGTCGCGCGGCGTCTACGAGACCCCGGGCGGAACCATCCTGCTCGCGGCGCATCGCGGCATCGAATCGATCACGCTCGACCGGGGCGCCGGGCACCTCAAGGACGAGCTGATGCCGCGCTACGCCGAGCTCATCTACAACGGCTTCTGGTTCAGCCCGGAGCGCGAGATGCTGCAGGCGCTGATCGACAAGAGCCAGGAGCATGTCGAGGGTTCGGTCCGGCTCAAGCTCTACAAGGGGCTCGCGAGCGTGGTGGGCCGCTCCTCGCCGATGTCGCTCTATTCCGAGCAGCACGTGACCTTCGAGGACGACGCCGGCGCCTACGACCAGAAGGACGCGGCGGGGTTCATCAAGATCAACGCGCTGCGCCTGCGCCTGCTCGGCATGCGGGCACGCCGCTGAGCCCGGGCGCCCTCGCGCGACGGGGGCGCCGATGACGCTCGAGCAGCTCCGGATCTTCCTCGAGGTCGCGCGCCGCGCCCATGTGACGCGCGCGGCCGAGAGCCTCAACATGACGCAATCCGCCGTCAGCGCCGCGATCCGCGCGCTGGAGCGCCGCTACGGCGTCGATCTCTTCGACCGGGTCGGCCGCTCGATCCGGCTCAACCAGGCGGGCCGCGCCTTCCTGCCCGAGGCCCAGCGCCTGATGGCCCAGGCGGCCGAGGCCGAGGCCGCGCTGCGCGATCTCGGCGAAGGCCTCGGCGGCACGCTCGCGATCATGGCGAGCCAGACGGTCGGCGCCTACTGGCTGCCACCCAGGCTGGCGCGGTTCCGCGCCGCGCATCCCGGGATCGGGCTCGACGTGCGGATCGGCAATACCGAGGCGGCGGAGGAGGCGGTCGCGCGCGGCGAGGTCGAGATCGCGATCGTCGAGGGCGCGCCCGGCAATCCGGCGCTCAGCGCCCGGGTCGTCGCCTCGGACGAGATGATCTTCGTCGGGCCGCCCGACCATCCCGGCCGCCCGGGCGGGGTGGTCGACCGCGACGCGCTCCGCGCCGCGCGCTGGGTGCTGCGCGAGCCCGGCTCGGGCACCCGGCGCGCCTTCGAGGCGCTGGCGGCGCGGCACGGGCTTTCCCTCGCCGATCTCGACGTCGCCCTCACCATGCCTGGCAACGAGGCCGTGCTCGGCGCGGTCGAGGCGGGGCTGGGCGAGACCTTCATCTCGCGCTCCGCCGCCTCGCTCGCGCTCCGGGGCGGGCTCCTGCGCGAGACCGGCGGCGCGCCCGACACCCGGCCCTTCTACCTCCTCCGGCATTCCGAGGCGCGGGCGAGCCGCGTCGCCGCCGCCTTCGAGGCGCTGCTCGATCAAGAGATCTGATCGATTGATCCGACAATAATCATTCGTTGGACGCGAATGAATGATCGGCGCATATCTCGGGCAACCGAGGAGCTTCCGATGAACGCCGTTTCCGAGATCGCGCGCGGGCTGGACCGCGCCGCCCGCGCCTTCACGCCGAACTGGTTCGCCGTCACCATGGGCACCGGCGCCCTGAGCCTCGCGCTCGGCCAGTTCCCGGGCGCGCCGGTCCTCGCGGCGATCGGCGAAGGGCTCTGGCTCGGCAACATGCTTCTCTTCGCGGCCTTCGCCGCGCTGACCCTCACCCGCGCCATCCGCCACCCGGACGCGATGCGCGCGACGCTGATGGATCCCGCCGCCTCGATGTTCCACGGCTGCGCGCCGATGGGCCTCGCGACGATGGCGAACGGCTTCCTGCTCTACGGACCCGGCCTCGTCGGCGCCGCGGCCGTGCCGGTGGCGGCGACGCTCTGGGTGATCGACGGCGGGCTCGCGCTCCTCTGCGGCCTCGCGCTGCCCTATCTGATGTTCACCCGCCAGCGCCACGGGCTCGATGCGATGAGCGCGCTCTGGCTCCTGCCGATCGTCGCGGCCGAGGTGGCGGCGGCGAGCGGCGGGCTTCTCCTGCCGCGTGTCGCCGATCCGGGCCTCGCGATGGCGGTGCTCTTCGCGAGCTTGGTCCTCTGGGCGCTCTCGGTGCCGCTCGCGATGGGGATCCTGACAATCCTCTTCCTGCGCCTCGCGCTGCACAAGCTGCCGCCGGCGACGCTGGCGCCCTCCGCCTGGCTGGCGCTCGGGCCGATCGGCACCGGCGCGCTCGGGCTCCTGCTCTTCGCGCAGAACGGCCCCGCGGCGCTGGCCGCGGCGGGCGTCGCGGCGCCGGTCGCGCAGGCCTTCGGCGGCGCGGCGCTGCTCGGCGGCGCACTGCTCTGGGGTTACGGGCTCTGGTGGATGGGGATCGCGGTCCTGATCACGCTGCGCCACCTGCGCGGCGCCGACCTGCCCTACACGCTCGGCTGGTGGGGCTACACCTTCCCGCTCGGCGTCTTCGCCCTCGCGACGCTGCGGCTGCCGGCGCTGCTGCCGGTGCCGGGGCTCGGGCTGATCGGCGCGGGCCTCGTGGCGGTTCTCGCCGCGATCTGGATCGTGGTCGCCGCGCGCACCGCGGCGGCGCTGGTCGGGGGCGCCTTGGTCTCCCGTCCGCGCGCCGCGTGACCCCACCGCGCGACCGGACCCGTAGGGCGGACCTTGGTCCGCCGTCCGCCGCTACATGAACATGTAGGCGTTGCGCACCAGGATGGTCTGCAGCGCGTAGATGATGACGATCAGCACGAGCGGCGACAGGTCGAGCCCGCCCATGTTCGGCAGCACGCGCCGGATCGGGCCGTAGATCGGCTCCAGCACCCGCTCGAGCCCGTACCAGATGTTGGAGACGAGCGGCTGGCGCCGGTTCAGCACGTTGAAGTTGATGAGCCAGCTCATGATCACATGGGCGAGGACGATCCACCAGACGATCTTGAGGATGAAGAGAAGCACCAAGATCAGGGAGCCCATGGAATACCCGCTTTCCTCGCCGTTGCAGCGCCTCCCTAGGTAATCGCCCGCCTCGCCCGCCGCAAGGGCGCGCCGCCCCGCCGCCGGGGGCCAGACGGCGACCTTGCGCCGCGGGGGGTTCCCGGGCAAGGCTCGGCCCGACCGGCAGACCGAGAGGCCCGCGATGCTGACCGCTTCGATCCCCGACCAGCCGGCGGCCCCGAGCCGGCGCGGCGTGCTCGGCTGGATGCTGTTCGACTGGGCGAACCAGCCCTTCTACACGCTGGTCCTGACCTTCGTCTTCGCGCCCTATTTCGCCTCGGAGGTCGCGGCGACCCCCGCCGAGGGCCAGGCGCTCTGGGGCCTCGCCACGGCGATCGCCGGCGCGCTGGTCGCGATCCTGTCGCCGGTGCTGGGCGCGATCGCCGACCGGACCGGCGGCGGCAAGGCCTGGGTGCTCGGCTTCTCGATCCTCTACGTGGTCGGCTGCCTCGGGCTCTGGGGGGCCGCGCCCGGACTTGGCGTGGTCTGGCCGGTGCTCCTCGCCTTCGGCCTCGCCTATGTCGGCTCGGAATTCACCATCCTCTACACCAATGCGATGCTGCCGCGCCTCGGCGACCGGGGCGAGATCGGCCGCATCTCGGGCTCCGGCTGGGCGCTCGGCTATGTCGGCGGGCTCGTCTCGCTCATCCTCGTGCTCGCCCTCATGGTCCCGGCGCCCGGCAAGACCACGACGCTGATCGGCCTCGCGCCGATCCTCGGCCTCGACCCGGCGGCGGGCGAGCCCGCGCGCGCGACCGGGCCGCTCTCGGCGCTCTGGTACGTCGTCTTCGTGATCCCGTTCTTCCTCTGGAGCCCCGACACCGCGCGCACCGGCGCGCGGCTCGGCGCCGCCGCGCGCGCCGGGCTCGGCGATCTGCGCCGCGCGGTCGGAGCCCTGCGGCGCGAGCGGAGCCTCGGCGCCTATCTGCTCGCCTCGATGATCTACCGCGACGCGCTCGCCGCGCTCTTCGCCTTCGGCGGCATCTACGCCGCCGGCGTGCTCGGCTGGGGCGCGTTCCAGCTCGGCGTCTTCGGCATCGTCGCCGCGGCGACCGGCGCGCTCGGCGCCTTCCTCGGCGGCCGCGCCGACCGCGCCTTCGGCCCGCGCCCGGTCATCCGGGCCTCGATCTGGCTCCTGATCCTCGTCTGCGCCGCCGTGCTCGGCACCAGCCGGACGGCGGTCCTCGGGGTCGCGGTCGCCGCGGGCTCGCGCCTGCCCGATCTGGTCTTCCTCGTCGCGGGGGGCCTCCTCGGCGCGGCCGCGGGCGCGCTCCAGTCCGCGTCGCGCACGCTGCTCGTCCATCAGGCGGAGGGTCGTATGGGCATGGGCCAGGCCTTCGGCCTCTTCGCGCTGGCGGGCAAGGCCACCGCCTTCATCGGCCCCTCGCTCGTCGCCTGGGTCACCCACGCGACCGGCTCGCAGCGGTTGGGCGTGAGCCCGATCGTGGGGCTGTTCGTCCTCGGCCTCCTGCTGCTATCCTTCGTCAAAACGGGCATCGAGCAGCCGAGGGACACAGGCCCATGATCCACCCGCCGCGCGTTCTCGCGCTGGTCTTCGCGGCGATCGCCGCGCTCTCGCCGCCGGCCGCGCAGGCCCAGACGGCGAAGCAGCTCTTCGCCCCGGTCACGCATCCCTCGGCCGGGCCGCCCGCGCCGGTCGGGCAGAACTCCAAGGGCTGCCTCGCCGGCGGTGTCCAGATGCCCGAGCGCGGCGCGACCTGGGTGACGATGCGCCCCTCGCGCAACCACCACTGGGGCACGCCCGAGACGCTGGAATTCATCGCCCGGCTCAGCGTCGACGCGACGCGGATCGGCTGGCCCGGGATCTACGTCGGCGACATCGCCCAGCCGCGCGGCGGCCCGGTGGCGGGCCACGCCTCGCACCAGACCGGGCTCGACGTCGACATCTGGCTCAACCGCCCGGCGCGCCTCGATCTCACGCGCAAGGAGCGCGAGGGGCTCTCGGCGATCAACGTGCGCACCTCCGACCAGCGCAACGTCAACCGCAACTGGACCCCGGAACACGCGGCGCTGCTGCGCCTCGCCGCGGAGGACCCGGCGGTGGAGCGGATCTTCATCACCGCGCCCGCCAAGCTCGCGATGTGCGCCGCGACGCCGCCGCGCGATCGGGCATGGCTGCGCAAGATCCGGCCCTGGTGGGGGCACAACGATCATTTTCACGTGCGCCTGAACTGTCCGGCCGGGGACCGGACTTGCGTTCAGCCGGCGCCTCTGCCACCCGGGGATGGATGCGCCGAGGCGGTCTGGTGGGTGACGGAGGCGCTCGAGCCCCCCGATCCCGCGGCGCCGAAGTCCGTCCCCGCCCCGCCGCTGCGTCTGGCGGACCTGCCACCGCGCTGCGCCGAGGTTCTGAAATCACGATGAAGGCCCTGTTCCTCCTGTTCCTGCTCGCCCCGGGCGCCGCCTCGGCGGCGCTGGCCGAGCCGCGGCTCGTCGAGACCGCGAGCTACATCTGGAACGAATCCGATCCGGCCTTCGGCGGCCTCTCGGGGCTCGAGATCCTCGACGGCGGGCAGAAGCTGCTCGCGATCGGCGACCGCGGCATCTGGGTCACCGCCGACATCGAGCGCGACCGGAAGGGCGATCTCACCGGCGCGCATATGACGGGGCTCGGCCCGCTGCTCGGGGTCAAGGGCAACCGGCTCAAGGACACCGAGAGCGACGCGGAGGGGCTCGCGCTCGACGCGGAGGGCCGCGCCTATGTCTCCTACGAGGGCATGCACCGCGTCCGCCGCTACGACCGGATCGACGGGCCGGCGACCGCGATCCCGCATTATTCCGAATTCGACACGCTGAACTGGAACTACTCGCTCGAATCCATCGCGGTCGGCCCCGACGGCACGCTCTACGCCCTGCCGGAGCGCGAGCGCTACATCCGGCCCGTGGTCTCGGTCTACCGGTTCAAGGACGGGAAATGGGACAAGGACCTCGAGATTCCGCGCGGCGAGGGTTTCTACGAGGTCGACGCGGATTTCGGCCCCGACGGCCGGTTCTACGTGCTGGAGCGCAAGTTCAAATGGCTCGGCGGCTTCGCCACCCGGCTCCGGAGCTTCGCGCTCGGCCCCGACGGGTTCACCGACGAGGTGACGCTCCTGAAGACCCGCTTCGGCGAGATGGACAACATGGAGGGGCTCTCGGTCTGGCGCGATCCCGAGGACCGGATCCGGATCACCCTCATCTCGGACGACAACTTCTTCCCGCTGCAGCGGACCTATCTCAACGAGTACATCCTCGAGAACTGAAGCCGCCCCGGCTCTTGCGCGGCGGCGGCCGCGTCCCCAGATCAGACGGGCGCGGCCCCGCCGCCCGCCGATCGAGAGGACAGATCCGACGCCATGTACGCCGAACCCGGAAGCTACCGCTTCTCCCTGCCCGGTCTGCCCGACCCGGAGCTTGATCCGCAGTTCTATTCCGGCGTGCCCGGCCGGCGCTTCGCCGCCTGGCTGATCGACGTCGCGATCATCCTTTGCGTCGGCGTGCCGCTCGCGGTGCTCTTCGGGCTCTTCACCCTCGGCCTCGGCTTCGCGATCTTCCCGCTCATCGTCGCGGGGGTCGGCTTCGCCTATCGCGTCGGCACGATCTCCGACCGCTCGGCGACCTGGGGCATGCGGATCATGGGCATCGAATTCCGCCGCGCCGACGGCGCGCGCTTCGATTTCCTGACCGCGCTCGCGCATGTCGCGATCTACACGCTGTCGATGGCCTTCTTCATCGCGCAGCTGGTCAGCTGCGTCGCGATGCTCGGAACGCGATACGGCCAGGGCGTGCCCGACATGGTGTTGCGCACGACCGCGATAAACCGTCCCGTCGCCTGACCTGAAAGCATCCCCCGGCGGGCGCCAGAATCCTGTTGCCCGCCGCCGAGCCCTGTTGTTACCTTCCCTTTCCGGGGGACGAGTTCGGGGCCTGTCATGCGCCACAGCCTGCCGCAATCGCATCAGTTCTACGTCACGGCCCCGCAGCCGTGCCCCTACCTCGCCGGCCGGGTGGAACGCAAACTCTTCACCGCCCTGCAGGGCGAGGGGGCGTCGCATCTGAACGACGTGCTCTCGCACCAGGGCTTCCGCCGCTCGCAAAACGTGCTGTACCGGCCGTCCTGCGCCGGCTGCTCGGCCTGCCTCTCCGCGCGGATCGTCGTCGACGGCTTCGCGCCGAGCCGCGGGCAGCGGCGGGTGCTGCGCCGGAACGACGATCTCGAGCGCGTGGTGACCAGCCCCTGGGCGACCGAGCCGCAATACGCGCTGTTCCGCCGCTATCTCGACGCGCGCCACGCGACCGGCGGCATGGCCGACATGGACATGCACGAATTCGCCGCGATGATCGAGGAGACCCCGGTCCGCAGCCGGGTGATCGAATACTATCGCCCGCGCGCCACCGGCCCGGGGCGCGAGCTGGTCGCGGTCTGCCTCACCGACCTCCTGACCGACGGCGTGTCGATGGTCTATTCCTTCTTTGACCCTGACCTGACGGCGGACAGCCTCGGCGCCTTCGTGATCCTCGACCATATCGCGATCGCGCGGGAGGCCGGGCTGCCTTACGTCTATCTCGGCTACTGGGTGCCCGGCAGCGCGAAGATGGACTACAAGGCGCGCTACCAGCCGCTCGAGATCTTCTCGGACGGGCGGTGGAGCCTGCTGCCGGAGGCCGACCTCTCCACGATCAATCGCCGCCACGGCGATCGCGCGACGATCGTCGACCAGGTCGCCGCGATCGAGCTGCCGAACACCAAGTAGCGGGCCGGTCCCGTCAGCCCCGCCCCTCGGAGCGGAGCCGCGCCGCGACCATGGCCGCGAGCGCGACCAATTCGGGATCATCGAGCCCCAGCTCCGCGAGGCTCGCCACCGTGCTCGTCAGGTATTCCGCGTTGGTGCCCATCGGCCCGACGGCGCGGGCGATCACCTCGGCCTGCTCCTCGGGCGTGAGCCCGCCCCGGTATTGCGCGTGGTCGCGGTTCACCACGTAGACATAGGCCTCGACCCGCCGCCCGTCCTTGAGCCGGAGCGGCAGCAGCCGCTCGTCATAGGCGTAGGAGACCAGTTCGCGGTCGCGCACATAGGCGAGCGCCGCCGCGCCGCCCGCCTCGGTCAGCCGGTAGGCGACCCCGGCGCAGCGCCCGGCCGGATCGGCGTCGAGCGCGAGCACGAGGCCCGGCGCCTCGGGCGTGCCGCGATAGTGGATCGAGGTCATGCAGAATTCGCGGCGATAGCCGACGAGCTCGGCCAGGGCGCGCTCGGCATATTCGAAGCCGGGCTTCCAGATCAGCGACCCGTATCCGAAAATCCAGACCGCGCTCCCCGCGCCGTCCCCCGCATCCGCTTCCGCTGCCATGTGACTGTTCCCACGCGCCGCGACGCGCTATCCACGAGGTTCCGTTTCGGGGGGGTAGGACATGCGCGTTCTCTTGGCAATCGTCGTTCTGGCGGCGCTCGGCTGGTCCGGGTTCTGGTTCTGGAACGCCTCGATGCGCGAGCGCGCGCTCGCGGGCTGGCTCGAGGAGCGCCGCGCGGCGGGCTGGGTCGCCGACGCCGAGGTGCGCACGACGGGCTTCCCGAACCGGGTCGACGCGGTCGTGACCAACCTCGATCTCGCCAATCCCGCCGAGGGCTGGTCCTGGAGCGCGCCCGAATTCCAGATCCTGTCGCAGACCTGGAAGCCGCATCACGTGATCGCGGTCTGGCCCGACCACCAGGTCATCGCCACGCCCTATGACACGATCACCCTGACGAGCAGCCGCATGGTCGGCTCGGCGGTGTTCGAGCCCTCGCTCCGGCTCGGGCTCGACCATTCGACGGTCGAGCTGCGCGACGTCGCGGCGACGGGCGCGGCCGGCTGGCAGGCCGGGCTCGGCGAGGCGCTGCTCTCGGTGCGCAAGAGCCCGGAGGCCGGTGCGGCGCCCTTCACCTACGACGTCGATTTCAACGCGAAGACGCTGACCCTGCCCGAGGCCTGGATTTCGGGCATCGAGCGCACCGGCCTCCTGCCCGCCGCGATCGACGGCGGCCATCTCGCGGCGAGCCTGACCTTCGACCGGCCCTGGGACCGCCCGGCGATCGAGGGCGAGCCGCCGGCGCTGCGGTCGATGGAGATCTCCGAGCTGCGGTTCAACTGGGGCGCGCTCGACCTCTCCGGCGCGGGAACGCTCGGGGTCGACGCCGAGGGCTTCGCCGAGGGCCGGCTCGACCTCTCGGCGAACAACTGGCGCGGCATGCTCGACGTGGCGGAGCAGTCCGGCGCGATCAGCCAGGGCATGGCCGGGACGATCCGCGCCGGGATCGGGCTCTACGCGAGCCTCTCGGGCAACCGCGGCGACAGCCTGAAGATCCCGCTCGACTTCGAGAACGGCCAGGCCCGGCTCGGCCCGGTGCCGATCGGCCAGGCGCCGATGCTTGGCCGGGGCCGGTAGGCCCCGGCGCTCAGCGCCCCTCGCGCGCCAGAAGCGCGCGCTTGCGCTCCACGCCCCAGCGATATCCCGAAAGCGCGCCGTCGCCGCGCAGCACGCGGTGGCAGGGCACCGCGATCGCGACCGGGTTGGCGGCGCAGGCCCCGGCCACCGCGCGGGCGGAACCGGGCGCGCCGATCCGGGCGGCGATCTCGGCGTAGCTCGCCGTGGCGCCGGCCGGAATCTCGCGCAGCGCCTGCCAGACGCGGCGCTGGAAGGCGGTGCCGCGCAGGTCGAGCGGCAGGTCGAACCCGCCGGCCGGATCCTCGACCAGCGCCACGACCCGGCCGACCAGCGCGGCGAAATCCGCGTCGCCGGCGGCGATCCGCGCCTTGGGGAAGCGGCGCGCCAGCGCCGCGGCCGGCGCCTCGGCCTCCTCCCCCATCAGGATCGCGCAGACGCCCCGGTCGCTCATCGCGACGAGGACCGGCCCGAGCGAGGAGGCCCCGACCGCGTAGCGGATGACGACGTCCCGCCCGCCGTCGCGATAGGCGCCCGGGGTCATCCCCAGGATCGCGTCGCTCTCGGCGTAGAGCCGCCCGGCGGAACCATAGCCCGCCGCGTAGAGCGCGGAGGTCACGCTCCCGCCGCCCGCGAGCTCGTCGCGCAGCCGCCCCGCCCGCCGGGCGGCGGCGTAGGCCCGCGGCGTGAGCCCGGTCGCGCGCTTGAACAGGCGGTGGAAATGCGCCGGGCTGAGCCCGATCCGCGCCGCGAGCGCCTCGAGCGTCGGCGGCTCCTCCGCCGTCTCGAGCAGGCGGCAGGCGGCGGCGACCAGCGCCGCGTTCGCCTCGGCCAGCGAGGCGGCGCGCGGGTGGCAGCGCAGGCAGGGCCGGAACCCAGCCGCCTCGGCCGCTTCCGGCCCGTCGAAGAACCGGGTATTGGCCCGCTTGGCCTGGCGCGACGGGCAGGAGGGCCGGCAATAGACCCCCGTCGTGGTCACCGCGTAGACGAAGCGCCCGTCGGCCGCCGCGTCGCGCGCGACCACCGCGTCCCAGCGCGCCGCCTCGGCCCCGCCGGCCGGCGCCGCTTCATCGAGGATCCGTTCCATCCTGGGCATCCTTCCATCATCCGTCATCCCTGCCCGAGGATCTAGGGCATGGTGGCCGCGTCCGCGCTTCGAAGCTTGCTCTCAAATCCGGGCCGCGCCCGTCCCGCGCGGGCCGTTGGCGGGAAGGCGCGCATGAAAATCGCGGCGCTTTGCCCGCGCGAAACAATGTTATGTTTCCGGCCCAGACACCGCGAATCAGACGGGTCGGGAGAGGAGACGCAAGTGGACATCATATCGAAGCGGGATCTCCCGCGGCGTGCTGATGCGTTCGGCAGCCCGCCTCCCGGGCCCGACGCCGAGGTGACCTGGATCGCCGACCGGGGACCGGATCCGTTCCGGCCGCGCTCGGCCCGCCGCTACCAGCGCGAGCTGGCGCTGCGCGGCGACGACTGGTTGCCGCTCGATCTCGGCGACGAGCCGCCCGGCGCGCCGGAAACGCCCGCGCAGCGCGTGGTGATCGAGGGCGATCGCCGGGTCCACGTGGTCGACGCCGCGACCGGCCGGCACCTCCACCTGATCGGCGAGATCCGCCTGGTCGGGCGCGCCTGGCGTTTCGTGCTCGCCACGCCGCGCAACGGATTCCGCGCTCCGCTGAACTCCAGCCTCGCGACCCGGCTCGCCCAGCTCGACGGCGTGCCGATGGGCGGCCCCCGCACCCCGGAGACCCTCTCCGCCGAGATCTCCAGCCTGCTGGGCTACGACGCCCACAGCTGAACCGGCACCGCCCGCCGCGCCCCGCCGTCTTCCCCCCGGACGGCGCGCGATCCGAGCCAGCGGGCCCGGATCCGGACGCGCCAGGCCCCTCCGTCGCCGCGAAGCCGCCCAAAGCGGGCTTCGCGGCGACACCGGCCCTCCCCGCCCCGCGCCCCCTCTAAACTGGACACCGCCGCGCGTTCCGCGCAGGATCGGCGGAGAAGCGCCGGCAGAGCGCCAGAGAAGGAGGGGAACGGATGCGCGACTGGGCGGTGCTGGCGCTGGCGCTCGGCTATCTGCTCAGCCTGTTCCTGATCGCCTGGGCCGGGGACCGGCGCGCCGCCGCCACCGCGGGCCCGCGCCGCTCCCCCGTCGTCTACCCGCTGGCGCTCGCGATCTACTGCAGCTCCTGGACCCTCTTCGGCGCGGTCGGCGAGGCGACGGCGAGCGGGCTCGACTTCCTCGCGATCTACATCGGGCCGATCCTGCTCGTCGGCCTCGGCTGGCCGCTGATCCTCCGGATCGCGCGGATCGCCCGGGCCGAGAACCTGACCTCGATCTCCGACTTCATCTCGGCGCGCTATGGCAAGAGCCGGTCGCTCGCGGCGCTGATCACGCTCTCGGCGGTGATCGGGCTGATGCCCTATTTCGCGCTGCAGCTGAAGGCGATCACCATCAGCTTCGAGGCGCTGACCAGCGGCGGCGCGGGCACCGCCTTCCCCGGGGGCACCACGCTCATCGTGGCCCTCGCCCTCGCCGCCTTCGCCGTGCTCTTCGGCGTGCGCGGCGTCACCGCGAACGAGCATCACCGCGGCATGATGCTCGCGATCTCGACGGAATCGCTGGTGAAGCTCGCCGCGGCGCTGCTGGTCGGCGGCGCGATCACCTTCTTCGCGCTCGGCGCGGCGCCGCCCGAGGTGCCGCGCCCGGCGCTGCCCGCCTTCGACCCGTTCGACGCCTCGTTCTGGGCCACCTGCCTGCTCTCGACCCTCGCCTTCCTCTGCCTGCCGCGGCAGTTCCACGTCGCGATCGTCGAGAACACCCATCCCGACGACATCCGGGTCGCCGCCTGGGCCTTCCCGGTCTACCTCGTCGCGATCAACATCTTCGTCGCCCCGGTCGCGGTGATCGGCCTCGCCCTCTTCTCCGGCGGCGCGACGCAGCCCGACAGCTTCCTCTTCGCGATCCCGCTCGAACTCGGCTGGTCCTGGCTCGCCTTCGCAGCCTTCCTCGCCGGCTTCTCCGCCGCCACCGGCATGATCATCGTCGAGACGCTGGCGCTCGGCACCATGATCTCGAACGACGTCATCCTGCCCGCGCTCGCCGGTTCCCGCCTGCTCGGCCGGCGCTGGGACGCCGATCCGGCCTCGCTCGTGCTGCGCGCGCGCCGCGCCGCGGTCGTCGGCACGATCGCGCTCGGCTACCTCTGCTATCTGCTGATTGGACCGGCGTTCCCCCTCGCCAAGATCGGCATGATGTCCTTCGCCGCCGTCGCGCAATTCGCCCCGGCGCTGTTCGGCGGGCTGTTCTGGCGCCGCGCCACGGCGAAAGGCGCTTTCGCCGCGATCTGCGCCGGCTTCCTCGGCTGGGCCTATACCGTGGTGATCCCGGCCTTCGCCGCCGCGGGCTGGCTGCCGGCCGACTGGCTGGTGTCGGGCCCGGCCGGGATCGCGGCGCTCAATCCCCAGGCGCTGCTCGGGCTTCGGGTCGATCCGCTGGTCCACGGCATGGTCTGGAGCCTCGGGCCCAATCTGCTCCTCTTCGTCGTCGTCTCGCTCCTGTCGCGACCCGACCGCGTCGAGCGGACCCAGGCCGAGCGTTTCGTCGTCACGCTGCCCGCCCGGGCCGAGCCCGCGGCCTCGGGCAAGGTCGCCTCGCTCGCCGATCTGCGCGACCTCGCGGCGCGCTTCGTCGGCCAGGCCCGGGCCGACGAGACCTTCGGCGCGCTCGCCGCGATGCGCCAGGGGCCGCTCGCCGACGTCGAGGACGTGCTGCGCGCGCGCACCGACCCCGAGGCGGCGCAGATCACCGAGCGGCTGCTCGCGGGAGCGATCGGCGCCGCCTCGGCGCGGGTGGTGGTCGCGAGCCTGCTCGCCAACAAGCGCTTCTCGACGGCGGACGCGCGCGGGCTGATCGACGACGCCTCGCGCGCGATCATGAGCCGGCACGAGCTCCTGCGCGACACGCTGCAGAACATCCGGCAGGGGATCTGCGTCTTCGACGAGGGCTTCCGCGCCACGCTCTGGAACCGGCGCTTCCTCGAGCTCATCGACTATCCGGCCGATCAGCTCGTCGTGGGGACCCCGCTCGACCGGATCGTGCGCTACAACGAGGCGCGGCGCGAATACGGCGAGGACGAGCCGAAGTTCGACACGCTGCTCGCCCGCCAGCTCGACCCCGACCGCCGCGGCCGCCCCGACGTCTACGAGCGCCGCCGCCCCGACGGCACCGTGCTCGAGATTGCGACCAATCCGCTGCCCGGCGGCGGCTTCGTCGCGGTCTATACCGACGTCAGCGACCGCTACCGCGCCGCCGCGGCGCTGCGCGAGGCGAATGAGACGCTGGAGCAGCGGATCACCGAGCGGACCCGCGCGCTGCAGGCGGCGAAGGCCGAGGCCGAGCGGGCGAATGTCGGCAAGACCCGTTTCCTCGCCGCCGCCGGCCACGACCTGCTGCAGCCGCTGCAGGCGGCGCATCTCTTCCTCTCCGCGCTCTCCGAGCGGGTGACCGATCCCGCGATCCCGCAGATCGACGCCTCGCTGCGCTCGGTCGAGCATCTGCTGGGCGAGCTGCTCGAGGTCTCGAAGCTCGACAGCGGCGTGACCCGGCCGGTCATCGCCGATTTCCGCGTCTCGGACATCCTCGGGCCGCTCGGCGCCGAATTCGGCGTGCTCGCCGCCCAGCACGGCATCGGCTTTCACGCGGTCGGGAGCTCGGCCTCGGTGCGCAGCGACCCGGCGATGCTGCGCCGGATCCTGCAGAACTTCCTCGCCAACGCGGTGCGCTACACCGAGAGCGGCCGGGTGCTGATCGGCTGCCGCCGCCGCGGCTGCCAGCTCCTGATCGAGGTCTGGGACAGCGGGCCGGGCATCCCGGCGGACAAGTTCAAGGACATCTTCGTCGAGTTCCACCGGCTCGACGCGGCCGGCGGGCGCGGCGGCGAGGGGCTTGGCCTCGGCCTCGCGATCGTCGAGCGGCTGGCCGGGCTGCTCGGACACGGGCTCGACGTGCGCTCGCGCCTCGACCAGGGCAGCTGCTTCTCGGTCAGCGTGCCGCTCGCCGGCGCACCCGCCCCGGCGATGGCCCCGGCGCCCCGGCGGGTCGCGCGCAACTTCGGCGGCGCGCTGGTGCTCTGCCTCGAGAACGATCCGGCGATCGCCGATGCGATGCGCGACCTGCTCGGCGGCTGGTCCTGCGACGTGGTGACGGCGGCGACGGCGGACCAGGCGCTCGCGGCGCTCGGCGGACGCCGGCCGGACGTGATCCTGTCGGATTATCATCTCGACCATGGCCGCACCGGGCTCGAGGCGCTGGCCGCGCTGCGCGGGCCGCTCGGCGACGGCATCCCGGCGACGATCATCACCGCCGACCGCGACCCGGCGATCCGCGCCGCCGCGCACACGGCCGGCTGCCATCTGCTGAGCAAACCGGTCCGCCCCGGCGCGCTCCGCGCGCTGGTCGCGCGGATGCTCGCGGAATCGGGCGCGGCGGGCGGCGCCGAGGAGCTGCGCGCCGCCGGCGAATAGGACGGACGGCTACTCCGGGACCGGCGGCGGTCGCAGCGACAGCTGGCTCGCGACCACGATCGCCTGGGTGCGGTTGCTGGCGCCGAGCTTGCGCAGGATCACCGTGACATGGTCCTTCACCGTCTGCTCGGCGATGGTCATCTCATGCGCGATCTGCTTGTTGAGCTTGCCCTCGGCCATGCCGGCGAGCACGCGCAGCTGCTGCGGCGTCAGGTTCACCACCCGCTCGGCGAGGCCGCCGTCGCCGGATTCGCCGGCCGTCTCGGCCATCGGCGTCCAGATCTGCCCCTCGAGCACGGCGAGGATCGCCTCGGCGACCCGGCCGATCGGCGCGGACTTGGGCACGAAGCCCGAGGCGCCATAGTCGATCGAGCGGCGGATCGTCGCCGGGTCCTCGGCGGCCGAGACGACGATGACCGGGATCGCCGGGTGTTCGGAGCGCAGCATCATCAGGCCGATGAAGCCGCTGGTGCCCGGCATGTGCAGGTCGAGGAGCACGAGGTCGGGCTCCTCGCCGGCGGCCAGCCGCTCGCGCAATTGCTCGTAGCGCGCCGCCTCGATGATCTCGACCCCGGAGAAGGCCTGCGTCACCGCCTGTCGCAAGGCGGAGCGCATCAGCGGATGATCATCCGCGATCAGGATGCGCTGTGGCATTTCAGTCCCGAATGGCTTCGACCCGGTCTCAGTATCGGCGCCGCGCGGCGCGCGGGCAAGGAAAAGCGCGCCGCCGGGGGTGTTGGGATTGGTCATGCGCGTGGCTCCCCGAAGACAGGTTCGGCGCGGGCGGTCGAGCCGCCCGCGCCGGGAATGCCGGAGCGTGGCCCGGATCAGTCGTTGGCGTAGATGTCGACGTCCTTGGTCTCGCGGACGAAGAGCATGCCGATCACGAGGGTCACCGCCGCGATGATGATCGGGTACCACAGGCCGGAGTAGATGTTGCCGGTGGCCGCGACGATCGCGAAGGAGGTGGTCGGGAGGAAGCCGCCGAACCAGCCGTTGCCGATGTGGTAGGGCAGCGACATCGAGGTGTAGCGGATGCGGGTCGGGAACATCTCGACCAGCATGGCGGCGATCGGCGCGTAGACCAGCGTGACGTAGATCACCAGCACCCAGAGCAGGAACACCACCATCGGCGTGTTGATCCGCTCCGGATCGGCGCTGGCTGGATAGGCCGCCGCGGACAGCGCCGCCTTCAGATCGGCGGCGAAGGCCTCCGCAGGCGTCGGCGCCGGAGCGGCCTCCGGCGCGGTCTCGGTGGTGGTCGCCGGGGCGGCGCCGGTGGCGGGCGCCGCCGGCGCCGGACCGTGGCCGAGGTTCACCGCGACCGGGCCCGCGCCGCCGACATAGGACGGGATCACCGTGGAGCCGACCGTGATGGTCGCGAGGGTCCCGGCCGGGGCGGCGGCGTTCTCATAGGGCACGCCCGCCTTGACCAGCGCCGATTTGGCGATGTCGCAGGAGGTGGTGAAGGCCGAGGTGCCGACCGGGTTGAACTGGAACGAGCATTCGGCCGGATCGGCGGTGACGACGATCGGCGAGGATTCGATCGCCTCCTGCAGCGCCGGGTTCGCGAAGTGGGTGATGCCCTTGAAGATCGGGAAGTAGGTGGCGATCGCCAGGGCGAGACCGAGCATGATGATCGGCTTGCGGCCGATCCGGTCCGAGAGCGAACCGAAGATCACGAAGAATGGCGTGCCGAGGATCAGGGCGCCGGCGATCATCAGGTTGGCGGTCGAGGCATCGACCTTCAGCGTCTGGGTGAGGAAGAACAGCGCGTAGAACTGGCCGGTGTACCAGACCACCGCCTGACCGGCGACGAGGCCGAACAGCGCCAGGAGCACGATCTTGAGATTGCCCCATTTCAGGAAGCTCTCGGTCAGCGGCGCCTTCGAGAGCGTGCCTTCCTCCTTCATCTTCTTGAACGCCGGGCTTTCGCTCAGCATCAGCCGGATCCAGACCGAGATCCCGAGCAGCACGACGGAGAGGAGGAAGGGAATGCGCCAGCCCCAGGCGTTGAAGTCCTCGACCGACATCGACATGCGCACGGCGAGGATGACGAGCAGCGACAGGAAGAGGCCGAGCGTCGCCGTGGTCTGGATCCACGAGGTATAGGCGCCGCGGCGGCCATGCGGCGCGTGCTCGGCGACATAGGTCGCGGCGCCGCCGTATTCGCCGCCGAGCGCCAGGCCCTGCAGCATCCGGAGGCAGACGAGGATGATCGGGGCCGCGACGCCGATGGTCGCGTAATTGGGCAGCAGGCCGACCACGAAGGTCGAGGCGCCCATGATCAGGATGGTCACGAGGAAGGTGTACTTGCGGCCGATCATGTCGCCGAGGCGGCCGAAGACCAGCGCGCCGAAGGGCCGCACCGCGAAGCCGGCGGCGAAGGCCATCAGCGCGAAGATGAAGGCCGCGGTCGGGTTGACGCCCGAGAAGAACTGCATGGCGATGACGGCGCTGAGCGAGCCGTAGAGGTAGAAGTCATACCATTCGAAGACGGTGCCGAGCGAGGAGGCGAAGATGACCTTCTTTTCCTCGGCGGTCATTGGACGCGGTTCGGGGTGCGCCGTGGCGACGTGAGCCATTCATTCCTCCTGTTGTTTTTTTCCCCCGCTTTGCGCGAAGGCATTTGGAGTAATTGATGGCAGAGGCGGTCCGCGCCGAGTACCCCCCCAATGGTCAGGGGCGCCGCGCGCGCCCGGCGCCGGCCATGCGAAAGCCCGGGCGGCGCGGACCGCCCGGGCTTCGGGGATATTCGCGGCGGGAGGGCCGGACCCGCGTCAGGCGACCCGGGCGTCGCGCCCGGCCACCGTCGGCTCGCTCCGGTCGGCGGCGTGGCGCAGCCGGGCGAGCTCGGTCTCGAGCGTCATCACCTTGCGCTCCAGCTCGGCGACCCGCGCGGCGACCCCGGCTGACGCGGATCCCGGGGCCGCGGCGGCGCGGCGCCCGGCCCGCGACCGCAGCGCCGCGACGGCGGCGCCGAGGCCTCGGGCCCGCGCGTCCAGCCAGCCGCCGACGCCCGCGACCGCGCGGTCGAGCCGAACCGCGATCGCCCCGCCCCGCCCCGGCGGGACCGCGACCACCGCCCAGGCGAGCACGGTCAGCGCCCCGAGCCAGAGCACGAAGCCGGCGCCGCCGGCGAGGACGGGCAGGAAGAGCCCGGGCAGGCAGGCGATGGTCCAGATCAGCCCGGCGCGCCGCGGGCCGTCGTAGGGTTTCAGCCCGAAGGAACGGCGGCGCTTGGGATCGGTGAAGCTCAGCCAGAGCAGCGCCGCGAGGCTGACGCCGGTGGCGAGAAGCGTGATGAAGGTGCTCACTCGGCCGGCTCCATGCTGGCGCGCGGCGCCCGCTTCGGAGCGGCCGCGGCCGGGGCCGGGGCGCGGCGGGCGAAGAGCCAGAGCACGACGCCGGCCACGAGCAGCGAAAGATCGACGGTCAGCACGTCCATCTGCCCGCGCATCAGCGCCTCGGCCCAGGTCATGCCGCCGGTTGCGAGCCGCGCCACCGGAAGCAGCAGGCAGAGCACGGCGAGCAGGCGCTGGTAGGCCTTGCCGAGCCGGTCGATGTCGCGGACCGCGAGCCCGATCCAGATCGCCGCCGCCGCGCCGACGACGAAGCCGAGCGGGGTCCAGAGGAAGGTGTCGAGCGCCGGCCGGGCGACGAAGAAGGCATAGGCCGAGGCCAGCATGCCGATCGGCAGCCCGTAGCCCACGACCTGCGTCGCGCGGCCGAAGCCGAGCCAGAGCGGCGTCTCGGGCTTCTTGCGCAGCCAGAGCCGGATGCCCGACAGGATCACGAAGCACATCGCGACCCCGAGCGCGCCCCAGATGACCTGCGAGAAGAAGCCGGCGAAATCGCCGAAATGCAGCGGCCGCATCCAGCCGTAGATCGTGCCGCCGACCGAGGGCGCGGTGCCGAAGACCGGCAGCGCGCCGAGGAAGACGCGGCGCGGGCCGTCGTATTCGTTCGCGGTCCAGAGCATCTCGCCGTTGTCCGGCCGGTGCCAGACGGTGACGCGCGCGTCGGCGCGGCCGAAATGGTGCATGCCCAGGAAATCCGCCGGCGCCCCGCCCACGCGGGCCGTGGAATCGGCGAGGATCGCGTCGAGGCTCGCGGTCGGGACCGGCCGGGTATCCTCGGGCACCGGCGCCTCGAACAGCGCCTCGGACATCGCCTCCTGATCGCCGTCGAAGGCGACATAGGCCAGCATCGGAAAGCCGACCGTGCCCGCGAAGCTGAAGAAGGAGCCGGTGAAGGCCAGCACGAAGGCGAAGGGCAGGCTCCAGCTCGAGGCGAGCACGTGCCGGTCGCGCACCGAGACGAGCCGGTTGCCCGGCCGCTCCGCGACGAAGAGGTCGCGCACGAGATGCTTGTGCATCAGGAAGCCCGTGACCACCGCGGCCATCATCATGAGGCCGAGCACGCCGGTCAGGATCAGCCCCCAGGGACGCGGCAGGTAGAGCTGCACGTGCAGATCGACGAGGAAGCTGCGAAGGGCGCTCTGCTCGTAGTTCGCGGGCTCCTCCCAGATGAAGCCGTCGTGGCGCGCCAGCACCTCGCCGGTCTCCGAATCGACCCGGAAGATCGCGCCGAAATCCGACATCTCGTCGGTCTCCGGGTTCATCCGGTGCGTGTGGAAGGCGACGAAGAGGTCCCGGCCCTCGCCGTTCCAGATGCCGATGTCCTCGTGGAACTCGGGATCGACCTGCGCCGCGAGCGCGCGGATCAGCGGATCGATCTCACCCTCGAGCGCGGGCTTCTCCCGCGCGGAGCCGGCGGACCAGCGGCCGATCTCGGGCGCGAAGACCGCGACCGCCCCGGTGATGACGACGGCGTAGAGCAGGAAGCCGAGGAAGATCGCCGACCAGCCGTGGATCGCCGTCATGCGCTTCAGCTGGGGTTGCGAGAGAGGGATCATGGGCGGCGCTCCGTCACGCGAGGGCGAAGGCGAGCAGCAGACCCTGGACCAGGGTCGCCGCCGTCATCACCGCCGTCGCGCGTTCGAGGTTGGGCTCGAGCGTCGCATAGAAGAATGGGATCGCCCAGAGAAGCGGGGTCAGGATGATCGGGATCGCGATGTTGTTCACACCCGCGGACCCCGCCGGAACCCAGATCGCCATCGCGCACATGGTCACGAGCCCGAGCAGCACCGCCCCGGGCCCCGCGAGCAGCCAGCGCGTCAGCGTCGGACGCGCCTGGATCGCCTGTCGCATGCGAGGGACGAAGGTCATGACCGGCGCGCCCGATGAGGGAAGACGCGCGACGAAGGGTGTGATTCAAACGACATAGCTCACGGATCCGGAAGACTGGCCTCGGGGCCTGGCTGGAGCGCGGACGCTTGGCGTGGCTCGCGCTATTTTGACCAGATCGCCGGGAAGTGCAACCGGAGAGCGCCGGAGACCGGGGCCGGCGCGGGCTCAGCCCCCCTCGGGCGCCTCGGGCGCGAGCCGGGCCAGGATGGCGTCGCGGATCACCGGATCCTGCGCCACGACGGCCGCGCCCAGCGCGCGCAGCCGCCCCCGCGCCTCGTAGAGCTGGTCGAGCAGCGACATGATGACCGGCAGCGTGTCGCGCTCGACCTCGAGCTCGTAGCGCAGCGTGCAGATGAGCCGGACCCGCGCGCATTCGCGGTCGGTGAAGACGAGGTCCGCCGCGTCGCGCGTCGCGACCACGAGCTCCTCGTGGATCCAGATCTCGAGCTCCTCGCGATCGAGCGGGCGGTTGGCGGCGATGAGGTCGGTCGCGCGCATCATGACAACATCTCCTTTCGCGGATCCTCCGGATGGCTGGGCGTCCAGCCGGCGAGGAAGGCCTCGAGCTCCGGCTCCTCGCCGGTCGGCAGCACGACGCGGAGCGTCACGTACTGGTGCCCCCGGGTCTTGCTCTTCGGATCGAGCACGCCCTTGTCGCGCAGCCGGAGCCTGCGCCCGGTGTTCGAGTTCTTCGGGATCGTCAGCGACACCGGCCCGGAGATGGTCGGCACCTCGATCTTGGCGCCCAGCACCGCCTCGCGCAGCGTGACGGGCACGTCGACGAGGATGTCGGTGTCCTTGCGGTGGAAGAAGGCGTGCGGCTCGATATGGAGCTCGACATAGGCGTCGCCGGCGGCGCCGCCGTTGAACCCCGGGCCGCCCTGCCCGCGCAGACGCAGCATCTGCCGGTCCTCGGCGCCCTCGGGAATGGCGACGTTGAGCGTCTTGCCGTCGGGCAGCGTGATGACGCGCCTGGCCCCGTTGACGGCGTCGAGGAAGGCGACGGGCAGCGCGTAGGTCACGTCCTGGCCCTTGGCGCGGAAGTCGGCGCGGCCGCCGCCGCCCGCGCCGCCGCCGAAGCCTCCGAAACCGCCCCCGCCCATGCCGCCTCCGAAGGCGCGGGCCAGCAGTTCCTCGAGGTCGTCGTCGCCGCCGAATCCGTCGGCCGCGGCGTGGGCCGAGCGGCGCCGCCCCCCGCCCGCGCCCGCCTCGGCGAAGTCGCGGTAGAACCGCTCGCGCGGCCGTTCGGCGCCCGAGGCGTCGATCTCGCCCGCGTCGAAGCGCCGCCGCTTCTCGGCGTCCGAGAGCAGGTCGTGCGCGGCCGAGATTTCCTTGAACCGCTCCTCCGCCGCCTTGTCGCCGGGATGGAGGTCGGGGTGGTGCTTTCGCGTCAGCTTCTTGAAGGCCGACCGTATCTCCTTGTCGGTCGCGGTCTTCTCGAGGCCGAGCGCGGCGTAGGGATCCTGCATGGCGCGCCGTTCATTCACTCGTCGGGCCGGCAGGATAGCGGGGCGCCGGGCGCGCCGCGAGCGAAAACGCGCGGCCTTATCCCGCGGCGCTACTCGCCCGGGGCGCCGGCGAAGCGGCGCGTCAGCCAGCGCGCCAGGACCGGCCCCGCGAGCACGACGGTGAAGAGCCGCACCACCTGCATCGTCATCACGAAGCCGACGTCGGCGTGCCCCTTGACCGCGAGCAGGCCGATCGCGTCGATGCTGCCCGGCACGGTCGCGAGCATCGCGCTCATCGGATCGATGTCGCGCAGCGTGGCGAGCGCGAGGCCCGAGATCCCGCAGAGGAGCAGCAGCGCCATCGCCGCGGCGAGGATCACCGGCGTCGCGCGGAGCCCGTGGCGCACGAGCTCGGGCGTGAAGCGCAGCCCCACCTGGGTGCCGAGCACGAAATAGGCCGCGACGAGCAGCCAGTCGGGCAGCGCGAGCGTCACGAAGCCGCCGCCGGCGAGGACCGAGGCGATCACCAGCGGGATCAGCGTGGCGCCCGCCGGCACGATCGGGGCGAAGCGCGGCCCGACGATCCCGGTGGCGGCGACCGCGAGCGTGAGCCAGACGCCGGCCGACCCCGGCCCGCCGGGCGCCGGCGGCGGCGCCACGCCGCCCGCGATGCCCCAGGCGAGCGCCGACATCGCGAAGATCACCGAGACGAGCCGCAGCATCTGCGCCAGCGCGACCATCCGGCTGTCGAGCCCGCGCGCGTCGCTCATCGCGATCACCGCCCCGGCCATGCCCGGCAGGAAGCCCCAGATCGCGACCTCGGGATCGATGTCGGTGACCCGGCGACCACCCAGCCGACGAAACAGGCGATGAGAAGCGTGAGAAGCGAGAAGACGAGCACCACCGGCCAGTCGGCGATCATCCCGCGCAGGATCCCGGGTGTCAGGTAATGCGCGATCATGCAGCCCGCGACGCCCTGCGCCGCCTCGTGGAGCGCGCGCGGCACGCGGATCGTGGCGCCGCGCAGGCCGAAAGCGCCCGCCGCGATGACCGGCCCGATCAGCAGCGCCGAGGGGACCCCGAGGAGCCGGAACAGCCCGACGAGCGCGAGCGCGAACGCGGCGAGCAGCGCCCATTGCACCGGGCGGGGCGGGAGACGGCGGGCGGGGATGGTCAAGAGCGATCTTTCCGGCGACCCTCGGACGGGTCCCTTCCCGCGACATACGCGCCCGCGCCGTCCTGTCAAGGGAAGGGCGCCGCCGCCCCCGCGCCGGAGGGGGCGCCGGTCCGGTCGCAAGGCGCCGCGGGGCCGGGGCCCGCCCCCCGGGGGCGGCGTGCTCCGCCCCGACCGGGCGCCCGCCACGGGCGAAGGTCGCGAAACGCGCCGCGGGCGCTCCGCCGCCAGGCGCGCGACGCCGGACGCGGCGCCACCGCCGGCGGCGACCCCCGCCATGCTCCGGAGGTCTCATGAACCAATGTCGCGTGGCGAAGACCGCCGGTTTCGCCGAAGATTTTCCGGGAAACGCCGGGACAGGATCGGGTCGCACTATGAGCGTGTTGAGCGGTTTGCGCGTGATCGAAAGCTCCGCCTTCGTGGCGGTGCCCTCGGCTGGCATGACGCTGGCGCAGCTCGGCGCCGACGTGATCCGGATCGACATGCCGCGCGGCGGCATGGACGCGGCGCGCTGGCCGGTCACGGTCGACGGGCGCAGCCTGTTCTGGGCCGGGATGAACAAGGGCAAGCGCTCGGTCGCGATCGACGTCGCGACCCCGCGCGGGCGCGAGCTCGCCGCCGCGCTCATCTGCGCGCCAGGCGACGGCGGCGGCTGCTTTCTCACCAACCTGCCCGCGCGGGGCGAGATCGCCTACGCCGCGCTCCGGGCGCGGCGCGCGGATGTGATCATGGTCTCGCTGAAGGGCACCCGCGACGGCGGGCCGGCGGTCGATTATTCGGTCAATCCCGCGCTCGGCTTCCCGATGGCGACCGGCCCCGAGGGCTCGGAGGACCCGGTCGCGCATGTGCTGCCGGCCTGGGACCTGATCGCCGGCCAGAGCGTCGCCCTCGCGCTGCTCGCCGCCGAGCGCGAGCGCGGCCGGAGCGGGCGCGGATCGCTGGTCGAGCTCGCGCTCAAGGATGTCGCGGCGGCCGTGCTCGGCCATTGCGGCATCATCGGCGAGGTGGTGGTGAACGGCGTCGACCGGCCGAAATACGGCAACGCGCTCTATGGCGGCTACGGCCAGGACTTCCACTGCGCCGACGGCCGGCGGGTGATGGTGATCGGCCTGACCGACCGGCAGTGGAAGGCGATCCTGAAGGTGACCGGCACCGCCGTGCCGATGGCCGCGCTCGGCTCGCGCCTCGGGCTCGACCTCGACCAGGAGGGCGCGCGGTTCCGCGGCCGCCACGAGATCACCGCGCTGCTCCGCCCCTGGTTCGCCGCCCGCGCGGTCGCCGAATTCGCCGCCGCCTTCGACGCCGCCGGCGTCACCTGGTCGGTGTTCCGCAGCTTCGGCGAGGCGGTGCGCGAGGACCCCGATCTCTCGACCGAGAACCCGCTCTTCCACCTGGTCGACCAGCCGGGCATCGGCCGCTTCCCGGTCCCGGCCTCGCCGATCAGCTTCGACGGCCGCGCGCCCGAGCCGCCGCGGCCGGCGCCGGGGCTCGGCGCGCATACCGAGGAGGTGCTCGCCGACGTGCTCGGCCTCGGCTCGGGCCAGATCGGCGCGCTGATGGACGCGGGCGTGGTCGCGGGGCCGGTTCCCGCCTGAGCCGTCAGTCCGCGTCCCGGACCGCCGTGACATCGGCCGCCGCCACCGTGTCGCCGGTGGCGAGCACGAGCTCGGTCGCGCCGTCCGCGGCGCGGCGGACCTCGGTCACGGTGGCGTAGACCTCGCCCGGGCTGGTCGCAAGCAGCGTCTCGCCCGCGTAGCTCTCGAGCGCGAAGCCGTAGTTTCCGCTGGCGACGGTCGCGCCGGAGGCGTCGGTGCCATCCCAGGTCGCCGCCTCCGCCCCGGCCGCGACGGCGACTCGCGCCACCTCGGCCCCGAAGGCGTTCCGGACGACGAGCAGGTTCCGGTCCGCGCCGGAGGCCGGGCTGACCGCGACCTCGACCGGCGCGCCGTCGAAAGCCGCGCTGGTCGGCGCCCGCACCGAGCGTCCGATCCAGTCGGCGAATCCCTCCGCCGCGCCGCCCGACAGCGCCTCGAGGATCGAATCGAGCCGGGTGTTCGCGCCGATCTGCTGCTCGACCGCCGAGAAGCTCGCGAGCTGCGCGACAAATTCGGTCGATTCCATCGGCTGCAGCGGATCCTGGTATTTGAGCTGCGTGGTCAGGAGCTTGAGGAAGGTGTCGAAATCGGCGGTCAGCGCGCCGGTGGCGGCGCCGTCGCCGTTGGCCGCGGCGGCCGGGCTGGCGCTCCGGCTGGTCGCGGCGGATGTCGGGGTCACGTCCATGGGCTCTCCGGGGGTCAGAGGCGGATGTCGAGCGGGCCGTCCCCGGCCCGGAGCGGCGGCGCGGCGCCGCCGGGCGCCGAGGCCGAGACCTCCGGCGCCGCCAGCGCGAAGCGGCGGCCGCCGGGCGGCTCGCGCGCGCCGGCGAAATCGTCGCCGCGCGTGGACATGTCGAGCGAGACCGATCCGAACCCCGCCGCCGCGAGCTCGCGCGTCAGCGCGTCGGCGTTGCGGCGCAGGAGCTCCATCGTCTCGGGACGCTCGGCCGAGACCGTGGCCCGCAGGCCGCGCTCGGTCCGCGCGAGCGCGATCCGCACCCGGCCGAGCTCGGCCGGGTCGAGCCGGATCTCGAGCCGGGATTCGTCGCCGGCGGAGAGCGCCACGGTGATCTGGCCCAGCACCGCCCGGGGATCGACGGCGGCGCGGATCTGCGCGCGCGCGGGCGCGGCGGCTGGATCGGTGTCCGCCCCCGCGGGAACCGCTGGCGGCGCGACGCCGAACGGATCGGCGCCGCCGGGATCGGGCGCGGGCGCGTCGACCGCCGCCGCCGCCTCGGTGGTCAACGCCGGCTCGGGCGCTGTCTCGCGCGCCGGGTCCGGCGCCGACGGGGCACCCCGCGCGGAGCGCTCGGGTGGAACATCGAACGGCGCGGCTGGCGCGTCGGCGCCGGCGGCGGAAGCGGCGGAAGCGGCGGGCCCGGGTTCCGCCGGCGCGCGCGCCGGGCCGGGGGCGCCCGGGGTCGCGGCGCGAGGCGCCTCTGGCCCGCTCCCGAACGCCTCGGGAAGCGTCGCCGCGGCCTCGCCACCCTCCCCCGCCGCCGCGCGCACCGGCGGCGGATCGAGCGGTGGCGGACCAGGCAAGGCCTCGGGCGTGACCACCGCCGGGTCGTCCGCCACCGCCCCTTCGGGCGCGGCCTCGACCCCCGGTTCCGCCGGCGCCGCCGGCTCCGGAAGCGCGGGCGCCTCGGGGTCGAAGGGGGCGATCCCGCCCTCGGCCGCGGCCGGCGCGGCGGGCGGCTTCGCTTCGGGACGCCGCGGCGGGTCGCCCGCGGGCGCGACCATCCGCGCGAAATCCTCTGGCGGCGCCGGGGCCTCGGCGGGCCCGGCGTCGAGCCGGGCGTCGCGGGCCGCGTCGGACCGCGCCTGGCGCGCGGGGCCGAGAAAGCCGAGGTCGGGGGCGTTCATGCGCGGTCCTCCGGGATCTGTCCGCCCGTTTCTGCGCCCTCGGGCCTTACGAATTGTTAAGCCCGGCCCCCGACCCTCGGCGCCTTGATCCCGGCCAGGCGCCGGCAAGGAGGAGCCATGGACATACCCCCCCTCACCCCCCGCGCCACCGCGACGTCGCGCGGCGCGGGCGCGGCGCCGGACCCCGACGCGGCCGCCCGGGACGCGGCGGAGGCCTTCGAGGCGAGCTTCCTCGCCGAGATGCTGAAGGCGAGCGGGCTCAACGAGACCTCGGCGGCCTTCGGCGGCGGCGCGGGCGAGGACGCCTTCGCGAGCTTCCTGACCGAGCAATACGCGAACAAGCTCGCCGAGCGCGGCGGCGCGGGGCTCGCCGAGCGGATCTTCGACGCCCTCAAGGCGCGGGGAGCGGGCCTGTGATCGGCGATCTCTTCGGCGGCGGCGCGCGCCAGGAGAAGGTGCTGCGCCTGCTCGACCAGGAGCGCGGGGTGATCCTGAACGGACCGCTCGGCGATCTCGCCGCGCTGGTCGAGCGGCGCGAGGCGATGATCGAGGAGGTGCTGACCGGCGAAAGCCCGGGCGAGGCCTTCCTCGCCGAGGTGAAGGCCAAGGCCGAGCGCAACAGCCGCCTCCTGCTCGCGAGCCTCGCGGGCGTGCGCGCCGCCGCCGAGACGCTCGGAAGGGCCCGGCGCGCGGCGGGCGAGCTGCGCACCTATTCGGCCGATGGCCGGCCGGTCGAGCTCGGCCAGGCCGCGACGACGCGCGACACCCGCGCCTGAGGCCGGCTTTCCCGCGCTCCGGACTGGCCATCGCGGCCAGGCGGGCCTAGATCAGCGGCGATCGGTCTTCGAGGGAGGGAAAGATGACCCACGCCGCCCTGGTTCCCGGAGCGGTCGCCGTCGTGACCGGCGGCGCCTCCGGCATCGGCCTCGCCGCGGCGCGGCGCTTCGCCGGCCTCGGACTCAAGGTCTGCGTCGCCGACCTCGGCGCCGACCGGCTCGCCGCGGCCGCGGCCGCGATCGGCGGCGACGTGCTGACGGTCGAGACCGACGTGACCCGCGTGGAGGACCTCGCCGCGCTCGAGGCGCGCGCCCGCGCCGCGTTCGGCGGCGTCGACGTCCTGATGCTGAACGCGGGCATCCAGCCCGGCAGCGGCGTCCTCGGCCCGGCCGAGGCCTGGGACCGCGTGATCGCGACCAACCTCATGGGCGTGGTGCGCGGCGCGCAGGCCTTCCTGCCCGGGATGCTGGCGCGGGAGGGGGAGCGGCCCGGGCTCGTGATCGTCACCGGCTCGAAACAGGGCATCACCACCCCGCCGGGCGATCCGGCCTACAACGTCTCGAAGGCCGGCGTGAAGGTCTTCGCCGAGGCGCTGGCGCATGACCTGCGCGGCCGCCCGGGCCACGCGATCAGCGCGCATCTGCTGATCCCCGGCTTCGTCTTCACCCCGCTCGCCGCCGGCGGCCGGAGCGAGAAGCCGGCGGCCGCCTGGACGCCGGAACAGACCGTCGACTTCATGCTCGAGGCGCTCGACCGGGGCGACTTCTACATCCTCTGCCCCGACAACGACGTGCCGCGCGCGCTCGACGAGCGGCGGATGCTCTGGGCGGCGGGCGACGTGGTCGAGAACCGCCCCGCCCTCTCGCGCTGGCACGCCGACTACGCGGAGGCCTTCGCCGCCTTCGTGAAACAGGGCACCTGAACCGCCGCGCCGTGACCGCGCCGCCCGTCTTGACCGGCGGCGCGTTTGCCGCTACCTCCGGACTCACGGCGCGGGTGTAGCTCAATGGTAGAGCTTTTGCTTCCCAAGCAAGTGACGAGGGTTCGATTCCCTTCACCCGCTCCAACCCACCTCATTCCCAGCCCTTGATCGCCGCAAGCCGGTGCCAGGCGCGCTCGATCCAGCGCGGGTCGACGCCGTGGCCGCCGGGGTGCAGGCAGATCTCCTGCGTGGCGCCGCCGCAGACCTGCGCCGCGCAGTCGAGATCGGCCGTGTCGGACGGCTCGGGCTCGAGCCCGCCCGCGCAGCCGCTGAATTCGCGCAGGAGCGCGAGGCTGTGCCAGGGGCTGCCCTCGACGCCCTCCGGCACGATCAGCCCGTCGAGCGGCACCACGTCGTCGGCGAGCCCGTGCACGTGGAAGAGCTCGGGCAGCGGCGTGGCGCAGCTCCCGACGTAGGGATCCCAGAACGCGCCGGCGACGGCGGCGTAGCCGGCGTAGCGGTCGCCCTCGGCGCAGGCGACGTACCAGGCCATCGAGGCGCCGAGCGAGAAGCCCGCGATCATGATCCGCTGGGGATCGATCGGGAGGCGCGCCTCGGCGTCGGCGACCACCGCGTCGACGAAGGCCACGTCGTCGCGCGGCCCGGGATAGGCGTCGGGCAGCCGCCAGGCGCCATCGATCCCGCGCGGCGCGATCAGCGCGACGCCAAGCCGGTCGGCGACCTCGCGCAGCGCGGCGAAGCCCATGATGTCCTCGGGCGATCCGTCCGAGCCGTGCAGGAAGACGATCGCCCCGAGCGGATCGGCCGCCGCGGACGGAAGCGCGATCCGATAGTCGCCCCCGGCGATCGCGCAATCGCTGTCCACGCCGCAGGCGAAGGCGGCCGGCCCGCCGAGCAGGGCCGCGACCAACAGGACGGGAACCGGCAGCGTCACACCCATCGACCGCATCCCCCGAGCCTCCATCGCGACCACGCCGAGCCGGGACCTTTCCCCCATTTCGCGGCCGCGAGAAGGCACAACGGCGTCACCTTCGCGTGACGGCCCGGCGCGCGACGCCTCGCGCTCAGGCGCCGCTCAGCGCCGCCACCGGATCGAGCCGCGCGGCGCGGCGCGCCGGCAGGAAGCCGAAGACCACGCCGATCGCCGTCGCGCTGCCGACGGCGGCGAGCATCGCGGTCGTCGAATAGGAGAGCGAGAATCCCACCCCGGCGAGCGACAGCGCCCAGCCGATCCCGAGCGCGGTCAGGATGCCGAGCACGCCGCCGACGAGGCAGAGCACGATCGCCTCGACCAGGAACTGCTGCAGGATGTCGCCCCGCCGCCCGCCGACCGCGAGCCGCACGCCGATCTCGGACACGCGCTCGCTGACCGAGACCAGCATGATGTTCATCACCCCGATGCCGCCGACGACGAGCGAGATGACCGCGATCGCCGCGACCAGCATCGCCAGCGTGTTCGCGGTGCTCGTGATCGTCTGGCGGATATCGTCGTTGTTGATGATGAAGAAATCCGTCGCCCCGTGCCGCGCGGTCAGGAGCGCGGTGACCGCCTGCTGCGCCTGGGTCATGTCGGTATCGTCGGCGACCCGGAGGTTGATGCTGCGCAGGCTGGTGTCGCCGATCAGCCGGGTCTGCACGGCGGTATAGGGCATCCAGACCACGGGGTTGGTGGTGTTGCCGAAGCTCGCCTGCCGCCGCGCCACGCCGATCACCCGCGCCGGCATCCGGCCGACCAGGATCACCGCGCCGACCGGATCCTCGCCGTCCGGGAACAGCAGGTCGCGCGTGTTGGTGTCGATCACCGCGACCTGCTCGCGCGTCGCGACGTCGGCCGCGTCGAAGAAGGCGCCGCTGGCGGGCAGGATGCCCTTGGTGACGAAGAAGCCCTCCCCCGCGCCGATCACCTGCGCGCTCGCTTCGACCGAGCCCCGGCGCAGGTTGACGGTCTTCAGCACCGTCGGCGTCGTCGCGACCACGTAGGATTCGCGCCCCAGCGCGGCGGCGTCCTCGGCCACCAGCGTCTTGATCCGCCCCGAGCGCACGTCGCCCATGTCCTGGCCGGGGAAGATCTCGAGCGTGTTGGTCCCGAGGCTCGAGATGCTCGCCAGCACCTGCTCCTGCGAGCCGCGGCCGAGCGCCACGACGTTCACGACCGAGGCGATGCCGATGATGATGCCGAGCATGGTCAGGAAGCTGCGCAGCCGGTGCGCCGCCATCGAGAGCAGCGCCATCCGGAACGCCTCGCGCAGCCGCGCCAGCCAGAGCCCGGCGCCGCCGAGAAGGCCGGGGGCCGCGGCCGCGCCCCGCGGCCCGGCGCGGCCCCGGGCCGGCAGCACCGCGACGTTGCCCGGCTTCGGCCGGCGGGTGTCGGAGACGATCTCGCCGTCGCTGACCTCGATCACCCGTTCGGCCCGCGCGGCGACCTTCGGGTCGTGCGTCACGAGCACGATGGTCCGGCCGCCCGCGTGCAGTTCCTCGAGGATGCGCAGCACCTCCTCGCCGCTGTGGCTGTCGAGCGCGCCGGTCGGCTCGTCGGCGAGGATGATCTCGGCGTCGTTCATGAGCGCCCGCGCGATCGAGACGCGCTGCTGCTGCCCGCCCGAAAGCTGGCCCGGGCGATGCCCGAGCCGGGGTCCCATCCCGAGCCGGCCGAGAAGCTCGCGCGCCCGCGCCCGCCGCTCCGGCCCCGGCACGCCGGCGTAGATCGCCGGCATCTCGACGTTGCCGAGCGCGGTCAGCTCGGGGAGCAGGTGGTAGCGCTGGAAGATGAAGCCGAAATGCTCGCGCCTGAGCGCCGCGAGCGCGTCGGGATCGAGCACGCCGACGTGCTGTCCGGAGATCACGTAATCGCCCGCGGTCGGGCGATCGAGGCAGCCGAGGATGTTCATCAGCGTCGACTTGCCCGAACCCGAGGCGCCCATGATCGCCACCATCTCGCCCCGGCCGATGTCGAGGTCGATGCCGCGCAGCACGGTGACGGTCTCGTCGCCCGAGGGATAGGCGCGGGTGACGCCGCGCAGCGACAGGAGGGGCGCGCCGGCGCCGGCGGGCCGCGCGGGCGGCCGCGCCGGCCGGCGCGGGTCGTCGAAGGAGCGCTGCTCGCTCACGGCGCTCAGAACCCCATCGGCGGCGGCGGCATCCGCGCCGCCTGGCGCCGCGCCGCGCCCTCGGTCTGGGCCGAGTTGAGCGCGACACCGCCGCCGATCACCACCCGCTCGCCCTCGGCGAGGCCCGAGCGGACCTCGGCCAGCCGCCGGTCGTCGAGGCCGATCTCGACGCGCCGCGTCTCGGCGGCTCCGTCGGGCCCCAGCACCGTGACCTCGGTCAGCCCGTCCGCGTCCCGCGCCCCGAGCGCCCCGGAGGGCACCGTCAGCACGTCCCGGGCGCTGTCGAGCACGATCCGGACCTGGGCCGTCATGTAGGTCCGGAGCTCCCCGTCCGGATTGGGCACGGTGAAGACGCCGTTGTAGTAGATGGCGGTCGAGCTCGTGTCCGAGCTTTCGCCGGTCAGGCTCTGGTCGTCGACGACGCTGTCGGGCGCGGGCGCGATGGAGGTCAGCGTCGCCGCGTGCGGCGTGTCGGGATCGCCGAGGATGGTGAACCAGACCGGCTGGCCCGGGGTGGTGCGCACCACGTCCGCCTCGGAGATCTCGGCGTGGATCGTCATGGTCGAGAGATCGCCCAGCACGACGATGGTCGGCGCGGACTGGGTCGCGTTCACCGTCTGGCCCAGCTGCGCGACGACGGCGAGCACGGTGCCGTTGATCGGCGCGGTGATCCGCGTATAGCCGAGATTGACCCGCGCGCTCTCGACCGCGACCCGCGCCGCCTCGATCTGCGCCTTGGTCGCCTCGATCTGCGCCTCGGTGACCGCGACATTGGCCTCGGCGGTCTCGAGGTCGGAGGCGGCGATCGTGTTGCGGCTCGCCAGCGTGCGCTGGCGCTCGAGCGTGCGGTTCTGGTTCTGGAGCGTCGCCTGCTTCTCGACGAGCTGGGCGCGCATCTGCGCCAGCGACGCCTCGGAGGTCCGGAGGTCGTTCTCCTGCCGGGTCGAATCGATCGTCGCGATCAGGTCGCCGGCCTTGATCGTGTCGCCCACGGCGACCGGCAGGCTGGTGATGCGGCCGGAGGCCTGCGAGCCGACCGCGACGAGCTTCGAGGGTTTCAGGATGCCGTTCGCGAGCACGCTGACCTCGACGTCGCCGCGGCTCGCCGCGACGCTCGGCGGCCGGACCGCCGGCGCCTCGGCGCGGGAATAGTACCAGTAGCCGCCGATCCCGGCCGCGAGCAGCAGCAGGAAGAGGCCGAGGCGCCCGCCCGGCCGCGGCGTCCGCCGTCCGGGGCGCGTCTCGCGCGGGTCGTCCGGCCCGGAGTCGGGCGCGGCCAGGGGGGAAACCGGGGACTGGTACATCTCGCTCAGAAATCGCCTCGTTCTGGTCGTCGTCCGAATGAAACGGCGGTCGGAGGGCGTTCCGTCGCGCCCTCACACGACAATCGCAAACGCAAGACGCCAATCTATGGAGTTTTCGATGGAAAGTCAGCGTTCGCGACATGGGCCCTGTCGGAATTGTTATCGAATTTTCCGCGAGCCGGCCGCGTCGCGCGGCGCGGCGGTCACCAGTTCTAAACCCCCGCCCCCGATCCTCGGCCAGAGCGCCCGGAGAACCGAGGAACAGGCGAATGGACCCGACGGAGATGATCGGCGAGCTCACGCGGCTCGCGCGGCGGCGGCTGCCGGTGGCGCTGCCCATCGTGGTGATCGGGACGCTCGTCGCCATCCTCGTCGCGCTGCGCCAGGCGCCGAGCTACGAGGCGCGGGCCAAGATCCTGGTCGAGAGCCCGCGCATCTCCGACGAGCTGGCCCGTTCGACCGTCACCCTCTCGGCCCCCGCGCGGCTGCAGCTGATCGAGGAGCGGCTGATGGCCCGGGACAATCTCGAGGCGGTGGTCGACCGGCTCGACCTCTTCGACGCGCCGGGCCTGTCGCGCGCCGCGCGGGCCGGATTGCTGCGGCGGGCGACGCGGGTCGAGAGCATCTCGACCGCGAACGGCCAGGCCAATCCCTGGGCCGGCGGCTCGGGCCTCTTCGCCTTCACGATCGCGGTCACGCTGAGCGACGCCGAGAAGGCGGCCGAGATCGCGAACGACTTCGCGACCGAGGCGGTGGCGCAGAACCTCGCGGTGCGCGAAACCCGCGCCCGCGACACCCTCGCCTATTTCGAGGCCGAGAACGCCCGGATCGGGGCGGCGGTGGCGGCGAAGGAGGCCGAGGTCGCCGCCTTCAAGAACCTCCACGCCGAGGCGCTGCCCGAGAGCCTCGAGGCGCGGCGCGCGAGCTCGGGCCGGCTGCGCGAGAACATGCTCGAGATCGACCGCCGCGTCATGGAGCTCGAGGAGAAGCTCGCCGATCTCGACGCCGCGGCCGGGGGCGAGCGGCCGCTCGACGCCACCGCCGCCGCCGATCCGGCCGAGGCCCGGCTGCGCGGCCTCGAGCTCGACCTCGCCGGCAAGCAGGGCACGCTCGCGCCGAGCCATCCCGAGATCCGCCGGCTGCGCGAGGAGATCGCCGCGCTCCGGGCGCTGCTGGCGCCGAAGTCCGGCGCCGCGCCGGACGGGCCGGTCGAGGACCGGCGCGCGGCGATCCGGCGCCAGCGCGAGCAGGTGTCGAGCCAGATCGACCAGCTCGGCGCGCAGCGGGCCGAGATGGCGGCGCAGCGGGCGACCTTCGACGCCACTATCCGCGAGACGCCCCGGGTTGCGATCGAGCTCGACGCGCTGACCCGCGAACTGACCGAGCTGCGCGCGCTCCAGACCGATGTCGCGCGTCGCTATGTCGAGGCGCGGACCGGCGCCGATCTCGAGGCGAGCCAGAGCGCGGAGCGGTTCCAGGTGGTCGAGCCGGCCGAGGTGCCGGAATACCCGGTCCAGTCGAGCCGCAAGAAGATCGTCGTCGCCGGCGCCGGGGCCAGCGCCGCGCTCGCGGCCGGGCTCGCGCTGCTGCTCGAGATGCTGAACCCCGTGCTCCGGGGATCGGCGCGGATGGAGCGCCGGCTCGGGATCCGCCCGGTGGTGGCGATCCCCTACGTCTACGCGCCGGGCGAGCGGTTGCGCCGCCGCCTGCGGTGGATCGCCGCCCCGCTCCTGCTCGCGGGGCTCCTGGTCGCCGCTCTGCCGCTCGCCGAGCGGACGCTCGGCCCGCTGCCCGCGCCGCTCGCCCGGCTCGCCGCGCGGGCCGGCCTCGGCGCCCTCGTCGCGCCGCCGGCCGATCCCGCGCCGCCTCAGTCGGGCGCGAGCATGTAGCCCGAGCCGCGCACCGTCTGCAGATAGCGCGGCGCCTTGGGGTCGAGCTCGATCTTGCGCCGCAGCCGGGTGATCTGCACGTCGACCGCGCGCTCCTGCGCCTCGGCGATGCCCCCGCCGAGATCCTCGACCAGCTCCTGCCGCGTCACCGGCTCATGCGCCCGCGCGGCGAAGATCCGCATCAGCATCGACTCGGTCGCGGTCAGCCGGATCGGCTCGCGGCCGCGCCAGAGCTCGCCCCGCGTCAGGTCGTAGCGCACCTCGCCGAGCTGCAGCGTCTTCGGCGGCTCGGATTTCGCCACCGGCTTCGGCACCCGGCGCAGGATCGCGTGGATCCGGAGCAGGAGCTCGCGCGGCTCGAACGGCTTCGGCAGATAGTCGTCGGCCCCGGCCTCCAGCCCCTTGATCCGGTCGTCGGAATCGCCGCGCGCGGTCAGAAGCAGGATCGGCGTCGTCAGATGCTCGCGCAGGCTCGCGGTCAGCTGCAGCCCGTCCTCGCCCGGCATCATCACGTCGCAGACGATGATGTCGAAATCGAGCCCCTCGAGCAGGTTGCGCGCATGCCGCGCATCCCGCGCCACGGTGACCCAGAACCCCTCCCGGGTCAGGAAGCGCCGCAGCAGCTCACGGATCCGCGCGTCGTCGTCGATGACGAGCACATGCGCCTCGCGCCCCGGCTTTTCGTCAGCCATCACCGCGTCCCCTCGAGCGAGCGCAACACCTGCTCGCGCAGCTCCGGATCGATCATCTGCTCGAGCACGGTGCGAAACCCGTGCACCGCCTCGGGACCGGCGTTCGAGAAGGCGACGCGCATCCGCCGCCGCTGCGCCGCCGACAGCTCCTGTTCCAGCGTCCGGCCCGACTCGGTCAGGTAGAGGTTGCGCTGCCGCCGGTCCTCGCGGCCGACGCGACTCGCCACCAGCCGGTCCTCGACCAGCTGTCGCAGCACCCGGTTCAGGCTCTGTTTCGTGACCCGCAGGATATCGAGCAGCTCGTTCACCGTCAGCCCCGGCCGGCGGTTGATGAAATGGATCGCGCGATGGTGCGCGCGGCCGTAGCCGCGCTCCTCGAGCAGCCGGTCCGGATCGGCGGTGAAGCCCCGATAGGCGAAGAACATCAACTCGATACCCTGGCGCAGCTGCTCGTCGGTCAGGAAGAGAAGCTGCTCGCCGCGGGTCGTGGTCGCGGTATGCCTGCCTTGCGCCATATCCTGCCTCACGCCCGAACCCCGGGCCCCCTCGCGGCGCAGTTTATGTCAGGCATGTTGACATTCCAAGGGGCGAATGTTACCGCGGGCCCCAGGCCGGGAAAGAAACTGTCGTGAGCGACGGCGGCTGCGAAACAAAACGAAACGAATTGTGAAATTCTAGGAGCGTATCATGGCTGGGGCCTATGACGACCGCGATGGTGTCATCTGGATGGACGGCGCCTTCGTGCCGTGGCGCGAGGCCAAGGTGCATGTGCTGACCCACGCCCTGCACTACGCCAGCGCCGTCTTCGAGGGCGAGCGCTGCTACGGCGGGACGATCTTCAAGGGCGCCGAGCATACCAGGCGCCTGCTGAACTCCTGCGACCTCTTGGACATGCCGCATCCCTATTCCTTCGAGGAGATCGAGGCGGCGAAGGCCGCGACGATCGAGAAGATGGGCATGCCCGACTGCTACGTGCGGCCGATCATCTGGCGCGGCTCGGGCGAGGACATGGGCGTCGCCGCGAACCGCAACCCGACCCATCTCGCGATCGCGGTCTGGGGCTGGGGCGCCTATTACGGCGACGCGAAGATGAAGGGCGCCAAGCTCGACATCTCGAAGTGGAAGCGGCCGTCGCCCGAGACGATCCCCTCGGCGGCGAAGGCCTCCGGCCTCTACATGATCTGCACCATGTCCAAGCACGCGGCCGAGGCGAAGGGCTGCTCGGACGCGCTGATGATGGACTACCGCGGCTTCGTCGCCGAGGCGACCGGCGCCAACGTGTTCTTCGTCAAGGACGGCGAGGTGCACACGCCCGAGGCGGACTGCTTCCTGAACGGCATCACCCGCCAGACGGTGATCGAGATGCTGCGCGCGAAGGGCGTCCGGGTCAACGAGCGCCACATCGAGCCGGCGGAGCTCGCCGACTTCCAGCAGTGCTGGCTGACCGGCACCGCCGCCGAGGTCACCCCGGTCGGGCAGATCGGCGACTACACCTTCGAGGTCGGCGCGCTGACGAAGGAAATCGCCAGCGATTACGAGAAGCTCGTCCGGGGCCAGCTCGTCCCGGCGTGACCGCCGCGCGCCCCGAGGGGCGCCGTCCGATCGGACTTGGGAACACGGCGGAACCCCGCCGTGTTCTTTTTTTGTTCTCATCCGTCTTCCCTCTTTCCGCGATCGGGCTATGATCGCATCCGTGAGGCCCGCCGCGCGCGGGAGATGGGGGAGCCGACTTCATGACAGACATCCGAACGCCGCCCTTCCTCGACTTCGACCGGCCGCGGCCGACCGGCAACGTGCTGGTGACGCTGCGCGAGCTGAGCCAGGACGACCAGCTCCGCGCGCTCGAGCGCGGCGCGCGGCGCGCCGGGCTCGCGGGGACCACGGCGCGCCTGCTCGACAGCGGCGAGATCGGCGCGCTCGATACCTCGCGCCTCGCCGAACCCGTCCTGCTGCGCGACTACGGCATCGGGCTCGTTCCCCGCGCGCAGGAATCGGAATACGGCGCGACGCAGGTCGCGACCCTGCTGCGCGAGGATGAGAACGTCCTCGCCGCGCGGCCGGAATTCTACATGTTCCCGATCCAGACCCCGGTCACCGACACGCCGGAGCGCACCTGGGGCGTCGCCGCCACCGGCGCCGACCGGAGCCGCTTCACCGGCGCGGGGATCAGGATCGCGATCCTCGACACCGGGATCGACCTCGACCATCCCGACTTCCAGGGTCGCGCTATCACCACGCGCAGCTTCGTCCCGGGCGAGACGGTCGCCGACGGCCAGGGCCACGGCACCCATTGCGCCGGGACCGCCGCCGGCCCGCTCGCGCGCGGCGACCGCCCGCGCTACGGCGTGGCGCCGGAAGCCGAGCTCTTCGTCGGCAAGGTCCTCTCCGACGCGGGCTCGGGCACCGAGATCGATATTCTCGCCGGCATGGCCTGGGCGGTCGAGATGGGCTGCGAGGTCATCTCGATGTCGCTCGGCCGCTCGGTGCGCGTCGGCGAGGAGCCGACGATCGAATACGAGCGGATCGCGCGGCGCGCGCTCGAGGCCGGCTCGCTGATCGTCGCCGCGGCCGGCAACGATTCGAGCCGCGAGTTCGGCATGATCGCCCCGGTCGGCGAGCCCGCGAACTCGCCCTCGATCCTCGCGGTCGCCGCCGTCGACGGGCTCGGCGCCGTCGCGCGCTTCTCCTGCGGCGGCATCAACCCCGACGGCGGCGAGGTCGATCTCGCGGGGCCGGGCGTCGACGTGCTCTCCTCGGTGCCGCGGCCCCGGCTCTACCGCGCGCTCTCGGGCACCAGCATGGCCTGCCCGCATGTCGCGGGCCTCGCCGCGCTCTGGGCGCAGTCGGACCCCGCGCTGCGCGGCCGGGCGCTCTGGCGCGCGCTGGTCGAGAACGCCGCGCCGCTCGAGGCGCCCGCGCGCGACGTCGGCGCCGGACTCGCCATGGCCCCCGGGCTCGGGCCCGCGCTGGCCTGACCCGGGGCCCGCTTCCCGCGAGGTTTCGCTTGTAACCGGGCGTCCGCGGCATACATGATGCGTCGGGACCGGGCCGCTCCGGTCCGAGGAGCATCGGCATGCCGCGGATATCCCTCTCCATCACGATCGACGACGCCCATCTCGGCCAGACCGAGGCGATCGTCCATGCGATCCGCGCCTGCGGCCTCGAGGTGCAGCGCGTGGTGCCCGAGGCCGGGGCGATCCAGGCGACCGGCGAGGAGAGCGACCTCGACGCGGTGAAGCGGATCAGCGGCGTCCAGCGCGTCCGTCCCGAACGCGCCTATCAGCTGCCGCCGCTGCGCGGATCGATCCCGCAATAGACTTCCCCATCGGACCGGACCCGTGACGCAGGCAGGCACACCGGCGGCGGCATCCGCCCCGCGCAAGATCATCATCGACACCGATCCGGGCCAGGACGACGCGATCGCCATCCTGCTCGCGCTCGCGAGCCCCGAGCTCGACGTGCTCGGGCTCACCGCCGTCGCGGGCAACGTGCCGCTGGCGCTGACCGAGCGCAATGCGCGCAAAATTCGCGCGCTGGCGGGCCGGCCCGACATCCCGGTCCACGCCGGCGCCGACCGGCCGCTCAGCCGCGCGCTGGTCACGGCGGAGCAGGTGCACGGCCGCACCGGGCTCGACGGCCCCGACCTGCCCGAGCCCGCCGAACCGCTCGCCACGCTCCACGCGGTCGATTTCCTGATCGACACGCTGCGCCGCGAGGAGCCGGGCGCGGTCACGCTCTGCGCGCTCGGCCCGCTCACCAATCTGGCGCTGGCCTTCGAGCGGGCGCCGGACGTCGTGCCGCGGGTGCGGGAGATCGTCGCGATGGGCGGCGGCGCCTTCGAGGGCGGCAACACCACGCCGGTCGCCGAGTTCAACATCTACGTCGACCCGCACGCCGCGAAGGCGGTCCTGGCGGCGGCGGCCGGGGCGGGCGTGCCCGTGACCATGATGCCGCTCGACGTGACGCACCAGGCGCTGACCCGCGCGGACCGGATCGCGGCGATCCGCGCGCTCGGCACGCCGGTCGCTGCGGCAGCCGTGGCGCTGCTCGAATTCTTCGAACGCTTCGACGAGGCGAAATACGGCACCGACGGCGGCCCGCTGCACGATCCCTGCGTGATCGCCTGGCTTCTCGCGCGGGAGCTCTTCGGCGGGCGGCTCGTCAACGTCGAGATCGAGACGGACTCGGAGCTCACCCTGGGCCAGACCGTGGTCGACTGGTGGGGCGTGACCGATCGTCCGCGCACCGTCCGCTTCATCCGCGAGATCGATTCGGACGGGTTCTTCGCGCTGCTGACCAAGCGGCTCGGCCGGCTCTGACGCGCCGCCCGGCCGAATTCGGCGATGCTTCGGCGCGGCCTTCTTGAGAAAATCGCCCGCCCGCGCTAGATTAGGGTCAGTCCAGCGTCGGGCAAACGGCGCGTTTCACGGAGGAACAGGACCTGTCTCAGGACTCCCCGGCGGCTTCGGCCGCGTCCCCGGCGAGCAGCTTCTCGCCCGCCCCGGGGAAATCCGACAGCGCCACGCTGCTGTCGACCATCCTCGTCTCGCTCGACGACGACAAGGCGGAGGATGTGCTCTCGATCCCCCTCGCCGGCAAGTCCGAGATGGCCGATCACATGGTGATCGCCACCGGTCGCTCGTCGCGCCAGGTCGCGGCGATCGCCGAGCATCTCGCCGACCGGCTGAAGCACGATTGCGGCGTGATCGTGCGCATGGAAGGTAAGGAGCTGGGCGACTGGGTGCTGATCGACGCGGGCGACGCCATCGTCCACGTCTTCCGCCCCGAGGTGCGCGACTTCTACCAGCTCGAGAAGATGTGGATGCCGCGCGAACCCGGCGCGCCGACGCCCGCGCAGACCGTCTGAGCGCGCCCAGCGGGTTAACCACGGCGGGCGTGCCGCGTTGACGGACGCCCGCTCCGCTCACTAGCCTGTCCCGGCATTGAGCGGGAGAGGCTATCGTGCGGCTTGGATTGCTAATGGTCGTCCCGCTTCTTCTCGGATGCGGATTGCAACCCAGGACAGAAGATCCACTGACCGCGCTCACGTCCGTGCTCGCCGCGACGACTATCACGGTCGACCTGCCGCCGGGAATCTCTGTCATCCCCGGCTCCGCGTCCGTGATCCTTGTCACGAAGTCCGAGACCCGGACCTACCAGGAAAGATCCCTCCCGCTTCTCGACGCCACCCCGCCCGCGCCGGCGTCTGGCGGCCGCACCCGGATAGTGTTCAAACCAAGCGAGAAGCAGCGTCTTGCACTGCGCGATTTCGTTGTCCGAGGCCATTGGCTCGACCGTACTCCTGGCAGCCACATGGTCACGATCAGACCAACGTTGGAGGCCTGCCGCACGCGAAGCCTTTCCAACTCCGAGCCGGCTGTGATCGTGGTGGAAGGTGAGGCCAAGCAATTCCACATGGCACCGGAGCGCATCGATCTGCGCGCCGTCGCGCGGCAGCGGGGCGAAGACCTGAACGAGTATCTCGCGCCCTGCCCCTGACTCCCCCATCCTCCGCTCTCCCGACTGCTGATGAGCGTGATCACCGGCGCTCGCGGTGGCTCCTTGTCCAGCCCCGCCGATCCGTCGCACAGCGGCGCCGATCAGTGACGCTGATCTCGCACGCCGCTGTCCCGGGGACCTGATCCGGGACCTCGAGCAGGCGCGCGGCCTTTTCTGAAGGCGGCTAGGCCCCGGATCAGGTCCGGGGCACGCCGGGCTGGCACGATGGTGCCTTGTCCGGCAGGCGAGCCCGTGGCTGCATCCAGCGATGTTCCATGGGGTGGCTAATCCCAGCGCGGATCTGGAGCCGGAGCTGAGCGAACCGATCATTCTCGATCTCACCCCCGGCCCGGAGGGCATGCCGCTCCAGGCCTTCCCTCTCCGACCGCATGAGCCGATACTGGCACCATGCGCATCCATGTCCTCGCCATCGGCCGGCTCCGCTCCGGCCCCGAATCGGCGCTCATCGACGATTACCTCGGCCGTTTCGACAAGACCGGCCGCGCGCTCGGCCTCGGGCCCGCGCGGGTCGTGGAGATCGAGGATCGCAAGGGCGGCGGTTCGGAAGCCGAAGGAGCGCTGATCCTGCAGGCGGCGCCGAAGGGCGCGGTGCTCGTCGCGCTCGACGAGCGCGGGCAGATGCTCTCCTCGCCCGATTTCGCGAAGCTCCTCGGCCGCTGGGCCGATACCGGGACCCGCGACCTCGCCTTCGCGATCGGCGGCGCCGACGGCCATCCGGCGGCGGTGCGCGACCAGGCGGACTACCTCATGTCCTTCGGCCACATGGTCTGGCCGCATATGCTCGCCCGCGTGATGCTCTGTGAACAGCTCTACCGGGCCGCCTCGATCCTCGCGGGAGGGCCCTATCACCGGGGCGGCTGATCCGCCTCGGCCCGGTCCGACACGGGCTCGGGCGCCGCGCCCGCGTGGCGCTGATGGAACCAGTGCACCACCTTGTCACCGAAGAAATAAACCAGCGCCGCCACGCCGAAGTTCCGCGTGCCGCGCGCCAGCAGCACGGCGACGGCGAAGCTCAGCGTCGGTACGCCGAAGGCGCCGGCCCCGATCATCAGGATCTGCGTCGGCAGCGGCGTGAAGCCGAGCGCCACCACGGCCCAGAAGCCCCATTGCTGCAGGAACTGCTCGACGCTCTGGAACTGGTCCTGCCAGCCCATCCAGGCGATCAGCGGGGCGCCGAGCTGCTCGTAGAACAGCGCGCCGATCGCGAAGCCGAGGATCGACGACGCGAAGAACCCGGCGAGCGCGATCGCCGGGATGAGCCAGAGAATGTCGCGCCGAAGCTGCATGAACGGCACGATCACCGCCTCGATCGGGATCGGCAGGATCGCCCCCTCGAGGAAGGAATAGCCGAACAACGCCGGAAGCGCGTAGCGCCGGTGGACGACGCGATGGAGGAATTCGCGCGGGTCGCGCAACCATTTCATGCCAGGGCTCCCGCCGCCCGCGTGGATGCCCGGGCCGTCGCGACTTAGTACCTCGCGCCGCCCCTGCCAAGGGCGACACGGAGATTCGCGCCGGATCAGGCACATAGAACGCATTGGCCACGTTCGCTCCGGCGCGTCTCCGCGACGCAAAGTCGCTGGACCGAAGGCCGGTTCCGTTCTACACGGCAAGAATACCCGGCCGAATGGAGGCATTTGGCCGCGGGATCAAATTGCGCTCCCCCCGGGAGGACTCAGGCAAGGAGAAAGCGCGTGGCCCACGTAGACCATCACGCCGGAACGCGGCGCGACTTCCTGTATGTCGCGACAGGCGCGGCCGGGACGATCGCGGTCGGAGCGGCCGTATGGCCTCTGGTCAATCAGATGAACCCGAGCGCCGACGTCCAGGCGATGGCGTCGATCCAGGTCGACATCTCGGGCGTCGAGACCGGCAGCCAGCTGACCGTCATGTTCCTCGGCAAGCCGGTCTTCATCCGCCGCCGCACGCCGGAGGAGATCGAATCCGCCCGCGCCGTGGAGATGTCGGAGCTGGTCGACCCGACCGCCGAGAACGCCAACCTCGCCCCCGACGCGCCCGCGACCGACCAGAACCGCGCGCTCGACGAGGCCGGCGAATGGCTGATCATGACCGGCGTCTGCACCCATCTCGGCTGCGTGCCGATCGGCGAGGCGGGCGATTTCGGCGGCTGGTTCTGCCCCTGCCACGGCTCGCACTATGATACCGCCGGACGGATCCGCAAGGGCCCGGCGCCCCAGAATCTGCACATTCCGGTGATGCGCCGGGTGTCCGACACCGTGGTCGAGCTGGGCTGAGGGAGGGAACATGTCGGGAATTCCGCACGACCACTACGAGCCGAAAACGGCCGGGGAGAAATGGGTCGAGAGCCGCCTGCCGGTGATCGGCCTCGCGCATTCGACGCTGACCATCCCGACGCCCCGGAACCTCAACTGGATGTGGGTCTGGGGCATCGTGCTCGCCTTCTGCCTCGTGATGCAGATCGCGACCGGCGTCGTGCTCGTGATGCATTACACCCCGCATGTCACGCTGGCCTTCTCGAGCGTCGAGCACATCATGCGCGACGTGAACGCCGGCTGGGCGCTGCGCTACATCCATGCGAACGGCGCGTCGCTGTTCTTCTTCGCGGTCTATCTGCACATCTTCCGGGGCATCTACTACGGCTCCTACAAGGCGCCGCGCGAGATCACCTGGATCATCGGCATGCTGATCTACCTCCTGATGATGGGCACCGCCTTCATGGGCTACGTGCTGCCCTGGGGCCAGATGTCCTTCTGGGGCGCCACCGTGATCACCGGCCTCTTCGGCGCGATCCCGGTGGTGGGCGAGCCGATCCAGACCCTGCTGCTCGGCGGGCCGGCGGTGGGCAACCCGACGCTCAACCGCTTCTTCTCGCTGCATTATCTGCTGCCCTTCGTGATCGCGGGCCTGGTGATCGTCCATATCTGGGCCTTCCACACCACCGGCAACAACAACCCGACCGGGGTCGAGGTGCGGCGCGGCTCGAAGAAGGAGGCCGAGGCCGACACCCTGCCCTTCTGGCCCTATTTCGTGATCAAGGACCTCTACGCGCTGGTCTTCGTGCTGGTGGTCTTCGCGGCGATCGTCGGCTTCATGCCGAACTTCCTCGGCCATCCCGACAACTACATCGAGGCGAACCCGCTGCAGACGCCCGCGCATATCGTGCCGGAATGGTACTTCCTGCCGTTCTACGCGATGTTGCGCGCGATCACCTTCGACATCTGGTTCATCGATTCGAAGCTCGGCGGCGTGATCGCGATGTTCGGCTCGATCATCCTGCTGGCGCTGCTGCCCTGGCTCGACACGAGCTCGGTGCGCTCGGGCCGCTATCGGCCGACGTTCAAGATCTGGTTCTGGCTCCTCGTCTTCGACTTCCTGCTCCTGCTCTGGTGCGGGTCGCAGCCGGCGGAACAGCCCTATATCATCATCAGCCAGCTCGCGACGCTCTACTGGTTCGCCTTCTTCCTCGTGATCCTGCCGCTGCTCGGGGTGATGGAAAAGCCGCTCACCCCGCCCGCGACGATCGAAGAGGACTTCGCCGCCCATTACGGCCCGGCGGCCGGACCCGCGGGCGCCGCGGTCAAGCCGGCGGAATAGGACCGAGCGAGGACAGAGCCATGAAAGCCAAGACCATTCTCGCCCGGTTCGCCGCCTGCGCCCTCGTCGGACTGGGCCTCGCCCAGACCCCGGCGATGGCGGCGGAGGAAGTCGCCATCACCGACTACAGCTTCTCCTTCGAGGGGCCCTTCGGCCGGTTCGACCAGTCGCAGCTGCAGCGCGGGCTGCAGGTCTATACCGAGGTCTGCTCGGCCTGCCACGGGCTGAAGTTCGTCGCCTTCCGCACCCTCGCCGATCCCGGCGGGCCGGCGCTGAGCGAGGCGGCGATGCGCGCCTACGCCGCCGAGCACAGCGTGACCGACGCCGCGACCGGCGAGGACCGGCCGGCGACGCCGACCGATCATTTCCCGATGTCCTCGCTGCCGAACGCGCCCGACCTCAGCCTGATGGCCAAGGCGCGCGCCGGGTTCCACGGCCCGCTCGGCCTCGGCATCAACCAGATCCTCTTCGGCATGGGCGGGCCCGAGCATATCGCCTCGATCATCACCGACTTCACCGGCGAGGAGAAGGAAGAGGCCGGCGTGACGCTCTACGGCAACCACGCCTTCCCCGGCGGCTGGATGGCGATGGCGCCGCCGCTCTCCGAGGACCAGGTCGAATACGCCGACGGCACGCCCGCGACCGTCGAGCAGATGGCGCAGGACGTCGCGGCCTTCCTGATGTGGACCGCCGAGCCGCATATGATGGCGCGCAAGCAGGCCGGTCTCGTCGCGGTGCTGTTCCTCGCCTTCCTCACGGTGCTGCTCTACTTCACCAACAAGAAGATCTGGGCGCCCTACAAGGGCGGCAAGCACGGCGCCTGACCCGAAGGGCCGCCCGCGCGTTTCTCGAAGGCTCCGCCCCGGCGGGGCCTTTTTCGTCCGGCGACACCCGCCGCCGTTGGACCGGCGCGGCGCGGGGCGCTAGGGTCGCCGCCGGAGCGAGCCGGGGAGCGGGGCGGATGGCCGAGGACAACAGGGATCAGGCGGACTACTGGAACGCCGACGCCGGGCGGAACTGGATCCGGTTCGAGACCGAGCTCGACGCGATGCACGCCGAGGCGACGGCGCTCCTGCTCGCCGCCTGCGCCGCGGCGCCGGGCGAATCGGTGCTCGACATCGGCTGCGGCGCCGGCGGCTCGACCCGCGCGCTGGCGCGGGAGGTGAGCCCGGGCGGCGCCGTGCTCGGCCTCGACATTTCCGAGCCGCTGCTCGCCGCCGCGCGGGAGCGGACCGAGGCCCCGAACGTCCGTTTCGAGCAGGCCGACGCGCAGACGGCGACGCTGCCCGCGGCGGCGTTCGACCTCGCCGCCTCGCGCTTCGGCGTCATGTTCTTCTCCGACGCCGTCGCCGCCTTCCGCAACATCGGCGCGGCGCTCCGGCCCGGCGGGCGGCTCGCCTTCGTGGCCTGGGCCGGGGCCGAGCACAATCCGTGGTTCGCCCTGCCGGCGCGGCTCGCCCAGGCGCGGCTCGGCGCGATGCCGCCGGCCCCGCCCGAGGCCCCCGGCCCGCTCGCCTTCCAGGACGCGACGCGCGTGCTCGGGCTGCTCGCCTCGGCGGGCTATGTCGAGACCGACGCGCGGGCGGCCGACATCCATCTCAGGCTTCCCGGCGGCATGCCCGCCGCGCTCGGGCTGCTGCGCCACATCGGCCCGGTCTCCCGGATCCTCAAGGCCAGGGGCGGGACCGAGGCCGACCTCGCCGCGATCCACGCCGATGTCGCCGCGGCCTTCGCCGGCTATGACGGGCCGGACGGCCTCGTCCTGCCCGCCCGCGTCGCCTGTTTCACGGCGCGCTGGCCCGGATGACGCCGCCCGCCGACGCGGCCGATCGGGTGGGGCGGGTGCTGCGCGTGCTGCCGCGCGCGAGCACCAGCCCGGCGGAAATCGAGACCGAGGCCGGCGCGCGATTCGTGCTGAAGTTCAGCGGCGCGGGCCCCGGTCCCTACGGGCTTCTCGTCGAATATCTCGGCATCGAGATCGCCCGCGCCTTCGGCGCCCCGGTCCCCGCCGCGCGGCCGCTCTGGCTCGCGCCGGACTTCCCCTGGATGGCCGGGACCGACGAATTCGACGCCATGCTCCAGCGCAGCCCGGGCTGGAACCTCGGCGTGACACTGATCCCCGAGGCCCGCGTCGTCCGGATCGAGGAGGCGCTGAGCTGCGCCGCCCCGGTGCTCGAGACCATCGCGCGCGCCGACTGCCTGCTCCTCAACATGGACCGGGGCGCGGGCAATCCGAACATGCTCCTGAGCGAGAGCGGCTTCTGGGCGGTCGACTACGACGCCTGCCTCTACCTCAGCCGCGCGCTCGGCGGGATCCGCCCGCCCGAGCCGCGCCTGCCCGACGGGCATTTCCTGCGCGAGCGTTTCCCGCGCCCGCGCAAGCGGCCGCTGCCCGCGCTCGATTTCGCCGCGCTGCTCGCGGACGCGCCGGAGGCCTGGATCGCCGCGACCGGGACCGGGCGCGCGGAGATCGCCCAAGCGCTCGAGACCTACGCGCGGGCCTGGGCGGATCAGGCGGAATAGCGCTCCTCGGCCCAGGGGTCGCCGCGCAGGTGATAGCCGTTCTGCTCCCAGAAGCCCGGGGCGTCATGCGCGCGGAACTCGATCCGCCGCAGCCACTTCGCGCTCTTCCAGAAATAGAGACGCGGCAGGACGAGCCGCATCGGCCCGCCATGCTCGACCGCGAGCGGCTGGCCCTGCCAATGCGTCGCGAGCAGCGCGTCGGGCGCGGCGAAATCCGTCAGCGTCAGGTTGGTGGTATAGCCGTCGTAGCTCGTCAGCATCACCGCCCCCGCCTCGGCCCTGGGCGCGACGAAATCGAGCAGGTCGCGGGTCGAGACGCCGCGCCAGTCGTTGTCATAGCGCGACCAGGTGGTGACGCAGTGGATGTCCGAGCGCCGCTCCGAGCGCGGCAACGCCTCGAACCCGGCCCAGTCGAGCGTCGCGGGATTCTCGACCAGCCCGCGGATATCGAGCCGCCAGGTCGCGAGCGGCACCTCCGGCTGCTCGCCGAGATCGAGCACCGGCCAGTCCTTCACCAGATGCTGGCCGGGCGGCAGGCGATCGGCTTCGGGCCTGGCCGCGTGGCCGGTCAGGAAGCGCCCCTGCCCGGCCCAGGCGCGCTTGGTCCGGGTGAGCTTGGTCTCGTCGGGCAGGCCGTCATCGTCGGGCATCGCGGCTCCCTCGGGTTGGCGCGGCGCGGGAATGGCGGACCAAGGTCCGCCCTACGGAACCGCCGCGTAGGGCGGACCGCAGTCCGCCACGGGCCACATCGTTCCAGAGCGGGCGGGCGCTGTAAAGTCAGCCGAGGTAGTCGCGGAACCCCGGCGGCGGGTCGTCGAGCAGCGCCGCGGTCGGCGCCGGCGGCGCGACGCGGCCCTCCGCCACCAGCGCGACCCGGTCGCAGATCCGCCGGGCGTCGGCGGGATCGTGGGTGACCATCAGGAGCGTGGCGCCCTGTTCGGCGCGGATCCGGGCGACGAGGTCGAGCATCTCGGCGCGGAGCGCCGGCCCGAGCGCGGCGAAGGGCTCGTCGAGCAGCAGGATCGGCCGGGCGCGGATCAGCGCGCGGGCCAGCGCCACCCGCTGGCGCTGCCCGCCCGAGAGCTGGTCCGGGCGCCGCGCCTCCATGCCGTCGAGCCCGACCGCCGCGAGCGCCTCCGAGACCCGCGCCCAGCCCGCGCGGTCGAGCCTCAGGTCGGGGCGGAGGCCGAGGCCCACGTTCTTCGCGGCGCTCAGATGCGCGAAGAGATTGTGCTCCTGGAACAGCAGCGTGACCGGCCGCGCCGACGGGGCGAGCCCCGTGATGTCGCGTCCCTCCCACAGCACCCGGCCGCGCGCCGGCGCGAGAAAGCCCGCGATCAGGTTCAGGAGCGTGCTCTTGCCCGCGCCGGAGGGGCCGATCAGCGCCGTCGCCTCGCCCGCCGCGAAGCCGACGTCGGCGGTCATGCGCCAGTCGTCCTGGCGGATCTCGATCCCCTCAAGCGCCAGCATCGAGCCGGCCTCCGCGATCGAAGACGAAGAAGAGAAGATAGGTGAGCGCCACGAGCACGAGGCCCACCCCCGCCGCCTGCTCCATCCGGTAGGCGCCCATCAGCCGCTCCATCAGGAGCGGCAGCGTCGCGACCTCGGGCGGCGCGAAAAGCGCGATGACGCCGAGATCGCCCATCGAGAGCGCGGCGGCGAGCCCCGCGGCGAAACCGAGCGGCTGGCGGAGCCGCGGCCAGAGCACGAGGCGCAGCCGCGCGAGCCCGGCGATGCCGAGGCTGTCGGCGAGCCGCCCGTCGATCCGGCGCGCGTCGGCGAGCGCCGGCAGCAGGCTCCGGATCACGAAGGGCAGCGCCATCGCCGCGTTCACCGCCGCCGTGACCGGCAGCGCCAGCGCGAAGGGGTCGGCGAGCGGATGGATCACGATGAAAAGCCCGGTGCCGATCACGAAGGGCGAGGCGGCGAGGGTCAGCATCGCGAAGGTCTCGGTCGCCCGCGCGCGGGCCGGCACCCTGGCCCGGAGCGCCTCGATCAGCAGCGCGAGCGCGAGGCCGAGCGCGATGGCGAGCGCCGCCGAGGCAAGGGCGACGCCGAGGCTGCGCGCCGCGGCGGCGCCGAGGCCGGCCGGGGTTCCGGCGAGAAGCCCGGGCAGGCCCCGCGCCAGCACCGCGCCGAGCGGCAGGCCGATGAAGAGCGCGAGCAGGACCAGCGCCGCGGCGTCGAGCGCGCGTTGCGCGCCGCGATCCGCGTCCCAGCGCCGGACCCGGCCGAGGAGCCCGCCGCCGAACCGCGCCTCCGCCGCGAAGCGCAGCGCGAGGGCGGTAACCGCGCCGCAGAGCGCGAACTGGATCAGCGCGAGCCGCGCGGCGCGGCCGAGGTCGAAATCGAACCGGATCGCCTGGTAGATCGCGAGCTCGACCGTGGTCGCGCGCGGCCCGCCGCCGAGCGTCAGCGCCACGGCGAAGGAGCCGACGCAGAGCAGGAAGACCAGCACGAAGGCGCCGGGCAGCACCTGGCGCAGCATCGGCGCCTCGATGACGCGGAACGTGTCGCGCGGGCCGAAGCCGAGCTGGGCCGCGAGGCGGAACTGCTCGGGCGGGATCGCGAGCCAGCCCTGCAGCAGCAGGCGGGTGACGAGCGGCAGGTTGAAGAAGACATGCGCCAGCACGACGCCGGTGAGGCCGTAGATGTCGAGCGGCCCGAGCCCGGCGAGGCCGAGGCCCCGGCTCGCGAGGCCCGAGCGGCCCCAGACCGCGAGGAGGCCGAAGACCGCGACGATCACTGGCAGGAGGAACGGCGCGCCGAGCAGGGCCACCAGCGCGCCCCGGCCCGGAAAGGCGCGGCGCGCCAGCGCCCGTGCCGCCGGCACCGCGAGAAGCGCGCTGAGCGCGGCCGAGAGCAGCGCCTGAAGAAGCGTGAAGCGCAGCGCCGCCCAGTCGCCGGGCCCGAGCCCCCGCCCCGCGCCCGCCGAGGCGAGCAGCGCCGCGAGCGGCCCGAGCGTCAGCGCCGCGACGAGGGCGAGCGCCGCGCCGCCGCCGAGCCGGATCCCCGCCGGGACCGGCGCGCTCAGCGGCTGAGCGCCGCGGCCCATTCGTCGATCGCGCCCGGGCGCAGGTCGCGCGCCGCCTCGGGCGAGAGCAGGAGCGTGGTCGCGGGCCGGGGCAGCGCCGCCATCGCGGGCGGCAGGCCGGCGGCGGGCGTATGCGCGGGATACATCCAGTTGGTGGTCGGGATCTCCGACTGGAAATCGTCGCTCAGCATGAAGGCGAGGAAGCGCCGGGCGAGCTCCGGCTGGTCGGTGCCGGCGGTCATCGCCGCGACCTCGATCTGGGCGTAATTGCCGGCGTCGAAGATCGCGGCGGCCTTGGTGTCGTCGTTCTCGGCGATCGCGTGATAGGCGGGCGAGGTCGTGTAGGAAAAGGCCATGTCGGCCTCGCCGTTCAGGAAGAGGTTGTAGCCCTCGGTCCAGCCCGGCGCGACGGTGACGATGCGGGGCGCGAGCCCTTCCCAGATCTCGCCCGCGCGGTCGCCGTAGAGATCCTTGATCCAGAGCAGCAGGCCGAGCCCCGGGGTCGAGCCGCGCGGGTCGAGCACCACGATCGAATGCTCCGAGGCGATCAGATCCTCGAAGCTGCGGGGCGGGTCGGTCAGCTTCGTTTTGTCGTAGACGAAGGCGAAATAGCCGTAGTCATAGGGCAGGAACACCGGATCCTCCCAGGCGACCGGCAGGTCGAGCGCGGGATCGGCGATCCCGTGCGGCGCGAAGAGCCCGGTCGCCGCCGCCTCGGCGGTCAGGTTGGTGTCGAGGCCGAGCACCACGTCGGCCGGGCTGCGCGCCCCTTCGAGCCGCAGCCGCGACAGGAGCCCCGCGCCGTCGCCGGCGGCGACGAAGGCGAGGGTACAGTCGCAGACCGCCTCGAATTTCGCCTTCACCGCCGGTCCCGGCCCCCATTCCGACACGAAGCTGTCGTAGGTGTAGACGGTGAGCTCGGGCTTCTCCTGCGCGGTCGCGGCGAGCGAGGCGGCGGCGAGCGCGGTCGCGGCGAGAAGCGTGGCGGCGAGAAGCGGCGCGCGGCGCATGGTGATCCCCCTTGGCGGAACGGGCGCCGGGGCCATCGGGCCTTGGCCTTCCCTCCGCCGGTATGAGCCGGTTCAGGTTCGACGGGTCGGCGGCGAGCTCCGCGCATCTCAGTCCGGTTCGCCGGACCCCCCGAGGCGGAGCCGACCATAGCAGGCGGCGGTGCGCTGCCAAGGAAGAATCACGTTCGCAGCAAGGGAATCACGTTTGAGGGGAGCCGCGATACACACCTAACGTGCTTTTCTCTTGAAACGTGACGGAGTAGGACGAGGCCGCTAGGGAGAACGCCATGTCGATCAACGGTTTCGGTCATCTGTTCCGCGTCACCACCTGGGGCGAGAGCCACGGCCCGGCGCTCGGCTGCGTCGTCGATGGCTGCCCGCCCGGCGTGGCGCTTTCCGAGGCGCTGATCCAGCCCTGGCTCGACGCGCGCAAGCCCGGCACCAGCCGCTTCACGACCCAGCGGCGCGAGGACGACGCGGTCGAGATCCTGTCGGGCGTGTTCGAGGGCAAGACCACGGGCACGCCGATCAGCCTCCTGATCCGCAACACCGACCAGCGGTCGAAGGATTACGGCGACATCGCGGGGAAGTTCCGGCCCGGCCACGCCGACATCACCTATTTCCAGAAATACGGCATCCGCGACTATCGCGGCGGCGGGCGGTCGAGCGCGCGCGAGACGGCGGCCCGGGTCGCCGCCGGCGGCGTGGCGCGGGCGGCGCTTTCCGAGCTCATGCCCGGGCTCCGGATCCGGGGCGCGATGGTGAGGATGGGGGCGCGCGCGATCGACCCCGCCGCCTGGGACTGGGACGAGGTCGCGCGCAACCCGTTCTGGTGCCCCGACGCGGCCGCGGCGGCGGGCTGGGCCGACTACCTCGACGGGCTGCGCAAATCCGGCAATTCGATCGGCGCGGTGATCGAGATCCGCGCCGAGGGCGTGCCGGCGGGGCTCGGCGCGCCGATCTACGCCAAGCTCGACACCGAGATCGCGGCGGCGATGATGTCGATCAACGCTGTCAAGGGCGTCGAGATCGGCGCGGGCTTCGGCGCGGCCGAGCTCAGCGGCTCGGAGAACGCCGACGAGATCTTCATGGGCAACGACGGCCCGCGCTATTCCTCGAACCACGCCGGCGGCATCCTCGGCGGCATCTCGACCGGCCAGGAGATCGTCGCGCGCTTCGCGGTGAAGCCGACGAGCTCGATCCTGACGCCGCGCCACACGATCACCCCGGCGGGCGCGGAGACCGAGATCGTCACCAAGGGCCGCCACGACCCCTGCGTCGGCATCCGCGCGGTCCCGGTGGGCGAGGCGATGATGGCCTGCGTGCTGCTCGACCAGCTGCTGCTGCACCGCGGCCAGGTCGGCGACCGGGGCGGCAGGATCGGCGGCTGAGCGAACTCGCTTGAGCGCCGCCGCCCCGGGCTCGACCCGGGGCCTCGACGCCCGTCCGAGCCCCGCGCCGGGTTCGAGGCCCCGGATCGGGTCCGGGGCGGTGCCGCGCCGCCGCGGCGCCGCGCTCAGGCCGGATCGGCGGCGGCCTCGAACGCGCCCGTCAGCTGGGCGCGGCGCGCGAGCGCGCGCTCGAGCCTCAGGTCGAATTCCTCGCGCCGGTGCGGCGTGATGTCGAAATCGGCGAGCGCTTCGCGCAGCGCGCGGATCTCGGTCTCGATGCGGTCGGCTTCGGCGCGTCGGGCTTCGCGACGCTCGGATGCTTCCACTGTCATGGCGTGGATCCTCCCCTGACAACGGCCAACCCGGAACGGTCGGTCTCACCTGCGGCGAGTGTACCGCTTTCAGGCCGGGCATGTCGATCAGCGGCTGAGCGCGGCCGCGATCTCGACATGGCCCGACCAGCGGAACTGGTCCACCACCTGGACCCAGTCGAGCCGGTAGCCGCCCGCGCGGAGGATCGCCGCGTCGCGGGCGAAGGTCACCGGATCGCAGGAGACCATCGCGATCCGGGGCACGGCCGAGGCCGCGAGTTCGCGGACCTGCGCCTCGGCGCCGGCGCGCGGCGGGTCGAGCACGACCGCCTCGGTGCGCGCGAGCTCGGCGGCGAGCAGCGGCCGGCGGAAGAGGTCGCGCCGCTCGGTCGTCACCCGGCCGAGCCCCGGGGTCGCGCGCCAGCCGCGGTCGAGCGCCGCGAGCGCCGGCGCCGCGCCCTCGACCGCGTGTACCTCGGCGCCCTCGGCGAGCGGCAGCGAGAAGGTGCCGCAGCCCGAGAAGAGATCGGCGATCCGCCGCGCGCCGCGCGTCGCCGCGCGCACCGCCGCGGTCAGCGCCGCCTGGCCCTCCGCGGTCGCCTGCAGGAAGCCGCCCGCGGGTGGCGTCACCCGGGCGCGGCCGAAGACCTGCGCCGGCGGCCGGCGCAGCGCGATCACCTCGCCGTTCCAGGCGAGCCGGGCGAGGTCGGCCGCCTCGGCGATCCGCGCGAGCGCCGCGAGCCCGGCCGCGTCGAGCGGCTTGGCCTCGGAAACGTCGAGGTCGAGCCCCGCCTCCGAGGCGCTGAGCCCGAGCCGGACCGTCCCGCCCCGCGCGGCGCCGAAGCCGGCCACCTCGGCGAGCACCGGCTTCGCCGCGAGCAGTTCGGGCCGGATCAGCGGGCAGTCGGCGATGTCGACCACGGTCTCCGAGCGCCGGGCGTGAAAGCCGACCTGGACCGTCTTGCGCGTCCGCCGTCCGGTGAAGGTCGCCCGCCGCCGCGACCGCGCGGGCGAGGTCGCGACCGGCCGGAACGGCGCCGCGAGCCCCTGGCGGGCCAGCGCGGTCTCGACCGTCGCCTGCTTCCAGCCGGCGAGGAAGGCGTCGGAGGCGTGCTGCAGCGCGCAGCCGCCGCAGGTCCCGAAATGGCGGCAGGGCGGCGTCACCCGCTCCGGATGGGGTTCGAGGATCGCGGCCGGGATCAGGTATCCCTCGACGACCGCGCCCCGGACCAGCTCGCCCGGCAGCGCGAAGGGCACGGTCACGCCCCCGGCGGCGACCCCCTCGCCGGCGCGGTTCAGCCGCTCGACGCGAATCTCGCGCTGGTCCTCGTCGCTCATCCCGCCGCCTCGCTCCCGCTGGGTGCCCGGGTCTTAGGGCCGCGCCCCGATGTCTTCAAGCCGCGCCCGGTCGAACCGGGGGCGATCGCCGCCTTCGGCGGGCGCGCCGGCCCTTTGGCCGGCGCGGGCGGACCGGCCTTCGGCCGGGCTCGAAGAATATGCTTCCCCGGCCTGTTGGCCGGGGCCCCCGCCTGCCCGATAGATTTCATGCCCATATGAACCCGGGACAGAAGCGGGTCGCCGGCGGAGCGTCCGGCGGCCGGAACAGGGGCGCCCGCGTCAGGCGTCCTTGAGCGCGGCGATCAGGTATTCGGTATTGCCGTCGCCGCCCTGGATCGGGCTCGTGTCCTCGCCGAGCACGATCCAGCCCGAGGTTTCGAGGAAGGCCCGGATCCCGGCGCGGACCCGAGTGACCGCGGCGGCGTCGCGCACGATCCCGCCCTTGCCGACGAAGGCGGGGCCTACTTCGAACTGCGGCTTGATCAGCGCCGCGAGCGTGGCGCCGGGCGCGGCGAGGCCGAGGGCGGGCGGCAGCGCCTTTTCGAGCGAGATGAAGGAGAGGTCGGAGACGATGAACTCCGGCGGCGGTACATGCGCGGCGGTAAGGTCGCGCGCGTTCAGACCCTCGATCAGATGGAGCCGGGGCGCGCTCCGCAGCGCCGGGGCGAGCTGGCCATGGCCGACGTCGATCGCCCAGACCTCGGCCGCGCCGCGTTCGAGCAGCACCTGGGAGAAGCCGCCGGTGGAGGCGCCGAGGTCGAGCGCGACCCTGCCCGACGGATCGAGCGCGAAGGCGTCGAGCGCGTGGACGAGCTTCAGCGCCGCGCGCGAGACATAGGGCAGCGGATCGGCGGTGAGGGCGAGCGCGGCGGTCGCCGCGACCTTGCGCGCCGGCTTGGTTTCGGGGGCGCCGTCCACGGTGACCACGCCGGCGGCGATCAGCGCCTGGGCCCGGGCGCGGCTCTCGGCGAGGCCGCGGTCAACCAGCGCCTGGTCGAGACGGCGGGTCATCGCGCGCCCGCCACGCGCGCCCCCGCCCGAAGGCGGCGCGGGCGCGGCGGCGCCACCGGCGCGAGGCCCGCCGCGCCGCCACCGCCGGCGGCCACCCCCGCCGAGCGCTCCGGCCGCGCCCCGCCGGTCATTCGGCGGCGAGGTCGATGAAGCCGCCGGACTGGCGGTTCCAGAAGCCGGCGTAGAGCCCGCCCCGGCGCAGCAGGTCGGAATGCGTGCCCTGCTCGGCGATCCGGCCGCCGTCGAGCACGACGATCCGGTCCATCCGCGCGATGGTCGAGAGCCGGTGGGCGATCGCGATCACCGTCTTGCCCTCCATCACCACGTCGAGCGTGTCCTGGATCGCCGCCTCGACCTCCGAATCGAGCGCCGAGGTCGCTTCGTCGAGCACCAGCACCGGCGCGTTCTTCAGGATGACGCGGGCGAGTGCGATGCGCTGGCGCTGGCCGCCGGAGAGCTTCACGCCGCGCTCGCCGAGATGCGCGGCATAGCCCTCGCGGCCCTTGTAGTCGCGAAGCCCGAGGATGAACTCATGCGCCTCGGCGCGGCGCGCCGCCTCCTCGACCTCCTCGACGCTGGCGCCGGGGCGGCCGTAGCGTATGTTGGCGAGCGCCGAGCGGTTGAACATCGCGGTTTCCTGCCGCACCACGCCGATCTGGGCGCGGAGCGAATCCTGGGTGATGTCGCGGATGTCGACGCCGTCGAGCAGGATCCGCCCGCCCTCGACCTCGTAGAGCCGGAGCAGGAGCGAGACCGCCGTGGTCTTGCCGGCGCCCGAGCGGCCGACCAGCGCCACGCGCTCGCCCGGGGCGACGTGGAGCGTCAGGTCGTCGAGCGCGGCGCGCTCGCGGCCATAGCCGAAGCGGACATGCTCGAAATCGACCCCTCCCGACGCCGGCGCGACCGCAGGGGCGGCGTGCGAGGCGTCGGTGATCCCGTGCGGCGGGCTCAGCGTGCGCATCCCGTCCTCGATCTCGCCGAAGTTCGAGACGATGCCCATCGCCGTCATGCTGACCCAGCCCGACATCTGCGCCAGCCGGGTCGCGATCATGCCGGCGGTGGCGATCTCGCCCGCCGTCGCGGCGTCCCGGGTCCAGAGGTAGAGCGCGCCGCCGACCAGCAGCACCGGCAGGACGCCGGAGAGCGTCATCAGCCAGAAGCGGAAGCTGGCGCTCGCGGTGCCGAAGCGGATCGCCGCCTCGCGGTAGCCGCCGAGCGCGCGGCTGGTGGCCTGGTCCTCGCCCTCGCCGTGGCTGAACAGCTTCACCGTGGCGATGTTGGTGATCGTGTCGACGACCTGGCCGGTGACGATCGCGCGCGCCGCCGCGCGGTCGGTCGAGCCGCCGCGGATCTTCGGCATGTAGTGGCGGATCAAGACGACATAGGCGGCGAGCCAGACCAGCATCAGCGCCCCGAGCCAGAGGTTGACCGAGGCGATGACCGCGACGGCGCCGATGATCGCCGTCACCGCGAGGCCGAGCGTGTTCACCGTCTCGCTCACCGCCTCGGTGATCGCGCGGGCGGTCTGCTGCTGCTTCTGGGCGATGCGGCCGGCGAAATCGTCGTCGAAGAAGCTCAGCGACTGGCCGAGCGTGTGCCGGTTCAGCCGCGACATGACGAGCGGGAACAGGTTCGGCCCGAGCGTCAGCGCGTTGATCGCGGCGCCCGCGCCCATCAGCGCCGGGCGCAGGACGAGAAAGAAGCCGACGGCGAGGAGGAGCAGGTGCCAGCTGTCGGCGATCAGCGTCGAAGGACCGCTCGACTGCGCGAGGTCGATCAGCCAGCCGATGATCTGCGCGCTCAGCACATCGGTGACGCCGACGCCGATCGAGACCGCGAGCCCGAGCAGCGCCGCCGGAAAGGCGCCCCGAAGCGCCCAGCGCAGGAAGGCCCAGAGCCGGTCCGGCGGGGGTCCCTCGGCCGGGACGGTCGAATTGATCAGGCCGGCGAAGAAGGTCTCCAGGCCGCCCTTTCGCCCGACGGAGGTCTCGGGACGCTCCCGGCTCTCCGGGGCGGATGGGTCGAAATTGGACATCGGGCACTCTCGAACGGAAGGGCCCGCGCCGCGCGCGGGCCGCTGTCATCTCGCAATATAGGCGCGCGCCGCCGGGTGTCACCGGCGGCGCGGCGTTGCGATCGCGCCGCGCCGCCCGGGAACCCTCGCGCGGGCTATTCCGACGCCGCGAGCGCGGCGCGCGCGGCGGCGTTCACCGCGACCACGAGCGGCGCGTCGAACCCGGGCTGGAGCCGGAGGCCCGCGGCCGAAAGCGGTCCACCGCCCATGATCACCGCCTCGGCGCCGTCCTCCTCGATCGAGGCCTTGACCGCCTCGGCGAGCGCCGCGTCGAGCGCGGCGGGATCCTTGACGAGCGCGTTCGGATCGCCCGGCGTGACCCGGACGCCGCGATACTGCGCGCCGAAGCCGAGTTCCTCGGCCTTCGCTTTGAAGGAGGCGATCAGCGCGGGATCCGGGGTGATCGTCGCGATCCCGAACGGCCGGCCGCCCCGCGCCGCCTCGCGGAAGGCCTCCTCGCCGATGCCGAAGACCGGCACCTTGACCTCTTCGCGCAGCTCGGCGAGGCCGGGGTCGCTGAAGGCCGCGACGATGATCGCGGAGACCGCCGGGTTCTTCGCCGCCTCGACCCCGGCGGCGACGACGCCCGGGATCGCGTTCGCCATGTCCTCGGGCGTGGTCAGGAGCGGCGGCGCCCCGGTGTTGCTCAGCCCCTCGACCGTCGCGGCGGCGCCGAGCTCGGCGCGCGCCAGATCCGCCATCGACTGCGTCGCGGTCGCGTTGGAATTGGGGTTGATCAGCACGATCACCTTGTCCGTCTCCTGCGCGGTCGCGGCGGAGCCGCCGAGCAGGGCGGCGAGCACGCAGCCGATGGCGAATTGGCGTCCAGTCATTCAGGCCTCGTTATGCATAGGAAAGTCGCCGCGGCCGAAGCCGCGGGCGCGGGGCTGTCCCGCGCCCGCGAAAACGTGCCCCGGCCCGGGGGCGAGCGCAACGGCCGATGCTACTCGGCCGCCTCGAGATCGATGAAGCCGCCCGACTGGCGGTTCCAGAACGCGGCGTAGAGCCCGTCGCGCGCGCGAAGCTCGGCGTGGGTGCCCTCCTCGGCGATCCGTCCCTGGTCCAGCACGACGATCCGGTCCATCCGCGCGATGGTCGAGAGCCGGTGCGCGATCGCGATCACCGTCTTGCCCTCCATCACGCCGTAGAGCGTGTCCTGGATCGCCGCCTCGACCTCCGAATCGAGCGCCGAGGTCGCCTCGTCGAGGATCAGGATCGGCGCGTCCTTCAGGATCACGCGGGCGAGCGCGATGCGCTGGCGCTGGCCGCCCGAGAGCTTCACGCCGCGCTCGCCCACCACCGCGTCGTAGCCCTCGCGCCCCTCGGCGTCGCGGAGGCTGACGATGAAGTCATGCGCCTCGGCCCGCCGCGCGGCGGCGATCATCTCGGCCTCCGAGGCCTCGGGCCGGCCGTAGAGGATGTTGTCGCGCACCGAGCGGTGCAGCAGCGACGCGTCCTGGGTGACCATGCCGATCCGCCGCCGGAGGCTTTCCTGCGTCACGCCCGCGATGTCCTGACCATCGATCCGGACCGCGCCGCCCTCGGGATCGAAGAAGCGCAGCGCGAGATTGACCAGCGTCGACTTGCCCGCGCCGGAGCGGCCGACGAGCCCGACCTTCTCGCCGGGGCATATCGCCAGCGTCACCCGGTCGAGCCCGCCGGCGCCCCGGCCGTAGTGGTGGCTGACCGCGTCGAAGACGATCTCGCCGCCCGTGACGCGGATCTCCACCGCCTCCGGCGCGTCGGTCAGCGCGATCGGCTGGGCGATCGTGCCCATGCCCTCGCGGATCACGCCGATCTCGCGGAAGAGGCCCGCCAGCACGAACATGATCCAGTAGGTCATCGAGTTGAGCCGCAGCGTCAGCGCGGTGGCGGCGGCGACCGTGCCGATGCTCGCGACCCCCGTCGCCCAGAGCCGCACCGCGTAGCCGACGACCGCGACGATCAGCACGCCGTTCAGGATCGAGAGACCGAGGTCGAGCTCGGTCATCTTGCGCATCTGGCGGGCATAGGCGGCGCGCGTGGCCGCGATCGCCGCGTCGGCGTAGGCCTCCTCGGCGCCGGCGTGGGCGAAGAGCTTCACCGACTGGATGTTGCCATAGGCGTCGACGATGCGCCCGTTCAGCGCCGAGCGGGCGGTCGAGAATTCGTGCGATACCTTCTCGATCCGGGGGATCATCCTCAGGATCAGCGTCAGGTAGAGCGCGGTCCAGATCACGAGCGGCACCGCGAGGCGCGGGTCGGTATTGCCGAGCAGCCAGATCGCGCCGATCAGGTAGACGCTCGAATAGACCAGCGCGTCGATCACCTGGAACATGACCTCGGTGACGGCGGGCGCGGTCTGCATGATCCGGTTGGCGATCCGTCCGGCGAAATCGTTCTGGAACCAGCCGAGCGACTGGCGCAGCACGTGGCGATGCGCGCGCCAGCGCACCAGCGTGTCGACGTTCGGCATCAGCGACTGGTTGAGGAGGAGCGCGCTCACCCATTGCACCAGCGGCTTCACGAACAGGAGCAGCGCCGCGGCGACCAGGAGCTCGGTCCCGTGCGCGGCCCAGACCGCGTCCGGCCCGTCGGCGCTCAGCACATCGACGATCCGGCCCGCGTACCAGATCAGCAGCACCTCGCCGAGGGCGACGAGAAAGACCGTGGCGATCGCCCAGCCGATCGCCCGGCGCGCGGGGCGCAGGTAGGCGGCGAGGAATGGCCACAGCCGGTCGGGCGGCGGCGCGTCGCGGTCATAGGGCGCGTAGGGGTCGACGAGCGACTCGAAGAAGCGGAGCATGGGAAGACCTACGGAGATCGAAACGGGGAGATGGAGGGGCCGGGCGGCCCGATTTCGGGGCGGCGGCTCAGTCGCGCGCGGGCATCCCGAAAATATCCATTCCGCGTCTCCCCTGAAGGTCGGCGGCTTTCTACAGGAGTTCGGCGCGATTGTCACGCCCCGATGGGCGGGCGAACCGCCGAGGGCTTGATCCAGCGCAAGGCGCGGGGGCGCGCGCGGGCGCAGATCCTGACCGGCGCCGCGGCGATCGCGGCTGGACAGGAGCGGGAAGATGTCGGTAACCGGACAGCAAAGACGCTGGGGTGAAGACGCGATGGTCGGTCGGGTGGAAGTGGAGACGGTCTCCGAGGAAGTGGCCCTGGAGCGCAAGGCGCGCGCCAGCGCCTGGTTCACCGCGCTGCGCGACGAGATCTGCGCGGCCTTCGAGGCGCTCGAGGACGCGCTCGACGTCGGCGATTTCGCCGAGATGGCGCCCGGTCGGTTCGAGCGCAAGGAGACCCGCCGCGCGGCGGCGCTCGAGGGCGAGGACGCGGGCGGCGGCGTGATGTCGGTGATGCGCGGCCGGGTGTTCGAGAAGGTCGGCGTCAATATCTCGACCGTGCACGGGGTCCTCGAGCCGATGGCGAGGCGGCACCTGACGGCGCGCAAGGAGATCCCCGGGCTCGACGCCGATCCGCGGTTCTGGGCCAGCGGGATCAGCCTCGTGGCGCATATGCGCTCGCCGCTGGTGCCGGCGGTGCACATGAACACGCGGATGTTCTGGACCCCCTCGGGCAGCTGGTTCGGCGGCGGGGCGGACCTCAACCCGATGATCGAGGTGGCCGAGGACACCGCCTTCTTCCATGGCAAGCTCAAGGCGGCCTGCGACGCGCATGATCCCGGGTACTATCCGCGATTCAAGGAATGGGCGGACGAGTATTTCCTGATCCGCCACTGGAACGAGCCGCGCGGCGTCGGCGGGATCTTCTACGACGATCTCGCCACCGGCGACTGGGAGGCGGATTTCGCCTTCACCCAGGACGTGGGCCGCGCCTTCGTCGCCGCCTTCCCGCCGCTCGTCGCGCGCCACATGGCCAAGCCCTGGACCGAGGAGCAGCGCGAGATCCAGCTCGTGAAGCGCGGGCGCTACGCCGAGTTCAACCTCGTCTACGACCGGGGAACGCAGTTCGGGCTCCGCACCGGGCACAATCCCGAGGCGGTGCTGATGTCGCTGCCGCCGGTCGCGAAATGGCCTTGAGGCGCCCCGCGTAGGGCGGACCTCGATCCGCCTTTTCCGCGGACACTTCGCGGGCGGCGCCGGACGGCGGACCGAGGTCCGCCCTACGGTTCGCGCCGCGCGAGCAGCTCCTCCCGCGTCGCGCGGAAATCCGAGGCGATCCACGCCGCCTCCAGATCGCGGAGCGCGGCGCCGAGCGCCGGGCCCTTGAGCGCGAGGTCGGCGGCGGCGACCGGCGGCCGGGCCGCCGCGCCGCGCGCGATCTCCGCGGCGAGTTCGGGCCCGGGCGGCGCGCCGAGGCTCGCGGCGCGGATCAGCGCGGCGTCGCGCGCCGGCTCCGCGCCCTCGCGATAGGCGGCCTCGGCGGCGCCAGGAATCCCCAGCGCGGCGCGGGTGGCCGCGAGCCGCCGGGCCTCGGCCTTCGAGAGCCGGAGCCGGTCGGGCCAGTCCTCGCCCGCCCCGAGCGCCGCGAGCCGGCGGTGCCAGTCCGGCCCCTCCCCGACCATCTCCTCGACCACGCCGAGCGGCCCGAGCGCCTGGGCGTCGGCGCCGGGCAGCAGCCGCGCGAGGATGCCGGTCGCGGCCATCGCGGCGACCGCCGTCGCGGGATCGGGCGCCGCGAGGAGCTTGCGGATCTCCATGCCCACCCGCTCGCGCGACAGCGCGTCGAGCCCCTCCTGCCCGGCCGCGCAGGCGGCGAGCCCCTCGGCGTCGAGCCCGCCAAGGGGATCGGCGTACCAGGCGTGGAAGCGGAAGAAGCGCAGCACGCGCAGGTAATCCTCGGCGATGCGCGCCGCGGGATCACCGACGAAGCGGAGCCGCCGCGCGGCGAGATCGGCGAGCCCCTGGCCCAGCGGGTCGTAGACCCGGCCCGCCGCGTCGGCGTAGAGCGCGTTCATCGTGAAGTCGCGCCGGCGCGCGTCCTCGGTCATGTCGTCGGAGAAGGCCACGACCGCGTGGCGCCCGAAGGTCTCGACGTCGCGGCGAAAGGTGGTGACCTCGAAGGGCGCGCCGCGCAGCACGAGCGTGACGGTGCCATGCGCGATGCCGGTCGGCAGCGCCTTGATCCCGGCGGCGGCCGCGAGGTCGAGCACGCGCTCGGGCGGCGCGTCGGTCGCGATGTCGATATCGGTCGCGGCGGCGCCGATCAGCGCGTTCCGCACGCAGCCGCCGACGAAATAGGCCTGGTGCCCGCCCCCCGCCAGCAGCCCGGCGGCCTCGGGCGCGCCGCCGCCGAGCAGCCAGTCGGCGACGACCCGGGCCTCGGACGGCGGGATCACGGCCCGCCGATCCGGTCGCCGAGCGTGATCAGCATCCGCGCCGTGGCGCCCCAGATATAATAGGGACCGTAGGGGATCGCGGGATAGGCCCGCCAGCCGCCCGGCGAGTGGCGCCGATGCATGCGCCGGCGCGCGGGGTCGACCAGGAAGGCGAGCGGCACCTCGAACACCTCCTCGACCTCGGACGGGTCGATCCGGGGCCGGAAGCCCGCGTCGATCACCCCGACGAAGGGCGTCACCGAGAAGCGCGTCACCGTCTCGTGCCGGTCGAACGAGCCGAGCAGCGTCACCGTCTCGGGATCGAGGCCGATCTCCTCGCGCGCCTCGCGCAGCGCCGCGGCGAGCGGGGTCGGGTCGCCGGGGTCCTGCTTGCCGCCCGGGAAGGCGATCTGGCCCGGATGATGCCGGAGCCGCGCCGCGCGGCGCGTCAGCACGACGTTGAGCCCCGCGCCGCGCTCGATCAGCGGCACCAGCACCGAGGCGGCGCGAAGCCGCGGCGGCTCGGCCGGCCGGGCGTCGGGGTTGAGGTCGAAATCGGACGTGCCGGCGAAGCCGCCGCCTTCCGGCGGTCGGAGCGCGGCCGAGATACGGGCGATGTTGAGGCGGTGCTGGTCCATGCCACTGCGCGAAAGGGCTTCGTCCCGAGGATGGGGTGTCGGACGCGACGGTGCAACCCTCGCGCCCGCGATCGTCGCCGCCCGCGCGCGTCTTGCGCGCGAAACGCTCAGACTTCGACCCCGAGCGCCGCCTTTACGAGTTCCTCGAAATGCCGGCCGCGGGTCTCGAAGCTCGAATACTGGTCGAAGCTCGCGCAGGCCGGTGCGAGCAGCACCACATCGCCCGGCTCGGCCTCCGCGAGCGCGCGCTCGACCGCGCGATCCATCGTGCCCGCGATCTCGGCCGGCGTCTCGCCGAGCGTCGCCGCGAAATCCTCGGCCGCCTCGCCGATCAGATAGGCCTTCGCCACCCGGTCGAACAGCGGCCTGAGCGCCGCGATCCCGCCCTCCTTGGGCCGGCCGCCGGCGATCCAGCGGACGCGGTCGAAGGAGCGCAGCGCCTTCTCGGCCGCGTCGACGTTGGTCGCCTTCGAATCGTTGATGATCCGCACGCCGTCGGCGCGGGTTGCGATCAGCTGGCTGCGGTGGGCGAGGCCGGGATAGCTCGCCAGCGCCGCCTCGATCTGCTTCGGTCCGAGGCCGAGGCCGCGGGCCACCGCGTAGGCGGCGCAGGCGTTCTGGTGGTTGTGCGCGCCGGGCAGCGTCGCCATGCCGCGCAGGTCGACCGAGGCCACCTGGCGGCCGCCGCGCCATTCGGCGAGGAAGCCCTTGCGCGCGAAGACGTTCCACCCGGGCCCGGAGAGCTTGCGGCCCGAGGAGATCTGGATCACCGGCTCGCCCGAGCCCGCCTCCTCGCGCATCACGTTGGCGAGGAAGCGGCCCTCGTTCTCGTCGACGCCGATCACGCTGCGCTCCGGGCCGCCCTGGTCGAACAGCCGGCGCTTGGAGGCGAAATAGCCGCCCATGCCGCCGTGCCGGTCGAGATGGTCGGGCGAGAGGTTCATGAAGACGGCGATATCGGGCTGCAGCGCGCGGGCGAGGTCGATCTGGTAGGAGGAGAGCTCCAGCACCACGATCATCCCGTCGCAGGCGGGCTCGAGGTCGAGCGCGCCCCGGCCGAAGTTGCCGCCGACCTGCACCTCGCGCCCGGCGAGGTCCATCACATGCGCGATCAGCGCGGTGGTCGTGCTCTTGCCGTTCGAGCCGGTGACGCAGACGACGCGCGGCGCCTTGTCGAACTCGTCCCAGTCCGGGGTGGCGAAGGAGCGGAAGAAGAGGCCGATGTCGTTGTCGACCACGACGCCCGCGTCCCAGGCGGCGGCCACGCCGGGATGCGGCGCCGGGTAGAGATGCGGGATGCCGGGCGAGACGATCATCGCCTTCACCCCGTCGAGCGCCCCGCCCCGGGCCGGATTGACCGCCGCGAAACCCTCGGCCTCGGCCGCCGCGCGGGCGGCCTCGCCATCGTCCCAGACCAGCACCTCGGCGCCCCCGGCGCGCAGCGCGCGCGCCGACGGCAGGCCGGAGCGCCCGAGCCCGAGCACGAGCACCTTGTGACCGGAATAGCCTCGGACCGGGATCATGGCGGCACTCCTTCGTTGCGGCGCGCGGACAATGCCCGGGTTCGGCGGCGGATGCAATTTGCCCCGGCGGGGGCTCAGAGCAGGAAGTCGGAGAGCGCGAGATCGGCGAGGTCGGTGCCCTTGAGCCGGATCGAATCGCCGCCGCCGAGGTCGAGCACCGCGTCCGCGCGGTGCTGCCGGCCGGAGGCGAGGAGCTCGCGGATATCGTCGCGCGACGCGCCGCCGATCTCGAGGAGATCGGTCCCGCGCCGGAAGCCCTCGACCACGTCGCGGCCGCCGCCGGTGAAGACGAAGACGTCCTCCCCCGGCCCGCCGCGCAGCCGGTCGTCGCCCGCCCCGCCGACGAGCCTGTCGTCCCCCCGGCCGCCAACCAGCGTGTCGTCGCCGTCGTTGCCATAGAGGGTGTCGTCGCCCGTCCCGCCCGACAGGCTGTCGTCGCCGGTGGCGCCGTGGATCCGGTCGTCGCCGGCCCCGCCCGAGATCCGGTCGTTGACCAGCGTGCCGCGCAGCACCTCGTCGCCCCGACCGCCATCGCGCCAGGGCAGCGTCAGCGCGCGGGAGGTGATCAGCACATCCTCGCTCATGGCGTAGGAGAGCTCGGCGGAATAGGTCGAGACCAGCTCGCCCCGCGCGTTGACGACGGTGTTGCCGCCGCCGAACTCGTTCTGGATCTCCTCGGTGATCCGGAACGACTTGGTGAGCCAGCGGCCATCCGGGCCCATCACCCGGCCCATCAGGTGGTGGCCGTCGAATATGTCGTCGAACGCGTCCGGGATCGTGGTCGAATAGGTGACGAGCGTGTTGCCCCGGCCGAGGTCGACGACGTCCTCGACGAATTGGTCGTTCGACTTGCGGTCCGTGTTGACCCGCACCGCCCTGGTCGCCGGCGCGCCCTCGGCGTCGAGCAGGCGGAAGTAGACGTCGCGGCCGGAGCCGGAATCGCTCTTCTCCCGGTCCCAGGCGATCGCGTAGCCGCCGGCGTCGCGCCCGGTCAGCTTCGGGGCGACCTGTTCGAGGCCGAAGGTCTCGGTCTCGCTCCGGATCACCGGGGCGATCACCCGCTCGGCGGAGACCGGCGCGCCGTCGGCCTCGAAGACGCGCGCCTTGACCGCGTAGCCCTTGCGGTCGTCGCCGAGGTCGACCCGCTCGTGCCAGGCGACGGCGTAGGTCCCGCGCGCCCCGGCGGCGATGTCCGGATGATTGTAGCCCGCCCCGGTCAGCGAGCTCACATAGACCCCGGCGTCCTCGACCAGCTTGCGGCCGCCGCCGATCGTCCGGCCCTCGGCGCCATGCCGGTAGGCGACCAGGTCGTAGTCGCCGGCGCCGACGTGGCGCGCGACGAGCGTGATCGACTGGTCGTTCGAAAGCGTGACGATCCCGGCGGCGCGCTGGTCCTCGCCGAGGTTGCGGGTGACCTGCCGCGCCTCGCCGCGCTGCGCGCCGTCCGCGTCGTAGAATTTCACGTAGGTGTCGTAGTAGGGGTCGTCGGTCCCGTCGCGCGCGGAGGCGCCCCGGCTCTCGAAGGTCACCGCGAAGCCGCCGTCGGCGAAGCCGGTGGCGCTCGGGGAACGCTGGATGTCGTCGGTGAGGTCGGGGACCGGCGCGTCCGCCAGGCCCGCGCCGCTCAGGTCGCCGGCCCAGATGCGCCCGTAGACGCCGTAATGGCCCGCGACGCCCGGATCGGGATGGAGGTCGCTCCAGAGCCCGAGGATGCTGCCGCCGCTGAGCAGGAGGAGGAACGGGTCCTCCTGGACGCTCTCGCGGTTCGCGGAGAGGAAGTAGGTCGCCATCGCTCGCTCCTTTTCGCCGGTCCCGCCGACGTAAGGCGCGGGCGCGGCGCGGCAAGCGACCGATGGTCGCGCCGCGCCGGCGGCGGCGGGGTTTGGCCCGCCGCCGGCTGCCTCAGCGCAGCTTCAGCGTGGCGAGGCCGATCACGGCGAGGATCAGGCTGACGATCCAGAACCGGATCACGATCTGGGGCTCGGCCCAGCCCTTCTTCTCGTAGTGGTGGTGGATCGGCGCCATCAGGAAGACCCGCTTCTTGGTGCGCTTGTAGTAGCCGACCTGGATGATGACCGAGAGCGCCTCGACCACGAAGAGGCCGCCGACGATGGCGAGCACGATCTCGTGCTTGGTCGCGACCGCGATCGCCCCGAGCGCGCCGCCGAGCGCCAGGCTGCCGGTGTCGCCCATGAAGACCGCCGCGGGGGGCGCGTTGTACCAGAGAAAGCCGAGCCCGCCGCCGATCAGCGCCGCGACGAAGACGGTGATCTCGCCGGTGCCGGGCACGAAATGGACGTCGAGATACTGCGCGAAATTCGCATGGCCGACGACATAGGCGATGATGCCGAAGGCGCCTGCGGCGATCATCACCGGCATGATCGCGAGCCCGTCGAGCCCGTCGGTCAGGTTGACCGCGTTCGCCGCGCCGACGATCACGAGGAGCGCGAAGGGCAGGAACAGCCAGCCGAGCGGCAGCAGCAGGCTCTTGAAGACCGGAAAGGCCAGCATGCCGGCCAGACCGGCGGGATGCAGGTACATCGCCCAGGCGCCGGCGATCAGCGCGATCAGGAAACCGGCGGCGAGGCGGATCTTGCCCGACACGCCGTCGACCGTCTGGCGCTTCACCTTGGCATAGTCGTCGGCGAAGCCGATCAGCCCGAAGCCGAGCGTGACGAACAGCACCATCCAGACGAAGCCGTTGTCCCAGCGCGCCCAGAGCAGCGTCGAGACGAAGAGCGCCGAGAGGATGAGCAGCCCGCCCATCGTGGGCGTGCCCGCCTTGGAGACGATATGGCTCTGCGGCCCGTCCGAGCGGATCGGCTGGCCCCGGCCCTGGCGCAGCCGGAGGAAGTCGATCAGCGGCCGGCCGAACAGGAAGCCGAACACCAGCGCCGTCATGAAGGCGCCGCCGGCCCGGAAGGTGATGTATCGGAAGACGTTGAGGAAAGAGAGTTGGGTCGAGAACTCGGTCAAGAAATACAGCATTCGGGGCCTGTCCGCTCGCAGCCTTCGTTGGTTGTCACCGGACCGCCGGGGCCGGATCGTTGTTGTTCTTCGTCTTCGTCGCCCCGGGGCGACGCCGCCCCGCTAGTCCCGGTCGACCGCCTCGGGCGGCCGGGCGTCGCCGAGCCGCTTGATCGCCTCGACCACCCGGCCGACCTTGGAGCCGAGCGAGCCCTTCACCATCGCGACGTCGCCCGCGTCGAGCAGCTGCGCGACCTGCGCGGCCATCGCCTCGGCGGTCTCGAACCATTCGCCGCGCTGGTCGCGGGGCAGAACGTCGTAGAGCGCGCGCATCCGGCCGCCGGCGCAATGCACCTTGGTGACGGCGCGCATCGACGGCACGGTGGCGAGGCCCTCGTGCAGCGCGCGCTCGGTCGGGCCGAGCTCCAGCATGTCGCCGAGGAAGGCGACGCGCCGGCCGCGTCCGACCCGGCCCTGGCCGTCGACCGGCGCCTCGGCGGCGAAGACCTCGAGCGCCGCCGCCATCGCGGCGGGGTTCGCGTTGTAGCTCTCGTCGATCAGCCGGATCGACCCGTCGAGCCCGCCGGGGCCGAGCAGCACGGTCCAGCGCGCGCCCCGCCCCTCCGGCGGGCGCCATCCGGCGAGCGCCAGCGCGCCCCGCGCGAGATCGGCGCCCAGCGCCTCGACCGAGGCGAGCGCGCCGAGCGCGTTGAGCGCGAGATGCGCGCCGGGCGCCGCGAGCTTGAAGAAGAAGGTCTCGCCGGCGCGGCGCGCGGCGATCGAGGTGCCCTCGGCGCCGACCTGCGCGTCGAGCAGCCGGTATTCGGGCCGGCCGAGCCCGCCGAAGCGCACCGGCCGGGCCCCGGCGCGGCGCGCGGCGCGGAGCAGGATCGGATATTGCGGGATGTCGCGGTTGAGGATCGCCGTCCCGCCCGGCTCGAGCCCGGCGAAGATCGCCGCCTTCTCCCGCGCGATGCCGTCGAGATCGTCGAAGGCCGCGAGATGCACCGCCGCGACCGTCGTAACCATCGCCACGTGCGGCCGGGCGAGCCGCGCCAGCGGCGCGATCTCGCCGGGGGCGTTCATGCCGATCTCGATCACCGCGTAATCGGCGTCCTCGGGCATCCGCGCCAGCGTGAGCGGCACGCCCCAGTGGTTGTTGAAGCTCTTGTCGGCGGCGTGGGTGCGACCCTGGGCGCCGAGCGCGGCGCGCAGCATCTCCTTGGTGCCGGTCTTGCCGACCGATCCCGTCACCGCGACCACCCGCCCCCGGAACCGGGCGCGGGCGGCGCGGCCGAGCGCGCGCAGCCCCTCGAGCACGTCGGGCACGACGAGAAGCGGCGCGTCGGGGGCCACGCCCTCCGGGATGCGGGAGACCAGCGCCGCGGCCGCGCCGCGCGCCAGCGCCTCGGCGACGAATTCATGGCCGTCGCGCGCGGCGGTCAGCGCGACGAAGAGATCGCCCGGCAAGAGCGAGCGGGTGTCGATCGAGACCCCGGTCGCGGTCCAGTCCGGTCCCGACCGCCCGCCGGTCGCCGCGACCGCCGTCTCGCGCGTCCAGAGCACCGTCATTCCTCCGGTCCTTCCCCGCGCCTCACGCCCCGAGCCCGTCGAGCGCCGCGACCGCGACGCTCGCCTGCTCGATGTCGTCGAAGGGCAGCACGTCGTCGCCGACGATCTGCCCGGTCTCGTGCCCCTTGCCGGCGATCAGGAGCGCGTCGCCCGGCTGCAGCGTGTCGACCGCCGTCAGGATCGCCTCGGCCCGGTCGCCGATCTCGACCGCCTCCGGGCAGCCGGCCATCACCTCGGCGCGGATCACCGCCGGATCCTCGCCGCGCGGGTTGTCGTCGGTCACATAGACGACGTCCGCCCCCTCGGCGGCGGCCCGGCCCATCAGCGGCCGCTTGCCCTTGTCGCGGTCGCCCCCGGCGCCGAAGACCAGCACGATCCGCCCCATCACATGCGGGCGGAGCGCGCGGAGCGCGGTCGCGACCGCGTCCGGCGTATGGGCGTAATCGACGAAGACCTGGGCCCCGTTGGTGCGCGTCGCCGCCCGTTCCATCCGGCCGCGCACGGTCCGGAGCCGCTCCAGCGCGTCGATCGCGGCGCCGGCGTTGCCGCCCGAGCCGATCACGAGGCCGAGCGCCACCAGCGCGTTATGCGCCTGGAAGCCGCCGATGAGGTCGAGCCGCGCCTTGTGGCTGCGCCCGGCCCAGGCGAAGAGCAGGTCCTGCCCCGTGGCGTCGAACCGCTGGCCGATGACCCGCAGCTCCGACCCCTCGGCCTTGCCGACCGCGATCACCCGCTGGCCGCGCCCCTCGGCGACGCGGCGCAGGTCCGGGCCGCGCGGGTCGTCGACGTTGATGACGGCGGTGGCGCCGCGCGGCAGCACGCGCTCGAAGAGCCCGCGCTTGGCGGCGAAATAGACCTCGGCGTCGGCGTGATAGTCGAGATGGTCGCGGGTGATGTTGGTGAACCCGGCCGCCTCGAGCCGCACCCCGTCGAGCCGGTGCTGGTCGAGCCCGTGGCTCGACGCCTCCATCGCGGCGTGGGTCACGCCCTGGATCGCGAGATCGGCGAGCAGCGCATGCAGCGTCAGGGGCTCCGGCGTGGTGTGCCGGAGCGGCGCGGTGACCGCGCCCTCGACGCCGGTGGTGCCGAAATTGACCGCCCGCTCGCCGAGCTCCTCCCAGATCTGCCGGGTGAAGCTCGCGACCGAGGTCTTGCCGTTGGTGCCGGTGACCGCGACCATCACCTCGGGCTGGGTGTTGAACCAGCGCGCCGCGGCGATGGCGAGGGTGCGGCGGGGATTGTCCGAGACGATCACCGGGACCGCCATCGGCCCCTCGGCCGCCTCGACCCGCGCGAGGCCCTCGGGGTCGGTCAGGATGGCGCTCGCCCCCATCCGGATCGCGTAGGGAATGAATTCGGCGCCGTGCATCCGGCTGCCCGGCAGCGCGGCGAAGAGATGCCCCGGCTTCGTCTCGCGGCTGTCGACCGAGAGGCCGGAGATCTCGGGCAGGGCGCCGGACCAGTCCCCGCCCCTGCGCGTTCCGGTCAGCAGCCCGAGCGACTCGAATCCGGTCAGCTTGTCCGTGCGTTTTCCGCCTGCCATGCCCTGAGCCTCCGCGTCCGGAACCGGCGCCTCTCCGATGATCCCGCGCCGGCGGCGCCTCCGAACGGGCTAGTCGTTTCCGGCAAGCGTGTAAACCCGCGCCGCCTCGGCGGTCGGGCCGGGCGCGGGCTTCGGCTGAGGCCGCAGTCCGAGCACGGGCGCGAGACGCTTGATCGCGGCGCCCGCGACCGGGACCGTGGTCAGGCCGGCGGTGCGGAATCGCGTGTTGTTGATGATGGTCACCGGCTCGTCGAGGCTGATCACCAGCACGTATTTCGGATCGCTCGCCGGGAAGAAGCTCGCGAAGGTCGACATCACCTTGTCCCGCGCGTAGCCGCCGCCCGGCAGCGGCTTGTCCGCCGTGCCGGTCTTGCCGGCGATCTCGTAGCCATCGATGTCGGCGTAGCTCGCGGTGCCGCGGCTGACGACCGCGCGCAGCATCTCGCGGATCTGGTCCGAGGTATGCGCCGAGACCACGCGGTCGGCCTCGGTCGGGCGCCAGTCGCTCGCGATGATGCTCGGATGCACCAGGAGGCCGCCGTTGGCGAGGGCGGCGTAGGCGGTCGCGAGATGCAGCGGCGTGACCGCGATCCCGTGGCCGAAGCCGATCGTCATGGTCGAGAGCTCGGACCAGTTCGCCGGGATCATCGGCGCGGTGCGCGCCGCCTCGCTGAGCTCGACCGGGACCGGCGACAGCATGCCGATCCTGCCGAGGAAGTCCTTCTGCGCCACCGCGCCGCTGCCGATCGCGAGCCGCGCGGCGCCGATGTTCGAGGAATGGACCAGGATGTCCTCGACCGTCAGCTGGTCGCCGTAGTCGTGGAAATCCCGGATCGTGAACCGGCCCCATTTCATCGGGCCCTTGGTGTCGATCATCGTCGAGGGCGTCGCCTCGCCCCGGTCGAGCGCCAGCGCGGCGGTGAGCGGCTTGAACGACGAGCCGAGCTCGTAGCGGCCCTGGGCGGCGCGGTTGAAGAGCGGGCTGTCGGCGGGATCGCCCGAGGTCGGCAGCGCGGGGCGCAGGTTCGGGTCGAAATCGGGCAGGCTCGCGAGCGCGCGGATCTGGCCGGTCTTCGCCTCCATCAGGATCCCGACCGCGCCCTTGGCGTTCATCTCGGCCATGCCCTTGGCGAGCACGTCCTCGAGTGCGATCTGCGCGTCGAGATCGATCGAGAGGCGCAGCGGCTCGCCGACCCGCGCCGGGTCGCGCAGCCGCGCGTCGAGCTGCCGCTCGACCCCCGCCGTCCCGACGATCTCGGCCGCGCCGACGCCCTCGCGGCCGAAGCTCGCGCCGCCGAGCACATGCGCGGCGACCGCGCCGTTCGGGTAGAGCCGCACCTCGCGCGGGCCGAAGAGCAGGCCCGGCTCGCCGATGTCATGCACGCGCTGCCGCTGCTCGGGCGAGATCGTGCGCTTGATCCACATGAACTTGCGGCCGTCGGTGAACTTCTCGCTCAGGTCCCTGGCGTCGAGGTCGGGAAAGATCCGGGCCAGCTGGGTGGCGGCGTTGACCGGATCGATCAGGTCGCGCGGCTGCGCGTAGAGCGAGGCGGTGACGATGTTCGTCGCGAGCACCGCGCCGTTCCGGTCGACGATATCGGCGCGCTGGGCGTGGATCGGCTCGGCGGCGGCGCCGGCGCGGGGCTCCACCGGCACCGCCGCCGAGAGCAGCGCCATGCGCGCGCCGACGGCGGTGAAGCCGAGGATGAAGACGGTGCCGAGCAGGAGCAGCCGGGTCTCGGCCTTGCGCCGCTCCTCGCGGTGCCGCTGGGCGAGCCGGGCCGCGCGCTCCTCCGCCTCGATCAGGTCGGGATCGGTGCCAGCGGCGCGGGCGGACAGGATGCGGGCGAGCGGGCGCAGGGGGCGGCGGATCATTCGATCGCTCCGTGGGCTGGGGTCGGGGCGAGCGCGGCGTGCCCCGACGGACCTTTGACCGCGCCCTCGGTCGCGCCGTCCGGCACCGCCGGCGCCAGGTCCTCCGGCGCGGGGGGCGGCGGCGGTGGCGGGAACGGCGCCTCGGACACCTCGCCGAACTGCTCGGGCGCGAGCTCGACAAGCCCGAGCGCCTCGGCGTTGGCCGCGACGAGCTCGCGCAGCCGGTCGGGCCGGTTGAGATAGGCCCATTCGGCGCGCAGCACCGCGAGCGCCTCGCGCTCCTCGGCGATCTCGCCGCGCAGGTCGGCGATGTGGTTGAGCGCGTCCTGGGTCGCGTAGTTCACCCGGTAGGCCCAGGTGGCGCAGACCGCGAGCAGGACCACGGCCGAGAGATAGAGCACCGCCTTCATGCCCCGAGCTCCCGCCTAAGCCGCGCGGGCAGACCAAGCTCCTCGGGCGACAGCGCGCCCGGCGCGGTGTCGAGCCGCCGCGCGACCCGGAGCTTCGCCGAGCGGGCCCGGGGGTTCGCCGCCACCTCGTCCGCGTCCGCCTCGACCGCCTTGCGCGTCACGAGGGCGAAGGCGGGCTCCGGCGCGGCCTGTTCCGGCGCGTGGCGGCTGCCGCCCGGGGCGGCGCCCGAGCGCAGGCGCAGGAAATGCTTCACGATCCGGTCCTCGAGCGAATGGAAGGTCACGACCGCGAGCAATCCGCCCGGCCGCAGGACCCGCTCCGCCGCCGCGAGGCCGCGCACCAGCTCGCCGAGCTCGTCGTTGACCGCGATCCGCAGCGCCTGGAAGCTGCGGGTGGCCGCGTGCGGCTGGCCGGGCTTCGGCCGCGGCAGCTGGCGCTCGATCACCTGCGCGAGGCCGAGCGTGGTCTCGAACGGCGCGATCCGGCGCTGGGCGACGATCGCCCGGGCGATCCGCCGCGAGGCGCGCTCCTCGCCGTACTGGAAAAGGACGTCGGCGAGCTCCGCCTCGGGCAGCTGGTTCACGAGATCCGCGGCCGAGGGCCCCGCCCGTTCCATCCGCATGTCGAGCGGCCCGTCCTTCTGGAACGAGAAGCCGCGCTCGGCCGCGTCGATCTGCATCGAGGAGACGCCGATGTCCAAAACGACGCCATCGACGTGGTCGAACCCCTCTCCAATCGCGATGCGATCAAGCTCGCCAAATCGGCCGGCGACGAGGCGGATCCCCGGTTCGGGCGTCGCGGCGGCCAGGACCTCGGGATCACGGTCGATGCCGATCACGTGAGCGGCGCCGGCGGCGCTCAGCGCGCGGGCATAGCCGCCGGCGCCGTAGGTGCCGTCGATCCAGCTGCCCGTGACCGGCGAGACCCGTTCGAGGATCGCCCCGATCAGCACCGGGACGTGGCGCGTGACCGGTGCCATCATCATTCGTGGTCCTCGTCGGGGATGAGCGCCAGCGCCGCCATCGGGTCGCTCGCCGGGTCGCCCTTCACGAGCCGCGCCCGCCGCTCGGCGCGCTCGCGCGCGGCGACCTCGGGCACGCGGATCCGGAACGTGTCGAGGTGGCCTTGGAAAACGAGTTCATCCTCCGCGGCAATAAGGTCGCGCAAGTCCTTGGGAAGAACGATTCGCCCGTTGGGATCGACCTCAAGGTAGATCGATTCGGTCAGGAACATCTCGATGGCGTTCTCGCGCGCGTCGAGATCGGGGATCCGACGAATCCGCTTCTCGAGTCGCGCCATGGCGTCGATCGTGTACCCTTCGAGATATCCGTAAGCCTCGGCCTGCCCGTGCACGAGGATGAAGCGATGGGGGGCGCCATCCTTGAAGTCGGGATCACCGCGACCAAGTTCGACGCGAAACGAGGCTGGGATCGACACGCGACCCTTGCTGTCCACCTTGTGGACGGACTTGCCTCTGAACGCCGGTCGCAACGCGCCCCTTACTCCTGCCTGCCCTGGAACAAACAACGGGTCGTGCTGTTATCTAGCACGACCCGCCGCTGGTCCTGTTGGGGCCCTCTGGCCCGACTGTCACGCATTGCGTGTGCTCTGTTCAGTCGCGCCGGGTCCGTCTACTTCTGGAAAACAGGGGTGCCTGTATGAAGCCTGCCGAACTTCTGGTTGGGTCTATCGCCCTATTGAACCGTGTGCCTCTGTTCTCCGTGATTGTTGGGATAGCATGGGAAATCGTGGAAATCAATGGACTTCGGCCCCGCCCCACGGCCCCGCGGGCCGGGCCGGGAGCGACTTTCCGCTTGCCACGCGGGAGGCGGTGATTCTGGCAGAACTTGTGGGCTCACCGCCGCGTTACCACTAGATATACCACAACCTACAGTTGTGCTTCCGACCACTTTCAGAGGTTGTCCGGTGAAGAGTCGCCCTGTCGGGCGGCCCGCGGGCGGGCACCGGTTCCCGAATCGCAATTCGTCGGCGGTTTTTCGCCGATCCTGCTGTGGAAAAGTGGCGCGCGGATGGCCTGTAAGCCGGATTCTGTCGCTTCGTCAGGCAGTTGCCGCGAAGCGGATGACCATTCCTCTAGGCCCGCCGTCGCCGACGGGCTCCAGCGGCCAACCCGGATCGCTCGGGCGGAAGCACCCTGGGATGAAATCCCACGCGATCCCTATTTGGCCTTGCTCCTGGCGGGGCTTGCCATGCCGCCGACGTCACCGCCGGCGCGGTGGGCTCTTACCCCACCGTTTCACCCTTGCCCCCGGAGATCCGGACCAGGGTCCGGGGCCGGAGGCGGTCTCTTCTCTGTGGCGCTTTCCCTCGGGTTGCCCCGGGCGGGCGTTACCCGCCGCCATTTCTTCCTGGAGTCCGGACTTTCCTCGCCCCGGTCGCCCGGGCCGCGGCCATCCGGCCATCCGCGCGCGCTTTCCTTATGTGGGGAGCGCGGCCGCGTCAACGCAAGGGTGCCGCCCGGCCAGGGCCGCGGCGAGGGCCACGTCCGCGCCAGAAAGCGGTCCGGTGGCCCCGGGGCGGAAGCGGAGCCGGAAGGCGCCGAGCACGGCGGGCCAGCCGCCGGCCTCCGGGGCATGGTATCCCATGGTCCCGGCATGGGCCGCGAAGCGGTCCCAGTCCGGCGCGGCGGCGGGCAGGCCCGCTGCCCCGGCGAAGATCGCGCGCCCGCCCCGCGCCAGCCGGCGCCAGTCGAACTTGGGCCCGGGATCGCCCTTGCGCCCCGGCGCCATGTCGGAATGGCCGATCACCCGCGCGGGCGGGATCGCCCAGCGCGCCATGATCCCGTCGAGCAGCGCCTCGAGCGCCGCCATCTGCGGTTCGGGAAACGGCGGCAGCCCGTCGAGCGCACCCGCGTTGACGAGCTCGATCCCGATCGAGCGCGAGTTGACGTCGCGCGCCGCGCCCCAGGCGCCGGCGCCGGCGTGCCAGGCGCGCGCCTCCTCGGGCACCAGGGCCCAGACCGCGCCCCGCTCGCCGATCACGTAATGCGCCGAGACCTCGGCCGCCGGATCGCACAGCCGGTCGAGCGCCGCCTCGGCGCTCTCCATCGCGGTATAATGCAGGATGACCAGATCCGGCCGCGCCCCGTCCCGCCGGGGACCGTGATTGGGGCTCGACCGCGCGCCGGGAAGCAGGATCAGAGCTCGCGGTAGGGGGTCGGATCCCAGTCGCAGGCGAAGCCGTCGCCGTCGGGATCGAGGCCGTACTGGTCGCTTTGCGGACCGCCGCTCGCGAGGAAGGCGCGCTGCGCGTCGTCCGGATCGGAGAAGCGGCGGCAGCCGGAGGAGAAGCCGCCGAAGCCGCCCGACCGGTCGTAGATCTTCTGGCCGACCGCGTTGCTGGTCTGGCGCGCGAAGAGCGCGACATTGACCCCGTCGACGCGGCTCGGCAGCGCGCCGGGCTGGACGACCACGAGCTTGGCGCGGTCCTCGTCGAGCTTCTGCTGCGCGACCGCCGCGTCGATCTTCTGCTCCTCGAGCGTCGTCTGCATGAGATTCAGCGTATCGGTGTCGAGCGGCCGGCCGATGCCGGGCGCGGCCTCCGCCGTCGTCACCCCGGCGGGCGCGCGCTGCACGCCTTCGGGCATGGTGGCGAGATCCGGGGAGGAGGTCGAGGCCGTGCCGGTCGTCGGCGCGGCGGCGCCGCCATAGGGCACCTCGGTCACGCTCACCGGGTCGGGCACCGAAAGCTCGCCCGAGGTGCAGCCGGCCAGGAGGCCCAGCACGAGTACCGAGATCAGCGCCTTGTTCATCCTGCCCGCCGCCTTCATGAGAGCCGCCTTGGCGTTGTTCTTACCACCATTTTTCAGGCTTCGCAGCAAAATCGCTGGCCTGTTCCAGAGCATAGGCCACGTCGAGCATTCCGGCCTCGTCCCAGGGCTTGCCGATGACCTGGAGCCCGAGCGGCAGACCGGAGGCGCCGAGCCCGGTCGGCACCACCGCGCCGGGGAGGCCGGCGAGGTTCACCGTCACGGTGAAGACGTCGTTGAGATACATCTCGACCGGGTCGCTCGACGCCATCTCGCCGAGGCCGAAGGCGGCAGAGGGCGTGGCGGGTGTCAGGATCGCGTCGATCCCGTCGAGGAAGGCGGCCTCGAAGTCGCGCTTGATCAGCGTGCGCACCTTTTGCGCGCGGGTGTAATAGGCGTCGTAGAATCCGGCCGAGAGCACATAGGCGCCGATCATTACCCGGCGGCGCACCTCCGGCCCGAACCCCTCGGCCCGGGTGCGCTCGTACATCTCGGTGATCCCCTCCTGCGCGCCGATCCTGGCGCGGCGGCCGTAGCGCACGCCGTCGTAGCGGGCGAGGTTGGACGAGGCCTCGGCGGGGGCGATCACGTAATAGGCCGGCAGCGCGTATTTGGTGTGCGGCAGGCTGATCTCGACGATCTCGGCGCCGGCGGCGCGCAGCTTCTCGGCGCCCTGGTGCCAGAGCGACTCGATCTCCTCGGGCATGCCGTCGACGCGGTACTCGACCGGGATTCCGATCCGCTTGCCGCGCATGTCGCCGACGAGCGCGGCCTCGAAATCCGGCACCGCCATCGGGGCCGAGGTCGAATCCTTCGGGTCGTGGCCGGCCATCGCGCCGAGCATGATCGCGGCGTCGCGCACGCTCTTGGCCATCGGCCCGGCCTGGTCGAGCGACGAGGCGAAGGCGACGATGCCGAAGCGCGAGCAGCGGCCATAGGTCGGCTTCACGCCGACGATGCCGGTGAAGGCGGCGGGCTGGCGGATCGAGCCGCCGGTATCGGTGCCGGTGGCGCCGAGGCAGAGATCGGCCGCGACCGCCGCCGCCGAGCCGCCGGAGGAGCCCCCGGGCGTCAGCGGCGTGGCGTCGCCGCGGCGGCGCCAGGGGCTGACGGCCGGGCCGTAGACCGAGGTCTCGTTCGACGAGCCCATCGCGAACTCGTCCATGTTGAGCTTGCCGAGGCAGACCGCGCCCGCGTCCCAGAGCTTGCGCGTCACCGTGCTCTCGTAGGGCGGCGTAAAGCCTTCGAGTATGCGCGAGGCGGCCTGCGCCGGCAGGCCCTCGACGCAGAAGAGATCCTTGATCCCGAGCGGCACGCCGCAGAGATCGGGCGCCGCGCCGGCGTCGAGCCGCGCCTGCGCCGCCTTGGCCTGGGTCCGCGCGCGCTCCGGCGTCACGACGCTGAAGGCGTTGAGCGCGCCCGCGCCCTCGGCCGCCGCGAGGCAGGCCTCGGCCAGTTCCTCGGCGCCGATCGTCTTCGCGCGAAGCTGGTCGCGGGCCTCGGCGATGGTCAGTTTCGCGAGATCGGACATCACTCGACCACCTTCGGCACGGTAAAGAAGCCGGACCGGGCGTCCGGCGCGTTGGCGAGCACCCGCTCGGGATAGCCGCCGTCGGTGATCGCGTCGGCGCGAAGCGGCGCGGCCATCGGCGTGACCGAGGTCATCGGCTCGACGGCGGCGATATCGACCTCGGCGAGCTGCTCCATGAAGCCGAGAATGGCGGAAAGCTCGGAGGCGAGCGGCTCGAGATCGGTCTCGGCGACTTCGATCCTCGCGAGATGAGCCACGCGGCGCGCGGTCTCCTTGTCGATCGACATGGGGGCTCCGGAGCTTGGGGGACGACGGGCGACCGCGTTTACCCCGCCCCGGTGCCCCGTGCAAGGCCCGCTCCCGGCCGAAGCGGCGTCCGGTGCCGGACGTAGACCCGGATCATCCAGCCGAGCATCACCGCGTTCAGGACGTGCCAGAGGAAATGCGTGCCGAGCGGGAAGGCGCCGCAGACGCGCGAGTCGATCGTGCGGAAGGTAAGCGACAGCGCGAGGATCGCCACGCCGATGGCAAGGCCGCGCGCCGTTTCGGGTGCGCGCCGCGCGAGCGCGAGCGCGTAGGCGCCAATCAGGACCACGACAGGCAAATAGCTCGCCGAGCCGTTGAGCGAGCCGACCGCGCGCTCGACGAGCCCGGAGACGACCGACGAGAACGGGACGTAGAGCGCGGCGGCGAGGAGCGCGGCCCAGACCGGCGCGCCGAGGAAGCGCCGGGTCGCGAGCCCGGTATAGAGCAGGATGAAGGCGAGGATCGGCAGCACGTCGGCGAGGCCGGCCCAGACCTGCGCGAAGGTATGGAACAGGAACGAGCCGATCCCGATCACCCCGAGCACGACGGCGAGCGCCCGGGCGCCGGGGTCGCCCCGGGTCATCGGCCAGACCAGGACGGCGGCGATCAGGAAGGCGGCGTTGGTGATCGCGTTGACCGGCTCCGACCAGAAGGCCGCGTCGGTCCGCTCGCAATAGGCATTGACGGCGCGCGTCCAGTCCATCGACAGTCCCCCCGGGCCCATGCGCCGCTTCTACCGCGTCGGACGGAGGAAATCGACATGAAGATCATATGGTTGGGACATTCGGGCTTCCGGATCGAGATCGCGGACCAGGTCCTGCTGGTCGATCCCTGGCTGACCGGCAACCCGATGTTTCCCGCCGACCGCCGCGCCGAGGCCATCGGCGGCGCGACGCATGTGCTGCTGACCCACGCCCATGGCGACCACTCCTCGGACGCGCTCGCGATCGCGCGGGAGCTCGATATCCCGGTGGTCGGCATCTACGATCTGGTGAGCTTCTGGCAGGATTCGCAGGGCATCAAGGGCGTCGGCTTCAACAAGGGCGGCACGGTGAGCCTCGGCGCGGTCAAGGTGACGATGGTCAATGCCACGCATTCCTCCTCGCTCGGCGGCGAGACGGGCCCGATCTACGGCGGCGGCGAGGCGGGGTTCATGATCGCCGGCGAGGGCCGCACGATCTACGTCACCGGCGACACCGACGTGATGGCGGACATGGAGATCTTCGAGGCGCTGCACCATCCGGAGATCGGCATCCTCTGCGCCGGCGGCCATTTCACCATGGACATGGCGCGCGCCGCCTACGCCGCGCAGCGGTTCTTCGCCTTCAAGACGGTGATCCCCTGCCATTACCGGACCTTCCCGCTGCTCGAGCAATCCGCGAAGGTGCTGGCCGACGGGCTTCCGGGCGTCGACGTGGTCGAGCCGGAGGTGCTGGTTCCGATCGAGCTCTGAGGCCCCGCGCCTCGGCTCCGGCCCGGCTCCGCGTCGGGTCAGGGCCGGAGGTAGGCGTAGCCCTCGCCCTGCAGCTGCATCAGCCGGACCACGCCGGAATCGACCACCTGGACGCCGGGCAGCAGCGGCACGTCGATGCCGTCGCGCTTCTTGATCGTCGCGATCGAATTGGCGCAGGCCGAGAAGGTGAGGCCCGGCATCCGCGCCGCCATCTTCGCGATCCGGTCCTTCACCGGCGAGATGTCCGCGCGCAGCATCGAGAGGCCGGGACCATTGGTCACGAACTCGATCGCGACCTCCTCGCCGCGGGCGTCGTAGTACTTCTGGATGTTCTCGGCGTTTCCGAGCGCCATGTTCATGCGCGTCGGATCGTCCTCGTCCACGTGGATCGCGACATGCGCGACCGTCGCCGCCAACGAGGGTCCGGCGGCGCCGAATACGACGGCCATGGCCGCGGCGCAGCCGAGCGCCGCGAGGAACTCGCGCTTGGTCACTTCAAAACACCTTCGCAATCCATTGTTACTCATAATAAATGCTATAAATTCAAGAGATCGGCAATCGGAACGCGGGCATCGGCGGATATCCGCCGACCCGTCAGCGCCGCGCGGCGAAGAAGGCGCGCAGCATCTCGGCCGATTCCCGCTCCGCGATGCCCTGCACGATCTCCGGCCGGTGGTGCGCCTGGGGATGCGCGAAGACCCGGGCGCCGAACTCGACCCCGCCCGACTTCGGGTCGGCGGCGCCGTAGCAGAGCCGGCCGATCCTGGCGGCCGCGATCGCCGCGGCGCACATCGCGCAGGGCTCCAGCGTGACGTAGAGGTCGAGCCCGGTCAGGCGCTCCGAACCGAGCCGGGCGCAGGCGGCGCGGATCGCCAGCATCTCGGCGTGGGCGGTGGGGTCGTTGAGCTCGCGCGTGCGGTTGCCGGCGCGGGCCAGCACCGCGCCGGTCGCGGGATCGGCGACGAGCGCGCCGACCGGCGTCTCGCCGCGCAGCGCCGCCGCGCGCGCCTCGTCGAGCGCGATCCGCATCAGGGGGGCGAAGAGCACCATGCCGCCGCTTTGCACCAGCGCCGCGCCGCCGCCAAGCGCGATTTCCCGACGCGGCGCCCCGGGATTTGCTTTGCGGCCCCGCGCCCCCGCGTGTAGGAGCACCGGATGAGCACCGAAGCCGAATCCGAACGCATCGCCAAGCGCCTCGCCCGCGCGGGCGTCGCCTCGCGCCGCGTCGCCGAGACGATGATCGCCGAGGGGCGGGTGGCGGTGAACGGGCGCGTGATCGACAGCCCGGCGCTGAACGTCACGGCGGGCGACCGGATCACCGTCGACGGCAAGCCGCTGGCCGAGGCCGAGGCGACGCGGCTCTGGCGCTATCACAAGCCCGCCGGCCTCGTGACCACCGACCGCGACGAGAAGGGCCGCGACACGGTCTTCGACCACCTGCCGGCCGACATGCCGCGCGTCCTGTCGATCGGCCGGCTCGACCTCGCCTCGGAGGGGTTGCTGCTGCTGACCAACGACGGCGAGCTCAAGCGGCGGCTGGAGCTGCCCTCGACCGGCTGGCTCCGGAAATACCGCGTGCGCGCCAAGGGCGAGCCCGACCCGTCGACGCTCGACCCGCTGCGCCGGGGCGTCACGGTCGACGGCGAGCGCTTCCAGCCGATGAGCGTGACCATCGACCGGCAGCAGGGCGCCAACGTCTGGCTGACGATCGGGCTGCGCGAGGGCAAGAACCGCGAGATCCGCCGCGCCCTCGACTCGGTCGGGCTGAGCGTCAACCGGCTGATCCGCCTGTCCTACGGGCCGTTCCAGCTCGGCGATCTCGCGCCCGGCGCGGTCGAGGAGGTGCGGCCGAAGATCCTGCGCGACCAGCTCGGCGTCGCGACCGAGGGATCGGGCCGGTCCGTCCCGGGCGACTGGCCCGGATCGGCCGCGGGCAAGCCGGCCCGGCCCGGCGCGGCCGACGCGAAGGGAAGACCGGGCCGGACCGGACCGGCGGGCGCGGCGAAAGACCGCGGCCCGGCACGATCCGGCAGGCCGCCCGCGGGCGGTCCGAGCGGCGGCCAAAAGAAACCGCCCCGGCGCTAAGCCAAGGCGGCTTCGGAGAATCCGACGATCACGCTTTCATCCGGCGCGGGGCCCCCGCCCCGCCGTCCGGTCAAACCTTCAGCTGGCCGGCGCTCTTGCGGCCGTCACGGCCGTCGATCAGTTCATATTCGATCGGCTGGTTGTCCTGGAGGGTCTGGAGCCCCGCGGCCTGCACGGCGGTGATGTGGACGAAGATGTCCTTTCCACCATCGGCGGGCTGAATGAACCCGTAGCCCTTCTCAGTATTGAACCACTTGACAGTCCCTTTAGCCATTCTCAAGCGCCCTTTAGTCGTTCGACCGGGGCAGGATGCCCCAGTCCCAGCGTCGTCACGTCCTCGTGACCGCGCAGCGGGCAGCATCAGAGCACGGAACTTGCCGCTGAAAGTCTAGCGCGAATCATTGCGCAAAAAAAGCATCTTGGCCTCCGCGGGGGCCGAGGCACTAGCAACGCGCCGGAGAGGTGTCTATGTTTCGGGCAAAGTCCGGACGCGCCTTGTCCGGACCGTGTTCTGAGAGGGTTTCCGGTGCGACTGATCGGCTTCATCGTGCTCGCCGCGATCGTTCTCTCGACGGGGTTCGCCGCGCTGGCCGCCCCCGGGAGGGCGGCTCCGGCCGCGGTCGCAGGGCGGTTCTGATGGCCACGCGGCGCTACGGGGGAAAGTATTCCCCCGACCCCTCCGCCGCGCCCAAGGAGGGCCCGGCCGCCCCGCCGCCGTTCCGGAACCGCCGCGCGAGCAACGTGAGCTTCCGCGCGCGGCTGATGTTCGCGCTGCCCCTGCCGCTGCTCTTCGCCGGCCTCTTCGCGATCGGCGCCGGCGATCCGGTCGAGATGCTCGCCGATCTCGGCGGCTTCGCGGGCCTGATGGCCTCGGCCTGGCTGCTCGCCGAGGGCCAGCGCGCCGAGGCGGCCTATGACGCCCGCGCGGTCGCCCGGCCGCCGGCGATCCCGCGCAAGCTCTTCGCCGCCGCGCTGACCGGGCTCTCGATCGCCGCCGTCAGCTATCTCAGCCTCGACCTCGGGCTCGGCGCGATCGCCTATGGCGCGGTCGCCGCGCTGTCGCATGTCGTGGCCTTCGGCGTCGATCCGATGAAGAAGAAGGGCATCGCCGGCGTCGACGAGCACGCGGCCGAGCGGGTGGCGCGCGCGATCGACGCCGCCGAGGACCTGCTGCGCGAGACCACCGAGGCGGCGAAGGGGCTGCGCGACCGGCGGCTCGAGGCGCGGGTCGAGCGGGTCTGCGACAACGCCCGCGCCGTGTTCCGCGTCGTCGAGCGCGATCCCCGCGACCTCGCCCGCTCCCGCGCCTTCCTCAGCGTCTACCTGCTCGGCCTGCGCGACGCGACGGTGAAATACGCCGAGCTCGAGGCCCGCGGCGGCGCGCCCGGCGCCAAGGAGCGCTACGAGGCGTTGCTCTCGGATCTCGAGACCAGCTTCGGCAAACAGCGAACCCATCTGCTCGAGGACAATCGCGGCGACCTCGACATCGAGATCGAGGTCCTGCGCGATCGGCTGCGGCAGGATGGACTTGTCCCCATCGAAGGAGAGAAGGCATGACCGAGGAAACGCGGGCGAGGGCGGAGGCGGCGCTCAGGGACGTCGAGGCCGTCACGGCGAACCTGCTCCCCGAGCCGGAGCCGGAGGAGCCCGTCCTCGACCCTTCGACGCCGACCGATCCGGCGATCCAGGCCGAGGTCGACCGCCGCAAGGCCGAGATCGACATGGAGAACACCCAGTCGATCATCCGCTTCGGCTCCGCCGCGCAGTCCGAGCTGCAGTCGATCAGCCAGGACATGCTCGCGGGCGTGCGCAACAAGGATGTCGGCCCGGCGGGCGACAGCCTGCGCGAGATGGTGACCTCGCTCAGGGGCTTCTCCACCGACGAGCTCGATCCGAACCGCAAGCGCAGCTGGTGGGAGCGCCTGACCGGCGCGGCCGAGCCGCTGGCGGAATTCGCCGCGAAGTACGAGACCGTCCAGGCGCAGATCGACAAGATCACCGGCGAGCTGCTGCAGCACGAGCACGCGCTCCTGAAGGACGTGAAGTCGCTCGACAAGCTCTACGAGAAGACGCTCGACTTCTACCATGAGCTCGCGCTCTACATCGCCGCGGGCACCGCGAAGCTCGCCGATCTCGACGGCACCGAGATCCCGGCCCGCGAGGCGGCGATGGCGGCGGCCTCCGAGGAGGACAAGGTCCTGCGCGCGCAGGAGGTGCGCGACCTGCGCGCCGCCCGCGACGACCTCGAGCGGCGGGTGCACGACCTGAAGCTGACGCGGCAGGTGACGATGCAGTCGCTGCCCTCGATCCGGCTGGTGCAGGAGAACGACAAGAGCCTGATCACCAAGATCAACTCGACCCTCGTCAACACCGTGCCGCTCTGGGAGACCCAGCTCGCCCAGGCGGTGACCGTGCACCGCTCGCGCGAGGCCTCGAAGGTGGTCAAGGAGGCGAACGACCTCACCAACGACCTCCTGCGCAAGAACGCCGAGAACCTGCGCCAGGCGAACACCGAGATCCGCACCGAGCTCGAGCGCGGCGTCTTCGACATCGACGCGGTCGCCAAGGCCAACGAGGACCTGATCGCCACGATCGAGGATTCGCTCCGGATCGCCGACGAGGGCAAGGCGCGGCGCGCCGAGGCCGAGGTGAGCCTGACCCGGATGGAGCAGGACCTGCGCGAGGCGCTGTCCGCCGCCAGGTCGCGCGGGGATACGCCGCGCCCCAGCTCCTCGGTCTGATACGGGGCAGGAATGGCGGGTGCGATCGTCGGAGAGGAGCGCGGCGCCGCGTGGCGAGGCCATGCCTCGGCCCCGCGGACCCGCGCGGCGCTCGTCCCGGCGCTGGCGCTCGTCCTGATGCTCGCCGGCTGCGGCGACCGGGGCGCGGGACCGCTGCCCGAGGAGGCGGGCCCGGCCGCCGCGGCGCCCGAGGCGCGGCCGCCCTCGCTGCCGAGCGAGGTCGCCGACGAGGACGCGCTGCGCCAGTTCTACGCCAATGTGCAGAGCGACCTGATCGCCACCGGGCGGCTCCGGATGGAGACCGCGCCGGCGGACGCGCCCTACGACGTCGACGATCTGGTGCGCGATTTCGAGCGCGTGGCGCTCTACAACGAATATACCGACGTGAACGGCGAGTTCATCCACGCCGAATCCCCCTCGGTCCTCCGGCGCTGGAACGTGCCGATCCGGGTCGCCGCGATGGCGAGCCCCTCGACGCCGAAGGAATCGGCCCGCGACCGCGGCAATGTCGCGGCCTTCACCCAGCGGCTGGCCCGGCTCACCTCGAGCGACATCCGGATGGCCGACGATACTTCGGTCAACTTCCTCGTGCTCTTCATGAATTCCTCCGAGCGCCAGACCTTCGCCGACGAGATCCGCGCCCGCTACCCGACCTTCGCGCCGGCGGTGATGAACGCGCTGACCGAGACGCCGCTCGACCAGTTCTGCGTCACCTACGCCTTCGCCGATCCGAACGACCCCGCGCTCTATTCCGCGGTGCTGATCCTGATCCGCGCCGAGCATCCGCAGCTCACGCGGCTCTCCTGCGTGCACGAGGAGATGGCCCAGGCGATGGGCCTTCCCAACGACAGCCCGGAGGCGCGGCCGTCGCTGTTCAGCGACAGCCTCGAATTCGCGCTCCTGACCGAGCATGATGAAATCCTGCTCCGGATGCTCTACGATCCGCGTCTCCGACCGGGCATGACGGCGGAGGAAGCGCGGCCGCTTCTTCCCCAGATCGCCCGAGACGCGATCGCCGCCGAACAGCGGGACGGCGGCGCCACAGTCCTGGCCGTGAACTGAGAGGAACCGTTCATGTCGATCTTCGATTTCCTGCGCGGCGAGTTCATCGACGTCATCCACTGGACCGACGACACCCGCGACACCATCGTCTGGCGGTTCGAGCGGCAGGGCCATGCGATCAAATACGGCGCCAAGCTCACCGTGCGCGAGGGCCAGGCGGCGGTCTTCGTGCACGAGGGCCAGCTCGCCGACGTGTTCGGCCCCGGGCTCTACGAGCTCGAGACCAACAACCTGCCGATCCTGACGACGCTGCAGCACTGGGACCACGGCTTCCAGAGCCCGTTCAAGTCGGAGATCTACTTCGTCAACACCCGGCTCTTCACCGACCTGAAATGGGGCACGAAGAACCCGATCCTGTGCCGCGACAGCGAATTTGGCCTGGTGCGGCTGCGCGCCTATGGCACCTACACGATGCGCGTGACCGATCCGGGCAAGTTCCTGACCGAGATCGTCGGCACCGACGGCGAGTTCACCACCGAGGAGATCGAGTTCCAGATCCGCAACGTGATCGTCACCCATTTCAGCCAGCTGATCGCCTCCTCGGGCATCCCGGTGCTCGACATGGCGGCGAACACGCTCGACCTCGGCAAGCTGGTCGCGGAGAAGATCGCGCCGATGATCGCGGAATACGGGCTGACGCTGCCGGCCTTCTACGTCGAGAACATCTCGCTCCCGGCCGAGGTCGAGAGCGCGCTCGACAAGCGCACGGCGATGGGCGCGGTCGGCGACCTCGGCAAGTATACCGAATTCTCCGCCGCCGAGGCGATGACCAAGGCGGCGTCGAACCCCGGCGGCGACGGCGGCATGGGCGCCGGGATCGGCGCGGGCATGGGCATGGCGATCGGCGCGCGGATGGGCCAGACCGGCCCCTGGGGTTCCGCCCCCGCGGCGCCGGCCGCGCCCGCCGCCGCCGCGGCCCCGCCGCCCCCGCCGCCCGGCGCGCGGGTCTGGCACCTGGCCGACGGCGGCGCCGCGACCGGCCCCTTCCCGGAGAGCGAGATCGCCACGATGATCGCGGCCGGGAGAGTGACCGGCGACAGCTATCTCTGGACCCCGGGCGGGCCCGACTGGCGCCGGGCGCGGGACATTCCCGAGCTCGCGGATCTGATGAGCGCCACCCCGCCGCCGCCGCCCGCCGGCTGAGGCCCTTCCCATGACCACCAGCGATTCCGGGAACCCCTGGACGGGGATTCCCCGGTCCGGCGCCGCCGGCCCGGGCGCGAACGGCGCGGCTCCGCGCAATCCCTGGGACCCCGCCCCGTCCAGACCGCCCGAGCCGACCCGACCGCCCGAGCCGCCGCGCGCGCCCGAGCCGCCCGCCGCCGGCGGCGCGACGCTCGAGGACCACCGCTTCCCCTGCCCCGCCTGCGGCGCGCCGATGCGCTTCAAGCCCGGCACCACCGCGCTGGTCTGCCCGCACTGCGGCCATGACGAGCCGATCCCGGACGCGCGCGGCGCGATCCCGGAGCTCGACCTCCGCGTCGCCGCCGAACAGGCGGTGCCGCCGGGCGCGATGGAGGAGATGCGCGTCGTCCAATGCGCCAGCTGCGGCGCCCAGGTCGAGTTCGACTCGGACGTCCATGCCAAGGTCTGCCCGTTCTGCGCCGCGCCGATCGTCACCGACACCGGCGTCAGGCGCTACATCAAGCCGCAGGCGCAGCTGCCCTTCCTGCTCAGCGAGGACGACGCCCGGGGCGCCATGAACAAGTGGCTGGGCCGGCTCTGGTTCGCGCCCTCGAACCTGACCGCCTACGCCCGCGCCGGCCGGGCGATGGACGGGATCTACGTCCCCTACTGGACCTACGACGCCGAGACGCGCACCGCCTACAGCGGCCAGCGCGGCACGGTCTATTACGAGACCCGGCCGGTGACGGTGACGGTGAACGGCCGGAGCCAGACCCAGATGCAGCAGGTGGCGCGGGTGCGCTGGAACCCGGTCCAGGGCCGGGTCGCGCGGAATTTCGACGACGTGCTGGTGCTCGGCTCGACGAGCCTGCCCAAGCGCTTCACCGACGGGGTGGCGCCCTGGGATCTCTCGGCGCTCTCGAGCTACGAGCCGCGCTTTCTCGCCGGATTCCGCTCCGAGGGCTACACGGTCCCGGTGCAGGACGCCTATGGCGAGGCCAAGCAGGTGATGGACGAGGTGATCCGCCAGGACATCCGCCGCGACATCGGCGGCGACCAGCAGCGCATCGGCGCGATGGAGACCGACGTCGGCGCGCTGACCTTCAAGCACGTGCTGCTGCCGGTCTGGGTCGCCGCCTACCGCTATCGCGGCAAGACGTTCCGCTTCGTGGTCAACGGCCGGACCGGCGCGGTCGAGGGCGAGCGGCCCTATTCCTCGGTGAAGATCTTCCTTTTGGTGCTGGCGATGGTCCTCGCCGCGGCAGGCTTCGCCTGGTTGCAACTCTCGCAGAACTGAGGTCCATGCTCCGCGCCCGTCTCTCCGCCCTCGCCTGCTGCCTCGCCCTCCCCGCCGCGGCCCAGACCCTGCCCGCGCCGATCCAGGCGGTCACCGACGCGGCCTTCGCCGAATGCCGCGACGTCGGCGGGACGCCCTCGCTCCTCGCCGACTACGCGCGGAGCGCCGATCTCAACGGCGACGGGACCGACGACTGGCTGATCGACTTCGTCGGGCTGAACTGCGCCGGGGCCGAATCCTATTTCTGCGGTTCGGCGGGCTGCCCGGTCTCGGTCTGGGTCTCGACGCCCCGGGGATACGAATCCGCCTGGTCGGGCCCGGCGCAGGCCTCGCGCATCGACACCTCCGCCACGCCGCCCGGCGTGGTCGTGGCGCTGCACGGCCAGTTCTGCGAGCCGCCGCGCGACGGTCCCGAGGGCTGCGAGCAGCGGATCGCGCTCGCCGCCGCCCCGGAGACCGCCCCCGCCGGGGCGGAGCCGCCGCGTCCCGCCGGCTGGTCGCTGCGCGCGGTGCCGGGGTCGACCCCGGTCGCCGTCTCGGCCGGGCCCGCGCCGATCCATGACATCGCGATCTTCTGCCTCGCGGGCGCCCCCTTCCTCGCGGTCGTCCCCGAGGCGCCGCCTCCGGGCGAGCTGCTGCGGCTCGGCTTCGGCTTCTCGAGCGGGACGCTCGGCGTCACGGCGCGGCGCGAGCCGACGGCCGGGAACGCCTATGTGATCGACCTGCGCGCGACGCCGCTCGCCCAGCAGCTGGCCGGGCGCGATTCGCGCGTCGCGGTCACGCTCGAGGGCGCGGCGCTCGGTGAGTTGTCCCTCGCCGGATCGAGCAAGGCGATCCGGAGCGCGCTCGCCGCCTGCCTGCCGCTCTGAGCCGTCCGCCCGCCTTCCGCCGGCCTGATTTGACCCTATCGCATGCCTGCCCCGCGGCGAGCGGGCGCGGTGTGGACATATGGGCGAAACATACCTAGCTCAGTGTCGCCTCATCCGAAACGATGCGGCGAACAAGGAGAAAGATGATGTTTATGGAACTGAAAGCGGCCATGCGCCGCTCGCAGGAACGGGAGCGTCATCGCCGGGACTACGAAGCCGTGCTGGAAATGGACCATCACCTGCTTCGAGACATAGGCCTGTGGCGGGACGAAGCCCGCCGCCGCCTTGCCCAGCTTGATGGCCGGGGCTGAAGCCTCCGAGGGCTCAGACTTTCCTCCTTCGGAGGACCCGTGGCCCGTCGCGCATCCCGCGGCGGGCCAAATTCCCCGATCCGGGATCAGCCGATGCTGGCCGCGATCTCGGCGACGGTCTTGCCTTCCTTGATCTCGCGCAGCCGCGCGTAGACGAGCGCGGTGAAGATCGCGAACAGCATGTAGAACACCGCCGAAATCAGCGACTCGACCAGCAGCGCGAGCAGGAAGCTGCCCTGCGTCGCGAAGAGCGCGGCGCTGGCGAACATCGCGAGCGCGACGATCACCGCCATCATCGCGAGCACGGCGCCGACCAGCGGCCAGCGGTATCCCTCGGTCAGCTCCTGGGCGCGGCCGAGACCGCGCCAGCCGGCATCCTCGAACACCACCGCCTCGACCCAGGGCAGGAAGCGCGCCGCCACGTAGAGGCCGGGCACGACCAGGAGCAGCGCGCCGATCCCGGTCAGGATCGCGACGAGAAAGCCGAGCACGCCGATCGGCAGGATGTGCCGCGCCGCCTGGCGCGCGTACTGGCCGACGGTGTGGCTGCGCCCGATCACCGCGTCGAGCGCCACGAGGCAGAGGAAGCCCACGACGAAGAAGCTGAGCACGGTGCCGAGCACGCCGGTGACGAAGGCGCCGAAGCTCGGCATCTCCGGCAGGGCCGCGGCGACATCGGCTCCCGACTCGACCGGGACAGGCGGCGGCGCGAAGCCGGGCGAGGCCAGGCTGAGCAGGGTCAGCGCCAGCGCCGGGACGAAGGCCATCGGGAAGAGCGTCGAGAACCGCGCGAAGAAGAGCGCGAAGGTCTGCTGGATGACGCGGCCGACGCCGAACGGCGTCGAGGAGGAAAGATCATTCACGAAGCGCGCTCCCGATTGCTGCGACCCGATGGGCGGCCCGGGACCGGCGCCGCCGTCGGCGCGAGGTCTATACGATCGCCCGGCGCCTGAGAAGACCGCCGGCGCCCCGCGCGCTCAGGCGGAGAGCGCGCCGCGCGGGGCCGGTGGATCGTACGCCGGCGCCAGCTCGGGCGGCGGGGTCCCGTCGTTGATCTCGCGCAGGCGCAGATAGAGGAGCGCGTCGAAGAATGCCGTGTACTGGCTGAAGAGCGTCGTCAGCGCGATGGTGACGAGCATCGCGACCGTCGGCCCGACACTTCCCGCGTCGGAGAGCATGCCGACGGTGGCGAAGCCGGCCAGCCAGGCGAGGCCGATCGGCAGCAGCGCCGCCGCGATCGGCCAGCGATAGCCCGCCGTCAGGTCGCGGGCCCGGGCGAGCCCGTGCCAGCCCGCGCCTTCGAAGATCACGGTCTGCGTCCAGGGGTAGTAGCGGGCCAGCACGTAGAGCGCCGGGAGGATCAGGAGCGTCAGGCCGAGCGACAGCATGAGGGCGATGGCCAATGCCGTCAGCAGCCAGGCGAGGCTCCAGCGCAGCGCGCGGCGGAAGCAGAGCCAGGGCCGGCTCGGCCGCCCGAGAGCCGCTTCGACGGCGGCGACGCGGATCGCGTTCTGACAGGCCCAGAGCAGAAGGGCGACGCCAAGCAGAACCGCGAGGCCCAAGAGAGCCCCGAGAACCTGCCCTCCCGTCAGATAGGGCGCGAGTTCATCAAAAACGGGGTCCGTCGCGGCCTCGACCAGCGGGCTCGGGCTCGGGTTCGGGAAGAACGCGGGCTCCGGCACCCGAAGCCAGGCGCCGAGCAGGATCGTGACCGCCGAGAAGACCGCGTTCGAAAGGAAAATGCCCGGGTGGCGGACCGAGAGCGCGAGCGAACGCCGGAACACGCGTCCGACCCCGAGCGCGACGCGGCTTTCCGGCGGATGCGGCACGGATGATCCTCCCAACGCCGGGGACAGGCGCTCCCCGTGGATCATCCGATATCAGAGCCGGCCGCGTGGTCGAAGCGCCGGCTTCGCGCGCGGTTAACGCCGGCTCAGGCGAAGGCCTCGGGCCGCGCCTCGCGCGCCATGTGGTCGAGCACGGCGTTGACGAACTTCGATTCCTTGCCTTCGGGATAGAAGGCCTTCGCCACGTCGACGAATTCGGTGATCGTCACCTTCGGCGGCGTGTCGGTGGCGATGAGCTCGGCCCCGGCGGCGCGGAAGAGCGCGCGCAGCGTCGGGTCGATCCGGTCGATCGGCCAGCGCGCGACGAGCGCCCGATGCGTCAGCTGATCGATGCGCGCCTGCTCGGTGACGGTCGCGTTCAGGAGCTTGCGGAAATGGGCGAGATCGGCCTCGGCGTATTCGACGCCGTCGATCTCGGCGCCCATGCGATGGGTCTCGAACTCGTGGCGCACGGTCTCGAGCCCGACGTCGGCCGCCTCCATCTGGAAGAGCGCCTGCACCGCGTAGAACCGCGCGGCCGAGCGCATGCGGCGGCCCTGGGCGGCGGAGATCTTCGGCGGCGTGGCCGGCGGGGCGGGAGGCGTCGGTTCCATCACGCTTCGGCCCTCTCGAACGGGCGGAAGCCCGCGCCGCTCAGCCGGCCCGACTTCGCGAAACGCCGCGACAGCGCGATCAGGTGCAGCGCGGCGACGGCGGCGCCGCCGCCCTTGTTCTGGCCCGCGGCCTCGGCGCGGACCCAGGCCTGGCCATGGTTCTCGACGGTGAGGATGCCGTTGCCGACGCAGAGCCCGTTCAGCCCGAGCAGCATCAGCCCGCGCGAGGAATCGTTGCAGACGGTGTCGTAATGCGTGGTCTCGCCCCGGATCACGCAGCCGAGCGCCACGAAGCCGTCGATCGTCTCGTCGCGGCTCGCGATCCGGATCGCGGTCGGGACCTCGAGCGCGCCCGGGACCTCGATCGTCTCGTGCGTCGCGCCGGCGGCCTCGATCGCCGCGCGCGCGCCGGTCAGCAGCTGGTCGGCGATGTCGCGATAATAGGGCGCCACGACGATCAGGAGCCGCGTCGGCGCGTCGAAGGTCGGAGCGGGCAGCCCCACATGGGAATCAGTACTGGCCATGCCTCAGGCTCCGGGAATGGACCGGGTGCCGACGATCTCGAGCCCGTAGCCATCGAGCCCGATGATCTTCGGCATCGGCGAATTGGTGAGAAGCACGATCTCGCGCAGGCCGAGCGCGTTCAGGATCTGCGCGCCGACGCCGTACTGGCGCAGCTTCTCGGGGGAAACGTGGTCGCCGGTGTCGAGCTTCGCGGCCATGTCGCGCAGAAGCACGACGACGCCGCGCTTCTCCTCGGCGATCGCGAGCATCGAATCGCGCAGCTGGTGGGCGCGGCCGGGATGGATCGCGAGCATGTCCTCCATCACATTGGCCGCGTGCATGCGCACCAGCACCGGTCCCGGCGCGGCGAGATCGCCCTTGGACAGCACGACATGCTCGGCCTTCTCGGCGGTGTCGGCGTAGACCCGCATCTGCCAGTCGCCGCCGAACTCGGAATGGACGCAGCGGACCGAGGTCTCGCGCACCAGGTTGTCGTGGCGCAGCCGGTAGGCGATCAGGTCCGAGATCGTGCCGACCTTGAGCCCGTGGCGCTGCGCGAACTTGATGAGGTCGGGCAGCCGGGCCATCGTGCCGTCGTCGTTCATGATCTCGCAGATCACGCCGGCGGAGTTGAGCCCGGCCAGGCGCGGGATGTCGACCGCCGCCTCGGTATGGCCGGCGCGCACCAGCACGCCACCCTCGCGCGCGCGGAGCGGGAAGACATGCCCGGGCGTCGCGATGTCGTGCGGGCCCGAGCGCGGGTCGATCGCCACCGCGACGGTGCGCGCGCGGTCGGCGGCCGAGATGCCGGTCGTCACCCCCTCGCGCGCCTCGATCGAGACGGTGAAAGCGGTCTCGTGCCGCGAGGAGTTGGAATTCGCCATCATCGGCAGGCCGAGCGCGTCGAGCCGTTCGCCCGGCATCGCGAGGCAGATCAGCCCGCGGCCGTAGGTGGCCATGAAGTTGATCGCGTCCGGGGTGCACATCTGCGCCGGAATGACGAGGTCGCCCTCGTTCTCGCGATCCTCGTGATCGACCAGGATGAACATCCGGCCATTGCGCGCGGCGTCGATGATCTCTTCGATCGGCGAGATCGCGTCGTGGTAGTCAGCCGTCATCTTCATCGCCGTCCCTCCGCCTCAGCCCGCGCTGAATTCGGTCAGCCGCGCGACATAGCGCGCCAATGTGTCGATTTCGAGGTTCACGAGCATTCCCGCCCGCGCCGCGCCCCAGGTCGTATGCGCCTGGGTATGCGGAATGATGTTGACGCCGAACTCCAGGCCCGAGACCTCGTTCACGGTGAGCGAGGTGCCGTTGAGCGCGACCGAGCCCTTCGGGGCGATGTATTTCGCGAGCGCCTCGGGTGCCCGGAACACGAACCGCGCGCTGTCGCCCTCGGGCGACACGGAGACGATCTCGGCCCGGCCGTCGATATGGCCCGAGACGATATGCCCGCCAAGCTCGTCGCCGAGCCGGAGCGCGCGCTCGAGATTGACCCGGGATCCCGGCGCCCAGGCGGTGCCCTCGGCGCGGATGTTGGTCATCGCGATCGTCTCGGCGGAGATGTCGACGTCGAACCAGGCGCCGCCGCCCTGGGCGGGCCCGCGGTCGACCACGGTCAGGCAGACGCCGTCGCAGGCGATCGACGCGCCGAGCGCGATGCCCTCGGCAGGATAGACGGTCCGGATGCGCGCGCGGAGGTCGCCTCGGTCCTCAAGGCGGTCGATCTCGCCCACGTCCGTCACAATTCCGGTGAACATCTCGGGAATCCGGTCGGTCGCTTGGCTCAGGCACGCGTCCTACCCCCCGGCGCCCCGGGGAGCAAGGATGATATCGGTGCGGATCGGCAACAATGCCGTCACGGATCGGCCGGGAACCGCCGCGCCGTCTGGCCTCGCCCCGGAAAAGCCGCTAGTTTCGCGCCCCTAGCCCGGGCGAACGACCCGGGACGCGAGAGGCGAACGAGCGGGTTGCGAGGCGATCGATGCGATTGAGGGCCAAGGCCGCGGCGCGCCTGCTGGGCGTGCTTCTGATCGGCGTGACGACCGCCGGCTGTACCCTGCCCCGCTCCGGCCCGACCGCGAGCGACCTGCGCTCGGTCAGCGCCGACCCGGGCTTCGACATGCATACCGTGGCCGTCACCCCGGCGATCGCGAGCGCGACGCGGATCGACACGCCGCTCGGCTTCCCCGGCTCGATGACCGGGGCGGGCGCGATCTCGCCCGACACGATCGCCCCCGGCGACCGGCTGTCGGTCACGGTCTGGGAGAACGTCAACGAGGGCCTGCTCGCCGGCGTCGGCCAGAAGAACACGCCGCTGGTCGACCTTCAGGTCGACCAGTCCGGCGGCATCTACGTGCCCTACGCCGGCCGGGTGCAGGCGGCGGGCCTGACGCCAGATTCGCTCCGCGCCAAGATCATCGAGAGCCTCTCGACCCAGACCCCGGATCCGCAGGTCGAGGTCCGCCGCGTGGCGGGCGACGGCTCGACCGTGGCGATCATGGGCGGTGTCGCGAGCCCCGGGGTCTATCCGATCGAGGCGCCGACGCGCCGCCTCTCGGCGATGATCGCCCATGCCGGCGGCGTCTCGGTGCCCGAGGAGATCGCCCAGGTGAAGCTCGAGCGCGGCGGCACCACCGGCCGCGTCTGGCTGCGGGACCTCTACGACAATCCGCGCGAGGACGTGGCGCTGCGCCCGAACGACCGGGTGATCGTCGAGACCGACCGCCGCGCCTTCACCGCGCTCGGCGCCACCAACCGCCAGTCGCGGGTGCAGTTCACCGTGCGGAACATGACCGCGCTCGAGGCGATCGCCGCCGCCGGCGGGCTCGACGGCCGGACCGCCGACCCGACCGGGGTCTTCGTCTTCCGCGAGGAGAAGCCGGAGATCGCCTCGCGCGTCACCGGCGAGCCCGGCCTCGTCGGGCCGCAGCGCGTGGCCTATCTCATCGACCTCACCACGCCCGAGGGCCTCTTCGCCGCGCGCGACTTCATCATCCGCGACGGCGACACGGTCTACATGACCGAGGCGCCCTTCGCCGCCTGGAGCCGCGTGCTCTCGGTCGCGGTCACGGCGGTCAACTTCTCGGCCTCGGTCGACAATCTCGCCAACTGAGGCGCGGCGGACCGAGGTCCGCCCCATCGCTCGAGCGCCTATGCCGCGCACGCTGCCCCGGACCTGATCCGGGGCCCCGAGGCTTATGAGAGCATGCACGGAAATGGCGTCGAGGCCCCGGGTCAAGCCCGGGGCGACGGAGCCCAGGATCCGCGCCAATCCGCCGGAGGCCGCGCTCAGTCCCGGGTCCAGCGCGTCCGGGTGTCGGGCCCGATCCGGTCGATCTCGGCCAGGCGGAACTTCGGCGCCAGCGCCAGCGATTCGAGGCCGATCCCGCCGACCCCGGGCACGCCCTCGGCGCCGATCACGATGCCGGCGGTGTAGCAGATCACCTCGTCGACCACGCCGGATTCGAGCAGCGCCCCGGCGAGCCGGCCGCCGCCCTCGCAGAGCACGCGGGTGAGGCCCCGCGCGCCGAGCAGCTGCATCATCGCGGCGAGGTCGAGCTGTCCGTCCGTCTGGAACGGCACCTCGATCAGATCGGCGCCCATCTCGGCCCAGGCGGCGCGCCGGCCCTCCTCCGCCTCGGCGTGGTGGCAGAGCCAGAGCGGCACGTCGCGCGCGGTCTGGCCGAGATAGCTCGACCGGGGCAGCGCGAGCGAGCCGGTGACCACCACCCGCACCGGATGGGCGTCGTCGAGCCCGAGGCCGCGCACGTTGAGCCGGGGGTCGTCGCCCCGCGCCGTCGCGGCGCCCACCAGCACCGCGTCGGCCTTGGCGCGCATCAGATGCACCTCGGCCCGGGCGCGGGGTCCGGTGATCCACTTGCTCTCGCCGCGCGCCGTGGCGATGCGGCCGTCGAGCGAGGTCGCAAGCTTCAGCGTGAGCATCGGCCGGCCGGTGGTGATCCGGCCGAGGAAGCCGCGGTTGAGGCGCGCCGCCTCCTCGGCGAGGCAGCCGACCTCGACGGAGATCCCCGCCGCGCGGAGCGCCGCGAGCCCCTGGCCGTTCACCCTGGGGTCGGGATCCTCGATCGGCACCACGACCCGCGCCACCCCGGCGGCGATCAGCGCCTCCGAACAGGGGCCGGCGCGGCCGACATGGGCGCAGGGCTCGAGCGTCACATAGGCGGTCGCGCCCCGGGCCCGCGGCCCGGCCTGCGCCAGCGCGGCGGCCTCGGCGTGCGGCCGGCCGCCGTCATGCGTGAAGCCCCGCCCCACCACCTCGCCCGACTCGGCGACGATGACGCAGCCTACCGCCGGATTCGGCCACACCCGGCCGAGCGCGCGCGCGCCAAGCCCAATCGCCGCGCGCATGAAGCCCGCGTCCAGATCCGAATTTGCCATGATCCTCAGTCGTCGTCCCGTACCACGGGCGGCGGACGCAGCTCGGATACGAAGTCCTCGAAGTCGTCGGCCGCCTGGAAATTCTTGTAGACGCTTGCGAAGCGCACATAGGCGACGGTGTCAATCCGCGCCAGCGTCTCCATCACGATCGTGCCGATCGCATCCGAGGGGATGTCGGTCTCGCCGAGGCTCTCGAGCCTGCGCACGATGCCCGAGATGAGCTGCTCCAGCCGCTCCGACTCGATCGGGCGCTTCTGCATCGCGATCCGGATCGAGCGCTCGAGCTTGTCGCGATCGAAGGGCTCGCGCCGGCCGCTCTTCTTGACCACGACGAGATCGCGCAGCTGCACGCGCTCATAGGTGGTGAACCGGCCGCCGCAGGCCGGGCAGAACCGGCGGCGACGGATCGAAACATGGTCCTCGGCGGGACGGCTGTCCTTTACCTGCGTATCGATGTTTCCGCAAAACGGACAGCGCATGCCCCATCCTTCAGTGACCGCGACCCATGGGCGGCACTATAGGCAGACCTCCACAGGTTGGGTAGTGGCTTCGTCGCGACCACTAGATGAACGCCGCGCCCGGGCCGGTTCAGGCGGCGGCGAAGCCGGTGAGCACGCCGACCGCGTTGGCGCCGATCGGCTCCACCGCGTAGCCGCCCTCCATCACGAAGAGCGTCGGCAGGCCGAGCCCCGCGATCGCGGCGCCGAGGCCGGGATAGTCCGGCGTGTCGAGCTCGAACCGGCTGATTGGGTCGCCCTTGTAGGTATCGACGCCGAGCGAGACGACGAGCGCGCCCGGCCCGAAGGCCGCGATCGCCTCGAGCGCGGTGCCGAGCGCCGCGCGATAGGCGGCGACGCCGGTGCCCCAGGGCAGCGGCAGGTTGAGCGTCGCCCCCTCTCCCGCGCCCGCGCCGGTTTCGTCGGCATGGCCGAGGAAGTAGGGATATTCGAACGCCGGATCGGCGTGGAGGCTCACGAATTGCACGTCGCCGCGATCATAGAAGATCTCCTGCGTACCGTTGCCGTGATGGTAGTCGATGTCGAGCACGGTGACGCGGGCGATCCCGGTCCCGCGCAGATATTCCGCCGCCACGGCGGCGTTGTTGACGAAGCAATAGCCGCCCATGAAGGCGCTGCCCGCGTGATGGCCCGGCGGGCGGCAGAGCGCGAAGGCGGAGCGCTCGCCGCCGGCGATCAGCTTCGCCCCCGTGAGCGCGACGTCGTGGCTCGCCTTCACCGCGTCCCAGGTGCCAGCGACGAAGGTCGCGCCCGCGTCCATCGCGTAGAAGCCGAGCAGCCCGTCGATATCGACCGGCGGCCGGTCGCGGCGCAGGCCCGGCACCGGAAAGACGAAGGGCATCGCCGAGCCGCCGCGACCCTCGGCGCGCCACATCGGCCAGACGCGCGGCAGGAAGTCGAGATAGCCCGCGTCGTGGACCCGGGCCGCGACCGAGAGGTCGAATTCCTCCGGCGGCTCGACCGGGCCGAGCCCGACCTCGAGAACACGGTCCTTGATGATTTCCGCGCGCCGGGGCAATTCGAACGCGGGAACGATCTCGCCCGAGTTGAGTTCAACGTTGCCGCTATGCCCCGCGTGGCGCGGGGAAAAGACCGTGCGCATGAAGCTTCCTCCCAGTTCGCGCCGGCGACGGTAGCGGCCCCTCCCGGAACCGGCAACTCCGCCCGTCCCCCCCTCGGATCGCTTGACAGCGGGCGCGCGCACGAATATGCACGTTTTCGCACGATACTGCGCGTTGCCTTTAAAAAGATAAGAATATCATGAGCAGCCTCCTGACTTCCGAACGGCTCGACGCGATCGAGTCCCGCCTTCTGCGCGAGGGCCGGGTCGTCGCCGCCGAACTCGCCCGCGACTTCGAAACCTCCGAGGACACGATAAGGCGCGACCTGCGCGCGCTGGCCGCCGCCGGCCGCTGCCGGCGCGTCTATGGCGGCGCCCTGCCCGCCACGCCGTCGCGCGGCCCGAACAGCAGCCGCGCCCAGCTCGCCGCCGACGCGAAACAGGCGCTCGGCGCGGCGCTCGCCCGGCTGGTCCTGCCGGGGATGACCGTCTTCCTCGACGCGGGCACCACCAACCTCGCCACCGCCCGCGCGCTGGCGGCCAGCGCCGATCTCGGCGGCGTCACGCTGGTGACCCACGCGCCCGCGATCGCCGCGGCGCTGGTCGAGGCGCGGGGCGCGAGCCTCGTCGCGATCGGCGGCCGGGTCGATCCCGAGATCGGCGCGGCGATCGGCGCGCGCGCGCTCGAGGAGATCGCCACGCTGCGGCCCGACCTCCTGCTGCTCGGGACCTGCGGCCTCGATCCCGACGGCGCCCTGACCGCGCATTCGGTCGAGGACGGCGTCGTGAAGCGGCGGCTGGCCGCGAACAGCGGCGCGGTCGCGACCGCCTGCGACCGGGGCAAGATCGGGACCGCCGGGCCGGTCTCGGTGATCGAGCTCGCCGCCTGCGACACGCTCGTCATCGAGGCCGGCCTCGCGCCCTCGGTGCGCGAGCGGCTCGCGAGCCTCGGCCCGGAACTCATCGAGGTGGAGACCGGGGCATGACCGACATCGCCGCCAGCCCCCGCCTGATGCCCCGCGAGCGGATCGCGGTCTCGGTGGTCTTCCTGCTCAACGGCTATCTCGTCGGCAACTGGGCCCCGCGCATCCCGGGCTTCAAGACCGCGCTCGGCATCGACGAGGCGATGCTCGGGCTCATGATCCTCGCCTTCGGGGTCGGCTCGCTCGTCACCATGCCGCTGATCGGCGCGGCGATCGCGCATGACGGCTCGCGCCGGGTGCTGCGGGCGCTGGCCTTCTGCCTCGCGCCCTGCTGGCTCCTGCTGACGCTCGCCCCCTCCGTGCCGGCCGCCTTCGTGGCGCTGTTCGTCTTCGGCGGCGTCGTCGGCGGCATGGACGTCGCGATGAACGCCAACGCGGTCTCGGTCGAGCGGTCGATGCGACGGGCGATCATGTCCTCCTGCCACGGCTTCTGGAGCCTCGGCGGGCTGATCGGCGCGGCGACCGGCGGCTTTCTTCTCGGCCGGTTCGGCGACCTGGCGCAGACGGTGGCGATCGTCGTCGTCTGCCTGCTGTTCCTCGCGCTCGTCTGGACCTCGCTCCGGCACGACCGCGCGCCCCCGGCGACGGAGAAGACCCCGATCCGCCTGCCGCGCACCGCGCTGCCCTGGCTGATCGGCGTCGTCGCACTCATGTGCATGATCCCCGAGGGCTCGGTGCTCGACTGGAGCGCGCTCTACCTGCGGACCGAGCTCGGCGCCTCGGTCGAGGTCTCCGGCCTCGCCTTCGCCGCCTTCTCGGCGACCATGGCGGTGATGCGCTTCAGCGGCGACCCGATCCGCGACCGGTTCGGCGCGGTCCGCACGCTGCGTGTCTCGGCGCTGATCGCGGCCGCCGGCCTTCTCGCGGCGGGCTTCGCGCCCAATCCGGCGGTGGCGATCGCGGGCTTCGCGATCGCGGGGCTCGGGATCTCGAACCTGGTGCCGATCGCCTTCTCGGCGGCGGGCAACCTGCCCGGCCTGGCACCGGGGGTCGGCATCTCGCTCGTCACCTTCCTCGGCTATTCGGGGATGCTGTTCGCGCCGTCCTTCATCGGCTTCGTCGCGCACAGGACCGGCCTCGGCCCGATCTTCGCCACGCTGCCGCTGCTCTATCTGCTGGTGCTGGCGCTCGCCCATCACATGAAGAGCGCCGACATGGCCGACGGCGGGCACTGACCGCCGTCGCCGGGGGCGGGCTCCTAGCCCGCCACCAGCGCGGCGTGCAGCCGCTCGACATCGGCGCGGCGGCAGAGGCCGGTGCCGGGGTGCATCACGCTCGCGCTGCCCGCCGCCATGCCGATCAGGAAGGCGGTGCGCGCCGCCTTGCCCTCGGCGAGCGCGAGCGTCATGCCGCCGACGAAGCTGTCGCCGGCGCCGGTGGCGCTGCGGACCGGCACGTCGGGCGCGGGCCGGGCGAAGTTCGCCTCCCGGCTCGCGAGCAGCGCGCCCTCGTGGCCCATGGTCACCGCGACCATCTCGGCCCGGCCCGAATCGACGATCTCGCGCGCCACCTCGGCCACCTCGTCGCGGTCCTCGAGCGCGAGGCCGGTCAGCGCGCGCAGCTCGCCCACGCTCGGCTTGATCAGCGTGAGCCCGCCCGCCTCGATCGTCGCCGCGAAGGCGGGGCCGGAGGAATCGAGCACGACCTTCGCGCCCCGGTTGCGCGCGCGATGGGTCAGCGTCACGAAGCAATCGGCCGGCAGGCCGCGCGGCCCGCTGCCGGAGATCACCAGCCAGTCGAAATCGAGCGCGTCGATCATCTCGAGGCAGGCCAGCCATTCCGAGGGGCTGACTTCGGGCCCCTCGGGCACGAAGCGGTATTCCTGCCCGGTCTCCGCCTCGAAGACCGTCAGGCTGATCCGCGTATGCCCGGCGATGGTGACCCGCTCGCTCGCGAGGCCCGCCTCGGCCATGAGCTCGTCGAGCACGCCGCCGGTGGCGCCGCCCGCGAGATAGACCGCCGTCGCCGGTCCGCCGAGCTCGGTGATCACGCGGGCCACGTTGATGCCGCCGCCACCCGGGTGATAGGCGTCGCCGCGGGTGCGGATCTTGTGCGTCGGGCGCACCAGATCGGTCTCGCAGGCGCCGTCGATCGCCGGGTTGAGCGTGAGCGTGACGATCGGCTTCATCGGATATCCTTCGGAAAATGGGCCGGAAAACGGAAAAAGGGGCGGGCCCATGATTGCCCGCCCCTTCCCGACAGTTCCAGAGGCATCGTCCGCTTTGGCGGACGGATCAGGCGAGCTGGCGCACGACCTCCTCGGTCTCGAAGATCTCGATCACGTCGCCCTCGCGGATGTCCTCGTAGTTCTCGAAGGCCATGCCGCATTCCTGCTGCACCTGCACCTCGCGGACCTCGTCCTTGAAGCGCTTCAGCGTCTTCAGCTTGCCCTGATGGATCACGACGTTGTCGCGGAGCAGGCGGACGCCCGCCGCGCGGCGCGCCACGCCCTCGGTGACGATGCAGCCCGCGACCTTGCCGATGCCGGTGATCTTGAAGACCTCCTTGATCGTGGCGTAGCCGACGAACTTCTCCTTCACCTCCGGCGAGAGCAGGCCCGAGGCCGCCTTCTTCACGTCGTCCACCAGATCGTAGATGATCGAATAGTAGCGGATCTCGACGCCCTTCTGGTTCGCGCTCTCGCGAGCCGGCGCGTTGGCGCGGACGTTGAAGCCGATGATCGGCGCGTTCGAGGCCTCGGCGAGGGTCACGTCCGATTCGGTGATCGCACCGACGCCGGAATGCAGCACCCGGACGCGGACCTCGGCGTTGCCGATCTTCTCCATCGCCTGGACGATCGCCTCGGCGGAACCCTGCACGTCGGATTTGACGACGATCGGCAGTTCCTTGACGTCCTTGTCGGCCTTGGCCTTCGCGAGCAGCTGGTCGAGCGTGGTCGCCGAACCGGCCGCCGCGCGCTTGTCGCGGGCGAGACGGGCGCGGTAGTCGCCGATCTCGCGGGCCCGCGCCTCCTCCTCGACGACGTTCAGGACGTCGCCCGCCTCGGGCGTGCCGTTGAGGCCGAGGACCTCGACCGGAACCGAGGGGCCGGCCTCGTCGACGCGCTCGCCCTTGTCGTTGAGCAGCGCGCGCACCTTGCCCCACTGCTCGCCGACGACGAAGATGTCGCCACGACGCAGCGTGCCCTTCTGCACCAGGACCGTCGCGACCGGACCGCGGCCGACGTCGAGCTTGGCCTCGATCACCGCGCCCTCGGCCTGGCGGTCGGGGTTGGCGGTGAGGTCGAGCAGCTCGGCCTGCAGCGCGATGTTCTCGAGCAGCGTGTCGAGACCCTTGCCGGTCAGGGCCGAGACCTCGACGTCGAGCACCTCGCCGCCCATCTCCTCGACCACGACCTCGTGGTTGAGGAGCTGGGTGCGGACCCGGTTCGCGTCGGCGCCCGGCTTGTCGATCTTGTTGATCGCGACGATCATCGGCACGCCGGCGGCCTTCGCATGGCTGATCGCCTCGATGGTCTGCGGCATGACGCTGTCGTCGGCGGCCACGACCAGAACGACGATATCCGTCACCTGGGCGCCGCGGGCGCGCATCGAGGTGAAGGCGGCGTGGCCCGGCGTGTCGAGGAAGGTGATCACCTGGCCGCTCTCGGTCGTCACCTGATAGGCGCCGATATGCTGGGTGATGCCGCCCGCCTCGCCGGAGACGACGCTGGTCTTGCGGATCGCGTCGAGCAGCGAGGTCTTGCCGTGGTCGACGTGGCCCATGATCGTGACGACCGGGGCGCGCGGGGCGAGATTCGCCTCGTCGTCCTCGGACGCCTGGACGATCACGTCCTCGACGTCGGAATCCGAGACGCGGACGACGCGGTGGCCGAAATCCTCGACGATGAGGGCGGCGGTCTCGGCGTCGATCGTCTGGTTCTGCGTCGCCATGATGCCGTTCTGCATCAGGACCTTCACCACGGCGGCGACCCGCTCGGCCATGCGGTTGGCGAGCTCCTGCACGGTGATCGCGTCGGGCACGTTGACCTCGCGCACGATCTTCTCGCGCTCGCCGCCATGGCCGGCCATGCGGCGGCGGTCACGCTCCTGGCGGCGCTTCATCGCGGCCATCGAGCGCTGGCGGCCATCCTCGTTGGTGGCGTTGGCGATCGTGAGCTTGCCCGAGCGGCGACGGTCGTCGTCGCCCTTGGCGCGCGCGGTCTTCTTCTCGTCGGCCGCCGGCTTGAACACGGTCGCCGGCTTCTTGTTGCCGGTGACGACGCGGCCGGCCTCGGCGCGGGCCGCCTCGGCCTGGGCCGCCGCGGGATCGAGCGGCGCGGCGTCGCCGCGCGGCGCGGCCTTGGCGCGCGTCGCGGCGGCGGCCTTGGCCTCGGCCTGGCGCGCCGCCTCGGCGGCCTGTTCCTCGGCGAGCGCGGCGGCGCGCTGCTCGCGGATCTCCGCCTCGCGCACGGCGCGCTCGGCGGCTTCCTTCTCCGCGCGGAGACGGTTGAGCTCGGCCTCGCGGGCGACGGCGGCCTCGCGCTCCTTCTGGGCGCGCTCGGCCTCCTGCGCCTTCGCGGCCTCCACCGCCTTCAGCCGGCGATCGAATTCCGCCTGGCTCAGATTCTGCGCGATGGCGCCGCGCGGATTGGCCGCGGTGGCCGCCGCGCCGGTCTTCGGGACGACGACGCGCTTGCGCTTGTGCTCCACGGTCACGGACTTGGTCCGTCCGTGGCTGAAGCTCTGACGGACATGACTCGTCTCCGTGCCGCCGGCGGACGGACCGCCCCGCATGCCCAGAGGTTTGCCCTTGCCGTCGTTGTCCTTGATATTCGTCATCCCGATCTAGCCTTTCCCGCGGGAGCCTTCCCCCGCCATGCCGATGCGCGCGTCTCAATCCACCGACGCGCGATCCTCGCCGTTCGCCCCGGCCGCGCCCGCCTTGGCGGCATCGGCCATCCTGAACCCCGCCAACCGCGAGGCTTCTTCCCTGATCCGCTCGCCGAGGCCCCCCCCGAGCACGGCTGCGTGTATCACACTATCGCGCCCGAATGCCAAACCCAATTCGTGGGCCGAAAGGCATGAAATCAGGCTGTCCGCGCCCCGGGGGGGACGCAGCTCCGACCGGCCCCGAACCGACCCGTCCGAGGCCTGCACCAAGAGCGCCACCTCGTTCGCGACGAGCGCCGCCTTGACCTTCTCGAGACCGGCGAGCGCCTCGCCGGCCTTCCGCGCCAGCGCGATCAGATCGACGACCCGTCCCGCCAGCATCGTCTCGACCCGCGCCACCAGATCGTCGGGCGCGGTGACCGGCCGCTTCGCCGCCCGCGAGAACCCGCCCCGCTTCACCGCCTGGGCGAGCACGCCCGCGTCGGCGGTGACCCAGAGCCCGCGGCCCGGCAGCTTGCCGGCCAGATCCGGCACCACCGCGTCGTCGGGTCCGACCACGAACCGGATCAGCCCGGTCTTCGGCCCGGTCTCCCGCGTGACGAGGCAGCGCCGCTCCGGATCGTCCCGGTCCCTGGTCCGCCCCCCGCGCGTCATCGTCGTGGACCTCAGGCCTTCTCTTCCTCTTCCGCGCCGCCCTCGGCCGGTTCCGCGTCGGCGTCGCCCGCGTCCTCGGCCTGCTCGGCGGCGAGTTCCTCGGCCGATACCCAGCCGAGCTGAACGCGCGCGCTCATGATCAGCGTCTGGGCCTCCTCGAGGCTCATGTCGAACTTCTCGAGCAGGCCATTGTCCTTGACCCGCTTGCCATCGACCGTCGTGTAGCCGCCGGCGAGCTCCCAGTCCGCGCAGGTCGCGAAATCCTCGAGCGTCTTGATCCCGTCCTCGGCCAGCGCCTCGATCATCTGGGGTGTCAGCCCCTCGAAATCAAACAGGCTCTGCTCGACGCCGAGTTCCTTCGCGCGTTCGATCGCCTTGGCATTGATCTCGTCGAGCGATTCCCGGGCCCGCGCCTGAAGTTCCTCGGCGGTGGTCTCGTCGAATCCGTCGATGCTCAGCAATTCGTCGAGATCAACATAGGCGATTTCCTCGAGGGTTGCAAAACCCTCGGCGACGAGGAGCTGCGCGACCATCTCGTCGACGTTCATCGTCTCCATGAAGAGCGCGGTGCGCTCGGCGAATTCGGCCTGGCGCCGCTCGCTCTCCTGCGCCTCGGTCAGGATGTCGATGTCGAAGCCGGTGAGCTGGCTCGCGAGCCGCACGTTCTGGCCGCGGCGGCCGATCGCGAGGCTAAGCTGCTCGTCGGGCACCACGACCTCGATCCGCTCGCTGTCCTCGTCGAACACGACCTTCGAGACCTCGGCGGGCTGCAGCGCGTTCACGAGGAAGGTCGCCGGATCCTGGTTCCACGGGATGATGTCGATCTTCTCGCCCTGGAGCTCGGCCACCACCGCCTGCACGCGGCTGCCCCGCATGCCGACGCAGGCGCCGACCGGGTCGATCGAATTGTCGTAGGAGATCACGCCCATCTTGGCGCGCGAGCCCGGATCGCGGGCGACCGCCTTGATCTCGATGACGCCGTCGTAGATCTCCGGCACTTCCATCTTGAAGAGCTCGGCGAGGAATTCCGGCGCGGTGCGGCTGAGGAAGATCTGCGGGCCCCGGGTCTCGAGCCGGACGTCGCGGACCAGCGCGCGGACGCGGTCGCCGTTGCGGAAGGCCTCGCGCTGGATCAGCTGGTCGCGGCGCAGGATCGCCTCGCCCCGGCCGACGTCCACGATCACATTGCCGTATTCGGTCCGCTTCACGAGACCGTTGATGATCTCGCCGACGCGGTCCTTGAATTCCTCGTACTGCCGCTCGCGCTCCGCCTCGCGGACCTTCTGCATGATGACCTGCTTCGCCGACTGCGCGGCGATGCGGCCGAAGTCCATCGGCGGCAGCGGATCGGTCAGGAAATCGCCGATCTGGGCGTCGGCCTTGATCGTGCGCGCGTCCTCGAGCGTGAGCTGGGTGAAGTGGTTCTCCACCTCCTCGACCACTTCCCGGTAGCGCGTCATGAAGAGCTCGCCCGACTTGCGGTCGATCTTGGCGCGGATGTCGTATTCGGCGCCGTAGCGCGAGCGCGCCGCCTTGCCGAGCGAATCTTCCATCGCCTCGATCACGAGGGTCGGGTCGATCATCTTCTCCCGGGCGACCGCGTCGGCGATCTGCAACAGCTCCAGGCGGTTGGCGGAGGTCACGCTCATCGTTTTTCCTCGTCTTGCTCGGTCGTTACGGAGGCGTCGGGCTCTTCGGCTCCGTCCTCCTCGGTCTCGATCTCGTCGAAATCGGCGGTGTCGATGTCTTCCTCGAAGCCCTGCTCCTTGCGGGCGGCGAGGCTCTCGGCGATCAGCTCGTCGGTCAGCACCAGCTTCGCGTCGGTCAGCCAGTCGAAATCGAGCCCGATCACGCCCTCGGCGATCTCGATCAGGACCTCGTTGCCCTCGACGCCGTGCAGCACGCCCTTGAAGCGCTTGCGGCCCTCGATCAGCTCGGAGGTCTCGAGCCGCACCTCGTAATCGGCGTAGCGCTCGAAATCCTTGAGCCGGGTCAGCGGCCGGTCGATGCCCGGGCTCGACACCTCGAGCGTGTACTCGCCCGAGATCGGGTCCTCGACGTCGAGCACGGCGGAGACCGCGCGGCTGATCCTCGCGCAGTCGTCGACCTCGATCCAGCCCTCGGGCCGCTCGGCCATGATCTGCAGGACGGCGCGCTTGCCGCTCATCAGGCGGATGCGTACGAGTTCGAATCCCAGACCTTCGATGGTCGGGGCGACGACGGCGGCGATGCGCCGGTCGATCGCGGCCTTTGCGACGAGATCGGCCAAGTTCCGGGCTCCTTCGGGCGGGGTGACCGCGAGAGAGTGTCGCGGGCACAAAAAAACGGGCCAGCGGCCCGTGCGAATGTCCGGTGGAGGACCAACCCCGAGGGCCGATCCGCCGCTGATGGCGGGGATATAGGCGTGACACCCCGCGGATGCAAGTCTTTTCGCCGGACGGCCCGTTCTACCGCGGGCTGCGCTTGGCGAGGATCCGCTGCAGCGTGCGGCGGTGCATGTTGAGCCGGCGCGCGGTCTCGGAGACGTTGCGGTCGCAGAGCTCGTAGATCCGCTGGATGTGCTCCCAGCGCACGCGGTCGGCAGACATCGGATTCTCGGGCGGCTGCGGCTTGTCGGAGACGCGCGACAGCAGCGCGTCGGTGACGTCGTTCGCGTCGGCGGGCTTCGCGAGATAGTCGGTCGCGCCAATCTTCACGGCGGCGACCGCGGTCGCGATCGCGCCATAGCCGGTCAGGACCACGATGCGCGAATCCGGCCGCAGCTCGCGGATGCGCTCCACCACCTCGAGCCCGTTGCCGTCCTCGAGCCGGAGGTCGATCACCGCGTAGGCCGGCGGATGCTCCTCCGCCGCGAGCCGCCCGGCGGCGCAGGTCTCGGCCGAGCGCACGTCGAAGCCGCGCTTCTCCATCGCGCGGACGAGGCTCCGCCGGAACAGCTCGTCGTCGTCGAGGATCAGGAGCGACCGGTCCGGGCCGATCCCATCCTGCGTCATCGCCGCTTCCACTGGTTCATCCCCCATGTGATCCCCCTCGCCCTGATTCTGCCGGGCCGCGCGGACGGGGTCAATGCGACCCCTCGCCCCCGGCCCGGGCCGGCCCTCAGGAGCGCGCCGCGAAGCAGGACACCGACTCGGCGACCTCCTCCGGCGTGGCGGTCGAGGGATAGAACTCCAGGAACGACCCGTCCTTCGCCATCAGGTAGGTGAAGGTCGAATGATCCATCAGATAGGCCTCGGGATCGTCGCCCGCCTTGCGGTAGTAGACCTTGTACTCCCGCGCCACCTCGGCGATCTCCTCGGGCGTGCCGGTCAGCCCGATCATGCCCGGGCGCAGCGACGCGGCGAAGTCGCGCACCACCTCGGGCGTGTCGCGCGCGGGATCGATCGTGATGAAGACGAGCCCGACGTCCTCGCCCTGCTCCTCGAGCTCGTCGGCGGCGAGCGCGTTGCGCGACAGATCCGTCGGGCAGATGTCCGGACAGAAGGCATAGCCGAAATAGACCAGCGTCGGCTTGGTGATCACCTCGGCCTCGCTCATCCGCGCGCCATCGCCGTTCACCAGCGTGAACGGCCCGCCGATCGTCGCCGTCCCGCCCGCCACCGCGCCCCGGCGGCAATCGGCGAAGACATCCGCGTCGGAGCCGGGCGCGAAGGCGAGATATCCCATGACGCCGAGCCCGGCGATCGCCACCGCGCCGGCCAGCAGCGCGTAGGTTCGCGTAGTGTTGATCTTCATGTTCGTCTCCTCACCGGCTTCTCGCATGGGCCCGTCCGGAGGGGCAAGGCGACAGGCGGTCACGGTGCCCGGGAGCGATCAAATCCGTTTGAGCGGACGGGCGTTGAGCGGACGGGCGGCGGCTGCTATGCGCGGAGGCGACATGCCATACAGAGACCTGTCGCTCATCGCCGCGGACGCGCGCAGCTCCTGGCTGCGGGCCCGCACCCTCATCCTGCTGCGCTGGCTCGTGATCATCGGTCAGACCGCCGCCGTGCTCGGCGCCTTCGCCTTCGGCGTGCTGGTGCCGATCGAGCTCTGCGCCGCGGTGATCGCCGCCTCGGTGCTGCTGAACGGCGGCGCGAGCCTCGTCACCTCGCAGAACCGGCGGCTGAGCGGGCGCGAGGCGACGGTGACGCTGCTCTTCGACGTGGCCCAGCTCGGCGCGCTGCTGGCGCTCACCGGCGGGCTCAGCAACCCGTTCGCGCTCATGCTGATCTCGCCCGTGATGATCAGCGCCTCGGTCCTGTCGCTGCGCACGACCGTGATGCTCGCGCTCGCCGCCGTGCTCGTCGCGACCCTGCTCGCCTTCGTCTCGCTGCCGCTGCAGCTCGATTCCGGCGCCTATCTCGCCGCGCCGCCGCTGCTCGTCGTCGGCAACTGGGTGTCGCTGGTGATCGGCATCCTGTTCTTCGCCTTTTACGCGCGCCAGGTCAGCGACGAGACCTTCCGCATGTCCCAGGCGCTCGCCGCGACCCAGGCGGCGCTCGGGCGCGAGCAGGAGCTGACGACGCTGAGCGGCGTGGTCGCGGCGGCGGCGCACGAGCTCGGCACGCCGCTCGCGACGATCAAGCTGCTCTCGGCCGAGCTCGCGGGCGAGCTCAAATCGCCGGAGCTGCGCGAGGACGCGCTCTCGATCCGCGCCCAGGCCGACCGTTGCGCCGAGATCCTGCGCTCGATGGGGCCGAGCGGGCACGAGGACGCGATGATGCGGTTCGCGCCGATCTCGAGCGTGGTCGACGAGGCGGCCGCGCCGCATTCCCAGCGCGGCATCCGGATCATCACCCGGGTGCAGGGCGGCCTGCTCGAGGACAGCGCCGCGCCGCAGCCCGAGCTCGCGCGCCAGCCCGAGATCATCCAGGGCCTGCGCAACCTCGTGCAGAACGGCGTCGATTTCGCCGGCTCGACGGTCTGGATCGACATCGACTGGACGCCCCGGATGGTCAGCATCGTGATCGGCGACGACGGCCCCGGCTATCCGTCCGAGGTGCTCGGCCGGATCGGCGTGCCCTTCGTCCGGAGCCGCGCCGGCACGCAGAAGGAGCGGCCCGGCTACCAGGGCATGGGGCTCGGCCTCTTCATCGCCAAGACGCTGCTCGAGCGCTCCGGGGCGCGGCTCTCCTTCGGCAACGGCTCCGGGCGCCGCGACGTCTCGGGCGAGGTGCCGGCGGAATTCGCCCGGCCGACCGGGGCGATCGTCGCGGTCTCCTGGCCGCGGGCCGAGGTCACCCGGCCGGGCGGCGAGGACGACGACGGCGCGGACCGGGCGCGGCTCGCGGGCGAGGAATAGCCCCGGGCGCGGGCCCTTCGTCGAGGTTAAGCATTCCTTAAGCGTTCCGCGATCCCTTGGGGGCCTTGTCCCGACGCCCTCCGGATCGCCGCCATGGACTCGCCGTTCTTCGCCGCCGACTGGATCCCGCTGATCGACTGGGCCGTTTTCGGCGAACTGCCCTCGGTCGCCGCGGCGGCGGTGCTGAGCGCGGTGACGACGCTGATGCTCGTCGTCGGCCTCGCGCCCGGCGGCCTGGTGCCAAGCCTGCGCGGGCGCGCCCGCGACGCCGCCGCGGCAAAGGGCGAGGCGGAATGCGAGTTCCTGATCCAGGGCTCCTCGGTGAAGCCGCTGAGCGAGCCCGCGCGGATCCTGCTCGGCGGGCTCGATCCGAAATCCGGTCGCCTCGCCGCGCTCACCGCCTATCTCGACCAGGCCTGCCCCGGCTTTCGCGCCGACCTCGAGGCGCTGATCCTCTACGGCACCGGCCTTCGCCACCATTGCCAGCGCCGCGACGGCAGCGCCTTCGAGCTCGTCGGCTGGCCGCGCGAGGGGGCGGCGCATCTCGCGATCCGCGCCGCGAACGAGGACGCGCGCGCGCTCCGGGGGGCGCAGGGCGCGCTCGCCCGCGCCGAGATCGAGACCGCGCTGCTGCGCGGCCTGCTCGATCGCGCGCCGATCCTCGCCTGGAGCGTCGGCGCCGAGGGGCTCGTGACCTGGGCGAACCGGCCCTATCGCGCGCGGTTCGCGACGCCCGAGCCGGCGCTCGCCGAGGCGCGGAGCCCGAGCGCCTTCGCCCATCCGCTCGAGGAAGTGCCGCTGACCGCGCGCGGCGAGTTCACGCGGCGACGGGTCGCCGTCGCCGCCGCCGGCGGATCGGAGCGCGAGTGGTTCGAGGTTTCCGAGACCCCGGCGGCGGAGGGCGGCGCGATCGGCTTCGCGCTCTCGGCCGATGATCTCGTCACCGCCGAGGCGACGCTGCGCCGCTTCATCGAGACACTGACCGAGACCTTCGCGCATCTGCCGATCGGGCTCGCGGTCTTCGACAAGAACCGCCGCCTCGGGCTCTTCAACCCCGCGCTGACCGATCTCGTGAAGATCGACGCGGTCTGGCTCGCCGGCCGGCCGTCCCTGCGCGACTTTCTCGAACGCCTGCGCGAGACGCGGCAGATGCCGGAGCAGAAGGACTTCACCTCCTGGCGGCGCAAGCTCTCCGAGCTCGAGAACGGCGCGCGCGAAGGCACCTACGAGGAGAACTGGGTCCTGCCCTCGGGCAAGATCTTCCGCGTCACCGGCCGGCCGCATCCACAGGGCGCGGTCGCCTTCCTGTTCGAGGACATCTCGACCGCGATCATGCTCGAGCGCCGCTACCGCTCCGAGCTCGAGCTGAGCCAGGCGACGCTCGACCGGGTGTCCGAGGCGGTCGCGGTCTTCGACGCCTCGGGCGAGCTCGTGCTGGTGAACTCGGCCTTCGAGACGCTTTGGGGGCTCGGCCCGATGGACCAGCTGCGCGGACCGGGGATCGCCGAGATGGCGCGGCTCTGCGCCGAGCGCTGCCGGCCCGGTCCGGTCTGGACCCGGGTCACCGAATTCGCCACCGGCGCCGAGGACCGCGCGAGCTGGACCGACCGGGTGACGCTCGCCGACGGGCGCGGCCTCGACCTTCTGGTGGCCCCCCTGCCCGACGGGGCCTCGCTCCTCGTCTTCCGCGATCGCGCGGCGGACCGGCGCGCGACAACCGCGCCCGCGCCGGACGAGATCGCCCTTCTCGGCGTGCTCGCGCTCGAGGAGCTGCGGCGCCCGGCCGAGCGCGCGGCGCGGCAGCTCACGGCGGCGATCCCCGCGGCGCCGACGCCGGAGGCGTTCCAGGCGCTGACGGTCGCGGCGCGCGAGCTGCGCGAGGGGCTCGCGCGGGCCGAGCCGCCCGGTGCGACCGGGGCGACCGGCCCGCTTCCCCTGCTCGCCCAGGCGCTCGGGCGCCGGGGCCTCATCCTCGACGCGGCGGGCACGCCGGCGGACTGGTCGGGCGCGGCCCGGCGGTTCGGCCTCGCGCTCGGCCTCGCGGCGGCGGAGCTGGCGCGCCCCGAGGCCGCGGTGCGGCTCGCCCGGACGGCGGAGGGCCTGCGCGCGGAGGTCGAGGCCGGACCGGCCGAGCCCGGCGGCCTCGCCTGGACGATCGCCCGCCACATGGCCGAGGACGCCGGCGGGTCCCTCGACGCGGCCCGCGACGGAACCCGGGCCATCCTCACGCTGCGCCTGCCGCGCGCGGCGGCCGCGCCGGCGCGGGGCGTCGGCGACGCCTGACCCTTGCGCTCACTGCCCGGCCCGGTAGAAACAGCCGGATTTCCCTCGCTCGAACGGATCCGCCCGTGGCGCTGTCGCTCAACCTGCCCGACCCGGAAGCCACCGAGCGCCTGGCGCGCGCGCTGGCGCCCCATCTCGGCGCGGGCGACCTCGTCGCGCTGAGCGGCGGGCTCGGCGCGGGCAAGAGCCTCTTCGCCCGCGCGCTCATCACCGAGCGGCTCGCCGCGCTCGGCCGCGCCGAGGACATCCCCTCGCCGAGCTTCACCCTGGTGCAGACCTACGACCTCGGCGCGGTCGAGCTCTGGCACGCCGATCTCTACCGGCTCGGCGCGATCGACGAGATCGCCGAGCTCGGGCTCGAGGAGGCGTTCGGGACCGCGATCTGCCTCGTCGAATGGGCCGGGCGGCTCGGCCCCGCGCTGCCGGCGCGGCGGCTCGACCTCGGGCTCGACTTTCCGCCCGGCGACGGCGAGGGGCGGATCGCGCGGCTCGCCGCCCACGGCGCGGGCTGGGACTGGCTCGCCGGCGCGGTCGCCGGACTGGAGCGCGCGGCATGAGCCGGGAGACGGAGATCACGGGTTTCCTCGCCGGGACCGACTGGCGCGCCGCGCGCCGCGCGCCGCTCGCCGGCGACGCCTCGGCGCGGCGCTACGAGCGGCTGACGGGCGGACCCCGGCGCGCGATCCTGATGGACGTCCCGCCCGAAAGCGGGCTCGACACCACGCCCTTCCTCGCCGTCGCGGACTGGCTGCGTCGCCATGGCCTCAGCGCGCCCGAGATCCTCGCGGCGGCGCCCGGCCCCGGCCTCGCGCTGCTGGAGGATTTCGGCGACGACCTCGTCGCCACGCTCTGCGCCCGCGACCCGGGCCTCGAGCCCGGCCTCTACGACGCGGCGATCGACACTTTGGCGCGGATGCAGGAGCTGTCCTGGGCGGGCGCGGCGGGCTGGACGCCGCCGCCCTACGACATGGCGATCCTGATGCGCGAGGCGCGGCTCGCGGTCGAATGGTACCTGCCGGCCGTCACAGGCGCGCCGGTCCCCTCCGACCTCGCGGCGGAATACGACGCGCTCTGCGCGGCGGCCTTCGCGCCGCTTCTGCCGGAGTCGACCGTGCCGATCTACCGCGACTACCACGCCGAGAACCTCGTCTGGCTGCCGGAGCGCGCCGGGGTCGCGCGGATCGGGCTGCTCGATTTCCAGGACATGCTGATCGGCCATCCGGCCTATGACTTCGTCTCGCTGGTCCGCGACGCCCGCCGCGACATCGGCCCCGCGCTGGCCGAACGCGCCCGCGCCCGCTATCTCGCGCGGACCGGGCGCGACGCCGAAGGCTTCGACCGCGCCGCGCATGTGCTCTCCGCCCAGCGCAACCTGAAGATCCTCGGCCTCTTCACCCGGCTCTGCCGCCGCGACGGCAAGCCGCGCTATCTCGACTATCTCCCGCGCGTCTGGACCTATCTCGAAGGCGATCTCGCCCATCCGGCGCTTGGCCCCCTGCGCGGCTTCGTGGCGCGCCACCTGCCGGCGCCGGACGCAGCCGCGCGGGCGCGGATCGCGCGGGTGGCGGCGTGAGCGCGGCCCCTGACGCGGCGATGATCTTCGCCGCCGGCCTCGGCACGCGGATGGGCGAGCTCACGCGGACCCGGCCGAAGCCGCTGATCGCCGTCGCGGGCCGCCCGCTCCTCGCGCACGCGCTCGCGCTCACCCGCGACGCGGGCGTGGCGCGGACGGTGGTGAACCTGCACGCCCATCCGGCGCAGATGCGCGCCTGGCTCGCGGCTGAGGCGCCCGAGGTGGCGCTCGCCGAGGAGCCGGTGCTGCTCGAGACCGGCGGCGGGCTGCGCGCCGCGCTGCCCGCGCTCGGGCCCGGCCCGGTCTTCACGCTCAACGCCGACATGGTCTGGCGCGGCCCGAACCCGCTCCGGACCCTCGCCGAGGCCTGGGAGCCCGGCCGGATGGGCGCGCTCCTCTGCCTCGTGCGGCGCGAGGCGGCGATCGGGCACGCGGGCCCGGGCGATTTCATCCGCGGCCCCGACGGGCGGCTCGCGCGGCGGGGCGAAGCGCCCGGCGCGCCCTATGTCTACGCGGGGGCGCAGATCATCGACCCGGCGCGGCTCGGCGAGATCCCGGAGCAGATCTTCTCGCTCAACCGGCTCTGGGACCTGATGCTCGCCGAGGGGCGGCTCTTCGGCGTCGTCCACGAGGGCGGCTGGGTCGACGTCGGCCGGCCCGAGGGGATCGCGCTCGCCGAGGCCGAGCTTTCGCGGTGAAACCCTTCTTCCCCCCGAGCGATGGTCCCCGGATCTTCGCCCTGCCGCCCGGCGCCGATTTCGCGCGCGCCGTGGTCGAGGGGCTCGACGCGCGCCTCGCCGGCGGCCCGCCCGAGGCCGCGGCGCGGGTCGAGCTCTGGGTCAACACGCAGCGGATGCGCCGCGCGCTCCTCGCCGAGCTCGCGCGCGGGCCGGCGCGGCTCCTGCCCCGGATCCGGGTGGTGACCGAGCTCGGCGAGGACCCGCTCGGGCCGCTCGATCCGGCGCCGACGGTCTCGGCCCTGCGCCGCAAGCTCGAGCTTGCGCGGCTCGTCGCGGCGCTGATCGCCGCCGAGCCCGGGCTCGCCTCCGAGACGGCGGCCTTCGACCTCGCCGACAGCCTCGCGGAACTGCTCGACGAGATGCGCGGCGAGGGCGTGGCGCCCGAGGCTCTCGACACGATCGACGCCGCCGAACACGCCGAGCACTGGCAGCGCAGCCTGCGCTTCCTGCGGCTGCTCGCGGATTACGAGGCGGCGAGCGGCGACGCCGGCGGCCAGGCGCGGCTGCGCGCCGCCGCCGAGGCCTGGGCCGGGATCTGGCGGGACGCGCCGCCCGACCATCCGGTGATCGTCGCGGGCTCGACCGGCTCGCGCGGGGCGACGCGGCGCTTCATGGCCGAGGTTGCGCGCCTGCCGCTCGGGGCGCTGATCCTGCCAGGCTTCGACGCGACGCTGCCGGCGGCGGTCTGGGAGCGGATCGGCCCCGAGGCCGAGGGCGCCGCCGACCATCCCCAATACGGCTTCCGCCGCCTCGCGGCCGAGATCGGCTTCGACCCCGCGGAGGTCCGGCCCTGGACCGCGCCGCCGCCGCCATCGCCCGCGCGCAACGCGCTCGTCTCGCTGGCGCTGCGCCCGGCGCCGGTCACCGACCAGTGGCGCGCCGAGGGCGGCGACCTGCGCCCCGCGCTCGCGGAGGCCTGCGCGGGCCTGACCTGGATCGAGGCGCCCGATCCGCGCGGCGAGGCGCTCGCGATCGCGCTGGCGCTGCGCGAGGCGGCGGAGAGCGGCGCGCCGGCGGCGCTGATCACCCCCGACCGGATCCTCGCGCGGCGCGTGACGGCGGAGCTCGACCGCTGGGGGCTGATCCCCGACGACAGCGCCGGGCGGCCGCTGGCGCTGACCCCGCCGGGGGTGCTGCTGCGCCGGCTCGCCGACCGGATCGGCGAACGGCTGACGCCCGAGGCGCTGCTCGTCCTCCTGAAGCATCCGCTCACCAATTCCGGCCCCGGCGCGCGCGGCCGCCATCTCGACCTCGTCGCGAAGCTCGAGCTTCGGAAGCTGCGCGGCGGCGCGCCCTGGGTCGACTGGGACGACCTCGCGGCCTGGGCCGTCAGGGAGAAGGCCGAGGACTGGATCGCCTGGCTGCGCGCCACGCTCGGGCCCGAGCCCGCGCCGGGACCCGAGCCGCTCGCCGCGCGCGTCGCCTGGCACCGCGCGGCGGCCGAGGCGCTCGCGGCGGGGCCGGTCCCCGCGCCGCACGCGCTCTGGGATCGCCGCGCCGGCGGGCGGGCGCTCGAGATGATGGAGGGGCTGGCGCGCGACGCCGACGCGGGCGGCGATCTCGACGCCACCGCCTACCGGGCGCTCCTGCGCTCGATCATGGCGGCGATCGACGTGCCGGAGGAGGCGGTCGTGACCCATCCCGGGATCGCGATCTGGGGCACGCTCGAGGCGCGGGTGCAGACGGCGGAGCTGGTGGTCCTCGGCGGCCTCAACGAAGGCGTCTGGCCGAGCCTGCCCGGGGCGGATCCCTGGCTCAACCGGACCATGCGCGCCGAGCTCGGCCTGCCGAGCCCGGAGCGGCGGATCGGCCTCGCCGCGCATGACTTCCAGCAGGCGATGGGCGCCCCCCGCGTCATCGTCTCCCGCGCCACCCGCGACGCCGAGGCGCCGACCGTCGCCGCGCGCTGGCTGATGCGCCTCGAGAACCTGCTGCGCGGCCTGCCGCCCGAGGGCGAGGCCGCGCTCGACGCGGCCAAGGCGCGGGGCGCGGCGCTGCTCGGCCTCGCCGAGCGGCTGTCGCGGCCGGCGGCGCGCGTGCCGGCCGCGCGGCGCCCGTCGCCGCGGCTCGCCCCGGGCCAGTTCCCCGAGGAGCTCTCGGTCACCCGGATCGAGACGCTCGCGCGCGACCCCTACGCGATCTACGCCCGCTACGTGCTGCGCCTGCGGCCGCTCGATCCGCCGGGCCGGGTCGCGGACGCGCTGGCGCGCGGCACCGCGCTTCATTCGGTGATCGAGCATTTCATGGCGGCGACGCGCGACGGCTTGCCGCCCGACGCGGCCGCCCGGCTGCTCGCCTCGGCCGAGAGCGAGCTCGCGCTCACCACGCCCTGGCCGGCGGTGCGCGCGATCTGGTTCGCGCGGCTGGCCCGGAACGCCGGCCCCTTCGTCGATGGCGAGGCCGAGCGCCGCCGCCGCGCCGAGCCGCTCGCGCAGGAAGCCCGCGGCCGCCGCGCGGTGGAGGGCCTGCCCGCGCCCTTCACGGTCACCGCGACCGCCGACCGGATCGACCGCGCGCCGGAAGGCTACGCGATCTACGACTACAAATCCGGCGGCCTGCCGAGGGGGAAGGGCAAGATCCATCTGCAGCTGCCGCTCGAGGCGGCGATCGCCGAGGCGGGTGGCTTCGCGCCCCTGCCGCCCGCCCCGGCCTTCCATCTCGAACTGGTCTCGATCGGCCGCGCGGAGACGCATGCCTTCGACCGCGTGCCGGACCGGATCGCCGAGACCTGGGCCCGCCTCGCCCAGCTGATCGCGACCTATCAGCGCGGCGAGAGCGGCTTCACCGCCCGGCTGCGGCCGGCGCAGCTCGTCTACCAGAACGACTACGACCATCTCGCGCGCCACGGCGAATGGGGCGATGGTGAGGAACCGGAGGACGCGGCGTGACCAAGGCCAGCCTGAGCGATGCCGCGCCGGCCCCCGAGCCCCCCACCCCGGCCACGCGCGCCCAGCACCGGGCGGCGGAGCCGGGCAAGTCGAGCTGGGTCTCGGCCAACGCGGGCTCGGGCAAGACCCGCGTGCTGACCGACCGGGTGGCGCGGCTCATGCTCGCCGGCACCGACCCGCGCCGCATTCTCTGCCTCACCTATACCAAGGCCGCGGCGGCGGAGATGCAGAACCGCCTGTTCGAGACGCTCGGGAAATGGGCGATGCTGGGCGACACCGAGCTGCGCGCCGAGATCGAGAGGCTCGGCGAGGATGTGAGGGGGCTGACGCCCGGAAAGCTCAACGAGGCGCGCCGGCTCTTCGCGCGCGGGCTCGAGACGCCGGGCGGGCTCAAGATCCAGACGATCCACGCCTTCTGCGACGCGCTGCTCCGCCGCTTCCCGCTCGAGGCCGGGGTGGCGCCAAGCTTCCAGATGCTCGACGACCGCGCGGCCCGCGCGCTGCGCGAGGAGGTGCTCGACCGGCTCGCGGTGGAGGATCCGGCGGCGACGCGGGGCATGGCCGCGCATCTCTCCGGCGACGATCCCGATCCCTTGATGCTCGAGATCGTCCAGCACCGCGACGCCTTCGCCGCGCCCTTCGACCGCGCCGCGATGGCCGGGGCGCTCGGCGCCGAGGTGGACGCGCGGCTCGAGAACATCCACGCCGAGGTGATGAGCGAGGGGTCGCGCGCCTGCGCCCGCACCTGGCTACCGCTGCTCGCCGAGGGGTCGGTCCGGGACCGCGAGCTCGGCGCGGCGCTGGCGGAGGCGCTGGGCCAGGGCGATCCGGCCGCCTGCCTCGCGGCGCTGGAAGGCGCGCTCCTGTTCGGCAAGGGCGCGGCGGCGCCCTTCGGCGCCAAGCTCGGCAAGACTCCGACCAAGGGCATGCGCGCGGCGCATCCGGCGCTCTCGGATGCGCTCGACCACCTGATGCGCAAGGTCGAGGCGGCGCGACCGCGCCGACTCGCGCTCGCGGCGCTCGCGCGGGCCGAGGCGCTGCACGCTTTCGCACGCGGCTTTCTCGCCCGCTACGAGGCGCGCAAGCAGGCGCGCGGCCAGCTCGATTTCGACGACCTGATCGAGCGCGCGCGCCTGCTGCTGTCGCGACGCGAGACGGCGGCCTGGGTGCTCTGGCGGCTCGACGGCGGGCTCGACCACATCCTGGTCGACGAGGCGCAGGACACGAGCCCGCGGCAATGGGACGTGATCCGGGCGATCTCGGAGGAGTTCTTCGTCGGCCTGTCGGGCCGGACCGTCGCGCGGACCATCTTCGTCGTCGGCGACGAGAAACAGTCGATCTACAGCTTCCAGGGCGCCGATCCGGTCGAGTTCGGCCGGATGCGCGCGCTCTACACCGAGCTTCTCTCCGGCCTCGGCGAGGAGCTGCGGCGCTGCGACCTGCTCTATTCCTTCCGTTCCGCGCCGCCTGTGCTCGCCCTCGTCGACGCGGTCTTCGCCGGGCCGGCCGGCGCGGGGCTCGAACGCGTCGAGCATCTCGCCTTCCGCGACGCGATGCCGGGCCGGGTCGAGCTCTGGCCCTTCCTGCCGAAGCCCGACAAGGACGACGACCCGCCCTGGGACAGCCCGAAGGCGGCCGAGACGCCGGAGGATCCGGTCGCCCGGCTCGCCGAGACGATCGCCGCGCGGATCAGGGGCTGGCTCGACGAAGGGCGGCTCCTGCCCGGCGAGAACCGGGCGATCCGGCCCGGCGACGTGCTCATCCTGGTGCAGCGCCGCGCCGAGCTCTTCCACGCGATCATCCGCGCGCTGAAGGCGGCGCGGGTGCCGGTCGCGGGCGCGGACGTGCTGAAGCTCGAGGGCGAGCTCGCGGTCAAGGACCTGCTCGCCGTGCTCCGGGTCGCGGCGACCCGCGACGACGACCTCTCGCTCGCCGCGCTGCTGCGCGGGCCGCTCGGCGGGCTCGGCGAGGCCGAGCTCTTCGGGCTCGCCCATCCCAGGACCGGCACGCTCTGGCACGCGCTCCGCGAGCGGCGCGCCGATTTCCCCGGCGTGGTCGATCTCATCGACGACATCCGCTCGCTCGCCGACTACGCGCGCCCCTTCGAATTGCTTGAACGGATCCTCGTCCGCCACGACGGCCGCCGCCGGCTCGTCGCGCGGCTCGGTCCGGAATCCGAGGATGCGATCGACGCGCTGCTCGACCAGGCGCTCGCCTACGAGGCCGAGGAAGCGCCGAGCCTGACCGGCTTTCTCGGCTGGATCGACCGGGCCGAGCTGCGGGTGAAGCGCCGGCTCGAGGACAGCGCCGACCAGGCCCGGGTGATGACGGTGCATGGCGCGAAGGGGCTCGAGGCGCCGATCGTGATCCTGCCCGACACCGCGCCCCGGCCGGAGGCGGCCAATCCGCCCCGGATCGCCCGGCTCGACGGTGGCGCCGCCGCCTGGCGCGGCCCGAGCGACGCGGCGCCGCCCGCGCTCGCGACGGCGGAGGCCGCGCGGCGCGTGCTGACCCGGGCCGAGAACCGGCGCCTGCTCTATGTCGCGCTGACCCGCGCCCGGTCCTGGCTCATCGTCGCGGGCGCGGGCAAGGCGCCGAAGCCGGGCGACGACAGCTGGTACGGCCTCGTGGAGTCCGGCCTCGCGCGCCTCGGGCCCGAAACGACCGAGGACGGGGCGATCCTCGCCACCGGCTGGGAAACGGTGACCGGCGTCGCGCGGGCCGAGCCCGAGCCCGAGGTGGCGCCCTTGCCCGGCTGGACCGGCCGCCACGCGCCGATCCCGCCCGGCGCGGCGCCGGCGCTCACGCCCTCGGGTCTCGGCGGCGCGCACGCGCTGCCGGCCGAGCCGGAGCTCTTCGCGCCCGGCGAGGATCCGCTGGCGCGCGGCGAGGCGGTCCATCTGCTGCTCGAGCGGCTGCGCGCCCATCCGCCCGCCGACTGGCCCGCGCTCGCCGCGCGACTGCTGCCCGGCCGCGCCGATCTCGACCCGCTGCTGGCCGAGGCCGCGGCCGTGCTGCGCGCGCCCGAACTCGCGGAGATCTTCGCGCCGGACGCGCTCGCCGAGGTCGAGATCGCCGCGCCACTGCCGGGCGGCGCGCGGCTGATCGGCCGGATCGACCGGCTGGTGGTCGCGCCCGACCGGGTGCTGGCGGTCGATTTCAAGACCAACCGCGGCGTGCCGGAGCGGCCCGAGCAGGTGCCCGAGGGCATCCTGCGCCAGATGGGCGCCTATGCCGCGGCGCTGGCCGCGATCTGGCCGGGGCGCCGGGTCGAGACCGCCGTGCTCTGGACCCGGACCGCGCGGCTGATGCCGCTGCCGGCCGCGCTCACCGCCGCCGCGCTCGCCCGCGCGGAGGGCGGACCGGGCGCCATCCTGGGCGGGCTCCCTTGACCCTGAGGGGGTCGCTCCATAGTTTATGGGCCAAGTTCATTCGAGGAGCCACGCAATGGCGACGGTCAAGGTTACGGACAGCAACTTTCAGGACGAAGTGCTCGCGTCCGAAGTGCCGGTCCTGGTCGATTTCTGGGCGGAATGGTGCGGTCCCTGCCGCATGATCGGCCCGGCGCTGGAAGAGCTTGCCACCGAATACGAAGGCAAGATCAAGGTCGCGAAGGTCAACGTGGACGAGAACCCCGGCCTGCCGGCGCAGTTCGGCGTCCGCGGCATCCCGGCGCTCTTCATGTTCAAGGGCGGCGAGGTCATCTCGAACCGCACCGGCGCCGCGCCGAAGGCGAGCCTCAAGGGCTGGATCGAAGACTCGGTCTGAGCGCCGACGACCGGCTCGGTCAACCGGCTGAAATGCGAAACCCCGTCGATCTTCGGATCGGCGGGGTTTTCTTTGAGGGGCGTTCAGGCGCACCGCCGTCCCGGGCTTGACCCGGGACCTCGAGGCTTCCGCTCCGAGGGTCGAGGTCCCGGGTCAAGCCCGGGACAGCGCGGCGAGGTTTGAAACGGCGCGCCCCGCGCCCGTGGGGCGGACCTCGGTCCGCCTCCCGCTCACCCGTTCTCGCGCAGCACCCTGCCCGCGAGGTAGAGCGAGCCGCAGATCAGGATCCGCGCGCCCGGATCCGCCGCGCGGATCTCGGCGATCGCGGTCGCGACGTCCGGCGCCTCGGACGCCGCCATCCCGACGCTCCGCGCCACGGCGACCGTCTCGGCGCCCGAAAGCGTCGCCGCCTCGCCCGGAATGCTCACGCCGCGCAGGTCGCGCGCCAGCGCGGCGAGCGGGCGCAGGAAGCCCGCGATGTCCTTGGTGTTCAGCATCCCGGTGACGAGATGGAGCGGCCGCGCGGGCAGCCGGCCGAGCGCCTCGGCGAGCGCCTCGCCCGCCGCCGGGTTGTGGCCGCCGTCGAGCCACAGCTCGCAATCGTCCGCGGCCTCCACGAGCGGCCCCCGGCGCAGCCGCTGCAGCCGCGCCGGCCATTCGGCGTGCGTCACCGCCGCCTCGCAGGCGGCGTCGCTGGCGCCGAGCACGCGCAGCGCGGCGAGCGCCGCGCCCGCGTTCGTCACCTGATGCGCGCCGATGAGATTGGGGCGCGGCAGGTCGAGCAGCCCCCGCTCGTCGAGGAAGGCGATCCGCCCCCGCTCCTCCCAGACCTGCCAGTCGCGGTTCGCGACCGTCAGCGGAGCGCCGAGCGCCTCGGCCCGCGCCTCGATCACCGCGAGCGCCCCGGCCTCCTGCGGCCCGATCACCGCCGGGACGCCGGGCTTCAGGATCCCCGCCTTCTCGCCCGCGATCTCGCCGAGCGTCTCGCCGAGATACTGCTGGTGGTCGATCGAGACCGGGGTGATCACCGTGACCGCGGGCCGCGGGATCACGTTGGTGGCGTCGAGCCGGCCGCCGAGCCCGACCTCGAGCAGCGTGTAGTCGGCCGGCGTCTCGGCGAAGGCGAGCAGCGCCGCGACGGTGGTGACCTCGAAGAAGGTGATCGGCGCGCCGCCGTTCGCGGCCTCGCAGCGTTCGAGCAGCGCGATCAGCGCGTCCTCGTCGATCAGCGCGCCCGCGACGCGGATCCGCTCGTGGAACCGCGCGAGATGCGGCGAGGTATAGACGTGGACGGTCTTGCCCTCGGCCTCGAGCCCGGCGCGGATCATCGCCAGCGTCGAGCCCTTGCCGTTGGTGCCCGCGACATGGATCACCGGCGGCAGGCGGAGCTCGGGATGGCCGAGCGCGGCGAGCAGCCGCTCGACACGGTCGAGCGTGAGATCGATGACCTTCGGATGCAGCGTCATCAGCCGCTCGAGCACCCGGTCGGAGCCGGGGCCCGGCACGGGCGCGGCGGTCATCGCGTCAGGTGCCGGCGGGCGGAACCGCCTCGGGCTCCGGCGGCGGGGTCACGGCGACGAGCTCGCCCTGCACGGCGGCGGGCTGGTTGGTCAGGAGCCGCAGCAGGCGGGTCAGCGTCTCGCGCATGTCGCCGCGCTTCACCACCATGTCGAGCATGCCATGGTCGAGCAGGTATTCCGAGCGCTGGAACCCCTCGGGAAGCGTCTCGCGAATCGTCTGCTCGATGACGCGGGGGCCGGCGAAGCAGATGAGCGCGCCGGGCTCGGCGATCTGCACGTCCCCGAGCATCGCATAGCTCGCGGTGACGCCGCCGGTCGTCGGATCGGTCAGCACGACCACGTAGGGCAGCCCCGCCTCCTTCAGCATCTGCACCGCGACCGTGGCGCGCGGCATCTGCATCAGGCTGAGGATCCCCTCCTGCATCCGGGCCCCCCCGGCGGCGGAGAAGAGCACCAGCGGGCATTTGCGCTTCACCGCGCGCTCGGCGCCCGCGACGATCGCATTGCCGACATACATGCCCATGGAGCCGCCCATGAAGGCGAAATCCTGGCCGACGCAGATCGTCTTCAGCCGGCCGATCTCGCCCTCGGCGACCAGCATCGCATCCTCCTCGCCGGTCTTCTTGCGCGCCTCGCGCAGCCGGTCGGGGTATTTCTTCTGGTCCTTGAAGCCGAGCGGATCGGCGATCGGCTTCTCGACCTTCACCTCGACGAAGACGCCGCCGTCGAAGAGCGCGCGGAACCGGTCGCGCGGGCTGATCGCCATGTGGTAGCCGCAGTTCGGGCAGACGTTCAGGTTGTCGGCGAGCTCGCGGTGGAACAGCATGGTCCCGCAGCCGTCGCATTTGACCCACAGGTTCTCGGGCACCTCGCGCCGGGAGAAGAGCGAGTTGATCTTCGGACGGACATAGTTGGAAATCCAGCTCATTGCGCGACCGGCTCCTCAGACGTCGATGCGACGGCCTAGATATTGCCGGGTGGGCCCGAATGCAATCGCCCCGCCGCGAGAAGCCGGCCCGCTTCGGCCGATGGCGCGCTGATTCTTGCCCCGAAGGCGACCATCCAATCGGAATGCGAGCAGACCGCTTCCGAAGCGGGGCAAGGCGAAGCCGCTTCGATTTGGTGTAGCGGACCGGCACATCGGCGGATTTTCGCTCATCCGGCGCGACGACACTATTCCCTTCAAGATAACCTAAAGTAAAAACATTCTCTTTTACATTAAAATACTTAAATACTATTCTAAACGCAAGAAAATGGTTGACACCTGAGCCCCGCGCCCGTCAAGCTCTCGAAATAGATTCCGGTAGTGGAGGGTGTGCGCAGTGATCGGGACCGGGCCTATCTTCATCCTGGGACTTCAGAGGGGCGGCACCAATCAGCCCCTCAACATCCTGCGCTCGCATCCCAGCACGTACTGGCCGCCGGGCGAGTTCCACGAGCCGTTCCGGCCGCGCAACCTGCGCCGGGAGGGGATCGCGGGGCTGCGCAAGCTCGCGCGCTACGCGCCGGTCTGGCTCGCCGCCGGGGACGTGCTGAACCTCGACGCGCCGCTTCGTAGGGAGCGGCCGCTCCGGGGCTTCGCCGGCGCGGCGCTGCGCCGGGCGCTCGACGCCTCCTGCCGCGCGAACCAGCACAACATCACCGTCTACAAGGAGGCGCTGCGCGAGCGCGGCTTCTACCGCGACGACACGCCGCCCGACCGGATGGTCGTGAAGGTGATGAACTACAACGTGGGCCTGGTCCCCGACCTGCTGGAGCTCTACCCGGACGCGCGGTTCATCGGCATCATCCGCGACGGCCGGGGCGTCTGCGAGGGGCAGATGGCGCGCCGCTCGGAGATCGAGCAGGCGACCGCGCTCTACAACCAGTTCGGCGAATGGCTGATCGAATACGAGACGGCGGGCCTGCCGATCCGGAGCTGGCGCTTCGAGGACCTGCTTCAGGATTCCTGGGCGGTGAGCCGCGAGATGTACGAATTCGCCGGGCTCGATCCGGAGCGGACGCTCGGCGTGCTGCTGCAGGACAAGCACCGGATCATGGGCGACCGCGACCGGATCACCGGCATCGCGAAGCACGACCATTTCTATCTCTTCCCGGAGATGAACCGGCACATGCGCGCCGACGCCAACGCCTCGTCGCTGGCGCGGCTGACCGAGGTCGAGCGGGCCGAGATCGAATCCCGCTGCGGCGCCGTGATGCGCCATTTCGGCTATCTCTCGACCGCCTCAGCCTCGCGGCCGGCGGTGGTTCCAGGCGAGCCACAGGCCGTAGCCGGCTAGCAGGACCCCGATATAGGCAAGCAGGAGCCCGCGCAGCAGCGCCGGCTCCGCCGCCGCGTCGCTGGTCCGGAGCGCCAGCTCGTCCAGCGGGCCGGATTGCGCGAACCAGAGCAGGGCCACGGCGTTATGGGCGAAATGAAGCCCCATCGCCGCGGAGAGGTTGCCCGTCCGCGCGGTCACGTCGCCCAGCGCCACGCCAATCACGGTGATCGCCAGGACCACCAGCGGCGCGTTGACGCCATGCCGCGCCGGGTCCCAATGCAGAAGGCCGAATACCACGGCGGGCGCCACGAGCCAGATCGCCGGCGACGTGAACCGCGCCGCCAGGCCCTGGAGGAGATATCCGCGGAACACGATCTCCTCCGCCGAGGTCTGGATGAACAGCGCGAGGAGCGCGAGCGGGAGCATCGTCAGCCACGCCCGGACCGGCATCTCGGCGTCGGCGCCGTTCCAGGCGATTCCGAAGCCAACGACGATGAGCGCGTAGGCGGCGTAGATCGCGGCGGTCGCGAGCATCCCGGCGGCGAAGGCGCGTGGCCGGAGCCCACCCGGCCCAAGCAGCGTGCGCCCGCCCCGCGGACCGAGCAGGCGCGCAGCCAGGACCGCGCCGAGCGTGAGGCCCGCGAAGGAGACCAGCAGGGCGATGGTGCGCCCAGCCCCTTCCGGCGCTAAGCCGAGCGCGATCGCGACACCTCCCATGAGCCCCGCGCCGAATACCCCGCACAGCAGGATCAAAAGGAGACCCAGTCCGAGGCGCCAGAGCGCCGGCCGCCGCCGCGCCGGCGCGACGAAGGCTTCGAAGGGTTCGCCGCGCAGGGGGCCAGGCCGCATCATCCGTTCCGCCGGTTCCGGAGCGCCGATCGCCCGGTCCCGCAGCTTGCGCCCGGCGCGGGGACGCGCGCAAGCCGGGCGGCGCGGCTTGGTTAGCGCCCCGCCCCTGCCCGCCGCCCAGTACCAAGGTTCAGGGACGTTTTGGCGGGTTTCCCGCGCCGCGGGATCGCGGTATCAGTCGCGCCGAGTCCGAACCTTTGGCCGGAGGCCCAGCCCGTGAAAGACATCCAGACCGACAGCGGCTTTTTCACCGAGAACCTCGGCTCGCGGGATCCGGAGCTCGCGGGCGCGATCAGCCAGGAGCTGACCCGGCAGCGCGACGAGATCGAGCTCATCGCCTCCGAGAACATCGTCAGCCTCGCCGTCCTGCAGGCGCAGGGCTCGGTGATGACCAACAAATACGCCGAGGGCTATCCGGGCCGCCGCTACTATGGCGGCTGCCAGTACGTCGATATCGCCGAGCAGCTCGCGATCGACCGCGCCAAGCAGCTCTTCGGCGCGGGCTACGCCAATGTGCAGGCCAATTCGGGCAGCCAGGCGAACCAGTCGGTGTTCCTCGCCCTGCTCCAGCCCGGCGACACCTTCCTCGCGATGGATCTCTCGGCCGGCGGCCACCTCACGCATGGCGCCAGGCCCAACATGTCGGGCAAGTGGTTCAAGGCGGTGCATTACGGCGTGCGCCAGCAGGACAGCCAGCTCGACTACGACCAGATGGAAGAGCTCGCCCGCGAGCACAAGCCGAAGCTGATCATCGCCGGCGGCTCGGCCATCCCGCGCCAGATCGACTTCGCCCGCTTCCGCAAGATGGCCGACGAGATCGGCGCCTATCTGATGGTCGACATGGCGCATTTCGCCGGGCTCGTCGCCGGTGGCCAGCATCCGAACCCGCTCGAGCACGCGCATGTCGTGACCACGACGACGCACAAGACGCTGCGCGGCCCGCGCGGCGGCATGATCCTCACCAACGACGAGGCGATCGCGAAGAAGATCAACTCGGCGATCTTCCCCGGCCTGCAGGGCGGCCCGCTCATGCATGTGATCGCCGGCAAGGCTGTCGCCTTCGGCGAGGCGCTGCGGCCCGAATTCGCCGATTACGCGGCGCATGTGGTCGCGAATGCCAAGGTCCTCGCCGAGACGCTGATGAAGGGCGGGATCGACATCGTCACCGGCGGCACCGACACGCATCTGATGCTGGTCGACCTGCGCCCGAAGGGCGTGACCGGCAAGGACGCGGAGGCGGCGCTCGGCCGCGCGCATATCACCTGCAACAAGAATGGCATCCCGTTCGACCCGCAGCCGCCGACCGTGACCTCGGGCGTGCGTCTCGGCACCCCGGCGGGCACGACCCGCGGCTTCGGCGAGGCCGAGTTCCGCGAGATCGGCGAGCTGATCGTCGAGGTCGTGGACGGGCTCGCGAAGAACGGCGCCGACGGCAACACCGAGGTCGAGGCCGGCGTCCGGACCCGCGTCCAGGCGCTCTGCGACCGGTTCCCGCTCTACCCGGGCCTGTGATCTCACGGCTTCGGGGGTAGACACTCCCGGGCCCGCCTCGCAGAATGAACGCGCGCGTGGGACCACCTTCGCGCGCGTTTGATCGAGAGGCTGACCTTGTTCGGATTCGAAATCACGCGCGCCCGCCGCCGCGCCGGGCGAACCGGCCCGAGCGGCCGCTCCGCCGCGCGGGCCGGCGGCCTCGTGCTCGCCATCCTGCTCACCGCGACCGGCGTGGCCGCGCAGACGGCGCCCGACGCGGCGATGCCGAAATCCGTCAAGCGCTTCACCGACACGCGCGCCGACTGCTTCCTGACCGGGGAGAAGCAGGATTACGACGCCTGGATCGACCAGTTCCGGATCACCGTGCCGGGCTGCGACAAGGGCATGATCCCGCCGCAGAAGACGCTGCAGTCCTTCCGCGTCTACAAGCAGGGCTCGAACCGGGTCATCGACTGCTCGACGCTGCGGCAGAAGGAATTCGGCACCCGCTTCCTCGATACCTATCTGGCCGACGTGGTCGCCGAGACCGACGCCGCGCGGAAATCGCCGGCGGCGGCGAGCTGCGCGGCGAACATGCTCTACGCCTGGGCCAAGGCCGACGCGATCACCGAGATCGGCGACCAGGGCAACGAGAACCAGAGCCAGGCCATGATCGGATGGACGTTCGGCGGGCTCTCGGCCGCCTATTACATTCATCCCGAGGTGCGCGCGGCGGCGAAGGCGGTGCGCGCGGCGGACGGGACGGCGGACGACGTGATTCGCGCCTGGTTCCAGAAGCTCGCCGGACCGGTCTCGGCGATGATCGACCGCGACCGGGCGGCGAAGAACGAGGACAACATCCAGTACTGGCGCGCCTTCGCGATCCTGCCGACGGCCTTCCTCAACGCCGACGCCGAACTGATGGCGCAGAGCCGGGCGGTGTTCGACTCGGCGCTCGCCCAGGTGACGATGAACCAGAAGAACCCGGCCAACGACGGCTATCTGCCGCTCGAGATGGAGCGCGGCCCGCGGGCGCTGCACTACCAGACCTATGCCGCGCAGCCGATCCTCGGCATCGCACTGCTCTCCGAATCCGAGGGCTGCGGCTTTCTCGCGAGCGGCGCGCAGACCGAGCGCCTGACGATGCTGATGAGCCGGGTATTCGAGGCGCGCTCCGACCCGAAGCTGGTCTCGGCCCAGGTGGCGCGCTACGCGAAGAACGGCAAGCCGGTCGAACAGCTCCGGACCGGGACGGTGGGCGGCGCGCCGCGGCTCATGTATCTCGTCAATGCGATAGACCCGGCGCTCTACACGGCGGTCGACGACAATCTCGCGGCGACGACCGGCGAGCCGAGCCCGGTGATCCGGGCGCGCGCCGGCCGCGACGCGGGTCAGGACCGGATGGGCGGCGCCTATTCCGCGCTCGCCGCCGCCGCGAAGGTCCCGGGGCCGCCGCCGGCCGCGATCGCGAGCGTCTGCCGGTCGGACGGCTGACCGCGACCGGCCGGCGCGAACGACGGGCGCGGGCGATCAGGCCGCGTCGAAGCGGTGCTTCACGTAGCTGCCCGGCGCGGGTTCGATCACGCCGATCCCCGCCCCCGGCACCCGCGCCGGCACCTGCCCGCCCGACCGCTCGGCGAGCCAGGCGTCCCAGTCGACCCACCAGCTGCCCGGGGTCTCCCTAGCCCCCTTGAGCCAGTCGTCGAGCTCGGCGCCGGACATGTCGGGATTGGTCCAGAACTGGTACTTGCCGAGCGCCGGCGGGTTCACGACGCCCGCGATATGGCCCGAGCCCGAGAGGACGAAGCGCAGGTCGGCGCCGGTCATCTGCTTGGCGCCGCGATAGACCGAAGCCGCGGGCGCGATGTGATCCTCGCGGGTCGCGACGTGGTAGACCGGCCCCTTGATGTCGGCGAGCGTCACCGGCACGCCGCGCACGCTGAAGGCGCCCTTGGCGAAGGCGTTGCGGATGTAGAACTGCTGCAGGTAGAAGCCGTGGACGCGCGCCGGCATCGCGGTCGAATCCGCGTTCCAGTACAGGAGGTCGAACGGGAACGGCTCCTTGCCGAGCATGTAGTTCGAGACCACATAGCCCCAGATCAGGTCGTTGGCGCGCAGCATGTTGAAGGCCGTCGCCATCCGGTCGGCGGGCATGTAGCCCTTCTCCATGTCCTCGTCGATCACGCCGATCGTCTGCTCGTCGACCAGGATCTGCAGTTCGCCCGCGTCCTCGAAGTCGAGCTGGGCGGTGAAGAAGGTGGTGGAGGCGACGCGCGTGTCGCCGGTCTTGCCCATATAGGCGAGCATCGTCCCCGCGAGCGTGCCGCCGATGCAGTAGGAGGCGAGGTTGAGGCTGTCCTGCCCGGTCTCGCGCAGCACCGCGTCGATCGCCCCGCCCATGCCCTCGAACATGTAGCTGTCCCAGGTCTCGCCCGCCTGGCGCTCGTCCGGGTTGACCCAGGAGACCATGAAGACGGTGTAGCCCTGGCCGGTCAGCCAGCGCACCAGGCTCTTCTTCGGGTTGAGGTCGAGGACGTAGTACTTGTTGATCCAGGGCGGCACGATCAGCAGCGGCTTCGCATGCACCGTCTCGGTGGTCGCCGCGTACTGGATCAGTTGCAGGATGTTGTTCTCCCAGACCACCGCGCCCTCGGAGACGGCGGTGTTGCGCCCGACCTCGAAGGCGTCCATGTCGGTCTGGCGGATGATGAGCTTGCCCTTCCCGCGCTCGAGATCCTCGAGCATCATCTTGAGGCCGCGGACGAGATTGTCGCCCTTCTGCGAGACGGTGGCCTCGAGCACCTCCGGGTTCAGCGCGAAGAAATTCGCCGGGTTCATCGCCTCGGCGAACTGGCGGGTGTAGAACGCGGCCTTCTTGCGCTCCTTCGGATCCATCTCGCCGACCGTGCCGACCGTGTTCTGGATGAAGCCGGAGGCGAGCAGGTAGGACTGCTTGAGATAGTCGAAGACCGCGTTCTCGCTCCACTCCTTGTGGGCGAAGCGCTTGTCGGGCTTGGCCATGTGCGGCAGGTTCAGCTCGTCCGGCACGTCTTTCGCGCCGAGCCATTTCAGCATCGAATTCTGCCACAGCGCGTTCTGCGCCGCCCAGTATTCGATCGTCTTGTCCGCGACCTGCTTCGGGTTGTCCCACATCTGGCGGTAAAGCTCGGCGAAGGTCGGCCAGGTGTTGAGCGGATCCGGATGCTTCGGCTGCCCGCCCTCCTGCATCTGGGCGGCGAGGAATCGCTGCCAGATCTGGCTCGAGATATCGAAGACCTCCGCCATGTTATGGGCGAGATGGTGGCCCTGCTCGGCCAGCGTCTGCTCGTCCTTGGTATCCGACGTCGCCATGGCATCCCCTCCGAGGCTCGGCGCGCCGAGCTTGCCGCCCGACTTTGGTGCCGATAGTAATGGCTCGCCGACGGGCGCGCCACCAACGAAATTCCGGAACACTGAACAGATATGCGACACTTGAGCGCCCTTCCCGGCCGGTCGCGGCGCGCGCGCGCCGGCCTCGCCCTCGGGCTCGCGGCTCTGGCGCTCGCCGGCTGCGAGGCGCCGCCCGAGGCGCGCTATCCGATCACCGAGGCGGCGGCGGCGCGGCCCGCGCCCAAGCTCGGCGAGACCGCGCGGTTCAAGCGCGTCGGCGAAGCCTCCCTCGCCTCCGCCGAGGCGCTCGGGGCCGACCGCGAGAGCCTCGCCGCCCAGGCCGCCGCGCTGCGCGCCGAGGCCTCGGGCCTCGCGGGACCGGTCCTCGATCCCGAGACCCGCGCCCGGCTTCTCGCCGCGCGCGAGGACGGCGTCGCGCCCGCCCCCGACTGACCCCGCGCGCCCCGGCGCCTCCCCGCCTTCGTTCCCGAACGGACCCGCCGATGAAGCTCTCCGATTTCACCAAGAACGCGATCATCCTCGGCCTGCTCGGCGCGGTCGGGCCCTTCGCGATCGACATGTACCTGCCGGCGATGCCGACCATCGCCGAGGACCTCGGCACCACCATCGCCGCGACCCAGATGACGCTGATGGTGTTCTTCCTCGCCTTCGGCCTCTGCCAGCTCGCCTATGGCCCGATCTCCGACATGCTGGGCCGGCGGCCGCCGCTCGTCTTCGGCGTGTCGCTCTTCGCGGTCGCCTCGCTCGCCTGCGCGGTGGCGCCGACCATCGAATGGCTGATCCTCGGCCGGCTCTTCCAGGGCATCGGCGCCTCGGCGGTGATGGTGATCCCGCGCGCGATCATCCGCGACCGCTACACCGGGATCGAGGCGACGCGGATGATGGCGCTCGTCATGCTGGTGATCAGCATCGGCCCGATGCTGGCGCCGCTGATCGGCAGCCTGCTGATCCTCGCCTTCGGCTGGCGCGCGGTCTTCTTCGGCATCCTCGGCGCCGGGCTCGTCAGCCTCTATCTCGTGCTCCGGGTGCTGAAGGAGACGCATCCGCCGGAAAAGCGGGTGGCGCTCAGCTTCGCCGCGCTGCGGGCGGGCTTCGCCACGCTGATGCGCGATCCGGTCTTCGTCGGGCTGACCTTCATCGGCGGCCTCGGCATGTCGAGCTTCTTCGCCTTCCTCGCCGCCTCCTCCTTCCTCTACATCGACCATTTCGGCCTGACGCCGACGCAGTACAGCCTCGCCTTCTCGGGCAACGCCATCGGCTTCTTCGCCGCCTCGCAATTCGCCGCCCGGCTCGGCATGCGGTACGGCCCGGCGCGCGTGGTCAAGGCGGCGGTGGCGGGCTACGCGGCCGGGATGCTGACCCTGCTCGCGGTGACGCTGGCCGGCGTCGACAGCCTGCCGGTGCTCGCGGCGCTGCTCTTCGTGAGCTTCGCCTTCCTTGGCCTCGTGATCCCGACGGCGATGATCCTCGCCCTGGAGGAGCATGGCGAGATCGCCGGCATCGCCTCGGCGCTCGGCGGCACGCTGCAGATGATGCTGGGCGCGCTCGCGATCGCGATCGTCAGCGCCTTCTTCGACGGGACCGCGCTGCCGATGGTGGCGACGATCGGGGCCTGCGCCACGATCGCCTTCGTCCTGTCGCGCACGACGCTGCGCCGCCTGACCGGCTGAGGCGGCGGACCGAGGTCCGCCCTACGCCTCCGTTCGGACGGGAGATGGCGGAGCCGCCGGTCCGCCCTACGATTCGAGGACCGTCTCGAAACCCTCGAACTGCGGGCCGCCGACATAGAGCGGCTTGCGCTCGCCGGCGCCGGCATGGGCGTGGCGGAACTGCTCAGAGCGCGTCCAGGCCTCGAAGGCGTCCCGGTCACGCCAGAAGCTATGCGAGACGTAGAGCGTGTGCTCCTCGGTGCTCGGCCCCCTGAGCAGCCGGAAGCTCTGGAAGCCGTCCACCTCGTGAAGCCGGCTGTCGCGGTTCCGCCAAGCCTCCTCGAAGGCCGCCTCCGAGCCCGGGACGATGCGGAACCTGTTCATTGCCACGAACATGCGTGTCTCCTGATAGTCGCGCGTCATCGGCCTGGCTGATCGCTCGGCGCGCGCCGGGCGACCATCGCCCCGGACGCGCCGCGCCGCAAGCCCGCCGGCCAGGCGCCGGACATGAAGAAGCCCCGCGCCGGGCGCGGGGCTTCTTGTCGATCGGAAGACGGCGGCGGCCTTCGCCGCGCCGGCCTCACTCCTCCTCGTCGTCCTCGGCCGGAGCGAGGTTGGCGAACAGGCTCTCGGCATCCGCCTTCGCCTCTTCCTTGGAGCGCTCGTCGCGGCCCGAGCCGCCGATCTTGAAATTCTCGAGCCCCGAGATGTTCGAGGGCACCCGCGGCTCCGGCTCCTGGCTGAGCGATTCCTGCGTCGAGACCAGCTTCATCCGCTCGGCGTCGGTCATGACGCCGTCCTTGCCCTGCTTCGCGACGGCCTTCGCCACGGCGATGTCGAGCTCGGACTGCTTGCACATGCCGAGCGCCACCGGATCGACCGGCGCGATGTTCGCGATGTTCCAGTGCGTGCGCTCGCGGATCGATTCGATCGTCGGCTTGGTCGTGCCGACCAGCTTGGCGATCTGCCCGTCCGAAAGCTCGGGGTGGAACTTGACGAGCCAGGCGATCGCCGCCGGCCGGTCCTGCCGCTTCGAGAGCGGGGTGTAGCGCGGGCCCTTGCGCTTCTGCTCGCCGTCGGCGGCCGGGTTGCGCCACAGGCGCAGCGTCGCGCGCGGATCCTTCTCGCAGCGGGCGATCTCCTCGGCGGTCAGCTGCCGGTTGGCGACCGGGTCGAACCCCTTGATCCCCTGCGCCACTTCGCCGTCGGCGATGCCGTTGACCTCGAGCTCGTGAAGACCACAGAATTCGGCGATCTGCCGGAAGGTGAGCGTGGTGTTCTCCACCAGCCAGACGGCGGTCGCGCGTTGCATCAATGGAAGCGCCATGAGCCGATTCTCCTCCTGTCGAACAATACCTGCCCCGAGCCGAAAACTCGGGTGTGCCAAGGCACAAGAAACGGTCTTCGTGGGGAATACGACCCGCTATATAGGCGCTGTCGCGCGGATGATAAAGAGGCATTCCACCGCCGCCCTGCTCGCCCTCACGGCGAGCATGCCGCTCGCCCCCGCCGTCCGGGCGGAGCCGGCGGCCGGCGACTTCGACTATTACGTGCTGGCGCTCACCTGGAGCCCGACCTGGTGCGAGGCCGAGGTCGCGGCCGGCGACGCGCCCGAACAATGCGCGCCGCACAAGGATCTCGGCTTCTCGCTGCACGGCCTCTGGCCGCAGTACGACGAGGGCGGCTGGCCCGAGTATTGCGACACAGTCGAGCGCGATCCGCCGCGCGCGCAATCGGCGAACATGGCCGACATCATGGGCTCGGGCGGCCTCGCCTGGTACCAGTGGAAGAAGCATGGCCGCTGCTCGGGCCTTTCGGCGAGCGAATATTTCGCGCTGTCGCGGCTCGCCTACGCCTCGGTGAAGCGGCCGGACCAGATCACCGGGACCATGACCGCCGCGGGGATCGAGGAGGCGTTCCTGAGCGCCAATCCGGCGCTGCGTCCCGACGACGTGATCGTCGCCTGCTCGGGCGGCAAGCTGCGCGAGGTGCGGGTCTGCCTGACCCGCGACCTCGACCCGCGCGCCTGCGCGGCCGACGTGCTCGAGGACGCCTGCCGCTCGAACCGGGGGCTCTCGATCCCGCCGATCCCGTGAGGGGGGCGGGGAAGGCGGACCGAGGTCCGCCCTACGGGGTGGGAAACGTGGGGCGGGCAACGTAGGGCGGACCTCGGTCCGCCTTCCCCACGCCGCCCCCCGTGTCAGACCACGCTCAGGACGATCTTGCCGACATGGGCGGAACTCTCCATCCGCGCATGGGCGGCGGCCGCCTCCTCGAGCGGGAAGACCCGGTCCATCACCGGCGCGATCCGGCCCGAGGCGAGATGCGGCCAGACCTCGCGCTCCAGCGCCGCGGCGATCCGCGCCTTGTCCTCGTTCGAGCGCGGCCGGAGCGTCGAGCCGGTCAGCGTCAGCCGCTTGGTCATGACGAGCGCGAAGTTGAGCTCGGCCTTGGCGCCGCCGAGGAAGGCGATCATCACCATCCGCCCCTCGGTGGCGAGCGCGCGCACGCCGCGCGGGATGTAGTCGCCCCCGACCATGTCGAGGATCAGGTTCACCCCCTCGCCGCCGGTCGCCTCCTTGACCACCTTCACGAAATCCTCGTCGCGGTAGTTGATCGCGATCTCGGCGCCGAGGTCGCGGCAGGCGGCGCATTTCTCCGGGCTGCCCGCCGTGGCGAAGACCCGCGCGCCGCGCAGCACGGCGAGCTGGATCGCCGTGGTGCCGATCCCCGAGGACCCGCCATGGACGAGGAAGCTCTCGCCCGCCCTGAGCCCGCCCCGGTCGAACACGTTGCTCCAGACCGTGAAGAAGGTCTCGCAGAGCGCCGCGGCCTCGACCATCGAGAGATCGCCCGGGATCGGCAGCGCGTGGACCTCGGGCGTCGTCACGTATTCGGCGTAGCCGCCGCCCGGCAGCAGCGCGCAGACCGGGTCGCCGACCTTCCAGCGCGTGACGCCCGGCCCGACCTCGGCGACGAGGCCGGCGCATTCGAGCCCCGGCAGGTCCGAAGCGCCCGGGGGCGGCGCGTAGGCGCCGGCGCGCTGCAGCGCGTCGGGCCGGTTCACGCCCGCGGCGTGCACCGCGATCAGAATCTCCCCCACGCCCGGCGCCGGCGTCTCCCGCTCGGCCAGGCGCAGCGCCTCCGGCCCTCCGGGCGCCGTGATCTCGATCACCCGCACGTCCGGGCCTCCGTCGTCGATGTCATGCCTTTTCCTCCGGCCCTTGGTCGCCACGCGCACCGGGGTAGCACGTCGATCGCGCGGACCCCACTGGCCGAACGTCGCGACCGTGACTTTTCGCCGGAGCCGCCTTTTCGCCGGGAGATTACTCGCCCTGCCAGCCCGGCAGGTCGGAGGGCGCCTGGCCGTGCGGGGCGCGCACCCGGCCGAGCAGGCGCCGCGGCCCGCGCAGCATGGCGGCGGCCATCGGATGCTCGGCGATCCGCGCCTTGGCCTTCTCGAACCGCATCAGGTCGTCGATCCGGCGGCGGGTGAATTCGCGCGTCCGCGTCGCCCCCGGGGTGTCGTCGCCGAGCCAGTAGAGCAGCGCCGAGGAGTAGATCGCCGAGAGCGTCGCGCGCTTGGAATACCAGTTGAAGTCGTCGCTGGCGTCGCCGAGCGCGGTCCAGATCGTGTCGGCGGTGTTCCAGAGCGCGCGGGCGCCGTCGGCGGCGTGGGACGGCAGCGCGCAGAGCGCCACGCCCCGCCGCACCGCGTCCTTCTCGGATGCGACGAGCGCGAGCCGGGTGTCGATCGCGAGCGCGACCTTGTCGCGGAACCTGAGCCCCTCGAGCTCCATCGCCGCGAGTCGCCCGGGCAGCGCCGCGTCGCGGTCGCGGTGATAGGCGAGCAGGAGGTCGATCCCGCCGCGCGGGAATTCGATCCGCGACAGGCCGGCGTCGACCCCCGCCTCGCGCACCGCGGCGGCGAGCGTCTTGTCGCTCCAGCCGTCGAAGGGCACATGCGGCAGCGCCGCCTCGACGACGCGGGCCCGCAGGCCCAGCCCGGCGTCGGAGCGCGCGGTCCCGGCTTCCTCGCCCGCCGCCCCGCTGGCCGTCTCGCTGGCTTCGGTCATTCGCGCACCCCTTCCCCGGCCGTCGCGCCGGCGTCACAAATCTCGTTTCGACCGGTGGACAGAACCGGCCGCTTCGCTTATATAGCGCCCTCCTGCCGAATTTCGAAACGCTAGACTGGAAGGTGGTGACTATCCGTGCAGGTAATGGTTCGTGACAACAACGTCGACCAGGCGCTCCGGGCTCTCAAGAAGAAGCTGCAGCGCGAAGGCGTGTTCCGCGAGATGAAGCTGAAGCAGCATTTCGAGAAGCCCTCCGTCAAGAAGGCTCGCGAAAAGGCCGAGGCCGTGCGTCGCGCGCGCAAGCTGGCGCGCAAGAAGATGCAGCGCGAAGGTCTGCTCTGAGGCTTTTCAGGCCATCAGGAATATCCAAGGCGGCCCCGCGCCGCCGAAAAACCCCCGAGGCCTCCTCGGGGGTTTTTCTTTTCCGGGCTTGGTCCGGCGGGGCGGCGGCGGGCGGCCGCGTCAGGCCCGGGGGCCCGGCGCGGTCGCCTCCTCGGTCTCCCAGACCCGGTTCTTGCCCTGGTCGTTCTCGTAGATCCGGTTGGTCTCGACTCCCGGGATCCGCGCGAAATCCTGGCGAATCGCCTCCGGCCGCAACGAGGTGCCGACCCCGGTGAAGGGCGGCACCGTCCGCAGCACCCCGCTCGCGGAGACCGCGCAGGCCATCTTCATCGTCTTGCCCCGCGCGACCGCGTTCGCGAAGATCTGGTCCGCCTGCTCGCGCGTGACCTCGACCCGCTGGGTCTCGACGAAATAGCCGGCCCGCGCGTGGTAGCGCTCATAGTAATCGACGAAACGCGGCGTCATCCCGTAGTGGATGTCGCCCGCCCGCGGCAGGTCGGGATGGGTGAAGGTGCCGGCCGGATCGTAGAGCACCTGCTGCGAGCCGTTGATCAGGATGCCGGAATGCGCCGAGGTCCCGGAGCGTTCGTCGACCATCGACATCAGCGTGATCGAGGGCGGCTCGGGGCTCGCGTAGCGGGCGTGGGAGATTTCCTCGGGCGAGGCCGGCGTGTAGAATTCGCAACCGGACAAGGTGGCCGCGACCAGCGCGGCCAGGATTAGGCGGATCAGCACCTGCGCGGCATCCCTGCTATCGGTGTCAGCTGTTGAAAAGCGCGAGGAAGATCAGGACGAGGATCGAGGCGCCGAAGAGGTAGACCCAGAACTTCATGAAGGCCGCGAACATCTTCTCGTGCTCGGCGATGTCCATGGTTCCGTGGACGTGCTCGGGGGCGTTGTGATGCTCGGCCATGCGTGACTCCGTCGTTCCGGTCCCCTCGCGGGATCGGGGGGCACTCTAGCCGCCCGGGATCGCGCTGTCAGCGCCAATCACCCGGCATGCGACCGATTGGCTAGGGACGGCCGAGGCAAGACGCCGCGCGACCGCCTTGCCGCTTTGCCCCCCGCCGGCTTTCGGGCTAAAGGGGATCCGGCCGGCGGGCGAGGGAGCCCGTCCGGACCGGCGAAAGACGCGGCGGAACGGCGGAATGTCGGAACTTGTGAACACCATCACGCTCTCGGACAGCGAGCGCGGCCGCCGCGCCGCGGTCGGGCTTTTGCGCCAGGGCCAGCTCGTCGCTTTCCCGACCGAGACGGTCTACGGGCTCGGCGCCGACGCGACCAACGACCAGGCGGTGGCGCGGATCTACGCCGCGAAGGGCCGGCCGAGCTTCAACCCGCTCATCGTGCATGTCGCGGATCTCGCCCGCGCCGAGGCCCTGGCCGAGATGCCCCCCGCCGCCCGCGCGCTCGGCGCCGCCTTCTGGCCCGGTCCGCTCACGCTGGTCGTGCCCCGGCGCCCGCGCTCGGACCTGTCCGAGCTCGCGACCGCCGGCCTGCCGACCGTCGCGCTGCGCGTGCCGGACCACCCGCTCGCCAAGGCGCTGCTCACCGCCTTCAACGGGCCGCTCGCCGCGCCCTCGGCCAATCCCTCCGGCCAGGTCAGCCCGACGCGGCACGAGCATGTGCTCGAGGGGCTGAGCGGCCGGATCGCGGCGGTCTTCGCCGCCGGCCCGACCCCGGTCGGCGTCGAATCGACCATCCTCGGCTTCGAGGGCGAGACGCCGGTGCTGCTGCGGCCCGGCGGGCTGCCGGTCGAGGCGATCGAGGCGACGCTGGATCGGGCGGTCGATACCCGGGCGGCGCGGCACATCACCGCGCCGGGCCAGCTCGCCTCGCATTACGCGCCGCGCGCGCGTCTCCGGCTCGAGGCCTCCGGGCCGGGGCCGGACGAGATCTGGCTCGGCTTCGGCGCGCTCGCGACGCTGCGCCCCGGTCTGAACCTGTCGCCGCGCGGCGATCTCGTCGAGGCGGCGGCCAATCTCTTCGCGCATCTGCGCGCGGCCGACGCGCTCGCGGAGGAAAACGGCGCGGCGCGGATCGCGGTGGCGCCGATCCCGCGCGCGGGTCTCGGCCTCGCGATCAACGACCGGCTGGAGCGCGCGGCGGCGCCCCGTCCCGGCGATTACCCCCAGCCGATCTGAGCCCGCGTCAGCCGATCTGAAGCCGCGTCAGGCGCGCCCGCCCTCGGCCGAGAGCAGCCGGGGGTCGATCGCGATCGAGCGCAGCGCGTCGGACCATTTCAGCGCGTCGCCGGGCCCGAACACCAGGTCGGCGTCGGCGGGCGCTGTCAGCCAGCCATTCGCCTGGATCTCGCCCTCGAGCTGGCCCGGCCCCCAGCCGGAATAGCCGAGCGCCAGCAGCGCCCGCGCCGGTCCCCGCCCGCGCGCGATGTCGCGCAGGATCTCGACCGTCGCGGTCATCGCGAAATCGTCGTTGACCCGCAGGCTCGATCCCTCGACGTGATACTCGCCCGAATGCAGCACGAAGCCGCGGCCATGCTCGACCGGTCCACCGAAATGCACCCGCGTCTCGGGCAGTTCCGCCGCCGCCGGGATGCTCAGCTGCTCGAGCAGGTCGGAAAAGCGCAGGTCGGGCGCGGGCTTGTTCACGATGAGCCCCATCGCCCCTTCCGCGGAATGCGCGCAGACGAAGATCAGGGACCGCTCGAAGCGCTGGTCGCCCATGCCGGGCATGGCGATCAGGAACTGTCCGGCGAGGAAGCTGGCGACATCGGTGTTCATGGAGCTAAGCATGGTGTCGCGGCGCGCGCTTTGCAACGGAACCGCGCCGAAATCACGGCCCGATCGCGGTCGCGCGCGCCGGAAAACGCCCGGCCTCGCCACGATTTGACCGGGCGCGGCGCCATGGGGGCTTTTCGCCGCGACGGGCGGCGTGGAGAATGCCGCCACCATGCTCGCCAAACCATTCCTCGCCCTCGCCTGCGCCGCCTGCGCCGCCCTGCCCGCCGCCGCCGAGAAGTCCGTTCCCGTCGGCGACGGCGTCGCGCGGCTATCGCTGATCGACGGCTGGCGCGCCCCCGACGGCAAGGTCGTCGCCGCGATCCTCGTCGAGCTGGCGCCGGGCTGGCACACCTACTGGCGCAATCCCGGCGATGTCGGCATGCCGCCGGAATTCGACTGGCGCGGCTCGGGCAATCTCGCCGCCGCCGCGGTCGACTGGCCGACGCCCAAGGTCTTCGAAATGGCGGGCAGCAGGTCGATCGGCTACGAGGACGCGGTCGTCCTGCCCATCACGCTGACGCCGCGCGATCCGGCGCGCCCGATCGACCTCGCGGTCGATATCAGCCTCGGGGTCTGCGCCGAGGTCTGCGTGCCCGACGAGGCGCGGCTGAGCGCTCGCTTCGGGGCGAAGCCGGAAGCCGCGGATCCCGCGGCGATTCGCGCCGCCCTCGCCGCGCGGCCGCGCGGCGCGGCCGAGGCGGGCGTCGCGCGCGTCACCTGCGATCTCGCGGAAGGTCCGGACGGGCTCGAAATGACCGCGACGGTCACCTTCGACCGCGACCCCGATCCCGGCCAGTTCGCGGTGATCGAGACCGCGCAGCCCGAATTGTGGATCGGCGCCCCGGAATCCGCCGTCGAGGGCCGCGCCCTCGTCGCCCGCGCGCCGGTCGAGGCGCGGGGGGCCGCGATCGACCGGGGCGAGTTGCGGCTCACGCTGCTCGGCGCGGGCGACGGGGTCGACATCCGGGGCTGCTCCTCGGCCATGGCGACGCGCTGAGCCGCCGCCCCGCATCTTGCCGCCCCGCCGCGGCGATCCCATCTCGACGGCCAGGGACCGCGCCCCGCCGATCGCCGCGCGGTCGGGGAGGCGCGCCGTGATCGAGATCCGCTGGTCGACCGCCGAGGACGCCCAGGCGCTGGCGCGGCTGCACGCCGCCTCCTGGCGCAACGCCTACGCCGGCATCCTGTCGCGCCCGTCGATCGAGCGCATGGTCTCGCATCGCGGCGCCGCCTTCTGGCGGCGGACCAGCGGCGCCGGCCGGGCGCTGGTGCTGACGCTCGACGGCGCGGTGCTCGGCTACGCGACCATGGGCTTCGACCGCCGCGCCGCCCGGACCGGAGACGCGGACACCGGCGAGATCTTCGAGCTCTATCTCGCGCCCGAGGCGCAGGGCGTCGGGCTCGGCCGGCGCCTGTTCGAGGCGGCGCGAAGCGAGCTCAGCGCCTATGGGCTCAGGCGGCTGCGGGTCTGGGCGCTGGCCGAGAACGAGGTCGGCTGCCGGTTCTACCGCGCCCTCGGCGGCGAGGAATGGAGCCGGACGCGCGAGCGGATCGGCGACCGGGAGATCGAGAAGGTCGGCTTCCGCTGGGAGGGATGAGCCGCCGCGTCCGCCCGGGTCCCGCGCCGGAGCGCGCGCCGCCCGCGAACGAGAGGGCCCCGACGTCGCGAGCCGCGCCTCTCCGGTGACGAGCGCCCCTCGGGGCGGCGCCTTTGCCGTTTTCAGAATCGGAGACTGGGCGCACAGTCTTGATCCTGCCGAAGGATCGATGTGGGGAGGTCCGAATGTCCGTCTACATAGTCAGCTGCAACCTGACGCGGCCAAAAGAGAATTACTCGGGATTGACCAAGGCGATCGGCGCCTACAAGCACGCCGAGGCGGTGCCGGCGACATATCTCATCGACACGACGCGGACATGCGCCGAGCTGCGGGACACGCTTTCCCAGCACATCGACGAAGACGACCAGCTCTTCGTCATGCGCGTGCGCGGCGCATGGGCCGCCGCCCGGGACGACGCCGCCCGGGACTGGCTCAGAAGCCGCGACCGAACCTGGGGCTGACCCGCGCCGCAACGCCGACGCCCGCGGGGCGCGCCCCGCCGCACCATGGCGGCAAGCGCGTCCGCGATGCGGGAGATGCACACGTGCGTGATGGTTTGAATGGTGCTGCGAGAGAGGATTGAACTCTCGACCTCTCCCTTACCAAAAAACCGCTCCTTGGCTAACCTGTTGATGTCTGGCGCAAGGCGCTCTCTTTCCTCAAACATTTTCGCCCATCTACACGCGCCTAGGCGGTCTCGCTCGGTTCATTGAACCTGAGAGCACTCCGTCGATCCCGGACAGCGAAACGGCCCCCTCTCGGGAGCCGCTCGTCGCATTCGGTCTGGATGGATGCCGTCAGGCCCAGCGCCGGGACGCTTCGCCATCGATCTTGGGCTCCAGCGTCCCGGTGAGCCGCCGGGCTTCCTTCCAGAGCTCGCCAGTCTCCCAGTCGGTGAACAGGCCACCCTCGCTGGTGTCCACGATCACCTTGGCCGCGAACCCGGCCGACGTCTTCGCGGGGATCGCCATCATCCGGTCGCGGAGCACGTCCGCGGGGCCGTAGAAGAGCCGCTCGTGCTCCTCGTCGGTGTCGATCGGGTGGTTGGGCAGAGCCGCCAGGATCGCGCGGCGCTCGTGGAAGAGACGCAGGATCTCCCTATCGCCATCCGGATCCGCGCCGCCGGGAAACCTCACCATCTGAGCGATCGAGCGAAGCAGGGCCTTCACCGGCTCGCTGCCCTCGCCGTCCACGAAGAAGGACCCCAGGAGAAACTCCGACTTCGCGCGACTGCCCGCCAGCGTCGGCGACGCGTATGCGCACAGTCCGACGGTGGCCTTGTCGAGCGCGTTGCTCGTCCGATCGACCTCCGCCCACTCCGCTTCGCTGGCGCGCTCCTGCCCGGTCACAACGCTGTCGGTCGCCCGGTTGGCGGCGTTGTAGGCGTCCTCGGCCGCCTCGAACTCGGCGATCAGGCGGAGGGTCTCGTCGACGACCGGCTTCGCATCTTCCAGGGCCACCGGGACCGTCGCGAGGCCCCACGGAACCTCCCAAGGCTTCCCGGGGCAGCCGGTCAGCCGCCGCGCTTCGGTCCAGAACGGCCCGTCAAGCCTCAAGCAGGAATCGTTGCCAAAGCAGTGCGAGATGAGCGCCTTGGCCGCGAAATCCGCCGCGCTCACGGCCGGCTGAGCCGCGATCTCCTTATCGATCGCATCGGTCCTCCGATAGAACAGCCGCTCCATCTCCGCGTCCACGTCCAGATCCTCGGGCACGACGTAGGCCGCCGCCTGCCTCAGCAACGCATAGTACTCACGGAACAGCCGCTGGATCTTGTCGTCCAAGACGAGCGTCGCCCTCGGCGCAATGCTTCCCTGCTCGATGCCGACGAGCTCGTAGGCCTGCTTCACGAGCGCGACCTGATGGACGTTCATGTCCATGTCGCCGTCATCGTCGGCGATGATGATCTTGAACGCGTAGTCTTCGATCGTCCGAGGGATGTAGGCCGCCGCTTGCTCCTCGAGGGTGTAGAGCGCTTCCTGCTCGCTCGAGAAATCCTCGCGGGTCGCCTCGTTGTAGACGCGCTTCGCTTCCTGCCACCGATGGTAGAGGGCCCGGAGGGGGCTGACGTCCGGCTCCGGGCCCGGCGGGACCGCGATCTCCGCGCTCTCGATCCGCGCGGGCTGCGCGATGAACGGGATGCCCGCGATCCGGGCGATCTCGGCCGGCATGCCCTCCTCGAAGGCGCCATGCTCACCTCCATTGATGCCATACGGCAGGATGCCCCGCCAGACGGCGGCCTTGCCGTAGGCCTCCCGCACCGTCTTCGGCTGGAGCGGCACCATCCGGTGCTCGAGGTTGCGGATTTCGTCGGTCTCCGACTCGGTGAGGTCGTGCGTCGCCGCCTTCGCGTTCAGCGCGATCCACCGATCGAGGCAGTAGCTGAGCTCGCTCTGCACCGGGACATACGCCTCGCCCAGGTCGACGCCGGTGAAGCGCGACGCTTCGGCGAGCAGCGCCCGCTTGGTCTCGTCCGAGAGGTCGGTCTGGCCGCCGTGGAGGCCGACGATCAGCTTCATGCAGAACGAAGCCAGATCCGGCGAAGGGATCGCCATCATCTGCGCTTCGGTCTCCTCCATCCGCTCCGCGAGCGCGGTGACCTCGTCCTCGGATTTCAGCGCGCCGTCGGTCTGCTGGAGGCCGAACCATTCGCCGAGGAGCGCGGCGATTTCCGCCCGCGCCGGATCATCCGGCAGCGGGCCCTCGATCTCGGAGAACCGGCGCAGCTCGGCGTGGGTCTCTTCTCCGACCTCGAAACCGCCGTCCCGGCCCTCGGCGATATACTTCGCGAGCGCGTCGCGCGGGTCCTTCGACGGGATCCGGAGAAGCGGCTGGAGGAGTTCGTCATGGGCCGCCAGCAGGCGGTCGAGCTCGAACTGGGGGCGGTCTCCATGCCTGGCGCCGATCGCGCCGAACTCGGCGAACCAGTCGCGGAGCTGAGCGTGGAGCGTCAGCCCTGCGGGGCGGATCACCGGCGCGGTCTTGGAAGCAGGCACGACTTTCGGATCAGCACTGCGGCTGATAGGTTTGGCGGAAGCCATCTCTCGATTTCCTATGAAGGTCGGGTGTCTGGTTAGGCCTCCGGCTGGCGCGCGCACGCCGCCGGGGGCTGCTTTATCAGGGGATCTGCTCTTCCGGCGTGTCATCGCCGGCGAGGCGGAGGAGGGCGATCTTCTCGGCTCGCTGCTCGCTCCAGATCCGGCCGCCTCGTGCGGCTTCTTCGCGGACCTCGCGATGGATCGCCGAAAATTCAGGGTCGACTGCGGGAAGCTTCGAGAGAACGGTCGAAATCACCTCGCTCATGTGTTCCGCTTCCTTCTCGATTGCACCGAGAAGCTCTCTCGCATCCCGCGTTCCATCGAACGATAGGAGGTGGATGCTCTCGGCGACAGCCGACATGTACTCCAGCGTCGCCACGAGGATCTTGCCTTGCTCCCGGTTCACGCCGCGGCCTCCGCGAGATCAGCGCGGAGAAGATCAACGATCCGGCTCGCCCACCGAAGCTGACGGACCGGGACGCCGTTCCCGTGCTTCTTGTCGGTATCCTGCATGACGCCGCCCGCCGCCTTTCCCTTGTCGGTCGGCTCGTAAATCGGGTGCCCTTTGTGGTCGCGGAACATGGTCTGGTAACCGAAGGCGATCAGATGCGAGTTCACGTCGTGCGCCTTGTAGCCGCCGAGCTGCTGGCCGATCGCGGTCGGAGCGAGCAGAGCCTCGTTGTCCGGCGCCGCGATGGCACCGACGCCGAGCAGCCCCATCATGTCCACGCCGGTCAGAACCTTCGTCGCGCGATTGGCGGAGAGGATTGCCTGGTTGCCTTCCAGCTTGAGCTTCTGGGCCAGCCAGAAGGACTGCTTGAACTGAAGGCGTGCCTCGCGGGACAGAGCGGCGGATGCCGCCGAGGTCACTGCGGCGACCGCCTGCTCCACGGCGAAATACCGGTCGATCATCTCGCCCTGCACCTGCCAGGCACGGTCGTCGTTCATCGGCTTCACGAGCTTGAGGTAGCCGCGACGCGTGAGGATGGTGCCTCGGGCAGAGCGGGCAGGGAAAACTCCCTCTCGCGACATGGTACGAATTTCGTCCGATGTCAGTTCGGTGAAATCCTCACCTTCGATGAAGCGATCGCGGTTCTCGTTGAAGTTGCGCTTCGCGGTTCCATCTACGCGCTGGTGGATCTCATCCACCATGGCGAAGGTGACGACCGGCTCGCCCTTGTAGCTGATCCGGTGGACCTGCGAGCCGCCGATTTGCACGACGCGCGCAGGGGTGCTATGGTTTTTCTCAGTCATTCGGATGCTTCCTTCATCTGGTTGATCAGAGGGTGCCGCCCGCCAAGGCGGCTTCGTCGTTTCCGGCAGCGGGGGCCGTGTCGCCAAACCCATCCCCCGCTGCCTCTTCGTCCGGTTTCCAGCCGGATCCGATCTTCAAGCAGCGAACGATCTCGCCGGAGAACGAGCGATCGTTCTTCGCCGCGTTCACCTTCAGCAGCTTCCGCAAGCTCGCGGGTACCGTGATCGTGATGCGGGCCTCTTTTTCCTGGGTCATACCTCTCCTTTCACCAATTTAGTGACCATATCATGCACTAAATTGGTGATCAACGGGAATATTGCCAGCGCACCGATTTAGTGCCCGTATGCCCGGCATGGCAAAGCAAGACGACTACACCCGCTACACGATTCGAATTCCAACCCCACTCTATGACCGGGTGAAGGAGGCGGCCGGAGATGCTTCGGTGAATTCGCTAATCGTGGCAACGCTGGAAGAGAAGTACCCAGAACCCGTAGTGGACGCGGATGCAATTTTGCGCGAAATTCGTACAATTATTAAAGAGAATGACGAGATCATAAGAAAGATTAAGATCACAAAAGATAACGATATTATCCAAGATCTGATAGACACGGCTACGAATAATCAGCTGATTATCGACAGAATGTTTGCCAGGATCGACAATGGGGAGGTGTGACGATGAAAAGTATGATGAGTGCAGCGACTTGCGTGATGTGGGTGACGTGGAGATAAGGCCAGGCAAGCGCGGGCCCGACGCCAAGAAGGTTCCGATGGTCGGCGTAGTTGAACGTAATAGTCGCGTCGTAAAGTACAATCGCCGTAGGATTTCTGACACCTTCGGCCGCGCTATTCGCGTTTTCGTTGGGGTTCTCGCATGAACAAGCTTTGGTATGGCGACAATCTTACGATCATGCAGGGTATGGCCAAATACTCCGTTGACCTGATTTACCTCGATCCGCCATTTAAGTCCGACACGAACTACAACCTTCTGTACAAGAATATGACTGGAAAGCCAGTCCCAGAGCAAGCGGAAGCATTCTTCGACACGTGGACCCTGGATGCTAACAAGCTTGAGGTTGCTCGCGCAATGCCCGTTTTAATGCGCGAGCATGGAGTTGACGATTACTATGAAGATTTCTGGCGTCTTTGGATGAATGCCTTGAGGCATACACAGCCCGAGCTTATGGCATACCTTATATATATGGTGCAACGCCTATTATACATGAAAACCATTCTTCGCCCGACTGGTTCGATCTATCTGCACTGCGACCCTACGGCGAGTCACTACATAAAGATTATGATGGACGCGATTTTCGGCCATCAGAACTTTCGCAACGAGATCATATGGAAGAGAACGTCAGCCCACAGCGGCGCCAGACGCTATGGGCCAGTGCACGATGTCATTCTGTTTTATAGCGCCGGTCAGCACTATACTTGGAATCGGGTAGCTCAGTCTTACGACGAAAAGTACCTGGATACTAAGTACCGGCACAACGATAAGCGGGGACGCTATCGCCTATCAGATTTAACTGGAGCCGGCCGCCGGGCTGGCGACTCTGGCCGGCCGTGGCGTGGCTTTGACCCCGACGCCGGTGGACGTCATTGGGGCGTTCCGGCGGCCATCGTGAGGGAGCTTGGCGGCGATCCGTCCCTTTCGACGCAAGAGAAACTGGACCTGCTGGATGGACACGACTTCATCTACATGACGCCCGGCCGAGGCGGGAAGCCGGGCTTTCCCCAACTCAAGCGCTACCTTGAGCCGGGCAGCGGTCAACCAGTGCAGGACGTTTTCTCGGACATTTCGCCAGTGAACTCTATGGCTGAGGAAAGGCTAGGTTACCCTACGCAGAAACCGGTTGCTCTGCTGGATCGCATTATCCAAGCCTCTAGCAATAAGGGCGATATCGTCTTCGATCCGTTCTGCGGGTGCGGAACTACGATCTACTCCGCGATCAAGAATGAACGGAGGTGGGTCGGTTGCGACATTGCCATTCTTTCTGTGAAGCTTATTCGCGAGCAGCTGATTGGGGACAAATGGCGCCTTGTCGAAAGGCACGACTTCGAAGTGGACGGCATTCCAACAAGCGTGGAGGGCGCAGAAGAGCTGTTCAGGCGTGACCCGTTCCAATTTCAGCATTGGTTTGTCGAGCGGATCGGCGGGTTCCCGATGCAGAAAAAGGTGGCCGACCGCGGCATTGACGGCCGGGTCTACTTCGAGACCGCCGAGGGCCTTCGAGAGGTGATCCTGTCGGTCAAAGGTGGGAAGCTGCGGCCGACTGACGTTCGCGACCTACGAGGTGTGATGGAGCGCGAGGGGGCCGCTATGGCAGGCTTCCTGTCCCTCCAAGAGCCATCGAAGGCCATGAAGGTCGAGGCGGCCGAAGCAGGGATGTTCGAATACAACGGTATCAACTACCCACGCCTTCAGCTTCTGACCGCCAGGGAGGTCTTGGAAAGCAAGCTCGAGCTTCATACGCCGACCAAGATGGGAAGCCGCATCGCGTCGGTTCAAGGCTCTCTAGCGCTGTAGCAAGAGACCCCACATCTCAGGCGATGGGGTCCTTGGATAGTTAGAAGTTCTCCGGCCACCGCGTCGCCGGCGATGGTTGCCCGGGCTTCGCGCCGGGACGAAACATCGGGGGCGCGGTGACCGTGTCGACTCGCCGGCTCGCCTGAACCCCCGACATCTTCGATGTGAACGAAGCGCTCGGGGTGTCCTGGCGCGAGTTGACCTGCGGGCCGGCGGACAGCTCGAGATGCCCGCAAGCCGTCTAGCGTCCTGGATGCGGAGTGAGTAAGACGACTCGTAGCTCGCGACGTGGATGGCTTTAAATGAACGGAGAAACAATCGGCATCATCGCCGCTTTGCTATCTGGCTTCTCCATCCTCTATTTTCTTTTCGGTCTGATATCTCTCATCTTCAAGTCCACGCGGCCGACGGCTGGCCGAAGGATGGGAATGGCCGCCATGGCCTGGGTTCTCACGATGGTAGCCGCGATCGCCCTGTCCATGTCAGGCAGCGGAGCAACCGGACAATTCGGACGCGAGCCCGCGCCGCTCATCTCCATCACCGCGGTCGCGGCCGCTGTCGCCGTCCTCCTCTACTCGTTCATGCGCTCGCGGCCCAAATCGACCACGTCGCGGGAAGCGCGAATGGCCCCGCCGGCCATCGACCTTCCGATCTCATCAGGCCCTGCCAGGCTCTACGACCTTCCAACCGGGGAGTTTCGCTTCATCGCCCTCGATGTCGAGACCGCGAACTCGGACCGAAGCAGCATCTGCCAGATCGGCCTAGCCTGCGTAACAGCCGGCGGTGAGATCACAACCTTCTCGACATACGTGGACCCGGAGGACGACTTCAGCGCCGGGAACATTCGCATCCACGGGATCACCCCTGATACGGTCCACGGCAGCCCCACCTGGCCAGCAATTTTGCCGACGCTCGTTCCGCTTCTGGATCGAGCTCCGATCGTGCAACATAGCTCTTTCGACCGAACAGCGGTTCATGCCGCATGCGAGAAGCACAGCCTACCGAAACCGAATTGGCACTGGCATGACAGCGTTCGCATCGCTCGGAAGGCATGGCCGCAGCTGACCGGAAACGGAGGCCATGGGCTGGCCAACCTCAAGAGCTTTCTTCGCCTCGACTTTGCGCATCATGACGCCGGTGAAGACGCCCGCGCGGCCGCGCAGGTTGTTCTCATGGCCGAGATAGCGCTCGGCATTGACTGCCTCGCACCCACCCCACGACGCCAGCCGGCGAAACGCGCCACCAGTGCCCGGCGAAGGCCCCTGCCCGAGACTCCGACCTGGCGGGCGGCAAAGCGAGCGATCCGCAACTGGAACGGAGATGATCCGGAAGACCTCCTGACGGCGGTCGCCGCAACTTCGGAAACCCTGATCTCCTCCATCGAAAAGGATGAGATCTCGTACAGGGAAATCGTGGCCATCTCAGACTTTACCAGCGACCTTCTGGACATGATCGAGCGACACCTCGACGACGCCAAAGCGGATCCTGATAAGTCCGACGTGGTGTTGCGTGTCGACATCGCGCGAGGCGCCGCCGAGCGCCTGGACGACACGGTCACGGATCTGCTGATCGAGATCTCGGGAGTGAAGGGCAGGCTATCGCAGTCCAATCCGTGAGAACAATGCGAGCTCGGGAAATGCGCGCGGTATGAGACCTTCGATGAGACGAAACCCTCTGGGCTCGTATTGCAGAATCAGGGATGCACGCTTAGGTTGATAAGACGATCTTAGCGAGGAGCACGAGCATGCACGCCGAGTTTAAGCAGATGGTCGGGAAAATCGCGGTTGGCAGGCAGCGACTGAGGCCCCATCCGGATCCTTCAGCGCCGCGCTTCTCATACTGCCTAGGCACAAGGGAACCGAGCGGTCGCTTCCACTGGTCGAGCATGAGGGCGTTCGACAGTCTCGAGACGGCGGTGGCGGCGGCAAAAGGTCTCTCGCACCGGGAAACCGCTCGCGAAGAAGAATGAGGATAGCGTGACATACTACGCTGGAGCGCGAACGCCCGACCAATAACTAAAGAGAAAGAGTTCTTTGACGCTTTACACTTAGCCTTTCGAATAACTCTTGAGAAATCGTTCCATCTTGCAAGCACTGCATAATCACGTACGGCTGCATCGAAGGCTCTGCGAATCTGTATAAATATGTTTTACGTTCTCCTGTCTTGTGGAGCACGTTTCCCCGTGCGTCTTGGCACATCTCATTCAAATGGAACGCAAAGCTTGGCACTCTGACGTCGCTCCCCAATATCGCGCTCAAGGGGGCCTCAACAGCGACAGCTTGGAATTGCCCAAGATCATTGGGCTCCGCCAATGCGCATGCCAAAAGAACTTCTTTGAAGATGTTCTTTTTTCTGTAGATAAATTCAGTTGCTCTCGTAAATGATAAAACTATCGTATAGTCAACATCACTCATACAATCCTTCATCGCCGCAAATACAAGATCTTCATTGATGTCCAACCTCTGCTGAGAGACCGCCGATAGCGCAGCGTACTTTCCGAGAGAGTGAGCATAGAAAGGAAGCCCAGCCGAGAAGAATGCGATCCTCCAGAGTGCATCGTCCGAAATTTTCATTCTAAGATTGCGCAATCTTGTAGTTATGATATCCTTTATTTCTTGACTTGTCATTCTACTCATAGGAACCTGGACCAGGTTTCTGGGCGAAACCGATGGATGGTCATATACAAGTGTAGTGATGTTCTCGGACACGCCTACCAGAACAATCGTAGGATTTGTTCTGGAAAGTGTTAGTGCTTTGATCGTATCCGTCATCAAGATACGACAATCGTTGTCTCTAATGCGATCATACTCATCGATAATAATAATTGGAAGATCATTCGCAGTGAAACGCTGAAGCTCTAGGAATACATGGTCTGGCTCGATAGGGCCATCATACTCGTTCGCGATGGGATTTTTCTCATTTGGCCTTGAAATTCTTCTGAACACCTTTCGCCACAGGCTGTCGAAGCTATCCCCGCTATCAGCATTCACGTGGATGTCGACAACACGCCTCCTAACTCGCCCGCCGGTGGCATCAGTAACATTCAAGGGTTTGTGAAAGATCGTCGCGAGAGACGTCTTCCCCACACCACGCTCGCCATAGATGATTGCGTTTCTGCCCCGCTCGATCGCGATGTCCTGAAGGCGTTGGATCACATCTCGGCGACCCGCAAACAACTCGACTTCGTTAATCGGCGGCCCAGGCGTGAACGCTTCAAGGATATCAGACCGAAGTTGTGGCCAATCAGTCATCGGCGCGGACCCCTCAATGGATCATCACGGCTAGCTCAATATAAACCGAAAGTCACTCAGAATGTGTTCCATCGCCGTTCTATCGCGTACAGACACAGCACACTGGAGCGCGAGCCGTCAGTCTGGCTTGGGCCTCTCCGAGCCTACGTTTGCGGCATTTATCTCCCCCGCCGCGCCTTCTCGCCACGCGGCGTGAGCGAATAGCCCATCCGCCCCTCGCCGCGCTCGATCAGCCCCCTGGCCTCGAGCGCGCGCAGCGTCGCGGCGCCGGGCGTTAGCTTCCCATCGAGCGGGTTGGGGTTGGCCTCCGACAGGAACCTCAGCGCGTCGATCATGGGCTCAGACAGCGACGCGGCGGCCAGCGCCTTGCCCTTGGCACGCTGAGAACTAGCCTGCCGGAGCGCGGTTCGGTGCTCCCGACGGCGCTCCTCGCGTAGCTGCTCGAGGCGCCGAATTGCCGCGTCCAAGTCGCTCTCGGACCGGCTTACCTGCGTATTGTTGCTCTCGAGCCTGGACGCGACGAGTCGCAGGGCATGCCTCGCGATCGCGTCGATCTCCCGATCCGTCTGATCGACGACCCCCGGCCCAAGACGTTCGAACTGCAATGCCGTCTGCATCTCGAACAGCGTGATCCCGAGCTGCTTGCCATCGACCTTCCGCTCGAAGAAATCGTTGACCTTGTCGAAGGCGTGACCCCATCGAGTGACACTCCCCCCGCCGGCGGCGATACGCATGGTCTGAGCTGCGAGCTCCACCAAAGCATACCGGAGCTCGGCAATCGCGATGTCGCGTTCACTCCGCTCGGAAACGAGCTTGATCATTTGCACCCCCCTGCCCCCTCAGGCCGGAGCAGGGTGCCTCAGAAGGCCGCATCCGGGAAGACGCCACATGCCGGCTATCTCGACGGCGCGCTCCCGAGCGTCGCCACAAGGCTCGCGCCGCTCGATCCGCGCCTGCCCCAGAGGCCGCGCTTGGGCAGCCTCGGACGCGGCGAACACCAGGAACGCGTCGGGCGGCGTGCCGCAGAGGCGAGCAACGATCGGAAGCGATCCTCGTCTGGCGTTGGGGGCGGTGGGGTCCGCTTAGCCTCGATCCCTGTTGCAAGAATCACGAGTATTGGATGAGGCTTCCCGAAAAGATCGGGATGGAGTGATGCTGAAAGTCCAAGCGCCACGCGCCTTAGCCGCCACCTTAGATTTGCCGTGACGCGGCCGGACGCCACGAACGCCCGACGGCACGCGGGGCGTCTTTTTGCCTGCATGCTGCTTCTCACCATGTCGGCATGCGCGCCGAGCCAAGCTCCGCCGCCGAACCACGCTCCCCTTGTCCTTGCCTATGCTGAGGCCGATGCAGAGCATCTCTGGTCGCTTCAGGCTACGACGTCCGATCCCCTCCAGCTCATGATGATTGAGGCGGAGCTCGGCTCGCGCGGTCAATTTGAGAGCGGCGAGCGATACCTGGGCTCTCGCACCAGCTCAGCGGTCGGGTCCTCCCGGTACGCGCGCCCGACACCGACGCTGAACGACAAGGATTGCTCTGACTTCGCGTCGACCGCCTCAGCGCAGCGGTTCTTCCTTTCGGCGGGCGGGCCAACGCATGATCCGCATGGCCTCGACCGGGACGGTGACGGCAGCGCTTGCGAATGGGGAACAACACTCAGGGCTATCGCGACATCCAGGAATCCTGCCCCAGCGGGGGTGGCGGCGTTGCCCTTGGCGAATGGGATTTCCGGCGGGATCACGTGTGACGGAGTATACAGCGCCTACGCCAATAGAGATCGCGACGGGGATGGGATCGAGTGCGAGCGGCCACCTTCGACGGCCTCGATCGGAGTCGTCCCGCGCTACGTACCAACTTACAGCGTAGGCAGGGTGCACGTCAGAGGATACTATCGGAAGGATGGAACTTATGTGCGCTCCCATACCCGGCGACGCTGATCAGATGCCCAACCAAGATGGCGAAGAAGATCGGCGATGACCATTGAGACCACCCCTTTCGACGCGGCCGAGTTTCTGGGCAGCCCGGAGGCTCAGGCCATTTTCTTCCGCGACGCGCTGGAAACCGGCGATGCCGGGTATATCGCCCATGCGCTCGGCGTGATCGTCCGCGCCCGCGGCATGTCGCAGGCCGCCCGGGACGCGGGCCTGAGCCGGGAGGCGCTTTACAAGGCGCTGTCCCCGACAGGCAACCCGACGCTGTCCATCCTGCTGGGCGTGACCAAGGCACTCAACATTCGCCTCGAGGCCTCTGCGATCCCGGCGGAGATGAAGCCATAGCGGCCGGCGAAGGGTTCGCTCCGCCTCTGGCTCGACCATCAGTCGCTGCATCGCCGGGCCAAGGCGCGTCATCCGAAGGATGCGAGTGGCCCCGCCACGCCATGACGCTGTGCATTGGTCGGCACCCCCAAATTTGATATATAGTATTGATATTTATACAGAATTGTTCTATCTTATTCGCGAGGCGCCCGACGATGCCCGCGCGATCCGTATATGAGAATTTGAAGGGAATAGCCCATGAAATGGCCTGCCCTACTCATCGCGCTGACACTCCCCGGCACTGCGCTTGCGCAGGCCACGACCGCCAGCCAAATCGGTAACACCACCTACATCGCCACGCCCGGGGCCCCGACGACGACCGCGACCACGATTGGCGACTCCACGTACATCAGCCGGCCCGGCGAGAAGACTGTCCGATGCTCGCAGATCGGCGATCGGACCTATTGCGACTAAGGAGACGATCATCATGACCGAACCCCAAGAGATCGAGATCCCGGCTAGCGCGCCAGCGGCGACGGAGCCACTCCGCCGACAACTCAGCGAGCTCGCCGAGCGGGGGATGGCCCATATCCAGGAAGCCGGCCTCGAAGGCCCGAAGCTGATGGGGATGGTCGTGATCGGAGCCTGCGATGACGGCTCTCTCCCGATCGCGATCATCGGCCTCGACCCGGCCGGCACGATGCAGGTGCTGCAGGGCGTGGCGCCGGTCGTCGAGGAGGCCATGCTCGAGCAGCGCCTCGGCGCGCTGCGCTCCGCACGAGGGGCGGCCTAGGCAAAAAAAGCGGCCGGGGATGGCTTAACCCCGGCCGAGTCCCAGATTGATCTGCTCGCCAGATCGAGTGCCTGAATACCCTGAACTCAACAGTTATCGAGAGACCTACTATCGTCTCCCGGTCGTCATAGTGAAGACTGGCTTGACTCACTCGTAATGCGAGTGAATATGGGTAGTATGCAAGATTTGCAAACCCTGATAGAATTCATGGAAGAGCTTATAGGGATTCATCAGTCCCGCCTCGCCTCTGAAGCAGCCGATGACGATGATTCCCTTTTATTTCTGAAGTCCATCCTCGTTGACCTTAGAGGGATGATGGACGGCGATGACACGACCGGCGGGTTCGCTGGCCGGTGAGCCCTCCGAACTGTCTCATCTGCACCCCGCTTCAACGCCAGCCAGCAGCCGCTCCCCGGTCACGACAGATCGGTCCCCGCCGTCCTCGAGCAGAGCGGCCGCGTGCGCGTCGGAGAGCGGCCTGAGCCCGGCGCACACGCCGGACCGGCCGTCAGGGGCGCTGAGACCGCCGCACGCGGTCAGCGAGAGCGTCACGAGCAGCATCAGGATCCGTCGGGGCATCGCGGGCCGCCTCCTCTACACGATTGCGGGTGTCGATGTGCTCGAGCGCGTCGTCGCGCTGGCGCTGCAGCGTCGCGCTCCGAGACCGGAGGCCGAAGACGGCGGCCACGAGCGCGCTGATGAGCGCGAGGAGCGATACAAGCAGCGTCATGTCGCAGCCTCGGGCTCGGCGGAGCACTTGAGAATGGGCGTCCCTTTGGAGAGTAATGATGGATGCCTCGCCGAGGAGATTCGGAGCGGAACGTCCATTTCTTCGACGACGGAAACGGGAGGAAAAATCATGATGCATATCCTTGGGCACATTCTGGGAAACGGCATGCTTGTCGCCGATGGATCGGATGTGGGGCCGGTCACCTATTCGATCGCGGTGTATGAGCAGGACGACGGCGACCGAGTTCGATCGGCCGAGGGAACGCTTTTCGACCTGCCGGAGATCGCGCGTGGCGAGACGGGATGGCGCAAGGTCGAACTCCGCCTTCAGCACGGCGACATGGTCGAGATCACCCTCGGATCCGCCTCGCTAGGAGATCCGCACGCGCCGATCAGCATCAAAGGCGCGCTGCCAGGCTTTGCATGACCTCCCCCATCCCGGTTCGGGCGCCTCAGCTCGGGCCACGCCTAAACGCGATCTTTCGCCTGGGGTTCAGGCGCTCGCGATAAGCCAAGAAGAGCAGAACGGGCGCGAGCAGCTCCATCACGGCGGAGGTCGCGCCTTCGGCGTCGAACTCGGTCAGGCCGAGCGGCGCCCAGCCGAACGCGTTGGCGAGCCGGATCAGCGCGGCGAGCACGCCGAACGCCATCAGCCAGGTGGATCGGGCCTGCCACCAGGGCAGCGGCTCGAGCTCCTCCTCGGGCGTCAGGGCGACGGGGATCTTGGTCACGGGGTCAGGCTCCTTTCGGGCCGAATAAGCCGCGCAGAGCGGCGAGGATGAGAGCGAGAAACCCAACGGGCTCGGGATCGGAGCCGCCGGTCACGGCGACTGGCGCGGGCTCGTAGACCGCCGGCGTCATCTCGGCCGAGACGAGGGCGCGGATGTGGTCGCCCACCGGGCGCGCGCCCACGAGATCCGGGCGCCAGGGCAGCCGGGCGATGTCCCACTTCCCGCGCTGCGCGATGCCGAGCGTCCGCTGCACCTCGGCATGCGTCAACACCGTCGTCGGCGAGACAGGGATCCGGTACTGGCGGCAGAGGTAGGCGACGAGCTGCGCGGCGGCGCGGAGCTGGAGCTCGTTGATCGGATAGAGCCCGGCGGAGAACGGAGCCTCGACCGCGCCCTTCATGCCCGCCAGCGCGACGCCGATCGCGCCGGTGTTGCAGTTGAGGGTGTGGGCCGCGTAGGTCACCGGGCCCTTCGGATTGATCCGCTCGTTCGCCTCGATCGGCCAGACGCCGGCGAAGACCGACCCCTCGCCGTCGACGATCCGGTGGTAGTGCTGGCGATCCAGCGCGGACACGACATTCGTACCCGCCGTCCAGTGAAGGATGACGCGCTTCATTTATGAGGTTCCAGTTCTGAATGGCCGCAGACTAAATTCTACGCGGCCCTGGGAGGCAGGGCCGCCGCCTCGGGGGAGCAGCACCGCCGGACCCCGAGGCTGTTTACAGGGTTTCGAATCCCGATCACCGCGGGCTATACTCGGAGCGCCCTCCGGGGCAGCCGCCTCGGTGCTGTGCCATCCGAAACTCACACCCCCGAGGCGGCTTTGAGGTTTTCAAACGCTATGATCACAGGCTAGGTTTGATCCGGCCCTTTCGGCCGCCGCCTCGGGACTTTATCCACCCGTCCACGCCCCGAGGCGGCTCAGGGGGTTCCGAATCGCGACGACCGCCAGCTAGGTTTGGGTCGGCCTTCTGCGGGCCACCGCCTCGGGGGAGGCAGCCGCAAGGCCCACCATGCATCCTCCGAGGCGGTTTACCGCGGGATTTCAGCGCCCGATGGCACGGTGAGCGTGAAGGGCCGCAGGGGGATCACGTTCCAGAGGTATGGCTGCCAGGACAGCACCGCGACGTTGCCCGGGGTGTCGAGACAACGGCGCATGCCGTCGCTGATGTCGAAAGTCTCGACCTGGGTTCGGGGGTCATAGAGCCGCGTTCCGCCCGATGAGCAGGAGGGGCCGTCGGGGGTATAGACGATGTGCGACCAACGGACCGTCAGCGCGTGTGAGGAATTCACCACCCGGGTGAACGTCGCCGTCCGTTCCGCCGGCGAGTAACGCCATTCGATGGGCCGGAAAAGAATGCTCGGCGGCGTGACGAGCCAGAGCGACAGGACCGCGCAGGCGATTGCCAGGAGGGTGAATACCGTCCAGAGCCGCGCGACGACGAATGTCCGAAGACCTTTCATGTCTAACCTTTCAGAGCGCTGGGGATGTATTTGATGATGAGGAACACCAGAGAACCGACCGTGCCCGCGAGCGTGACGATCCCCGCCAGGAGGCGCTTGTTCTCGAGTGACTTCCGCAGCTCCATTTCGGCCTGCATTTCCCGGATCTCCGCCTCCGCCCGGTCCAGGCGATAGGCAAGCAGCGCGATCTTGGCGGCGTCTTCGTCCGGCATGCATCGTTTCCTTATGATGGGAGCGGCCGCGCCGACGCCACATGTGAAGAGGACGGCCCCGCCGAGAGCCGCCCCGCTATTTATTGCGCCAATGGCGTATATTTCTGTTGCCGCAATTGCGCCATTGGCGTATACATAGGCCATGAAAATCGTTCGCACCCGCACCTACCTGAAAGACCTCAAGCGGATGCGCGTGAGCGATGCGGAGCGCGACGCTCTTGAAGTTGCCATCGCCTCCAATCCCGAAGAGGGCGACACGATGGTCGGTCTCAAAGGGGTGCGGAAGATCCGCTTCGCCATGGGGAACCGCGGCAAGAGCGGCGGCGGGCGGGCCGTCTACTACGTGATGATCAGCGACGACGCCGCAATCATGCTGCACGCTTACGCGAAGAACGAGAAATCCGATCTCTCAGGGGGAGACCGAAAGGCTCTCTTGGCTATTCTGAAGGAGTTGACCGATGGCTAAGGAACGTACCGAACTCGGGCTCGCTCTCGAGGAAGGCCTCAAGGAGGCGCTCGCCTGGAAGCGCGGCGAGATCGCACTCGAGACCGTCAACGTCGATCCGATGCCCCCCGCGCGGATCAAGGCGATCCGAAAGAAGGCTGCCAAGTCCGCGAAGGCCTTCGAGGCGCGCTACGGCATCGCCGCGTCGACGGTTCAGAACTGGGAACAGGGCCGGCGGAAGCCTGACCCCGCCAGCCGTCTCGTGCTCAAGGCGATCGAACTCGATCCCGACTTCATGGAGAAGGCCGCCAGCGCGGCCTAATCCGCTTCTCCCACGCGCCAAGACCGGCGGGCCCGCTTCGAGAAGGCCCGCTTGATCTTTCGCAGCTCGCCACGCTTCCAGCGCAGCATGCGGCGGCTACGACGGGAGAACGCGTCGCACTCGATGCCATTCGCAGCGCCGCGATTCCCCATCATAGCCGTTGCCCTTCGTGTTCGATTTGATGTCGGTTCGTTAACACAAAACCCGGTTGATGTTAACGAAACGGCCTTTCGCGAACATCAAAGGATGAAATCGCCCGCCGAATAGTCCGACGCATCCACGCTCGCCCCGTCGAGCAGGTTGATCGCCAGCATCTTCCGGCCCGTGCTGGCGTAGACTATGCTGCCGCCGTTGTCCGGGTTGTCCTCGACCCAGATCCGGCCCGTGCCCTGCCACTCGCCCTCGCCCGAGAAGCGGAAGGCCTGGTTCCCGCTCCGGAAGGCGTTGGCGTCGATCCGCGATACGTCGATCAGATCCTCGCCGATCGTGAAATCGTAGATCCGGTCGCGCTCCTTCGCGCTGAGCCCGCGGGCGCCCCAGAACTCGAACGTGTCGTCGCCGCCGTCGGCGCCGCCGATGAGGTGGTCCGCGTTGCCGGAGCCGAGCAGGGTGTCGTTGCCCTGGTTGCCCCAGAGGATGTTGTCGAAGCCGCCGGAAGCCTTGATCGAGTCGTTGCCGGCGCCGCCGTAGAGCTCGGAGTGAAAGTCCGCGTCCTCACGGGGATGATCAACAGAAATGCTGGCGAGGAGGGTGTCGTCGCCGCCATCTCCATGGAGCAGATTGATCCCGCCATCCGGACGAACATCCCAGTATTCGTCCCATCCAAACGTGATGCTAGCCTCCATCAGGTCGTCTCCGTCGCCGCCATGGGCCTCGTTCTTGCCGTCCGGACCCAAAACGTAACCTGTGGTCTCCATCCTGAGGCGCATGACATCATTGCCGGCATCGCCATATGCCGTGTTCACCGCATCCGGATGCCCAGAGGCATCGAGTTCGATCGCGTCATCCCCGTAGCCGCCATGAGCGGTATTGACCTCGCCATACAGCGTGATGTCGTCGGTCCCAGTTCCGCCGTCGACGGAATTGCTGCCGCCGCCGTAGTTCCATTCGAACTGATCAAAGGATCCCGCCGTTATCTTATCGTCTCCGGATCCGCCGTAGATAGTGTTCGCCTCACTGGATGCCGAAATAGTATCGCTTCCTTCGCCACCCTGAATTGTGGCTGCCCCAGCCTCCATGGATACGCGGATCACGTCCGCCCCTACCCCGCCATCAACCGAGACGGTGCCGAAATGGTAGTCGGATTGCTCGCGGTACTGGTCAGGATCGTAACCAGCCTCGATGGTGATCCTGTCTGCTCCGGATCCTCCGAGAACCGTGACGTTCTGCTCGGCGTGAAGCGAGACAAGGCGGGCCTCAATTTCATCATTGCCGCTTCCACCGTCGAGCAGGACGGACAGGCTTCCGGGTTCCTCCGGCGCGCTATACGGAATGCCATCGAGCGTCAGCGCCGCGTGCAGCGTGTCGTTGCCCTTGCCGCCGATCAACGTGGTAGAGAGCTCGGTCTCCGGTTCTCTAGCACGTAGTACCGTCGCCAGCCAATCGTTGCCCAACCCTCCCCGCACGGTATCGTTGTTGCCCTGAACATACGCGACATCGTTTTCCTTCGAGAGCGCTATGTCGCTGCTTTCGGCGCGAATTACTTGAAACATTCTAGAATCACCCCTCGCTAAAATAAGCGAGCGGATGACACTATTTTAGGCAGATTCCCGTCAATGATTCTCCCGCGAGTGTGGAATGCCCATCACGCCACCGGCGCCGCCGGCCACACCACTGTCTTCGGGAAGCCCGGTTGGCTCGGCAGGTCACGCAGCGCCTGCCGGTAGACCACGAAGGCTGCCCGCGTGACGGCCGGCACATCGGGCAGCTGGGTCCAGTCCGTTTCGCGCAGCTTGCCGTCTCTCTGGCTCCGAACACGCTGAGCTAGCGCCCCCTCGACCTCCTCCGGCGAGGGGAATTTGTGCTCGATGTTCGGATCCAGGAGCGCGGCCGCATGGAGACTCCGGCCGATCGACCTCGGATCCGGGTCGTCTGGATCGGCCGTATAGATCCGCCACTCCCCGGCGAGCGGGTGCGGGGCGGCGAACAGCACCTCGCAGTTTATACGTCCATCCGGGAGCATCGTCGGATTTCGGTACTGGTACGACATCACGCCACCCTCACGAAGTTCGTCGCCACATAGTTGGGATTGTTCTCGGTGCCGGTGCCCCTGCCGAGCGCCTTCCACTGCCCGGAGGGTCTGGCGCTGGTGTCCTCGATCCCTTGCACGTCGGCGGCGCCGCCACCTTGGAAGACGGAGGAATAGTGCAGCTGCGCGCCGTCGATGATGTCTCCTTGCGAGATCGTCTGGCCGCTGTTCCGGCCCAGAAAGCAGGTGCTGCCCACCGCGCCGACGGGGATCGCCGCGATCCGGTCGCCGACCCAGTCCCGGGCGGCGTTGGTCAGAGGAAGGCGCGCCGCGTTCAGAAAGCCGGTGGCGACGTTGCTCGCCTCGAGCCCTGTAAGCCCGGAGCCATTGCCGTTGAGCACCACGCCGGCGCCGATGGAGACGCTCGTGGCGCCGATCGACAGGCTTGGGCTGCCGCCACCCATGAGGACGATCGCGCTCCCGGAGCGATAGATGCCGAGGACGCCATCGTACCCGGGCCAGCCGATCGCCGGAGCGGCGGCGGAGCCCGAGTTCACGATCACGCGGCCGACATCCGCGACCGCCGCGCTCAGGTTTCCCGAGAGCGTGAGCGCGCCGAACGAGTAGGCGCCGCTCATGCGGGCGTTCGGCACCGTGCCCGCGCCGAGGTTGTCGGCGTTCAGGGCCGTGATCTGCGACCCGTTGCCGGCAGCGGTGCCCGTCCAGCCGATGCCCGTTCCGGGGGCGGCATAGAAGACCGGGCTCGAAGAGAGGCCTCCGACCACCGAGGCGACGGCGAAGACGCCGCTCGCGCCTTGCCCGATGACGACCTCGCCGGAGGTGCCCTTGAACGTGACCCCGATGTTGACGCCGGACCCGCGCGAGAAGACGGCGGCGGCGTTCGCCCCGCTGACCGCGAACTCCTTCGGGCTCATCACATCCGGCAGCCGCCCATCCGCGAGCTTGCCGGTGGCGATGGCGCCAGCGTCGAGTTTCGTGAGGCCGGAACCGTCGCCGATGAAGCCCTTGCTCCCGAGGACCCGAATCCCCGCGGCGATCACCTCCGCGACGTTCTCCTGCCCCGCGACGAAGCGCATCGCCTCGCCGGACCGGTTGATTCCCAGGCCGGTCTGGCCAAGGAACCCGAGACCGGGGTTGATCAGCGAGCCGGCCGCGACACGGACCTGCTGGCCGTCCACCTGGCTGGCAGTGAGCGCGCCCGTCAAGGTCAGGCCGCCAAAGCCGTAGTCGCCGTCGAGCCGCGCGTTCGGGAGGATCCCGGTCAGGCTCGCCGCGGGGACGCTGGTCAACCCGGCTCCGGATCCGGTGAACACTGCGCCGTTGGCAACCGAGACCGCGCCGGCGCCGACGCGGAGGCGCGGAAGGCTATCGAACCAGAGGTCCAGCGCCTGCAGCGTCGAATAGACGTGCATGCCGGCGCCCTCGGCCCCCGCGAAGGAATGCGAGGGCGTGGTCCCGCCGATGTTCGGGAGCACCCGGCGCGGGCCGACGATATCGCCGCCCGTCATGGTCAGGTTCGAGGCGCCGGACAGCGTCAGCCCCGACATGGAATAGGCGCCGCTGATCCGTGCCGGGGGAACCGTGCCGGCGGCGAGCGCCGAGGCGTTCAGCTCCGTGATCCCGCCGCCCTTCCCCGAGGCGATGCCGGTCCATGCGATATTGCCGCTCGCGGTATCGACCGAGAAGCGGACATTGGCGACCGTCGAGAGCACGCCTGTCACGCCGACGGCGAAGATCCCGACATTGCCCTGCCCTGCGAAGACGGAGCCCGTGGTGGTGCGGAACTCCGCGACGGCGTTCACCGTGTTGTCGGTCCGCTGGAGGATCACCTGTGGGCTGGCGCCCTGGAAATAGGTCGGGTTCAGCGCGCTCGGGAGCCTGGCCTTGTTCAAGGTCCCCTGGATGATCGAGGAGGCATCCTGCGTGACCGCGAGCCAGTTCGCGGACGGCGGCGCGGAGTTCGTGTTCGGCGTGGTCGCCCGGTAAATGATGCCCCCGCGCGAGACGAGCGCGCCGAGCGCGTAGGACGTCGTGGCGGACCAGGGCGCTGGCCCCTCCTGGAGGATGCTGTTCATCCGGTCGGTGACGACCGCCTGCCACCAGTTCATGTATTCGTAGGGCGGCTTCTCGCCGAGCGTCCAGCCGACGGCCACCTTCGTCGGGTCCGGCTGGATCTTGGTGCCGGTCGCGCCCCAGACGGGAAGAAGATCGGTGCTCATGGGGCCGTCCTTATGCGGGCTGGGTGATCGTCCCGAGGCCCACGCCCGCGGCGAGCGGGATCAGGGCCTCGATGATGTCGCGCTCGGTGCTCGAGATCGCCCGCGCCACGGTGAGGTTGACCACGCCGAGGCCGGTGCTGACCGTGGAGCCCGGCGACCCGAGCACGAAGTCGAGGAACAGGAGCACGTCCTCGATCGTGCCGGTGGCGCTGTTGGCGAAGATCCGGGCGCGGATGAGGGTCCGGTAGTCCATGTCGGACATCCGCCCGACCAGGAGGCCGTTGACCCCGACGAACCGGCCGCCGCGATCCGACCGGGTCGCGCCCGACCAGCCATAGTCGGGCGGCACGCCAGTCGGGTGGTCGGGATCGCCGAGCGCGACCTCGTCGAAGCCGAAGGCCTCGTCGGGGTCGATCTGCACGTTCAGCGGCCGCGGAACGCCAACTATCTCGCCGATGAGGTCGAGCTGGACGCCCAGGCTCTCGTCGATGTCGAGCCGCGTCTCCAGCGCGTCCATGAGCTCCCAGAGCGCGCAATGCTCCGATGTCAGGGACCGGATCAGCCGCCTGAGGTTCTCGCTCGAGGCATACTGATACATGAGCTTGTCGGTCGTATCGCAGAACGACATGCGCGCCTCAGGGGGTGACGACGAAGACCTGGACGCGGCCCTCGGTGAGGATGAACCGCTCGTCAGGCTCGGCCGCGAGGTTGGTGGTCCCGGTTGGGCCTTCGGCCTCGCCGATGGTCAGGGACTGGACATAGGCGCCGTCGCCGATGACGGCGTTGATGGGCGAGAAGAGCCGGGAATAGAGGACGTCCTCCCCGATCGCGAACTCGCTGTTCGAATAGTCGACCACGGCGGCGCGCACGAGGTCGATCACCTGGGTCGGGGTGCTGTCGGACCGGACCACGGTGACCGTCACGTAATAGGGGACATTCGTCGGCCGATCGAACCGAACCTCGAAGGCCTGGCCGTTCGTCGGGGAGATGACGTCGACCGCGACGTCGCCCCGGTAGCCGATTCCGGCGGCGACGCGCTCGTAGAGCACCCGCGCCACCTGCTCCGGCAGGCCGCCGTCGACTACCGCCCAGAGCGTCTGGCGCGGCGTCCCCTCGGCATCGGTCGCCGTCCCGCTGTTCGCCACGACTCGCATGGAGAGGACGCCGGGGAGTTCCGAGAGGGCCGAGCGGATCGCATCGAGCGTGTTGGAGCCGGTCAGGCGCAGCGATCGCTCCCGCCGGAGCCGGAGTTCCTCGTCGGTCTCGACCTCTCGGCCGAGCGTCCCCTCGCCCCGGTTGACGACGGCGTTCCAGCCGGCGGTCGGGGTCTGGATCGTGGTGAGCGTCGCCGCGGGAAGTTCGATCGCCCCGGTCTCGGTACCTTCGAAATCGGCATAGACCGAAACCTCGAGGATCTGCATCCGAGGACCGACTGAGATATGCTGCTGGGCGCCATACTCGATCCGGAGCCAGTTCCCGCCGAGGCCGTCCGAGACCTCGTGAGCGTCGATCGCGAGCACCATGAGCGCGGCCAGATTCGTCAGGATCGAGCCGGCGGTAGCCTCGGGCCCCGAGTTGTAGGTGTAGGTCGTCGCGCCGAGGGTGATCGAATAGTCGATATCGTCGACGACCTCTGAAATGGAGACCCTGGCACCGACGCTGATGTCGGCGTCGATCGTGACCGGCCCGGCCAGCGCGTAGATCGACCCGTTCTCGGCGGCGGCGAGCTTGCCGGCCTCGATCACGGTGCCGTCCACGCCGGTCACCACCGCGACGACGGAGGTGGGCGCGGCGGCGAGGCGGCTGATGCCGTTGATCGAGACGACGCGGTCGAGATTGATCGCCTCCGCCATCCCCGGATACTGGGATCGATAGACCTGCTCGAGGCGGGCCCAGATGTCCGCCTGCTGGCCGATGACGATCCCTATGATCTGGCCGAATACGCTCTCGGGGTTCAGGTTGACCGAGCCGAAGGCGCCGGTCACCAGCGCTTCGAGCTCGAGCTTCAGTTCGGCGGTCCGCTTCGGGACGAACCCTTCGGGCGTCAGTCCGGCCATGCCTCGATCCCCCGCCCGGCCCTTAGCTGAGCGAGAGGATCTGGGCGCCGAAGACGACGGTGAACTTGTCGTTCTCGTAGAGCGTCACCGAGGCGCCCCGGTCCCAATAGCCCAGCAGCGGCTTGTCGGCGGCGGTGTCGTCGTAGAGCACGGCGAACCGCAGCGGGCCCATCTCGCCGGTCGCGGTGAATTCGACGTTGTCGCCGACGAGGTTCGCCGTTCCGCCGACCCGGCTGACGTCGGTGTTGGCGACCGTCAGCCCGCCGGCGGTGTAGCCGCCCGCCGTCGCGATCTGGGTGATGTGCGAGAGCTGCGAGGCGGTCGCGGCGTTCGGCGCGACGTTGGTCAGCGCGATCTTGAGCGTGTCGCCGTCGAGGTCATAGACGCCGTTCACCAGGTTCTCGACGGTGGCCTGGAACTTCATGAAGTCAGCCATGATGGCACTCCTGCGGGGGCAATAAGGGGAGCCGCGCCCGGCCTGGTTAGGCGGGCGCGGCGGTGGCTTCGGAGGAAAGGTGGAGAGGCTCTACTTCGCCACGATGCCGCTATTCGCGGTGTCGGTGACCGGACACTCCCAGTCGTAGCTGGTGTATCCGGCGCCATAGGCTGGATAGTCTTCGATGTGCGAGCGCCAATAGGGGATGATCTGGTTGATCATGAATCCGAAGAGCGTCACGTAGCGACTGCCGTTGCGGCTCGACGCCCAGGAGCGCGTGCCGTTGTCTCCGATGCTCCCGCGCTGGCTCTGGTTGGTCGCCTGCTTCTGGGCGTAGCCGTAGCCCATCTTGCACATGTCCTTCCAACCGTTCAGGAGCGCGGCCCGGAACCAGAGGATGCCCCGCCGCGCGCGGACCGCGAGCTCGGCCGCCGCGCCGGCGCTCCAGTCGATCTGCGGGTCCGGCTCCCAGCGGAGGTTCGGCCCGCCGACGAGCACGTCGGCCGCTTGGGTCGCTCGATCCACGACGATGACCCAAAGGTGGGACACGGCGTTGGCCGGAGCGAGCAGGATTTTCTCGACGTCATGCGTCTTCCCGGACGCTTTCGATCCGGAGAACACAAGGACGTCGGAGCCGATCGCGACGTCCGATGAGTTGAGCCACCGGCAATAGACCTTCATCGTGACACTGCCCGCCGTCGGGCGGATCTGCAGCGAGAACAGGTTCTTCTGGCCTGCGACGACGATGTTCGCATCCGTCTTCGTGCTGATCAGCGCGGGCGAGTCGCCGGTCGAAGCGGCGACATAGCCGTAGCGATAGACGGACGCCGAGCGGAAGCCGTGGGCGCTGTTGGCGTTCTCCTTCGCCCAGCGAGCGTCGGTCGAGCTCCAGCCCGCCGCCATGCTCGGGTTCTTCGCGAGGTTGTTCGGCCCCTGCGAGATGACCGCTTCGGCCATGAGGAGGCCGAGGACACAGGAAAGCGTCTCGCGCATGTAGTTCGCCGAGCAGCGCTGCCCCTGCTGGCCTGACACGTTGTGCGCCCGGATCGTCCCGGCGTCGAGCGTGAAGCCTTCCGAGATGATGCCGGTCTCGCCGAGGAAGGGGAAGGGATAGGTGTTGTTGACCGGGCAGCCGCGCCGATCGGTGAACACGCCGCCGGAGATCGCCCAGTTCTCGTTGTGGCTGTCGGCCTGGACGCCGCGGTGCCACGGGATGCCGAGCTTGTTGTCCGCGTTGTATCCGGTGATCCCCGCCGCCTTCGGCAGGCCCGAAGCGCCGTTGCCGCACGACCAGTTCACGGTGGTGGTGCGAAGCGTGGCGCCGGTGATCCCGGATGCGCCGGGAGCGAAGCCGACGAACCAGGGAAGGCCGCGATGGCAGACGCGAGGCCCGCCCGGGAACGTCGGCGGCACGGGGATCTCGCCGACGCCGTTCCAGCCACCAGCGTTCCCGAGGCTGCCATTCGATCCGCTGCGCTCAAGGCCATAGATGCCGCCGTAGGGGTCGCCGTCGGTGCCCGCCGCCGTGCCGACCGGGTTGCCGATCTCCTTGCCGAAGCAGCGCATCAGGTAGCGGATGCACATGCCGGAAGTGTCGTCGCGCGGGTGAGCCGACACGCTCGAGATGAACGACGCCCCGGCCGCGAACAGCCAGGACTTGTTGATGTCGGACCACTTGAGCGCGCGAGCCGACGAGTGCTTGCCCCCCGAAAAGCCAAGGTCGGCGAAATTCACGCTTTCCCACAGGCCTTGGCAAAGGCGCCGGCCGGTGGCGACGCCGCCGACGCGCATCGGGTTCGATGAGAGGTAGGCCGAGAAAGTATCGTAGGTCCAGTTGGCGTGGAACGCCGCGAGGTTCGCATAGCCCCGGCTGACCAGGTATTCCCGGCCAGAGCGGCTGTTGAAGTACATCTTCGCAATGCTCCAGAGGAAGATGTTGCCCGCCGAGATGTTCGGCTCAGCCGGACGGTCGACCGACGCGCCGGTGCGCCCGCGCGGGCTGTACACGCCGGGCTCGTCCACCTCCGCCGCCGTCTTCCGGCCGATGATATAGAAGCCGGTGGCGTAGACGAACTCGAAGCCGGCATGCATGGCGCGCACGATGTTCGCGGGCAGCGCGTCCCGAACCGCCGGGGTGTGCAGGCATATGGCGAAGAAGCCCAGGATCATCATGTCGTACTGCGCAGAGTACTGCCAGTCGTAGAACGGGTCGCGGTTGTCGAAATTGGCCTGTCCCTTGGCCGTGTATGTGCCGTAGCTCGTGTTCGTCGTGCCTTCGAAGTAGTATTTGCACTGCGCGATACACTTCGTGATCGCGTCGGCGTTTCCGTAATAGGCGCCGAGAGCGACCGTCGGCAGGCAGTGCTTCGTGTGGGGCTTGGTCGAGCCCGCGGAGGCGGTGTTCCACATGGCCCGGTCGAGCGTTGCCAGCTCGGTCAGCGAGTCCGCGAGAAGCGCGGGCAGCGGCGCGGGCAGCGACGCGGCGACCGACGACGTGATGTCTCCGGTAGCCAGGATGCCGGTGATCACATAGGCCGGATCGGTCGTCGCGAGCACATGCAGGCCGGTGGCGGCGTCATCGGCCACGCCCTTGCGGATGGCGACGATGCGCGGGATGACCGTCGTTCCCTCGGCCTTGGCGCCGCGAATGAACGCGCCGGTCGCCGTGAAGAGCGCGCCGTTCTTGCGGACATCCACGATCGTCGCGGTGCTCTGGCCCGAAGTATAGATGTAATAGTCGTAGTTGGAGTCGAACGTCGGGGAGCCCTTGATGTTCACCTGGATGCGGCCGGCCGTTCCCGTCTGAAGCTCCTCGAAGTCCCACCACGCCGCATTCCAAGTCGGGACGCTGACCGTCGGCTGGGTGGACGCGATTGTGTTCGACCTCGAGGTGTCCTCTCCCTCGCTGTTCGTCGCGGTCGCGAGCACCGAATAGTCGACCTCCGCGACGGAGAAGGGGAATGTGGCCGGGAGCGCCGTGATGAGCGCGCCCTGGGCGACCGAGCCGGCCATGACCTGATAGGCCACGCTCGGCGTCGGAGAGCCGGTCACGGTGCCGGCCACGATGGTGCCGTTGGTGCCGAGAACACCCGTCCCGGTGATGCTGACGTCGACGGTGAAGTTCGGAGCGCCGCTGTTGCCGAAGATCTCGCGCTGCACGGTGCCGCCGACGACACGATCCGAATACGGGTCGCTCCACGAATATTCGAACTCGGCGATGCGTCGCCCGCCGCCCGCGAGCGTGTTCGGCGCCGTCCAGTGGAGGCCCGAGCCGGTCGCGAGGTCGACCGCCTCGTCGGTCGGGTTGAAGATGCGCCAGGAGATGTCGCCCAGGATCGCGTTGCTCAGCGTGGACGAAGGGACCGACGCGGTCATCACGTCGCCGACCTGGATCAGCGGCGACGAGGTGGCCGTGTCCTTGTCACCGTCAATCTTGCCCTCGTCGCGGACGTAGAAGGCGGGTTCGTTCGGATCGTCCGGATCGGCCTCTTCGAAGATGCGCGCGACGCCGCTCGCCTGAATTCCCGCGATTGCCACGTAGTCCCCGTTCTCGGACGGAGCGACAGGCGTATTGACCGAAGCGTCGACAGTTATGATCTGATCGGCCAGATGCACGGGAAGAAAGTGCTGCTTGATCGCCATTGCGTCAGCTCCAGACTGCTCTGTTATTAAGGATCGTATTCGAAACTGGGGGCGAGCCGCTCCACATCGCCTTGTTGTTGGCCAGCTCGTTTGTCATGACGTCGTCGGTCGGGATGAACTCCATCTCGGCGACGGCGAGGTAGTTGCCGGACGACCCCTGCTGGTAGCCGAGGCCATGGTCCGCGCCCTGCGGATAGGTGGCGTCCGTGACCTCCTGCCACGCCGGCCGGTCCGCCTCGTCGACCCCGGCCGCGTAGGTCCGGTGAGCGATCGTCGACCCGATCACGCGGATCTCCATCCAGCGCCAGGCGCCCCACGGCGGGATGCCGGTCCGGTTCGCGTTTTCCGCGATGATGTGGGTCTCGGCGCCGGCGACTGCCTTCTCGAGGTTGAAGCGGTCGGTCGCCCCCGACACGATCATCGGTCCGGTCAGGTAGCCGTTCTTCAGCAGCTTGTCGGTCTCGCCGAAGCTTGCCCGGACGAACGGGAGCGGGCCCCGCCGGGTCGCGCTCGAGGGCTGGGTCCCGAGCAGCGCGGTCAGGTAGCGATAGGTGCCATCGCGATGCTTGCCCTTCCAGCGGAAGTAGGCGCGCGAGGTCGCGCCCCCGGCATTGGTCCGGAGGACGAGGGCCTGGAGCTCCGGGGAATACGCCAAGGCGGCGGGCTCAGCGGTGATGAGCTCGACCTCGCCGAGCCTGCTCGTGCTGTTCCAGACGATGCGGTTCGGGTCACTGGTCGGCCGATCGAGTTCGAACGTCACTTCTCCCCCCATCAGTTGGATCGCCCCCGGCTGGGCATCGAGACCGCGGTCGACGCTGAGCGCGGCGCTGGTACCGGCAAGGGCCCAGACCCCCGTGGAAAAGGGCTCGGACTTCTCGATCGGCAGGCCGGCGGAGGCGCCCGAGAGAGTGAGGTCGCCGGCGCCCCCGATCAGGCCGCGGCTGACTGCCAAGCCAGCGGGACGGCCGACCACGTCGAAGACGCCGGCGTTGAACTCGTTCGAACTGCGGAAGCTAGCGCCCCATCCCTGCGCGAGGAACGCGCCCGGCCCCGCCGACACCGCCCAGGCGGAACGGAACTCGGCCGCGCCGCCGGGCAGATGAAAATCCCCCGGGCCCGCGCTCAGAACGCGAGACGATCGGGGAGAGGCGATGCCGCCGGTCAGCAGGAAAACGCCTGGCGTGAGGTCCTCGGCGTGTCTCTGGAAAAGCAGCGCGGTCGTGCCGTCGAGGGCGAGATGCCCCGCCTCGGCCGCCAATTCGCGCATCGTGGCGACCCGCTGGTAGACCAGGTCGGCGATCATGCCCCGGAAGACGATCGCGCTCGGTCGCGCCGCGAGGTCGTAGTCGCTCGGCTCCTCCTCGGGGAATGTCCGATCTTCCTCGAGGCCGAGCTCGATGACCACGATGTCGTGCGGGATGGGCCTCATAGCTCGAACTCCGAGTTGATGACGCCGCCCCCGGTGAGCGACACGGCGAAGGCGACCCGGGCGGTCCGCTCCCGGTTCTCATCGATCTCGAGGGAGAAGGCCGTCAGCTGCGCCACGCGCGGCGTGCCCTCGATCTGCGACCGGAGCAGCGCCTCGACGATGTCGAGCGAGCGATGCTTTCCGAGGATCGTGTTGAACCAGGGCAGGCCGACCGACAGGTCGAGGAACCACTCACCCTGGATCGCGAGCAGGCGCTGCTTGATGTGCTGCGCGACCTGCTGGCGGTCTTCCGAGGCGATCCCGAGGTCTCCGGCCTTGATCTCGAGGTCATGGTCCGCGTTGAGCAGGAGGTCTCTCAATTCGGGGCTCCCGTGCTCCCGCCGCCGGTCTGGACGCCGCTGTGCGTGTGGTTCGCGCCGATATTCTTGCCGTTGTGCGAGACGCTCGGACCGGTGATGTTCAGCGGACCCCGCGAGTTCATGTCGCCGACCACCCCGAGATTGCCGCTGATCGCCACGTTGCCGTTGAACTGGCTCTCCGGCGCATTCACCTCGACCGAGTTCGCGTTGACCGTGACGCTCGGCGCATCGACCGTGACCGAGCCCTCGCCGATGGTGATCGTGCAGGAGCCGAGGTGGATCTCGATCGCGTCGCCCGGCCCGCCGCCGCCGCCGAAGTGCACGAAGCCCATGAGCGCCACGGCGTCGGAAAGCGCGTGCTGCCTGGGATCGAGCGGAGCCTCGCCCGCGCCGCCCCGCGCCTTCCATTCGTCGAGGCTGCGCTCGGTGAAGATCAGAAGGCAGCCGTCGCCCTCCTTCACCGGGAAGGTCATGTGGGCCCCGCCGGAGCGCGGCCAGATCACCGGGACGTCCTCGAGCACCGGGAGCGCCTCGACGGCCCCGGTGGACAGGTTTCGCGAGAGCGCGGGCTGCACGCTGGCGCGCTGCTGCGCGGCGTCGTAGGCGCGGATCACGCCGGGGAGCGCGGTATGGACGCCGCGCTGCTGGTTCCGGTAGCTCTGCTCGAGGAGCGCGGCGAGATCCATCGGCTCAATACTCCACGCACTCGATTTCCGAGTACCACTCCTGCGAGTGGGTATCGCCGCGATGCACGACGTTCAGGATCCGGCAGGCCTTGTCGCCCCGGTAGAGCGAGCGGATCAGGACCGGGTCGCCCGGGACCAGCGCGGGATTGAGGAGCGAGCGCACCCTTAGGCCGGGCTTCTCCATTCTCCTGAGCCGGAGACGCTCCTGCAGCGCGGTCTCGTTCTTCGGCGCTTTGCCCGCCTTCTTCGCGTCCGCCGACTGCTCGTCGGACGTCCGGACGTCGTCGAGGAGCGACGGGACGCCGATCATGCCGGTGTCGGCCGAGAGGAAGACCGCCTGCCGCGGCGACGGCTCCCGCGCCTTGGTGATCTGCAGCGCATTGTTCTGGATCGACCAGGAGAAGCCGAAGCGGGCCGCGAGCTGGTCGAGCCCGTCGCGCACCTTGCCGGCGAAGGCCCAGCCCGAGGTGAAGGAGCCCTCGAGGTCGATCTGATATTCGGGCCGGTCGACCTCGAGGCGGGCGACGAGATCATCGACCATCTTCCGCGCCGGCGTGCCTGCGCGATAGCTGACGGAGGCGCGCGCGGTGCGGAGCGCGGTGCCGGCGTCCGCCGCCTCGACGCTGGTCACCAGATCCGGCATCCCGAAATCGGTCACCCCGGAGAGGATGTCGCCCACGGCGAGCAGCTGCGGCCCCGACGCGGCGTAGCCCGCCGAGATCGTGACCCGGTTCGCCACCCGCTCCAGCGCCGCCCGGGTCGTGTCCGAGGCGTTGTAGACGGTCAGGCGGACCTCGTTCTCCTTGCTGTCCTCGGTCTTCTTGACCTGGAAGCCGCAGCGCAGGCCGGAGACGGCGGTACCAGTCGCGCCGGCCTCGCCGACCGCGACCTGCACGACCCGGTCATAGAGCAGCATCGAAGACCACCAGGCTGGCGCCGGAGACGAGGTTCTCGTAGGTCGGGTCCATGCCATCCACGAACATGTGCCCGCCGGGGTGGAACTGGTCCGGCATGTGCGCGAGCAGATCCACGCCCTTCACCACCGCCACCCCGAGGATGATCGGGGTCTGCCCCGAGAAGAAGTCGAGCGAGAAGCGGTCGTTCAGGTGGTTGTGGCGAAACCGGATGACGTAGACGATCCGGTTCAGCGAAAGCTCCGAGGTGAAGTCCCGGAGAGCCAGCCAGGGCAGGACCACCATCTTTCAGGCCCCGATCCCGGCGAGCTTCGCCAGCCAGCCCTGCGTCCGCGCCGGCGCCTCGGGCGCGGACGCGCGGTTTCCGCCAGTCCCGGCCGCGTGGGTCGGGTCCGCGACGTTCCCCTCGACCAGCCTGCCGGTGCCCCCGCCCGTGCCGGCTGAGGCCGCCGTGGACCCTTGCGAGACCTCGGCGGTCGGCGGCAGCGCGATGCTCTGCGAAAAGACCTGCGTGATCTCCTTCATCGAGCATTCGAAGCGAAGCGCCCCTTCCCGCCCCTCCGGCACGCGGACTCGCTCGATCACCATCGAGGGATAGAGGCGGCGCGGCGTCAGCACATAGATCGGTGCCCGGGCGTCCAGCATGCTGTTCAGGAGGTGGAACGTGGCCGACGATCGGGCGGTGCCGAGCGAGAAGCCCGCGGCGAAGAGCGGCGTGTCGGTGACGAATCCCGAGATCTCGAGCCGCGCCGGGCGCCGCACGATGTGGTCGCTGATCATGACCCCATATTCCACCGGGTGCTGGGTCGCCTCGGCCTCGCGGGTGTGCTCGGTCGAGATCGCGACGTCGACCGCGGCCCAGCCGATCTGGGTGCGGCGGCCGAGCCCCGACAACGCCGTGGACGTCGCGGTCTGGAACATCAGCTGGACGAGGGACATTCAGCTATTCCTGATCCGTGAAGTGCCGGGACGCCGAGAGGATGACGCGCTCGAGCGTCCGTTCCGCCTCGGCCCGGGCCCGTTCCCCGATCAGCTCCGCCACCCGCTCTTCGGAAATGCCGTCCGGGATCGCGCCGCGCTCGACATTCACCGTCGTCGGCGCGCTGAGGCTGCCGATCTGCACCGCGGGGCGAGAAGCTGGCGCGGAGAGCACCGAGACAGGCATGTTCAGCGCCGGGGCCGCCTGCGCCGCCGTTGCGGCCCCCGCCATCGCCCCCAGCCCTGCCAGGAGCGGCGCGCGGATCGCCGCGGCGCGGGCGGCGAGGATATCGTAGGTCTGGCGCGCCGGGATCACCCGCTCGCCGCCGCCGAAGTCGACGATCTCGGCGCCCTCCTCGCCAACCAGGGCGAGCCCGCGCCGGGCGCTGCGCGTGCCCGAGGCATAGCCGGGGAGATTGGCGCCGGCCGGCGCCTCAGTGGGCGGCGCATTCGTGTTCGCCGGCGCGCCGGGCGCGGGTTCGTCGGCAGGGCCGAACAGGAAACTCCTGATGCCTCGGCCGACCTTTCGCACCCCCTCGGGAAGGAAGTTCACGAAGGCCGTCCACGCGGACTTCAGCGCGTCGATCACCGCCAGGAAGCCGCTCTTGATCGGCGCGTAGATGTCCGACGGGAGCAGCCACTCGAGGCAGCTTCCCAGCCAGGTGACGAGTTCGGTGAACGCCGTCTTGATCCAGTCGAGCATGTTGCGCCAGGCCTGGTGCCACATCTCGAAGACGACGTCCCAGTCGCCGGCTCCGACCGCGGTCCAGAGCTTCTGGACCTCGGGCCAGAACGCCGCGATCCCGCCCACGACGAGCGCGATGGCGCCGGCGATCAGCAGGAGCGGCCATGACACGACGCCGGCGAGCAGGATCAGGGCGCCGAGGGTGGTGATCAGAACCCCGAAGCCGGCGGCGGCCAGCGAAGCCGCCGTGCCGAACCGGAGCAGCTTCGGGTCGAGCTTGGCGAGCCATTCGACGATTCCGGTCAATGCCTGGGCGCCTTGCGTGGCCCATTCGAGGAGGCCGGACTCAGCGATCTTGATCTGAAGGTTCTCGATCGCGCCGCCGAGCGCCTCCATGGCGCCGAGGTAGCCCTTCGTCTTCACCTCAGCGCCGGCCACCGCGTCGCCCTGCGCGCGGATGGCTTCGGACGCCGCGTTCACCCCCTCCGCGCCGCTGTTAATCATGGCGTTCATCATGCGGATCGCGTCTTCACCGAAGACCGCGTTACCGAACAGGATTCTCTGCTCGTCCGACAGTCCACCGATCTTGTCCCGCAGGATCTGCGCGACCTCGGCCATCGACTTCATCCGGCCGTTGGCGTCGGTGAACTTGAGGCCGTACTGCTCCATCGCCGCCGCCGCGTTCTTGGTCGACGGCACGAGGCGCCCGACGAATGTCTTGAAGCTCGTGCCTTGATCCGAGCCGCCAGAGAACCCATTCGCGGTGGCAACCAGCGCGGCATTGAGATCATCGAGGGAGACGCCGTACCCATGCGCCGCGCTGCCCGCCATGGCGTAGGCGTCCTTCAGGCCACCGAAGTCCAACTTCGAGGCGTTCGCCACGCCGACCAGCTTGTCCGCGACTTCGCCGGCCTTGTCGGCGGTGATGTCGAACAGCTTCATGACGTCGTTGAGCAGAACGCCCGAGCCGTCCATCGGAGCATTGAGGGCGGCCGCGAGGTTCAGAACCCCCTCCCCGAGACCGCCCACCAGATCCTCGAAGGAAACGCCGGCCTTGGCCAGGTCCTCAAAGGACGCCGCGACGTCGGTGTTGGAGAAAACCGAGGCCGCGCCGAGCTCCATCACCTTGTCGGTGAGGGCGGCCATCTGATCCGCGGTAAACTGCCCCGCCGCTTGAACCCGATTGATGGTCGCCTCGAACTCCCCGGCTACGCCGAGGATACGGTTCACGGCAAGGATGACCGGCGCTGAGATCGCGGCGCCGGTGGCGACCATCTTCTCGGCGCTCTCGCGGATCCTCTCGATCCGCTTCTCGTAGGCGTCGGCCTCCTTCATGTCGGCGGTGAAGCCGAGGTAGGTGAGGAGCTCGCGCAGGATCAAGGCTTGTCCCCCTTCTCAGCCGCGAGCGCCTCGAGATCCTCGGTGTAGTCGAGGAGCGCATTCGCCTTCATGATGTCGAAGAAGGTCCAGGAACGCTCGACCTCCTCGCGGGTGGCGAGCCGCTTCAGCACGAGCCTCCAGACCGGCAGTTCCTCGGTGAGGATCTCGCTCAGGCGGCCGGGGCTTCGGGCTCTGCCTCGGGATTTTGGGGCGCGCGTTCGGACATAAAGCTCGCCGCCATGACGAAAAAATCGCCGTAGTTCGCCTCCAGCACGAACTTCACGACCGCGTAGAGGTGGACGATTTCGGATCCCGAGAAGACCTCGTCGAATACCGTGGCGCTCATGGCCTTCCGATCGACCACGGTATTCTGGAGGACGGTGAACAGCAGCCGCTCGATATCCGCCGGCTGCCGGTTCGCGTCGAGGATCATCCCGACGACCTTGGAGAGGTCGAGGTCCGAGTCCGCGAAGCTCTTGCGAGCGGCCTTGGCCTTGGCGAGGGAATTCAGGAGCTCCGCGAGGGGCGTCCCCACGGCGGCCATGACGGCATGGAACACCCGGATGGATTTCAGGCCGGTGAAGGTCGTCACCTGCCATTCGCGGCCGCCGATGGTGGCGGTCTCGGTCTTGATCATAGCTGGTCCCTTGGTGGCGGCGCGGCGGCGCCTTAGCTGGCGATCTGGTTGCCGCCGGCGCTGCCGAGCAGCTCGGCGCAGTCGATGACCCATTCGCGGGTCTCGGTCTCCTTCGAGTAGCCCTGGGTCGGCATCTGCCGGATCCAGGCATAGGCGGCGGCCCATTTCGTGTTGCCGAGCTTGTCGAGAACCGAGATCGGCACGACGCCCGCGTTGTTCCGGCGATCCGCCTGCCAGAACGAGTTCAGGATGTCGTTGCCGGCCGAGGTCGCGAGCAAGGTGATCGTGATCGTCCCGGCATAGTTGTTGGTCTTGGCGCGGGAGGTGTGGCCGTCGGCGCCGGTGACCTTGTTCCACTGCTGCTCGTCGAATTCGATCTCGACGAAGGTGCCGTCGGCGTAGCCGGTGATCGGCTGGCCGCCGAAGGTGATGTAGACCTCGGCCGGATCGTAGGTGGCGAAGGAGGGGCGAGCGGTCATGTCGGGTCTCCTCAGACGGAAACGGTACCGCGTACCATCACGCGGTGCACGGCGCCGGCGAGACGAGCGGTGAAGGAGACGTCCCGCAGGACGCGGTTGGCGCGGTCGTTCGGATCGGTGTCCGCGACGTCCGGCGTGCTGATCGAGAGGTTCTCGTCATCGACGAGGACGTTCCGGTTGATCGCGACCTGGAGCCTGGCACGGATCACGGTTTCGACCTGCGCGACGCCCTGGTTCGTGTAGGGGACCTTCGGCGTGTTCGCGAGCAGGATGAAGATGTCCTCGGCCATGGTCTGCCGGAGCCAGTCGAGGCCGCGGATGATGTCGATGAAGGCGCCCTGCTCCGAGGTGTAGCCGCCGACCGAACTCGCGAGGCCCTGGATGATCTCCACGCGCGAGACGCGCTTCGCCTCGAGCGCGGTGATCTGGGAGGCCGTGAAGACCTGCCCGGTGACGCCGCGCACGCGCTTGAAGGCCCAGGTGACCGAGCCCGGGTCGTTCGGGAGCATGGAGCCCGCCCAGGCCACATCCGGCCACTGTCCCACGGCGGTCGCCGAGTAGATCATGGCGGTCCGCGAGTAGGAGCCCGCCAGCAGCACCGAGGCGGCGTCGGTCGCGTTCGTCGGGTTCAGGATGTTCGGGTCGTTCGTGGCCGCGATGAAGATCTTGTAGCGGCTCTCGACCCAGGCCGCGACGCCGAGGATGTCGGTGTCGACCCGGCTCTCGATCGCGACGCAATACCAGTCCTCGTCCACCGCCTGGGCGGCCGAGAGCGCGTCCGAATAGCTCTCGTCGTCGTCCGCGTCGGGCTGACCGGAGAGCTTGTAGATCGCCTTCACCCGGCTGGGGTTCATGTCGCCGGTGAACGCCGCGGCGAGCGCGGCCTTGGCGGTCTCGGTCAGGTCGTTGCTGTCGGCCACCTCGTCGGCGCTCCCGAAGGACAGCACGCGGGCGGAAGGCACGGTGTTCTTCTCGTAGACGAAGGCCAGCGTCCCGAAACCCTGCCGCGTGATGCTGGCCGTCTGTCGGGTGATCTGGACGTCCACGATGTCGCGAAGCGCCATTTCAGACTCCTATGGTTTGGCTCACGGTGAGCACGAAGTCCCCGGAGCGGAACTCACCGGAGAGGATGACGTCTCGATCCAGCCGACCGGGTCGATCTCGGCCAGGTTGACGCGAAACCGGGCGTCGAAGACGGCGCGCGGCTCGTTGGTGGTCCCGACGATGCGGGTGACGTCGGACGGTGAAAGGGGGAGGTCGACGAAGGCGAGTCCCTTGGAGCGGAGCCGATCCTTGACCGTGACGCGGTTCAGGCTTCCCGCCAGCGCGCTGGCCTTGTCGAGCGCGGCGCCCGGGGTCGCGCCGCCGAAGACCGACACCGAGACAGTCAGGATCGCGCCCTGCAGGATCGGCTGGTTCCCGTCCCCGTCGATCGGGAAGTAGGTCGGGGCGCCCTCCCGCCGCACCCCGGTGATCTTCACCGCGCAGAACTGCCGCTCCGGCAGCTTGCCGTCCTGGTCGGCCCATATCGCCTGTTCGGAGGCGGCCGAGATCCAGCCGTGGATCCCCTCGCGGAACCGTTGCATTAGAGCAGCCCTTCGGCCTGCATGCGGACCGCGAGCGCGGTGTAATGGGGGATCTGCCCGTTCCGCCAGACCTCGACGCTGAGGATCTCGTGCACGGTTCCATAGAGTTCGAACTGGTCGCCGGTCCGGATCTCCTCGGCGGCGCGGAGCTTGAAGGACGATTCCTCGCGCCGCCCCTCGGGGAGCAACCGGAGGATCAGCTGCCGGTCGCGCGTCGAGGACGGCTGGATGCTCGCGAAGATCGAGATTGGGGCCGAGGTGCCCGGCTGGTGGATCCCGTCGACATAGGTCCCGGGCGCTCTGCGTGTCCCGGTTACAGTCCGGCTGAACTCGGGGAACATCAGCGTCGCCCGAAGAGCGAGGCGACCCGGCCGACGATCCGGGTCCGCTTCTCGATCTTCCAGCGGATCGACTGGAGCAGGTTGCCGTTGTCGATCAACGTTCGGCTCGAGCCCTTCGCCTCGATCGTGGCGGGCGAGTTCGGCGGCGGCATGTTCGACAGGATCTGCTGCTGGATCTGCCCCTGATGCTTCTCTCCAAGGAGTCCGGCCGCGCGGTCCGCATCGAGCTTCCCTGCCTGCACCAGGAGGGTGAGCTTCCCGATCGTCGAGTTCAGGTCGCCGACGTTGCTATCGAACGCGGTCCGCATGAAGGGCCGGGATGGGATGCGCCTCGTCCCGAATTCGTTGGCGGCGGCGTATTCCGAGATCAGCGTGCCGTCCTCGCCGGCCCCCGCGTCGGCCTGGACGCCGACGGATATCCGGATCCGGCCGAGGGCACGGGTGTTCGCCAGAGCCTTGCTCAGGCCCTTGTCCTTGACGAAGACGCGCTTACCCGACTGGTACATGGGGGAACCCTCGCGTGAGCGCGCTGAAGCCGTAGCAGAGCCGGGTGAGGCGGAGCGCCTCGCGTCCATAGCCGGTGCCGGCCAGGCCCTCCCCGACGCTCTCGCCGGCGGTCTCGTAGGTGATCGAGAGATCGCCCTCGGTCTTGCTCTTCACCTGGCCCTGCTGCGCGCCCGAGGCGCCCAGCGTCAGCTTGTGCGCGGCGATGAGGATCACGACCTGATCGCGGTAGCAGTGACCCGCCGCGACCTCGGTTTCGGCCAGCTCCACCGCGGTCGTGATCGCGGCGTTCCCGACATAGGCCGGCGCGAGGACCGGGAGCAGCGCGGCGAGGCGCTCAGGGGTCATGATGGCCTCCGGCGCGATCAGGAGTACGGATCGGGGAAGTAGCTTGGGACCGTCCCAGCGTGAAGGAGCGCGCGATCCGTGTCCGACCACGCCTCGGTGGCGACCATGATCTCCGAGAGCATGGCGGTCGAGCGGAAGTCGATCGCACCCGCCGCCGTGACCTGGCGGCCGAGGATGGTCGTCGCCCCCGCCCGGCCGGATGAGGCCCCGTTGGCCGCCACCAGCGGCGTGCGCTCGCTCCCGTCGATCCAGACGCGCCGGCCGGCCGTGGCGGGAACGGCGGTGATGACATGCACGCCCGGCACGATGTCGGCCGCGCAGGCCACCGATCCGGCGTTGTGCGAGGTCGAGAGCACCCGGCCGTTGAGCAGCGAGACCTTCATGGCCTGGTTCTCGAACAGCGAGAGCTGCGATCCGCCCGAGGTCGGGAACGAGCCGGCGATCATGACCGAGCCCGCGTTGCTCGGGTTCAGCGTCTCGCAGACCATCCCGGCGCCCGAGCCCGCGCCGCCGAGCATCGGGCGGTTGCCGAGCCAGCGGATCACGCCCGAGCCGTTCGTGAGGATCGGCAGCGTGGTCGCGTCGATCTGGCCGAAATTGTGGCCATTGCCGCTCTGATCGTACCAGATCAGGACCGAACCGGTCGTGCCCGCGCAGAACGCGCTGATCGCCGCGATATCGACCCGGCCGTCCGCGTCGAACCCGATGTCCAGTTCGGCGGCGTCCGAGGTGCGGCGGATGCGCAGCGCCGCGCCGGCGTAGCTCGAGCGGAGGCGCCGGTAGAGCGAATAGGCCGCGAGCGGCGCCGCGCTCAGCTCGTCGCAGAGGTTGATGTGCGGGTTGAACAGTCCCGCCCGCGCCTTCGCCAGCGGATAGGCCGTTACCATCCGGTTGCCCTGCTCGACCTTCGCCGCCGCCGCGAAATGGATGTTCGACGTATTCGCGTCGTAGGGACCATCCGGGCTCGCGATGACGTAGGTTCGCATCCGTTCGCGCAGGTTGCGCTGCGCCGCCTGCTGCTGGTTCTGCGTGTAGTTGGCCGCGATCCAGCCCGGGGACATGTCGCTCTTGATGATCGTGGCGCCGGCGATCCCGACCGCCGCGATGATGCCGTCGAAGCTTTCCTTCACCGCCGCCTGGTAGGCCGTGTAGTTCTGCCCGTTGTCGTTCTCGCCGGCATGGCCGGTGAAGCACCATTCGACCGTGGCGCCGGGATAGGTCGCGGCGAGGTGCGCCTTGAGCGCGGTGAGCCGGTCGATCGCGTTCTTGTAGAGCCAGTACGGCTGCTGGAAGCCGGTGCCGGTTGGCACGCCCTTCGCCCATTCCTTGTAGGAGACGTAACTCGTGCCGCCGACCGCGAGCGGCGCGATGGCGACGATGTCTGCGAGCCCCGCCGAGAGCAGCCCCTTCGCCATCGGCATCAGGTGCCCGACGCCCGGATCGGTCGGCGAGCGGCTCGGGTGCGGCAGCGGCTCGGCCGCCGGGCCTACCACGTCGAGCTGGTTGATCTGGATGATCCGCGCGTCCGGAGCATAGGTCGAGGGGTCGACCCCCGTGCCGTCGTTAGTGCCAACCTCGTTGGACTGCCCGGCCCCGGCGAGGACGATGATGCGGAGCGAAGGGCCACCTGGTTCACCGCCACCCGGATCACCTCCGCCCGCCGACATCGCACCGGCGCGCTGCAGCACCGCGTAGCCGGCATCCCACTTCGAAAGCTCGTCGTGCGCCTCCTGCGGCACCTCGACCGTCGACATCGCGGGGACCCGGATCGTCGTCCCACCCCGGAGGTCGAAACTCAGCGGGCGGTTCTCGGGGTTCTTGAACGGGGGCATGGGGTCTCCTCGCGAAAAGAGGGAGCCGCGATCGAGGCGGCTCCCCTAGGCCCTCTGGGGAGGATTACGCGCCGGCGGCCGGCTTCTTCGTCGAGGTGCGCTTCTCGGCCTTCGGCTCGGCGGTCGCCGCCGGCTCGGCCGGAGCAGCGTCCGCCTCGGGCTCGGGCGTGGCGGGCGGCGTGGCCTCGGCGGGGGTGATGGCCTCCGCGGCCAGATCGGCCGGCTTCTCGTCCGATTCCGGGGCCTTGGCGGGCTCCGGGGTGATGATCTCGGTAATGCCGAGGCTGTCGGCCGCCGCCGGCTCCTCCTGGTCCTCGATCGCGACCATGCCGGTGCCCATCAGCGCCTTGATGACCGGGTCGCGCTCGAGGGCCTCGACCGCCGCCGCGGCGAGGTCGAAACCCGACCCCACCGGAATGTCGAAGCGGGTGAAGATGGTGAGCGGCGTGGTCGAGGAGTTCGAAACGACGATCTTCGGCATGGCGCCCTCCCTTAGACGACGGCCGCCGGCTCGCTGACGCCGTCGGCGTAGCGCACGGCGACCGTCGACATGAACTCGACCCCGCCGGTCCGGAAGATACCCGGCACGAGCCAGTTCATCGGGCCGTCCTGCCAGACGGGCAGGAACTGGTGCGGCATCGGCAGGTTCAGCTTCATGTACTCCGGCGCGTTGTTGTAGGCGACCATGCGGCCGAGGCCGGCCGAGCTCGGCGCGGCGGTGCTGGTCGCCGCCGTCGAGAGCTCGGGGAACGAACGGATCGTCAGCTGCCGGCCGGTGCGGATCGTGTAGAGGTTGGTCCGCAGGATGAAGGAGAGGATCGTCTCGGTCGTCAGCGCCGAGTAGGGCGTCCCCGAGATGTAGTCGAGCGCCTCCTTCGGCAGCAGCACGGTGTCGGCGTAGACGGTGTCGAAGGTCGACTGCGCGACGCCCTGGATCATCAGGTTCACGTCGCGGACGATCTTCGCCGGCTCCTTCATGCCGACACCGTTTTCGTCGACCCAGAACCGGACGCCGCCGGTACCGTCGGCCGGCAGCGCGATGACCGGCACGTTCGGATTGTTGCAGACGCCGTAGAGGCCCTTGGTCGTGTCGCCGAAGAGCGTCAGGTCGAACATGAACTTCGTATAGGCCTGGCGCGCGGCCGAGGCCCGGCGGGTCGGCAGCGGCAGCCCCATGCCGATCATCTGCTGCAGCTCGCCCAGATTGTACTGGTAGCCGATGGCCGCCATGTGGAAGGTCGACATCTTGAAGTCGCCCGAGACGTCCGCGAGCGGGATGTCCTTGGCGCCGGTCGACTGCCATTCGGCCTTGCCGGAGAAGTCGGTCATGTAGGTGATCGTGCCGGGCACCCAGGCCGGGCCGGACGAGTCCACATAGATCAGCCGGCCGAAATCCCAATCGGGGTAGACGGTGGCGTAGACGGTCGCGTTCACCTTGTAGGCCTGGGCCGTGAGGAACGCGAGCGCCTGCTGCATCGAGTCGGTGTTGTAGCCGTGCATCACGGGTTCTCCTTCGGCCTCAGCTGGCCACGGTGTTGGAGGGCACCGTCTTCCGGACGCGAACCGGGATCACCCCGGGCGCCGTGGCGGTGTGCTCGAAGACGACCCCGGGGATCGTCAGGACGGTCGCGGACTGGGCCGCGCCGGTCCACTTGCGGGTGGCCGTGTTCCAGCGCGCCTGGGCGCCCTTGGCCGTGTTGCCCTCGACCGGCACGGCGATCACGCCGCTCTCGCAGACGGCCATCTCGTCGTAGCGGGCATAGGCGTCGCCCGGCCGCGGCAGGCTGACGTCGGCCTCGGCGAGGCCCATGAAGATCTGACCGCCCCCGCTCGCCTCGGCGCCGGTCTTCCGGCCCACGCCGGCGACGACCGGCGCACCGAACAGGATGCGGGCGGCATCGTTCGCAGCCTCCGCGGTCAGGGTGATGGAGTTCCATTCTTCCGAGTTGACCCGGCGACCCACGGCGTAGGCGTCCAGGCCCTTCTTGAAGTTCAGCATCTCTGATGCCTCCGAAATAAGGGGATGGTGTGGCCGGGCTTACTGCTGGGTGCGCCAGGCGTTGTGGCGCGCGTTCGCGGCCGCCAGCGCGGCGCTTTCGCCTTCGGCGTCGCTGTGGGTCACCCCGTCGAAGCGCGGGCTGAGCGCCTCCGCGCCGCCGGCGCCGGGCTTGGCCTTCGCCTCCACGGCGGCGTCGAAGCGCGCCTCGATGTAGTCGTCGGACTTCGCGTCGAGGTTCAAGCCCTTGTGGACGTGGCCGAGCGCCTCGACCATCACGGCCCGCGTCGATTTCCCGTCGAGCTTGATCGCCGGGAACAGGGCCTTGGCCTTGCCGTCCAGCGCGAGCCGCGCCGCCACGCGCCGCTCGATCGCGGCGTCGGACCGGGCCTCCGCGAGATCCTTCTCGGCCTTGTCGGCGCGCGCCTGGTGCTCATCACGCTCCGCCGTGAGCTTGGTGATGGTCGACGCGGCGGTGCGCGCCTCGCCGTCCATGCGCGTGATCTGGGCGTTCAGCTCGGCGACGTGATGCTCGACCTCGGGGGCGGCATCGTAGTTCAGGCCGCGGATGGTGACGCGGGCCATGGTCTTGTCGGTCATGTCCGACTCCTCTGAAAGGATGGCCGCGCCATCCAGGTTGAGCCTTGCGGCGTCACCGGCGCGGGCCTTTCGGACCAGGGCCAGATGGTTGTAGCGGACGTTGCGCTGGCGGTGCGTGTAGGCCTCGCCTTCATGGATCCCGGCCTCCTCCTCGAGGTCGAGGTGATAGCCGAGGGAGAGCTGCTGATCGCCGCGCCGGATCGCCTGGATGCCCTGCTCACTGGTGATCGTCAGCGACGCCACGATGTGCTGGCCGTCGACGCGCACGGTCTCGCCCGTCATGCCAACCTGAAGTGACGAGGCATTCCCGGCGCCGACGAGCTCGCGGGGATGGTCGATCGTCACCGGGATCATCTTCATCGTGCCGAGCGAATCCTCGTGGAGGATGTCGTCGGGGTGGCGGAGCTCGCGGCGCTCGGTCCCGTCGGCGTTCACGTAGGTGAAGACGCCGGTGCGGGTGACGATCGCCTCGCCGCGCAGATAGCCCTCGGGCGTTTTGCGCACGCGCGGGAGCGGCGCGGTATCGAAGCGCGTGACCACTAGAGTTCCCTCATCAGCTGGTCGATCATCGAGTCGACGGAGGCGGCGCCCGTGCAGCGGCACTGAAAATCCGTGCCCGGGTCGCCGATGAAGGCGCCGATGCTCGCGCGGCTGTACCAGGGGCCGTCCGGGCTATCGGCGCAGACGCCAGGATCCGAGTACCGGCAGTATTTCCCGTTGAGCGCCCGGTGGCTCTGCCGGACGCGCTCGTCGCGCGCGCTCTGCCAGAGGTAGACGTCGAGACCGAGGGCCTCCTGCCGCTCCCGCGTGACCGCGGAGTTGAGCTTGGCGACCTCGGTGCGCGCGATGAGCTCGGCGCGGGCCGACTTCAGCCCGTATTGGCGCCGCAGCTCGGTCTGGAAGTCCCGCATCGAGCGGCCCTGCCGGACCATCTCCTGCGCCCGCGCCGCGACGTCGGCGTGGAACTGGCCAGAGATGCTGCTGATCAGCCTCGCGTTGGTCTGCGACCACGAATCCATGACGAGGTCGAGTTTCGGCTGCGACTGGATCGCGCCGACGCCCATCACCTGTCGCGCGAAGGCCTGGTACTCGCGGCCCTTGAAGGCCCGCATCTCGGTGGTGACCTGCCGCATCGCGCGGACGCCGGCCTGGACCTCCTCCGAGAAGTCGATGTAGCCGAGGGCCGTCTCGAGGTAGTCCGGCCAGGCGTCGCGCCGCATCTCGGCATCGCGCTGCGCCAGGGCCGCGGCGTAAACCTCGACGCCGGCGCCCCGCAGCTTGCGGTGGATCTCGCGCACCATCCGCAGCAGCATGGTCCGGTAGTACCGCTCGATCGCGCCCGGGTAGCCCTGCGAGAAGGTCGGAACGTCGCGCCGGCGGACCGCCTTGGCGCTTCGGATCACTCCCTGACCTCCTCGAAGATCTCCGGCCCGAGCAGGATCGCGCCCCGGTACGGCTCGATCGAGGCGACGTCGAGGCCGGCCGGCGCCGGGCAGAGCGTCACATGCGGCCGGTACTCCTCGAAATCGGTCGAGGCGCCCATGTCGCGCATGAACTGGTTGCGCCAGGCGAGTTCGGAACTCGCGACCTCGAGCACGAGGACGGTGCCGGCCCCGAAGATGTCGAGCGCGCGCGGGCCGCCCGGCGGGATCAGCAGGTTCCCCTTCTCGTCTCCGTAGGTCGAGCCCATCTTGAACCAGTCCACCGGGACATTGGAATAGGTCACCGTGATGTGGAGTTCCTCGGGCTTCGCCACCTCGAGCCCCTGCCCCTTGGCCCAGGCCACGATCTCGGCGCGGTTCAGCACGTCCCGGCGGACGTAAAGCGAACGCGGCGCGGCGTCGGCGTTCAGCGGAGCGCCCTCGCCCCTCTCCGCCCCTTCCCCGGCTTCGCCCGGCGGCGCGATCTCGGGGGGCTCGGCCTGGGAAGCGAACTCCGCGCGCTCGGTGCTGTCGATCAGCCGCGTTTCCGGATCCCAGGTGCCGGAGCCCCAGCGGCTTTCGGCGACCTCGGTCGCGGAGAGCACCCCGGCATCGAGGTAGATCTTGTCGGTGTCCGCGACGATCTTCCGCTCCTCGAGGATCTCCTTCTGGGTCTGCTGCACCAGCGGGTTCGCCTTGACCGACCAGGCCTCCGGCTCCTCGCCGAAGAGCAGCGGGGTCGCCCATTCCAGCACGGGCATGAGCACCCGCTCCTGCTCGGAGGCGACGAAATCGTAGTAGATCTGCAGGTCGCTCTTGCCGGTCGAGTTCATGCCGGCGGGCGAGCGGCCGAGGAGCACGGTGATCGGCATGTTCGTCGAGGCCGAGAGCACCTCGGCGAAGCGGTCGAGGATCTCCGCGAGGCCGGCGACGGAGGTGCTGTTCCGGCTGTACTCCTCGCCTTCGGTATCGATCGCCATGGTGTTCAGGATCGACTTCGAAAGGTCCAGCATGTTGAGGCGCTGGATCACCAGGTCCTCTTTGCCGCCGAGCAGCAGCTGCGTCAGCCCCTTGATACCGAGGACGGACTGGCTGAACTCCTTCACGATGTTCGCGGCGTAGCCCTGCGACGCGCCGAAGCGGTTGAGCGCGTTCCATGCCGGCTGCAGAGCGGAATCGCCCCAGCCGCCATTCATCGCGCGCGACAGGTCTGGCACGAACAGGCCCGGCACCAGGCAGCACCGGCTCTCGTGAACCTTGAACTGCGAGGCGTCGCGGCTCTGAGCCCACGCCGGGCTGATCACGTAGAGCTCGGGAAGCCCCTCGAGCACCCGGATCGGATCGCGCGACATGGTGTCGACGTCGAAGCTGACCTGCGCGCGGTCGTAGACCTTGAACCCGACGACAGGCTCGGCCGGCGCGATTGGCGTCGCCATCGCGTCGAGGCCGCGCTCGGTGACGGCCACGACCAGCGCGCCGCCAAAGAGCCGCGCCAGCGTCACCGCTTCGATCATGCGCTGCTTGAGGCGCAGCGTCTCCATGACGTCGAGGATCTCCTGCCCCCGCTTGTGCTCGATGGTCACCCATTCCCGGCACATGTCCTCAGCCGGGCGCGCCACGATGCGCCGGCCGATGCCGTCCTGCGCGAACAAGCTCGCCAGCGTGACGTCGTCGAGCTTCTGCTCCGGGACGAAGCGGTTGAAGCTGTTCGCGTCGCGCTGGGTGCCGACGCTGGTGACGACGTTCTGATAGCCGTCCCCACGAAAGAGCCAGCGCGAGAGAAGGTTCACGATGCCAGCGCCTCCAGGTCGTAGGCGTCGCCCACCACCTTCACGAAGGCGCCGCTGGACGAATCCACCATGTCTTTCAGCTTCCCGTTCGGAAACTGCTCGTGCTCCTCGAGGAAGGGCCGGTTCCAGTCCCCCCTGAGCAGCTTGACGGCGCCGGCCTGCACCTGAGCGGCGTAGGGCTCGGCGCGCACCGCCTTGTCGCCGGTCGGCCGGTCGGCCGCGACGATGAAGCCGGCTAGGTTGATGATCGTGCGCTCGGCGCTTTCCTTGCCGCCGGAGCCGGGCTCCTGCTCGACGAAGACCCGGGTGAGGAAGCCGTCAGCCTCGGTCCAGGCCTTGATCTTTTGCTCGCGCTCCAGCGCGCCCCAGCGCCCATGCGCGACGTGCTCGATCACGAATGTGCCATCCCGGAGACGGTGCATCAGCGTGCCCGACGTCTCGGCGCCCTCGCCGTCCTTCGTGCCAGCCTTGTCCCAGTAGCGCACCGAGGCGGTGATCTCCGACCGCGGCGGCATGACGTCGATAATCGTGAAGCGCTCGATCGGGAACATGTCGCCCGACGCCACGAACGGCGCCTGCTGGTAGAGGCTCTCCCACGAGCTTTCGAGCATGAGCGCTTTGCGGCGCAGGAGGAACTCGAGGCTCTTGTGCTCGGGAAAGAGGGCCTCGCCCCTCTGCCGATGTGGCTCATCCTCCTCGGCGACCGCCGGGTAGCGCAGCACCGTGAGCTCAGGATATTCGCCTCGCTCCTTGGCCTCGATCAGCCGGCCCAGAGGGTCGTCGACGTGCCACCGCGTCAGGATCATCAGGAAGGCCCCGAAGTCCGAGAAGCGCGTGAACAGGTCGTCGGTGAACCAATTCCAGGCCGTATCCCGGATCGTGGGCGAGCTCGCGTCCTTCCGGCCCTTGATCGGGTCGTCGACCACGCCGAGGTCGAGGCCTTCGCCGGTGATCGAGCCCGCGACGGTGGTGTTGCGGAAGTACCCCTCGGTCCCCGGGATCTCGATGATGTCGCGGTTGCAGAGTTCCGGATCGCTGCGCCCCGGCAGGCGGAAGCCCGGGAAGATCTTCTGAAACCGCTCGCTCCGGAAGATCCGCTGCAGCCGAAGGTTCGCGCGGACGCCCAGTCGATCCGAGAACGAGGCATAGACCTCGCGCAGGCCCTCGTGCTGCGCCAGCACCCCGCAGGTCTCGGGGTAGACCGAGTGCCGGCCGAGCAACCAGGCGAGGAAATCGAGGATCTGGTAGCTCTTGCCGTGCTGCGGCGGCGCCTGGATCGCGAGAGCCGGCCGGAGCCCCGCGAAGAACTTTTCGGCGAACGCCTGAAGCTCGCGCGCCACCTCGCGCTGCCACCAGCCGACCTTCATCTTCGGGTTCATGTACCGCCGGAAGGCCCAGAATTCCTCCCGGGCCTTCGCGATGCAGAACCGCTCGATTAGGTCGGCGTCGTCAGTCGAGAAGGTCCGAGGGGAGCCCACGTCGCTTAAGCTCCTCCGCGAGCTCGGCCGCCGACAGCTCGCGGGGTTCCGTCTTGCTCTCGATGGGCCCGCCGTCCTTCCCCGTCACCTCCGCTCTGATCCGAGCCGGCGCGTCGAGGCCGAAGAGCTTCACCTTGCCGGCGGTGGCGCTAACCATGGCCGCGGCCGAGCCCGTCTTCAGCGCCAGCGCGCGAGCCTCCTCGAATTCCTCGAGCGCCTTCTGGCGGGTGAATATCGACAGCTTCTCCGCCTGCTTGCGGAGTTCCTCGATCCTAGGGGCGATCTTAGGGTGGTCGAGGAGCTGGCAGGCCTCGACGTAGATCCAGGAATCCCGGGCGTCCGTGCCGACGTTGTAGGCGCGGCGGTAGGCCTCGGCCGCGCTTCCGGTCTCGAAATAGGCGAGCGCGAAGGCTTCCTGCTTGGGGGTCAGGCCCTTCTCGTCGCGGGCCTCCTCAGCCATGCGCGGTCTCCTGAAACGCGAAGCGCCCGCGAGCATCTGTGCTCCGGGCGCAATTCGTCCGGACGAATATGTCAAGAGGGCTAGGATTTTGCAAGCGGCTTCCACGGCTCATGCGGCGGCATTTCGAGCGTGACCGCGTGGTCCCGGAGCACATTGCCGAGGATCAGGTGCTCGCGGATCTGGTGGAGCGCGGACCACCATGTGCGATAGGCCTCGCGCTGGTGGTTGATCCAGGCCTGCGTTGGCTCGTACCGGACCGGGCAGACGCGGACCTCGTGATAGACCCAGCGGCCGCCCTTGCCCCGCGTGCGTACTGTGCTGCCCCAGCTGTCGGGCCATTTGGCGAGAGCGGCCGGCTCGCTCTTGGCTAGCGTGCCGTGGCGGTTCGTGTGCATCTCGCGCGGCACGCAGCGCGGCACGGCGCCAGGCAACCAGTCCGGCCGCATCCCGCCGCGCGCCAAATCGGCGACCCAGCACGCCACCTGCCAGTGGAGCGCGCCTTTCACGACCGCGGCGACGACCTCGGCGTCCTCGTGCACCGGGTCGGGCAGATACCCCCTACCCCCGTCGATGGCGGTCCCGACCACGGCGCCACGCTGGTAGATCACCCACTCGGTGCCGAACGAAGGCGGGCCAACCTCGAGCTTGGTCTCGAGGCTGACCTGCTGGGCGCCGAAGGCCCAGTTGAGCAGGGCCTCGACGGAGATCGATTTGACGCCGGCGCGGGGCTTGGGGATGGGCTGGTGGATCATGCGGCAATTCTCCCGCGGTAGGTCATCGCGCGCGGGTCGAAGTCGAGTTTGATCCGCCCCTTGCCGAAGCCGTACTGCTGCTGGAACTTGGACTTCCAGTTGATGACCGAGACATGCGGATCGTCGCCGTCGACCTGGTGAACGGTCACGCCGATCGCCGCCTTGTTGAACCATGCCGCGCTGTCGGAGATGTCGTAGCCGAGAGGCGGGCTCGGCTTCGCGCCGGCCTGCGCCTGCATCTTCGTTGGGTGCGCCACGATGCAGACGGCGCAGTCGTAGCGCTCCGCCCACTGCCGGATGCGGGCGAGCGCGACGTTCAGGTAGCTCGTCATGCTCTCGCCCTTCTCGGGGACGTGCTCGATCTCGTTCCAGGGGTCCAGCATGATGATCCTGCAGCCCTCGCGGACGGCGGCGGCGTGCATCATCTCGCGCAGCCAGCCCATGTCGTGCTGGCGCTCGTCAGCGTCGACCTTGTGCAAGATCCGCCAGTCGCGGTGGAGGCTCGCGGCAAGCGCGTCCTTCTCGAGCTTCGGAAGGTAGGCCCAAGGCTGGCCGGTGTTCAGACGGGACAGGTGGTCGACCAGGATCGAGGTCGGGGTTTCGAACATGCCCACGCCGACGCGGATGTCGTTCGTTCGCACCGTGTGGTGAAGGGCGCAGGTCGCGAAGGTGGACTTGCCATGCGACGGGATGCCGGTCACGACCGTCGGAAAGCCGGCGTGGAACAGGATCACCCGATCGAAGGGCTCATAGCCGGGCCGGAAGATCTGCATCGGCGGCTCCGGTGGGAGGTCGAGAATGCCGGTGATCAGACCGCCGACAGGATCGCACCATCGCGCCGCGTTCAGCACGCGCGCCAGCTCGCTGCTGCCGTGCTTTTTCAGGATGTCGTTCGCGTCCTTGCAGCCCTCGGGGTAGTCGATGAACTTGCACGGGTGGCCGTCGAGCATGTTGCGGACGGCGCGGACGAAGCTGCCGCCGGTCTCGTCCCCATCGCCCGCGATGATCACGAACGGGCTCTTCCGCAGGCGGTCGAGGTTGTCGAGGATCGGCTTGGACTTCGGCCCGTCGCCGCCCCGGTAGTTCAGCGTCCAGCCATCGGGGATCGACACGGCGCGCGGGAAGCCGGCGGCGCAGCAGGACAGCGCGTCGAGCTCGCCCTCGGTGATGATCACGGGCTGATCGCTCAGCGTCGTGTCCGAGAGGCAATCGACGTTCCAGAGGTCGCGGGCCGCGCCCTTCGGGTGGAAGAAGAACCTAGGACCGTCGCCAGGATTGAGAGGCCGGATCTTGTGCCCGTATATCTCTCCGTTGCGCCGGTAGGCGATCGTCACGCCGTCCCCGCCATTCCTGAGCGGCCGAACTTCCACGCCATAGCGCTCGGCCATCAGCTCGTCCAAGCCCCTGGTTTCCTCGAGGTAGCTCATAGCTCGCTCCCGCCGACCAGCCGCAGTGGTGGCAGAACACGACCAGACCATCCGACGTCATCGTCACCGAGAGGCAGGTATCCGTCTTCTTCCGCCTCAGGTGGCTGCACTCGGGACAGATCTGCCGCTCTTGTGGTCGAGACGGCGTCGATATTCGCAGGTCGTGGCTCAACTCGGACAGGCTGCGCATCCGGGATCCCCCACTGATCGGCTTTCTGCTCAACGGCTGTCAGCTTCGGCTTTAGAGCCGCGACGATGTACGCGGCCGGGTCGGGCGATCCCGCCTTGGCCGCCGCTGCGAGCGCGAGGTAAACCGCCTCATCTCCGTGGACGCCTTTCAGCTTACCGAGCAGGCTGCGGGCGCTCCTGTCGGACACGCCATTGCGCTTGAGGTAGGCGACGCCATTTTGCCAGATCGCCTCGTGGTAACTCACAGCGGCGCCATCGGCGCCGGTAGCTTTAGCTACCGAAGGTGTATTGGTATTGGTTTGGGTGCTTTCGCCCGGCTTCTGCAAATTGGAAGCCGGGCTTTCGGTAACCTGTTGTTTTCTCTCGGATCGAGCGCGCCCACCGCGCGCCCCGGCGGCGCGACGTTTTTCAGAAACCTCGGTCACGTATTGCAGCTCTTGGGACAGACGCTTGTTGGTCAGCACCCCGTCCTCGGCTCGCCAGTAGTGGCTGATGGCCGGCCAGATGCCGCGCCATTTCTTCACCGAAACCCTCGCCATGGAGGCAAGCTTGCGCTCGTCATCTGGCAGTGAGCCGCCCTTCACCCAAGCGTGCATGAGTAAATGCAGGTAGGCCCCGGACTGCTCAAGAGACAGATCGACGGTGTCCACCAGGTACTCGCGGACGAACAGTGGAAGGGAGGGAAACCCACTCATTGCGCCACCGCTGTAATGCCGCGACGGGACCGGACTTCCGCCTCGATCGCGGAGCAGAGGTCATCGAGGGTGACGACACCGGGTCCGCACGCCAGAGCATCGAGGTCACGCGAAGATAGGCCGCCAGACTTCGCCACCATCAAAGCGTAGTTGACGAGATAGAGCGGATTTTCCTCTTCCGGCGGCGCGTCCTGATGCATGTCAGAAATGGGAAAGGCGTCGAAGATCATCACGTAGTCCTCAGCGGCGCACAGCATGGCCTCCAAGCTCGGTTGCCAGCCATCTATCGGTATCCCCGAGAACAAGTCGGTCACATTATCCAAGAGGCTTGTGTCGCCGTCGCAGAGGCCGATCATCGTGTGAAAGCAGCCGAACCAATTCTTCGGCATCGACGCGCGGTGCGGCAGTTTTGCCCGCTCGCTGCCGTCAATCGCCAAAACGAGATCGACACCTCCCCTCTCCTGAGAAAGGGCCGTGTAGACATTGAGCGCCATGCTGAGGTCGTCGCACCGCTCCATCACGATACGGGTCATGGTCTCGGGTGATATTGAAAAATGTCGTGGAGCTGCGTTACTGGGGTCAACAGTCATTGCGCTTGTCCCTTTTCGACAGCGGTCTGATGAGACCGAGGATGAGCGTTGGCGCGCTCAACTCCGTTGTTTTATATCCATTTCCGGAATTCTGGAGGCGGGCTACTTTCGCTGCGCACCTCCGCACAGTCTCGATCACGCGCTGCTCATGCTCGGCGCGGATCAGATCCTCGTGCGCCTCGGCCGCGGCGGGCTCGTCGCACGCGACGAGCGCCTGCTCGATCTTGGCCTTCTGGGCCGCGATAATCTCGCCGATGTGCCGAAAGCCTGGATCCTGAGCTTCTGAGCCGTCGTCGTCGATCGTCATCGGCGCGCCTCCCGAAGTCGACGAAGCCGGCGGACGTATTTGTCCGAGCGCGCGGACCGGTCGACGTAGAGCCGAAACAGCTGCGCGCTGCGCAGGAGGGCCCGTCGGGCCCTCCGCTCGTTCAGTCGGGCCGCTGCGTGCAGCCAGATGCGTAGGAGCATCACCTGGCTTCCCTCCCCATTATCGAGAACGCGGCCTCCATGCCGACGAGCGCGATGAGCGCGAGCACGACGGCTCCGTTCACATCGTGCTCACAGCGGAGGAGCCGCCGGATATGGCGATCGCTCAGTCCAAGGACGAGCGAAGCGCGTTCGGAAACCTCGTTTTCGGAAGGGCCGGGAAATGCGGCCCAGATCATACGTGCAACTACTTTTCGGCTTACTTGGCCGTTCAGAATCGTTCGGATGTGAAAACCGGACGGACTTGTCATCGAGGACCCTCTACACTGGACTTGTTCGGGTGCAGTGCTGAGTGAGTTCGCCCTCGATGGTGGAAAATGAGGGGTAGCGATCGGGGACGAAGGGGGCGGCGCTCGCGAGGGCGCCGCCCTTACCATGCGGGATACCGGTCACGCGACGACCTCCGAGGCGGCGCCGTCGGCGGCGGGCTTCGTCGGCGTCCACCGGAAAAGGTGCTCCGGACAGTCGAGCCCGTCGTGGGCACAGAGGTCACGGATAGCGGGGTACCAGCCGGAGGGCATGATGTTGTCGACCGCGGCCCGCGACAGCACCTGGGGCCCAATGCCGGTTTCGGCCGTGATCCGGTCCCTCTTGAGGGCGGCGAAGAGGTCAGAGACTGTGGTCATGATGCGTCAAGATACGCGCTGTGCGTATCATTGGAAAGCGCAATTTGCTCAATGCCGAAGATTTCCGTGGTGCGTACTCTGCCTGGCATGTTGGAAGAGATGAGAGACGACCCCGTCGCGATCGGCCGGCGCCTCGAGGCGGTTCGGAAGATCCTCGGCTACCCCGAGAAGAAGGAGTTCGCGGCGAAGGCTGGCATCGGCCCGCAGACCTATGGCCCCTGGGAAAACGGGGAGCGCGAGATCACCCGGGACGGGGCAAAGGCGCTCTACAGGACCTATGGGATCTCGATGGACTTCGTTTTCTTCGGCAACAAGGCCGCCCTCCCCCACAAGATCGCGAAAGAGCTGTAGGCCCCGCCAGGCTCCGGCGGACTTCCGAGGCTGCGCCGGCTTGAGGCGCGGCTATTCGAATCGGCGCGCCCCGATTCGTGCATCACGGCGTCGCCGCGATCGCCGATTGATATGCATTGTGCGTATTATAGGTCTTGTAAGTACGCATTTTGCGCATTATAATGGCAGCCTCCTGCATCGGGGGAGGTCGAAACCCGTGCGGCGCCCAGGAGGCAGCATTGAGCCAAAGCGTCTTCCGCCCCTCGGACCTCGCGACCCGCTGGGGCGTATCAGCGAACACGGTGCGCGCCGAAATCGAGCGAGGCGCGCTCACAGCTTTCCGAATCGGCAAGCTCTACCGCATCAAGCTCGAGGCGGTGGAGGAATACGAATGCCGGATTTCACGATCGGACGACTGCGCGGAGGCTTCTGCGTTTCCTGGACCGAATCCGGACGCCGTCGCCGTTATCAGCTTCAGGCACGCTCGCGAAAGGAAGCCGAGGCCGAAGCCCTCGATGTAATCCGGCGTGAGACCCTGCCCGTCGGCGGCCTGACCGTCTCGAAGATCTGGTCGGCCTATCGCCAGGACCACGACGGCCGGGCGATCGCCGAGACCATGCGGCACGAGGAGAAGTCCGTCCTCGGCTTCTTCGGCGCGATGCGACCCGACCAGGTCACCACCGACCACTGCCGCGAGTATACCGCCCAGCGCCGCGCGGCCGGGCGCAAGGACGGCACGATCTGGACCGAGCTCGGCCACCTGCGGACCGCGCTCTCCTGGGCCCAGAAGCGCAAGATGATCGCGAGCGCGCCGCATATCGAGCGCCCGCCCAAGCCCGCGCCGAAAGATCGCTGGCTGACCACGCCCGAGATTCGCGAGCTGATCGACGGCGCCGACGCGCCGCACATCCGGCTGTTCATCATCCTGATGCTGGCGACCGCCGCGCGCCCCACCGCGGTCCTCGAGCTGACATGGGATCGGGTCGACATGGAGCGGGGAATCATCAACCTCCGGACCGACGACACGGGGCCGCGCAAGGGCCGCGCCATCGTGCCCATCAACGCCGGCGCCCTGTCGGAACTGCGCGTCGCGCAGGAGGCCTCGATCTCGGACCACGTGATCGAGTGGGGCGGCGAGGGGGTGAGGTCGGTGAAGAAGGGTTTCGCCGCCGCCGCGCTGAGGGCGGGACTCAAGGACGTCACCCCGCACTGCCTCAGGCACACGGCGGCCGTCCACCTGGCGGTGTCCGGGGTCAAGATGAGCCGGATCGCGCAGTACCTCGGGCACTCGAACTCGGCGACGACGGAGGCGGTCTACGCGCGCTTCGCGCCGGATCATCTGCGCGAGGAAGCCGATATCCTGGACTTCGTCTCGGTTCAGGAGCCCAAAGAGCACTCCGTCGATTCCGCGTAAGTATTTGATTTAATGGTGCTGCGAGAGAGGATTGAACTCTCGACCTCTCCCTTACCAAGGGAGTGCTCTACCACTGAGCTACCGCAGCCGACGCGACCGTTCCGGCCGGACGCGCGCCTTTTAGCCGATCCGCGGGCCAGCGCAAGGGGCAATCGGGGCGAAATGCGCGGGCGTCCGGCGCGGCGGTGTCGCTTTTCCTTTTCGCCCGCGCGCGCTAGACAGGGCGCATGACGGAAAAGAGCTCATCCCCGGGCAAGGCGGAGCGCGAGGCCGAGAAGGCGCGGCGGCTCGCCGAGGCGCTGCGGGCCAATCTCGCGCGGCGCAAGGCCCGGACCCGGGCCCGCGCGGCGGAAGAGGCCGGGGGCGGCTCCGGAACCGAAGGCGCCGGGCCGGCGCGAGACTGAGGCAAGGACAAGTGGACCGGCGGCCCCTTTCGGGCGCGACTGCTCCCGCGACGAGGCAAAATCGGGCATCAGCCCCGAAAACGAGGCAGGGCGAAGCATGGACAGCATCCTGGTGCGCGGCGGACAGCGGCTGAACGGCCGGATCCCGATCTCGGGCGCGAAGAACGCCTGCCTCGCGCTGATGCCGGCGGCGCTGCTCTGCGACGAGCCCCTGACGCTCACCAACGCGCCCCGGCTCTCGGACATCCGCACCATGACCGCGCTCCTCGAAAGCCTCGGCTGCGAGGTGGCGGCGCTGCAGCAGGGGCGCGTTCTCGTGGTCGGCGCCGAGCGGATCGCGAACCACCGCGCCGACTACGAGATCGTGCGCAAGATGCGCGCCTCGATCCTGGTGCTCGGGCCGATGCTGGCGCGCGACGGCCACGCCGAGGTGAGCCTGCCCGGCGGCTGCGCGATCGGCGCGCGGCCGGTCGACCTGCATCTCGCGGGGCTCGAGGCGATGGGGGCCGAGCTCGACCTCCGCGACGGCTACGTGCATGCGAAGGCGCCGCGCGGCCTGAAGGGCGCGGATTTCACCTTCCCGGTGGTCTCGGTCGGCGCGACCGAGAACCTCCTGATGGCGGCGACGCTCGCCAAGGGGACCACGCGGCTCATCAACGCGGCGCGGGAACCCGAGATCGTCGATCTCGCGCGCTGCCTGCGGCGGATGGGCGCGCATATCGACGGCGAGGGCACCGAGACGATCACGATCGAGGGCGTCGACCGGCTCGCCGGCGCCACGCATCCGGTGGTGACCGACCGGATCGAGCTTGGCACCTACATGCTCGCCCCGGCGATCACCGGCGGCGAGGTCGAATTGCTCGGCGGGCGGCGCGAGCTCGTCGAGGCCTTCGCCGAGCGGCTCGAGATGGCCGGGGTCGAGGTCACGGATACGGCGGACGGGCTGCGCGTCAGCCGCCAGAACGGCCGCATCCGGCCCGTCGACGTGGTGACCGCGCCGCATCCGGGCTTTCCGACCGACCTGCAGGCGCAGATGATGGCGCTCCTGACGCTCGCCGACGGGGTGAGCCATCTCGAGGAACGGATCTTCGAGAACCGCTTCATGCACGCGCCCGAGCTCACCCGCATGGGCGCCCGGATCGAGGTCCATGGCGGCACGGCGACGGTGACGGGCGTGGAACGGCTCAGGGGCGCGCCGGTGATGGCGACGGACCTGCGCGCCAGCGTCAGCCTCATCCTCGCCGGCCTCGCCGCCGAGGGCGAGACGCGGGTGGCGCGGGTCTATCATCTCGACCGCGGCTACGAGCGGGTCGAGGAAAAGCTCTCCGCCTGCGGCGCGCGGATCGAGCGGATCACGGAGAAGGCGGCGTGAGGCTTCGGACATGAGCGAGGAAGCGGAGGACGCGCGCTTCGAGGACGGCGTCGAGACGGCGCTGCGCCTGCGCGCCGAGACGGCGGAGGATCTCGCGGTGATCTCCGCGCTGGCGCAGGACGCGGTCGGCCAGACGTCGGACATCGCCTGGATGCCGCGGCGGCGGCGGTTCACCCTGCTCGTGAACCGCTTCCGCTGGGAGGATGCCAGGGCCGCCGCGCGCCAGGGCCGTCCGGTCGAGCGGACCCGCGCGCTGCTCACGATCGACGGCGTGCTGTCGGCGAAGGCGAACGGGATCGACCCGAAGGACCGCGACCTCGTGCTGTCGCTGCTCGCCATCGGCTTCGAGCCGCGCGAGGATGGCGCGGGCACGCTGCGCCTCACGCTGGCCGGGGACGGGGAGATCGCGCTCGCCGTCGAATGCCTCGACGTGAGCCTGCGCGACGTCACCCGCCCCTATGCCGCGCCCTCGGGCAAGGCGCCGCGGCACCCCGAGGACTGACGCGCCCGGCGATCGGCGCGCCCCGCGATCGACGCGCCCCGGGATCGACGCGCTTGAGCGGGGGGCCGCGACCGGCTATGGCTCCGGCCCGAGGAGACGCGCCGATGCCCCAGTTCCTGTCGACCCGCGAGCCCGGTTTCGAGGACCGGTTCAAGGCCCTGCTCGCCCAGAAGCGCGAGAGCGACGCCGACGTCGACGCCGCCGCGGCGGAGATCATCGCCGAGGTCGCGACCCGGGGCGACGCCGCGCTCGTCGAGATGACCGCGCGCTGGGACCGGCTCGAGCTCACGCCCGCGACGCTCGCCTTCACCGCCGCCGAGATCGACGCCGCCTGCGCCCAGGCGCCGGCGGCGGAGCGCGCCGCGCTCGAACTCGCCGCCGACCGGATCCGCGCCTATCACGAGCGCCAGATGCCGGCGGACGCGCGCTGGACCGATCCCTCGGGCGCCGAGCTCGGCTGGCGCTGGACCGCGGTTTCCGCCGCCGGCCTCTACGTGCCGGGCGGGCTCGCCTCCTATCCGTCCTCGGTGCTGATGAACGCGATCCCCGCCCGGGTCGCCGGGGTCGAGCGGCTGGTGATCTGCGCGCCGACGCCCGGTGGCGCGGTCAATCCCCTGGTCCTGCTCGCGGCGCGGCTCGCCGGGGTCGACACGGTCTACCGGATCGGAGGCGCGCAGGCGATCGCGGCGCTCGCCTTCGGCACCGAGACGATCGCGCCCGTCGACAAGATCACCGGCCCGGGCAACGCCTTCGTCGCGGCGGCGAAGCGGCGGGTCTTCGGCCGGGTCGGGATCGACATGATCGCGGGCCCCTCCGAGGTGCTGGTGCTCGCCGACGCCGACAACGATCCCGACTGGCTGGCGCTCGACCTGCTGGCGCAGGCCGAGCACGACGCCTCGGCGCAGTCGATCCTGATCACGCCCGACGCGGATTTCGGCGCGGCGGTCGCGGCGGCGGTCGAGAAGCGGCTCGAGACGCTCGAACGGCGCGAGATCGCGGGGGCGAGCTGGCGCGACCATGGCGCGGTGATCACCGTCGCGGACTGGGACGAGGCGGTCGCGCTCTCGGACCGGATCGCCCCCGAGCATCTCGAGATCTGCGCCGCCGAGGCCGAGGCGATCGCGGGCAAGGTCCGGCACGCCGGGGCGATCTTCATCGGCGCGCTGACGCCGGAGGCGATCGGCGACTATGTCGGCGGACCGAACCACGTGCTCCCGACCGCGCGCTCGGCGCGGTTCTCGAGCGGGCTTTCGGTGCTCGACTTTCTCAAGCGCACCACGATAGCCAGGATGACGCCCGCCGCGCTGGCCGCGATCGGCCCGGCGGCGGAGGCGCTGGCGCGCTCCGAGGGGCTCGAGGCGCATGGATTGTCGGTCAGCGCGCGGCTGGCCCGGCTGAACGGGGAGAAGATCGGATGACCGACGCGCGGGAGGAGAAGCCGGCGGCCCGGCTGGTCGCGGTGACGCTCGACGAGACCGGCCTCGCGCCGCCGACGCCCGAGATCGAGCAGGAGCGGCGGGTCGCGATCTACGACCTGCTCGAGGAGAATCACTTCGGCCTGAAGCCCCGCGATGGCCGCCCGGGCCCGGAAGGCCCGTACAGGCTCCACCTCGCCATCCGCGACCGCAGGCTGGTCTTCGAGCTCGAGACCGCGACGGGCGAGCCGGCGGGCGAGTTCCACCTGTCGCTGACGCCCTTCAACCAGGTGGTGAAGGACTACTTCCAGATCTGCGAGAGCTACTTCGACGCGGTGAAGCACCTGCCGCCGGCGCAGATCGAGGCGATCGACATGGGCCGCCGCGGCATCCACAACGAGGGCTCCCGCGTCCTGCTGGAGCGGCTCGAGGGCAAGATCGACACCGACATGGCGACGGCCCGCCGCCTGTTCACCCTCATATGCGTGCTGCATTTCAAGGGATGAACCGCCGTTGCCGCTCTTGCCCCAATCCGTGCTGTTCTGTTGCGATTTCAACGCCGTGAGATCGCCGATGGCCGAGGGGATGGCGCGGAAGTTCTATCCGCGGCGGATCTTCGTCCAGTCGGCCGGAGTGCGCAACGAGCTCGACATCGACGGTTTCTCGGTCGCGGTCTGCGCCGAGATCGACGTCCATCTCGAACGCCACAAGGTGCGCTCCTTCCACGACATGGAGGAATGGGGCGACCGGATCGACGCCTATGACCTGATCGTGGCGCTGTCCCCCGCCGCCCAGCGCCAGGCGCTCGAATACACGCGCTACCACGCGATCGACGTCGAGTACTGGCCGATCGTCGACCCGACCGGATTGGGCGAGACGCGCGAGGCGAAGCTGACCGCCTATCGCCGGACGCGGGACCAGATCAAGGACCGGATCATCCGGCGTTTCGGCCCGCCGGACGTCGCGGCTCCGGCCGAAATCGGCGTGCCGGACGCGTGAAAGTTACCGGACGCGACCGTAGTCGGAGCGATTGAGCTTGAATTTCCGGCGCTTTCGCACCACTTTGCGCCCGCGCGTGTTCCGGCGATTCCGCTGGCGCCAGCGCATTTCTGCAACCGCATCGGAATGAACATGGCCAAGGAAGAGCTTCTCGAGTTTCCCGGGGTCGTTACCGAGCTTCTGCCTAACGCGACTTTCCGGGTAGAGCTTGAGAACGGCCATACGATCATCGCCCATACCGCGGGCAAGATGCGCAAGAACCGCATCCGCGTGCTCGCCGGCGACAAGGTCCAGGTGGAGATGACCCCCTACGACCTCAGCAAGGGCCGCATCAACTACCGCTTCAAGTAACATCCAGCGGCGCCGGACCGCGCGGGACCGCCCGGCCGGTCCGCCCCGCGACGGAGCCGCTCCCGTGACCAGACTCATCCTCGGCTCCGCCAGTCCGCGCCGGCGCGACCTGCTCGCGCAGATCGGCGTCGAGCCCGACGCGATCGTCAGCCCCGACATCGACGAGACCCCCCTGCCCCGCGAGGCGCCGCGCGCGCTCGCGCTCCGGCTCGCCACCTCGAAGGCGGCGGCGGTGCCCGTCTCGGAGGGCGACGTGGTGCTCGCCGCCGACACCGTGGTGGCGCTCGGGGCCCGCGTGCTCGGCAAGCCGGCCGACGCCGCCGAGGCCGCGCTCTACCTGCGCAAGCTCTCCGGCCGCCGGCATCGCGTCTTCACCGGCGTCGCCCTGCGTGGCCCCGGGAAGACCTGGACCCGCGTGGTCGAGACCCAGGTCCGGATGAAACCCCTCTCCGAGCCGGAGATCGCCGGCTATGTCGCGGGCGGCGAATGGCGCGGCAAGGCCGGCGGCTATGCGATCCAGGGCGCGGCGGCGGCCTTCATCCCCTGGATCGGCGGGTCGCACAGCAACGTGGTCGGCCTGCCGCTGCTCGAGGTCGCCAACCTGCTCCGCGCCGCCGGGGTGCGGCCGTGAAGGGGCGCGAGATCCGCATCGAGGCGCTGGCGCGCGGCGGCCATGTCGCGGCGCTCCTCTTCGACGGCCGGCTCGAGGACCTGCTGGTCGATCCCGATCCCGCCGATCCGACCCCGCGCCCCGAGGCGATCTTCCGCGGCGTCGCCGGCCGGCCGATGAAGGGCATCGGCGGCGTGATGATCGAGCTCGGCGGCGGGCGCACCGGCTTCCTGCGCACGCAGAAGCCGCCGCGCGCCGGCGCGAGCCTGCTGGTGCAGCCGACGACCTGGGCCGAGGCCGGCAAGGCGCCCCCCGTGACCGACCGGCCGCTCCTGAAGGGCCGCGCCGCGATCCTGACCCCCGGCGCGCCGGGCCGCAACATCGCCCGCTCCATCCGCGACCCGGAACAGCGCGAGGGGCTCGCCGCCCTCGCCGCCGAGGCGATGCAAGGCGCGCCCGAGGACCTCGGCCTCATCCTGCGCTCGATCGCCGAGGAGCTGCCGGACGCCGAGATCCTCGCCGAGATCCGCGCGCTGCGCGCCGAGATGGCCGGCCTTTCCGCCTCCGGCCCGGCGGGCGAGCTGCGCGCCGCCCCCGGCGCGGCGGCCCAGGCGGCGCGAGAATGGCTCGCCCCGGGCGAGCGGGCGCGCGACGCGCTCGGCGACGCCTGGGAACTGGTCGCGGCGCTCGCGGACCCGAAGGTTCCGCTCGGCGCGGGGTTCATGGCGGTGGAGCCGACGCGCGCGTTGGTAGCGGTCGACGTGAACACCGGCGGCGACGGCTCGCCCGCCGCGGCGCTGAAGGCCAATCTCGCGGCGGCGCGCGAACTGCCGCGCCAGCTCAGGCTGCGCGGGCTCGGCGGCCAGGTCACCGTGGATTTCGCGCCCCTCGCCAAGGCGGAGCGGGCGATGGTCGAGAAGGCGCTGGCCGGGGCGCTGCGCGCCGACGGGATCGACACCACGGTCGCGGGCTGGACCCCGCTCGGCCATCTCGAGCTGCTGCGGCGCCGCGAACGGCGCCCGCTCGGCCCGATTCCCGCGGGGGCGCGCGCTTGAACCCGCTCCGGGCCGAGTGTAACCTGGCCTGACAGTCCAGCCGAGGATGCGAGCCAGATGGCAGATGGGGCGCGATATCCGGTCGTCCGCGTCGGGTGCCAGAGATGCGCCGCCCGTCCGCGCGCCGTCTGCGCCGAGGTCGGCCGGGCCGAGCTCGAGGAGCTGGACCGGCTGAAGGTCTACAAGCGCTTCGAGCCCGGCGAGGCGATCGCCTGGGCGGGGGAACCGATGAAGCTGCTCGGATCGGTGGTCGAGGGCGTCGCGACCCTGTCGATCACCCTCGCGGACGGGCGCCGCCAGACCGTCGGCCTGCTGCTTCCCTCGGATTTCATCGGCCGGCCGGGCCAGCCCCGCGCGGCGCATGACATCGTCGCCGCCACCGAGGTCACCTGCTGCATGTTCCGCGCCGCCGAATTCGAGACGCTGCTGGCGCGCAGCCCCGGGCTGTCGCACCGGCTGCTCGACATGAAGATGGACGAGCTCGACGTGGCGCGGGAATGGATGGTGCTGCTGGGCCGGAAGACGGCGCGGGAGCGGATCGCGAGCCTGCTCGTGGTCTTCGCGCGGCGCGAGGCCCTCGCCGACTGCCAGGTCGCCGCCGGCGCGGTCAGCTTTCCGCTCCGGATCACGCGCGAGGCGATGGGCGACTATCTCGGGCTCACGATCGAGACGGTCAGCCGGCAGCTCTCGGCGCTCCGGCGCGAGGGGCTGGTCCGGCTGCTCGAGAACCGGGTGGTCGAGATCCCGGATTTCGAGGCGCTGCTGGACGAGGCCGGCGGGCCGGACTGAGCCCCGCCGCCGTCACTCCCGCGCCCGGCTCTCGCGCGCGGCGGCGGCCTGCTCGGCGAGCTCGGCCTGCGCGCGCTCGATCTCGGCGAGGCGGCGCCACTGCCGCTCCAGATGGTGATCGATCTTGTCGTGCAGCCGGCGGATCTCGAGCTCCGCCTTCAGATTGACCTTGTAGTCGTTCTCCGCGCGCAGCCGGTCCTTCGCCTCGGCGCGGCGCTGGCTCATCATGATGATCGGCGCCTGGATCGCGGCGACGCAGGACAGCACCAGATTGAGCAGGATGAACGGGTAGGGATCGAAATCCCGCCCCAAAGCGGCGGTGACGTTGATCGCCATCCAGACGACCAGCACGCCGACGAAGCAGAGGATGAAGGTCCAGGAGCCGCCGAAACGCGCCACCGCGTCGGCGGCGCGGGCGCCGAGGTCGCGCCCCTCGCCCTCGTCCCAGGCGGACTCCACGTCGGCGACGACCGGCCGGCCGGTATCGAGGCTCGCCAGCACCTCCCGGTCGAGGTCCGAGAGCTCGCCATGCTCCCGCTCGAGCAGATCCTCGAGATAGAGCCGGCGGAACCGCGCGAGATGCACCTCGCAGATCGTGTCCGAGGCGGTCGCGCCGGGCGTGTCGCGCAGGACCCTCGCCGCGAGACCGGGGCGCAGCTCCCCGATCACGTGGACGGGGCCGCCGTGCGGATCCCCGCCGCCCGCCACGCAGGCGGGGCGCGCCGTCCTCGGTTTGTGTTCAGCCATTCGGTCCCTGCCCCGTCTTCGCGTCCCAGTTGATCTGAATCAATGAAATCCCGCCCCGGCTATTGCAAGCGCCGGGGGGACACGGGAACAAGCGCGGCCGGCGAGCCCGCGCGCATGACGGGGGGCGCGGATGCTGGATGCCATCAAGATCGCGGGGCTGGCGGTGCTGACCGTCTTCCTCGCGATGGCGGCGAATTTCGGGACGGACACGGCCTACCGGCTGCACGCCGTGCTGCTGATGCTGCTCGCGGGCGGCGCCACGCTCTGGGCGATCCGGACCGCCGGCACGCCCCGGCCGGCCGACCCCGAGGGCTACAACGACGACGTCGTGCGCGCGGGCGTGATCGCGACGGCGATCTGGGGCGTGGTCGGCTTTCTCGTCGGCGTCCTGATCGCCTTCCAGCTCGCCTATCCAGCCCTGAACCTCGGCCTGCCCTGGACGAGCTTCGGGCGGCTCCGGCCGCTCCACACCTCGGCCGTGATCTTCGCCTTCGGCGGCAACGCCCTGATCGCGACCTCGCTCTACATCGTGCAGCGCACCTGCGCCGCCCCGCTCTGGGGCGGGCGGCGCGCGGCCTGGTTCGTGTTCTGGGGCTACAATCTCTTCATCGTGCTGGCGGCGACCGGCTACCTGCTGGGCAGCACCCAGTCGAAGGAATACGCCGAGCCGGAATGGTACGTGGACCTCTGGCTCACCATCGTCTGGGTGGTCTATTTCGCGATTTTCTTCGGCACGATCATCAAGCGCCGCGAGCCGCATATCTACGTCGCGAACTGGTTCTTCCTCGCCTTCATCGTGACGATCGCGATGCTGCACATCGTCAACAACCTCGCGATCCCGACCTCGCTCTGGTCCTCGCAGTCGGTGATCCTGTTCCCCGGCGTGCAGGGCGCGATGGTGCAGTGGTGGTACGGCCACAACGCGGTCGGCTTCTTCCTGACCGCGGGCTTCCTCGGGATGATGTACTATTTCGTCCCGAAACAGGCCGAGCGCCCGATCTACAGCTACAAGCTCTCGATCATCCATTTCTGGGCGATCATCTTCCTCTACATCTGGGCCGGCCCGCACCACCTCCACTACACCGCGCTGCCGGACTGGGCGCAGATCCTCGGCATGGTGTTCTCGATCATCCTCTGGATGCCGAGCTGGGGCGGCATGATCAACGGCCTCATGACGCTGCAGGGCGCCTGGGACAAGCTCCGCACCGACCCGGTGCTGCGCATGCTGGTGGTCTCGGTCGGCTTCTACGGCATGGCGACCTTCGAGGGGCCGATGATGTCGATCCGCGCGGTCAATTCGCTCAGCCACTACACCGACTGGACCATCGGCCACGTGCATTCCGGCGCGCTCGGCTGGAACGGCATGATCACCTTCGGCGCGCTCTACTATCTCGTGCCCCGGCTCTGGCACCGTGACCGGCTCTATTCGACCGCGCTCGTCTCCTGGCACTTCTGGCTCGCGACCATCGGGATCGTGCTCTACGCCTCCTCGATGTGGGTCTCGGGCATCATGCAGGGCCTGATGTGGCGCGAGGTCGACGCGCAGGGTTTCCTCGTCAACTCCTTCGCCGACTCTGTCGCCGCCGCGCACCCGATGTACGTCGTGCGCGCGCTCGGGGGCGTGCTCTACCTCGCGGGGGGCGTGATCATGCTCTACAACCTCTGGAAGACGGCCCGGGGAGCGCAGGCACCCGAGCCCGCTCCCGTGGCGGCCGAATAAGGAACCGCCGCCATGAGCCTCCTTGCCAAGCATTCCCATATCGAACGCAACGCGCTGCTCCTCCTGGTGCTGAGCTTCCTCGTCGTGACGATCGGCGGCCTCGTGCAGATCGTGCCGCTCTTCTACCTCGACAACACCATCGAGAAGGTCGAGGGGATGCGGCCCTACAGCCCGCTCGAGCTCGCCGGGCGCGAGATCTATGTTCGCGAGGGCTGCTACGTCTGCCACAGCCAGATGATCCGCGCGCTGCGCGACGAGGTCGACCGCTACGGCCATTATTCGCTCGCCGCCGAATCGATGTACGACCGGCCGTTCCAGTGGGGATCGAAGCGCACCGGCCCGGACCTCGCGCGCGTCGGCGGCCGCTATTCCGACGACTGGCACGTCGCGCATATGGAGGATCCCCGCGCGCTGGTGCCGGAATCGGTGATGCCGGCCTATCCGTGGCTCGCGGCGACGCCGCTCGGCTCCGAGCGGATCGGCCGGATCATGGCGACGCAGCGCGCCGCCGGCACGCCCTATACCGACGAGATGATCGCGAACGCCCGGATCGATTTCCGGACCCAGGCCGACCCCGACACCGGCGACGTCGACGCGCTGCTGGCGCGCTATCCCAAGGCCGTGGCGCGGAACTTCGACGGCGCGCCCGGGGTGAGCGAGCTCGACGCGCTCATCGCCTATCTCCAGATGCTCGGCACGCTGGTCGATTTCTCGACCTTCGAACCCGACGCGAGCCGGTGAGGATCACATGGAAAACTACACGTTCCTGCGCCAGCTCGCGGACAGCTGGGCCCTTCTGGTCCTGGTGCTGTTCTTCGTCGGGCTGATCTTCTGGGTCAACCGGCCCGGCTCCAAGAAGGTGCACGACGAGATCGCGAAGTCGATCTTCGAGAACGAGGACAAGCCCAAGGACGACCCCGATGGCAAGTGAGCGCGAGATCGACCCGGCGACCCGGACCGAGACCACCGGCCACGAATGGGACGGCATCCGCGAGCTCGACACGCCGATGCCGCGCTGGTGGCTCTGGACCTTCTACGCCACGATCGTCTGGGGGGTCGCCTATGTGATCCTGTTCCCCGCCTGGCCGCTGATCACCGGCGCGACCCCGGGCCTGCTCGGCTATTCGAGCCGCGCGAACGTGGCGCGCGACCTCGCGGCGGTCCAGACCGCGAACGCGCCGCTCGACGCGCGGCTGATGGCGGCCGACGTCGCGACCGTGGAGCGGGACCCCGAGCTCCTCTCCTACGCGATGGCCGGCGGCGCGGCGGTGTTCCGCAACAACTGCTCGCAGTGCCACGGCGCGGGCGGCGGCGGCTCGCCGCTCGTCTATCCGAACCTCGTCGACGACGACTGGCTCTGGGGCGGCGCGGCGGCCGAGATCGAGCGGACCGTCACGCATGGCATCCGCGACGCGGCCGACCCGGACACGCGCTACAGCGAGATGCCGTCCTTCGGCGAGATCCTCGAGCCGGCGGCGATCGACGCGGTGACGAACCACGTGCTGTCGCTCTCGGGCAGCCCGCACGACGCGGGCCTCGCCGCCGAGGGCGCGCCGGTCTTCGCCGAGAACTGCGCCGCCTGCCACGGCGAGGCGGGGACCGGCGGGCGGGAGTTCGGCGCGCCGAACCTGACCGACCAGATCTGGCTCTACGGCGGCGCGGCCGACCAGGTGCACGCCTCGATCGCCAAGGCCCATTTCGGCGTGATGCCGGCCTTCGGCGGCCGGCTGACCGCGCCCGAGATCCGCAAGGTCGCGATCTACGTGAACACGCTCGGCGGGGGCGAGTGAGCCCGGGCGCGCCGGCTCGTCCCGGCCCGACTGTCAGCGGAACTTGCGCCTCAGCCAGAGGCGAAAGCGCCCCGCGCGCGTGCGGGGCAGGTCGGCGGGGAACGCGGCGGGCCAGGGTTCGACGCGCGTCGCGGTCATGAAAGACGTCGCGAGAAGAGCGATCATGGTGTTTTCCTCCTCTTGTCCGAAGCTCAGTCTCGCGCCAAACATCGGGTTTCGCGACTCAGGAATTTGCGCGATATGTAATCTCAGCTTTCATATCGGTCGGATGGAATGAACTGGCAGGACCTTCCCTCGCTCACCGCGCTCCGCGCCTTCGCGGCGCTCGCGGAGACCGGCGGGCTGACGCAGGCCGGGCGGGCGCTCAACGTGAGCCACGCGGCCGTGAGCCAGCAGATGCGGGTGCTCGAGGACCGGCTCGGGACCACGCTGGTGACACGCGAGGGCCGGTCGCTCGCGCTGACGCCGGCGGGGACCGAGCTCGCGCGCGCGCTCGCCTCGGCGTTCGGCGAGATCGAGGCGGCGGTCGCCGCGCTGACCGGGCTCGACCGCACCCGACCGCTGCAGATCTCGGTCACGCCCACCTTCGCGGCGAGCTGGCTGATGCCCCGCCTGCCCGATTTCCAGCGCGCCCACCCGCAGATCGACCTGATGATCAACCCGACCGCCGCGCTCGTCCCGCTGGCGCCCGGTGGCATCGACGTGGCGATCCGCTTCGGCCGGGGTGGCTGGGCGGGACTGACGGTCGAGCCGCTGGTCCCGACCGACATCGCCGTCGTCGCCTCGCCCTCGCTGCTGGCCGGCCGGCGGATCGACGACCCGGCCGCGCTGCTCGACCTGCCCTGGCTCGAGGAGGCCGGCACGAGCGAGGTCACGAACTGGCTCGCGCGCCGGGGGATCGGCGCGGGCCAGCGGGTGCGGCTGACGCAGCTGCCGGGCAACCTCGTGCTCGACGCGCTGCGCCGGGGCGACGGCGTCTCGGCGGCGGTGCCGCGCGTCTTCGTCGAGGAGGATATCGCCGCCGGAAGGCTCACCGTGCTCTTCGAGGAGCACGAGCCCGGCGTCGGCTATCACGTCGTCACGCGGCCCGGCGTCGCGCGGCCGCCGCTGCGCGCCTTCCTCGCCTGGCTGCGCCGGCAGAGGTCCGCCCCCGCCGCGGATTGATCCGGATCAAGGACGCGCGCCCGCGCCGCTGGCATGCCTGCGCCCGACAAGGGGGCGCGAGTCCCCCGCAGGAGCACGCCCGTGACCAACGCCGCCGCCGAACCACCGCCCCTCTACGCCGCGCGCGAGCCGGTGTTTCCGCGCCGCGTCTCCGGGCGATTCCGCCGGCTGAAATGGTGGATCATGGCGGTGACGCTCGGGATCTACTACCTGCTGCCCTGGATCCGCTGGGACCGCGGCCCGGCGATGCCGGACCAGGCGGTGCTGGTCGATCTCGCGAACCGGCGCTTCTACTTCTTCTTCATCGAGATCTGGCCGCAGGAATTCTACTTCGTCGCCGGTCTCCTGATCATGGCCGGACTCGGGCTCTTCCTGTTCACGGCCGCGCTCGGCCGGGTCTGGTGCGGCTATGCCTGCCCGCAGACGGTCTGGACCGATCTCTTCATCCTGGTCGAGCGCTGGGTCGAGGGCGACCGCAACGCGCGGGTGCGGCTCTGGAACGCGCCGTGGAGCGCGACCAAGGCCCGGCTCCGGGCGACCAAGTGGACGCTCTGGCTCCTGATCGCGATCGCGACCGGCGGCGCCTGGGTGTTCTACTTCACCGAGGCGCCGACCCTGCTCGGCCAGCTCCTCCGCTTCGAGGCGCCCGCCACCGCCTATGCCACGATCGCGCTCCTGACGGCGACGACCTTCGTGCTCGGCGGCTTCATGCGCGAGCAGGTCTGCGTCTACATGTGCCCCTGGCCGCGCATCCAGGCGGCGATGATGGACGAGGGCACGATCACCGTCGGCTATCGCGTGGCCCGCGGCGAGCCCCGCGGCAAGCACCAGGCGCGCTCGGCCGCGCCGCATGGCGACTGCGTCGACTGCCGCGCCTGCGTCAACGTCTGCCCGATGGGGATCGACATCCGCGACGGGCAGCAGCTCGCCTGCGTGACCTGCGCGCTCTGCGTCGACGCCTGCGACGAGGTGATGGGCAAGCTCGGCAAGCCGCGCGGGCTGATCGACTATCTGACGCTCGCGGAGGAAGCGGGCGCGCCCTCGCCCGGCGGATCGCCGTGGCGGCGCGTGTTCCGGCCGAGGATCGTCCTCTACGTCGTGCTCTGGGCCGGGATCGGCCTCGGGCTGCTCTACGCGCTCGCCACCCGGACCGACCTCTCGCTCTCGGTCGAACCCATCCGCGACCCGATCAACGTCACGCTGTCGGACGGCTCGATCCGCAACGCCTACGAGCTCCGGCTGCGCAACATGACCGGCTATCCGCGCGCGGTCACGATCAGCTCGGCGGCCGAGGCCCCGCTTCTGCTGGAGCTGCAGGGCGTCGAGGGCACGACGGTCACGGTTCCCGCGAACGAGACGCTGCGCCAGCGCGCCTATCTGACCGGCGCGCCGGACAGCCCCGCCACCGCCGAGCCGTCGATGCCGATCGCGCTGATCGCCGAGGACGCGGCCGGCGCCCGGGCCGAGGAGGCGTCGGTCTTTCACGGGAGGCAGAGATGAGGGAACTGACCGGCGGCGGCGTCGCCCTGATCGCGCTCGGCGCCTTCGGCGTGGTGATCGGCGTCAACACCCTGCTCGCGGTGGTCGCCGTCGATACCTTCGCCGGCAAGGTGGTCGATAACGCCTATGTGTCGGGCCGCTCGTTCGACGACGACCTCGCGGCGCAGCGGTCGCTCGGCTGGAACACCGAGCCCCGCGTGACGGACGGGCGGCTCGCGATCGACTTCACCGACGCGGCCGGGCGGCCGGTCCGCCCGGCCAGCCTCGCCGTCACGCTCGGTCGCCAGGGCACCAACGCCGAGGACCGCGCGGCGGAGCTGCGGCCGACCGCGCGCGGCTACCTCGTCCCGGAGGCGCTGACCCCGGGGGCGTGGCGCGCCGAGATCGCCGCCGAGGCCGCGGACGGCACGCGGTTCCGGCAGACCCGCCGCTTCGTGGTGGAGGAGGACTGATGGCCGATGTCGCGCTTGCCATGGCCTGCCCCGCCTGCGCAGCCGCGCCCGACGCGCAGGCCATCGCCGCGAGCGCGCCGCCCGCCGAGGCCACACGGCGGGTGGAACTTTCACTGCCCGAGATCCACTGCGCCGCCTGCATCTCGGGCGTCGAGACCACGCTCCTGAGCGACCCGGGCGTCGCCGCGGCCCGCGTGAACCTCACGAGGAAGCGCGTCAGCGCGACGGTCGCGGACGCGCCCGACGCCGAGGAGCGGCTGATCGCGCTGCTCCGCGCCCGGGGCTTCGCCGCGCGGCCGCTCGACGGCGCGCGGCTCGCGGGCACGCGCGAGGATCCCGAGGGGCGCGACCTGCTCGCGCGGATCGGCGTCGCGGGCTTCGCCTCGATGAACGTGATGCTGCTCTCGGTCGCGGTCTGGTCCGGCGCCACGGATGCGACGCGCGATCTCATGCACTGGCTCTCGGCGCTCATCACCGTGCCCGCCGTCGCCTTCGCCGCCATGCCGTTCTTCCGCTCGGCCGCGCGCGCGCTCGCCGCGCGACGCACCAACATGGACGTGCCGATCTCGACCGCGATCCTGCTCGCGCTCGCGGTCTCGCTGTCGGAGACGCTGCTCTCCGGGCATCAGGCCTTCTTCGAGGCCGCGATCATGCTGACCTTCTTCCTGCTGGTCGGCCGCTACCTCGCGCATGCCGCGCGGCTCTCCGCGCGCTCGGCCGCGGCGGAACTCGCCGCGCTCGAGGTCAGCCGCGCCGACCGCGTGACGGACGCGGGCGCGATCGAGCGCGTACCGGTGGAAACGCTCCGCGCCGGCGACATCCTCGCGGTGGCGCCGGGCGGACGGGTCCCGGCGGACGGGATCGTGACCGAGGGGCGTTCCGAGCTCGACCGCTCGATGCTGACCGGCGAGACCCTGCCCGAGGCGGTCGGGCCCGGCGACACGGCGCACGCGGGGATGGTGAACCTGACCGGCGATCTCAGGCTCCGCGTCACCGGGCTCGGCGAGGACACGCTGCTGCGCCGGATCGCCCGTCTCGTCGAGGCGGCGGAACTCGCGCGCGGCGGCTACGCCTCGCTCGCCGACCGCGCAGCGCGCGCCTATGCCCCGCTCGTCAACGTGCTCGGCATCGGCGCGCTGCTCTACTGGGGCCTCTCGACCGGGGACTGGCGCCTCGCCTTCACCATCGCGGCGGCGGTGATGATCGTGACCTGCCCCTGCGGCCTCGGCCTCGCCGTGCCGGCGGTGCAGGCCGCCGCCTCGGCGCGGCTGTTCCGCCGCGGCGTGCTCCTGAAGGACGGCACCGCGCTCGAGAAGCTCGCCCGCGTCGACGCGGTGGTCTTCGACAAGACCGGAACGCTTACGACCGGCGACCTTCGCCTGCGCGACCCGGCGATGTTCGACCGGGAGAGCCTCGCGGTCGCCGCCGGCCTCGCGCGCGGCAGCCGCCATCCACTCGCCGGGGCGATCCGCGCCGCGGCCGAGGACATGGGCGTCGCCCCGGCGGATGTCCGCGCGGTCGAGGAGATCGCGGGCTTCGGCCTGAGCGGCCTCCTCGGCGGCGAGACCGCGCGGCTCGGCCGGGCGGAATGGATCGGCGCCGAGGACGACGCGGCCGAGACCACCAGCTGGCTCCGGCTCGGCGACGGCGCGCCGGTTCCGCTGCGCTTCGCCGACGCGCCGCGCGCCGACGCCCGCGCCGCAGTCGCGGCTTTCGAGGCCGGCGGGCTCGACGTGGCCCTGCTCTCGGGCGACGCCGAGGGGCCGGTGCGCGCCCTCGCGGACGGGCTCGGCATTGCCGACTGGCGCGCCGGCGCGACGCCGGTCGGGAAGGTCGACTATCTCCGGACGCTGCGCGACCAGGGCCGTCGCCCGCTCATGGTCGGAGACGGGCTCAACGACGCGGCCGCCCTCGCGATGGCCGAGGTCTCGATCTCGCCCGCCTCCGCCGTCGACGCGACCCGCGCCGCCGCCGACATCGTGCTGACCTCGAATCGGCTGTCGGACGCCCCCGCCGCCTGGACGCTCGCCCGCGCCGCGCGCCGGCGCATGGTCGAGAACATCGTCTTCTCCTTCGCCTACAACGTGATCACCGTGCCGATCGCGATCACCGGCCACGTCAGCCCGCTGATCGCCGCGATCGCGATGTCCGGAAGCTCGCTCGCCGTCACGCTGAACGCCCTGCGCCTTGGTCGGGAGGACCCCCGGTGAACATCCTCACGCTGCTCATCCCCGCCTCGCTGGTGCTCGGCGGGCTCGCGCTGCTCGGCTTCTTCTGGATGCTGCGCCACGACCAGTTCGAGGATCCCGACGGGCAGGCCGCCCGCCTGCTCGACGACCGCTACGAGCACGCGCCGGCGCCCCGCCGCCGACCGCGCGGCGAGGCCGGCGCGAAGGGCGAGCAAGATGCTTGCACTCGGGAAAGTTCTCGATAGTCTTGGGAGGTCCAGCCCGCCGGATCCGGCGGAATCGAGCCTAAGAAGAGGGTTTCATGGCAGTTGATGGGTCTCCGGCGACGCAAGACGTACCCATCGCTCTCGAGGTGAAATCAATCTGCAAGACCTACGGAACCCACGAGGTTCTGAAGGGCATCTCGCTGACCGCGCGCGAGCACGACGTGGTCGCGATCCTCGGCTCCTCGGGCTCCGGCAAGTCGACCTTCCTGCGCTGCATCAATCTGCTCGAGACGCCCAACAGCGGCGAGGTCCGCCTGAAGGGCGAGCTCATCAAGATGAAGGAACGGCACGGCGCGCCGGTGCCCGCCGACATGAAGCAGGTGGACCGGATCCGCTCGCGGCTCGCCATGGTGTTCCAGCAGTTCAATCTCTGGCAGCACATGACGGTGCTCGAGAACGTCACGGCGGCGCAGATCCACGTGCTCGGCCGCGACAAGAAGGCGGCGCTCGAAAAGGCGGAGGCGATGCTCGCCAAGGTCGGCGTCGCGGACAAGCGCGGCCACTACCCCGGCCAGCTCTCCGGCGGCCAGCAGCAGCGCGTGGCGATCGCGCGCGCGCTCGCGATGGATCCCGAGGTGATGCTGTTCGACGAGCCGACCTCGGCGCTCGACCCGGAGCTGGTGAACGAAGTGCTGAAGGTGATGCGCGACCTCGCCGCCGAGGGGCGCACGATGCTGGTCGTGACGCATGAGATGGGTTTCGCCCGCGAGGCGGCGAACCACATGCTCTTCCTGCACCAGGGATTGGTCGAGGACGAGGGCGATCCTCGGGAGATCATGAGCAACCCGAATTCGGAGCGGCTGCGGCAGTTCCTGTCCGGCAGCCTGAAATGACCCCAATCGGCGGCCCGGTCCCGCCAGGAATAGGAAGAACGGCGATGAACAAGGTTGTAGGCGCTCTCATCGGCCTGGGGGCCGCGGTCTTCGGCATGGCCGCCCCGAGCTTCGCGGATTCGCTGAAGATCGGGACGGAAGCCGCCTACCGGCCCTTCGCCTATGTGCTGCCCTCGGGCGAGCTCGAGGGTTTCGACATCGACATCACCAAGGCGCTCTGCGCCGCGATGGAAGCCGATTGCGAGATCATCAACCAGTCGTTCGACGGGCTGATCCCCGCGCTGAACTCGAAGAAGATCGACGCGATCATCGCCTCGATGTCGATCACCGAGGAGCGGCTGCGGGCGATCGACTTCGCCGGCCCCTATTACACCACGCCCGCGCTCTTCGTCGCGGCCGAGGGGTCGGGCATCGAGCTCACGCCGGACGGAATGAAGCGCAAGATGGTCGGCGTCCAGCGCGGCACCACGATGGCGAACTACGTGCAGGAGAAGTTCCCCGACGCGCGGGCGCAGTTCTACGACACGCTCGACGCCGCCACGCTCGACCTCTCGAGCGGCCGGGTCGACGCGGTCTTCGCGGATTCGGTCGTGCTCGAGGAATTCCTCGCCTCCGACCAGGGCAAGGGCTTCGTCGCGGTCGGCGAGCCGGTCTATGACAAGGCGCTGCTCGGCGCCGGCGCCGGCATCGGCCTGCGCAAGGGCGACGAGGCGCTGAAGACCCGCTTCGACGAGGCGCTCGCGAAGGTGATCGCCTCCGGCGAATACGAGGAGATCAACAAGAAGTACCTGAACGTGAGCATCCTGCCGCAGTGATCGCGGTCAGTCCGAAGGGGCGGATTTGGAAAATCTGATATCTTATCTGCCCCTCCTGATGCAGGGGCTGAAGCTCACGATCCTGCTCGCCGTCAGCACGATGGTCCTCGGCCTCGTGCTCGGCCTGCTCCTCGCGATGGCCAAGCTCTCGAAGCTGCGCTGGCTGTCGCGAGCCTCCTTCGCCTTCACGAACTTCATGCGCGGGATCCCCGAGTTCCTCGTGCTGCTGATCATCTACTTCGGCGGCACGCAGCTGCTCGACGGGCTGCTCGGACCGGGGGTGGTCAACGTCAGCCCCTGGATCGCCGGCCTGACCGCGCTCACGCTCGTCTTCGGCGCCTATGCCTCCGAGACGATCCGGGGCGCGTTCCAGGCGGTCTCCAAGGGCCAGGTCGAGGCGGCGCGCGCCTATGGCTTCAGCTCCTGGCAGGCGTTCCGCATCGTCCAGCTGCCGCAGATCTGGCGCATCGCGCTGCCCGGGATCGGCAACCTCTGGCAGGGCTCGCTCAAGGACACGGCGCTCGTCTCGATCGTCGGCCTCGACGACCTGATGCGCAAGGCCAACCAGGCGGCGCAGACCACCCGCGAGCCCTTCACCTTCTACATGGCGGCGGCGCTGATCTTTCTCCTGCTGACGATCGTCTCGATGGCCATCTTCACGCATCTCGAGAAGCGCGCCAGCCGCAGCGACCGGCGGAGCTGAGCGGATGGGCGCCTTCATCGATATCATCCGGGATTATGGCTTCGACTTCCTGCGCGGCACCTGGCTGACGATCCAGCTCGTCGTGATCTCCGCCCTGCTCGGCGTGCTCGTCGCGGTGCCGCTCGCGCTGGCGCGGATGTCGAAGACCGCCGCGATCTACTGGCCGGCGAGCCTCTACTCGATCTTCTTCCGCGGCACGCCGCTGCTGGTGCAGTTCTTCCTGATCTACTACGGGCTCGGCCAGTTCGACTTCATCCGCTCCTCGGTGCTCTGGCCGATCCTGCGCGAGGCCTATGTCTGCGCGCTGATCACGCTCACGCTCAACACCGCGGCCTATTCGAGCGAGGTGATCCGGGGCGGCATCCTGTCGGTGCCGAAGGGCGAGGTCGAGGCCGCGCGGGCGGCCGGCATGTCCGCCTTCACCGCCTACCGGCTGGTGATCCTGCCGCGCGCCTTCAGCCTGATCCTGCCGGCCTATTCGAACGAGATCATCATCCTCCTGAAGGGCACCTCGCTCGCCTCGACGATCACGCTGCTCGAGCTGATGGGCGAGAGCCAGCTCGCCGCCTCGGCGACCTACCAGCCGATCCAGGTCTTCGCGATCGCGGGCGTCATCTACTACCTGCTGACGATGATCATCACCGCGCTCTTCCGCGCTCTCGAAAGCCGCTACAACCGGTACCTGACGCTGGCGCGCTGAACGCGCGCCGGCCCGGGTCAGAGATCGCTGTTCAGCAGCATCTGGTCCATGAGCTTCGAGGGCTCGGCGCAGCCCGCGTCGCCGACGATCCGCGCCGGGACACCGGCGACGGTCTTGCAGGGCGGGACCGGTTCCAGGACGACCGAGCCCGCCGCGACCCGGCTGCACGAGCCGATCGTGATATTGCCGAGCACCGCCGCGCCCGCCCCGATCAGCACGCCGTTGCCGATCTTCGGGTGGCGGTCGCCGTCCTCCTTGCCGGTGCCGCCGAGCGTCACCGAATGCAGCATCGAGACATTGTCGCCCACGACCGCCGTCTCGCCGATCACGATCGAATGCGCGTGGTCGATCAGGATGCCCTGCCCCATGCGGGCGTTCGGGTGAATGTCGACGCCGAAGACCTCGGAGGTGCGCATCTGCACGAAATAGGCCATGTCCTGCCGGCCCTGGGTCCAGAGCCAGTGCCCGAGCCGATAGCATTGCAGCGCCTGGAAGCCCTTGAAGAACAGGAGCGGCTGGATATAGCGGTGGCAAGCCGGGTCGCGCTCGTAGACCGCCATGATATCGGCCCGCGCGGCGGTGCCGAGGCTCGGCTCGGCGGCATAGGCCTCGTCGGCGATCTCCCGCAGGATGAGATCGCTCATGTCGGACGAGGCGAGCTTCTGCGCCACGCGATAGCTCAGCGCCCGTTCGAGGCTCGTGTGGTAGAGCACGCCCACGTGCACGAGGCTCGCCATCAGCGGCTCGTTGCGCGTCACATCCTCGGCTTCCCGCCGGATCATCGCCCAGACCGGATCCAGGCTGGCGATGTTCGTCTTCGGTTGAGCCATGACTCGCCCTCACAAGCTACCCCGCCACAATCTCGGCGGTCCGGAGGACGAAATCAAGCGCCGCCGCCGGGAGCCGCTCGCGCGCCGAGCGAGGCGGACCGGCTCAGCGCAGCTCGGCGAGCAGGATGCTGGTCTCGGAATTCGCCACGGCGCGCATCGCCCGGATCGCCGTCAGCGCCTCGTCGAGCGCCGACAGGCTCGGCGTCACCAGCTCCGCGATCAGGTCCCAGCGGCCGTTGGTGGAGTAGATATGCCCGACCTCGGGCATCCGCCGCAGCGCCGTCACCACCTGCCGCGCATCCGCGGCGCGCAGCTCGATCGCCATGATCGCCCGCACCCCGTCGCCGGCGGCGTCGCTGCGCACCCGGGCGGTGAAGCCGAGCAGGATGCCCTCGCGCATCAGCCGGTCGACGCGGTTTTGCGCCGTGCCGCGCGAGACGCCGAGATGCTTCGCGAGCGTCGCCGTAGGCATCCGTCCATCGGCCCGCAGGAGCCCGATCAGTCGGGTATCGAGGTCATCCAGCGCCGCCATATGCGCATTCTGTGCCGAATCCCTGACGTTTCGTCAAGGAACAGCGCTGAATGTCGCGCTTTGCTAGCTTTTCGCTAGCGGCGCCAAGCTCTAGAAAAGGGCAGGATCCGGCCCGTGCCCAGAAAAGGAGCGCCCTTTGTACGAGAGACTGCGTTCGGAGGAAGCCCTCGCTTCGCTCAGCCGCCAGGATATCCTGATGCTCGGCGTCGGGCTCGAGCTGGGCGCCGCCACGCGCGGCACGCTGATGGGTCCGGACGCGCTGCGCACCGCCGGGATCGGCCCGATGCTGGCGAGCCTCGGGCACCGCTTCGCCGACCGCGGCACGATCCGCGAGGCCGAGCCGGTGCCGGTCGACATGGCCCCCGAATGGGCCGCGCGCTGCAACCACCTGACCGAGATCGCGGGCTGGACCCGCGCCATCCACGACCGCGCCTATGCGATGAGCAAGGGACCGGCGCGGCCGGACGCCCCGGTGCCGCTCTTCGTCGGCGGCGACCATGCGATCTCCATGGGCACGATCTCCGGGGTGGCCCGCGCCTGCGCCGAGCGCGGGCAGGAGCTCGCCGTGCTCTGGGTCGACGCCCACCCCGACTACAACACGCCCGAGACCACGCCCTCGGGCAACATGCACGGCATGTCGCTGGCCTTCCTCGCGGGCGACCCGATTCTCGCCCCCCTGCTCGACGCCGACCGCCCGCTGGCGCCGGTCGCGCGCGAGAACATCCATGTCTTCGGCGCCCGCTCGATCGACCCCGGCGAGCGCGACCGGCTGCGCGCGCATGGCGTCGACTGCGTCGACATGCGCCATATCGACGAGCGCGGCGTCTGCGCGCTGATGGAGGAGCGCATCTCGCGCTGGGTGGAACGCGGCGCGCACCTGCATCTCAGCCTCGACCTCGACAGCCTCGACCCCTCGGTGGCACCGGGCACCGGCACGATGGTGCCGGGCGGCGCCACCTACCGCGAGGCGCATCTCGTGATGGAGATGCTCTCGGACAGCGGCCTCGTCCGGTCGATGGACCTGGTCGAGCTCAACCCGTTCCTCGACGAGCGCGGCAAGACCGCCGTCGTCGCGGTCGAGCTGATCGCGAGCGTCTTCGGCCGCACCGTGCTCGACCGCCTGCCGAACGCCCGGCGCTTCGCCGACGTGCCGGCCCGTGCCTGAATTCCACCGCGTGAGCGCCCGACCGTGAGCCAAGGAGAAGACCAAATGCTCGATACCGCCGACCTGATCGCGCTCGAATCGCGGCTGGGCGCCGACAACTACAAGCCGCTCGACGTGGTGCTGACGAAGGGCCAGGGCGTCTGGGTCGAGGATATCGAGGGCAAGCGCTATCTCGACTGCCTCTCGGCCTATTCCGCCGTGAACCAGGGCCATTGCCACCCGAAGATCCTCGCCGCGATGATCGACCAGGCGAGCCGGCTCACGCTGACCTCCCGCGCCTTCCGCAACGACCAGCTCGGCCGGTTCTACGAGGAGCTCGCGCGCCTCACCAACAGCCACAAGGTGCTGCCGATGAATTCCGGCGCCGAGGCGGTGGAGACCGCGATCAAGGCGGTGCGCAAATGGGGCTACGAGGTCAAGGGCGTGCCGGAGGGCCGGGCCGAGATCATCGTCTGCGCCGACAATTTCCACGGCCGCACGCTCGGGGTCATCTCCTTCTCGACCGACCCGGACGCGCGCGGCGGCTTCGGCCCGTTCCTGCCGGGGTTCAAGGTGATCCCGTTCGGCGACGCCGCGGCGCTCGAAGCCGCGATCACCCCCAACACCGTCGCCTTCCTGGTCGAGCCGATCCAGGGCGAGGCCGGGGTGATCATCCCGCCGGCGGGCTATTTCACCAGGGCGCGGGAGCTCTGCACCGCGCATAACGTGACGCTGATCCTCGACGAGATCCAGACCGGCCTCGGCCGGGCGGGCAAGCTCCTCGCCGAGGAGCACGAGGGGATCGAGGCGGATGTGACGCTGGTCGGCAAGGCGCTCGGCGGCGGCTTCTACCCGATCTCGGCGGTGCTCTCGAATTCGGACGTGCTCGGCGTCCTGAAGCCCGGCCAGCACGGCTCGACCTTCGGCGGCAACCCGCTCGCCTGCGCCGTGGCGCGGGCCGCGCTCAAGGTGCTGGTCGAGGAGGGCATGATCGAACGCTCGGCCGAGCTCGGCGCCTATTTCAAGGCGGGGCTCGAGGCGGTCCGCTCCAACCGGGTGAAGGAGATCCGGGGCCGGGGCCTGATGCTCGCGGTCGAGCTCCACGAGGAAGCGGGTCCCGCGCGGCCCGTCGTCGAGGCCTTGCGCGAGAAGGGCCTGCTCGCCAAGGAGACCCACGGCCAGACCATCCGCTTCTCGCCGCCGCTCGTCATCGAGCGCGCCGAGGTGGACTGGGCGCTGGAGCGGATCGGCGCGGCGCTGCGGTGAGGCCGCGGCGGACCGAGGTCAGCCCTACGAGACCGGGTGCACCGCTGTCCCGGGCCTGACCCGGGACCTCGACGCCATTCCGCGAGCGGCGCGCCGGGGTTCGAGGCCCCGGGGTCAAGCCCGGGGCAGCGGGGACCTCGCCGTAGGGTGGGCGATTCCGCCCACCTTCCTCACAACAGCGTCGCCGCCCCGCGGTCGAGATAGGTTTCGAGGAACTGGTCGATCCGGGGCTCGCGCGGCTTGGCGAAGACCGCGCTCGGCGGGCCCTCCACCAGGATCCGGCCGTGATCGAGGAAGGCGATCTTCGAGCCCACCGAAGCCGCGAAGCCGATTTCGTGCGTGACGACCAGCATCGTCATGCCGCTTTCCGCCAGTCTGCGCATCACGTTCAGCACCTCGCCCGTCAGCTCGGGGTCGAGCGAGGCGGTCGGCTCGTCGAAGAGCATGATCCCGGGATCGAGCGCCAGCGCGCGGGCGATCGCGACGCGCTGCTGCTGCCCGCCCGAGAGCTCGCTCGGGTAATGGCCCGCGCGGGGCCCGAGGCCGATCGCGTCGAGCTCCTTGCGCGCGCGATCCTCGGCGTCCGAGCGGGACAGGCCGCGCACGATCACCAGCGCCTCCGCGACGTTGCCGAGCGCGGTCATGTGCGGCCAGAGGTTGAACTGCTGGAACACCATGCCGATCCGGCTCCGCACCTTGCGGATCTGCCGCGCCGGCAGCTTCACGCGCAGCCCGGTCGGCCCGCGGTCGAAGCCGAGCGCGTCGCCGTTGATCGAGATATAGCCGTCGGTCGGCTCCTCGAGGAAGGCGACGCAGCGCAGCAGCGTCGACTTGCCGGAGCCGGACGGGCCGATCAGGCAGGTGACCTGCCCGCGCGGAATGTCGAGGTCGATGCCGTCGAGCACCCGCGTGGTGCCGAAATCCTTGCGCAGCCCCTCGATGCGCACCGCCGGGTTCTCGGCCCTCATGTCGCGAACCGGTACTTGGCGAGCCGCGCCTCGGCGCGCCGTCCGAGCGCGCCGCAGATCTCGACGAGCGCCCAGTAGATGAGCGCGAGCACGGTGAAGCTCTCGACGAAGGCGTAATGCTGGGTGCCGATCGCGCTGACGTTCAGGGTCAGCTCCGGCAGCGAGATGATCGACAGGATCGCCGTCTCCTTCAGGATCAGGATGGTCATGTTCACCATCGCGGGCAGGACGAGCACGGTCATCTCGGGCAGGATGATCCGCCGGAGCGTCTGCCATTGCGAGAAGCCGACGCAATCCGCCGCCTCGAGATGCCCCTTCGGGATCGCGTCGAAGCCGGTGCGCCAGAGCTCGGAATAATAGGCCGCCGCGTAGATGGTGAGCGCAAGGATGCCGGCGGGGATGTTCTCGAGCCGAAGGCCGATGAAGGGCCCGCCGTAGTAGAGCAGGAACACCTGCACGAGGAAGGGCGTGCCCCGGATCACCTCGACGATCCCGCGCAGGAGCCAGCCGAGCGGCGCCGGGCCGTAGCGCCGGCCGACCGCGACGAGAAAGCCGACCGCGAGGCCGAGGCCGGAGCCCACGATCCAGAGCAGCAGCGTGACGCCGAGCCCCTTCAGGATCTGCGGCAGGTAGGAGACGATGAGGTTCAGGTCGAAGCTCATGACGCCCTCCGGGTGAGGCCCATGGCGCGGCGCTGTCCCGGGCTCGACCCGGGACCTCCACGCTCGGAGCTGGCGCACCGCCGTCCCGGGCCCGACCCGGGACCTCGATCCTCCAAGCGCCGCGCCCGGGCGTCGAGGTCCCGGGTCTGGCCCGGGACGGCGGAGCACCTGGGGCGCGCGCGGCCCGTCACACCCGCCCCCATTTGAGCCGCGCCTCGAGCCCGGTGCCGAGCAGCGCGACGAGCAGGTTGATGACGAGGTAGATCAGCCCCGCCGCCGCGTAGAGCTCGAGCGGGCGGTAGGTGCTGGCGGCGAGGTCCTGCGCCATGCGCGTGAGCTCGATCACGCCGACGACCGAGACGAGCGAGGAGCTCTTCAGCATCATGATCGCCTCGGAGATGAGCGCCGGCAGCGTCAGCTTGACCGCGATCGGCAGCCGGATCCGGCGGAAGGTCTGGATGCCGGACATGCCGGTCATGTCCGCCGCCTCGAGCAGGCCCTTCGGCACCGCGCCGAAGCCGCCGCGCATGATCTCGGCCTGATAGGCGGCGGTGCAGAGCGACATGCCGGCGATCGCCGCGACCTCGCTCGGCACGTCGAGGCCGATCGAGGGCAGCAGGTAGTAGATGAGCAAAAGCTGCACCAGGAGCGGGGTGCCGCGGAAGAAGCTGACGAAGAGCCGCCCCGCGCCGCGCGCGACCGGATTGTGCGACAGCATGCCGGCGCAGACCAGGCAGGCGATCACGAAGCCGATCAGGATCGAGGCGGCGGAAAGCAGCACGGTCAGCCGCGCCGCCTCCAGAAGAAGTCCGAAGAGCTTCCAGGACATGCCGCCGCCCCGGGGTCAGCCGCTCAGAACGCCGCCTCGGTCACCGAGTCGGGCGTGTCGAAGGTCACGCCGAACCATTTCTTCTGCATCTCGCCGAGCCGGCCGTCGGCCTTCATCTTCAGGATCGCCGCGTCGATCGCGTCCATCAGCGTGGCGTATTCGGGATCCTTGCGGCCCGGGAAGCCGAAATAGGTCTTCACGCCGAACGGCGGCTCGACCAGCGCGAAGGTCTCCGGCCGCTGGCTCGCGACATAGGCGATGTTCGGGTAGGAATTGGCGACGGCGACGATGCGGCCGGCGGCGAGGTCGGCGTAGGCCTCGTTGAAGCTGACGTATTCGTTGATCGCCGAGGGCGGCGACGGCAGCGTGGCGGCGTATTCCTGCAGCTGGGCGAGCTGCGCGGTCGCCTTGCCGCTCCCGACCGCCTTGCCACCGATCTGGTCGGGCGCGGTCAGCTCGTCGTCGCCGGCCGCCTTGAGGAGTGCTACGGTGGCCTCGGCGACCGGGGCGGAGAAGCGATAGCGCTCCATCCGGGCCTTGGTGATCGTCGCGGGGCCCGCGACCATGTCGAACTTGCCGCTCTCGAGCCCGGGCAGCACGCCGTCCCAGGGGAGCGCCACCCATTCGATCGTCACGCCGAGCTCCTTGCCGATCTCGGCGAAGAGGTCGACGTTGAGGCCGACATGCTCGCCCGCGTCGATGAAGTCGAAGGGCGCGAAGGCGGTTTCGGTGCCGACGGTCAGCACGCCGGCGGCCTTGACCTTGTCGAGCACGTCCTCGGCCAGGGCCGCGGTGCCGAGCGAGGCCGCGAGCGCGGCGGAGGCGAGGATGGACTTGAGGAACATGGGTGCAATCCCCTGGCTGATGGTCGGGTCTCGTGGAGAGCTGAACGGCCCGCCGGCAAATCGCAACACTCCGGCCCGGTCAGGGGACCCCGGCGCGGCGCGCTTGTCAATTGGCTGGTCAATCGACGGGGTTCCGCCGCGAAAATGGGCAGCGCGCGATCGCGGCCCTCAGCGCCGGCGCTCGGCCGGCGGCGAGCCCGCGATCAGCGCCGCGGCGTCGGCGAGCGGCGCGGTCGGCGCCAGCACCGAGCGGCAGCAGAGATAGAGCGGCCGCCACTCCGGGCCGAATTTCGTCTTGAACCGCCGGGCCCCCGCGACGTCGTATTCCGGATCGCCGCGGCGGTGGATCAGCGCGGCGAACCGCGCCCAGATGTCGCCGCCGCGCCGGCCCTCGCCCTCGTAGGGCACCGGGCCGAGGCTGAACTCGCGGTAGCCCTCGGCCGCGCAGAGCGTCATCGCCTCGGCGAGCAGGAAGGCCATCGCGTCGCGCGGGGCGCGTCCCGGGTGGTAGCGCGTCAGATCGACCGCGACGCCGTCGCGCGAGCGCGTGGCGAACAGGCTCGCGAAGGCGACGATCTCGCCCCGCTGCCGCGCCACGGCGATCGGAAAACCCTGCAGATAGGCCGGATCGAAGAAGCCGAGCGCGAAACGGCGCTCGCGCCCGCCGCGCGCGGCGAGCCAGGCGTCGGAGATCGGGCGCAGCGCCGCGAAGAGCCCCGGGGCGTGCGGCGGGCGCAGGATCTCGACCGTGAGCCCCTCCTCCCGGCCGCGCCGCACGATCCGCCGCGCCTCGCGCCGCGCCGGTCCCGCGAGCGAGAAGCCGGTGAGCGGCACGACCGCCTCGTCGCCCATCCGGTGCAGCGCGAGGCCGAGCTCGACCGACTGCTCGATGAACCGCTCCGGCGCGCCGAGAAAGATCGGCTGGCGTCCCGCCGCGCGCGCCGCGTCGTGGAACGCCCAGGCGAGGCTGCCCCGCGCGTTGACCGGCCCGACCGGCGCGCCGAGCGCGATCCAGGATCCGCCGCGCACGCCATAGGAGATGACCGCGTCGCCCTCGTCGGAGAACATGAGGCGCTTGTCGCCGGTGACCGCGAGCAGGTCCGAGGCGCGGCCATGCGCCTCGATGATCGCCCGCGCGCGCTCGAGCGTGTCCGGGTTGGGCGGCTGCGATTTCCGCGCCCGGGTCTGCATCGCGGCGAAAAGGAGCGCGAGCATCAGGACCACGCTGCCCGTCACGGCGGCGCGGAGCGCGCGCGGGCCGCTTTCCTCGAGGCTGAACTGCCACCACATCGCGCCGGCGTAGGAGGCGCTGCGGTGCACCGCGTAGTAGGTGACGGCGATCGAGACCAGGATCGCCAGCGTGAAGACCACCCATTGCGCCGAGAGCACGCCCTGGGTCAGCCGCGCGTCGCGGTAGAACTCGCGGCGGCAGGGCAGGATCAGGAGCGCGAGCAGCGCGAGGATCAGCGCCCGGTCGTAGTCTCCGCCGTGCAGGAGCGAGGCGATGATCCCGAGCCCCATTGCGCAGAGCGCCAGCCAGAAGGCGGCGCGCGAGCGGCGGAACATGCCGAGCGCCAGCACGATCAGCGCGGAGCCGAGCACCGAGGTCAGCAGCGCGCCGCCCTCCATCAGCAGGATGGGCATGACATGCTGCACGGCGTCCTCGACCGCGTCGTTGCGCAGCATCGGCCCGCGCAGGAGGCCCGAGAACATCATGAAGAGCCCGGCGGCGAGCACCACCATCCCCATGGCGAGGGGGATGATCGACTGCCCCGCGCGGAGCACCGGCCGGAGCCGGGCGAGCGTCGGGCTCTTGCCGGTCGCGGTCCAGATCTCCGAGAGCGAGAGCAGGACGAGGGCGAGCATGAAGGGCAGGATGTAGTAGATGATCCGGAACAGCAGCAGCCCGGTCACCGCGTCCGCCACCGGCACCGAGGAGCCGAGCGCGGCGATGATCACGCTCTCGAAGACGCCGACCCCGCCCGGCACGTGGCTCGCGACCCCGATCATCGTCGCTACCGCGTAGACCGCGACGAAGGTGACGAAGCCGATGTCCGCGGCGGGCAGGAGCACGTAGAGCGCGAAGGAGGCGGCGGCGATGTCGACCGAGCAGAACAGGATCTGCCAGACCACGTCGCGGAACTCCGGGGCGCGGATCTCGAAGCGTCCCAGGCGGAGGCAGCCGCGCCGGAGCGTCGTCACCGCGATCGTGCCCGCCATCGCGACGAAGCCCGCGACCGAGAGCAGCTGGACGGTGCCGGGCGGCAGCGCGCTGATCCCCGCGATCGCGGTCGGGTGCAGCGCGAGCGCGCCGAGCCCGATCAGCGTCGCGCCGAGCCCGTAGGCGACCGCGACATAGCCCGAGATCGCCGCCACGTCGTAGCCGTCGAGCCCCAGCGAGGTATAGATCCGGTAGCGCACCGCCCCGCCCGAGAGCGCCGAGAGGCCGATCGTGTTGCCGAAGGCGTAGCCGAGGAAGCCGCCGAGCGCGACCGAGGGCAGCGGCAGCTCCTTGCCGATGTAGCGCGCGGCGGTCCAGTCGTAGCCGACCAGCGCGGCGTAGCCGACGGCGGTGGCGGCGATCGCCGTCAGATAGATATGCGTCGGCGTCGCGTGGATGCTCTGGAGCACGTCGCGGAAGTCGAGCGGCGCCAGGAGCCGGTGCAGCGCGTAGAGCCCGGCCGCGAAGAGCGCGAGCGTGACGAGGACGGCGGCGTGCTTGCGCAGATAGGCGAGCGGCGACGCCCGCCCCTCGTCCTCGGACCCCTCGTCGGGCGCGGCCGGCGGCGCGGCCTTCCCGCGCGAGTCGCCGCCGCGGCCCTCCGCGCGGCGACGTTCGGCCCGTGTCTTCGCCCCGTTCCCATCGGGCCGGGGCGCGGCTTGCTGTGTCACGGGACTCGATCCTGCCGTTTCTCTCCCCGGGTCCAGATAGCCGATGTCGCCCCCGAGAACCAGTGCGCCCGGGTCCCCGCCTCCGGTGGCCGGGCCCGCGCCGGCCTCGCGCCCGCCCGGTCCGGGGCGGGGCGCGGGCCCGGCGCGCGGTCTCGGCGCGCCCTCGTCGCGGTCCCGTCCCCGGAAAGGACGCGCGAGAGCGCCGGAGGTTCCGCGGGCGCGCGCCGCCGGGATCGCGCGACCTGGCGCGGCCGGCCCGGCGCTTGACCCGGGGCGGGCGGGCGGGGCAAACCGGCGGGGGCGAACCGATGGGGGATCAGCGCGGCGCCGTCTCGGCGCCCGCTGCGCCGGCGAAGGGAAACCGCTTCAAGAGATGGAACATTCCGTCCATATCCTCGCCGAACAGGCAGATGTCCTCGACCGGATAGGGCCGCGCCAGCGCCCCGGCGAGCAGCGGCGCGAGCGTTGCGGCGGTCGCGGCGCGCGTCTTGGCGTCGAGCGGGCCGGTCAGGGTCATGTGGAAGCGGAACTCGCCCAGCACGAAGGGATAGCCCCAGGTCTCGAGGTTCAGGCGCTGCGCGGCGTCGAGCCTGTCGGGCCGGCGCCGGGCGATCTCCTCGGCCGAGGCCGGGGCGCGGAACCCGTCGAGCCGGGTGACGCAGGCCTCGGCCAGCCGGTCGAGCGCGGGACGGGGCGCGGCCGGCGTCAGGGCGAGGAAATCGTCGAGCGTGGTCAGCGCGAGCGGCAGGTCGAACGGCGCGAATTCGCTCGCGAGCGCGGTCACCTCGGCGTCGAGCAGCGCCGGCTCCTGCCCGGGCGCGAGCACGAACGGCGGCTTGAGCGTGCCGTGAAAGCCGTAGCGGCGGGGCGCCTCGGTCAGCGCGGCGCGGGACATCGGCAGGCCGGGCACCTCGAACCCGTCGCGCGGCCGGCCCGCCTGCGCGTCCCAGCCCAGCCAGTCGGCGCCGAACCGGGCCAGCGGCCCGTTCATCTTCGGGGCCAGATAGATGGCCCAGCGCCGGATATCCCGCATTTCCCCGCCCCTTCGGATCACGGTTTCTGCCATGCCACATGACCGCGCGGGCTCGCAACCGTCGCGCATCCGGCTCGCCAACGCCCGGGTCGTGCTCGGCGACGAGGTGATCCGGGGCGGCGTCGCGGTCGCGGAGGGCCGGATCGCGGCGATCGAGACCGGGTCCGGACCCGGCGGCGGGGCGATCGACTGCGAGGGCGATTTCCTGGTCCCGGGGCTCATTGAACTGCATACCGACAACCTGGAACGGCATCTGCAGCCGCGTCCGGACGCGCATTGGCCGGTTCCCGCGGCGATCGTCGCCCATGACGCGGAGATGGCAGGGGTCGGCGTCACAACGGTTTTCGACGCGCTCCGGGTCGGCTCGCTCGTCGCGAACAAGGCCGGCTACGCCCGCTATGCCCGCGATCTCGCGACCGGAATCGCGACGCTACGCCGCAGGGGCGCGCTCCGGATCAGCCACCACCTGCACCTGCGGGCCGAGATCTGCTCGGAGACGCTGATCGAGGAGCTGGCCGAATTCGGCCCCGAGGACGCGGTCGGGATCCTGAGCCTGATGGACCACACGCCGGGCCAGCGGCAATACGTCGACGTCGAGCAGATGCGGCGCTACTACACCAAGCGGCGCGGCTTCGACGACGCCGATTTTGCGCGGCACGTCGCCTTCATGACCGGGCTCACCGAGCGGCTCGGCGCGGCGCACGCGGCGGCGGCGGTGGCGGCGGCGCGGCGGCTCGGCGCGGTGCTGGCGAGCCACGACGACACCGACGCGGGCCATGTCGCCGCCTCGGCCGCGCAGGGCGCGACCCTCGCCGAATTCCCGACCACGCTCGAGGCGGCGCGCGCCTGCCGCGCCGAGGGCATCGCGGTGATGATGGGCGCGCCGAACCTGCTGCGCGGCGGATCGCATTCGGGCAATGTCGCGGCGGAGGATCTGGCGCGCGCGGGGCTGCTCGACATCCTGTCCTCGGACTACGCGCCCTCGGCGCTCCTGATGGGCGCGGCGCGGCTCGCCGAGCTGAGCGGCGACCTGCCCGGCGCGATCGCGACCGTGACCTCGGCGCCGGCGCGCGCCGCGCGGCTCGCCGACCGGGGGCGGATCGCGCCGGGGCTGCGCGCCGATCTGGTCCGGGTCCGCCTCGGGGACAATCCGCCGATCGTGCGCGGCGTCTGGGTGGCGGGCGCGCGCGTCGCCTGAGGGCGGGAACGGAGGCGGGGTTGATCTTGCCGGCCGGGGCTGATCGAATGCGCGCGACCCCGCGACCCGGCACTCATTGGCGATCCGACCCGAATGCTCTCCTACCAGCACGGCTACCATGCGGGTAACGCCGCCGATCTGCACAAGCACATCGTTCTCGCGGAACTGCTCGCGAGCCTGACGCGCAAGCCGCGCGGCATCACCTATGTCGAGACCCACGCCGGGCGGGGCATCTACGACCTCGCCGCGCCCGAGGCGCTGAAGACCGGCGAGGCGGCGCGCGGCATCGACCGGATCGCGCCCGACCCCGCGACGCCCTATGGCGCCGCGCTCGGCCTCGCGCGCGAGCGCCATGGCCCCCGCGCCTATCCCGGCTCGCCGGTGATCGCGCGGACGCTGCTCCGCGCGCAGGACCGGCTCGAGCTCATGGAGCTGCACCCGGCCGAGCACGCGGCGCTCGGCGCGGCGCTCGCCGGCGGCGGCGTCGCGATCCACCGCCGCGACGGGCGCGAGGGCGTGCTGGCGCTGGCGCCGTTCAAGCCCCGGCGCGGCCTCGTGCTCGTCGACCCCTCCTACGAGATCAAGAGCGAATACGCCGAGACGGCGGCCTTCGTCCGGCGGCTGGTGGCGAAATGGCCCGAGGCGGCGGTGCTGATCTGGTATCCGATCCTGCCCGCCGGCCGCCACGCCGAGCTGCTCGACGGACTGGCGGACCTGCCGCTGCGCTACGACGAGGCGCGGTTCGCCGAGCGGCCGGAGCGTGGCATGACCGGGTCGGGCCTCGTGCTCATCAACGGCCCGCACGGGTCGGAGACCGCCTTCGCCGCCGCGCGCCGGCTCGCCGCGCCGGTGCTCGAGCCCGCCTGACCCCACCCCGCGATTTGTTGATCGGAAAACGATTCCGCTTTCGCGACTAAACCGCTACCCTCGCGCGATGCGATATCTCCTCTCCCTCAACCAGCGCTATTGGCCGATCCTGGTCCTCGCCCTGCTCGCGGTCGTGACCGCCGGCAGCCTCGACCCGGCGCAGCCCCTGCCCGGCGTGCTGCCCTGGGACAAGGGCCGGCATTTCCTGGCCTACGCCGCGATCGCGCTCCCGATCGCGCTGGCGCGGCCGCGGCGCTGGGGCTGGCTCATCGTCGCGCTGCTCGGCTGGAGCATCGCGATCGAGATCATCCAGCCCTTTGTCGGGCGCAGCCGGGACATCCGCGACTTCCTCGCCAACGCGACCGGCGTTGGTCTCGCGCTGCTCGTTTCCGAGGTCCTGCGCCGCGCGGCCGCCCTGGTGCTGCGCCGCGGCTGATCAGCCGTCGCGGCCCTTGCGCAGGATGAGCCCCTTCGACGGATCGTAGGCGCGCACCGCGAGCGCGAGGAAGACGAGCGCGCAGCCCACGACCACGGCGAGCGCGGTCCAGTTCATCCGCAGATAGAAGGCGAAGCGGATCAGCTCGACCGCGTGGGTGAACGGGTTGAACTGCGCGATCCGCCACAGGAGCACGCTCGACTCGCGGATCCGCCACAGCGGGTAGAGCGCCGAGGAGGCGAAGAACATCGGGAAGATGACGAAGTTCATCACGCCCGCGAAATTCTCGAGCTGTCGGATCACCGAGGACAGGAACAGCCCGAAGGCGCCGAACATCAGCCCGGCGGCGATCAGCGCCGGCAGGACGGCGAGATAGCCGAGCGGCGGCGGCTCGATCCCCCAGAGCCAGGCGATCAGGATGAAGGCGTAGACCTGCAGGATCGAGACCGCGACGCCCGCCACGAGCTTCGAGGTCAGGAGGAACCAGCGCGGAAACGGGCTCACCAGCAGCGTGCGCATCGCCCCGGTCTCGCGGTCGTAGACCATCGAGAGCGAGCTCTGCATCCCCGAAAAGAGCAGGATCATCGCGCAGAGCCCCGGCATCACATAGGTGTCGTAGAGCACGTAGGTCTCGTAGGGCGGGATGATCGACATGCCGAGCACGGCGCGGAAGCCGGCGGCGAAGATGAAGAGCCAGACCAGCGGGCGCACCAGCGCGGAGAGGAACCGCTCCCGCTGCCGGGTGAAGCGCAGCGTTTCGCGCCAGACGATGCCGCCGAGCGCCCGGAACCGGCCGCGCCAGGAGAGATCGCCGGCCGGCGTCACGACGCCTCCGCCTCGGCCCCGGCGCCGGTGAGGTCGAGAAAGGCCGGCGCGAGGCCCCGGTCGCCCGCGATCTCCGCGGCGGTTCCCGTCGCGAGCACCCGGCCCCGGTGCAGCACCACGACCTGATCCGAAGGTTCGATCTCCTCGAAGATATGCGTGGCCCAGAGCACGCCCATGCCCTCGCGCGCGACGAGTCCCCGGACGAGCGCGCCGACCTCGGCGCGGGCGCGCACGTCGAGCCCGGCGGTCGCCTCGTCGAGCAGGAGGAGCGAGGGGCGGTGCAGCAGCGCCCGGGCGATCTCCGCCCGCCGCGTCTGCCCGCCCGAGAGGGTCGCGACCCGCGCGTTGATCTTGTCCGTGAGGCCGACGGCGGCGAGCACCTCCTCGCCCCGCGCCCGCGCCGCCGCCCGCGGCATCCCGCGCAGCGCGGCGTGATAGCGCAGATTCTGCGCCACGCTGAGATCGGCGTCGAGCGCCCGGCTCTGGAACACGACGCCGAGCGCCGCGAGCGCCGGCCCCGGCTCGGCCCGCATGTCGTGCCCGCGCACCGCGATCCGGCCCGAACGGCTGTCGTAGAGCCGGGTGATGAGCGAGAAGAGCGTGGTCTTGCCCGCGCCGTTGGCCCCGAGCAGCGCGACGAAGCGTCCCTCGGGCACCTCGAGCGACACGTCGTCGAGCGCCTTCAGCGCGCCGAAGGAATGGCTGACCCCGCTGACCGTCAGGGCGGTCATGATCGTCACCGGCCGCCCCGCGGGCCCGACCCGGGACCTCGGCTCCCGCGATCCGGGCGCGGCTCGCGGGCCGGGAGGTCCCGGGTCGGGCCCGGGACCGCGCCGCGCATCGGGGAAACGGCGGCCGTCACTTGATGGTGAAGACCGCGCGCTGGGTCTCGCCGGTGGTGCCGCGGATGCGGATGTCGTACTCGCCCGGCGTGATCGCGACGAAGGAGATCCGCGCCGTGCCCTCGTCGTCGAATTCGATCGAATCGAGGCCGATCGGCCGCACCTCGATCTCGTTGATGACGACCTCGTTGATCCAGACCGCGTGGAACAGCCCCGCGCCCTCGATCGCGAGCTCGGCGGTGCCGTCCGACTTCACCTCGATCCGATAGTAGCCGCCGGAATTGAGCTCGTAGGGACCGCCCGACTTCATCGAGCCCGCCGTCATCTCGATCGGCGCGAGGTCGGTGCGGTTCGACCGCTCCATGAGGCCGGCGGCGCCGAGCTCGAGGGTGCGCGTCTGCGCCATGGCCATCCCACCGGCGCCGAGCACGAGGCCGGTCGCGAGAGCGAGTTTCAGCAGCATTGGAATCCTCCCAGCAGTGTTTTTCCGTCGCTCAGTTCGGCTTGACCGCGACGCCCCAGGGCTGCTCGCCGACCTGAACCGATTTGATGACCTTGAGATTGTCGACGTCGATCACCGAGACGTCGTTCGAGATGCCGTTGGTGGTCCAGAGCTGCTTCTCGTCCGGCGTGAAGGCGAGCTGCCACACGCGCTGGCCGACCAGCAGGTAGTCGAGCACCTCGAAGGTCGTGCCGTCGACCACCGCGACCCGGTTCGCGGGGCCCAGCGCCACGAAGACCTTGGACCCGTCCTTGGTCACGCGCACGCCCACCGGCTGCAGCGCCTCCTTCGGCACCCCGGGGACCTCGAAGGTGATCTTGTGGATGACCTCGTGCTTGGCCGGATCGATCACGCTCACCGTGCCGCCGATCTCGGCGCTCACGAAGAGCAGCTTGCCGTCGTCGGTGAACTGGGCGAAGCGCGGGCGCTGGTCGACGAGCACGTTGGCGACGATCTGGTCGGTCTCGGTGTCGATGAAATGCGCCATGTTGGTGGTTTCGGAGGTGTTGACGAGAATCTTGCCGTCCGGGCTCACCCCCATGCCCTCGGGCTCGATCCCGACCGGGATCTCGGCCTTGACCGTGCCGGAGGCGGTGTCGATCGCGGTGACGAGGTTGTCGTCCTCGTTCGCGACGTAGAGCACCGCGCCGTCCGGAGCCAGGACGCCGAGCTCCGGATCCGGGCCCGAGGGCAGGCTGCCGAGGATCTCGAGCGTCTCGGTGTCGAGCACCTGCACGGTGTCGTCGTCGGAGGCGAGGATGTAGAGATGCTTGCCGTCCGGGCTCATGTTGATGCCGCGCGGGCGCTGGCCGACCGGGACCGTGTTCGTGACCTCCATCGTCTCGCTGTCGATCACGGTGATCGAATTGCCGCGCTCGTTCGAGACGAAGACGGTATAGGCGCTCGCGGGGACCGGGGCGGCGAGGCCCGCGAGAGCGGCGGATGCGAGGAGCTTGCGCATGGGGCTGCCTTTCCGGATCAGTTGAACGAGCATTGCGTCTCGGGCTGGTCGGTCCCGAGCGTGTCGAGCGGCGTGACCTGATGCAGGAACCCGTCCTGCGGCGAGACCGAGACCACGAGATGGTCGGAGGCGAGCAGGATCGGCTGCCGCAGCTGGTGATCCCAGGAGCGGTAGTTGAGCGGCTGGCCCTTGAACGCGGCGAGCTGCAGCTCGGGACCCGCGATATAGGCGGTCATCGCGGCGAATTCGGTATCCGGCACCCGCGTCGCGGCCTCGCCGAGCGTGCGCGCGGCGAGCCAGGCATTGTAGTCGAGCGGGCGCATCGGCCGCTTCGCGAGCTTCTCGAAGCGCGACTGCAGCTGCGTGCCGCCCCAGGCTTCCTGCGCCGGGCTCCAGGTGGTTGGCACGAGGCCGGCGGAGCCCGCGACCGGGCGCGGATCCCAGGTGTGATACGGCACGTAGCCCGCGAAGACCTCGTTCTCGTCCGCGGTGATCAGCACGTCGTAGGCCGGCGCGGACTGGGTGAAGACCGGCATCTGGCTCTGGATCTGCGTCAAGCCGCTGTCCGTCCTGCGCGCGCCGCCGGTGTCCTCGAACACCCGCGTCTCGACGATCTTGGCGCCGAACTTCTTCGCGGAGCGCGCGTAGGACTCGCCAAGCGCCTTGTCGCCGGGGTGGGATCCCTCGACGAGGAACCAGTTGGGCCAGCGCTTCCAGGCGAGGAACTGCGCCACCGCGTCGGTCTGCATCGACCGGCTCGGCGCCACATGGAAGACATTGGCCCGGCAATCGGCGTTCCGCAGCTCGTCATCCGGCGCCTGGGCGTTGAAAAGGATCGCGTCGCCGCCCGCCGCCTCGGACATGGCGAGCAGCTCGGGCGCCTCGGCGAGCGCCACGATGTACTGGACGCCCTTCGCGGTCAGGTCCTTGACCGCCTGGGCGACGCCATCGGGCGCCACGTCCACGGTCTCGAGCGTGAAATTCTGCCCCATGAAGCCGCCGGTGGTGGCATTGTCCGCGGTGCCGAGCGCGGCGCCGGCGAAGCCGAGATCCTCGGGCGGCAGGTCGATGCGCGAGATCGGCAGGGGCCGGTCGTAGTCGACGCGCACCACGGCGGCGGCGATCGTCTTCGGCGCGGCGGGCTGGGCGCCCTGGGCGACCGCGGCGCCCGCGCAGCCGATCGACAATATCAGAATGGTCTCGCGAAGCCCGCGCATAACCCTTGTTTCCTCCCCCGCGCTCGGTGGCGCGCCCCGGGGTCAACGCCCCGTTTGTTGGCCCATTCCTCGCAAAGGCGGCGAGTCGTTGTCCACATCCAATGTGAAGCCTCACACGAAATTCGAGAGAATCGTGGCGTATCGCGGGATCGATATCCCGTCATCAACATGATAATTATCCCGTTCAGCTCCGCGCCCTACGACCTTCGTATCATGGGCGCGGCGGCCCGCCGGGCCCAGATTTCCGGAGCATGAAAGCACTGATTCTCCCGCTCCTGCTCGCCGCCGCCCCAGCGCTCGCCGGGACGGGCTGGGAAGGGCGGTCCGCCGCCTTCTTCGGGATCCATTTCATCGACACCTCGACCGAGGGCGCGGTGAACGGACCGCGCGCCGACGAGGCGGCGCGGGTGGCGATGCTCGACCAGTACATCGCCGAGGGCCTCGTCGCGGGCGGGCTCACGCTGGTCGACCTCGGCCCCGCTTCGGAGCGCATCGCGGCGGTGAAGAACCCCGAGCATTGCGCCGGCTGCGACGGCGAGATCGCCCGCGGGCTCGGCGCGGATTATTCGATCGTGGCCGAGGTGCAGAAGGTCTCGAACCTGATCCTCGCGATCAACATCTACGTGCGCGACGCGGCCACCGGGGCGCAGATCCGGGGCCAGGCGGTCGATATCCGCGGCAACACCGACGACAGCTGGCGGCGCGGCGCGCGCTATATCCTGAGGAACAACATCTTCAAGGAGCCCGCGCCGCCGGCGCCGTAGGGTGGGCGATTCCGCCCACCGCCGCTCCGGGACCGCCGCCTCAGAACGGGATCTCGTCCGCCGCGACGACGAAGCGGGCGATGATGTTCTTGGTCCCCGCCTTGTCGAAATCGATCGAGAGCTTGTCGCCCTCGACATGGCCGACGCTGCCATAGCCGAACTTCTGGTGGAACACCCGGTCGCCGACGCCGAAGGCCGGCACCGCGGTGGCGTCGATCACCATGTCGCGCGCCTCGCGCGGCTGGGAAACCGGGCGGGACGCCGCGCGCGCCTGCATCCGCTTCCAGCCGGGCGAGTCGTAGACATCCGCGTCGGCGGCCCGATCGGCGAGCGTGCTCTTCGGACCCGGCGAGGCCGCGCCATAGCCGCCGCCGTAGAGGCCCGGCGGAGTCAGCACCTCGACATGCGCCGGCGGCAGCTCGTCGATGAAGCGCGAGGGGAGCGCCGACTGCCACTGGTTGTAGACCCGGCGGTTCGCGGCGAAGCTGATCGCGCAGTATTTCCGCGCCCGGGTGATGCCGACATAGGCGAGCCGGCGCTCCTCCTCGAGCCCCTTCAGCCCGCTCTCGTCCATCGACCGCTGCGAGGGGAAGAGACCGTCCTCCCAGCCCGGCAGGAAGACGCAGGGGAATTCCAGCCCCTTGGCCGCGTGCAGCGTCATGATCGAGACCTTGGGCGCCTCGTCGTCCTGGGCGTTGTCCATCACGAGGCTGACGTGCTCGAGGAAGCCCTGCAGGTTCTCGAACTCGCCGAGGCCCTTCACCAGCTCCTTGAGGTTCTCGAGCCGGCCGGCCGCGTCGGGCGACTTCTCCGCCTGCCACATCGCGGTATAGCCCGATTCCTCGAGGATCATCTCGGCGAGCTCGACGTGGTTCGCCCCCTCGCCGATCAGCCGGTGCCAGCGGTCGAAATCCGAAACCAGCGCGCCGAGCTGTCCGCGCGCGCGCGCCGCGACCCCGCCCTCGGCCGCGACCACCCGGGCGCCCTCGAGCAGGCCCACGCCGTTCTCGCGCGCGACGCGGTTGATCTCCTGCACCGCCTTGTCGCCGAGGCCGCGCTTTGGCACGTTCACGATCCGCTCGAAGGCGAGCCCGTCGTCGGGCGACACCGCGACGCGGAAATAGGCCATCGCGTCGCGGATCTCCTGCCGCTCGTAGAACCGCGGGCCGCCGATCACCCGGTACGGCAGGCCGATGGTCAGGAACCGGTCCTCGAAGGCGCGCATCTGATGCGTGGCGCGCACCAGGATCGCGATCCCGTCGGCCGGCACCGGGTCATGGCCGCGGGTGCCGCGCGAATAGGCCTCGATCTCCTCGCCGATCCAGCGCGCCTCCTCCTCGCCGTCCCAGTGGCCGATCAGCCGGACCTTCTCGCCGCCGTCGAGGTCGGTCCAGAGCGTCTTGCCGAGCCGGCTCTCGTTCGCGGCGATCACGCCCGAGGCCGCCGCGAGGATATGCGGCGTCGAGCGGTAGTTGCGTTCGAGCCGGATCACCTTGGCGCCCGGGAAATCCTTCTCGAAGCGCAGGATGTTCTCGACCTCGGCGCCGCGCCAGCCGTAGATCGACTGGTCGTCGTCGCCGACGCAGGCGATGTTGCGATGCCCGGCCGCGAGCAGGCGCAGCCAGAGATACTGCGCGACGTTGGTGTCCTGGTACTCATCGACGAGAATGTAGCGGAACCAGGACTGGTAGCGCGCCAGCACGTCCGGATGGTTCTGGAAGATCCCGACCGTGTGCAGCAGGAGGTCGCCGAAATCGCAGGCGTTGAGCGTCCGGAGCCGCTCCTGATAGGCGGCGTAGAGCTCCGTCCCGCGATGGGCGTAGGCGCTCGCCTCCGACGAGGGCACGCGCTCGGGCGTCAGCGCGCGGTTCTTCCAGCCGTCGATCAGGCTCGCCAGCATCCGGGGCGGCCAGCGCTTCTCGTCGATCCGCTCGGCCTGGACGATCTGGCGCATCAGCCGGATCTGGTCGTCGGTGTCGAGGATGGTGAAGTTCGACTTCAGGCCCGCGAGCTCGGCGTGGCGGCGCAGGATCTTGACCGAGAGCGAGTGGAAGGTGCCGAGCCAGGGCATCCCCTCGACCACGCCGCCGACCAGCTGACCGATCCGGTGCCGCATCTCGCGCGCGGCCTTGTTGGTGAAGGTGACGGCGAGGATCTCGTTCGGCCGCGCCCGCCCGGTGTGGAGCAGATGCGCGATCCGCGTCGTCAGCGCCCGGGTCTTGCCGGTTCCCGCGCCCGCGAGCACCAGCACCGGCCCGTCCAGTGTCTCGACCGCCGCGCGCTGCTCGGGGTTGAGCCCGTCGAGATAGGGCGCCGGCCGGGCCGCCATCGCGCGCGCCGACAGGGGCCGCGCCTCCGCCGCCTCGAACGCCCCCGCCTCGTCGTCGATCCAATCGCCGTTCATCCGGTCAAAGTTAATGGCTGATTCCGGGAAAGGAAAGATCGTTCGTGTTTCGTTCCGGAACTCTCCCGGCGGGCGGCGCGCCTACTTCCGCCGCCGGTGCTCCTCGAGCCGCGGCAGGATCTCGACGAAGTTGCAGGGCTTGTGCCGGTAATCGAGCTGGGCCTTCAGGATCTCGTCCCAGGCGTCGCGGCAGGCGCCGGGCGAGCCCGGCAGCGCGAAGAGATAGGTGCCGCCCGCGACGCCGGCGCAGGCGCGGCTCTGCACCGCCGAGGTGCCGATCTTCTGGTAGGAGACCAGCGTGAAGACCACCGCGAAGGCGGTGATCTCCTTCTCGTAGACCGACTGGTGCGCCTCCACCGTGACGTCGCGCCCGGTGAGCCCGGTCCCGCCGGTCGAGATCACCACGTCGACGCCCGGATCGGCGATCCACTCCAGCAGGATCGCCGTGATCGCTTCAGCGTCGTCGCGCACGATTCGCCGGTCGGCGAGCCGGTGCCCCGCCTCGGCGATCCGCCGGGCGAGCGTGTCGCCGGAGCGGTCGGCGGCGAGGTCGCGGGTGTCCGAGACCGTCAGCACGGCGACGTTGACCGGCAGGAAATCGCGCTCCTCAGCCATGCGCCCCGATCCCGCTTTCGTTCAGCCAGGCGCGCAGCGCCAGCAGGTCCGCCCAGGCCTCGCGCTTCGCGAGCCCGTTGCGAAGCAGATAGGCCGGATGCAGCATCGGCAAGACCGGCGTGCCGCGCCAGTCGGCCCACTGGCCGCGCAGCCGGGTGATCCCGGTCGTGGTGCCGAGCACGGTCTTCGCCGCCGGATTGCCCATCACGACGATCACCTTCGGCGCCGCGAGCTCGATGTGGCGGAACAGGAACGGCATCATCATCGCCGATTCCGCCCCGGCCGGATCGCGGTTCTCCGGCGGCCGCCAGGGCAGCACGTTGGTGACGTAGAAGGCCCGCTCCGGCGTCTCGGCGTGGCGCGCGAGGCCGATCGCCGCGAACATCCGGTCGAGGAGCTGGCCGGAGCGGCCGACGAAGGGCAGGCCCGCCATGTCCTCGTCGCGCCCCGGCGCCTCGCCGATGATCATCACCGGCGCGCCCGGGACGCCATCGGCGAAGACGGTCGATTTCGACGCGAGCTTCAGCCGGCAGCCGTCATAGGCCGCGATCGCGGCGCGCAGCGCGGGCAGGTCGGCGCAGCGCTCGGCGATCTCGCGCGCGCCGGCCTCGAGCGCCTTCGCCTGATCCGCGTCGGACGGCGGCCGGGCCGGCTCGGCGACGGCCGCGCGGGCCGCCCGCTCGGGCCGCGCCGGACGCTCGACGGCCTCGAACCGGTCGACCGGCGCCTCGCCGATCGCCTCGTCCGCGCCGGCCTCGACCTGCCAGGCGAGCGCCGCGAGATCCGCCGCGAAGGATGAGGGTGTCAGGGCCATGCCCCGGTTCTAGCGCGGCGCCGGGGTCCGAGAAAGCCCCGCCACGCGCGCCGCCGCCCGAAGCGCGCCGCGGGCGCTCCGCCGCCACCGGCGCTCCGCCGGACGCGGCGCCACCGCCGGCGGCCGGGAGACGCGCGAAGTCCGGGTCCGGCGGCCGGCCCGCCTTGCCCGGCGGCGCGACCTTGGTATAGATGCCCCGACATCGAGCGGAGGGCCTCTTGTTCGCGCATCGCCACCTCCTGGGGATCCAGGGGCTTTCCCGGGCGGATATCGAGGCGATCCTCGATCTCGCCGACAGCTACGTCGCGCTGAACCGGAGCCGCGACAAGCGCGCCGACGCGCTGCGCGGCATGACGCAGATCAACATGTTCTTCGAGAACTCGACCCGCACCCAGGCGAGCTTCGAGCTCGCGGGCAAGCGCCTCGGCGCCGATGTGATGAACATGTCCGTCGCCTCCTCCTCGGTGAAGAAGGGCGAGACGCTCATCGACACCGCGATGACCCTGAACGCGATGCATCCGGATCTCCTCGTGGTGCGCCATCCGAATTCCGGCGCGGTCAACCTGCTCGCCTCCAAGGTCAATTGCGCGGTGCTGAACGCGGGCGACGGCCGGCACGAGCATCCGACCCAGGCGCTGCTCGACGCGCTGACGATCCGCCGCCGCAAGGGGCGGCTCAGCCGCCTCACCGTCGCGATCTGCGGCGACATCGCCCACAGCCGGGTGGCGCGGTCGAACATCATCCTGCTCGGCCGGATGGAGAACCGGATCCGGCTGATCGGCCCCCCCACCCTGCTCCCGGCCGGCATCGACCAGTTCGGCGTCGAGGTCTTCGAGGACATGCGCGAGGGGCTGCGCGACGCCGACGTGGTGATGATGCTCCGGCTGCAGAAGGAGCGGATGGACGGCGCCTTCATCCCCTCGATGCGCGAATACTACCACCGCTTCGGCCTCGACGCTGAGAAGCTCGCCCATGCGAAGCCCGATGCGATCGTGATGCATCCGGGCCCGATGAACCGCGGCGTCGAGATCGACGGGCTGATCGCCGACGACATCAACGTCAGCGTGATCCAGGAGCAGGTGGAGATGGGCGTCGCCGTGCGGATGGCGGCGATGGACCTGCTCGCGCGCAACCTCCGCGCCCGCAACGACCGCGACGAGACCCTGCCATGCTGACGCTGACCAACGCCCGGCTGATCGATCCCGAGGCCGAGGAACCGCGCGAGGGCGGGATCGTGCTCGACGGCGGCCGGATCGTCCGGCTGCTCGCGCCCGGCGAGGCGCCGCCCGCCGAGGGCGCGGTCGAGGATTGCCGCGGTCGCTGCCTGGCGCCGGGGATCATCGACATCGGCGTGAAGATCGGCGAGCCCGGCGAGCGGCACAAGGAGAGCTTCCGCACCGCGGGCGCGGCGGCGGCGGCGGGCGGCGTCACGACCATGGTGACCCGGCCCGACACCGATCCCGCGATCGACACGCCCGAGGTGCTCGAATTCCTGGTGCGCCGCGCGGTCGACGCGGGCCCGGTCAACGTGCTGCCGCTCGCGGCGCTCACCAAGGGCCGCGCCGGGCAGGAGATGACCGAGATCGGCTTTCTCACCGACGCCGGCGCCGTCGCCTTCACCGACGGCCGGGCGATCGCGAACCCCCGGGTCTTCCAGCGCTGCCTGACCTACGCCGCCGGGCTCGGCGCGCTCGTCATCGGCCATCCGCAGGAGCCGGTGCTGTCGGCCGGCGCCTGCGTCACCTCCGGCCCCTTCGCGAGCCAGCTCGGCCTGCCGGCCGTCTCGCCGATGGCCGAGCGGATCGGGCTCGAGCGCGATCTCGCGATCGTCGAGATGACCGGCGCGCGCTACCACGCCGACCAGCTCTCGACCGCGCGCAGCCTGCCCGCGCTGCGCCGGGCGCGGGCGGCGGGGCTGAAGGTGACGGCCGGGGTCTCGATCCACCACCTGACGCTCAACGAACTCGACGTCGGCGACTACCGCACCTTCTTCAAGCTCACGCCGCCGCTCCGGTCCGAGGATGACCGCCGCGCGATGGTCGCGGCGCTGGCCGCGGGCGAGATCGAGGTGATCGGCTCGTTCCACACCCCGCGCGACGAGGAGGAGAAGCGCCTGCCGTTCGAGGAGGCGGCGCCGGGCGCCGTCGGGCTCGAGACGCTGCTCCCGGCCGCGCTGCGCCTCTATCATTCCGGCGAGATGACCCTGCCCGGCCTCTGGCGGGCGCTGGCGCTCAATCCCGCGCGGCTGCTCGGGCTCGACGCGGGGCGGCTCGCCCCGGGCGCGCCCGCCGATCTCGTGCTCTTCGACGCGGAGGTGCCCTATGTGCTCGACCGCGCGACCCTGCGCTCGAAGTCGAAGAACACGCCCTTCGATCTCGCGCGGATGCAGGGGCGCGTCGAGGGCACCTGGGTCGCGGGCAACCGCGTCTATGCGCGGGAGGCGGCGTGATGGCGCTCGTCCTCGTCGCGATCGGCGCCTATCTGCTCGGCTCGATCCCGTTCGGCGTGCTGATCACCCGCGCGCTCGGGCTCGGCGACCTGCGCGGCATCGGCTCGGGCAATATCGGCGCGACCAACGTGCTCCGGACCGGCAACAAGGGCGCGGCGGCGGCGACGCTGCTGCTCGACGGGGCGAAGGGCGCGGCCGCCGTGCTGATCGCGCGGCATGTCGCGGGGCCGGAGGCGGCGCTCGTCGCCGGCGGCGCGGCCATGCTCGGCCATTGCTTCCCGGTCTGGCTCGGCTTTCGCGGCGGCAAGGGGGTGGCGACCTTCCTCGGCGTCCTGCTCGCGCTCGCGCCGCTGGTCGGCCTCGTCTCCTGCGCGACCTGGCTCGTCGTCGCGAAGGTCTCGAAGATCTCGTCGCTCTCGGCCCTGGTCGCCGCGGTTCTCGCGCCGCTCTGGCTCGCCGTCATGGGCCCGCCGGGATCGGTCTGGCTCGGGATCGCGCTCGCCGCGCTCGTTCTCGCGCGGCACCACGCGAACATCAGACGCCTGATCAACGGGACGGAGCCCCGGATCGGCCGGAAGGCGTGAGCTCAGCCGCCGAAGGCGGCGAAGATCCGGGCGAGCTGGCCGCGGGGATCCACCCCGGCGCCCTCGGGCGCGGGCTGGGCGATCTGCTTGCCCTGGTCGACGAGCCGTTGCAGCGCGGCGATCAGGTCGCATTCCTCGGGATAGAGCGCGCCACCGGACGGAGCGGGACGCGAGGCAGGCAGCGGTTGCATGATGTTCTCCATAGGTTCGCCTGTGGGGACAGTGTCGCTCCGGACGTTATCAACGCGTAATCGAAACACCGCCGGGGCGCCGGTTCATGAGGGGAGTGTTGCTCAGTCGCCATAGTCGGCGGCGCCGAGCCCGTCGATGTCGATATATCGGCGGCCCGCGCCTAGATCGAAGGTCTCACCCACGGTGGAGCGGACGCGGGCGATCGCGCAGCGAAGCCCCTCGAGAAAGTCGTCGGGTTCGGCATAGGCGTCGTCGCCTGATTCGAAATCGAGCTCGTCGCCGGAGGCGGATCGGGCGGCGGATTTACGGGGACGTGGCATGGCGGATCTCCTTGACTGGTGAGTCAAGGATGCGCCACGCCCCGTGATGCGGCCGTGAGAGCCCCGTTACAAACGGCGTTACGCCGGCGGTAAATCAGTAACTATATTCCGCGTACAGCGGCCTGAGCGACTGATTCCACGCCCCATGGTAGCGCGCGAGCATTTCGTCCGAGGGCGTCTGGCCCGAGTCGACGATCTCGTGCAGCGCGTTGAGGAAATGCGTCTCATCGGGCATCAGCCCGCCCGCGCCCGGCATCGCACGCGCCCTGAGCCCCGCCTGGGCGATCTCGAGCACGTCGCGCGCGACGTCGCGCAGCGACCGGCCGCCCGGCATCGGCGCGCGCAGCCCGTCCTTGGCCGCGTCGTGGCGGAGCGCGTCGCGCTCCTCCGCCGTCCAGCCCTTGGCGAGGTCCCAGGCGGCGTCGAGCGCGGTCTGGTCGTAGAGCAGACCGACCCAGAACGCGGGCAGCGCGCAGAGCCGGCGCCACGGGCCGCCGTCGGCGCCGCGCATCTCCATGAACTTCTTGATCCGCGCCTCGGGGAAGATAGTCGTCAGATGGTCGGCCCAGTCCGACAGCGTCGGCTTCTCGCCCGGCAGCGCCGGCAGCTTGCCGTCGAGGAAGTCGCGGAAGCTCATGCCCAGCGCGTCGATGTACTTGCCGTCGCGGTAGACGAAGTACATCGGCACGTCGAGCGCGTAGTCGACGTAGCGCTCGAAGCCCATCCCGTCCTCGAAGACGAAGGGCAGCATGCCGGTCCGCGCCGGGTCCGTGTCGCGCCAGATCCGCGCGCGCCAGGACTGCCAGCCGTTCACCTTGCCCTCGAAGAACGGCGAGCAGGCGAAGAGCGCGGTCGCGAGCGGCTGCAGCGCCAGCGCGACCCGGAACTTCTTCACCATGTCCGCCTCGGAGGCGAAATCGAGGTTCACCTGCACGGTGCAGGTCCGGTACATCATCTGCGTGCCGTGGCTGCCGACCGAGCCCATGTAGCGCGTCATCAGGGCGTAGCGGCCCTTCGGCATCACCGGCATCTGGTCGGCGGTCCATTCCGGCGCCGCGCCGACGCCGAGGAAGGCCGCGCCGACCTCGTCCGCGATCGACTTCACCTCGCGCAGGTGGGCGTTCACCTCGTCGCAGGTCTCGTGGATGGTGCGCAGCGTCGCGCCCGAGAGCTCGAGCTGGCCGCCCGGCTCGAGGCTCACGTTGGCGCCGTTCTTCTGCAGGCCGATGAGCTTGCCGCCCTCCTCGATCGGCTGCCAGCCGAACCGGTCCCGCAGGCCGCTCAGCATGGTCAGGATCGAGGCGTCGCCCTCGTAGGGCAGCGGCAGGTGGTCGGCGATCGTGTAGCCGAACTTCTCGTGCTCGGTGCCGATGCGCCAGTCCTCGACCGGCCGGCAGCCCGAGGCCAGATACTCGGCCAGCTGGTGATAGGACTCGATCGGGCCGCCGCCGGACTGGGGAATGGACATGTCACAAAGCCTTCAATTTCCCGGGGCCGCCCGGTCACGCGGCGACAAGGCTTAGTGTTCGCCCCGGGCCAAGGCAAGCAGTGGGAAAGTCGGAGGCCCCGCGGGGCCGATCGTGGTCGATTGGCTGTGTCGTTTGGGCCGCGGGGGTGATGCGCCGGCGCCTCAGCTTTCCGGCCAATCCGCGCCCCGGGCGAGGGCCGCGCGGATCGCCGCCCCGTGCTCGTCGAGGCGGGGCGGCGGCCGGTCGGCCGCGAGCTCGGCCGCCGAGAAGCGCATCGGCGCGCGCGGCGAGCGCGACCCGCGGATTTCCCGCGCCATGCCGCGCGCCACCGCCTGCGGCTCGGCGAAGGCTTCGGCGACGGTGTTGATCGGACCGGCCGGAACCCCGGCGGCTTCCATCGCCGCGAGGACCTCGGCCCGGCTGAGCGCGGCGATCCGCGCGGCGAGCGCCGGCACCACCGTCTCGCGATGCGCGACGCGGCCCGGGTTGGTCGCGAATCGCGGGTCCTCGTGCAGCGCGAGCCCCAGCCCGGCGCAAAGCCGCGCGAACTGGCCGTCGTTGCCGCAGGCGATCACGAGCGGCGCGTCGGCGGCCTCGAAGACCTGATAGGGCACGATATTGGGATGCGCGTTGCCGAGCCGGCGCGGGATCCGGCCGCCGATCAGATGGTTCGCCGCCTGGTTCGCGAGCACCGCGAGCTGGGTGTCGAACAGCGCCATGTCGATCCACTGCCCCCGCCCGGTCCGCTCGCGCAGCGCGAGCGCGGCCTGGACCGCGATCACGCCGTAGAGGCCGGTGAAGAGATCGGCGTAGGCGACCCCCGCCTTCTGCGGCGGACCGTCCGGCTCGCCGGTCAGGTCCATGAACCCGCCCATGCCCTGGATGATGAAGTCGTAGCCGGCGCGCGGCGCCAGCGGCCCGTCCTGGCCGAAGCCGGTCACCGAGACATAGACCACGCGCGGATTCGCGGCCGCGACCGCGGCGTAGTCGAGCCCGTATTTGACGAGGCCGCCGACCTTGAAGTTCTCGATCACCACGTCGGCCGCGGCCGCGAGCCGCGCCGCCAGCGCCCGGTCGCCGGGGTCGCGGAAATCGAGCGCGAGGCCGCGCTTGTTGCGATTCGCGGCGTGGAAATAGGCGGCCGCCCCGTCCTCGGCGAAGGGCGGGCCCCAGCCCCGGGTCTCGTCGCCCTCCGGGCTCTCGACCTTCACCACGTCGGCGCCGAGATCGGCCAGCGTCTGGCCGATCCAGGGCCCCGCGAGCACCCGCGCCAGCTCCAGCACCCGCAAGCCCGCCAACGGCCGTTCCATGCCACCCTCCCGCTTTCCTCGCCACTTGCTCCCCCGGCAGGTCCGGGAATGCAACCGCCGATCACGCAACCAAACGCGCGGCCGCGCATTGAAGGCGGGAAACCTTGGAAGGACCGGACAGACGTGACCGCGCCGAAACCCGATATCCGCGTCATCCTCAATCTCGGCTCCGGCAAGCGCCGGGGCGCCGCGCTGGTCGACGAGCTCAAGGAGCAGTTCGACCGCTACCCCGGCCGGTTCGACCTCGCGAAGGTCAAGCCCGGCGCCGATATCGCCGGCGAGGCCCGGCGCGCCGTGGACGAGGGGTTCGAGACCGTCGTGGCCTGCGGCGGCGACGGGACGATCTCGGGCGTGGCGCAGGGGCTCGCGGGGACCGAGGCCCGGATGGGCGTCCTTTCCTTCGGCACGTTCAACTATTTCGCCCGCTCGCTCGGCCTGCCCGAATCGACCGAGGACAAGGTCCGCGTGCTGGTCGAGGGCGAGCCGCGCGCGATCAATCTCGGCGCGGTGAACGGACAGGTCTTTCTCAACAACGCGAGCCTCGGCGCCTATGCGAAGATCCTCGAGCGGCGCGAGGACATCTACAAGCGCTTCGGGCGCAGCCGGATCGCGGCCTTCTGGTCGGTCTTTTCGACCCTCGCCGACAACCGCGCGCCGATGGTGCTCCGGGTGACGGTGGACGGGCGCGAGATGCGCGCCCGCACGCCGCTCGTCTTCGTCGCCTCGAACGCCTACCAGCTCGAGCAGTTCGGGCTCGCGGGCGCGGACTGCGTGCGCGAGGGCAAGTTCGCGCTGTTCCTCGCCCCGGACGGCTCCCCGCGCGAGCTGGTCGGCTTCGCGCTCCGGCTCGGGCTGCGGAGCCTGAAGCCCGAGCGCGACTTCGAGCTGGTCTGCGGACGGGAGATCGTGGTCGAGAGCACGAAGCGCCGGCGGCTTGTCGCGCGCGACGGGGAGCGCGAGCACATGGAAGCGCCGTTCCGGTTCGAGATGCGGGAAAGCGGCCTCACCGTGCTGGTGCCGCGCGCGGCGGAGGAGTCCGCGAGCGAGGAGGCCGAAAAGGTAGCCTGACCCCGATGCGCCGCCTCGTCCATCTTTCCGACCTGCATTTCGGCCGCGACCGGCCGGAGCTCCTCGAGCCGCTGATCGAGGCCGTCAACCGCCTCGCCCCCGATGCGATCGCGATCTCGGGCGATCTGACGCAGCGCGCGCGCCGGCGTCAGTTCGCGGCCGCCGCGGGCTTCGTCGCGCGGCTGCGCGCGCCATGCCTGATCGTGCCGGGCAACCACGACGTGCCGCTGGACCGCCCCTTCAGCCGGCTGTTCCGCCCGTGGCGCCGCTACCGCGAGGCCTTCGGCGCCGATCTGCAGCCGATCTGGCGGGATCCGGAGATGATCCTGATCGGCGTCAACACGGTGAACCCGCTCTCCTGGCAGCGCGGCTGGATCGCGCGCCGCGCGCTCGGGCGGATCCGGCGCACGCTCGCCGACGCGCCCCGCGACCTCGTTCGCGTGATCGTGATGCACCATCCGCTCGAGCATCTGCCGGACGAGCGCAAGGCGCTGACGCGCGGCGCCTCGCGCGCCGTCGACGCGCTCGCCGCCGCCGGAGCCGACGTGGTGCTGTCCGGCCATCTGCACAGCTGGCGCGCCGAGCCCTTCGCACATCGCGAGGGCCGCGCCGGCGTGGTGCAGGTCCAGGCCGGCACCGGGCTCTCGAACCGCCTGCGCGGCGAGGAGAACGACTTCAACCTCCTGACCTTCCTGCCCTCGGAGATCCAGGTCGAGCGCCATGTCGCCGCCGAGGGATCGACGCGGTTCGACCGCGCGGCGACCGCGCATTTCCGACTCGGCGACGCGGGCTGGGCCGGGATCGACGCGGCCCCCGCCCGCGCCCGCGACCCCCTTGCCCCGCGGGGGGCGGACGCCTAAATCGGGACGATGATCGAAGCCATCACGCGCCAGGCCCAGCGCCTGAGGAACCGCATCACCCGCCGCCGGGCGGTGATCCCGGTGATCCGCCTCGAGGGCGTGATCGGCGGCGGCGGCCGGCTCGGCGGCGGCGGGCTGACCGACGCGGGGCTCGCGCCGCTGATCGAGGCGGCCTTCTCGCGCGGCGAGCCCAGGGCGGTCGCGCTCTCGATCAACTCCCCCGGCGGCAGCCCGGCGCAGTCGAGCCTGATCGCCGCGCGGATCCGGCGCCTCGCCGATGAGAAGAAGATCCCGGTGCACGCCTTCGTCGAGGACGTGGCCGCCTCGGGCGGCTACTGGCTCGCGACCGCCGCCGACGAGATCCATGTCGACCGCAGCAGCATCCTCGGCTCGATCGGCGTCATCTCGGCGAGCTTCGGCTTCGCCGAGCTGATCGCCCGCCACGGCATCGAGCGCCGCGTCCATACCTCGGGCGTCGACAAGAGCATGCTCGACCCGTTCCGGCCCGAGAAGCCCGAGGACGTGGCCCGGCTCGAGAGCCTGCAGGCGGTGATCCACGGCCATTTCATCGACCAGGTCCGCGGCCGGCGCGGCGGGCGGCTGACCGGCGAGGATCTCTTCACCGGCGAATTCTGGCTCGGCGAAAGGGCGATCGAGCTCGGCCTCGCGGATTCGATCGGCCATCTCGTGCCCACGATGCGCGCGCGCTATGGCGAGAAGGTCCGCTTCGTGCCCGTGGCGCCGCGGCGCCCGCTCCTGCGCCGGCTCGGCCTGCCCGGCGCCTCCGAGGCGGTCGCCGAGGCGGTCGGCCGGATCGAGGATCACGCCCATTGGGCGCGCTTCGGCGTGAAGGCCCCCTGATGCTGAAGGCGCTCACGACCATCGTTCTCTTCGGGCTGCTGGTCGGAATGACCATCCGCGCGGTCTTCCCGAAGCAGCCGACGCCGAAACGCCCGGGCCCCCGGATCCAGACCGCGCGCAAATGTCCCGACTGCGGCGCCTACCGGCTGGGCGGCGGCGCCTGTCCGACGCCCGACTGTCCTTCGAAGAGGTAGGCCGATGCGCGGGACCGAAGGCGCCGCCGCGCTCGTCACCGGCGGAGGGCTCCGGCTCGGCCGGGCGATGGCGCTGGAGCTCGCCGATCGCGGGCACGACGTCGCGATCCACTACCATGCCAGCGCGGAACCCGCCGAGGCGCTCGCCGCCGAGCTGCGCGGCCGCGGATTGCGCGCCGCGGCGGTGCGGGCCGACCTGCTCGACCGGACCGAGACCACGGGCCTGGTGCCCGCCGCCGCCGCCGCGCTCGGCCGGCCGCTCGCCATCCTCGTCAACAACGCCTCGATCTTCGAGTATGACACGATCGCCAGCGCGACCTGGGAGAGCTGGGACCGGCACATCGGCTCCAACCTCCGCGCGCCGTTCGAGCTGATCCAGGCCTTCGCCGCGCAGGCGCCCCGGGCGCGGGAGACGGCGGAGGGCGAGTTCGAGGCGCGCGCGCTCGTCGTCAACATGATCGACCAGAGGGTGCGAAAGCTTACCCCCGAGTTTGCAACCTACACGATATCGAAGATGGGGCTCTGGGCGCTGACCCGAACCGCCGCGCAGGGGCTCGCGCCGCATGTCCGGGTCAATGCGATCGGCCCCGGCCCGACGCTGATCGGCGCCCGGCAGTCGGAGCGACACTTCGCCGCCCAGCGCGCCGCGACGATCCTCGGCCGCGGCGCGAACCCCGACGAGATCCGCGTCGCGCTGCGCTTCCTGCTCGACTCTCCGGGCGTCACGGGCCAGCTTCTCTGCGTCGATGGCGGCCAGCACCTCGGCTGGGTCACGCCGGACGTCCTCGGCGTGGAGTAGCGCGGGGCGCCGTTTCGAGCCCGGATTCAGGGCCCCGCGGGTTGACTTTTCCACCCCCGAGGCCACGTCACAAAACGGTGTTGATTCTGTCAACGATTTCATAATTTTACCGTCATCCTCGGAAAATGTTCCGCGAAATCATGGCCTTGCAAAAAAGCTGAAAAAATGGGCAGACCTGAGAACGGCCTTGATTTGCAATGGAAAACTGAGAAGCCCCCGAGTTTTCCACAGCGTTATGCACCGAAATGGTGGACAGCTTTCCTCTTGAAAAACGCGGCGGCGGGGCGCGTTGGCGGGGGAATCAATCAGGGCGCGGGAGCGGGCGGGTGACGGAGCAGCCGGACAGCGGATTCATCGAGGAGGGCAAGGGCGCCGGCGCCGCGCGGCCCGGCCACCTGGTGATCCGCGACTACCTGCGCCGGCTCGACGAGCGGCCCGGCGTCTATCGCATGCTCGACCAGAAGGGCGAGGTCCTCTACGTCGGCAAGGCGCGCAACCTGAAACGGCGGGTGGCGTCCTATGCCAAACCCACCGGCCATAATTCTCGCATAGGTAGAATGATCGGCGCCACGGCGTCGATGATGTTCCTGACCACGGAGACCGAGACGGAAGCGCTGCTGCTCGAGCAGAATCTCATCAAGCAGCTGCGCCCCCGCTATAACGTGCTGCTCCGCGACGACAAGAGCTTTCCGAACATCCTCGTCACCGGCGACCACCCCTTCCCGCAGGTGAAGAAGCACCGCGGGCTCCGCAAGGAGCCGGGGCGCTACTTCGGCCCCTTCGCCTCGGCCGGCAGCGTGACCCGGACCCTGAACCAGCTGCAGAAGGCCTTCCTGCTCCGGAGCTGCTCGGACCCGACCTTCGAGAGCCGCACCCGACCCTGCCTCCTGCACCAGATCAAGCGCTGCAGCGCGCCCTGCGTCGGGCTGATCGGCGAGGAGGACTATCGCGCGCTCGTCGAGGAGGCGACCGACTTCCTGCGCGGCCGCTCGACCAGGGTGCAGGAGGATCTCGCGGCGGAGATGGCGCGCGCGAGCGCGGCGATGGAATTCGAGCGCGCCGCGGCGCTGCGCGACCGGATCCGCGCGCTCACCAACGTCCAGGCGAGCCAGGGCATCAACCCCGAGGGCGTCGAGGAGGCCGACGTGATCGCGCTGCACCAGGAGGGCGGGCACGCCTGCGTCCAGGTCTTCTTCATCCGCGCGCATCAGAACTGGGGCAACCGCGCCTATTTCCCGCGCACCGGCTCGGGCGCGGAACCGGGCGAGATCCTCGAGGCCTTCATCGGGCAGTTCTACGGCAACAAGACCCCCGCGCGGCTGATTCTCCTCAGCCACGCGCCGGACAACCCGGACCTGCTCGCCGAGGCCCTCGGCGCGGCGCTGGGGCGCCGGGTCGAGCTCGCGGTGCCCCAGCGTGGCGAAAAGTCGCGCCTTGTCGAGCACGCCGCCCGCAACGCCCGCGAGGCGCTGGCGCGGCGCATGGCCGAGAGCGCGAGCCAGGCGGCGCTGCTCGAGGGACTGGCCGAGGCCTTCGCGCTCGACGGCCCGCCCGAGCGGATCGAGGTCTACGACAACAGCCACATCATGGGCACGAACGCGGTCGGCGGCATGATCGTCGCCGGGCCGGAGGGTTTCCTGAAGTCGCAGTACCGCAAGTTCAACATCCGCTCGACCGAGCTCACCCCCGGCGACGACTTCGGCATGATGCGCGAGGTGCTGACCCGCCGCTTCGGCCGGCTGGTGAAGGAGGATCCCGACCGGCAGAGCGACGCCTGGCCAGATCTGGTGCTGATCGACGGCGGCGCGGGGCAGGTCTCGGCGGCGGAGGCGGCGCTCGCCGAACTCGGCGTCGAGGACGTGGCGCTGATCGGCGTCGCCAAGGGCGTCGACCGCGACGCCGGCAAGGAGGAGTTCCACCGCCCGGGCCAGCCGCCGAAGGCGCTGCCCTACCGCGATCCGGTGCTCTATTTCATCCAGCGGCTGCGCGACGAGGCCCACCGTTTCGCGATCGGCGCGCATCGCGCGAAGCGCGCGGCGCAGACCCGGGCCACGCCGCTCGACGAGGTGCCGGGGGTGGGCGCCGCGCGCAAGCGCGCCCTGCTCGCGCATTTCGGCTCGGCCAAGGCGGTCGCCCGCGCGGGCCTTTCGGATCTCAAGGCGGCGCCGGGGATCTCCGACGCGCTGGCCGAGCAGATCTATGGCTTCTTCCATGGCGAGCGCTAATTGACTACATAGATGGGATGGGGGTGGCTCCGCCCCGCCCAAGGGACAGTGCGCGATGCGTTGGACGATTCCGAATATCCTGACCGTGCTGCGCCTGATCGCGGCGCCCGGAGTCGCGCTCGCCTTCGTGATCTTCCCGCGACCGACGGCCGATTGGGTCGCGATCGGCCTCTTCATCCTCGCCGCGCTCACCGATTACATCGACGGCCGCCTCGCCCGCGCCTGGCAGCAGGAGTCGAATTTCGGCCGGATGCTCGACCCGATCGCCGACAAGGCGATGGTGGTGATCGCCCTCGCGGTCATCGTCGGGATCTCCGGCATCAAGAGCCTGATCCTGGTGCCGGTCGCCTTCATCCTGCTGCGCGAGGTCTTCGTCTCCGGCCTGCGCGAGTTCCTCGGCTCGCGCGCCGGCCGGCTCAAGGTGACCAATCTCGCGAAGTGGAAGACCACGGCCCAGATGGTCGCGATCCCGGTGCTCCTGCTCGCCGGCGTCTTCGAATACGACCGCCGGCACGGGCAGTACTGGTACAGCTCCTGGCTGCACGACTGGCTCGGCTGGGCGCTCGAGAACGGCGGGCTGATCCTGATCTGGATCGCCGGGCTGCTGACCCTGATGACCGGCGTCGACTATCTTATGAAGGCGCTGCCCTTCCTGCGGGACCGCAAGCGATGAGCCTCAACGTCCTCTATTTCGCCTGGCTGCGCGAGCGGATCGGTGAATCGGAGGAGCGGGTCGAGACCTCGGCCGCGACGGTCGCCGATCTCGTCGAGGAGCTGCGCGGGCGCGAGCCGCGCTACGCGCTCGCCTTCTCCGACATGCGCGCGGTCCGGGTCGCGGTGGACCAGGAGCTCGCCGATCTCGCCGCCCCGCTCGCCGGCGCGCGCGAGGTCGCCTTCTTCCCGCCGATGACCGGGGGCTGATCCGCGCGATGGCCGTCCGCGTTCAGCGCGAGGATTTCGATCTCGGCGCCGAGCTCGCGGCGCTCCGCGCCGGGCGCGCCGACATCGGCGCGCTGGTGAGCTTCACCGGCCTCGTGCGCGACACCAACGCCGGACAGGGCGGGATCAGCGCGCTCGAGCTCGAGCACTATCCGGCGATGACGCTGCGCGCGCTCGGCGCGATCGAGGCCGAGGCGCGCGGCCGCTGGGACCTGCGCGCCAGCCTCGTCATCCACCGCCACGGCCGGCTGCTCCCGGGCGACCAGATCATGATGGTCGCGACCGCCTCCGAAAGCCGGGGCGCGGCCTTCGCCGCCGCCGAATTCCTGATGGACTACCTGAAATCGCGGGCGCCGTTCTGGAAGAAGGAGACCCGGCCGGATGGCGCGACCTGGGTCGCGGCCCGCGCCGAGGACGAGGACGCCCTCGCGGGCTGGGAGAAAGCCGGCCGCTAGGGGCCTCCGTCTCCGGGCGGGCATCGCCCGCGCTCTTTCCGGAGCCCGGCATCCGCCGCGCGGGCTGCCCCGTCGCCGCGCACCGTGCGCCATCCCGGCTCCCCCCCCCCGCTCCGCCGCCCCGGGCTCGACCCGGGGCCTCGACGCCATTTCGAGCGGGCTTCATCGGCCTCGAGGCCCCGGATCAGGTCCGGGGCAGCGGCCCCTGGGGCGCCCGCCACGCGCGCAGGTTCCGAAGCGCGCCGCGGGCGCTCCGCCGCCACGCGCGCCACGCCCGACGCGGCGCCACGGCCGCCGGCCAGCGGACCTCAGGAGGAGGCGGGCGGCTCCTCGCCGAGCCGGGCGCGCAGCTCGGCGATCTCGGCCTCGGCGGCGGCGAAGCGGGCGACGAGCGCGTGGTGCTCGATGAGGTCGATCCCCGGCCCCGCGTTCAGCAGGCCGAAGATCCAGCGGAGGATCCAGCCGAGCGCGACCGCGCCCACCAGCGCGGCGGCGAGCACCGTGGTCAGTTCCTGTCCGGTCATTCCATGTCTCCGTCTCCGCTGCCTTCCGCCGGAAGCGGCGCGACATCCTCGTCGCCGCTTCCCTCCGCCGGGAGCGGGGCCACCTCGGCCGGCGCCGTTTCCGGCGCGGCTTCCCCGGCCGGCGTCGTCTCCGGCGTGGCTTCCCCGGCGGGCGCGGCGTCGGGCGCCGCTCCCCCGGCGGCCGTCGTGGCCGGGGCGGCCGCCTCGGCCACGACCTCGAAGGTGATCCGCCGGTTCCGCGCCCGGCCCTCGGCGGTGTCGTTGTCCGCGATCGGCTCGGCGGCGCCGAAGCCGCGCGCGGTCAGCCGCACGCCGGCCGGCGCCTCGGGCCGGAGCGCCGCGACCACGGCCTCGGCGCGCCGCTCGCTCAGGCGCAGGTTAGCCTGGGGCCCGCCCTGCGAATCGGTATGGCCGCCGATCTCGAAGGCGCCGCGCGGGCAGCCGCGCAGCACGTCGCCGATCGCCTGGATCGTGCCCGCGCTCTCGGGGTCGATCTCGGCCGAACCCGGGGCGAAGCGGATCTGGCCCTCGGCGAGGATCGCGGTCGCGTCCTCGGCGCAATGCGCGGCGCGCTCCGCCGGATCCTCCTGGGTCGGCGTGGCCGCCGCGGGCACCGGCGCCGGCGCGGGCGCGGCCGGCGGAGGCGCCACCTCGAGCTCCGCCGCGCCGCCCTGGCCGAGCTTCTCGGCCAGCAGCGCCTCGACCCGGGCGTTGGTCTCGGCGTCGGGCCCCGTGCCGCGCAGCGTCACCTTCTCGGGCGTGATCTCGAGCGTGCCCTCGCGCAGCTCGGAGAGCGCCGCGACGCCGATCAGCACCCGCCCCGGCCAGCCGTCGGGCAGCGTCGGGTCGATCACCGTGGTGTTCTCGATCCGGTCATGCCCGACCCGCGCGGCGGCGTAGGCCTCGACCGCCTCGCGCGAGGTCGGGTTCTGCAGCGCCCCGCCGAGGCGGAGCACGCCGCCCGCGCTCAGCACCGCGTCGAAGCGGGGCGCGTAGACCTCGGCGCCGTCGGCGGTGGTTTCCATCCGGGGCGGCGTGACCGTGGTCAGCGAGAAGACGTCCGGCAGCGCGCGGTCGAGCGCCGCGCCGACCTCGGTCAGCTTGGCCGGATCGACCCCCGCGGGGGCGGTCAGCGTGGCGTCGACGTCGCGGATCGCGAACCGCCCGCCCCCGAGCGCGCGCAGCGCCTCGAGGCCGCGGGCCACCGCCTCGGCCCAGTCGGGCGAGGGCGCGCCGAGGCCGATCGCGCAATCGGGGTCCGCCGCGAGGCCGAGCGGCCGGGCGGCGACGCTGAGCTCGACCACGTCGGCGACGCTCTCCGCCGAGCAGGTCTCGAAGTGGCCGGTGGTCCCGTCCGAGACGAAATCGATCTGGAAGGGCGAGATGACCGGCCGGGGCGCGGTCACCTCGAGGGTCAGCATCACCGTCTTCGGCCGCGCGGCGCGGAGCCGGGCCTCGAGGTCGCGGCGCGCCGCCTCGCTCTCGACCGCCGCCGCGACCCCGACATGGCCGGGCGTGACGCTGACCTTCGCGCGCGGCGCCTCGCGGAGCGCGCGCAGGCCGAGGGCGAGGCTGTCGGTCCAGCCGGGCGGCATCGGCTGCGCCGCCGTCTGCAGCATGTCGCTGATCGTCGCGGCGAGCCCCGCCGCCTCGAGGCCGGAGCGGATCGCCGCGCGGCCACCCTCCTCCGGGACGAGGCCGATCAGCGACACCCGCTCGCCGTCGCGCAGGATCTCGAGCGAGAAGTCCGGCGGCGCCACCGGATCGGCGGCGCGGATGGTCATGTGGTCCTCGACCCGCCGCGCGTCGACCAGCGCCCGCGCCACGCCGAGCGCGCGCACCCGCGCCGCCTCGTCCGGCGCCTCTCCGGAGAGCAGCACGCGCAGCCCGTCGGTCGCCGCCGAGGCCCAGGGCTGCCCCGCCTCGGCCAGCGCGCCGCCCACGCCGGCCCCGGTCTCGACCTCGAACCGGGCCACGCCCTCGCGCGCGAGGTACCAGGCGCCCGCGCCCGTCGCGCCGAGCGCGATCACCCCGAACAGAAAGGCGGCTGGCCGCATGGATGGTTTCGCCTTCGCAGATTGCCGCCGGTTTCGATCCCGGACGGCGGGTCGTCCCGTTTATCCCCGTTTCCGGGAGTCGATCAACGCCGGCCCGTTCACTCCGGCGTCAACCGTGCCCGGCCACGATCGCGAGGATCAGGCCGGCGACCAGCAGCAGCCCCGCGTCGCGGTTGGACCGGAACAGCATGAGGCAGGTGTCCGGATCGTCGATGTCGAGCCGGCGCAGCTGCCAGACGAGATGCCCCGCCATCGCGGCGACCCCCGCGAGCGCGCCGAGCCGGGCCGCCGGCGCCAGCCCGGCGGCGAGCACCGCCGCGACCAGGAGCGCGATCGCCAGCGCGGCGAAGCCCGCGAGCCAGCGCGGAGTCGCCGTCCCGAACAGCCGCGCGGTGCTCTTCACCCCGATCAGCGCGTCGTCCTCGCGGTCCTGGTGCGCGTAGATCGTGTCGTAGAACAGCGTCCAGGCGATGCCCGCGAGATAGAGCAGGACCGGCGGCCAGCCAAGCCCACCCGCGTGCGCCGCCCAGGCGAGCAGCGCGCCCCAGTTGAAGGCGAGCCCAAGGAAGACCTGCGGCCACCAGGTGAAGCGCTTGGCGAAGGGATAGATCGCGACGAGCGCGAGCGAGGCGACGCCGAGCCAGATCGCCGCCGCCGGGAAGCTCAGCAGGATGGCGAAGGCGAGAAGCGCCTGCAGCGCCATCCAGAGCGCCGCCCGCCTCGGCGTGACCTGCCCGGACGGCAGCGGGCGGGACCGGGTGCGCGTGACCTTGGCGTCGAAATCCTGGTCGGTAAGGTCGTTCCAGGTGCAGCCGGCGCCGCGCATCAGCACCGCGCCCAAGGCGCAGCCGAGCGCGATCCAGAGGTCGCCGGGGCGCGCGCCGCCGGCCGCCGCCGCGAGGCCGACGCCCCACCAGCACGGGATCAGGAGGAGCCAGGTGCCGACCGGCCGGTCGGCGCGGCTCAGACGCAGATAGGGCCGGGACCAGCGGGGGGCGCGGAGATCGACCCAGTTGCCGCGGACGGCGTCCGCGACGCTTCCCTGGGAGGCTCCGCTCGGATTAGATTGCGCGCTCATGGGGGGATATATGGCAGAAGTCGGCGGCAAGATCAGGCTTTTTGTGCGCTCCGATCTCGGGCTCGGGACCGAGGTGCCGCTCGACGCGGACCAGGCGCATTATCTCTTCAATGTCATGCGCTTGGGTGTCGAGGCGCCGGTCACGATCTTCAACGGCCGCGACGGCGAATGGTTCGCGCGCGTGACGCGGACCGGAAAGAACGGCGGCGCGCTCGCCGTCTTCGCCGCCGGGCAGGCGCAGCGCCGGCCGCCGGACCTGACGCTGCTCTTCGCGCCGATCAAGAAGGCGCGCACCGATTTCATCGTCGAGAAGGCGACCGAGCTTGGCTGCGCCCGGATCCAGCCCATCTTCACCCGCCACACGAATTCCGAGCGGCTCAGGATCGACCGGCTGCGCGCGCACGCGGTCGAGGCGGCGGAGCAATGCGGCGAGACCTACGTGCCCGAGGTCGCGGAGCCGGCGCGGCTCGACCGGCTTCTCGACGGCTGGAACCCGGCGCGACGGATCCTGTTCTGCGACGAGGCGCGCATCGCGCGGCCGGCGGCGGAGGCGCTCGCCGGAAGCGCGCCGGGCGGGCCCTGGGCGATCCTGATCGGGCCGGAGGGCGGTTTCGCCGAGGAGGAGGTGGCGCGGCTGCGCGCCCTGCCCCATGTGCTCTCGGTGACACTGGGGCCGCGCGTGCTGCGCGCCGACACGGCGGCCTGCGCGGCGATCACGCTCTGGCAGTCGGTGCTGGGAGACTGGAGATGAGCCTCGTCCGCTCGGAGGTCGGCGCCACCCTGCGCGACTGGCGCGAGCCGATCATCTGGGCGGCGCTGCTACTGCTCGGCCTCTACCTCGTCTTCCTCGGCTACGCCAACCTCGCCCCGCTCAGCTTTCTCGCCGGGCTGATCGCGACCGCGACCGGCTTCGGCCTCCTGCGCGATTCGCTGCGCCGGCGGCGGTTGCGCGCCGGGGCGCCCTCCGAGGGCGCGGTGGTGATCGACGAGGCCCGGATCGGCTATTTCGGCCCGCGCGGCGGCGGTTTCGTCGACCTGCCCGCGATCGCCTCGGTCGAGATCGTCACCCGCCCGCACGTGCCGCCGGGATCGAGCCATGCCTGGGTGATCCGCGCCGACGACGCCGACGCGCTGGTGATCCCGATCGGCGCCCATGGCGCGGAAGCGCTGGTCTCGACCCTGAGCGCGCTGCCGGGGATCGATTTCGACCTCGCGGCGGCGACGGTGTCGGGACCCGGCGCCCGCCGCGCCACGCTGTGGCGGAGGGACGACGGTCCGGACCGCGCCCGCGCGCTGGGGCGCTAGCTCAGAACTCGGCTTCGGGCATCGCCTTGTCGCCCGACTCCCGCCGCGCCTCGGTCACCGCCTCGGCGCGGTCGAGGCGCCCGAGGTCGACCATGACGCTGACGAGCAGCGACGAGGTCCAGCCGAAGGTGAAGAGGCCGGCCATGCCGATGATCGGGCCGGTGAGCCGCCAGCCCTCCGGCACCTGCACCAGATTGGCGCCGAGCGTCGTGTAGCTCTCCATCACGTAATAGTAGCAGTCGCGCAGCGTGGGCAGCAGATCGAGCATCCGGATCGCCACCGCGAGCATCACCGTCTCCGAGAGATGCAGCACGACGAGCGCCGCGATGACCCGGGCGAAGAGGAAGTTCGTGCGCCAGATCTGCGGCTGGGCCGGCAGGCGCGCCCACTGGCCGTTGAACCGCCGCGCGATGTGCCGGACCCCGATCCCGTGGATGAAGATGATTATCACGAGCCCCATCACCGCGAAGGCGAATTCGGCCAGCGGATAGGTCTTCTGGACCATCTCCAAGGTTGGATGAACCACTTCCATGGTCGAACGGCCCCCGGCTGCGAACGCGGCCCATCTGGCGAGGGCGGGCCCCTCTTGTCAACGCGCCGGATACTCCCTCAACGATCGCTTTCGCGCCATCGCGGGTTGATCCAGGCGTGACCGTCGATCGGCGCCAGCGGCGTCCGGCCCAGGATATGGTCGGCCGCCTTCTCGCCCACCATGATCGAGGGCGCGTTGAGGTTGCCGTTGGTCACCCGCGGGAAGATCGAGCTGTCGGCGACCCGCAGGCCCTCGACGCCGATGACCCGGCACTCGGGATCGACCACCGCCATCGGATCGTCCTTCGCCCCGATCCGCGCCGTCCCGCAGGGGTGATAGGCGCTCTCGGCGTGCTCGCGGATGAAGCCGTCGAGCTCGTCGTCGGTCTGGAGGCCGGCGCCGGGCTGGATCTCGTCGCCGGCGTAGGGCGCGAAGGCGGGCTGGGCGAAGATCTCCCGCGTCAGCCGGATGCAGTGGCGGAAGTCGGCCCAGTCCTTCTCCTCGCTCATGTAGTTGAAGCGGATCCGGGGCATCGCGGCCGGATCGGCCGAGGCCAGCCGGACCGTGCCGCGCGAGGGCGAGCGCATCGGCCCGACATGGGCCTGGAAGCCATGGCCCTTCACCGCCGACTTGCCGTCGTAGCGCACCGCGAGCGGGAGGAAGTGATACTGGATGTCGGGATAGTCGACCCCGGGGGCCGAGCGCAGGAAGGCCGCCGATTCGAACTGGTTCGAGGTGCCGAGCCCGACCTTGGCGAGCAGCCATTGCGCCCCGATCCGCGCCATCGCCGGATAGTTGTAGTAACGGTAGAGCGTCACCGGCTGCAGGCTGCGCTGCTGGATGTAGAGCTCGAGATGGTCCTGCAGGTTCGATCCTACGCCGGGCCGGTCGGCGACGAGCGGGATGCCATGCTCGGCGAGATGCGCGCCCGGGCCTATGCCGGAGAGCATCAGGATCTTCGGCGTGTTGATCGAGGAGGCGGCGACGATCACCTCGCGCCGGGCGCGGATGATCTCCTTCGTTCCGTCGCGGCTCACCTCGACGCCGACGGCCCGGCCGTTCTCGATCACCACCCGCTCGGCGAAGCAGCGGTGGACCTTTACGTTGCCGCGCCGCATCGCGGGCCGCAGATAGGCGTTGGCGGCGGACCAGCGGCGGCCGCGCCAAACCGTCTGCTCCATCGCGCCGAAGCCTTCCTGCTTCTGGCCGTTGTAGTCGTAGGTCAGCTCGAAGCCGGCCTGGGCGCCCGCCTCGACGAAGCTGTGGTAGAGCGGGTTGCGGCGCGGACCCCGGGTGACGTGCAGCGGCCCCGAGGTGCCGCGCAGGTCCGAATGCCCGCCGTGCCAGCTTTCCATGCGCTTGAAGTACGGCAGCACGTCCGCGTAGGACCAGCCCGCGGCGCCGCTCTCGGCCCAGTGGTCGAAGTCGCGCGCGTGGCCGCGGACATAGACCATGCCGTTGATCGAGGAGGAGCCGCCGATCACCTTGCCGCGCGGCGTGGCGAGGACGCGGCCGCCGAGACGCGGCTCGGGCTCGGTCTGGAAGCCCCAGTCATAGCGCGCCATGTTCATCGGATAGGAGAGCGCGGCCGGCATCTGGATGAAGGGCCCGATGTCGGAACCGCCGAATTCCAGCACCAGCACGGAGGTCGCGCCGTCCTCGCCGAGCCGGTACGCCATGGCCGAACCGGCGGAGCCGGAGCCGATGATCACGAAATCCGCTTCCATCACGCGCCGGCGACCTTCAGGCTCGAGTAATCTACCATCACATGCCGCTGGTAGGCGGGCCGGTCGGTCAGGCGGCCGTAATAGGCCGAGAGAACCGGCCGGTGCTCGCGATGGATGTCTATGGTGAAGTAGCGGTAGAGCGTCTGGCCGACCATGATGTCGGCGAGGGTGAAATCGTCGCCGGTCACATAGGGCCGGTCGCCGAGCTGGGCCTCGAGGATCGCGAGATCCGCGTCAAAGGTCCGGATCGCCGCCTCGACCGCCGCGACGTTCCGCTCGGCCGCGGCGACGAAATAGAGCGGGTAGAAGATCGGCGCGGCGAAATGGCCCTGCATCGTCACCTTGCCCCATTCGGCCCACATCTCGACCGGCGCGCGTGCGACCGGATCGGCCGGCCAGAAAGGCGCCGCGCCGTGGCGCGCCGCGAGATAGCGCAGGATCGCGCCGCTCTCGAACATCGTCACGGCGCCGTCGGTCATCACCGGCACGAGCCCGTTCGGGTTCATCGCCCGGAACTCGGGCGTCGCGGTGCCGCCGAACCTGCCGCCGAAGTCGCGCCGCTCCCAGTCGAGGCCGAGCTCGGCGAGGCCCCAGAGCACCGCCTGCACGTTCATCGACGTGGCGCGGCCGAGCACGGTTATCCCGGATTTCGTCATCAGTAGGGCGCCTCCACCGGACCGGTGCCGACATAGACCGACTTCACCTGGCTGTAATGCTCGAGCGCCGCGTGGCCGTTCTCGCGACCGATGCCGCTGCCCTTCACCCCGCCGAACGGCGCCTCGACCGGGGTGAGGTTGTAGGCGTTGATCCAGGTCGTTCCGGCGCGAAGGTTCGCGACCACCCGATGCGCCCGGGCGAGGTCGCTGGTGAAGACCCCGGCGGCGAGGCCGAAATCGGTCGCGTTCGCCCGCGCGATCACCTCCTCCTCCTCGGAGAAGCCGAGCACGCTCATCACCGGGCCGAAGATCTCCTCCCGCGCGATCGTCATCGCGTCGGTCACCTCGGCGAAGACGGTGGGCTGGATGAAGAACCCGCCCTCGAAGCCCTGCATCGCGACGCGCCGGCCCCCGGTCAGCAGCCAGGCGCCCTCCGCCTCGCCCTTGGCGATGTAGTCCATCACCTTCTCGCCCTGCGCCGCGGAGACCATCGGCCCCATCTGCGTCGCGGGATCGAGCGGATCGCCGAGCCGGATCGCCTCGGCCCGCTCGGCGAGCCGGGTCAGGAACCGCGCCCGCACGCCGTCCTGGACGAAGACGCGGGTGCCGTTCGAGCAGATCTGCCCGGAGGAGTAGAAATTGCCGAGCATCGCGCCGCCGATCGCCGAATCGATGTCGGCGTCGTCGAAGACGATCAGCGGCGACTTGCCGCCGAGCTCCAGCGTCACGTGCTTCAGCCCCTCGGCCGCGCCGGCGTAGACCCGCCGGCCGGTGCCGACCGAGCCGGTGACCGAGACCTTGGCGATCGAGCGATGGGCGACCAGCGCGGCGCCGACCGGGCCGGTGCCCTGAACCACGTTGAAGACCCCGTCGGGCAGCCCCGCCTCCTTCAGGATCTCGCCGAGCCTGAGGGCGCCGAGCGGCGTGACCTCCGAGGGCTTGAAGATCATCGCATTGCCGCAGGCGAGCGCCGGCGCGGCCTTCCAGCAGGCGATCTGGCTCGGATAGTTCCAGGCGCCGATGCCGGCACAGATGCCGAGCGGCTCGCGCCGGGTGTAGACGAAATCGCCGCCGAGATCGATCATCTCGCCGGTCATCGTCGCCGCGAGCGACCCGAAATATTCGAGCGCGTCGGCGCCGGAGGGCCAGTCGGCGGCCTCGGTCTCCTGGATCGGCTTGCCGGTGTCGAGCGTCTCGAGCCGCGCGAGCTCCGGCCCCCGGGCCCGGATGATCTCCGCCGCGCGGCGCAGCACCCGGCCGCGCTCGGCGGGCGCGGTGCGCGACCAGACGGCGAATCCCTCGCGCGCGCTCGCGACGGCGGCCTCGAGCACCGCCTCGGTCGCGCCGCTCAGCGTGGCGATCACCTCGCCCGTCGCGGGATAGAGCACCGGCAGCGCAGGCCCGGCGGCGTCGGCGACGAGCCGGCCCCCGATCCAGTGCGACCCGGCGGGCTGAACAGTCTCCATCATCATTCTCGCATCTCCCGGCGTGCGGCGACATGGGAGTCGAGATAGTCCTCGACCACGGCGATGGCAGCGGCGGGGTTGATCACCCGCCCGCGCAGCGCCTCGCGCAGGTAGACGCCGTCGATCAGCGCGCCCAGCCCCTCGGCGAGCCGCTCGGCCTCCGATTCGGAAACCAGCGCGCGCAGCGCGTGGCGCAGGTTGGTGTGCAGCCGGCGCTGATAGATCGCGAGCAGCCGCGCCGCGCCGGGCGAGGACAGCGCCTTGGCATAGAAGGTGAGCCAGGCGGTGATCGTCGCCTGATGGAACTGCTCCTGGCCGAAACTGCCCTCGATGATCGCCGAGATCCGCGCCCGGGGCGTCTCGGCGCGCCGCAGCCGCGCGCGCACGCCATCGGCGAATTCCGCGAGCAGATGCCGCATGGTGGCGAGGATCAGATCCTCCTTGCCGCCGAAATAATGATGGGCGAGGGCCGAGGAGACCCCGGCGCGATGGGCGATCTGGGCCACGGTGACATCGAGCGTGCCGCGGTCCGCGATCTCGCGCAAAGCGGCGCCGATCAGAGCCCGGCGTCGCATTTCGGTCACGCCAACGCGCGGGGACATGGCCCACCTCGTAAAACTTTATTGACTGATCAATCAATAAAGGTTTCCCTTGCTCGGGTCAACGAATTCACGCGAGCGTAGGGATCGGGCACGGACGGCGGGACGCCGGGCCGGCCGGCGCCGCCAGCCACGGGAGATCGCCGAATGAAGCATATCCTGACCGCCTTCGCACTTGCCACCTCCGCGGCCATCGCGAGTCCGCTCGCCGCCGCCGAGCCGGACAGCTGCGAGAAGGTGCGGTTCTCGGACGTCGGCTGGACCGATATCACCGCGACGACCGCGATCACCCGCACGGTGCTCGACGCGCTCGGCTACCAGACCAGCGTGGACCTGCTCTCGGTGCCGGTCACCTACGCCAGCCTCGGCCGCGGCGACGTCGACGTCTTCCTCGGCAACTGGATGCCGACGATGGCGGCGGACGTCGAGCCCTTCCTGAAGGCGGGCACCGTCGAATCGATCCGCGTCAATCTCGAAGGCGCGAAATACACGCTCGCGGTCTCGACCAGCCTCGCCGACGAGGGGCTCAGGGATTTCGCCGACATCGCCAAGTTCGGCGACCAGCTCGGCCACAAGATCTACGGCATCGAGCCCGGCAACGACGGCAACCGGCTGATCCTCGACATGATCGAGGCGAACAAATTCGGCCTCGGCGGCTTCGAGCTCGTCGAGAGCTCGGAACAGGGCATGCTCGCCCAGGCCTCCCGGGCCGAGCGGCAGGGCAAGGGGATCGTCTTCCTCGGCTGGGAGCCGCATCCGATGAACGCCACGCTGAAGATGACCTACCTGACCGGCGGCGACGAGGTGTTCGGCCCGAACTTCGGCGGCGCCGAGGTGCTGACCAACACCCGCGCCGGCTATGTCACCGAATGCCCGAACGTCGGCAAGCTGCTCCAGAACCTCGTCTTCTCGCTCCCGATGGAGAACGAGGTCATGGGCAAGATCCTCAACGACGGCGAGAAGCCCGAGGCGGCGGCCGCCGAATGGCTGAAGGCCAATCCCGACGTCCTCGGCCCCTGGCTCGAGGGCGTGACGACGCGGGACGGCGGCGACGGGCTCGCGGCGGTGAAGACCGCGCTCGGCGCCTGAGCGGTCCGGGGCGCCCACGATGGAGAACATCCCCAAAATCCCGGTGGGCGACCTCGCGAGCGATGTCGTCGACTGGCTGACGATCCACGGCGCGTGGTTCTTCGACGGCCTCGCGGATATCGTGAACGGGCTGATCGACGCGATCCTCTGGGCGCTCCAGGCGCCCCCGGCGCTCCTGCTCGTCGCGATCTTCGCGGCGATCGCCTGGTACCTGCAGCGGTCCTGGACCACGGTCGCCCTCGTCGTGGTCGGGTTCCTCTTCATCCTGAACCAGGGCTACTGGGAGGAGACGACCCAGACGCTGACGCTGGTGCTCTGCTCGGTCATCGTCTGCATGGGGCTCGGTGTGCCGATCGGCATCGCCTGCGCGCACCGCCCCCGGCTCTACGCCTGGCTGCGCCCGGTGCTCGACCTGATGCAGACGCTGCCGACCTTCGTCTATCTGATCCCCGCCATCGTCTTCTTCGGCATCGGCATGGTGCCGGGGCTGATCGCGACGACGATCTTCGTGATCCCGGCGCCGATCCGGCTCACCTATCTCGGCGTCGCCTCGACGCCCGAGGCGCTGAAGGAGGCGGGGGAGTCGTTCGGCGCCACGCCCGGCCAGCTCCTGCGCAAGGTGGAGCTTCCCTACGCGCTGCCGCAGATCATGGCGGGTCTGACGCAGACGATCATGCTCTCGCTCTCGATGGTGGTGATCGCGGCGCTGGTCGGCGCCGACGGGCTCGGCGTGCCGGTGGTGCGCGCGCTCAACACCGTCAACACGTCGCTCGGCTTCGAGGCCGGGCTCGTCATCGTCGTGGTCGCGATCGTGCTCGACCGCGTGTTCCGGCGCGAGTGAGGGAGGCGGCGATGGACCAGATGATCAGCTTCGAGGATGTCTGCATCGTCTTCGGCGGCGATCCGGCGCGCGCGCTGCCGCTGATGGACGCCGGCAAGAGCCGGAGCGAAATCCAGGCCGCGACCGGCCAGGTGCTCGGCGTGCACAATTGCTCGCTCACCGTCGCCAAGGGCGAGATCAGCGTGCTGATGGGCCTCTCCGGCTCGGGCAAGTCCACGCTGCTGCGGGCCGTCAACGGGCTCAACCCGGTGACGCGCGGCACGCTGCGCGTGCGGGGCAAGGACGGCGAGCCGGTCGACGTCGCGAGCTGCGGCGCCCAGACGCTGCGCGGGCTGCGCCGGGGCGGCGTCGCGATGGTGTTCCAGCAGTTCGGCCTGCTGCCCTGGCGCTCGGTGGTCGAGAACGTGGCCCTCGGCCTCGAGCTCGCGGGCGTCGGCCGCGAGGCGCGGCTCGCCAAGGCGCGCGAGGTGCTCGCCACGGTGAACCTGCAGGACTGGGCCGAGAAGAAGGTCTCCGAGCTCTCGGGCGGCATGCAGCAGCGCGTCGGCCTCGCCCGCGCCTTCGCGACCGAGGCGGAGATCCTCCTGATGGACGAGCCCTTCTCGGCGCTCGACCCGCTGATCCGCACCCGGCTTCAGGACGAGCTCCTGCAGCTGCAGGAGAAGATGCACTGCACGATCGTCTTCGTGAGCCACGACCTCGAGGAGGCGGTCAAGATCGGCAACACGATCTCGATCATGGAGGGCGGGCGCATCGTCCAGACCGGGCGGCCCGAGGAGATCGTGCTCAATCCGGCGAACGACTACGTCACGGATTTCGTCGCGCATCTCAATCCCTTGAGCGTGCTGCGCGCCGAGGACGTGATGGGCGCGGTCACGGCGGCGGCCGATCCGTCGCGGACCATCGCGGGCGACCTGCCGCTGCGCGAGGCGCTGGTTCACTTCGCGGCGAGCACCGAGCCCCTGCACGTCGCGGACGCCGAGGGGCGGATCCTCGGCGAGATCACCCCGGGCGCGGTCTTCCGCACGCTCACCCGCCCGGCCGCCTGACCCGCGCGCCCGCCCGCCGGGCGGGCCGGACCCGCGAGGGGGCGCGGCCCCGCGGACGGTGCGCCGCGCCGGGGGCACGAGGCGCGACGGGACCGGACGCCACCCGAGACGCCCGTCCTTCTCGGCCAGCGCGCAAGCGGCGGGTCGCCCCGCCCGACAAACTCGACATACCTTGGCTGCCGACCACCTCGTCCACGCCCGACGCGACGCCCGACCGGGATAGCCGCGAGGGCTTAAGGCGTCGTAAAGCCCGGGGTCGCCGCCTCCGCAAGTGTTTCCCTAATGCGGATAATTCGGTGATGATCTGAGTATTTGTTTCCGAAATCGCCAAGCCTACCTTGGAGCCAGGCGATTTCAATGGAGGGCGACATGCTCGATCAGATCAAAGGACTGCATCACGTCACGTCGATGGCTTCCGGCGCCCGTGAGAACAATGCCTTCTTCACCGACACGCTGGGGCTGCGGCGGGTGAAGCAGACCGTCAACTTCGACGCCCCCGACGTCTACCATCTCTACTACGGCGACGAGACCGGCGCGCCCGGCTCGGTCATGACCTATTTCCCGTTCCCGAACATGGGCCGGCGGATGCCCGGCACGGGCGAGGTCGGCGTGACCGTCTTCGCGGTGCCCGAGGGCTCGCTGCCCTTCTGGCGCGAGCGGCTGACGGCGCGCGGCGTGGCCGGGCTCGCCGAGGAGGCACATTTCGGGGCGAAGCGGCTGCGCTTCAAGGGCCCCGACGGCGACGAATTCGCGCTGGTCGAGACCACGGACGACCGCGCGCCCTGGACCGGCGGCGGGGTCGGCGGCGACGTCGCGATCAAGGGCTTCCAGGGCGCCTCGCTCCGGTTGCGCGACGGCGGCGCCACGGACGAGCTGCTGCGCTTCATGGGCTACGACGTCCATGAGACGCGCGACGGCGTGACCCGCTTCGTGATGCCGGGCGGCAACGGCGCCGACGTGATCGACGTCGAGACGCTGCCGGGCGCCCCCCGGGCCCAGCTCGGGGCGGGATCGGTGCACCACATCGCCTTCGCCGTGCCCGACCGCGCGGCGCAGCTCGAGGTGCGCCGCGCGCTGCTCGACACGGGCTATCAGGTCACCCCGGTGATCGACCGCGACTATTTCTGGGCGATCTACTTCCGGACGCCCGGCGGCGTGCTCTTCGAGGTGGCGACCAACGAGCCCGGCTTCGACCGCGACGAGGATACCGCGCATCTCGGCGAGGCGCTGCGGCTGCCCCGGCAGCACCAGCACCTGCGGCCCTATCTCGAACAGCATCTGGAGCCCCTCGCATGACCACGCTCGCGGACGGCTACGCCTACGCCGAGGAAAGGGGCGCGCCCGGCGCGCCCACCCTCTTCCTCTTCCACGGCACCGGCGGCGACGAGGGGCAGTTCCTGCCGCTCGCCCGCCAGCTGATGCCCGGGGCGCGGCTGGTCGCGCCCCGGGGCGACGTCTCGGAACACGGCGCCGCGCGCTTCTTCCGGCGGCGGGCCGAGGGGCTCTACGACATGGAGGACCTCGCCCGGCGCACCGCGGCGATGGCGGGGTTCATCGAGGCCCGGCTCGCGGAGGGCGCGGGCGGCGAGGCGATCGGCCTCGGCTATTCCAACGGCGCCAATATCCTCGCGAGCGTGATCCTCGCGCGGCCCGACCTCTTCGACGCGGCGGTGCTCCTGCATCCGCTGATCCCCTGGGATCCGGCCCCGGCGCCGATCTGGACCCGCGTCCTGATCACCGCCGGCCAACGCGACCCGATCTGCCCCGCGCCGATGACGCAGGGCTTCGCCGACTACCTGACCCGCCAGGGCGCGCCGACCGCGCTCCACTGGCACCCGGGCGGCCACGAGATTGACCGGAGCGAGATCACCGCCATCTCGCAGTTCCTGAAGACCGCGTAACAAGGAGACCAGGGCCATGGCCATCGAACCGAGCGACATCCTGCTGGAGGAAACCGACAGCAAGGGCCGCTACGTCTATCGCGCCGAGGGCGCGGAGGCGGAAATGACCTTCTCCAAGGCGGGCGAGAAGCTCATCATCATCGACCATACCGGCGTGCCCGACGCCTTCCGCGGCCAGGGCGTCGGCGCCGCGCTGGTGCTGCGCGGCGTGACGGACGCGCGGGCGGCGGGCAAGAAGATCCTGCCGCTCTGCCCCTTCGCCGCGGCGCAGTTCCGCCGCCACCCCGACTGGAGCGACGTCCTGAACAAGTGATCCCGCGCGGATCCTGACAAGGAGGATAGCCATGAGCTGGAACCCCACCCTCGATCCGACCTGCCCCGATGCGACGGCGATGGAGTCGATCGAGACCCTGATCATCCCGCGCGCCCGCGACCTCGGCGGCTTCGAGGTGCGGCGCGCGCTGCCCGCCTCCAAGCGGCAGATGGTCGGGCCGTTCATCTTCTTCGACCAGATGGGCCCGGTCGAATTCCTGACCGGCGGCGGGATCGACGTGCGGCCGCATCCGCATATCGGCCTCGCGACGGTCACCTACCTTTTCGACGGCGCCTTCCGGCACCGCGACTCGACGGGGGCGGACCAGCTGATCCGCCCGGGCGACGTGAACTGGATGACGGCCGGCGAAGGCGTCACCCATTCCGAGCGCACCACGGCGGAGGCCCGGGCCAATCCGGGCAAGATCTTCGGCATCCAGACCTGGGTGGCGCTGCCCGAATCGGCCGAGGATGCCCCGGCGCGGTTCGAGCACGCCGGCCGCGCGAGCCTGCCGGTGCTCGACGCCGAGGGCATCAGGGCGCGGCTGATCCTCGGCACCGCCTATGGCGAGACGGCGCCGGTCACGACCTCCTCGGAGATGTTCTACGCCGACGTGGAGCTCGCGCCGGGCGCGGCGCTGCCGATGCCCGACGACCACGAGGACCGCGGCGTCTATGTCGCGCAGGGCTCGGTCGAGATGGCGGGGCAGAATTTCGAGGCGAGCCGGATGCTGGTCTTCCGCCCCGGCGACCGCGTGGCGCTCCGCGCCGGCCCGGCGGGGGCGCGGCTGATCCTGCTCGGCGGCGCCACGATGGGCGGGCCGCGCTACATCTACTGGAACTTCGTCGCCTCGTCGAAGGAGCGGATCGAGGCCGCGAAGGAGGCCTGGCGCGCCGGCGACTTCCAGCACGGCCGCTTCCACCTGCCCCCCGGAGACGACCAGGAGTTCATCCCGCTCCCCGCCTGAGGCCGCCCGCCGGAGCCGGCCTGACGGCCGTCACCGCCCGCCGGCGGTGGCGCCGCGCCAGGCGGAGCGCGCGTGGCAGCGGAGCGCCCGCGGCGCGCTTCGGGACCTCCGCCCGTGGCGGGCACCCGGTGCCAGCCGCCCCGGACCTGATCCGGGGCCTCGAAGCGGTGGTTCGGAAATCGGGTCGAGGCCCCGGGTCAAGCCCGGGGCGGCGGAGTTCCGAGACCCCGCCAAAGCACCCCGAGCCCCTGTTATGGGCTCCGAGTGCTCCGGTTGCGGCTCGCTTCTGCCATGGTTCATACGGCCTAGAAATCTATCGGGCAGTCCGCGCCGGAGCCGTCAGGCTCCGGAGCGAGGGGCCCCGCCAACAGGCGGGGAGAAACCCTTCCCTCGCGGCCAAAGGGCCGCTCCGCCAAGCCCGCCCACAGGGCGGGTGCCAAGCCTATTCGGCGCCGTCCGGCAGAACGACCCGGAACACCGTGCCCTCGGGCCCGGTCGACGCCAGGGTGAGCGCGCCGCCATGGCCCTTGACGATCTCGGCGGCGATCACGAGGCCGAGGCCCGAGCCGCCCTGGCGGGCGGCGCCCCGGAACGGCTGGAACAGGTTCTCGCGCGCCTTCGGCGGCAGGCCCGGGCCGGTGTCGGCGACGGTGATCGCCACGCCCTCGGGCGCGCGCGCGGCCGCGACCACGACCTCGCCCGGCCGCCCGGCGCCCTCAATCGCCTGGGCGGCGTTGCGCACCAGATTGGTCAGCACGCGGAAGAGCTGGTCGGCGTCGGCGCGCGCGGCGAGCCCCGGCGCCACCTCCGACCGGATCGACGCCGCGGCGCCGGCGAGCAGGCATTCGTTGTGCACCACCTCCTCGATCAGCGGTCCGAGCGGGGTCGGCGCGAGGGTCGGCGGCGGCTCCTCGGCGCGGCCGAAGGCGAGCGTGCGCTCGCAGAGCGCGATCGCGCGCGAGAGCGAGTTCACGAGCTTCGGCGCGCTGCGCCGCACAGCGGGGTCCGTGCTCATCTCGATCCGGTCGGCGAGCAGCTGGGCGGTGGTGAGCAGGTTACGCAGGTCATGGCTGATCTTCGCCACCGCCCCGCCGAGCTGCGCCAGCCGGTCCTTCTGGCGCAGGAGCGCGCTAAGCTGGACCTGCAGGTCGCGCAGCGCCTCCTCGGCCTGGCGGATCTCCTTCGCACCGCTGCGGGGCTGGATCACCCGGCCGGCGTCCTCGGGGTTGTCGCGGTAGGTGGTCATGCTCGCGACCACCCGGCGGACCGGGCGGACGATGAACCAGCGCACCGCGAGATACATGAGCGCCGCGACGCCGCTCGAGATCAGCACCGAGGTATAGAGGATCCGCAGCGCGTAGTTCACCATCGCCGCGCGCAGCGGCCCCTCCCACATGGTGATCTCGATCACGTTCTCCGACTGCCGCGCCCGGCCGACGACCATGATGGCGCGGTCCTTCGGCACCAGGAACACCCGCATCGCCGCGCGGATGAGCTGGATCTGCGACGCGGTGGTCAGATCGTAGGTCTGCGCGACCAGCGGCGGATCCTCGACGGTCAGCGCGAGCTCGCGCAATTCGCCCCGGTGCAGCGCGATGACGAGCACCTGCGCGTTGGCGAGGAGCTGGGCCTCGAGCGATTCCGGCGGCGGCCGGTCGCCGGGGTATTCGAGGATCGCGAGCGCCGCCTGCTGCGCCAGCTCGAGCTGGTTCTGCAGATAGGTCTCGCGGAAGCGCGAGACGGCGGGCACGAAGAACAGGGTCTCGACGATCACCAGGAAGATGGCGGCCAGCCCGAGGAAACGACGCGACAGCGTGTTGAAGAACATGTTGCTTTCCGCGTCCGGTCCCTTCCGCCCCGAGCGTCTCCCCTTTCGCCCTGGTCGCCGCCGCCCGAAATCTAGGCGCTCCGGCGGGGGGGAACAAGACGGCGTGATCGCGGGGCGATTCGCGCCGCGCCGGCGCCGGGGCGGAGCCTCGGGGATCCGGACGCGTCAAAACGCCGAATCCGTCGCGCGGCGCGGCTTCTGGACGTTCCGGACGAATTGACTTCCCCCGGCGAGGTCCCTATAGGCAGGGCTTCGATTTTCGGGGTTGCGCGCGCCCGGGCCGATCCGGCGCGCGGGATCCTTGGCCGGGCAACCTCCGGCGACAGTCTGGAGATGGCCTAAGATGAGCAAGCGTACCTATCAGCCGAGCAACCTCGTTCGCGCCCGCCGCCACGGCTTCCGTGCCCGCATGGCGACCAAGAACGGCCGGATCATCATCAATCGCCGCCGCGCGCAGGGCCGCAAGCGCCTGTCGGCCTGATCGGACGGCGCGCCAAGCCGATGACGCCGCCCGCCGCGACGACGGAGGCGGCGCCCGCGAAGGACGCGCCACCCCCCGACACCGAGCCCCGGACCTTCTCCGGGGCGACGCCGGCCTCGCGGCCGGCGCTCGTCGTTCTGCGCCAGCGCGCCGAATTCGTCGCCGCCTCCAGGGCGCGGCGGACCTCGCGGCCGGGGCTGAACCTGCAGGCGCGCCGCCGGCCCCCCGGCGAGGCGCCCGACACGGTCCGGGTCGGCTTCACCTGTTCCAAGAAGGTCGGCAACGCCGTCGCGCGCAACCGCGCGAAGCGCCGGCTGCGCGCCGCCGCCGCCGAGGTGCTGCCGGAGCTCGGGCGGCCAGGCTGGGACTATGTGCTGATCGGACGGCCGGACGCCACCGCCGCCCGTCCCTGGCCGAGCCTGCTCGCCGAGCTGCGCGACGCGCTGGCCCAGCTGCACGACGGCAAGGCCGGGAGCGGCCCGCGATGACCGCGCGCCCGGAGGTCCTTCCGGCCGCGGCGCCCCGGATGAGCCCGGCGGCCTTTCTCGTCGCGCTGCCGGTCCGGGCCTATCGCCTCGTGCTCTCGCCCTGGGTGGGGATGCACTGCCGCTATCATCCGACCTGCTCGGCCTACGCGCTCGAGGCCCTGGCGCGGCATGGCGCGCTCCGGGGCTCCTGGCTCGCCGCGCGGCGGATCCTGCGCTGCCACCCCTGGGGCGGCTCGGGGATCGACGAGGTTCCGGACCGCTAGGAGTTAGCCGATGTTCGACGAGACCGAGATCCATCCGCTGTTCCACGGCGCCCCGGACACCACCGAGTTCAGGAAGCTGCGCAAGCGCCTCGTGCGCCAGACCCGCGAGGCGATCGACACCTACGGCATGGCCCGTCCCGGCGACCGCTGGCTGGTCTGCCTCTCGGGCGGCAAGGACAGCTACACGCTGCTCGCGATGCTCATCGAGCTCAAATGGCGCGGGCTCCTGCCGGTCGACCTGCTGGCCTGCAACCTCGACCAGGGCCAGCCGGGCTTTCCCGCGACCGTGCTGCCGGACTTCCTGACCCGGATGGGCGTGCCGCACCGGATCGAGTACCAGGACACCTATTCGATCGTCATGGACAAGGTGCCGGCGAAGAAGACCTATTGCGCGCTCTGCTCGCGGCTGCGCCGGGGCAACCTCTACCGGATCGCGCGGGAGGAAGGCTGTTCCGCCATCGTGCTCGGCCATCACCGCGACGACATCATCGAGACCTTCCTGCTCAACCTGTTCCACGGCGGCAAGCTCGCGGCGATGCCGCCGAAGCTTCTCAACGACGAGGGCGATCTCTACGTCCACCGCCCGCTCGCGCTGGTCTCCGAGGCCGATTGCGGGAAATTCGCCACCGCGATGAACTATCCGATCATCCCCTGCGATCTCTGCGGCAGCCAGGACGGGCTGCAGCGCCAGCAGATCAAGCGCATGGTCGACGAATGGGAGACGCGCAGCCCCGGCCGGCGCCAGATCCTGTTCCGCGCGCTGACCCAGGTGAACCCGAGCCATCTGCTCGATCCCGCGCTGTTCGATTTCGCGAAGCTCTGAGCGCGCGCTTCACCGGGCCTTAAGCTTCAATGCGGCGCATTCCGCGCGCCCCGGCTTAACGCTTGTTGACCCGGGGCCGCTAGCCTCGGCCGCATGAGCACCGAGACCGACATCCCGAACCCGACGAGCCCGCAGGCGATCTTCGCGCGGGCGATCGGCTGTGTCTGCGCGGCGATCTGCCTGATCGCGCTGCTCGCGGCGATGAGCCGCGCGCAGCTCGGCCCGGCCGGGGAGACGGCGCGGGCCGAAGCCGAGACGACCCGCCGCGCGACCGAGGCGGCGCACGGGCTCCTGCTCCGGCTCGCCGCGCCGGTGCCCTATGGCGCGCGGCCCGCGCTCGACGCGGCCGCCGCGACGCTCCGGGCCGAGGGGCTCGCCGGACCGGCGACGCTCGCCGAGCTCGCGGCGCTGTCGCGGGATCTCGCCGACCGGCCCGCCGCGCGCGCCGGGATCGCCGCGGCGCTGACCACCGAGGCGCTGCCCGCGCTCGACCGCCGCGCCCGCGCGGCGGCGGCGCGGCTGGCGGAGATCGAGACGCGGCGGCGCGAGCTCTTCGTCATGCTCGCGGCGCTCGCGCTTCTCTCCGCCGTCGCGCTCGCGGCCTTCGTGGTGGTGCCGGCCTGGGGCCGGATCCGCGACTGGGTGGCGCGCGCGGGCGAGGCGGATCGCGAGAACCGCTTCCGCCTGCTGCACGATCCGGTGACCGGGATGCCCAACGCGACCTTCCTGCACGCGCATCTGGCGCGGCTGCTGGCCGGGGCGGATCGCGAGACGGGGCAGACGGCTGTGATGCGGCTCGACATCGACAAGTTCGGGATGCTGCGCGAGACGCTCGGGGCGCGCACGAGCGACGAGATCCTGCGTCTCGTCGCCCGCCGGCTGCGCGGGACGCTGCGCGCGGGTGATCTCGCCGCGCATATCGGGCACGACGACTTCGTGCTGGTCGCGGCGGGCCTCGCCGATGCGAACGCCGCCGCCGGCATCGCGCAACGCGCCCAGGAGGCGCTGTCGAAGCCCTTCGCCATCCGCGGGGGCACCCAGCGCGTCACCGCGAACATCGGCGTCACCCTCGTCTCCGACGACGCGCCCGAGATCGACCGCGTGCTCGCCAACGCCGAGATCGCGCTCGCCGCCGCCGAGGCGACCAACGGCGCCGGCACGGTCCGCTATTTCCGCGACGACCTGCGCCTCGAGGCCGAGCGGCGCGAGGCGCTTTACACCGAGCTGCTCGCCGGGCTCGGCCGGGGCGAGCTCGTGCCCTATTTCCAGCCGCAGGTCTGCCTGCGCACCGGCGCGCTGGTCGGCTTCGAGGCGCTGGCGCGCTGGCACCATCCGCGCCGCGGCCTGCTCGCGCCCGGCGCCTTCCTCGACTTCGCCGAGGAGGCCGACCTGACCGGGCGGATCGGCGAGGCGGTGCTCGGCCAGTCGCTCCGGGCGCTGCGCGCCTGGGACCGGGCGAAGCTCGCCGTGCCCCGGGTGGGGGTGAATTTCGCCGCCCGGCAGCTGCGCGATCCGGCGCTGATCGAGAAGATCAAATGGGAGGTGGAGCGCGCCGACATCGACCCCGGGCGTCTCGCGGTCGAGGTGCTCGAGACGGTGATGATCAAGGGCGACGCCGACATGGTGGCGCGCAACCTGCGCGGCCTCGCCTCGGCGGGCTTCCACATCGAGCTCGACGACTTCGGCGCCGGCCATGCCTCGATCGCGAACCTGCGCCGGCTGATGGTGAACCGGATCAAGATCGACCGCGGCTTCATCGACGGGATCGAGGCGAGCGTCGAGCAGCGCGAGCTGACCGCCTCGATGATCGCGATGGCGGGAGCGCTCGGGATCCACACGCTGGCCGAGGGGGTCGAGACCCCGGAGGCGATGGAAACCCTGCGCGCGCTCGGCTGCGATCTGGCGCAGGGCTACCTGATCGCGCGGCCGATGGCGCTCGGCGACACCTTCGACTGGCTGCGGCGCCCGCCCGGCCCCGGCGCCGCGGCGCCGGGAGCATCTTGCCACGCGGCACCGCTCCCGAATACACCTTGACCTTTGGGGCGCGCGGCTGTTGAACCCCTGTCAGTTTGGCTAACTGACCGTGGAGCCGTCGCAATGGACGACCAGAGCAAGAACCTTATCCTGGCGACGGCTCTGAGCTTCCTCGTCATCCTCGCGTGGTTCTTCCTATTTCCCGCGCCGACTCCGACCGAGCGCGCCGCCGATCCGACCCTGGCCACGCAGACCGAGAGCGGCGTGGCGACGCCGGGCACCGAGGGCGCGGCGCCCCAGCTCGGCGCCGCCCCGGAAGTGACCCGCGCCGAGGCGCTCGGCGAGACGCAGCGCATCGAGATCCGCACGCCGCGCCTGACCGGCTCCATGTCGCTGCGCGGCGGCCGGATCGACGATCTCGACCTCAACGACTACCGCGTGACGATCGCGAAGGATTCGCCCGACGTCACGCTGCTGACGCCCGCGGGCGTGCCGCACGCCTATTTCGCGCTCTACGGCTGGTCCCCCTCCGGCGGCCTGCCCGCGAGCGCGGTGCCCGGCCCGGCGACGGAATGGTCGGTCGAGGGTAACAACGTCCTGACCGAGACGACGCCGGTCTCGATCGTCTGGGACAACGGCCAGGGGCTGATCTTCCGCCGCCAGATCGCGATCGACGCGAACTACATGTTCACGATCACCCAGTCGGTCCAGAACAACACCGGCGCGCCGGTCAGCCTCGCGCCCTACGGGATCATCGCGCGTCACGGCACGCCGCCGGACCTGATGAACTTCTACATCCTGCACGAAGGCGTGATCAGCGTCGCCGACGGCGAGCTCAACGAGCTCAAGTACAGCAAGGTCGCCGAGCTTCCGACCGACCCGGCCGAGGGCGGCGCGGCGGTGCTCCGGACCGAGGTCGCGAACAACGGCTGGATCGGCTTCACCGACCATTACTGGATGACGACGCTGATCCCGCCGTCGAACCAGCCCTTCACCGCCGTCACGAAATACACCGCCGCGACCGACACCTTCCAGACCGACGTCCGCATGCCGGTCATGACGGTGGCGCCGGGCGCGATCGGCGTCTCCGAGACCTCGCTCTTCGCCGGGGCGAAGGAATGGGCGACGATCCGCGAATACCAGAACACGATGCACATCGACCGCTTCATCGACTCGATCGACTGGGGCTGGTTCTTCTTCCTCACGAAGCCGATCTTCTGGATGCTGCACAACCTGCACGCGCTGATCGGCAACATGGGCCTCGCGATCATCGGCCTCACCTTCATCATCAAGCTCATCCTGCTCCCGCTCGCCTACAAGTCCTACGTCTCGATGTCGAAGATGAAGGCGCTGCAGCCCGAGATGGAGAAGATGAAGGAGAAGGTCGGCGACGACCGGATGAAGCTGCAGCAGGAGATGATGGCGCTCTACAAGCGCGAGAAGGTCAATCCGGCCGCCGGCTGCCTGCCCATCCTGCTGCAGATCCCGATCTTCTTCTCGCTCTACAAGGTGATCTTCGTCACGCTCGAGCTCAGGCACGCGCCGTTCTTCGGCTGGATCCAGGACCTCTCGGCGCCCGATCCGTCGTCGATCCTGAACCTCTTCGGCCTGCTGCCCTGGGCGGCGCCGGCGGTGACGAGCCCGCTGCACATCCTCTCGATCGGGATCTGGCCGATCCTGCTCGGCGTCTCGATGTGGCTGCAGCAGAAGCTGAACCCGGCCCCCGCCGACAAGACCCAGGCGATGATCTTCAACTGGATGCCCTGGATCTTCATGTTCATGCTCGGGCGTTTCGCGAGCGGGCTCGTGATCTACTGGGTCGCGAACAACACGATCACCTTCGGCCAGCAGTACGGCATCATGCGCAGCCAGGGCATCAAGCCGAACATCTTCGGCAACATGTTCGGCTTCCTCAAGAAGAAGCCGAAGGCCGGCTAGGGTGGCGACCGTCAGCCATCTCTGGCGCCACCCGATCAAGGGCCACGGCGTCGAGGCGGTGCGCGAGACCCTGCTCGCGCCGAGCGAGACCATGCCCTGGGACCGCGTCTGGGCGATCGCCCACGACGCGGCCAAGGTCACGCCGGGCGCCACCGGCTGGATGCCCTGCGTGAACTTCGCCCGGGGCGCGCGCACGCCGGACCTGATGGCGGTGCGCGCAACGGTCGACGAGGCGACGGGCACCGTGACGCTCACGCATCCGCGCCTGCCCGCGCTCACCGTGAACCCGGACCTTCCCGAGGATGCCGAACGCCTGGTCGCCTGGGCGCGCGAGCTCGCCGACGCGGGCCGCGCGCAGCCGGCCTTCGTCGTGCGCCCGACGCGCGGCATGACCGACAGCGGCTTTCCCTCGATCGCGATCCTGAACGGCGCGAGCCTGCGCGCGCTCTCCGAGCGCGCGGGCCAGCCGCTCGCCATGGAGCGGTTCCGCGGCAACGTCTGGCTCGAGGGGCTCGGGCCCTGGGCCGAGTTCGACCTCGTCGGCCGCGAGATCCGGCTCGGCGAAGCGGTCCTGCTGGTGCGCGAGCGGATCACCCGCTGCCGGGCGACCAGCGCCAATCCCGATACCGGACTGATCGACGTCGACACGCTGGGCCTGCTCCACTCCGGCTGGGGCCACCGCGACTTCGGCGTCTACGCCGAGGTCGTGTCGGGCGGGCGCGTCGCGGTCGGCGATGAAGGCGAGGTGCTGCCGTGACATTCTCCATCGCGCCCGACGCGGATCCCGAGGCGATCGAGGAGGGCCGCAAGCTCTTCGCCGGCCCCTGCGACTTCCTCAAGGGCGTCGTCGCGATGGACGGGATGCCACCGGCCGACCGGCTGGAGATCTGTTTCGCCGGCCGCTCCAACGTCGGGAAATCCTCGCTCATCAACGCGCTGACGGGACGCAGGTCGCTGGCGCGCGCCTCGAACACCCCGGGACGGACGCAGGAGATCAACTTCTTCACGCTCGGCGAGCGGTTCTACCTCGTCGACCTGCCCGGCTATGGCTACGCCGAGGCGCCGAAGCCGATCGTCGAGAAATGGCAGGCGCTGCTGCGCGCCTATCTCTCCGGCCGCCCGACGCTGCGCCGCGTCATGCTGCTGATCGATTCGCGGCACGGCATCAAGTCGGTGGACGAGGAGATCATGACGCTGCTGAACCGCTCGGCCGTCACCTTCCAGGTGGTGATGACCAAGGCGGACAAGCCGCGCGGCGGCGGGCTCGAGACCGCGATCGCCCAGGTGAAGGAGCGGCTCGCCAAGCAGCCGGCGGCTTTCCCGGAGCTGCTCCTGACCTCGTCCGAGACCGGCGCGGGCATCGAGCAGCTGCGCGCGACGATCGCCACGATGCGCTAACAACACGTCGATTCCGTGGTTTGCCTCGCGGATCGCGCATGCCATAATACGGCGGTCCGCCGGATCCTTCGGAATCACATAATCGGACTGGCGGGGACTTTTCAGAGAGGGGCGCGTGATCTTCGCGGCGGATCACGCAATTTCCGGTAGCTGCGACGACGAGTAACGAAGTCTGTGTGTGCAAGCGTGTGGAATGATCGATTAGACGAGGGGTGGGAATGGACGACGAAGATCTGATCAAGGTCGCCCTGCGTGCCGCTTTGGACCATATCCTGGAACTTGACGGTGAAGAGCCCATGACCGACGAGGAATGGGGCGAACGGCCGGCGGCTGATCCGGAGCTTTTCGCGGCGCTGGTCAGCGCCGGGCATGCCGCGCTGCACAAGGCGCGCGTTCACGACCATGACATCGCGCCGGAGGTGCCCGCGGGGCATCTGCGCGTCGCGCATGCGTCGAAGCGCGGGCAGGTGCGGGTGCAGCATATCCCGACCGGCGCGATCGTCGAGGTGAAGCACATCACGCCGCAGGTGAACGCGGCGCTCGCCGTGCGCATGGTGCAGGCCGCTTTCGAGCCGCGGACCTAAGTCTCCGCGGCCACGACCAATCAGCCGAGGGGCCCCGGCCCGGCGACCCGCGATCGGGACGCCGGGCCGGGGCCCCTCGGGCTTTCGGGGGGGGCGCGCCGCCGCGGATCCCCAGCGGCGCGGCTGTTCAGAATTTCCAGAAGCGGAACAGGTCCGAGGGATAGGCGTTCGGGAAACCGGCCTCGGCGGCGAGCGCGATCGCCTGGTCGAGCGCGCCCTGGCTCGTGACCGGCCCGACGTAGAGCCGCCGTCCGAGCTTCTCCGCGCCGATCGTGCGGGTCTGGTAGCCCTGGCCCTCGAAGAAGGCGATCGCCCGGCCGGCCTCGGTGAACCCGGTCAGGATCCCGACATGCACCGCCGTCGGCTCGATCTCCGGACCCGAATTCTCCGGCTTGCCCGGGCCGAGCCGCATGCCGAGCGCCTCGATCCCGGTGATGTCGCGGCTCGTGGTGAGGCAGCCCTGCGAGATGATCCGGTTCCCCGCGCGGCTGATCGCCGCGTTCTGCGACGAACGGCCGTCGAGGCGCGGGTTGTAGTAGTATGGCTGGAACAGCTGCGCGGCGAGATCGTACTGCTCGAACGCGGCGCGGCAGGCCGCGGGGTCGCCGGGCGGCGGCCGGTCCGCGAACTGGGCGCAGCCGGACAGGGCGGCGAGAGCGCCCGCGAGAGAGAAAGCCAGAGCCGCGCGCATTGCCAGGTCCTCGTCAGAAATTGGTCGGATAGGGATAGGCGAAGCCGGCTTGCCGGGCGAGGCCGATCCCGGCCTCGAGCGCGCCGGCGGTGGTGAAGGGTCCGACATAGATCCGGCGGCCGAGAAAGGCCGCGCCGAGCCCCCGCGCCGCCAGCCCCTGCTCCGCGAAGAACGCCTTCGCCCGGGCCTCGTCCTCCGAGCTCGTGACGATGCCGACATGCAGGTAGGTGGGCGGGATCGTCGGCCCCGCCGGTGTCCGCGCCTGGGCGCCCGCACCCGGGCCGAGCGTCGCCATCGGCGCGAGCTGCGCGGTGAACGTCAGACAGTCGCCCATCCTCAGCCAGCGCGCGGCCGACTGGACCTGCGGCGAGGTGGTGCGCCGCCGCTGGTTGTCCGGGGCGCCGAACGCCCGCGTCGCCGTCTCGTACATCTGGAACCGCGGCGGGCAATCGGGATTGGCGGGATCCTGCGCCCGCGCCGGCGCCCCGGCGGCGAGGCCGGCCAGCACCGCCATCGCGACGGTGGCGAGACCGCGCCGCGGGGCGCGCGTCCGGGCCGGCGCGGCGGGGAACGCGCCGCTTCTGGTCGCGCGACGGCGGGGCGGCGACATGCCAATCTCCTTGTCCCGTGGACCGCGAGACTGTATTCCCGCGCCCGTCCCTTGGCAACGCGCGGGCCCGTGACTGGCTCCGAACGATCGGGAGAGTGACTTGGAAAAATCGACCGCCCATACCCGGGACTGGATCGCCACGGCGCGGACGCTCAGCGAGGCCCTGCCCTTTCTGCAGCGCTACGACGGCGCGACGATCGTCATCAAGCTCGGCGGGCACGCGATGGGCAGCGACGCGGCCATGGCCGATTTCGCCCGCGACGTGGTGCTGATGAAGCAGTGCAACGTCAATCCGGTGGTCGTCCACGGCGGCGGACCGATGATCAACGAGATGCTCAGGCGGCTCGACATCAAGTCCGAGTTCGTCGAGGGCAAGCGCGTCAGCGACGAGGCCACCGTCGAGGTGGTCGAGATGGTGCTCTCGGGCCGGATCAACAAGCGCATCGTCCAGGCGATCAACGCCGCCGGCGGCAAGGCGGTCGGCCTGTCCGGCAAGGACGCGAATCTGATGATCTGCGAGAAGGACCTCGCGAAGATCACCAAGGACGGCGCGGAGATCGAGATCGACCTCGGCTATGTCGGCAAGCCGGTCGAGATGCATCCCGAGGTGCTGCGCTCCTTCCTCGGCTCCGATTTCATCCCCGTGGTGGCGCCGGTCGCGATGGGGCGGAACGGCGAGACCTTCAACGTGAACGGCGACACCGCCGCCGGCGCGATCGCCGGGGCGATGAAGGCCGACCGGCTGCTGCTGCTCACCGATGTCTCGGGGGTGAAGAACGCCGCGGGCGAGCTCGTGACTCAGCTCACCGCCGACCAGGTGCGCGCGATGACCAAGGAGGGCGTCATCTCGGGCGGCATGATCCCGAAGACCCAGACCGCGCTCGACGCGATCGAGGGCGGCGTGCGCGCGGTGGTGATCCTCGACGGCCGCGCGCCGCACGCGGTGCTGCTCGAGCTCTTCACCGCGCATGGCGCGGGCACGCTCATCAAGGGCTGAGATGGGCCGGGCGCCCCGGAGCGGGACCGGCCTCGGGACGCTCGCGCGGCGCGTCGCGCCCGACGGGCTCGCGCTTCGCGGCGCCTTCCATCCCGGCCCCGGCGACGGCGCGCCGGAGGGAAGCGGCACGCTGGTCCTGCTCGGCCCCGCGCCGGATTTCTGGGACGTCTTCACCGCCGCGCCCGAATACGGTGACGGGCTGCCCGACCCGCTCGACCGCTGGTCGACGCGGGTGATCGGCGGCCATGCGCGCGCCCTCGACGGCGTGGCGCTCTTCCCGTTCGGCGGACCGCCCTGGAACCCGTTCATCGCCTGGGCCCAGCGCGGCGGGGCGGTCTGGGACTCGCCCGTCGGCCTGCTGGTGCACGATCGCGTCGGCCTCTTCGTCTCGTTCCGGGGCGCGATCGCGCTCGCCCCCCGGCTCCCCCTGCCCCCGCCGGGCCGATCCCCCTGCCCCGCCTGCGCCGCGCCCTGCCGCGACGCCTGCCCGGTCGGGGCGCTGTCGCCCGCGGGCTACGATATCCCGCGCTGCCACGCCTTTCTCGACACCAGGCCGGGGCGCGACTGCCTGACCCGGGGCTGCGCCGCGCGGCGCGCCTGCCCGGTCGGCGCGGCGCTGCGCCCGGAACGGCAATCGGAGTTCCACATGACCGCCTTCCACCCCGGCACGAGCCGATGACGCGGCTGATCCTCGTGCGCCATGCGAAGTCGGACTGGGACGACCCGCGTCTCGGCGACGCCCAGCGCCCGCTCAACAAGCGCGGACGCGCCGACGCGCCGGCGCTCGGCGCCTGGCTGCGCGGCCGGGGCTACGCCGCCGACGCGGCGCTGGTCTCGAGCGCGGTCCGGACCACGCAGACCTATGCCCGGCTGCACCACGAAGCGACGCCGCCGCCGGCGCGGTTCCTCGACGCGCTCTATCACGCGGGGCCCGAGGTCATGCTCGCTTCGCTGCGCGAGGCCGGACCCGAGGTGGTGATGATGGTCGGGCACAATCCCGGCATCGCGGGCTTCGCCGCGCGGCTGCTGGCCGAGCCGCCGCGCGACGCCGATTTCGACCGCTACCCGACCTGCGCGGCGGCGGTGATCGACTTCCCAGTTGCGAGCTGGCGCGAGATCGCCTGGCGCACCGGGACGCTGGTGGATTTCATGATCCCGAAGCGGCTGGGCTGAGGTCCGCGGCGGCGCGGCGCTTGTTTCGCGCGCCGCCATCGGGGATCCCGCTGTCCCGGGCTCGGCCCGGGACCTCGATCCGCCGGCGCCGCGCTCGGGCCTCGAGGTCCCGGGTCGAGCCCGGGACAGCGTCGCTACCGCGCCCGAGACAGCGGACCGAGGCCCGCCGCTTCGTCAGTGGCCGAGGATCTGGCTCAGGAACAGCTTGGTGCGCTCGTTGCGCGGGTTGTTGAAGAATTCCTTCGGCTCGTTCTGCTCGACGATCTGGCCCTGGTCCATGAAGATGACCCGGTTCGCCACCGCCTGGGCGAAGCCCATCTCGTGGGTGACGCAGAGCATGGTCATCCCCTCCTCGGCGAGCTCGATCATCGTGTCGAGCACCTCCTTGATCATCTCCGGGTCGAGCGCCGAGGTCGGCTCGTCGAAGAGCATGATCCGGGGCCGCATGCACAAGCTGCGGGCGATCGCCACGCGCTGCTGCTGGCCGCCCGAGAGCTGGCCGGGATACTTGTTCGCCTGCTCCGGGATCTTGACCTTGCGCAGGAAGTGCATCGCGGTGTCCTCGGCCTCCTTCTTCGGGATCTTGCGGACCCAGATCGGCGCGAGGGTGCAGTTCTCGAGGATCGTCAGATGCGGGAACAGGTTGAAGTGCTGGAACACCATCCCGACTTCGGAGCGGATCTTGTCGATGTTCTTGAGGTCGGAGGTGAGCTCGACCCCGTCGACGATGATCTGGCCCTTCTGGTGCTCCTCCAGCCGGTTGATGCAGCGGATCATCGTCGACTTGCCCGAGCCCGAGGGCCCGGCGATGACAATGCGCTCGCCGCGGTTCACCGTGAGGTTGATGTCCCGCAGCACGTGGAACTGGCCGTACCACTTGTTCATCTCGATGATCTGGATCGCGACCTGATCCGAGACCGTGAGATGGCTCTTGTCGACGGGCTTCAGGTCTTCGACGGCTTCGTTCATGGAGCTACCTCAACGGTGATCGGTGCGCAGCTTGCGCTCGAGATACTGGGAATACTTCGACATGCCGAAGCAGCAGATGAAGAACAGCAGGCCGACGAAGCCGTAGAGCTCCCAGACCATGCCGTTCCAGGCGGCGTTGGCGCGGATCGAGGTGATGAGGCCGATCGGGTCGAGAAGGCCGATGATCGCGACCAGCGTCGTGTCCTTGAACAGGCCGATGAAGGTGTTGACGATGCCCGGGATCGAGATCTTCAGCGCCTGCGGCATGATCACGAGCCGCGTCGCCTGCCAGAAGTTGAGCCCCAGCGCGTCCGCGCCCTCGTACTGGCCCTTCGGCAGCGCCGCGAGGCCGCCGCGGATCACCTCGGCCATGTAGGCGGCCGAGAACAGCGTCACCATGATGATCACGCGCAGGATGATGTCGAAGTTCGTTCCCGGCGGCAGGAAGATGTTCAGGAGGAACGAGGCCACCAGCAGGAGCGCGATCAGGGGCACGCCGCGGATGAACTCGATGAAGCCGACGCAGATCGCCTTCACCAGCATCAGGTCCGATCGCCGCCCGAGCGCCAGCAGCACGCCGAGCGGCAGGGAGAAGGCGATGCCGGTGACGCCGATGGTGATCGAGAGCATGAAGCCGCCGAACTGCTTCGACTGCACCGGCGTGAGGCCGAGGCCGGGCAGCAGGCCCATCAGCGGCCCGGCGATCACGAACCACCAGACGAGCGCGAAGATGACCGCGAGCAGCGGCGCCACGAAGGAGGCGCTGGCCCGCTCGCCGAGCCGGAAGCCGAGATACCCCGCGGCGAAACCCGCGTAGATGACGATCGGCACGAAGATCGACCCGCCCCAGAGCAGCCAGTAGGCGAGGCCGGGGAAGATCGCCGAGAACCACAGCGCCTTGCGCGGCAGCTGGGCGAACAGGACGGGCGCGAGGGCCACGAACAGCAGGATGAAGGCGAGCGTCGGGCGCCAGTAGAGCTCGGGCGGGTAGAAGCCGAACATGAACTGCTTCCACCGCTCGCGGATCACCGCGAGGCAGGCGCCGCCGGCGCCCTCGCCCCAGGTCTGGGCGACGATCTGCCGGCATTCGGCGTAGGAGGTCGCGTTCCAGATCGAATGCGCGAACCAGGGATAGATGTGCGAGACCAGCCACCAGATGACGGCGAGGGCCAGCACGCTCAGCACGCCATTGCCGAGGGAGGAGAAGAGATTGGCGCGGAGCCAGCCGATGACGCCGACCGCGCTTCCGGGCGGCGGCAGCGGCGGGAGCATCTCGGAGCGGCTGTAGCCGCTCGGCTCCATCAGCGAGGCGCGGTCATAGGCGCTGGGGGTGTCGGGCGTGTCGACCATGGCTCAGCGCTCCTTCAGGGAGATCGAGGAATTGTACCAGTTCATCGCGCTCGAGATCGTGAGACTGATGATCAGGTAGAAGCCCATCATGAGCAGCATGCACTCGAGCTCGCGGCCGGTCTGGTTCATCGTGATGCCGCCGAGCGTGGCGCGCACGTCGGCGTAGCCGACCACGATCGCGAGCGAGGAGTTCTTGGTGAGGTTCAGGAACTGCGAGATCAGCGGCGGGATGATGATCCGCATCGCCTGCGGCAGCACGACGAGCCGCATGACCCGGTTCGGCCGGAGGCCGAGCGCGCCGGCCGCCTCGCTCTGGCCGCGGCTGATCGCCTGGATGCCGCCGCGCACGATCTCGGCGATGAAGGCGCCGGTATAGAGCGCCAGCGCGAACCAGAGCGCGATCAGCGACTTGTCGACGAAGCCGCCGCCCTGGAAGTTGAACCGCTGCAGCGTGGGGATCTCGAAGGTGATCGAGCCGATCACCGCGTCGGCGAGCAGCGCCGGGACGAAGAAGAGCGCGAGGCTGATCCAGAACACCGGCAGCGTCTTGCCGGTGGCCACCTGCCGCTGGTGGGCGTAGCGCCGGAAGAAGAAGATCCCGGCCAGCGAGGCGAGGAAGACGACGAGCACGATCTGCCATCCCGGCCCGAAGATCGGCCAGGGCACGTAGGCGCCGCGGTTGGTCAGCGCGACGGTGTCACCGAACAGCATCGAAGCGGTGGCATTGTCGCCGCGGAACGCGTTCGGCGCCGGGAAGGTCTCGGTGATGATCGCCATCAGCGCGAGGATCCAGAGCAGCACGGGGACGTTGCGGAACATCTCGACGTAGACCGAGGCGAGCCGGGCCACGAGCCAGTTCGAGGACAGGCGCAGCACGCCCATCACCGTGCCGATCACGAGGGCGGTGACGCAGCCGAGCGCCGCGACCAGCAGCGTGTTCAGCACGCCGACGATCGCGGCGCGGCCATGGGTGCTGTCGTTGGTGTAGGGGATCAGCGTCTGGTTGATGTCATAGCCGGCGCGCTGGCCGAGGAAGCCGAAATCGAAGGTCTTCCCCAGGGCGTGGAGGTTCGCGATGGTATTGTTCACGATCCAGCCGAAGAAGGTGAGCGTCGCGATCAGCGCGATGATCTGGATCGTGATAGATCGGTATCGCGTATCGTAGAGCAGCATTCCGAGGCGGAACGGCTCCTGGCTCTGGATCCCTATCGCGGTCATGTCGCGCCCCCCGTGAAGCGGCCTGGAACGAGAGCGGCCCGGGCCTTTCGGGCCCGGGCCGCGGTGGCGTGGATCAGCGGAACGGCGGCGCGTACATGAGACCGCCGTCCTTCCACTGGGCGTTCAGCCCGCGGGCGAGGTTGGACGGGGTGCCCTCGCCGATCGTGGCGGCGAAGATCTCGCCATAGTTGCCGTTGGCCTTGATCGCGTTGTAGGCCCAGTCGGCCGGCAGGCCGAACATCGCGCCGAGATTGCCCTCGACGCCGAGCAGGCGGCGCACCTCGGGGTTCTCGGAATTCTTCATCTCGTCGATGTTCGCCTGGGTGACGCCGAGCTCCTCGGCCTCGACCAGCGCGTAGAAGGTCCAGCGCACGATGTCCGCCCACTGGTTGTCGCCATGGCGCACCACCGGCCCGAGCGGTTCCTTCGAGATGATCTCGGGCAGGATGATGTAGTTCTCGGGGTTGTCGTAGGTCGCGCGGGCGGCCGCGAGGCCCGAGGCGTCGGTGGTATAGGCGTCGCAGGCGCCGCCGAGGAACTGCTGGCGCGCCTCGGCCTCGGTCTGGATCGGCACCGGCTGGTAGCTCATGCCGTTCGCCTTGAAGTAGTCGGCGAGGTTGAGCTCGGTCGTGGTGCCGGTCTGGATGCAGACCGTCGCGCCGTCGAGCTCCTTCGCCGAGGTGACGCCGAGGTCCTTCGAGACGATGAAGCCCTGGCCGTCGTAGTAGTTCACGCCGACGAAATCGAGCTTGAGGTCGACGTCGCGGGTGAAGGTCCAGGTCGAGTTGCGCACCAGGACGTCGATCTCACCCGAGGCGAGCGCGGTGAAGCGCGTCTCGCCGGTGGTGGGGGTGAACTCGACCTTCGTCGGGTCGCCGAAGATCGCGGCGGCGAGCGCGTAGCAGACGTCGACGTCGAAGCCGATCCACTTGCCGCTGGCATCCGGCGCGGCGAACCCCGCGAGACCCGTGTTGGTGCCGCACTTGAGCGCGCCCCGGGCCTTCACATCATCGAGCGTCGCCGCCGAGGCAGCGCCGACCGCTCCGAGCGACAGAGCCAGCGTTGTTCCAAGGATATGAGACTTTCTCATGGCAACCTTTTCTGTTCGTTCGCGATCCGACACGGATGCGAGGGGTCGACGCCCGGCGGGCCGATGCTCGCGGACATTCGCAGAAAATTGACAGGCCAGTCAGAAAGGTCAAGGAAAAGGCAGCGAGGCGGATCAGCGCATTCCGCTCTGTTCGCGAAACAAGCACTTTGCCGATTGTTTGGGCTTATTTAATGCGATTTCGGACGAAATCAGTCCGAATCGAGGAGATTGGTCAGCTTTTCGGCGCGCATGAAACTCGCGCGGCGCAGCATCGCGGCGCGTTGCGCCTCGTCGTCGGCGCCCCATTGTTCGGCCTGCCAGATCTCGTCCAGGCGGGAGAGATCCCAGGCCTCCTCCCCCGCGAGCGCGCCCCGCGCGACCGCGAGCCCGAGGACCAGCGAGCCGGAGAGGGTGACGAGATCGTGCAGCGCGGTCAGCGGGAGCGGGTCGAATCCGGCGACGGCGGCGCGCAGCGCCGCGAGGCTCGCCGCCGGCTGCGGGCGATGCATCACGCCCTCGACCGGTTCCAGCCGCGCGTCGAGCGCCTCCGCCGCCCAGTCGAGCCACGGATCCCAGGCGGCCGCCTGGCGGGCGCGCAGCGCCTCGGGCTCGTCGGCGCGGTAGCACAGGAGATCGGCGTCGCCATAGGCGGCGATGGCGCCGACCACCGGTTCCGGATCGCGGCCGACCCGGTCGATCGCGCTGTTCGCGGCCTTGGTGAAATAGAGCCGCTCGGGATCGATCTCCGCCTCGATCGCGCGCCATTCACCGGCGATCGCCTCGGCGAGCGCCGCGGTCGGGACGACGAGCGGCGCCTGTGCCGGCGTGCGCAGCCCGCGGTCGTCGAGGCGCACGGTGAAGCCCGCGCCCTCCGGCGCCACGGTTACCTGATCCCAGAACCGCCGGCGCGGCTTCCAGCTCACGGCCGCCCCCCGCGCAGCGCGGCGAGCGCGGCGTCGAGCGCGCCGAAATCCTCGATCACCAGATCGGCGCCCGCCGCCTCGAGCCGCGCCCGGGGGTGATAGCCCCAGGCGACGCCGATCGTGGCGAAGCCCGCCGCCTTGCCCATCAGGATGTCGAATTCGGTATCGCCGATCATCACCGCGCGGCCGGCGGCGAGGCCGGTCTCGACGAGCGCGGTCTCGAGCATCGAGGGATGCGGCTTCGACGGATGGTCGTCGGCGGTCTGCAGCGTCACGAAGAAGCCTTCCAGCCCGTGGCTGTCGAGAACGTGGTCGAGCCCGCGCCGCGCCTTGCCGGTCGCGACGCCGAGCCGCACGGCCGGATCGGCCGCCAGCCGCTCCAGCGCCGCGCGGGCGCCGGGGTAGAGCGGCGCGTGCGCCTCGGCGCCGCCCCGCACGCGCTGCGCCACGAATTCGTCGCGGTAGCCCCTTTCGAGCCGGTCGAGCTCGGCCTGGGACAGGCCGGGCGCCAGCGCGGCGACCGCCGCGCCCAGCGACAGGCCGACGATGCCGAGGATCTCCTCCCGGGGCGGCGGCGGCAGGTCGAGGCCGGCGAAGGCGGTTTCCATCGCCGCGACGATGATGTGCTGGCTGTCCACCAGCGTGCCGTCGACGTCGAAGACGATGAGATGGGTCTCGGTCATTCCAGTTCCTCGAACGGATCGCCCGGCGCGTCCTCCGGCCGCCAGCCGAAGAACTCCCAGGTCCGCTTCATGTGTTCCGGCAGCGGCGCGGTCAGCGCCAGACGCGCTCCGGTGATCGGGTGGCGGATCGCGAGATAGCGCGCGTGCAGATGCAGCTTGCGGCTGATCCCGCCGCCGAGCTGCGCGCCCCAGCCGTCGCCCTCGTTCACCTGCGAATTGGTGCCGTACTTGCCGTCGCCGATGATCGGATCGCCGATCGCCGCCATATGCGCGCGCAGCTGGTGCGTGCGCCCGGTGATCGGCGCCAGCGCGACCCAGGCGGCGCGATTGCCGGCGGCGTCGATCACGCGATAATCGGTCGTCGCCCGCTTGGCGCCCGGGGTCGCCGCCACCTGGTCGGGCGGGACGACGTGCATCTTCTCGCCCTCGCCGCCCGGTCCGTGCCCCGGCGCCTTCACGAGCCCGTAGCGAATCGTCCCGAGCTCGGGCGAGGGATGGCCCGCCACCACCGCCCAGTATATCTTGCGCGCGTCGCGCGCCTGGAAGGCGCGGGCGAGGCCGGCGGCGGCGCGCGGGGTGCGCGCCAGCAGCAGCACGCCCGAGGTGTCCCGGTCGAGCCGGTGCACCAGCCGGGGCTTGTCCTCGCGGTCGAACCGCAGCGCCTCGGCGAGGCCGTCGACGTGGCGGGTCTGGCCCGATCCGCCCTGCACCGCGAGGCCGGCCGGCTTGTTGAGCGCGATGATGTCGGCGTCGCGATAGATCACCGCCGCGCGCATCATCTCCGCGTCGGCGTCGGAGATCCGCGCCCCGCGCGGGCCCGGGACATCGGCCGCGCCCGCCTCGGGCAGCGGCGGCAGGCGCACCTCCTGGCCGGGCTCGAGCTTGGTCGCCGCGCGCACGCGGCCGCCGTCGACGCGGATCTCGCCCTTGCGGCACAGGCGCTCGACCAGCGACTGCGGCACGTGCGGAAAGCGTTTGCGGAGCCAGCGGTCCAGCCGCTGCTCGCCGTCGTCCGCGCTCACGCGGATGCGCTCGACCCCGCTCATCGGCGGCTCGCGCGGCTGAACTTGTGGCGATGGGTCGCCTCGGAACGGACTTGGCCCACGACCTGGAACCCCCCGGAAGATAAGGGGCTCAAAGGCGCCGAAGGGCCGGAAATGTCAAGCGCGGCGATCGAGCGCCCCGTCGCGGAGCGGGATCCAGCCCTCCCCCGGCGGCGGCGCCACCGCGGTCCGCGCATCGACGCGCAGCGCGCAGAAGGCGCCCGAGGCGTCGATGCCGTGCACGCGCCAGTCGGGATAGCGCCGTGCCTCGATCGCGCGGAACCCCTGCACTTCGATCCGCTCGTGCCGATGGTCGGCGAGGATGGCCGAGGCGAGCATCAGGATCGTGTCCGACGGTCCCTCGACGATCTGGTGGAACCGCCCGGCTTCGAAGCGCATCTCGCCGGTCACGCCGAGCGCCATGTTGCGCTGGCTCGCCTCGCGGGCCAGGCGGCACAGCGCGGCGGGCGGCAGGTCGTCGCGGACATGGGAGGAGAAATGAAGCTCCGCGAGGACTTGGCGGGTAGCGCGGCGCATGATCGCCTCCATACATGGGCGATCCGGGGCGACCGGTCGGCCTGCGGTTGATCGACACTACCGGAGTGTTGGACGACCCGTTCCACGATCGGCACAACGTCTCTTGCGATGACTGTTTCCGGGGAGCCGCGCGTCCGTCAAGCCTCCTCATGCTCGTTTCGCACGACTTCGGTACATTTTTGCATCGAAGTCGGCGAAAGCGCCGCCCTTCAGGGCAGTCGTCCCGCCAGCATCGCAATGAGCGCGTCATCCGCGCGGCTGGGCTGCGCGCCGGCGGCGCTCGCGGGCAGGACCGCGAGCGACCAGTTCTCGAATCGCCGCGCGGCGACGTGGCGCTCGCTGAGGATGCGCAGCTCGGCGTGGCGCGGGTCGGTGATGATCACCTCCATCCGGCGCAGCAGGGCGCGCTCGGGCCCCTCCAGCGCCGCGAAGAAGCGCCCCTCGCGATAGATGGTGAGGCCGGTGAGCTTCAGCCGGGCATTGTGCCGCTGCGAGGATGCGCGGATCGCGGCGAGATCGAACTCGCCGAGCGGATGCGGTGCCCGGCTTACGAAGGTAAGCTGGAGCAGGTTCGTCGCCGCCGGCCGGTGTCCGAGCACCATCCGACCATTCCTTCCCCTGAGGTGGGCGCGGGCGGGAGGTCCGCCCCTCAATCACTTTTCCTTGTAACCTAGGCCAATTCTGTGCCGTTCCGAGGCGAGATAGTCCAGTCTTTTTCTCAACCTTTCCTCGATCCCCTCGCCGGCCGGGCGGTAGAGCTCGGGCCGGTCCATGCCTTCCGGGAAGTAATTCTGGCCGGAGAAGCCGGATTCGAGGTCGTGATCGTACTGGTAGCCGCTGCCGTAGCCTTCCTCCTTCATCAGGCGCGTCGGCGCGTTCAGGATATGCTTCGGCGGCGTCAGCGAGCCGGTCCGCTCGGCGAGCGCCATCGCCGATTTGTAGGCGGTGTAGGCCGCGTTCGATTTCGGCGCGAGCGCGAGGTAGATCACCGCCTCGGCGAGCGCGAGCTCGCCCTCGGGCGAGCCGAGCCGCTCATAGGTGTTCCAGGCGTCGAGGCACAGGCGCTGCGCCTGCGGGTCGGCGAGGCCGATGTCCTCGACCGCCATCCGCGTGATCCGCCGCGCGAGAAACCGCGGGTCCTCGCCCCCTTTCAGCATCCGCGCGAGCCAGTAGAGCGCCGCGTCCGGGTCCGAGCCGCGAACCGATTTGTGCAGCGCGGAGATGAGATTGTAGTGCTCGTCGCCCGACTTGTCGAAGAGCAGGGCACGCCGGCTCAGCCGCTCGCCCAGCATCGCGGGATCGAGCGTCTCGGGGGCGCCGGCGATCTGCTCGATCATGTTCAGGAGCGTCCGGCCGTCGCCGTCGGCCATCGCGAAGAGCTGCGCCCGGGCGTCGGGCGTCAGGGGCAGCGGCTCGCCCAGCATCGCCTCGGCCCGGGTCGCCAGCTGGTCGAGCGCCTCCGGCGTCAGCCGGCGCAGCGTCAGCACCCGGGCGCGCGACAGGAGCGCGGCGTTGAGCTCGAAGGAGGGATTCTCGGTCGTCGCGCCGACGAGCACGATGGTGCCGTCCTCCATCAGCGGCAGGAAGGCGTCCTGCTGCGCGCGGTTGAAACGGTGGATCTCGTCGACGAAGAGCAGCGTGCCCCGGCCGTTGCCATGCCGGATCCGCGCGGCGTCGAAGATCTTCCGCAGGTCCGCGACCCCGGTGAAGATCGCGCTCACCTGCTGGAAGGCGAGATCAGTCGCATCGGCGAGCAGCCGGGCGATCGTCGTCTTGCCGACGCCGGGCGGGCCCCAGAAGATGATCGAGCCGAGCCGGCCCTCGGCGAGCATCCGCGCGAGCGGCGCGCCCGGGCCGAGCAGGTGGTCCTGCCCGACGACCTCGCCGAGCGCGGCCGGGCGCAGCCGGTCGGCGAGCGGCCGCGGCCCCTCGGGGCGCGGCGCCGGAGATTCGGCGGGCGCGGCGCGGCGTGGTCTGGGCGCGGGCGCCGGAAGGTCTTCGAAGAGATCGGCCATGATCGGGGAAATCTAGGGTCCCGGCCGGCAAGAGGGAAGCCATGCGCGCGTTCCGCCTTGCGAGCCCGCCCGCGGTATGCGCAGGGTCCGGCGCGTCGAAAACTCCGGACCCTTGCCTCATGCCCACCCCCCTTACGATCCGGCCGGCCACGCCGGCGGACCACGCCGCGATCTGGTCGATCCTCGAGCCGATGATCCGCGCCGGCGACACCTACACGATCCCCTCCGACCTCTCCGAGAAGGACGCCCTCGCCTACTGGCTCGGCGCGGACCGCGCCACCTTCGTGGCCGAGCGGGACGGCGCCGTGCTCGGCACCTACTACATCCGCGCCAACCAGTCCGGCGGCGGCGCGCATGTCTGCAACTGCGGCTACGTCACCGGCGCGGCGGCGCGCGGCCAGGGCGTCGCCGGGGCGATGTGCGCGCATTCGCTCGACGAGGCCCGCGCCCGCGGCTTTCGCGCGATGCAGTTCAACTTCGTGGTCTCGACCAACGAAGGCGCGATCCGGCTCTGGGACCGGATGGGGTTCGCGACGATCGGCCGCCTGCCCGGCGCCTTCCGGCATCCCGAGCTCGGCTATGTCGACGCGCTGGTGATGTATCGCGCGCTGAGCGACTGAGACCCGCGGCGGTCCCTCCGGCGGCGTCAGGCCTCCGCCGGAATCCCGCCCTCGGTCTCGTAGGCGAAGACGTTGAGCTCGATCACCGCGAAGCAGAGAATCCAGAGCACCGCGTCGTAGAATTCGAGCAGAGCATGCGCGTCGCGCTCGACCCAGAGCCCGTCATAGGCCCACCAGAGCGCCACCGCGAAGAGCACGGCGTAGAGCACGCCCTTCAGATAGTTGCGGAGCTTCCATTCGCCGTCCGCGTATTCGCCCGGCGCGTAGACGTCATAGGCGAGCACCGCGCAGATGATGAGCCAGGTGGTGGCGTTGACGAGATCCGCCCAGGCGCCGACCAGCAGGTAGCTCACGGTCGCATAGACGGCGAGCCCGTAGCCGACCGCCTGCGCCGCCCGCAGCGCATATTTCTCCCGCGACGAGGAATAGTCCTGGTCGAGCGCCGAGGTCTCCCATTCGAACGTCGCGAGCAGCAGGACCCAGCCGAGCGAATCGAGCGCCTCGTGCGAGGCGCCATGGATCAGGAAGAGCAGGATGTTGATCGCGAGAAGCGCGTAGACGGTATACTTGAATATCCTGAACCGCAGCGAGCCCCGGGCCATTCCCACCCCCAAATGCCGACATCGGCCCTGCTATTCGGGGTGGGCGACAGCCATGTGACAGCCAGGCCCGCCCCGGCGCGCGACAAAGGAAAAGGGCCGCCGGATGGCGGCCCTTCGGAAAGAGCGATCGGCGCTGGGCCGGGGGAAATCAGGCCTCGGCGGCGAGTTCCGCCTCGACGCGGGCCTTGTCGGCGGCGCCCTTCGCGGCCGGGTCGCGGTCCACGAGCTCGATGATCGCCATCGGGGCCGCGTCGCCGTAGCGGAAGCCGGCCTTCAACACGCGGGTGTAGCCGCCGTTGCGGTCCTTGTAGCGTGGCGCGAGCGTCGCGAAGAGCTTCGCGACCGCGGCGTCCTGCTTGAGTTCGGCCTGGGCGATGCGGCGCGAGTTGAGGTCGCCGCGCTTGCCGAGGGTGATGATCTTGTCCGCGATCCGCTTCAGCTCCTTGGCCTTCGGGAGCGTGGTCTTGATCTGCTCATGCTCGATGAGCGAGGAGACCATGTTCGCGAACATCGCCTTGCGATGCTCGTGGGTGCGGTTCAGTTTGCGGTAGCCGTGGCCGTGACGCATGTCTTTGTTCCTTCGGTTTTGCTTTGTCCGGCGGCCCTGCGTGGGACCACCTCCTTGGGGCGGGATTGCCCGGTAGTTAGACCGGCGCCGCGATGGCGGACCGAGGTCCGCCCTACATCGGCGCCGGGTAGGGGGGACCTCGGTCCGCCGAACCTTAGAACTGGTCCTCGTACTTCTTGGCCAGTTCCTCGATGTTCTCCGGCGGCCAGTCGACGATTTCCATCCCGAGATGCAGGCCCATCGTGGTCAGGACCTCTTTGATCTCGTTCAGCGACTTGCGCCCGAAGTTCGGGGTCCGGAGCATCTCCGCCTCGGTCTTCTGGATCAGGTCGCCGATATAGACGATGTTGTCGTTCTTCAGGCAGTTCGCCGAGCGGACCGACAGCTCGAGCTCGTCGACCTTCTTCAGCAGCAGCGGGTTGAACTCGAGATCGTCCGCCTCGTCGGCGCGGGTGCCGGCGGTCGGCTCCTCGAAGTTCACGAAGACCGAGAGCTGGTCCTGCAGGATGCGGGCCGCGTAGGCGATCGCATCCTCGGGCTTCACCGAGCCGTCGGTCTCGACGTTGAGAGTGAGCTTGTCATAGTCGAGAACCTGGCCCTCGCGGGTCGGCTCGACCTTGTAGCTCACCTTCTTGATCGGCGAGAACAGCGCGTCGACCGAGATGAGGCCAATCGGCGCGTCCTCGGGCCGGTTCTTGTCGGCCGGGACGTAGGCCTTGCCCTGCTCGACCGTCAATTCCATGAACACCGAGGCGCCATCGTCGAGGTGGCAGACGACGTGATCGCGGTTCAGCACCTCGATCCCGTTCGTCACCTGGATGTCGCCGGCGGTGACCACGCCCGGACCGGTGGCGCGGATCTCGACCCGCTTCGGCCCCTCGACCTCCATCTTGATCGCGACGCCCTTGAGGTTCAGCACGATGTCGGTGACGTCCTCGCGGACGCCCGGGACGCTCGAAAACTCATGCAGCACGCCGTCGATCTGCACGCTGGTGATCGCGGCGCCCTGCAGCGACGAGAGCAGCACGCGGCGCAGGGCGTTGCCGAGCGTCAGGCCGAAGCCCCGCTCCAGCGGTTCGGCGACGGCGGTGGCCTGACGGAGGGGGTCGGAGCCGACCTTGATTTCGAGGGCGGTGGGCCGAATCAGCTCCTGCCAGTTCTTGTGGATCAGCATGCTCTATCCTCCATTCCTGTCCGCTGGCCGATCCCGGTAGCCAGCGAACGCCCGAGGGAAACGCAAAAGCGGGCCGCGCGCTCCGAATCGGGAGCGGCGGCCCGAAAGGACTGGTCCGTCAGACGCGGCGGCGCTTCGGCGGACGGCAGCCGTTGTGCGCGATCGGCGTCACGTCGCGGATCGCGGTGATCTGGAAACCGACCGCGGACAGCGCGCGCAGCGCGCTCTCGCGGCCCGAACCCGGACCCTGCACCTGCACTTCGAGGGTGCGCACGCCGTGCTCCTGGGCCTTCTTGCCCGCGTCCTCGGCGGCCATCTGGGCCGCGTAGGGCGTCGACTTGCGCGACCCCTTGAAGCCCATCGTGCCGGCGGACGACCAGGCGATCGCGTTGCCCTGCGCGTCGGCGATCAGGATCTTGGTGTTGTTGAAGCTGGCGTTGACGTGGCAGACGCCGGTCGAGATATTCTTGCGTTCCTTGCGCTTCACGCGCGCCTTCTCGCGAGCCATGGTCCGGCCTCCTTATTTCTTCTTGCCGGCGATGGCCTTCGCGGGGCCCTTGCGCGTACGAGCGTTGGTGTGGGTCCGCTGACCGCGCACCGGGAGGCCGCGGCGATGCCGCAGGCCGCGATAGCAGCCGAGATCCATGAGCCGCTTGATGTTCATCGAGGTTTCGCGCCGCAGGTCGCCCTCGACCGTCAGGTTCGCGTCGATGTATTCGCGGATCTTCAGCACTTCGGCGTCGGTCAGGTCGTTGACCCGGCGATTCTCGGCGATGCCGAGCGCCTCGACCATCTGCTTCGCGGTCGTGTTGCCGATACCGGTGATATAGGTGAGTGCGATCTGCACCCGCTTGTTCGTGGGAATGTTAACGCCAGCTATGCGCGCCAAGGTTATGCTCCGTTCATCCTTCGGGCTGTCAGCCTGCCCCTATCATAAGCCATAGCCCACCGATCCCGACGGCGGGCTCCGATACCCTCATTCCTGGGCCACGCATCCCGCGTCCCCCGAGGTGAAAAGAAGGGGAACGACTCTCTTTCGAGAGAGCGCGGAGTATAGAAATCCCTAACCCGGCGTCAAGGGTGGTTCGGACGGAATGTCGCGGGGCGGGGTCGACCCGAAATGGGGACCGCGCGGGGGCCGGTCAAGGCCCGGGGGGGCCGGCTTCGGCCCGGAAGCGCCGGGCCCCTGCGCGGGGCCCGGTCCAGACGGCGGCTCAGAGGCCGAGCTTCGCCTTGATCTCGTCCGCGACGGCGTCGATCTCGGCGAGGCCGTCGACCGCGCTGAGCTTGCCCTTCGCGTAGTAGTAGCCGATCAGCGGCGAGGTGGAGCGGTAATAGGCCATCAGCCGCACCCGCATCGCATCGGCGTTGTCGTCGGCGCGCCGGGTGAACTCGGTCGAGCCGCAGACGTCGCAGACGCCCTCCGCCTTCGTCGGCCGGATGGTGTCGTGATAGACCTCGCCACATTTCGCGCAGGTGAAGCGGCCGGAGACGCGGTCGACCAGGACCTCGTCGTCGACCTTCATCTCGATCACCGCGTCGAGCTGCTTGCCCTTCTCCGCCAGCAGCTCGTCGAGCGCGTCGGCCTGCGCGAGCGTGCGCGGGAAGCCGTCGAAGATCAGGCCCTGCTTGCCCGCCTCGCCGTCGAGCTGCTCGGCGATCAGGCCGATGACGATGTCATCGGTGACGAGGTCGCCCCGCGCCATGACCTCCGCGACCTTCTTGCCCATCTCGGTGCCGGAGGTCTTGGCCGCCCGGAGCATGTCGCCGGTGGAGAGCTGGACCATGCCGTAGCTATCCACCAGGCGCCGCGCCTGCGTGCCCTTGCCCGCGCCGGGCGGGCCCAACAGTATGATATTCATCGCCTCGGTTTTCCTCGTCCCTTGCCGCGAAGCCGCGATTTCTCGATCAGCCCTTCGTATTGATGCGCGAGCATGTGGGACTGTATCTGCGTGATCGTGTCCATCGTTACCGAAACGACGATCAGGAGGGAAGTGCCACCGAAGTAGAAGGGCAGCGAAAACCGGGAGATGAGGATCTCCGGCAGCATGCACACGGCCGCGAGATAGGCCGAACCGACGACGAGAATACGGGTTACGATATAGTCAAGACGGTCGATGGTCTGCTGTCCGGGCCGGATGCCCGGGATGAAGCCGCCCTGCTTCTTCAGATTGTCGGCGACGTCGTCCGACTTGAAGGCCACGTTGGCGGTGTAGAAGTAGCTGAAGAACACGATCAGCGCGGCGAAGAGCGCGAGGTAGAGCGGCTGGCCGTGGCCGAGATAGACCGCGACATAGCTCAGCCAGCCCGATTCGCCCGAGGTGCCGGCGAAGGTGGTGATCGTCGCCGGCAGCAGCAGCAGCGAGGAGGCGAAGATCGCCGGAATGACGCCGGCCGGGTTGACCTTGATCGGCAGGTTCGAGCTCTCGCCGCCATAGATCTTCATGCCGACCTGGCGCTTGGGATACTGGATGTGGATCTTTCGAAGCGCGCGCTCCATGAAGACCACGAAGGCGATCGTGGCGACGACCAGCACCATCACGCCGATGATCAGCGCCGGGCTGAGCGCGCCCGAGCGGCCCTGGGTGAAGAACAGCGCCAGCGCGTGCGGGAAGTTCGCGACGATGCCGGTGAAGATGATGAGCGAGATGCCGTTGCCGATGCCTCGCGCGGTGATCTGCTCGCCGAGCCACATCAGGAACATCGTGCCGCCCACCAGCGTGATGACGACGCCGAAGCGGAAGAACCAGCCGGGATCGGTGGCGAGCCCCTGGCTCTCCAGCCCGACCGCGAGCCCGTAGGCCTGGAAGGTCGCGAGCACCACGGTGCCGTAGCGGGTGTACTGGTTGATCTTCTTGCGGCCCGCCTCGCCCTCCTTTTTCAGCGCCATCAGCGAGGGCACCATCGAGGTCAGGAGCTGGACGATGATCGAGGCCGAGATGTAGGGCATGATCCCGAGCGCGAAGATCGCCATGCGCGCCACCGCGCCGCCGGTGAACATGTTGAGCATGCCGCCGATGCCGGCGCTCTGCTGCTGGAAGAAGCTCGAGAGCCGGCTCGCGTCGATGCCCGGCACCGGGATGTAGGTGCCGATCCGGTAGACGATCAGGAGTCCGATGGCAAAGAGGATGCGGCTTTGCAGATCCTTCGCCTTGCCGAACGTCCCCCAGCTGAGGTTGGCGGCCATCTGTTCCGCTGCCGATGCCATCCGAGGCCCCCTTCGTGGAAGCGCCGCCGGACCCGGTTTCCGGGCACCCGACGGCGCGAAAACAGCACTGATTTATGCGGCCGCCGGGACGGCCACAAGCGTTATTCCTGCGCCGCGGCCTCGGCCGTCGCGCCCGTGAGCGTCACGGAGCCACCGGCCTTCTGGATCGCGTCGACGGCGGCCTGCGAGGCGCCGGTCACGGTCAGGTTGAGGGCCGAGGTCACTTCGCCCTTCGCGAGGACGCGCACGCCGTCGAGGCGCCGCCGCACGAGGCCGGAGGCGACCAGGGTCTCCTCGGTCACGGCCTGGGTGGCGTCGATCTTGCCGGCCTCGATGAACTTCTGGAGGATGCCGAGGTTGATCACGGCGAACTTGAGCGCGTTCGGCTTGTTGAAGCCGCGCTTCGGCAGGCGCATGTAGAGCGGCATCTGGCCGCCCTCGTAGGCGTTGATCGCCACGCCCGAGCGGGACTTCTGACCCTTGATACCCCGGCCGGCGGTCTTGCCCTTGCCCGAACCCGGGCCGCGCGCCACGCGCTTCTTGGACTTGGTCGCGCCGGGATTGTCGCGCAGTTCGTTCAGTTTCATGTCGCTTCTCCTTCGCCGGAATTGCCCCCGGAGCGACAAGGGGGGCAAACACGGACTGATGACTGGAATGTCCGCTCCGAGGGGCTGCCCCGGAACAGGCGCGAGCCTATACGCGACTTGACCGCCGGTGGCAAGCCCGGCCCGCGACGCGCGCCGCGACGCCATCACCGCGGTTGTGAACGTTATGATATGGCGCGCCGACCGGACTTCGATTTAGGGTCGCCGCTGGCGCATATCCAGTTGCCTCCGATTAACAAGGACAGCCGATGACCGTGAGCTGGCTCGACGCCGCGATCCTGGGGCTCTTGCAGGGCCTGACCGAATTCCTCCCGATCTCCTCCAGCGCGCATCTGCGCATCGCCGGCGAGGTCCTGCCCTCGGGCGCCGACCCCGGCGCCGCCTTCACCGCGATCACCCAGATCGGCACGGAACTGGCGGTGCTGGTCTATTTCTGGTCCGACATCCGCCGGATCGCCACCGCCTGGCTCACCCGCTACCTCGCCGGCAACCGGGCCGCCGATCCGATGGACGTGCGCACCGGCTGGCTCATCATCATCGGCTCGCTGCCGATCATCGTGCTCGGTTTGCTGTTCAAGGACGCGATCGAGACCAGCCTGCGCAATCTCTACATCACCGCGACCGCGCTCATCGTCTTCGGCGTCATCCTCGGCGTCGCCGACCGGGTGGGCCAGAAGACCCGGACCCTCGACCAGCTGACCTGGAAGCACGGCCTGCTCTACGGCTTCGCCCAGGCGATGGCACTGATCCCCGGCGTTTCGCGCTCGGGCGGCACCATCACCGCCGGCCTGCTGATGGGCTACACCCGCGAGGCGGCGGCGCGCTATTCCTTCCTGCTCGCGGTTCCGGCGGTGTTCGGCTCGGGCTTCTACCAGCTCTTCAAGTCGATCGGCGAGGACAACCCGGTCGGCTGGGGCGCCACCTGGCTCGCGACGGCGATCGCCTTCGTGGTCGGCTACGCGGTGATCGTCTTCTTCCTCAAGCTGGTCTCGACGCGAAGCTACATGCCCTTCGTCTGGTACCGGATCGCCCTCGGGCTCGTGATCCTCGTCCTGCTCGCGACCGGCCAGATCCCGGCGATCTGATCGCACGCCGGGAGCCCGCGCGCTCGCCGCGCGGGCCGCGCCGTGGTAGACTTCGTCCCGGTTGGGGGAGGTTCCCATGCGCGACAGCGACAAGCTCTTCGCCGGCTCGATTCCCGCCCTCTACGACCGGCTTATGGTACCGCTGATCTTCCGGAGCTACGCCGAGGATCTGGCGGTCCGCGCCGCCGCCGGCGCGCCGGACTCGGTGCTCGAGATCGCGGCCGGCACCGGGGCCCTGCCCCGCGCGCTGGCGCCGCTGCTGGGGCCGGACTGCCGCTATGTCGTGACCGACCTCAACGCCCCGATGCTCGACTATGCCCGAGGACGGCAACCCGCCGATCCTAGGATCGACTGGCGGCCCGCCGACGCGCTCGCCCTACCCTTCGAGGACGGCGGCTTCGATCGCGTGCTCTGCCAGTTCGGCGTCATGTTCTTCCCCGACCGCGTCGCGGGCTATCGCGAAGCGCTGCGCGTGCTGCGCCCCGGCGGGCGGTTCCTCTTCAACAGCTGGGACCGGATCGAGGCGAACGACTTCGCCGATCGCGTGACCCGCGCGGCGGCGGTGGTCTTCCCCGCGGATCCGCCCCGCTTCTTCGCGCGGACCCCGCACGGTTACCACGATCCGGACCGGATCCGGAGCGACCTCGCGGCGGCCGGATTCACCCAAGTGACGATCACGCCGCTCGAGGCGACCGGGACCGCCACGAGCGCGACCGAGGTCGCGACCGCCTTCTGCCAGGGAACGCCGCTCCGCGCCGAGCTCGAGGCGCGCGGCGGCGCGCTCGACGCGGTCACCGCCGAGGTGGCCCGGGCGCTCGAGGCGGAATTCGGCGCCGGCCCCGTGACGGGCCGGTCGCGCGCGCTGGTGGTCACGGCCGGGGCCTGATCCGTCCCCCGGAACGAAAAAGGCCCGCGACGTCTCCGTCGCGGGCCTCTCTATCCGTCGGAACGCGGCTCAGGCGCGCTCTTCGATGATGGTCACGAGATGCGGGATGCTCTCGACCATGCCGCGGGTCGCCGGAGTGTCCGGCAGCTCGCGGGTGCGGTTCACCTTGTTCAGCCCGAGGCCGATCAGGGTGGCGCGCTGGATCTTCGGGCGGCGGATCGGCGAGGCGATCTGCTTGACGACGATGGTTGCCATGTCCGCTCTCCTCAGGCCTCGGCGACGGCTTCCGCCGTCTCCGCCGCCGGGGCATCGGTGCGCGGCAGGATGTCCGCGACCTTCTTGCCACGACGCTGCGCGACCTGACGCGGGCTCGTCTGGCTCTGCAGCCCGTCGATCGTCGCGCGGATCATGTTGTAGGGGTTCTGCGAACCGAGCGACTTCGAGACGACGTCATGGACGCCGAGCATCTCGAAGACGGCGCGCATCGGACCACCGGCGATGATGCCGGTACCCGCCGGCGCCGCCCGCATCACGACCTTGCCCGCGCCATGACGGCCGGCCATGTCGTGGTGCAGCGTCCGACCCTCGCGCAGCGGCACGCGGATCATCTGGCGCTTGGCCTGCTCGGTGGCCTTGCGGATCGCCTCTGGCACTTCGCGGGCCTTGCCCTTGCCGTAGCCGACGCGGCCCTTCTGGTCGCCGACGACGACGAGCGCGGCGAAACCGAAGCGCTTGCCGCCCTTGACGGTCTTGGACACACGGTTGATCGCGACGAGGCGATCGGCGAATTCCGGGGTTTCCTCGCGGTCGCGACGATCCCGGCGATTGTCTTCTCTTGCCATTCTCGTCTCCCTCAGAACTTCAGGCCGCCTTCACGGGCGGCGTCGGCGAGCGCCTTGACCTTCCCGTGAAAGAGGAAACCGCCGCGGTCGAAATAGACGCTCTCCACGCCGGCGGCCTTGGCACGCTCGGCGATCAGGGCGCCGATCTTGGCGGCCGCTTCGACGTTGTTCTTGCCGACGAAGCCCAGCTCCTTCTCCAGCGTCGAGGCGGCGGCCAGGGTACGGCCCTGGACGTCGTCGATGAGCTGGACGGAGATGTTCTTCGAGGACCGATGGACGCTGAGCCGGGGACGGCCATTGGCCATCGTGCGCAGCTTGTTCCGGACGCGCAGGCGGCGCTTCTGGAACAACTCTCTTTTGCTGTTCGCCATTTAAGCGCTCCTTACTTCTTCTTCCCTTCCTTGCGGAAGATGAATTCGCCACGGTACTTGATGCCCTTGCCCTTGTAGGGCTCCGGCTTGCGCCATTCACGGATGTTCGCCGCCACCTGGCCGACGACCTGCTGGTCGATGCCCTCGACGATGATCTCCGTCGGCTTCGGCGTGGTGATCGTCACGCCGGCCGGGATCTCGAAGTCGACGTCATGCGAGTAGCCGAGCGAGAGCTTCAGGACCTTGCCCTGGACGGCGGCGCGGTAGCCCACGCCGGTGATGTCCATTTCCTTCTTGAAGCCCTGCGTCACGCCCGCGACGAGGTTCGCGACCTGCGTGCGGGACATGCCCCACTGCTGGCGCGCGCGCTTGGAGGTGCCGCGCGGCGTCACCTTCACCGCGTTGTCCTCGACCGCGAGGGTCACATCGTCGGTCGCGGTGAATTCGCGGGTGCCCTTGGGTCCCTTCACCGAGACGGTCTGGCCGGAGACGGTGGCGGTCACGCCACCGGGCAGCTCGACCGGTTTCTTGCCAATACGAGACATCGCCCTCTCCTCAGAACACGGTGCACAGCACTTCACCGCCGACATTGGCGGAGCGTGCGTGCGCGTCGGTCATCACGCCCTTGGGCGTGGAGACGATGGCGACACCGAGGCCCTGACGAACCTGCGGGATCTCGCTGACGCCGGAATAGACGCGGCGGCCCGGCTTCGACACGCGCTTCAGCTCCCGGATGACCGGGGCGCCGTCGAAGTACTTCAGCGAGATCTCGATTTCCGGCAGGCCGGCCTTCGAGGTCGCTTCCTCGTAGCCGCGGATGTAGCCCTCGTCCTTCAGCACATCGAGGACCCAGCGACGGATCTTCGAGGCCGGGGTGCGGACGGTGGACTTGCCGCGCATCGAGGCATTGCGGATGCGGGTGAGCATATCGCCCAGGGGATCATTCATCGACATACCTGTTCCCCCTTACCAGCTCGACTTGACCATGCCGGGGATCTGCCCCTTCGAGGCGAAGTCCCGGAGCGCGATGCGCGACATGCGCAGCTTCCGGTAATACGCCTTCGGACGGCCGGTGACCTCGCAGCGGTTGTGCAGCCGGGTCGCCGACGAGTTGCGCGGCAGCTTGGCGAGCTTGAGGCCCGCCTTGAACCGCTCTTCCCGCGACTGGTTCTCGTCGCGCGCGATCGCCTTCAGCTCGGCGCGCTTCGCGGCGTACTTCTCCACCAGAGCTTCACGCTTCTTCTGGCGGTTGATCATGCTAACTTTAGCCATCTCTAACCTCTCCCCCGCGTCACGCCGTGAAGGGCATGTTGAAGTTCTTCAACAGCGCCTTCGCCTCCGCGTCGGTCTTCGCGGTGGTGCAGATGACAATGTCCATGCCCCAGACCTGATCGATCTTGTCGAAGTTGATCTCGGGGAAGACGATGTGCTCCTTCAGGCCCATGGCGTAGTTGCCGCGGCCGTCGAAGCTCTTGGGGTTAATCCCGCGGAAGTCGCGGATGCGCGGCATCGCGACGGTGATCAGCCGGTCGAGGAATTCGTACATCCGGTCGCGGCGCAGCGTGACCTTCACGCCGAGCGGCATCTCCTCGCGAACCTTGAAGCCGGCGATCGACTTCTTGGCCTTGGTGATGACGCACTTCTGGCCGGCGATCAGCGCGAGATCGGCCTCGGCCGAGCGGATCTTCTTCGAGTCCGAGACCGCCTCGCCCACGCCCATGTTGAGGACGATCTTGTCCAGGCGCGGGATCTGCATGTCGTTCTTGTAGGCGAACTCTTCCTTCAGCGCGGCCCGGATCGTCTCGTCGTAGAGCGACTTCAGGCGCGGCGTGTAGTTCGTGGCGTCGAGCATCAGATCGCCTCCCCGGTGGTCTTGGCGAAGCGGATCTTCTTCTCGCCCTCGAAGCGGAAGCCGACCCGGGTGGCCTTGCCGTTCGCATCGAGCAGCGCGAGGTTCGAGAGCTCGATCGGCATCGCCTTCGGGATCCGGCCGCCCTGGCTGGTCTGGCTCTGGCGGGTGTGGCGGATGGCGACGTTCACGCCCTCGACCACGGCCTTGTTGTCCTTGGGCATGACGCGGGTGATCTCACCCTGCTTGCCCTTGTCCTTACCGGCGAGCACGACGACCTTGTCGCCCTTGCGGAGTTTCGCGGCCATCACAGCACCTCCGGCGCGAGCGAGATGATCTTCATGAAGTTCTTCGCGCGCAGCTCGCGCACGACCGGCCCGAAGATACGGGTGCCGACCGGCTCGTTCTGGTTGTTGAGGATCACGGCGGCGTTGCGATCGAAGCGGATCGCGGTGCCATCCTCGCGGCGGACTTCCTTGGCGGTCCGGACGACGACGGCCTTGCGCACGTCACCCTTCTTCACGCGGCCACGCGGAATGGCCTCCTTCACCGACACCACGATGATGTCGCCGACGGAGGCGTACCGACGATGAGAGCCGCCCAGAACCTTGATGCACTGCACCCGGCGCGCGCCGGAGTTGTCAGCGACATCCAGATTGGTCTGCATCTGGATCATAAGTCGTTACTCCCGACCTGCGGGAACCAGTCCCGCGGTTTCGACAAATCAGGGGAAAGCCTCGGGCCTCAGCCCTCGGCGGTTCCCGCGATCACTTCCCAGCGCTTGGTCTTGGAGATCGGCGCGCATTCCTGAATGCGGACCACGTCCCCGACCTTGTACTGGTTGTTGGCATCGTGCGCGCGATACTTCTTCGACGAACGCACGGTCTTCTTCATCACCGGATGCGTGAAGCGACGCTCGACGAGCACGGTGATCGTCTGGGCGTTCTTGTCGCTGGTCACGGTACCCTGGAGAATACGCTTGGGCATGGCTCAGGCCTCCGAAGCCGCGGCGGCGGCCTTCTGGTTCAGGATCGTCAGGACACGGGCGGCGTCGCGGCGGACGATTTCCATGCGCGCGGTGTTCTCGAGCTGGCCGGTGGCCCGCTGGAAGCGCAGGTTGAACGATTCCTTCTTCAGCGCGGCGAGCTGGTCGCGCAGCTGATCGGGCGTCTTCGCCCGGAGATCGGCCGACTTGATGGCCATTGGACTATCCTTTCAACATCGCCAGAGGGCCCCCTCGCGGGTCACCCTGATTCTGGCGGAGTTCATGGTGGAGCGCGCCGTGTACTCGGGATGGGCGGAGAATGCAAGCCGAGGTAGCGATTGCCTAACGAATTCGGCTCCAGGCTCGCGCGGAAGGCCGGAGAGCGCGATGAAGACTGTTCACAACGAGCGGCTGAAGCTGTCGGCGACGTTCCTGAACGGGCTCGCGATCGCCGCGCTCGCGGTTGGCGGAGTGACGCCACTGGTACAGGCGCTCCGGACAGCGGAAATCTCCCCGGGCGAATGGCGGGGAACGCTCATCGCTGCTACCGTTTGCTTCGGAGGCGCCGTGGTCCTACATTTCATAGCGAGGATGATCCTCGGAGGGCTGAGGGAATGAACACGCAACTCGCCGCGATGCTCATCATGCCCGTCGGAAGTCTTCTGGTCGGCCTCTTCGTCGCCGTCGTCGCGATGCGGACCGCCAAGCGAGACCTGCCCGAAGATCCCACCGAACCGGTGCCGCCGCGCTAGATCTTTGGCCCGGGTTGGTCGAATCCAGCCCGGGCAAACTCCCGCAGAAGCCCCAGACGATGCGTCGGACAGGGCTAAACGACAAAGGCCCCGGTCTCCCGGGGCCTTCTCGCATCTCGCGCAGGGTGGGCGATTCCGCCCGACCTCTTACCAGTCTTCGCGGCTCACGAACCGGCACTTGATCGGGAGCTTCATCGCGGCGAGGCGGAGCGCCTCCTTGGCGACCTCCTCGTTCACGCCCTCGATCTCGAACATGATCCGGCCGGGCTTGACCTTGGCGGCCCAGAATTCGACCGAACCCTTGCCCTTACCCATGCGGACCTCGGTCGGCTTCTTCGTGACCGGCACGTCCGGGAAGATGCGGATCCAGACGCGGCCCTGGCGCTTCATGTGACGGGTCAGGGCGCGGCGGGCGGCCTCGATCTGACGCGCGGTGATGCGTTCCGGCTCGGTCGCCTTCAGGCCGTAGTGGCCGAAGGTGATCTCGGTGCCGCCCTTGGCGTCGCCATGGATGCGACCCTTGAACTGCTTGCGGAACTTCGTGCGCTTCGGTGAAAGCATCTTACTCTATCTCCCCCGGTCAGCGCGCGTCGCGGTCGCGATCGCGGCGCTGCGGACGCATGCCGCCGCCTTCCTGCAACTCGGCCTGACGACGGTCACGGGCCTGCGGATCGTGCTCGAGGATCTCGCCCTTGAAGATCCAGACCTTGATCCCGATGATGCCATAGGCGGTCTTCGCCTCGGCCAGCGCGTAGTCGATGTCCGCGCGGAGCGTGTGCAGCGGCACCCGGCCCTCGCGGTACCACTCGGTCCGGGCGATCTCGGCGCCGCCGAGGCGGCCGCCAACGTTGATCCGGATGCCGAGCGCGCCCATGCGCATCGCGTTCTGCACCGCGCGCTTCATCGCGCGACGGAACGACACGCGACGCTCGAGCTGCTGCGCGATGTTCTCGGCGACCAGGGCCGCGTCGATCTCGGGCTTGCGGACCTCGACGATGTTGAGGTGCAGCTCGGACTTGGTGAACTTCGACAGCGCCTTGCGCAGCGTCTCGATGTCCGCGCCCTTCTTGCCGATGATCACACCGGGACGGGCGGCGTGGATCGACACGCGGCACTTGCGGTGCGGACGCTCGATGACGACGCGGCTGATGCCGGCCTGGGAGGCGTGCTGCTTGATGTAATCGCGGATCGCGATGTCCTCGTGCAGCAGCTTGCCGTATTCCTTGCCGTCGGCGAACCAGCGGCTGTCCCAGGTACGGTTGACCTGCAGGCGCAGGCCGATCGGATTGATCTTCTGACCCATTACGCGATCTCCTCGCTGACCTGCCGAACCTTGATCGTCACCTGGCTGAACGGCTTCAGGATCTTGCCGAAGCGGCCGCGGGCGCGCGGACGACCGCGCTTCAGGACCATGTTCTTGCCGACGAAGGCTTCGGCGACGACCAGCTCGTCGACGTCGAGGCCGTGGTTGTTCTCGGCGTTGGCGATCGCGGACTGAAGCGTCTTCTTGACGTCCTCGGCGATGCGCTTCTTCGAGAAGGTGAGATCGCTCAGCGCCTTGTCGACCGGCTTGTTGCGGATCATCGCGGCGACGAGGTTCAGCTTCTGCGGGCTGGTGCGCAGCATCTTGCTCACCGCCATCGCTTCGTTGTCCGCCACGCGGCGAGGGTTCTTTTCCTTGCTCATGGCTTACTTCCGCTTCGCTTTCTTGTCGGCCGCGTGACCGTAATAGGTACGGGTCGGGCTGTACTCACCGAACTTCTGGCCGATCATGTCCTCGGTGACGTTCACCGGGATATGCTTCTTGCCGTTGTAGACGCCGAAGGTCAGGCCGACGAACTGCGGCAGGATCGTCGAGCGGCGCGACCAGATCTTGATGACTTCGTTGCGGCCCGACTCGCGGGCCTTCTCGGCCTTCTTCAGAACGAACGAGTCGACGAAGGGGCCTTTCCAAACAGAACGGGACATGGGGGCTCCTTACCGCTTGTTCTTCTTCAGGTGACGCGAGCGAAGGATGAACTTCGTCGTCGCCTTGTTGGTACGCGTGCGCGCACCCTTGGTCGGCTTGCCCCACGGGGTGACCGGATGACGGCCGCCCGAGGTCCGGCCCTCGCCACCGCCATGCGGGTGGTCGATCGGGTTCATGACGACGCCGCGAACCTTCGGACGCAGGCCGAAGTGCCGCATGCGGCCGGCCTTGCCGAAGTTCTGGTTCGAGTTGTCGGGGTTCGAGACCGCGCCGACCGTCGCCATGCACTCCTGGCGCACGAGCCGGAGCTCGCCCGAAGAGAGGCGGATCTGCGCGTAGCCGCCGTCGCGGCCGACGAACTGGGCGTAGGTGCCGGCGGCGCGGGCGAGCTGGCCGCCCTTGCCGGCCTTCAGCTCGACGTTGTGCACGATCGTGCCGATCGGCATCGCCGTGAAGGGCATCGCGTTGCCCGGCTTGATGTCGGCCTTGGCGGCGGCGATCACCGAATCGCCCGGCGCGAGGCGCTGCGGGGCGAGGATGTAGGCCTGCTCGCCGTCGGCGTAGCCGATGAGCGCGATGAACGCGGTCCGGTTCGGGTCATATTCGATCCGGATCACCTTGGCGGGCACGTCGTACTTGCGACGCTTGAAGTCCACGACGCGGTAGAGCCGCTTGGCCCCGCCGCCGCGCCGACGCATCGTGATCCGCCCGGTGTTGTTCCGTCCGCCCTTGCCGGTCAGACCCTCGGTGAGGGACTTGACGGGGCGGCCTTTCCAAAGCTCCGAACGGTCGATCAGAACCAGCCCGCGCTGGCCCGGCGTCGTAGGATTGTACGATTTCAACGCCATCTTGCTGTCTTCCGTTGCTTACCCATCCCCGCGAGGGGGACTGTTCTTAATTCAATCGCCGCCCGGTGGGGCGGCGACGCGCGACTCGGAATTCCGAGGGGTGGGGCCCTATATCAGAGCCCGGTGGAGACGTCGATGGTGTTTCCCTCGACCAGCGTCACATAGGCCTTCTTCACGTCGCGACGGACGCCCGGACGGCCCCTGAACTTCTTCACCTTGCCCTTGGTGACGGTGGTGTTGACCGCCTTCACCTTGACATTGAAGAGCTTCTCCACCGCTTCCTTGATCTGCGGCTTCGTGGCGCTCATCTGGACCTCGAACACCACGGCGCCGTTCTCCGAGGCCATGGTGGCCTTCTCGGTGATGATCGGCCTGCGGATCAGGTCGTACTGTTCCGGCTTCACGCTCATTTCAGACGCGCCTCCAGCGCTTCGACGGCGGACTTCGTCAGCACGAGCGTGTCGCGGCGCAGGATGTCATAGACGTTGGCGCCGATGCTCGGCAGCACGTCCATGCCCGCGATGTTGCGCGCGGCCTTCGCGAAATTCGCGTTGACCTCGGCCCCGTCGATGACGAGGACGCGCTTCCAGCCCAGGTTCTTCACGGTCGAGGCCAGCGACTTGGTCTTGGCCTCGGCGAAATCGGCGTTCTCGATGACGACGAGGCTGCCCGCGGTCGCCTTGGCCGAAAGCGCGTGCTTCAGGCCGAGGGCGCGGAACTTCTTCGTCAGATCATGCGCGTGGCTGCGCGGCGTCGGCCCCTTGTAGGTGCCGCCGTGCCGGAAGGTCGGGGCCTTGCGCGAACCGTGCCGCGCGCCGCCCGTGCCCTTCTGGCGATAGATCTTCTTGGTCGAGTAGCTCACATCCGACTTGCCGAGCACCGAATGGGTGCCGGCCTGGCGCTTGGCGAGCTGCCAGCGCACCATGCGGTGCAGGATGTCGGCGCGCGGGACGAGCCCGAAGATCGCGTCGTCGAGCTCGATCGACCCGGCCGCGCTCGCGTCCAAATTGATCACATCGGTCTTCATTTCTCTTCGCTCCCCTCGGGCGCCGCGTCGTCGCCGCCCACGTCGCCGGACTTGATCTCGGCCTCGGCCTGGGCGAGCGCCGCTTCCTCGGCCGCGGCCTGCTCGGCGAGCCGGGCTTCCTCGGCCGCCGCCTCCGCCGCCGCCGCTTCCTCGGCCGCCCTGAGCGCCGCCTCGTGCGCGGCCTTCGCCGCCGAGCGGAGCGCCGCGGGCAGGATCACGTTGTCCGGGGTCGCCTTCTTGACCGCGTCCTTGATCGTGACCCAGCCGCCCTTCGAGCCCGGGACCGCGCCCTTCACCATGATGAGCCCGCGATCGGCGTCGGTGCGCACGACCTGCAGGTTCTGCGTGGTGACGCGGACGGCGCCCATGTGGCCGGCCATCTTCTTGCCCTTGAAGACCTTGCCCGGATCCTGGCACTGGCCGATCGAGCCGTGCGAACGGTGGCTGACCGACACACCATGCGACGCCCGGAGGCCGCCGAAGTTGTGCCGCTTCATGCCGCCCGCGAAGCCCTTACCAATGCTGGTGCCCGCGATGTCGACGAACTGGCCGGCGAAGTAATGGTCCGCCGTGATCTCCTCGCCGACCTCGATCAGGTTCTCGGGGGAGACCCGGAACTCGACGAGCTTGCGCTTCGGCTCCACCTTGGCGGCGGCGAAATGGCCGCGCATCGCCGCGGAGGTCCGCTTCGCCTTGGCCGCGCCCGCGCCGAGCTGGACGGCGCTGTAGCCGTCCTTGTCGCCGGTGCGCTGCGCCACGACCTGCACGTTCTCCATGTGGAGGACGGTGACGGGGATCTGCTTCCCGTCTTCCAGGAACAGCCGGGTCATGCCCAGCTTCTTTGCTAATACTCCGGAACGCATTTCTTCCAGTCCCTCAGAGCTTGATTTCAACGTCCACGCCGGCGGCGAGGTCGAGCTTCATCAGCGCGTCCACGGGCTTCATCAGCGCGTCCACGGTCTGCGGCGTCGGGTCGACGATGTCGAGAAGACGCTTGTGCGTCCGGATCTCGAACTGCTCGCGGCTCTTCTTGTCGATGTGCGGGCCGCGCAGAACGGTGAATTTCTCAATCTTGTTCGGCAGCGGGATCGGGCCGCGAACCCGGGCGCCGGTGCGCCGCGCGGTGTTCACGATTTCCGAGGTGCTGGCATCCAGGACACGATAGTCGAAGGCCTTCAGCCGGATGCGGATAGTCTGACCTTGCATGTTATTCGCCTCTTCGGCTGTCAGGTTGAAACGTCGCGTGGCCGGGGCGTCATGCCCCGGCCACGGGGTGCCGGTAGGCGATTACTCGATGATCTTGGAGACGACGCCGGCGCCGACGGTGCGTCCGCCTTCGCGGATTGCGAAGCGAAGCTTTTCTTCCATGGCGATGGGCGAGATC
>QFPW01000073.1 GCA_003241785.1 Rhodovulum sulfidophilum | reverse complement strand
CAGTACCTCGTACTGCGCGATGCCACGGCGCAGCCCGCCTTGCTGCTGCCACGCGATACGCCGGGGCTCATCGGGTCGCTGGCGACCGCGGGCGCACTGTCTTCGCAAGAAGCCGATGCGCTGGAAGCGGTGCACGCGACCTTCGTTGCCGAGGGGTTGGCCTGCACGCTGGATAGACGTCCAAGGCTGGTCGTCGAGAACGCAGGACTGGCGACGGCGCGCGCCGTGGTGATGCGGACGACGACGGCGCACGGACTCGCTTTCGATCCGCTGTAGGAGCAACTGTCTTTTAGCTGGTTCGCCACTCGGTCTGTTCGCGGACCATGGCGTTGAGGCGGATGAGCAGGACGCGCATGCAGGCGGTGATGGCGACTTTGGCGGCCTTTCCCTGCTGGCGTAGTCGCTGATAGCGCGCCTTGAAGTCGGCTTGCTTGCGGATCACTGACCAGCACGCCATGTACAGGACACGGCGGATCGCGGCGCGTCCGCCGCGGATGCGGCGTTTGCCGGCGTGTTGTCCGCTGTCCACGTTGTAGGGAGCCAGTCCGGCCAATGCAGCGATTTGGCGGCGATCCAGACGCCCCAGTTCAGGCAGGTACGCCATCAGGCTGGCGGCGGTGACCTGGCCGATACCGGCGATGGCCTGCAGCTTGCGGCTCAGCTGATCGTCGAGGTGTTGCTGGGCATGGACGATGGCCTTGTCCAGATGGCGGATGCGCAGGCGCAGCTGGCCGATGTGGGCGGCAAGGTCGTCGCGGACCAAGGGCGTGCACGCCTGGGGCAGGCGGCGGCGCTCGTCGTCACGCTGCTGGACCAGTTGTTCGCGGCGCTGGACCAGCTCACGCAAGACTTCGCGCTCGGGCTCCGGTGCCACACCAGGGGCGCAGACCAGTTCGGCCATGCGCGCGAGTAGGGCCGCGTCGATGGGGTCGGTCTTGGCGGTTTTGCCCAAGGCGGTGGCAAAGGCACGGGCCCGACGTGGGTTGATCCGGGTGACCGGCACCTCGGCGGCGGCCAGGGCCCGCATCACGGCGCGTTCGTAGCCGCCGGTGGCTTCCAGCAGCAGATTGCCAACGGCCTGCCCCTTGAGCATGGCGCACAGGCTGGCATGCCCCTCGCCAGTGTTGGGCACAGAAAGAAACTGCCGGGTCGGCAGCACATGGACGGCCAGGGTGGCCTTGGAGACGTCGATACCAATCCAGAGGGTCATGGAAGCTCGTAAACTGTGGGACAGGAGAGAGCCCCCTCGTTCCTGCCCACGCTTGTGAAGTTCGAGCTCAGGCTCGTTCAACTGTTCGGGCTATGGATCGAGGTCGATGTGCGGCGGCCCTGGCTCCTACACGTGCTCGAACACAGCGGCCTGTCGGCCTGCCGCACATCGCTCTCCGCCACAACTCTAGGGGTAACCGCAGACACAAGCGGGCGGTGCCCGCGATGCTCTCCCTCGGCCGTCCGGAAGGGCATCGCGCCCATGGGGCGCTCCTACAGGCTTCGTGGCGGAGGCGAAGTCTTCTGCGGGGCAGGTCGAGACCGCAGGCCGGGAACCAACCGGCGCCGATGCGGTCTTTTCCGGTCCGGGCCGATGGGGACGCCCAGGCGGGCCTTCCCGGCGCGTGGCATAATCCCCGGCTGCTTTTCATACCGAATGGACAAGTCCATGAATCTGCTTGATTTCCTCGTTGCCCCCGTTCTCGCCCAGGCCGCGCCGGCCCAGCAGGGCATGGGCGGCTTCGGCCTGCTGATGCCGATCGCCCTGATCGCCATCATGTACTTCCTGATGATCCGCCCGCAGATGAAGCGCGCCAAGGAGCAC
>QFPW01000043.1 GCA_003241785.1 Rhodovulum sulfidophilum | reverse complement strand
CGCATCGCTCAGATCGTATCGCCCCATCTCCACCTCCGATCTCGCGGCGGAGTGAATCAGCGAAGCCACAAATCGACAAGCGTTGAGTACACACCCTAGTCGTCGAGGTAACCGGTCGACAATACTGGTGGGAGATCACCTATCACCCACCGGGAGGCGCGCCCGTCACGACCGCGAACGAGCTTCGCCTGCCGGTCGGGGAGCCGGTCGAATTCAGGCTCGCCAGCCCCGACGTGATCCACTCCTTCTGGATCCCGCCGCTCGGCGGCAAGATGGACATGATCCCCGGTCGTGTGAACCGCCTGACCCTCGAAGCCGATCGGCCGGGCACGTTCAGAGGCGCCTGTGCCGAGTATTGCGGCACCTCGCACGCGCTGATGACCCTCACGGCGGCCGCGGAGGACACGGACGCCTTCGCGCGATGGCTCGCGTCCGAGGCCAGCCCGTCGCCGGGCATCGGCGCCGCGGGAGCGGACGCCTTTCTCGAAGAGGGATGCGGCGCCTGCCATACGGTACGCGGCACCAAGGCTGCGGGCCGCGTGGGGCCCGATCTATCGCATTATGGCGCGCGGGCGACCCTCGGGGCTGGAGCGCTTCCCCGCTCCCCGGCCAACACCGCGCGCTTCATCCAAAGCCCGGAAGCGGTAAAGCCCGGAGCCGAGATGCCCGCCTACGACATGCTGAGCGACGAGCGGCTTTCAGCGATCGCGAACTGGCTGGAGGGCCTGCGATGAGCCAGCCGGGCGACGCCGAGCGGCGGGCGCAGGAACAACGTCTCCGCGCCACCTGGGCGACGCCGCCCGGCTGGCGCTATTGGACCGATGTGAACAACACCAGCGTTGGGCTCTGGTACGGGGCGACCGCCTTCGCCTTCATGCTGTTCGCGGGCTGCCTCGCGCTCCTCGTGCGCGCGCAGCTCGCGGTTCCCGACAACGACCTCGTCTCCGCTGAGCTCTACAATCAGGCTTTCACCCTGCACGGCACGGTGACGATGTTCCTCTTCGCCGTGCCGATCTTCGAGGCCGTGGCGATCTACCTGCTGCCGGGCATGCTCGGCGCGCGCGACCCGCCCTTCCCCCGGCTCTCGGCCTTCGGCTTCTGGAGCTTCCTGATCGGCGGCGTCTTCATCTGCGGCTCGATCTTCTTCGGCGCGGCGCCGTCGGCCGGTTGGTTCATGTACCCGCCGCTCGCGACGGACGAGAAGCTCTCCGGAATCGGGGCCGACATCTGGCTGCTCGGCCTCTCGTTCATCGAGGTCGCCTCGATCGCGGCGGCGGTGGAGATCATCGTCGGTATCATGAAGTGCCGCGCGCCGGGCATGCGCGTCAACCTCATGCCACTCTTCGCCTGGTATCTCCTCATCGTCGCGGGAATGATCCTCTTCGCCTTTCCGCCGCTGATCGCGGGCGACATTCTGTTCGAACTCGAGCGGATGTTCGGCTGGCCGTTCTTCGACCCGGCGAAGGGCGGCGACCCGCTGCTCTGGCAGCACCTGTTCTGGATCTTCGGCCATCCGGAGGTCTACATCATCTTCCTGCCGGCGATCGCGCTGCTCGCGATGATCGTCCCGACGTTCTCGCGGCGGCCGATCGTCGGCTATTCCTGGATCGTGCTGGCGGCGGTCGGGACCGGCTTCCTGTCGTTCGGGCTCTGGGTCCACCACATGTTCGCGACGGGACTGCCGCAAATCTCGCTCGCGTTCTTCTCCGCCGCTTCCGAGGCGGTGGCGATCCCGACAGCGGTCCAGATCTTCGTCTTCCTCGCCACGATGCTGGCGGGCCGGGTCACCCAGTCGACGCCGATGCTGTTCGGCATCGGCGGCGTCGCGATCTTTGTCATCGGCGGGCTGACCGGGGTTATGGTGGCGCTCGCGCCGTTCGACTGGCAGGCGCATGACACCTATTTCGTCGTCGCGCATCTCCACTACGTCCTGATCGGGGGAATGCTGTTCCCGATCGTCGCCGGGATCTACTACTGGTACCCGCTCCTCGGCGGCAGGTTCCTCTCCGACCGGCTCGGCACGATCGCCTTCTGGACGATGTTCGCGGGCTTCAACGTCGCCTTCTTCCCGATGCATCTCGCGGGTCTCTGGGGCATGCCGCGCCGGATCTTCGTCTATTCCGAGGAAGCCGGCTGGGGCCTCGTGAACCTTATCTCGACCGTCGGCGCCGCCTGTTTCGCCGCCGGGGTCCTTCTCGTCGTTTTCGACGTGCTCCGCTCGAAGAAGCACCAGGTTCAGGCGCCGCGAAACCCCTGGAACGCAGGCACGCTGGAATGGGCGACCCCGCCCGACGAGGACTGGGGCGTCCGATCGGTCCCCCGCGTCTCCAGCCGCTATCCGATCTGGGACCTGCCCGAGGTCGTGGCCGAGATGAACGCCGGGGAATGGTACCTGCCCGACGCGGAGGAAGGTCGCCGCGAAGCTCTGGTCACCTCGGTACTCGACGCGGATCCGGAGCAGGTGCTCCGCGTCGGCGGGCCGTCCTGGCTGCCGATGGCCGCCGCCTTCGCGCTCGGCGGGGTCTTCATCGCACTCACCTTCCACTGGTGGCTCATCTCGCTCGCCTGCGGCCTCGTCTTCCTCGTTCCGCTCTTCATGTGGATCTGGACCGGGACAGGCGAGATCCCGGAGAAACCCGAGAAGGACGTCGGCCGCGGGCTCAGCCTGCCGCTCTACGTATCCGGCCAGAGCGCGGTCGGATGGTGGGGCATGTTCATCACCATGACCGGCGATGCCACGGCCTTCGCGAGCCTCGTCTTCGGCTACTTCTTCTACTGGACGATCCATCCCGATCTCGCGGCGGGCCAAGATGGCCCTGGCGTCGGCTGGTCGATGCTGGCAATCGCGCTCATGCTCGCCGGCTGGGGCGCGATGCTCGCCGCGCGCCGTCTCAACGCGCGCGGCGCGACCGAGGCCATGCGTCTCGCACTGCTCGGCGGCGCGGCGCTCGCGCTCGCCGGTGGCGCCGCCGGCCTCGCGGGACCGTGGATGGCGGGGCTCGATCCGACATCCCATGTCTATCCCGCGATCGTCTGGGTGATCGTAATCTGGAGCGTGATCCACGTCGCCGTGGGCGTGGTCATGCAACTCTACTGCCTCGCGCGAAGCTTCGCCGGCCGGCTCACGCCGACCTACGACGCGGACCTGCGCAACAGCCTGCTCTACTTCCATTTCCTCGCCGCGACCGCGATCGTCACCTTCGTCGTCGTCGGCCTCTTCCCCCTGGCGCTGTGAGGACCGCGCGATGTTCCACCTCCTGCCCCGCGAGATCGAGAGCCTCTGGACCCTCTTCACCGCGCCGGTGATCTGGGCGGCGCATTTTCTCATTTGCTACGTGGCCGTCGCCATCGCCTGCGCGCGGGGCGTCGAGCTCGCGCTCGTCCGGCTCGGGATATTCTGGGCGACCGTCCTCGCGCTCGGGGGCATCCTGCTCGCGGCGCTGCTTGCCTGGCGGCAGTGGGGCTTCGGCGCCGGCGATCCGCCGCACGACGCCGGCACCCGCGACGACCGGCTGCTGTTCCAGGGGTTCGCGACGCTTCTCCTCGCCGGCCTTAGCTTCGTCGCGGTGCTCTATCAGGCCCTGCCCGCCGCCTTTCTGACGGATTGCCGGCCGTGAGGTCCGGCTTCATCCTCGCCGCTCTCGGCCTGCTGGCGCTGATCTGGGGCGGCCCCCTGCTCGGCGCGGACCGCGCATCCTTCGCGGCGCACATGATCGCGCACATGGGCGTCGTCGCGCTCGCGGCGCCGCTTCTGGCGCTCGGCCTACCCGCCGCGCCCAACCTCGTCGGACCCGCGCTCGCGACGCTCATCGAGTTCCTGCTCGTCTGGGGATGGCATGCCCCGGCGCTGCGCGGCGCCGCCGCGACCATGCCGCTAGTGACGGTCGCCGAGCAGGCGAGCTTTCTCGCCGCGGGTTTCCTGCTCTGGCACGCCTGCCTGCGGGCTGGCGGGCTTGTCGGCGCGGTCGGCCTGCTCTTCACCGCCATGCACATGACGCTGCTCGGGGCGCTGCTGGCGCTCGCGCCGAGCCCGCTCTACGGCGACGCTTTCGTCACCTGCCTCGGCGTCTCCCTCGCCCCCGCCGCGGACCAGAGCCTCGGCGGCACGGTGATGCTCGCCCTCGGCGCGATCGTCTATCTGGCCGGGGGGCTCGCGCTCGTCGGGCGAAGCCTCGAGCCCGGCCGATGAAGCCACGCCCGCGCCACATCCTCTAAGCCGCCATCGCCGCGCCCGTCGCGGCGCTCCTCGTCGCCTGGCTCGGAGTGATCGGGGTCGGTGCCGCCTCGGGGCATTGGGCGCTCACCGAGTGGTTCCTGCATTTCGCGATGCGCTCCTCGGTCCGGACAGCGACGCTTGGCGAAACCGCGCCGCCGCCGCCGACCGACGCGCTCCGCCCCGCCGCCGGTCATTTCGCCACCGGTTGCGCACCCTGCCACGGCGGGCCAGGGATCCCTGGCCCGCCCAGCGTCCAGGCGATGCTGCCGGCGCCGCCCGATCTCGCCTCGGTGGTCGGAACCTGGTCCGACGCCGAACTGCATCGCATCGTCATGCACGGCGTGCGCTTCACCGGCATGCCCGCCTGGCCGGACCCGGCGCGCGAGGACGAGGGCTGGATGATCGTCGCCTTCTTGCGCGCCCTGCCCGATCTCGACCCGCGGCGTTACGCCGAGCTGGTCGCGCCGCCCGGCGCGCCGCCGGAGGACACGCTGCCCGCCGCCTGCGCCGGCTGCCATGGTTGGACCGGGCGCGACGGCGGCGCGCGGGTCCCGCGCCTCGCCGGGCAGTCCGAAGCCTATCTCCGGGCGAGCCTCGACGCCTATGCGTGGGGCGCGCGCGCGAGCGGGGTCATGCGACAGGCGGTGACCGGGTTGTCGGCCGAGGACCGGGCGGCGCTGGCGGGCATGCTCGCCGCTTTCCCGCCAGGGGATGCCGTGCCCGCGACGACGATCGCGGCGGCACGGCCGCCCACGATCGCGTCGCACGGACGGCCGGAAACCGGCGTGCCCGCGTGCCTCTCCTGCCACGGGCGCCCGGGTCAGGCAGGCGCGCCCCGGCTCGAAGGTCAGCCGGCCGACTACCTCGCGGGGCAGCTGCGGCTTTTTCGCGACGGCGTGCGCGGCGGGGGGCCCTACGCCGGGCTGATGACCCAAGCAGCATCGGGGCTCGAGGGCGATGAGATCGAGGCCGTCTCCGTCTGGTTCGCCGGTCGCGCCGCCCGCGACTAACCCGGCAACGGCGCCCGGTCCGCTCCGTTGGGGAGTTGGATGGGCTCAGGCGCCTAGAAGCTCGGCGCGGCGCCAAAGGCCGTCCAGAACGCGCCATCCCTTCCGAGCTTGGCCAAAGCGACCCTCCGACCTCCTCGACTGCCAAGAGCAGATCGGACGGATTCGCGACGCGGACCACATCGTTCGCGAAGCTCTGCGACACCTCACAGAAATGGCTCACCGGGTCCAGTTCGTTATTGCCGGCCCTCGCGCCGATGCGCGCTGCGCGGCTGTTCGTTCTCAACCTCGGCGACGCCGAGCGCGCCTGTTCTCACCAGCCCGCGATCGCGGGTGGAACTTCGAGACAATCCGAGCATTAGCCTCGCGCGCGAGGGAGGGTTCATCTTGGCACCCCGAACGGATCCGATCGGAGGCGCCCCGAACCGCGCCATCCGCGACCTCGGGCGCGGCGCCGGAGGCGCGCTTCTCTTTTCGCTTCCGATGCTCATGACAATGGAGTTCTGGTGGCTCGGCATCTATCTCGACCGACCGCGGCTGCTGGTCCTGCTTCTGGTCGCTTTTCCGCTGCTCGTTCTGCTCTCGCGCCGCATTGGCTTCGAGCCGACCCGGCGGTGGCGCGACGACGTCATCGACGCCTGCGTCGCGGCCGGCATCGCCGCCATCGTCTGCGTGACGTCGCTCACCCTCTTCGGCACCATCGCGCGCGACACCGCGCTCGACGAGGCGCTCGGCAAGATCGCGATCCAGATGGTCCCCGCGGCGATCGGCGCCCTTCTCGCCAGAAGTCAGTTCGGCGCTCGAACCGAAGACGACGGTCAAGCTGAAGAGCCCGCCGAGACCTACGGCGGCGAGCTGTTCCTGATGGCGGTCGGAGCGCTCTTTCTTGGCTTCAACGTGGCGCCGACGGAGGAAATGATGCTTATCTCCTACCAGATGTCTGACTGGCACGCCCTGGCCCTGCTCGGCCTCTCGCTCGCGATCATGCAGGGCTTCGTCTTCGCGCTCGGCTTCGCCGGCGGCACGGAGATCTCGCCCGACGAGCGCTGGTGGAGCTCCTTCCTGCGGCTGACCTTGCCCGGCTACGTGATCGCGCTCGGCATCAGCCTGTTCTTGCTCTGGATCTTCGGGCGCACCGACGGCCTCGGCGTCCACGGCCTCCCGCTGGTGGTCGTGGTACTCGCCTTTCCGGCCTCGGTCGGCGCGGCGGCCGCGCGGCTGATCCTGTGATGGACCGGGAGAGCCAAGACGAGCCACGTCCGGGCAAGCCCCTCGTGGAATGGATCTTCGCGGGAGCATCCGCCTGTCTCGTCGCCGGGCTCGCGCTCTATTTCGGATATCAGGCGATGGTCGGTGGCGCCCGTCCCCCTGCCCTGCGCGTCGTGGTCGAGCGGGTCGAGGCGGCCACCCAGGGGACACTGGTGCGGATCGCGGTGACGAACGACGGCGACGACGCGGCCTCGGGCGTGGGTGTCACCGCCTCGCAATCGGAGCGCTCGATCATGAAGCGCATCGAGTTCGACTATGTCGCAGGTGGATCGACGAGGCACGGCGCGTTTCTCTTCATCGAACCCGTCGCCCCCGAAGCACTCACGGTAGAGATCGATGGCTATTCCGAACCATGACGATGGGGCGAAGCCGCGGCGCCTGGTCGGGGACGCGGCCTTCCGCCAAGCAGTACGGGAGCCGCGCTGCGATGAACGCGGCGTCAGCGCCTGCGGAGCGCTTCGGGCTTGTGCGCGGCGCGTGCTCCGGTCTTGTCGCTTTCGACGATGAACTAAGGCTCGTCCGCGCTCGCCGCGACGACGTGCCCCTTGATCCTGGTCCGCCAGGTGACCTTCGAGACCACCTCCTCACCGGTGGTCTCGCCTTGACTGGTCTCCCAGGCGACCCTGTCTCCGGGCTTCGGCGCGCGAGCCATCAGGGATTGGTCGTCGCAGGCGCGCCCGGCGCGGGCTGGGCCGGCGTGGGGGCGGAGGGTTCCGGAGCGGGCGCGGACGGGGACTGACTGCCCGGGACAGGCGCGGCGGGTTCGATCGCCGTCGGCGGCTGCGCCGGGGGGGCGGGCGCAGTCGCCGGCGCCTCGGCGGGGTTCTCCTGCACCGCCTCCGGCCCTTCGGTCGCTCGGCTGACCCACCAGAAGAAGCCGAGGATCACGAGCACGACGAGAACCGCCATCGTGATGAGCGGCGTCGCGTGCCGCCGAGCCTCTTTCTCGGTATTCGTATCGTGCGGTGCCATGATCTCCCCTCTGGACGCGGATACCTCCGGTGGAGAGCGCGGGGGCGGACGGAAGGTTCCGCCTTATGCTTCGCCACGTCCCCATCTGACCAACGCGGTATCATCTTTCGCGGTATCGACTCTCCAGCCAAGGGTTGCGCGCACGCGCGCCTCGCTGTCAGACCCTTTCCCGGTTCGCCTTGGCCCGGATCGGCGCGCCCGGCGCGTCAGCCGCCTCGACCCTGGCACCCGCCGCGACGTCTTCGCGGCTCTCCAGCGCGACATAGCCCTCGGAGTTCGTGGGCGGGATCGGAGCGGGGTCACGGGGCCCGGGCATATCGCCGCGCTCGTCCGCCGCACCGGAGTCAGAAGCGGGCCCTCGACCAGAGGTCGGTCCGCGCACCTTAGAGGGCAAGATACGCGAAGGATACGCGGGGGATGTGACGACCAGATGGTCTCAAATGTCGCGCAGCAATTCCCTTGACGGACGTAGCGTTTTCCTTTCGTCATGCCAGCCGCCGCCCGGCCCTCGGCGGCGGGCCCGCGCAGCGGGCAGAACCATCTACTCGCGTCCCAGCCATGAGCACTACCACGCCCAGACCCGCTCCCACCGACGCCTTCCTGGGCTCCGGGGAGATGGCAATGCTGATCCGGGCGCGCGACTGGGCCGCGACGAGTCTCGGGGCGCTCGAGGACTGGCCGGCGACCATCAAGGTGGTGATCGCTACGATCCTGCGCTCGCCGCTTCCGATCGTCACGCTCTGGGGCGAGGACGGCGTGATGATCTACAACGACGCCTATTCGGTCTTCGCCGGCGGCCGTCATCCGCGCCTTCTCGGCTCGAAGGTCCGAGAGGGCTGGCCAGAGGTCGCCGAATTCAACGACAACGTGGTGCGCCGAGTGTTTCGCCGCGGCGAAGCGCTGTCCTACAAGGATCAGGTGCTGGTGCTTGATCGCGGCCGGGGGCCGAGCGATGTCTGGCTCGACCTCGACTACTCCCCCGTGGTCGACGAGGACGGAGCGCCGCTCGGTGTGATCGCGATCGTGGTGGAGACCACCGAGCGCGTCTTGACCGACCAGCAGCTACGCGACGAGCGGGCCCGCCTGAGCCAGATCTACGAACAGTCGCCGTCGTTCATGGCGCTGCTCGGCGGCGCTCAGCACAGCTTCGAGATCGTGAACCCGGCCTATATGTCACTGGTCGGGGATCGCGACCTGCTCGGCCGAACGGTGGCCGAGGCGCTACCGGAGGCACGCGGCCAAGGATACGTCGACTTGCTCGACGAGGTCTATCGCAGTGGACAGGCTCAAAGGTCACACAACGCGATCTACGACGTCCCCGCGCCCTCAGGCGGGCCAGCGGAGAGACGCTACGTCGACGTAATCTTCCAACCGATCCGAGATCGCGACGGCCGCGTCTTGGGGGTCTTCGTGAATGGAGTCGACGTCACCGAGGGTACCGTCGCGCAGGAGGCACTCCGCGCGAGCGAGGCGCGCTTCCGGGCCTTCGCGGAGGCGATGCCGAACCAGGCCTGGACCGCGACCACGGACGGATCGCTCGACTGGTTCAACGAGCGCGTCGGAGAGTATTCCGGCCGTGACGGCGCGGCGCTGACTGGACATGGCTGGTTCGACATTATTCACGCCGAAGACCGCGCCGATGCGATCGCCCGTTGGCGGGAGGGGCTCACGGCGGAGACCCTCTACGAGACCGAGCTTCGGCTTCGCCGCGCCGATGGCGAGTATCGCTGGCACCTCGTGCGCGCCTTGCCAGTGCGGGGAGAGGCGGGCACGGTTGAGCGGTGGATCGGCACCAACACCGACATTCACGAGCAGAAGCTCGTCGAGTTCCAATCCTCGCGCGATCTGGAGCGGATCTGGAACCTGTCGCCAGTGCTCAAGATGGTCACGACCCGGTCCGGCACTGCCTCTTCGGTCAATCCGGCCTGGACGCGCACGCTCGGTTGGACCTACGAGGAGACGGTCGGAAGGAACGTGCTCCACTTCGTAGATCCCGAAAGCCGCGCGGCGGCGACGGCGCGGCTGAAATCGCTGGGCACGGCGGCGCGGAACACGCACGCGGTAAGCGTGATGCGTGCCAAGGACGGGGGAAAGCGCCGGATCGAGTGGACCTCGGTCTCGGAGGATGGAATGATCTACGCCTTCGGCCGCGACATCACCGCCGAATTCGAGGCCACCGAGGCCCTGCGGCGCAGCGAGTCCGCGTTGTTCCAGGCGCAGAAGATGGAAGCGATCGGCCAGCTGACCGGTGGCGTCGCGCATGACTTCAACAACCTTCTGCAAGTGGTCGGTGGCAACCTGCAGCTGCTGGCGACGGAACTTCACGGCAATCCTCAAGCCGCGCGAAGGCTTCGGAACGCGATGGAGGGCGTGAGCCGCGGGGCGCGCTTGGCCGCGCAGCTGCTCGCCTTCGGCCGTCGCCAGCCGCTGGCGCCAAAGGTCGTAAACCTCGCCCGGCTGGTGCGCGGCATGGATGAAATCCTGCGCCGCGCCCTCGGCGAGGCGATCGAAATCGAGACCGTCATCTCCGGCGGACTCTGGAATACCTACGTTGATCCCGTAAACATCGAGAATGCGCTGCTCAACCTCGCGATCAACGCCCGGGACGCGATGGATGGGCTCGGCAAGCTGACGATTGAGGCCGGAAACGCCCTGCTCGACGCGCAGTACGCCTGCGACCACCTCGACGTGATCCCCGGACAGTACGTGTTGCTCGCGGTGTCCGATACAGGCTGCGGGATGCCGCCCGAGGTCACCGCGAAGGTGTTCGAGCCCTTCTTCACCACCAAGTCCGAGGACAAGGGCACCGGGCTTGGCCTCTCGATGGTGTACGGCTTCGTCAAGCAGTCCGGCGGCCACATCAAGATCTACAGCGAGCTCGGAGAGGGCACGACGATCAAGATCTATCTTCCGCGTTCGACCCAAGTCGAGGATGAGCCGACCCGACGCGACCCGGGGCCGGTACTCGGCGGCCAGGAGACGATTCTCGTCGCCGAGGACGACGAGGCGGTACGGCGGACCGTGGGCGAGACGCTGACCGGCCTCGGCTACACCGTGTTGCAGGCGTCGGACGCGACCGCCGCGCTCGCGGTAGTCGAAAGCGGTGTCCGGATAGATCTTCTCTTCTCCGACGTGGTGATGCCTGGCCCCTTGAAGGCGCCGGACCTCGCGCGAAAGGCCACGGAGCGCCTGCCGGCGCTCAAAGTCCTGTTCACCTCCGGCTATACCGAGAATTCGATCGTCCATGGCGGACGGCTCGATGAAGGCGTGGAGCTTCTGAGCAAGCCCTATTCGCGCGAAACCTTGGCGCACCGACTTCGAACGCTGCTGGGCCAAGAGCCCTCGGAGGCGACCGAGGCAGTCCATCCCATTTCGCCCCCCGATACGCATTTGCCAGGAAGGCTGCTGATCCTTGTCTGCGAGGATGACGCGCTGATCCGCATGGCCACCGTTGAGATGATCGAGGAGCTCGGCCACGCCGTGCTGGAAGCCCAAAGCGGCGGCGACGCGCTTCGGATGGTCGCGGAGAACGCAATCGATATTCTGGTGACGGACTTGGGTTTACCGGACATGAGCGGGGCCGCCGTGATCAGCGCCGTGCGCGCGATCGCGCCGAATATGCCGGTGATCGTCGCGACTGGGCGCTCGAGCCTGGAGGGGATCACCGCGGACGACCGCGTTCGACTCCTCCCGAAGCCCTTCGACGCGCGCGCTCTCGCCGAGGCCATCAAAGCGCTTGTCGCCACAACGCGGCCCTGACGGCCTCAGGCCGTGCACGGTCGCGGGCGCGATCCACGCTGTCCGATGTCCTATTCGATGCGAACCGAGGGGACTCGTCGCCAATGGGTTGGCTCATCGAATTTCTTCGCTATTGAGCGACGAAGCAAGATCGCCGCCGCGGGAGCGGATTTTCCCCAGCGCGACGGCGCGGAATAGGCGGCGGCGCCACGGGCGGGCGCGGTAGATCAGTACCCTCCGACGATGGGGAGGATCTCGCCGCTGATGTAGCTCGAACACTGCGGCGAGGCGAGGAAGACATAGGCGGGCGCGATCTCTTCCGGCTGGGCCGGCCTTTTCATCTTCGCC
>QFPW01000042.1 GCA_003241785.1 Rhodovulum sulfidophilum | reverse complement strand
CCGTTAGCGCCGCACCTGCGAGGCCTGACACATGACCGCACCGATCACATGCCCCGACCGATCAAGAACCTTGCGCATCAGGGGGCATCCACACATGAGTCGGAGCCCAAAAGGGACCCCCAGTTGGGCGAGGAGCGAGACCCGGCCCGGCGCAACGTGCGGGATCAGCCCGGGCTTGCTGGAAAAGAGGTCAGAACCGGAGCGCCGGCGATCTGCTCCGATTGAATGATCGATTCCTGTATCAGCGTGCGCAGCCGGCTGACGAACCGTGGATCGAGGCCGTCCCGGTGACGGAGAACGACCGTCCGCAGCAATCGTGGCTCGAAGATGTCGCGTTTGACGAACTGGCCCATCCTCAGCTCGTTCGCGATGTTCAGCACGGGAAGGATGGTTGATCCCAGCCCCGCTTCGACCGCCGATTTGCGCGGCCCGAGCCCATTCAGCTCCAGGATATTGGTCAGCTCGACCGACGCCTCGCGCGCGGCGAGATCGATGACCTCACGCAATCCGTTGCCGGCCGGTGGAATAATCAGACGCCGACCGGCCAGGTCCGCCAGCCGCACGCGCGGCGGCAGATCCTCCGCGCCCGGGCGCGAGACGAGGCAAAGCGCGCTGGTGTGGATCACCTCCCCTTCGGGAAATTCCCGCATTCGCACCGTCAGGGCGACATCGACCATCGACGCTTCGAGATGCCTGTGACACTGCGCTGCCGTCAGCATCTTGAACCGCGGGGTGATCGCGGGAAACTTGCTCGCCAGCAGCACGATCAAGCGCGGCGTGACGGTCTCGGCGAGCGAGGACACCAGGCCGATGTTGAGCTCGCGCGGAATGGACATTTCGCGCGACATGCGGCGCAGGGCGGCGTCCGCCGCCGCGAGCTCCCCTAGGATTGTCCGGGCATGGGACAGTAGGGCGTCGCCGGTGCGCGTCGGCGCGACCCCGCGCGGCAGCCGGTCCAACAGCCGCACCTGATAATAGCCCTCGAGCTTCGCGATATGCAGCGAAAGGGCCGGCTGCGCCATGCCGATCTCACGCGCGGCGGCGGACATCGATCCGAGCCGCGCGGCGGCCTCGAAGCAGCGGAGCCTGTGGAGGTCGAGGAACGCCTTGGCCATAGGATCACCTATACGCCGTCGTTATGGGTCACGCCACCGAATGTATTGGGAGCGCTCCCGCCGGATCGCCTAGCCTGAGCCACGGATGAAACGGGGTTCACCGCAGAGGGGGAGGCTGAATTGGGACGGTATTCCGCTGAAGGCGCGGCGAACGCGCTGCTGGATGCGCGGAGACGGGGCGTTCCGCTCCGGGATCTGCCCATGGACCTCGCGCCCGGCGACATAGATTCGGCTTATGCCGTTCAGGAGGCCACCGTGGCGCGTCTGGGCGGGGAGGGGGCCTGGAAGACGTCGGTCGGGCGCGAGGAAGACGTCTGTTCCCCGATTCCCGCCGATTGCGTGTTCGCCTCGGGACACAGGTTCGACGCCGGGCTCTGGCGCGGGCCACGCCTCGAGGTCGAAGTCGGCGTGGTGCTGCGAAGCGACCTGGGCGCCGGGCCACGCCCCTGGACCGCCGAGAGCGTCCTTCCGGCCATCGGCGATCTGGTGCCTGTGCTCGAGATCGCGACCTCTCGGTTCATCGACCGCATGGCGGTGTCGCCGCTCACGGTGATCGCGGATCTGCAGAACAACGAAGCGATCGTCCAGGGCGCGGGGGTCCCCTTCTCGGAGGTCGAGCTCGCCGCGTTCTCGGCCGTGCTCGAGATCGACGGCGAGGTTCGGCCGGAGGCGTCGCCGCGCCGGCAGCACTCCAGCCGCGAGGTCGTCGTCTCGCTCGCCGGCCTTGCCAATCACGCGATCGCCCGCGGGCGGCCGCTCCGGGCCGGTGTGCTGGTGATCCTTGGCGCGCGGCTGATGCCGGTGCCGATCCGGCCAGGTACCCACGCCGTCGCGACCATCGAAGCCGTGGGGCGCGTGGAGGCGATGTTCTGAGCGTCGCCTCCGGTCGAACGCCGCGTTTTCAGGGAGGGAACAATGGCAATACAGCGTCGGACGGGTCCGGAGATGACCCGCCAGCAGTTTCTGCGCGCCGCCGGGGCGACCGGGCTGGCGGGAGCGTTCGGCGGGACGCTTCCATGGGCCGGGGTCGAGCGCGCCATGGCGCAGGAGGCGGCGCCCCGGCGCGGCGGGATCCTGAACTTCAACTTCACCGGCGATCCGCCCAGCTTTGATCCGCTCGGCGGGGACAGCACGCAGATCATGAGCTGCATAGCCCCATGCTACAACAATCTCATCCGCGTCGACCCGGAGAACCCCGACGCGATCATCGGCGATCTCGCCGAAAGATGGGACGTGTCGCCGGACGCCACGGTCTACACCTTCCACCTCGTCCGGAACGCCCGGTTCCACGACGGCGAGCCTCTGACCGCGGCCGATGCCAAATATACGTTCGATCTCGTCCGGGACCCGCCGGCGGGGGTCGCCGCCGCCCGCTCCGCGTCGCTTGCGAACGTGGCTTCGATCGAAACGCCCGATGAATACACCGTGGTCTTCAACCTGTCGGTGCCGTCGCCGTCGTTCCTGGTGACGATGGCCGGCGCCTGGATGATGGTGCTGCCGAAGCACATCCTGGAGGCCGGCGGATCCCTGAGCGACCAGATCGTCGGGTCAGGGCCCTACCGCCTCAAGGAACGGGTTCAGGGGGTCAGCGTCGAACTGGAGCGCAATCCCGACTACCATGTTCCGGACCGCCCCTTCCTGGACGGCATCAAGGGCTATGTGATCCCCGATCTGGGAACGACGGTGAACTACATGCTGGCCGGCCAGCTGCAGCTCTATGTCGTGGTCCGGGGCGAGGCGATCAACCAGCTCAGGGGCGACGACAACGTCGTGCTGGACGAGATCACCAGCACCTCCTGCATCGGCCTCGTGCTGAACACGCGCCGGGCGCCCTTCGACGATCCCGCCGTGCGCAAGGCGACGACGCTGGCGATCGACCGCGCCGAGATCCTGCGGATCGCCCAGAGCGGCGGCGGCGTCCTGGGCGGCGCTGTCATGCCCGGTCCGTGGCAGCTCCCGGAGGAGGACCTGCTCGCGATCCCGGGCTACGGTCTCGACGTCGAGGCGAACCGGGCCGAGGCTAAGCGCCTGCTGGCGGAAGCCGGTCTGGCCGAGGGCCCGGAGATCCGCCTGATGGTGCGCCGCATTCCGCTGTTCGACCCAGTGGGCGTGGTCTTGAAGAGCCAGCTGGAGAAGGTCGGATTTCGCGTCGTCCTCGACGTGCAGGAAACGGCCGCTTTCCTCGACCGGATGCGAAAGCACGATTTCGACGCGGCGCCGACCGCGGTCGAGTATACGGCGAACGACCCCGACGCGATGTTCCCGTCGCGCCAAACCTGCGACGGCGCGCTCAACTTCGCCGGGACCTGCGATCCGGGCCTCGACGAGCTGATCGCACAGCAGAGCGTCACCGTCGACGAGGCGGAGCGCCGCGAGCTCGTGCATCGGATCGAACGCGCCGTGCTCGAATCCCATGGCGTCGTCTACATGTACTGGCAGAATCGCGTGATGGGTCTTTCCACTCGCCTTCACGGAATGCGGGTGCACCCCAACATCGATAACAATCTCAGGATGCAGGACGTGTGGCTGTCGGCATAGGCCGCACGCCGCCGCCGGTGCGCGCAGCGCGCCGCCGCTGGTCCGCAGAACTCAAGGAGAGCAACGTGTCGCTTGATGTCGAAACCCAGGCCTATGTCACCGGTGAAACGCTGGAGGCGCCCAATTCCATCGGGACGGAGCCGCCGCGAACGCGCGTTCCGCTGGGCGCCGTCGATGCCCACCACCATATCTACGACCCGCGGTTTCTCGAGACGGACGGGACGGTACGGCCGGTGGGTACGGTCGCGCAATACAGCCTGCTCAAGCGCCGGCTCGGCATCACGCGATCCGTCGTGGTGGCCCCCAATTCGTACAATCGCGACAACGATTGCCTCGTCGACGCGCTCGGCCAGCTGGGCGATGACGCCCGGGGCGTCGCCATCGTTCAGCCCGACGTGACGGACGCGGAGCTGAGGGCGCTGCACGGACTGGGCGTTCGCGGCATCCGGCTTTACTTCGGCAAGAACGTCTGGACCGCGGAGCAGACGGGGGCGGTCGCCGGGCGCCTGGCGGACATGGGATGGCACATCGAGTACCAGCCCGGTCACGCCGACCGGGTGGCCGAGGCGGAGGAGATGCTGAACGCGTTGCCCTGCCGGGTCGTCCTCGACCACTTCGCCTATATTCCGCAACCCGAAGGCTTCGCGCATCCCTCGGCGGCGGCGGTGTTCCGGCTGCTGGAGAACGGACGGACCTATGTGAAGTTGTCAGGCAATTACTTCACCTCGGAGGAAGGATTTCCGGACTATTCGGACCTGAACGACGTTGGCCGCCGGTTCGTCGCGGCGCGTCCCGACCGCATGCTCTGGGGAACCGACTGGCCGCATACCCGCAAGGTCTACCCCGACGACGCCAGGCTTTTCGATCAGGTCTCGGTCTGGGCGCCTCGCGAGGAAGATCGGCTGCGCGTTCTCGTCGAGAATCCCGACGAGCTCTACTGGTACAGCTGAGCGGCGGGGAGGATCAGATGATGCACGACAGGATCGATACATGTCCGGAGGCGACCGATGCCAGCCTCCTCGACAACCAGCGCGATCGAGAAGGCGCCGCGTGGTTCGCCGACGCGGTGGTGCCACCCATCCTGATGTCGATGGCGCCCTCGGACACGCGGATCTCGCCGGAGGCGGTCGAAATGACCGCCGCCTTCCTCGTCGGCGACGCGGAGACTTACGCGCGCCGGTACGCCGGCTGCTATTGGCCGGGGGGGCTCGCGGGGGCGACGCTGGGGATCGGCTACGATCTTGGCTATGTCACGAGCGCGATGAACGCGACCGACTGGGAAGGTGTCCTCGACGGCGAATGGATCCACAAGCTCGTCAGTGGTCTGGGTCTGCGAGGCGACCCGGGTGGGCCCGCCCTGGCCGCGTTCTTCGCGGACGCGGGGCTCAGCATCCCGTGGGATCAGGCGATGATGGTTCACCGTGAGCGGGTGATCCCCCGATGGACCGGGCTTGTGGAGCGCGCGCTGCCCAATACCGGCATGCTGTCTTCGCACCAGCTGGGCGCGCTCGTCTCCCTGGCTATGAGCCGGGGCGTTCAGTTCGCCAGCATCGGCGACCGCTATGTCGAGATGCGCAAGATCGCCCAGCATATGCGCGATCGCAGGTTCGACCGGATCCCGGGGGAGATCGCGGCCATGACCCGTCTGTGCCGCGACACGCCCGGCCTCAAGAGCCGCCGGCAGATGGAAGCCGCGCTGTTCGCCACCGGGATCGACTGATCACGCGCGATCGGAGGAGGGATGAAGCAGATGACTATGGGATCGGGGCAGTTCCGTTACGAGGCCGAGATCGGCTGGGGCAGCATGCCGGACGGAGACCGCATTCGCAACGCGAGCACCCTCGCGGTGGACAAGCAGGACCGTCTCTACGCCTTTTGCCGGCAGGGCCCGGCGATACGCGTGTTCGAGCCCGACGGGCGCTTCATCGTCGGCTGGGGAGAGGGCATGTTCGTCAACCCTCACGGGATCGGGCTTTCCCCGGACGGGCTCATCTATTGCGTGGACAACAAGGGGCATACCGTCACCAGCTTCACCTTCGAGGGGGAGATGGTGCGGACCTGGGGGATGCGCGGCAATCCTTCGGATACCGGCTACATGCCGCAGGTCAGCAAGCTCGCCCGGGTCGGAGCGCCCTTCGCCTATCCGACCAGCGTCGCTTTCAACCCGGCGGGAGAAATGTTCGTCGGCGACGGCTATGGCAATTGCCGTGTCCACAAGTTCTCGCCAGAGGGCGATCCGCTGCTGTCCTGGGGTGAACCGGGCAGCGGGCCGGGTCAGTTCAATACCGTCCACGACGTCTTCGTCGACGCCAAGGGGCGCGTCCTCGTCTGCGACCGGGGAAACAACCGCCTCCAGGCCTTCACCGACACGGGCGAGTTCCTGTTCGAGACGCCGGTGCGCAAGAAGCCGAACGCCGTCGCGGCCGACGCTCAGGGGTTCATCTACGCGCTGGATGACAAGCATGTTCACATCTACTCTGACCAGGGAGACCTGCTCTCGGTATGGGGCCAGCGGGCCGGGAATCCGGACGCGACCGACGACGAGCTGATCACCGCCGTCCACGGCATGGCCGTGGATTCCTCGGGCAACATCTACACCGGCTGCGACCGGCACGCGCGGTACGTCCGCAAACACGTCAGAGCGCACTGAAGAGGCGCCAGGTGGCGGGCTATGGTGCCCGCCGCCTCAGGGAGGAGACCAATGGGAAATTTCGCCGCCCGCCGTCTGGCGGGGCTGCTGCCGATCCTGTTCGGGGTTTCGATCGTCGTCTTCCTGGTCATGCGCATGCTGCCGGGCGACGTCGCGTCGATGATCCTCAGCGGCGATCGCGACGGCGCGGCCGCCGATCCCGCCGCCGTCGCGGCGCTGCGCGACCAGCTCGGACTGAACGATCCGCTCTGGCGGCAATACCTGGCCTGGGTCGGGAACATGCTGATGCTGGACGCGGGCAATTCACTGTGGAGCGGCAAGCCGGTCCTCGCCGAGATCGCCCAGCGGATCCCGCTGACGGTCGAGCTCGCGCTGCTGGCGCTGGCCATGTCGCTGGTCGCGGGGCTGGCGATCGGCATCATCTGCGCCGTCCGTCAGGACAGCTGGCTCGATCTGGCGCTGCGCACGGTCAGCGTCGCCGGGCTCACCATCCCAAGCTTCTGGCTCGGCACCTTGGTCATCCTGGGCCTCGCCACGTTCTTTCGCTGGGTCCCTCCGCTTGGCTATGTGTCACTCTGGCAGGATCCGCTGGTCAACCTTCAGCAGCTCTTCTGGCCCGCGCTCGTGATCGCCTTCGGCAATGCCGCGATCATCGCCCGCATGACGCGGTCCTCGGTGGTGGAGGTGCTGCGCGAGGACTATATCCGCACGGCCCGGGCCAAGGGCCTCGGCGGCCGCGCCGTGCTGGTGACGCATGCGCTGCGGAACGCGCTGCTCCCCGTCCTGACCATCGCCGCGATCGAATTCGGCAGCCTGCTGAGCGGCGCGGTCGTGATGGAGACGATCTTCACCCTGCCCGGGCTCGGCCGGTACCTGATCGACGCGATCTTCCACCGCGACTACCCCGTCGTCCAGGCGGTGGTGCTGTTGCTCGGCCTGCTCTTCGCGCTTCTGAACCTGACGGTCGATCTGCTCTATGGCCTGATCGATCCGCGCATCCGACACAGATGAGGAGGGCGCAGATGGCCATCCTGGAATTCCACGCCGCCGGTCGTGACCGTCTGGCGGCCCTCCGTGACCTCGCGGCCCGCAAGCCGCTCGGCGCCGCGGGCGCGCTCGTCGTCATCCTTTTCGTGGCCGTGGCGCTCGCCGCGCCGCTCCTGATGACGCACGATCCCTATCTCATCGATGGCGCCCGCGTCCTGCGTCCACCCGGCCCGGAGAACTGGCTGGGAACGGATGAGCTGGGCCGCGACCTGTGGAGCCGGCTCATCCTCGGCTCGCGCGTGTCGCTGATCGTCGGGGTTTTCTCGGTGCTGATCGGCACCGGGATCGGCGCCGTCCTCGGCCTGGTGGGAGGCTACTTCGGTGGGCGCCTCGACTACCTCATCCAGCGCGTCGTCGACACGATGATGTCCTTTCCGATGCTCATCCTGGCGCTGATGATGGTGGCAGCGCTCGGGCCGGCGCTGGAGAATGTGATCATCGCCATCGCGGTGGTGATCATGCCGGGCGCGGCCCGCGTCATCCGGGCGGCGACGCTGCAGATCCGCGAGCGGCAGTTCGTTGAGGCGGCGGTGAACCTCGGCTATTCCGACGCGCGGATCATCTTCTTTCAGATCCTGCCGAACTGCGTCGCGCCCTACATCATCCTGGCGACGGCGGGGCTCGCGGGCGCGATCCTGTCCGAGGCGGCGCTGAGCTTCCTCGGCCTCGGAATTCCGCCCCCCGAGCCGTCCTGGGGCGGGATGCTGAGCGGCAAGACGCAAAGCTACATGACGCAGGCGCCCTGGCTGGCGATCTTTCCGGGCCTCGCCATCAGCATCGTGGTCTTCGGATTCAACTTCCTCGGCGACGCCCTGCGCGATCTTCTCGATCCGCGGATGCGCGGCGGATAGGGGGCGGGAATGAAGGATCTACACCATATGGACAATGTCCCCGTGCTCGAGGTGGACCATCTGCTCACCTGCTTCGACACCCGCGACGGCGAGGTGGCGGCCGTCAACGACGTCAGCTTCGCGGTGCGCCGCGGAGAGACGCTGGGTATCGTCGGCGAGAGCGGATCGGGCAAGTCGGTCACGTCCCTGTCCGTGATGGGACTGATCCGGCCTCCGGCCGGGCGCGTCGCCGGAGGAAGCATCCTGTTCCATGGCCAGGATCTGACGCGGATCGGCGAACGCCCGCTGCGGCGAATCCGCGGAAACCGGATCTCGATGATCTTCCAGGATCCGATGACCTCGCTCAACCCGCTGCTCACGATCGGCCGGCAGTTGTGCGAAGGGCCGATGCGGCATCAGGGCCTCGGCCCCGGGCAGGCGCGTCGTCACGCGATCAGTCTGCTGGAGCTCGTCGGCATTCCCAGGCCCGCCGAGCGCCTGGACGACTATCCGCACCAGTTCTCCGGCGGGATGCGGCAGCGGGTGATGATCGCGATCGCTTTGGCCTGCGACCCGGATCTGGTGATCGCCGACGAACCCACGACCGCGCTCGACGTGACGATCCAGGCGCAGATCCTCGATCTGTTGCGCTCAATCCAGGCGGAACGGGGAACCTCGATCATCCTAATCACCCATGATCTCGGGATCGTGGCGGGAGCAACCGATCGGGTCATCGTGATGTACGCGGGCCGCGTGGTCGAGGAGGCGCCGACGGAAATGCTCTTCGAGCATCCTCGGATGCCCTATACGATAGGGCTGCTCAATTCGCTGCCACGCCTCGACGACGAGGAGGGCCGGCGCCTCACGCCCATCCCGGGCATGCCGCCCGACCTTACGCGTATGCCCACGGGCTGCCCGTTCGCGCCCCGGTGCGAACACGCGGCGCCGGGCCGGTGCGACCGGGAGCTTCCGCGCCTGCGCGACGTCGCGCCGGGCCATCGCATCGCCTGCCATTTCGACATCGAACGTGACACGCTTCCAACGCGGTACGGCGTGACGCCGGAGGAATTTATGCCATGAACCCGCCCCTGGTCGACGTTCGGAACCTCTCCGTGCATTTCGGCGCGCGCCGCGACGGGTCCGCCGCCATCAAGGCGGTGGACGCCGTGAGCTTCTCGATCGAAAGGGGTCGCACGCTCGGCCTCGTCGGCGAGAGTGGCTGCGGCAAGACTTCGACCGGGCGCGCGCTGCTGCGGCTGACCCCGGCCGCCGGGGGCGAGGTACTCCTCGACGGGCGGGACCTGCTGAGGCTCGACGCCCGCGCGATGCGCGCCATGCGGCGCAAGGCGCAGATGGTTTTCCAGGATCCCTATGCCTCGCTCAATCCCCGGATGACCATCGGCGGCGCCATCGCGGAGCCGCTGCGCGTGCACCGGCTGCGTCCCCCCGGAGAGATCCCGGCGCGCGTGACCGAACTGCTCGAGCTGGTCGGGCTCAATCCCCGCTTCGCCGGGCGCTATCCGCACGAGTTTTCGGGCGGACAAAGGCAGCGCGTCGGCATCGCCCGCGCCCTCGCGATGGAACCCGATTTCATCGTCTGCGACGAGCCGGTCTCGGCGCTCGACGTCTCGGTCCAGGCGCAGGTCGTCAATCTGCTGCGGGATCTGCAAGCTCGGCTGGACCTGACGTTCCTGTTCATCGCCCATGGCCTGGCGGTCGTGAAGCATTTCAGCCACGATGTCGCGGTGATGTATCTGGGCAAGATCGTCGAGATCGCGCCGTCGCGCACGATCTACCGGCGTCAGCTCCACCCTTATACGCAATCGCTGATGTCGGCGGTCCCGATTCCGGAACCGGCCGTGGAGAAGCGGCGGCGCCGCGTGATCCTGTCCGGAGAGGTGCCGAGCCCGCTCAATCCGCCCTCGGGGTGCCGGTTCCACACACGCTGCCCCCTGGCTATTCCCCGCTGCGCCACGGTCGAGCCACCGCTTCTCGAGCAGGAGGCCGGCCACAGGGTCGCGTGCTGGCGAGCCGGGGAGCAGATTTCCTCGATGCTCCCGCGGGACCGCATGGCGATCCAGGAGGCGACGGCGTGAGCCGCGGCTTTGGAAACCGTCGCAGCCCGATACCGTGCCAGGCGCGCCCGGATCTGGTCGCCGCCTTCCATGGCCTGTCGGTCGCGAACGTCAGCGACAACCTGCACCGGGCCGTCGGGGCAGTGGGATTGCGGCCGTTCCATTCCGGCGCGCCCCTGGCGGGAACCGCGTTCACTCTGCGGACCCGGGCGGGCGACAACGCGGTCATCCACGAGGCGCTCGACCTGGCGCGCCCGGGCGATGTGCTGGTCATCGACGGCGGCGGCGACATCAGCCGCGCGCTGATCGGCGAGATCATGATGACGCTCGCGGCGCGGCGTGGTATGGCGGGTTTCGTCATCGACGGCGCGGTTCGGGATTCGGACGCCCTCGCGCGCTCGGATTTCCCGGTCTACGCGCGAGCGGCGATCCACCTCGGCCCCTACAAGGCCGGCCCCGGCGAGATCAACGTGCCGATCGCCGTGGGCGGGATGGTCGTCCACCCCGGCGACCTGGTGATCGGAGACGCCGACGGGGTCGCCGCCTTTCCGACCTCGATCGCCGAGGACCTTCTCGCGCGCGCCCTGGCGCAGGCCGAGCGGGAGGCGGAGATTCTCGCCAGGATCGACGCCGGCACCTACGTCTCGGGGTACCGCTAAATTCTGCACTCAACGCTTGTGGAGTTCATGTTTCGCTGGTCCACTCCGATGCGACATCGGGGGAGTGGAGATGACCCTCTTCCAGGACAACGAGGCCTGTCAGCGTATCGGAAGGATCGAAGGGATCGGGCCGATCACGGCGACGGAGTTGGTCGCGGGGGGCGGCGATCGGAGCTGCTTCAAGAACGGGCGTCAGCTCGCCGCCTGGCTCGGGCTCGTTCCGCGGCAGCACTCGACCGGCGGTAAGCAGGTTCTGGGAAGAACCTCGAAGATGGGCCAACGGGACATCCGCAGGCTTCTGATCATCGGCGCCATGGCCGTGGTGCGCGCCGCGGTCCGACGAGGCGTGACCGAGGAGAGCTGGCTCGAACGCATGCTCGCGCGCAAGCCGCGGATGGTGGTGGTGATCGCGCTGGCCAACAAGATGGCCCGGGCCGCTTGGGCCATGCAGACGAAGGAAGAGAGTTACCGGGATCCGTTGGCGGCGTGACAGGCGTCGACGGAGCGTCGGGGATGTGAGGAGGGCCTGAACGGCAAGGGCAATCGATCGAAAGGAGGGAGCCGGAAAACCAGTCTGACTCGCCGAGCCTCGAGCTCGCCAAATTGATCTGGACCCGATCCGCGCATCTCCATGCCGGCCCGCGGCCGTTAGCGCCGCACCTGCGAGGCCTGACACATGACCGCACCGATCACATGCCCCGACCGATCAAGAACCTTGCGCATCAGGGGGCATCCACACAT
>QFPW01000026.1 GCA_003241785.1 Rhodovulum sulfidophilum | reverse complement strand
GGCGCTCGAGATCCTCCCCGCCGCCCGTCTCTTCGGCTAGGCGCGATGACGACGACCTGTCAAGCGCCCCGCGCGATCCCGCCGAAGACAGCGCGTCCCCGATCGCGCGCAGGCGCCGCGCGATCTCGTCATCCTCGGTATCGGCGAGATAGAGCTGGCCGGCGAACCCGCGCATCTCGCGGCGCAGCGTCTCGAGCCGCTCCACCTCGGCGGCGGGGGCGCGGAGCCGCGCCGGCTCGAACGGCGCCGTGTCGAGCAGCTCGCCCGCCTGCGCCAGCGCGATCTGCGCCGCGCTCACCGCCTCGGACCGCGCGCGGTCGTCGGCGACGGGCAGCGTGCCGAGGCGGGCGAGCGCGTCGAACGCGTCCGAGAAGCGGGCCAGCGCCTCCTTGATCACGCTGCGCGGCCAGAACTGGGTGAAGATCACGTAGATGACGAAGATCCCGAGCAGGATCCCCCAGATGCGGCCCGTCGCCTGCGAGATCTCGAAGCTGGGGCCGAAGCCGTTCAGCGTCGTCAGGAGGAAGGCGAGCGCGATCTGGACCCCGGCGTAGTAGATCCGCTCCGGGCCCGAGGAGACCCAGGCGCCGATGAAGACGCCGATGAACACCATGATCATCAGCCCGCCGATCGAGGTCAGGCCCGGCATGACATAGGTGAGCGTGAACCATCCCATCGCCGCGCCGATCAGGCAGCCGACGATGCGGAGGGTCAGCTTGCGCACCGTCTCGCCGGTCGAGCCGAGGGCCGCGACGTAGCAGGTGATCATCGCGGTATGGATGCCGTTCCACTGGATGCCGGTGTAGATGAGATAGCAGAGCACGGCGGCGATCGAGGTCTTCAGCGCGTAGCGCTGGTGGTCGGGGTTGGAGAAGGCGTCGGGCGCGAGCAGCGGGACCGCCCGGGGCTTCGGCGCGCCGCCGCCATCCGGACGGGACAAGCCCGCGAGCGCGGCGTCGAGCGCGCGGAGCGCCGGATCCTCCGCCGGCGCACCCGCTTCCGGCGCCGCCGGGATCTCTCCCGCCGCGATCGAGTCGGCGCTGGCGCGCAGGCGCCCCGCCAGCGCCTCGCGCTCCGCCGGGGCGAGCGTCGCGGGAAGCGCGTCGACCGCGACGAGGACGCGGTAGCTCGAATCCACCGCCCCGTTCAGCCAGCGCGCCCGCGGCCTCGGCACCAGGTTGAGGATCTTCACCAGCATCATGCGCTGGAGCGCCATGTCGTTGCCTTCGCCGAGCAGGTCGTCGAATTCGTTCCGCGGCCCCGTTCCCTCGATCCGTTCCGCGGCGCGCCTGAGCCGCGCGACCACCGTCTCGCGCACATGCGTTTGCGCCGGCACGCCGAGGATCAGGTTGAAGAGGATCATCAGGAACATCGGCATGCAGGCCATCTTCCAGGCGGCGAGCAGGCCCTGGTTGCCGATCTCTCCCACCGGGACCATCGTCACCAGCGTCATGATGAAGGCGATGATGAGCCCGACGATCGCCGCCTGCTCGCCGAGCGGCGTTGCCGAGCTCAGGAAGAGGAAGACGTAGGAGGCGGCGAAAATGATCGCGAGCCGCCCCGCCGGGCTGTCGATCGAGAGGTTGATGATCGGGATCATCAGCGCCACCACGAGGGTCGCGAGCAGGATGAGGCCCACGCCCATCAGGCAGTTCATCACCGCGTCCTGCTTCATCAGGAAGATGATGAGATAGCAGCTGATCGCCGATTCCGGGATCCTGAACACCATCGCCGTCGCCGCGACGAAGGCGCAGAGCAGCGCCACGCGCCAGGTGAGGCCAAGCCTGCGGGGAAAAGGCTGGAGGTCGTCCCAGGCCTGCCGGACGACCTCCGGCCAGGGCGACTCAGCAGCCGCCGTCATCGTGGACGATCGCGACGGCGGAGGCTCCGACGCGCATCAGATCGGCGGGCGGATCGGCGAGCCGGATCCGCACCGGGAAGCGCTGCTGGACCCGCACCCACTGCAGCGACTTCGGCACGATCGGCAGCGAGGCCGGCAGGTCGATCGAATCCATCGAGGAAACCCCCCAGCCGATCCCCTCGACCTTGCCCGGGATCGCCCGCCTGCGATCGGCGAGCGCGTAGACGGTGGCGCAGTCGCCCACGGTGATCCCCGGCAGCGTCGTCTCGGTGAAATCGGCGGAGGCGAACCAGGTATCGGTGTTGATGAGGGTGAAGATCCCCTGCGCCGGCAGGAGATAATCGCCGACCGAGGTGGTCAGCCCGACCACCCGTCCGTCGTTCGGCGCGATGATCTTCGTGCCCGCGAGCTCGTGCTCGGCGATCGCGACCGCCGCCTCGCGGGCGCGGATCGTCGCGCCCGTCGCCTCCTCGTCGCCGATCAGCGCCTCGGCGGCGTCGAGCTGGCGCAGCGATTCGTTCAGGCTGACCTCAGCGTCGCGCTGCGCGGTCCGCGCGTCGTCGACCTGCTGGTTCGAGACATAGCCCTTGGGCTGCATCGGGAGCAGCCGCTCCAGCGTCTGCGTCGCGAGGGCGAGGTTGGCGGTCGCGCGGTTCACCTGTTCCTGCGCGATCTTGGCATTCGCCTCCTCGGCGCGGATGTTGCGCGCCTGGTCGGCGCCCGCCGCCCGCGCGATGTCGAGATCGGCGCGGGTCTGCTCCACCGCGAGCCGGTACGGCGTGTCGTCGAGCTCGAGCAGGACGTCGCCCCGGCGGACCAGGTCGTTCTCGCGCGCATGGACCGCCGCGACCCGGCCCGCGACCGAGGGGGCGATCCGCACCACCTCGGCGCTGAGCGTGACGCTGTCGGACATCGGATTGGCCACCCCGATCCGATGGCTGCGATAGGCGAGGGCCGCGGCGCCGAGAATGATCGCGACGCTGATCAGGATTCCGAGGATCGCCAGCGGGCGGCGCGGCGCGGCGAATTTCATCGATCAGCGTCCAAAGAACAGGATGGAGAAGAGGAAGGTGAGCCCGAGCGCCATCGCCATGTAGACGGGAACCCGCGCCCGCAGGATGTCGTCGAGCCCGACCACGATGAAAGCGGCGCGCAGGAGCACCGTCGCGATCACCGCCGCGAAGAGGCAGATCAACCAGGACGGGAAGAAGCTCCCGAACATGGCGATCGCGGGCGCCGCCGGGAAGGCGGGCGTCGCGCTCGCCGCGGCGAGAAGCGCGCCGGGAAGAAGCAAGTCGCGGGGCTCCGGAGCCGACCGAAGGGCGTGGCGGAACGAGGTCGCGACGGCGCGGCCCCGGGCATCGGGCAACGGCGCGCCGGCGTCTTTACTTCCGAGTTGTTGTCGCAATGTCATTCGGTTACCAGCCTCGGCGTGGTTATGGCACGCGGCGTTCCGGCTTGTCTACAATCAGGGACCGCTCGCGCCCGGTCGGGCGCGCGTCGTCCTGGTTGATGTCGGGGGCCGCGGTCTCGTATCCACGACTGTGGAGAGTACCCCGCGGCCCGATCCCGCGGGGCGCGACGATGGAACCACCGGGCTTCGCCGCCCGGGCACGGACAGGAGATACGCGCATGTTCGCGATGGTCGTTGGGATCGGCGTCAGCCTGGTCAACATCGTCATCCACGGCCTGCTGACGGCCGTGATGGTGCGCGCCGTCAAGGTCCATTCGGAGCTCAGGATCCGCGCCTATCCCCTGCTGCGCGTGATCGCCGCGCTGATCATCGCCGCGACGATCCTGAAGTTCGCGCATCTGATCGAGATCTGGGTCTGGAGCCTGTCCTACGCCGAACTCGGCGTGACCCCGGAGGTGAGCGAGGATTTCACCTTCGCCTTCGTCAACTACACCACGCTCGGCTATGGCCATGTCGTGCCGCTCCCGCCCTGGCAGGTGCTCGGCCCGATGACGGCGATGAACGGCGTCCTTCTCTTCGGCTGGTCCACGGCGGTGCTCTTCCAGGTGATGACGGAGGCTTCGCGGCAGTTCGGTTTCAAGTACTGACCGGGAGCGCGCCGCTCAGAGCGTGTCCTTGTGGACCTGACCGCCCTTCAGGATCAGGCGCAGCGACGTCTCCGGCGTCGCGAGGAATTCCAGGTCCTTTTCCGGATCGCCATCGACCACCAGCACGTCGGCGAGCGCGCCCGGGGCGATCACGCCCAGCGGCCCCTCATAGGGCGCGCGCGGCCCCGACAGCGCGAGCAGCGCGCCGTTGCCGCCGGTCGCGACCCTGAGCGCCTCGAGCGGGCTTCCCATCAGCGCGGCGGTCTTCGCGAGCTGCTTGCCCTGGGTCCTGGTCGTCGCCGGATTGAGCAGGCTGTCGGTCCCGAAGGCGATCGGCACCTGGTATTTCCGCGCCCATTCATAGGCCCGCACCGTGCCCTCGGCCACGCGCCGCTGCTGCGCGCGCTGCGCCTCGGTCGGATACTGGTTCGAATCCTCGTCGGCGAGGAAGGGCTGCAAGCTCCAGAAGACGCCGGCGTCGGCCATCATCCGCACGGTTTCCTCGTCGGCGAGCTGGCCGTGCTCGATGCTCTTCACGCCGGCCCGGACACAGCGCTGGATCGCGCGCGGCGTGTAGACATGGGCGCAGACATAGGTGTTCCAGTCCTCGGCCGCCGCCACGGCCGCGCTGAGCTCGGCGTCGGTATACTGGACCGTGTCGAGCGGGTCGTAGGACGAGGCGACGCCGCCGCCGGCCATGACCTTGATCTGGCTCGCGCCCCGCATCAGCTGCTCGCGCGCGCGAAGCAGCACCTGATCGGCGCCGTCGGCGATCGCCGAGACCCCGACCTCGTCGGTATAGGCGAGATCGTCGGGCCGCTTCGGCAGCTCGTGGATCGAGCGGAAATCGCCGTGCCCCCCGGTCTGGGAGATCATCGCGCCCGAGGGGAAGATGCGCGGCCCCGCGACCACGCCCTCGTCGATCGCGCGCTTCAGCCCGAAGGCCGGTCCGCCGGTGTCGCGGATCGTGGTGAAGCCGCGCAGGAGCGTCGCCCCCGCCTCCTGCGCCGCCTTCATGTGGATGTAGCTGATCTCGGCCGTCATCGCGGTCTGGACCGTGACGTTGCAGAGCGTCGCGTGCCAATGCGCGTCGATGAGGCCCGGGATGACCGCCCTGCCCCCGCAGTCGATCACCCGCGCCTCCGCCGGCCCCCGCCCGCGCGGCGGCAGCGCGGCGACGCGGCCGTTCTCGATCAGGACGTCGACGTCCTCGCGCAGCCGGAGCTCCGCGCCATCGAAAAGCCGGAGATTGGCGAGCAGAAGCGGCCGGGCGTCCTCCTGCCCCCAGGCGCGGCGCGGCGCCAGCCCGAAGCCCGCGAAGAGACCGAGGGTCGCGCCGATCCCGCCGAGCAGCTCCCGCCGCGACAGGTCGGCTTCGAGCCGCCGATAGGCGGCGAGCGTCACCGGCGCGCCGCACATGCAGCCCCGCGTCGGCAGGCCCAGAGGCTCCGCGTGATGGTTCCCGCAGGCGCAATGGCTCATCTCTGGTCGCTCCCGTTGCTAGTCATCGCTCGCCGGCTTCGCTTGGGCGCTCTCGCGCATGAGGAGCAGGGCGCCGATCAGGAAGCCGAGCGCGCCGAGCCAGAGATGCACATTCGCCGCCACCGCGATCCAGCCGGGTTCGGCGCCGCTCGGGACATAGGCGAGGATGCCCGCGGTCATGAAGAAGACGCAACCCAGCAGGTTGACGAAGACGATCCACCAGTCGAGCTCGCGCGGGCGCCAGGCCCAGTAGCCGTGGCAGGTCTCGATGAAGGCGAGATAGCCGGAGACAAGGAACAGGATCGAGCCGATCAGCCCCGGGGTCCAGATCGCGAGATCCTGCTCGTACCACGTCGGGTCGGGATGGATCCCGTCGAAGGTGTTGAAATTGAACGCCACCGTTCCGATGAACTGGGCGAAGGCGCTGAGCCAGCCGAGGCTTCTCGGGTGCCAGCCGATCAGCGACACTCCCCGGCGGCGCGTCGTCCCGGCGGGACCCTCGCGGAATTCCGGCGCGTTGGCCGCCTGGAACAGCTGCATGTAGCCCGCCGTGGTGAACGGGATCGAGCCCGCGAAGAAGACGAGGCTCGTCACATAGCCCGAGGGCGTCCACGGTCCCGACGGCGGCATGACCGAGAAGGTCGCGCCGAGCATGAAGAGCAGCGAGCCGACGCTGAAGAAGAGCCCGGTCAGCCAGTTGTAGCCCCGCGCCTGCCACAGCGGCGTGGCGGCGCCCTCCTGCCCGCGTTCGGCCGGCAGGAGTCCCTTCCTGGACTGGCGCGCACGCCAGAGCAGGTGCCGCCCGAGATGGGTGTAGCTGCGCAGGGTGACGAAGGGCCAGGGCCCCTCGGTCCGCGCCCCGGCGTCGCCGGCGCCCGGGAGATGCCGGCTCACGACCGCCGATCCAGCGGGAAACGATCCGGCATCGCGCGCCTCAGTGGTGGAAGCCGGAGGCTTCCTCGCTGGTCAGCGGGGTCTGGACCGGATGGGCCGCGAAATGCTTGAGCGCCGCCTCGATGTCGGCGATCAGCAGCTCGCAGAGGTCGAAGCTGACCCCGTTGCGCACCAGGATCCGCTGGATCGCCTGATCCTCGCAATGCGCCGGCAGCGTGTAGGCCGGCACCTGCCAGCCGCGCACACGGAGCCGGTCCGCGAGGTCGAAGAGCGTGTAGCCCTTGGTGTCGAAGCCCTGCTTGATCTTCCAGGACACCGCCGGAATGCCGCGCGCCATGTCGCCGTCGTAGATGACGTCGAACGGCCCCATCGCGCCGATCTTCTCGGCGAAGTGCTTCGCGGTCGCGTAGCAGGCGGAATGCACCTTGCGGTAGCCGTCGCGGCCGAGGCGCAGGAAGTTGTAGTACTGGCAGACGATCTGCCCGCCGGGGCGCGAGAAGTTCAGCGCGATGTCGCGCATGTTGCCGCCGAGGTAGTTCACCCAGAACACCATGCTCTCGGGCAGGTCGGCTTCCTCGCGCCACATCACCCAGCCGCAGCCGAGCGGGGCGAGGCCGAACTTGTGGCCCGAGGCGTTGATCGACTTCACCCGCGGCAGGCGGAAGTCCCATTCGAGGTCCGGCGCGCAGAAGGGGGCCAGAAACCCGCCCGAGGCGCCGTCGACGTGGATCGGAATGTCGATCCCCGTCTCCGCCTGGTACTTGTCGAGCGCGTCGCTGACCGCCTTCACCGGCTCGTACTCACCGGTAAAGGTCACGCCGAGCGTCGGCACCACGCCGATCGTGTTCTCGTCGCAGTATTTCAGCGCCTCTTCCGGCGTCATCAGGAGCCGGCCGTTCTCCATCGGGATCTCGCGATGCTCGATGTCCCAGTAGCGGGTGAACTTGTGCCAGCAGATCTGCACCGGGCCGGTGACGAGGTTCGGCTTGTCGATCGGCTTGCCGGCCGCCTTCTGGCGGGCCTCCCAGCGACGCTTCATCGCGAGGCCGCCCAGCATCGCGGCCTCGCTCGACCCGGTGGTCGAGGTGCCGGTGGCCACGCCCTCGGGCGCGTTCCAGAGGTTCGCGAGCATCCGCACGCAGCGCGCCTCGATCTCGGCGGTCTGCGGATACTCGTCCTTGTCGATCATGTTCTTGTCGATGCAGTCATCCATCAGCTGATGGATCTCCGGCTCCTCCCAGGTCTGGCAGAAGGTGGCCAGGTTCTGGCGCGAGTTGCCGTCGAGCATGAGCTCGTCCTTGACCTCGGCGTAGACCCGCCGCGGGTCGCGTTCGACCTGCGGGAAGATCGCCTTCGGCAGCGCCAGGGCAAGATCACGGGCGCCATAGATCTCGTCCTCGAGATCGTCGCGACCGCCGGGAATATCCTCGCTCACCTCTATCTCCTTCTCATCGGGCGCCTCCGGGGGCGCCGACACACATTCGGGCCCGAAGGCCCGCGCATCGCTCGAGGATCCGGAAAGCCGGCGCGCTTAGGCCGCCTTCGCCTGCCTGAGCGCGTCGGTCGCGTCGCCGCCGATCGCGTCGATCTTCTGGATCGGCAGCAGCCGCGGACCGTCGGTCCCGGCCAGCGCCGCCAGGTCGAACCGGGTGAAGTTCAGTCCGCTATAGGTGCGCAGGAAGAACTGCTTGCGGTCGAGATCCGACAGGTTGGTCCAGCAGGTGAACTCGGTCGCGTAGGCGGTCTTCGAATCCGACTGGAGGCCCGCGACCTCGAGATGCCCGCCACCGCCGCTCGGATAGTCGATCGACACGCCGCGCGGCCGGTCGAAGTTGTTCATGATATGCGCGAGCGTCTGAACGGCGAGATCGGGGCTGTCCGCCTTCTCGGTGAAATGCGCGTAGAAGGCGGCGCGCACGAAGCGGCCGACCGAGGTGTTCGACGCCGGCAGGCCGGCCGTCGCGATACCGGAATCGGGCTGGGCGACCTTGAAGTCGCCGAACGTCCCGCTCGATTTGTCGACGTTGCCGAGATGGGTGTAGTTGCCGAGATTCGTCAGGTGCCAGCTGAACTGGGGACCGTTCGTCATGACGCCCACGGGATTGTCGTAGGTCGTCATCTCGCCGTGGTCGAATTCGATCACGAAGGCGGCGCCGGCGGCGTCGTGGACCACGTAATGGAACGGCGACACCACGCCGCCGAGCAGCGCCAGCGCCTCGAGCATCACCGGCTGCGCGGCGAGCCCCTCCTTCACCTCGGCGACGGTGGCGAACTGGCTGAGCGCCCAGGAGCCGAGATCGGAGGCGGAGAGCACCGCCTGGGTGGTGGCGACCTTCGCCTCGGTGCCCGCCGCGGCCGGATAGGACAGGAGGCTGAAGGTCAGGCCCTGGTCGTTCATCCCTTCGAGCGCCTTGAAGTCGGCGAAGCCGAGCGGCGCGGCGGCGGTCGGAATGCGAGCAGGCATCGCCACGGCGATGAAGCCGTACTTTCCGGCGTACTTGGCCGCGGGATGGTCGGCGAGCTCGGAGGAAAAGGCCGCGCCCGGCGGCACGTAGACGATCCCGTAGGGCAGATCCGTCGTCAGCTCCAGAGTCCGGCCAAAATACACCTTATCCGCTGTATCACGATAGATCAGCGAAGTACACATCGTCGGAGCTCCAATTAACGGATATCCACGCCTCTATCCTTCGATAGGAGACGCGTTGCCAAGTCGTGACGACAATTTCACGCGTTTTCAATTGATGTCAACCGCCATGACGCGCCGGACACCGCCAAAAGGCGACCCTCTGGAGATCACCGGCGAGATCTTCGCCGGCGGCCCGCCTCCGGCGTGCCGAAGCGGGCGGGCAAAGGCAACCATGGGGTGAAATCCGGACGCGCTAGCGGATCGACAAGGCCCGCTTTGGCGGACACAAAGGGCCGAGGGACCCGCTCCCGCCGACGCGCCCCGCTTGGCAAGGAATCGTTCGTGCAACTCCGTCCGCTGCTGCTCCTGCTCCTGCTGTTCCTGGCCGGCCCGGTCCAGGTCGGCGCGGATACCGCGGGCTTCGCGATCACGCCGATCAACCGATCGAGCCCGCGGGATACGTTCCTGTCCTTTCTCGCGGCGACCGACGAGATCGAGCGGCTCTACGGGGACTACGTCGCCGACAAGACCGTCGACAAGGTCCGACTGATGCGGCGCGAGCTCGCGCAGGCGCGGCGGCTGATGGATCTCGACGACCTGCCCGACTCGACGCGCGTCAAGACGGGCAACGCGGCGATCGGGTATCTGCGTGACATACTGGCGCGTCTGCCGCCGATCGACCCGGCCGAGATCCCGGGCCCGCCCCTCGCCGGCCACGACATGGGGCCATCCGGCGAGGCCGCGCCGCCTCTGACCTGGACGATCCCAGGCACGGAGATCCAGATCGCCTATATCGACGACGGCCTTCACGGCGGAAACTATCTCTTCACGGCCGAGAGCCTCGCGACCCTTCCGCGCCAATACGAGGACCTGATCCAGGCGACGCCGCCGGGGTCCGGGACGTATCCGAACTACCACGAGGACCAGATCAACGCGACCGGCCCGCTGATCTCGGAGGAATTCGTTGCCGCGATCCCCGCCGCGCTGAAGCAGAGCCGCTTCGGGACACCGGCGTGGAAGATCCTCGCGAACGCGCTCATCATGGGCGTCTTCGCGATCGTGGCGCTGTGCTGGACCCTGCTGACCCACCACCGGGCCCGGGAGCTGCCGGGTCCGCGGCGCATCCTGTGGCACGCGGCGGCGCCGGTCGGCATCCTCGCGCTGCTCCAGGTCAGCGACTGGTTCATCGCGTCGCAGATCAACCCGACCGGGAGCTTCGCGGCGGGCGAGCTCATGTTCTCGACCCTGGTGCGCTACGCGAGCGGGGCCTGGCTCGTCTGGCTGCTGATCCATCTTCTGGCGGAGGCGATCGCGCGGTCGCCGCGCGCCTCCGCCGGCGCCGACACCCATCTGTTGCGGCTGATGGCCCGCATCGTCGGCCTTCTCGCCGCCGGCACGGTGCTCGTGCTCGGCGCCGACGCGATCGGAATCCCGGCGATGGGCCTGATCGCGGGCCTTGGCTTCGGCGGCATCGCCGTCGCGCTCGCCTCGCAATCGACGCTCGAGAACCTGCTCGCGGGCGTGACCCTGTTCGCGGACCGGCCGTTCCGGATCGGCGATCACATCCTGTTCGACGGCCAAGCCGCGTCCGTGGAGCGGATCGGGCCGCGGTCGAGCCGGCTGCGGGCGCAGGACGGCACGCTCTACACGGTGCCGAACGCCGATCTCGCCCGGTCCCATATCGTCAACTACACGATGCGCGAATCCTGGCTGCTCGACCAGACCATCGCGATCCGCGATTCGACCCCGCCGGAGCTGGTCCGGGAACTGCTACGGCGGATCCGGGCCGAGCTCGACGAGAACCCGCGGATCGAGCGCGCGGAGGGCTGGCCGCGCGTCTTCGTCACCGGCATGATCCCGGGCCGGATCGAGCTCCGGATCCAGGCGCGGGTGCCCGGGACCGACGCCCCCGCCTTCCTTGCGGAACAGGAGCGGATCCTGCTCTTCGTCCTGTCGGTGACGCGCGAGCTCGCGATCGAGCTCGCGGCCCCGGTTCCGCTCGCGGAGCCCGCCGCCTGAACCGGGCGCGACCGGCTCAGCGCGCGAGGAAGTCGCCGGTGTCGACCACCTCGGCATAGGCGAAGGCCAGCGCCGACATGTTCGCCGCGTGCACCTGGGCGGCGGGCACATCGACCCCGCCGAAGGCGTCGGCGCGCGTCGCGCAGGCGTCCTGCACGACGACGGTCTTGTAGCCGAGCTCCGAGGCGGCGCGCCCGGTGGCGGCGATGCACATGTGGCTCATCGCGCCCACGACGACGACCTCCTCGACCCCGTTGGCGTCCAGCGTGCGCTCGAGATCGGTTTCCCGGAAGGAATTCGGATGATGCTTCAGGATGACCGTCTCGTCCGCGATCGGCCGGACCGCGGCGTTGATCTCGGCGCCCTCCGAGCCCGGGGCGAAGAACGGGGCGCCGGCGTCCGCGAATTCGTGCCGGACATGGACGACCAGATCGCCGGCCGCGCGGGCCGCGTCGATCACCCGGGCCGCGTTCGCCGAGGCTTGCTCGATCCCCTCGAGCGGCCACCTCCCCGAGGGCCAATAGTCGTTCTGCAGATCGACGACCACCACCGCGCGCTTGCTCATGACGTCCTTCTCCTGTCCGGGACGGGTTGATAGGTCTGGATATGCCGCGCCGGAACCTCGACAAGAAGTGGCGCGGCCGACAGAAACGGGGGCGAGACCGACATAATGCAGACGGACCTCCCCGAGATCGGCATCATCCGATACCCCGGCGCGCAGATGGCGGCGGTGCTGGGCCTGACGGATCTCTTCGACGTGGCGGCGCGCTTCGCGCGGGCGAAGCGCGCCGGGGACGCGGGGCCGATCCTGCGCGTCAGCCACTGGGACCTGGCGGGCGAGCCGGAAAGGCCGACGCGGATCTTCGACACCGGCCCGGACAAAGGCGACGCGCCGAGCGTCCTCATCCTGCCGCCCGCGCTCGGCGATCCGATCTCGCCCGAGACCGCCGCGCGCTACGCCGACTGGCTGCGGGAGCAGCATCGGCGCGGGGTCGTCCTGTCCTCGGTCTGCGCCGGGGCGCTCCTGCTCGCGGCTTCCGGCGTGCTCGCCGGGCGGACCGTCACCACCCATTGGGAATACGGCGACCTGCTGCGGGCGCGGTGCCCGGACGTGGCGCGGATCGAGACCGACCGGCTGCTCATCGACGATGGCGACGTGATCACCGCGGGCGGCGTCATGGCCTGGACCGACCTCGGCCTGAAGCTGATCGACCGGTTCTTCGGGCCGACGATCATGATGGAGACAGCGCGCCATTTCCTGGTCGACCCGCCCGGGCGCGAGCAGCGCTACTACAGCGTCTTCTCGCCGAGGCTGACCCATGGCGACGCGGCGGTGCTGAAGGCGCAGCGCTGGCTTCAGGCGGCCGAGGACCCGGACACCAGCCTGCCGGTGCTCGCGGCGAAGGCGGGCCTCGAGGAGCGCACCTTCCTGCGCCGCTTCCAGAAGGCGACCGGCCTCACCTCGACCGAATACTGCCAGCGCCTCAGGATCTCCCGGGCGCAGGAGCGGCTGCAGTTCAGCACGCTGCCGGTCGACCGGATCGCCTGCGAGGTCGGCTACGCCGACCCGAGCGCGTTCCGGAAGGTGTTCACCCGGATCGTCGGGCTGACTCCGAACGCGTTCCGGCGGCGCTTCCGGGCCTGATCAGGCCACGGCCGCCACGCCTGCCCGCCGTCCCTCGCCCGTCGCGAGCGCGAGGCCGTCGACCACCGCGGTGAACGCCTCCGAGCGCCGGAGCGCCGCCCCGGGAAAGAGATCGACCGCCATGTCGGTCACGAGCCGCATCAGGCTCGATCCCCCGACGAGGATCACGCTCCCGATGTCCTCGGCGCGTAGGCCCGCGAGGGCGAGCGTGTCCTCCGCCGCCCGGCGCAGGTCCGCGCCGAAACCCCCCATCTCGAGCGCGAGCGAATCCGGCGAGATCGGCGCCGCGAGGCCGGGCTCGATGAATTCCATCGCGATCCGCGCGGCGGGCAGGTTCTCGTTCGCGGCGATCTTGCCGCGTTCGACCGCGAAGGCCAGCTCGTGGCCGAGCTCGTCGTCGAGCACCCGCGCCAGCCGCTCCAGCCGCGCCGGCTCGACCGCGAGCCGCGCCATCAGCGCCGCCTCCCGGCGCGTGGCGGGTGTGTAGAGGAAGGGGATCTTCGCCCAGGTCGCGAGATCGGCGTAGATCCCCTTCGGCACCGGCAGCAGACCGGGCCCCATCTCGCGGCGAAGCTCGCCGCCGAGGCCGAGGAGCGGCATCGCATGGGTCATCGAGACCGCCTGGTCGAAATCCGTGCCGCCGAGCCGGATGCCGTGGCTCGCGAGCACCCGCACCGCGCCCCCCTCGACGACGAAGGCGGTGAAATCCGAGGTGCCGCCGCCGATGTCGACCACGAGCCCGGCGCCGCCCTCCGCCCCCAGCGCCCGGCAGGCGAGCGCGGCGGCCTCGGGCTCGGCGAGGAACGCCACCTCGTCGAATCCCGCCGCGAGGTAGCACGCGCGCAGATCCGCCTCGGCTCGCGCGTCGCGCTCCGGATCGGCGGTGTGGAAATGCACCGGCCGCCCGGAGAGCGCGCGCCGGTACCGCGCGCCCGTTGCCGCCTCGGCCCGCTCGCGCAGCGCGCGCAGGAAGACGGTGATCACATCGGCGAGCGTGCGCCGCGCGCCGCCGATCATCCGCGTCTCGCGCAGGAGCGGCCCGCCGAGCACGCTTTTCAGCGCGCGCATGTACCGCCCGGGCTCCCCCGCGATCAGCGCGTCGCCCGCCGCGTCGCCGATCAGCATCGGTCCCCCTTCGCCGGGGAAGAACACCGCCGTCGGCAGCGTGTCCGACCCCGACTGGATCGGGAGGCGACGCGGCGCGCCGTTCTCGAGGATGGCGGCGGCCGAGTTCGAGGTGCCGAAGTCGATGGCGAGAATGTCCGGACGCATGGCGGTCGCTCGTGATTGGAAAGCGCGTGCGCTACCCGATCCCGGCGATGGCGGCAAGGCGCGTGCCGGGCCCCGCGCTGAATGTCGCCGCCGCGCGGGTTCGGCGCCGGAACCGGCGGTTGGAAGAACGCCGGGGCGGACATATGGATGTCCGCCCCGGCGCGAGGATCTGATCTTCCGATCGCCGGCGGTCCCGCGCCACGCGGGACCGTCGCTCAGAAATGGACCGACCGCGCCATGCCCGGCCGCTCGGCCGGCGGGGCGAACTTGGTCAGGTCGATCCCTTCCACGGCGGCCTTGTATTCCTCGGCGCTCGGCGTCCGGCCGAGGATCGCGGAGAGGACGACCACCGGGGTCGAGGCGAGCAGCGATTCGCCCTTCTTCTCGGTGGTGTCCTCGACGACGCGGCCCTGGAAGAGACGCGTGGAGGTCGCGAGAACCGTGTCGCCCTTCTCGGCCTTCTCCTGGTTGCCCATGCAGAGGTTGCAGCCCGGCCGCTCGAGATAGAGGATGTTCTCGTATTCCGTGCGGGCGGTGTTCTTCGGGAAGAGATCGTCGAACTCGAAGCCCGAGTATTTCTGCAGGATCTCCCAATCCCCCTCGGCCTTGAGCTCGTCGATGATGTTGTAGGTCGGGGCCGCGACGACCAGCGGCGCCTTGAACTCAACCTTGCCCGTCGCCTTCTCGAGGTTCTTCAGCATCTGGGCGACGATCTTCATGTCGCCCTTGTGCACCATGCAGGAGCCGACGAAGCCGAGGTCGACCTTCTTCTCGCCGCGATAGTAGGACACCGGCCGGATCGTGTCGTGGGTGTAGCGCCGCGACACGTCGGCGTTGTTCACGTCGGGGTCGGCGATCATCGGCTCGTCGATCACGTCGAGATCGACGACGACCTCGGCGAAGTATTTCGCGTTGTCGTCGGGCCTCAGCGCGGGCTTCTCGCCGGAGCGGATTTCCGCGATGCGCTTGTCGGCCTTGGCGATCAGGCCCCGGAGCACGCCGGCGGCGTTGTCCATGCCCTTGTCGATCATGATCTGGATGCGGCTCTTCGCGATCTCCAGGCTCTCGATCAGGGTCTCGTCCTGGCTGATGCAGATCGAGGCCTTGGCCTTCATCTCGGCCGTCCAGTCGGTGAAGGTGAAGGCCTGGTCGGCGAGCAGGGTGCCGATATGCACTTCGATGATCCGGCCCTGGAAGACGTTGTCACCGTGCTGCTCCAGCATCTGGCGCTGGGTGGCGTGCACCACGTCGCGGAAGTCCATCCAGGGCTTCATCTTGCCCTTGAAGGTCACCTTGACCGACTGCGGGATCGGCATGGTCGCCTCGCCGGTCGCGAGCGCCAGCGCCACGGTGCCGGAATCGGCGCCGAAGGCCACGCCCTTGGACATGCGGGTATGGCTGTCGCCGCCGATGATGATCGCCCAGTCATCGATGGTGATGTCGTTCAGGACCTTGTGGATCACGTCCGTCATCGAGTGATAGACGCCCTTCGGGTCGCGGGCGGTGATGACACCGAAGTTGTTCATGAAGGACATGAGCTTCGGGATGTTCGCCTGGGCCTTCTTGTCCCAGACGGAAGCCGTGTGGCAGCCAGACTGGTAGGCGCCGTCGACCAGCGGCGAGATGACGGTGGCCGCCATCGCCTCCAGCTCCTGCGCCGTCATGAGACCGGTGGTGTCCTGCGAGCCGACGATGTTGACGATCACCCGGACATCCGAGCCCGCGTGCAGCACCTTGCCCGGGGTCACGCCGACCGCGTTGCGGTTGAAGATCTTCTCGACCGCGGTCAGGCCCTGGCCCTCGACGGTGATCTCCTTGTTCGGCGCGAAGACCGGGGTCGGCTCGACGCCGAGGGTCTTGGCGGCGAAGGTCTGGAGCTTCTTGCCGAAGACGATGGCATAGGAGGAGCCCGCCTTCATGAACTCCATCTTCTGCGGCGTGAAGGCCGCGGCCACGTCGACCAGCTCCGCGCCGGCCGCGTCGCGGAGCTTCTTGCCGGCGACGTCGATTTTCAGCACCGTCCCGGTCTCGACCGAGTATTTCTGCTCGAGGATCGGATTGCCGTCGTTGTTGAGGATCGGCTTGCCGTCCTCGCCGGTCTTCCTGACCCAGTTCTTGAGGTTGATGCCGATGCCGCCGGTCACGTCGACCGTGGTCGCGAAGATCGGCGAGATGCCGTTGGTGCCGGCGACGACCGGCGCGATGTTGACGAAGGGCACATAGGGGCTGGCCTTCTTGCCGGTCCAGAGCGCCACGTTGTTCACGCCCGACATCCGCGACGAGCCGACGCCCATCGTACCCTTCTCGGCGATCAGCATCACCCGCTTGTCGGGATGCTGGGCCTGGAGCGCGACGATCTCCTTCTGGGCCTCGGGGCTGATCATGCACAGGCCGTGCAGTTCCCGGTCCGAGCGCGAATGCGCCTGGTTGCCCGGCGACAGCAGGTCGGTCGAGATATCGCCTTCGGCGGCGATATAGGTCACCACCCCGATCTCGTCCTCGACCTCCGGAAGCTTGGTGAAGAACTCGGCCTTCGCATAGCTCTCGAGGATGTCCTTCGCGACGGCGTTGCCCGCCTTGAAGGCGTCGCCCAGCCGGGCCATGTCCGCGTCGTAGAGGAAGACCTGCGTCTTGAGCACCTCGCCGGCCTGCCGGGCGATATCCGCGTCCGCGCCGAGTGCCAGGTCGAGCAGGACCTCGACGGAAGGGCCGCCCTTCATGTGCGACAGCAGCTCGAAGGCGAAGGCCGGCGTGATTTCCGGGACGATGGTCTCGCCGAGGATGATCTTCTTCAGGAACCGCGCCTTGACTCCCGCCGCGCTCGTCGTGCCGGGCAGCGTGTTGTAGATGAAGAACTGGAGCGAATCCGCGCGGTGCTCGCTTCCTGCATCTTCGATCTGCGCGATGAGTTCCGCCACCAGCGCGCCATCATCGATGGGCTTGGGATGCAGACCTTGGCTCTTTCGCGATTCGATTTCGGCTAGGTAGTCTGTGTACAGGCTCATGGCGATCCCTACGGTGCGGCGCTGGATACTAAATAAGCTAGAACCCCCGGCCGCAAGCACCTCTGCGAGCGGCGGCGAGCTCTCTCAATGTATGCCGAAGTATACCGAACGCGCGCCGGAGGCAAGAGGCGCGCCCATGTTTCGTGGCATTCGAGGCTCGGAAGGGCGCCGGGCCCTCGCGGCGAAGCGAACGACGGCGGTCCAGGACCGGGGAGATTCCGGGCGGCGCGCCGATTGCGCCGATGGTCCTGAAGCCTCTCGAGACGCCGAGGCAACCGGATCGCGCCCGGCGCTTTGTCGGGTCGCGCGTACTCCTAACCGCCGCGAGGCGTGCGATCGCGAATTGTCCGATAATGACGCCGCCCCGTAGACTCTCCACGATGGTGGCGCGGGGCCCCGCTCGCGCTCACTTCGGCCAGTTCTCGTCGAGCAGACGCGCCAGCGCGGCCTCGACGTCTCCGCGCTCTCCGCCCTCCCTGGGAAGCAGCGTCAGCGTAATGCCCTTCCGATCCTTCGCCTCAAGCCGCAGCAAGGGCACGCCGGCTTGATTTCGCACGATTTTCGCATCCATTCCTGACTTCTTGGGGGCGCCCTTCCCCGCCCGCGGCCCTTGCGCGGCGGCGGTGAGCGCGCGGATGACGTCCGGCGGCGCGAGCGGCACGTCCCCCCTGCCCTCCTCGCGCGCCCACCGCAGTCCCAGCGCCGCCTCCAGCACGGCGGCGCGGGTCTGCTCGGGCTTCAGCAGCGGCTTCAGCGCGCCGATATGCGAGATCCTGAGCTCGAACGGATCGGCGAAGGCGCCGACCAGTTCCTCGGGCAGGCGGGCGAGGTCGAGGTACCGGCTCAGCCAGGCCTCGGACTGGTTGAGCCGGCGCGCCATGTCCTTCTGCCGGCCGCCGTAATAGAGGCCGAGCGCGCGCAGATAGTCTCGCGCGCGCTCGACGTCGCTCAGGTCCGCGCGGGCGCGGTTCTCGAGATCGGAGACGCGGAAGGCCTGCTCGTCGGTCAGGTCGCGAATCTCGACGAGATAGCGGATCTCGGGATGGTTGTTCGCCCGCAGCCAGGCGACGCTCCAGTGGCGCCGCGCGCCGCAGATGACCTCGAAGTCATGCTCGGGGTCGTTCGCGACGCGCCGAACGATCGCGGGAACCTCCTGCCGCCCCTGCGCGAGGATGCTCTCGATCAGGTCCTCGCAGCGGTCGCGGGACAGCGCCGCGTAGTCGCGGTTGTGGCGCTCCCAGATCCGGCAGCGCGCCGGGTCGACCAACTCCTGCGGGCTGTTCACCACCGCCCCGGAGGCGAGCTCCGCCAGCCGGTTGTTGCGCCCCCCGAGCACGCCGAGGCCAAGCCTGGGCCCGCGCTCCACAGGCTCCACGGCGGCCGTGAGCCCGTCCACGAAGCTCTTGTTCTTCGAGCTCATTGTCCCCCCTCCCCTGGCCGAATTGCAGCCCTGCAATCGCTCACGCGTGGCCCTCCTTCCGCAGCCTGCCGAGATGGCTCGGCCAGGTCTGGCGGATGTTGAGCTCGATCTCGCCGCAGACCCCGTCGAGGTAGGTCAGGCAGCGGTCGCGCACCTGCTTGCTCGTGATCGGGCCGTCGAGCTCGTAGACCGTCATCAGCCGCGCCGTCGCATTGTCGATCTCGGCCGAATCCTTGAGCGGCGTGCGGATCATCGCATTGCCGTAGATCTGCCGCATCAGGTCGAGCAGGCCGCGCTGCATCGACTTGTTCTCGTCGACCTTGGTCGCGACGAAGCGCACGAAGGCCAGTTCTGGCGCCAGCTCGTGGTCGGCGAGGCTCTGGATCGTCTCGTCGAGCATCGCGAGGAAGGCCGCCGTCGATGAGAAGTCCATCACCGTCGGCGGGACCGGTACGACGAGCGCGTTCGCCGCGCGCAGCACGGACAGCGAGATCGCCCCCAGCGCGGGCGGCGGGTCGATCACCACCACGTCGTAGAGATCCGCCACCGAGGCGATCCCCTCCGCCAGCCGGCCGAGCAACGCGCCCTGCCCGCGCGCCATCCGCGCCGCGAGCTCGTATTCGGACTGGAACAGCCGCAGGTTCGCCGGGATGAGATCGAGCCCGTCGAAATGCGTCTTGCGGATCGCATAGTCGAGCGACCGCCGCTCGCCCTCCCGAAGATAGGGATAGAGCGTGTCGTCCTCGCCGAGGTCGAGATCCGGCACATAGCCGAACAGCGTCGTCGCCGAGGCCTGGCTGTCGCAATCGACCAGCAGCACCCGGTAGCCCCGGATGGCGAGATACTGCGCCAGATGCACCGAGACCGTCGACTTTCCGACCCCGCCCTTGAAATTCTGCACCGCGACCACGGCGCAGGGATCGCCGGGCGCGCGCCAGGGCCGCGTGCCGAAGGTGCCGCGCATGTCGTTGAGCTGCGCGAGCGTATAGCCGACGCGGCGGTTGTTCTCGCCGCGCGGAGGGCTGGCGAGGCGGCCGTCGCTCTCGGCCTCGCGGATCGCCGCCGTGGTCCGCCCGACCAGGTCCGCCGCCTTGCCGATCGGGAAGGTGGGCTCGCGCCGCTCCTCCGAGCGCGCGCTGCGGGCGGAGGAGCGAAGCTTCTCCAGAACGGCGGACGACCGGTCAGCAAGCGCCGCGACGTCGAGACGCTCGCTCAGGCGGACTGCGTCGATCGAGGAAGCCATGGGCTCTCCTTTTCAAAATGCGGGACGGACGTGGCGGACTTGCGAATATCGCCGCCGACAATGCCCGAATTCGAAAAGCGGGCAAGCGAGAATCGCGGATTCGGCTGGGCTGCCGGCCAAACCTGACCGATCGGGGGCGCCGTCGCAAGAGCCGAGGCGGCGACTCTCCCATTCGCGCCGTACATCCGCGCGGCTGGCGGTCGGAGCGCCGAGGTGATCGGCGACCGTGTCTCCCGCCGATGGAACCCACCGCGGGGCAGGGACCAGGGAGCGCGGGAGGGAGGGGTCCGGAACGCGGGGACGCGGTGCCTTTACCAACCCCGGCTCGACGGGCTCACGGCGCGGGCAGGGCAGGGCAGGGCAGGGGGGGTGGTCCGGCTCGCACCGGCCGTCCCTGAGCGAATTGCAGGGCTGCAATTCGCTCAGGGACGGCCGCGCCGGGCGAAGAAGGCCTCGCAGAATCCGCGCCAGGATTTCTCGAGCTTCGCGCCGCTCAGCCGCTCCAGCCGCTCACCCATGTGGTCCCGGTAGGCATCCGCGATGAGATCGACGTCCCAGCCGCCGCCGTGGGCCTGCCCGATGCGGCGCGCCGCCGTCTCGGTCTCGCCGAAATGCAGCCGGCCCGCCGGAAAACGCTCCCACGCCGCCTCGGCGCCCTGGGGCTCGGCGGCGACCGCCGGCGCCACGACCGGGGCAGGGGAGGGGGCCACGACGCGCTCGACGCTCCCCCGCCGCCGCTCCTTTCGTCCCGCGCTGTGCCGGGCGATCTCCCCGGTGGTCGCGAGCTGCGCCGGAGCGTCCTTCGGCGTGAAGCGGAACTCGAGCTCGGTCACCGCGCGCCCGCGCTTGAATTCCTTCCAGTCGCAGGTGAAATGCGCGAGCTGCCCGATCTCATCGCGAGCCACGGTCAGGACCTTGCGCCGGAGCTGGGCGAAATCGCCGTATTTCTCCGGCGCGATCCCGAGCGCCGCGCGCAGGCCGATGAGGTCGACCTTCCAGACCGGTTGCCGCCGATGCAGCCGCAGCGCGCCTTCCTCGTAGAGCTTCAGCGCATAGGCCGAGCGAAATCCGAGCACCGCCTGCCGGTTCATCACCGCGTAGGTCTCCGACTCCTGGATCAGCCGCCGGGCATCGGGGGTGAACTGCCACTCGAGCCAGCCGGTCTCGCGGCCGTTCTCCTCGACCTCCTCCCAGGAGGTCTGGATCAGGCTGAACCGCTTCGTCGCCCGCTTTCCCCGCCAGGAGAGATCATCCTGCGCGAAGAGGGTGCGGTGCAGTTCCTCGAGCATGTCGCCGATGCGCTCGTTGCCCTTGTGGCCCCGCCGGATATCCGCCTTGCGCATCCGGTGGGTGATGTCGCGCCAGGCGTCGCCCCCGGCGGTCAGGATCATGAGGGCGAGCAGCCGGGAAGCGGTGAGGCTCAGCGACTGCCCCTTGACGAAACGCACCTCGACGAGGCCGCCCGGCTTGACGAATTCCTCGCCCGCCTTCCGGGCGACGGCCTCGGCGACGCGCATCGCGCGTCCCACCTCGTCCACGCTCGACTCGTCCTCGATCACCCGCCCTATCCCGCGATTCCGCGCCATCATGCTTATCCTGACCTCATCCGTCAATGAAGGTCAGGCAAGGGTCGGCCCCCGATCGGACAGGTTCGATCCCCCACGCGGTCAGGATTCCGCCCCCGTGAGGACAGGCAACCTCCCCCGCCGGGTCAGGAGTCACGCCATACAGCGCTGGAATCCCCGGGTTTTTCCGCCCTGAATCTGGAATCTCTTGAATCAGGGAATCTCCGGCCGGGCCGGGTTATGATTAACAGCCTGTTCGAAAGGAACCCCGCGACCCACCGGGTCGCCTGAAAGGATCGCGGGCGGAACGCCGTGTGGCGGCACCGTCCGCGGAAACGACGCTCACCGATCGGCGCCGGGATCAGTCCTCGGCCTGTCCAGCGAGGATGATTTCCACCGTTCGCGAGTAATGCTCGCGGATCAGCCTGGCCGCCAGATCGGCGTCGCGCGCGAGAACAGCGTCGCGCAGCGCCAGATGCTCGGCGACATCGTCGCGCGGCGCCTTGAGGTAGTGAAACGCCGCGATGCGTCGGTAGCGTTGCGCCTGCAGGTCGAGAATGGCCCGGAACGACAACAGCTTCGGCAGGCGGCATTCGGAGACCAGCTCCGCGTGGAATCCGATGTGGTAGCGTTCCCATTCCCGGTCGACGGTGCCATCGGGACCGATCTTCCCGCGCCGCCGCATCGCATGAAAGGCGGCGAGGATCCGCCCCTCCCACAGCTCGTCCCCATTGGCGATCGAGAGGCGGATCGCCAGCGAATCGAATTCGCCGCGCAGAAAGGCGATCTCGCGCAGATCCGCGCCCGAGACCGGCGCGACGCGGTAACCCTTGCGCTGCTCGGTGGTGACGAGCCCCTCGGAGGCGAGATGCATCAGGGCCTCGCGCAACGGAGAGATGCCGATCTCGTAGGTCTCGCGCAGTTCGTCGAACCGCAACTTCTCGCCCGGGACCAGCCGGGCCGCGAGGATATCGTCCCGGAGAACGCCGAGGATCTCGGCCGTCCGGGTCTTTCCGCTATCCGCCTCGGCTTGAACGTCTTGCTGCATTCCCTCGTGACCCGGCACCGCGCCCGCTTTCAGGGGCCAAGCTAGCGTTCTTCCCCGACCTCGACAAGTTTCCGCAATCATAATAAATTTGGAAAATATGTACATTTTGGAAAAAACTTGCGCGACGGGAGAATCGTCCGCATAGTGAGCCCGAGCCGACCCGGCGCCCGATCGACTCCCTCACCCGGCCGCCGGGAGGGCGCGGCCGCCCGGATCGCGGGAAGAACATGAAGGGATTTCCATGCGTTACAGATCTTATTTACGCAACGGCGCCGCGGGCCTCGCCGTCCATGACGGCGCGGTCTGGCGCGACCTGGGCGCGGTCGATCTCGCCGCGCTCATCGCCGCCGGTCGGGCTTCGGACCGGTCCGTCGCCGATGGCGCGCCGGAGATGGATATCGATACGGTCGACCCGGCTCCGCCGATCTCGAAGCCGGGCAAGGTCATCTGCGTCGGGCTGAACTACGTCGATCATGCCAAGGAAAGCCCTTACAAGGATCTCCCGACCTATCCCGCCTTCTTTCCGCGCTTCGCCTCCAGCCTGCTGGGCGCCGGGCAGCCGATCCTGCGTCCCTTCGTCAGCGACGAGCTGGATTTCGAGGGCGAGCTTCTGGTCGTGATCGGCCGGCCGGCGCGCCATGTGAGCGCGGAGGAGGCTTTGTCCTTCGTCGCGGGCTATTCGGTCTTTAACGACGCCTCGATCCGCAACTACCAGTTCCTCGGCGCGCAATGGACGCCGGGCAAGAACTTCGACGCGACGGGGGCTTGCGGACCCGATTTCGTCACGGCCGACGAACTGCCGCCGGGCGGAGCCGGCTTGCGGATGGAGGTGCGCCTGAACGGCGAGATCGTGCAGTCGGTCGACACGAGCCTGATGATCTTCCCGGTCGCCGAACTCGTCGCCAAGGCCAGCGCCTTCACGACCCTCGAGCCCGGCGACATGATCGCGACGGGAACCCCGGCGGGCGTGGGCTTCGCGCGCAAGCCGCCGCTCTACATGAAGGACGGCGACGTCGTCGAAGTGACGATCGAGGGGATCGGCACGCTCGTCAATCCGGTTCGGGACGAGCCGCGGGTCCCCTTGCCGGCCGCGGCCGAATAGATCAGCGCGCAAACAAAAGCCGCGGCGAGACAACAGGGAGGAAATCATGAAACCGCTTGTCAACAGGCTGAGCTACGCCTCGGTCCAGGCGCGCGATCCGCGGCGTCTGGCCGAGGATACCGCGAATATCATCGGCGCCCGCGTCGTCGGCGAGGAGAACGGGGCGATCCTGGTGTCGTCCAACCAGCGCCACGCGGAACTCGTCATCCACCCGGGCGCGGAGAACCTGTTCCGGGTCTGCGGGCTGGAGGCCTGCGACGCCGCGGCCGTGGGCGAGGTCCGCCGCCGCGCGCGCGCGGCCGGGCTGCGGATCCTCGGCGACAAGCCGTCGCTGGCCTGCATCGCGCATTCGGTGACCTTCGCCACCACCGAGGGCCATGTGTTCGAAGTGCACACCCCCATGCCGCTCGACCGGCCCACCCGATTCCACGGTCCCGGGGTGCATGCCAGATGCCTCGATCACCTGAACTTCACCGCCTCGGATCCGGAGACCTGGGCGCGCGAGCTCTCGGCCGCCTGCGGCCTGCTGCTCAGCGAGCGGACCACGGGCTACGAGATCAGCTGGATGCGGGCGGGCGACGGCCGGCACCATACGATCGCGGCCGTCAAGGGCGACAGCGGCCTTCATCACATCAGCTGGGAATTCAACTCGTTCCAGGACTTCCGCGGGCTCAGCGACAATCTCTCCGTGGAGAACCGGCGTCTGGTCTGGGGGCCGGGCCGGCATGGCGCGGGCGACAACCTGTTCCTCTATTACTACGACTCCGCCGGGTTCCTGATCGAATGCATCGCCGAGATGGAGGTCATCCTCGACGAAACCGCCCCGACCCGCGTCTCGGAACCGGGCGAGAACCTTTCGAACTGGAAGGTGGTCAACCAGTGGGGCCATCTGCCGCCGATGGACTGGGTCCAGCATCACAACCGGATGGTCGAGGTGGAGGCATGCCCGGCGTGAGCGCGACGACGTCGGTCGAGGCGATCGCCGGGCTCGAGGCGGCGCGCTACGACGCGATGCTGCGCGGCGACCGCGCGGCGCTCGAGCGGATGCTCGACGACGAGCTCGTCTATACCCATTCCCTCGGCGACCGTGACGACAAGCGCGGCTATCTCGACAAGCTCTCGGCCGGGTTCTTCGACTATCTCGAGATCGGGCACGACATCGAGCGGATCATCCTGCGGGGCGACAGCGCCACGGTGATCGGCGCGATGCGGGCCCGGGCGATCGTCGGAGGCGAAGCCCGCGAGCTCGACAACAGCTACACGGCGATATGGGCGCGGGATGGGCGGGACTGGCGGCTGGTGGCTTTCCAGCCCACGCCGATCCGCCACGCCTGAACCATCCCGGGAGGAACACGATGAAGACGATTTCCGTCGCGGCCCTCGTGGCCGCGCTCGCGGCGTGCTGCGCGCGAGCGGAGACCTATGAACTCACGATCTCGTCCAGCCACGCCGCCACCGTTCCCTGGGTGGCGCCCTTGAGCAGCGTGATCGTCGCGAAGACCAACGAGAGGCTCGCGGCGATGGGCTCCGGGAACCGGGTCGACTGGACCGAGGCCTACGCCGGCTCGCTCTACGGTTTCGGCGACACGCTGGAAGCCGTGGGCGAGGGCATCACCGACGCGGGCTGGGTCGGCACGCTGTGGGAGGAGAGCAAGCTTCCCTATCAGAACGTGACCTACTACACGCCCTTCACCTCGGACGACGCGGGTCTCGTCATCGAGACCTTCAACCGGCTGCACGCCGAGCTGCCCTTCCTGAGCGAGGCGTGGGAGGCGCACGGCGTGGTCTTCCTCGGCGCGACCGGCGCCGATACCTACCATCTGTTCACCACCTTTCCGGTCAATTCCGTCGAGGATCTGCGGGGGCGCAAGATACTGGCCCCGGGCACCTCGGCGCCCTGGATCACGGCGGTCGGCGCGGTTCCGGTGGATGGCGCGCTGACCACGTTCTACAACCAGATCGAGACCGGGATGGCCGACGGCGTCCTGTCGATCATGTCGGGCGCGGCGCCGCTGCGGATGCACGAGGTCGCGCCCTTCGTGACGCTGGTCGGCGTCGGGAGCAACATGATCGGCGCCTTCGCCGTCAACAAGGACACCTGGGACGGCCTGCCCGAGGACGTGCGCCAGGTCCTGCGCGAGCTTGGCCCGGAATACAGCGCCGAGAACGCCCGGATCGTCGAGGAACGCTATCAGGCCTCGATCGACGCCTACCGCGCCGATCCGACCGTGACATTGGCCGAGTTTCCCGAGGCGGAGCGCGCGAAATGGGCCGCGGCGCTGCCGGATCTCGCCGGCGAATGGGCGGCCGCGTTCCCGCGTGGCGCGGAGCTCATCGCGGCCTATACGCAGGCGATGCGGGACGGCGGCGCGCGGCCGTTGCGCGACTGGACCGCGCGGCCCTGACGTCCCGCGCGGCGCGTCCCGCCGCTCTTTCCGCCCTTCTTGAAAACGCCCGCGGCGCCCGGCCGACGGGGGAGGAAACCGTCATGCAGGAAACACTGACGACCGCGGCCGCCGCGCCGGCGCCGGAACCGCTCGTCTCCGCGCTCTTCTCGCGCGCCATAGCCGGCCTCGCGGCCCTCGGGACGGCATGGATCTTCGTGATCATGCTGCTGATCTGCGCCGATGTGCTGGGGCTGAAGCTGTTCTCGCGTCCGCTCTACGGTGTGATCGAGTTCACCGAGAATTCCATCGTCCCCATTATCTTTCTGCAGCTGGCGGCCGTGCTGCGGCGTGGGCGGCTCACGCGGGCCGATTTCCTGTTCGGGCCGCTCAAGGCGGCGCGCCCGGGCGTCGCCGGGATGATGGATCTCGTGTTCCTCGCGATCGGCGGCGCGATCTTCGCGCTGCTCGCGCTCGAGCTGACGCGCGATTTCGCGGGGGCCTTCGAGAGCGGCGAGTATATCGGCACCCGCGGCGTGCTCACCATGCCAAGCTGGCCCTTCAAGCTCCTCACGGCCATCGGCGCCACCGCGACGGCGCTCGAGTTCGCGCGCTGCGCGGCGCGGGAGCTCGCCGCCCGACGCGGTCGCGAGGAGATCCTGACGCTGATCGCCACCCTCGGCCTCTTCGCGCTGGCCTGGGCGCTGATCCTGTGGCTGGATCCGGGCCGGCTGGCCCTGGGCGGCCTGGTCGTCGCGGCGCTGGTCGTGCTCCTAATGGCGGGCATGCACGTGGCCCCGGTGATGATGTTCGTCGGCCTGATCGGGATCTGGCTCATTCGCGACAATCCCGCGGTCGCCGTCAAGGCGCTGAAGACGGCGGCCACCGGCACGGTGAACAAGTTCGATTTCGGCGTCGTGCCGCTCTTCGTGCTGATGGGGCTCTTCACAGATATCTCCGAGATCGGCCGCGACGCCTATCGGGTGGCGGCCTGGTGGTCGCGCAAGCTCCTCGGCGGCCTCGGCATCGCCACAGTGATGGCGAACGCGCTCTTCGCGGCGGTGACGGGCATCTCCATCGCCTCGGCCGCGGTCTTCTCGAAGCTCGCGGTGCCGCAGATGGTGGCTCATGGCTACACGGCGCGGTTCGCCACCGGCACGGTGGCGGGGTCCTCGGTCCTCGGGATGCTGCTGCCGCCGAGCCTGCTGCTCATCATCTACGCCTTCGTGGCCGAGGCCTCGGTCGGCAAGCTGTTCCTCGCCGCCGTGGTCCCGGGCCTTCTGCTGGCGATGATCTTCTGCGCGCTCATTCTCGTCATGGCGCGGTTCTGGCCCGGCTTCGTCGGCCGTCCCGGCGAGGTCGCGGGGCTGGAGCCCGAGACGCTGGTCAGCTCGGCCCGGCGGCTGCTGCCGATCGGCGTGCTCGTGACGGTCATCATCGGCGGCGTCTATCTCGGCTGGTTCACCCCGACCCAGGCCGGCGCGGTCGGGGCGCTGGCGGCGATGCTGGTCACCATCGCGCGGCGCAAGCTGACCCGCGACAACCTCTGGATGGTGTCGCAGGAGACCGGGCTGATCTCGGTCGCGGTGCTGGCGCTGGTGATCGGCGCGAGCATGCTGTCGAAGGCGCTCGTCCTCTCGACGCTGCCGATGCGGATGGTCGACTACGCCACGACGGCGGGCTTCGGCTTCTGGGGCGTCCTCATCCTGTTCCTCGTGGTGGTCATCCTGCTCGGGATGTTCCTCGACGCCTCGTCGATCATCGTCATCACCGTCCCGATCGCGCTCCCGCTGATCGTCACCCTCGGCCAGCCGGTGATCGGGCCCGACGTGGTGATCTGGTTCGGGATCCTCACCATCGTCGCCGTCGAGATGGGGCTGCTGACGCCACCCTTCGGGATCAGCGTCTTCGTGGTGAAATCGACCGTCGGCGACATCTGCGCCCTGGGCGATATCTTCGTCGGCTCGCTGCCGTTCGTGCTTGCGATGGCCGTGCTGATCGCGGTGCTGATGGCCTTTCCCGCCCTCGTGACCCTGACCCTCTAGGAGCGCGGCTCCCCGCCGGAGCGGGCGGGTCTCAGCGCGCGGGCCGCCATTCGCGCGCGCCCGCGACGATCGCGTCCCAGACCCGGCGCACGCGGGCGACCTGGCGCAGCTCGGTCGGGGCCGAGATCCAGTAGCCGCGCCGCACCGTGACCTCGCCCGGGAGGACGGGTTCGAGCGCGTCGTCCGCGCCCGCCGCGTAGGTTGGCAGGAGGGCGATGCCGACGCCCGCCCGGGCCAGCGCGATCTGGACGCCGAGCGACGAGGACCGCGTCCGCGCCTGGGCCGCCTGCGGCACGACGGAGATGGCGGGCACGCCCTTGGCCGGGCCGATGTTCGGCAGGTAGCTGACGAACCGATGCCCGCGCAGCTCGGCCCGTCCGGCCGGAACGCCCGCCTCCGCGAGATAGCGCGGCGCTGCGTAGAGCCCGAGATCGTAATCCATCAGCTTCTGCATCAGATAGGGCCCGCGCTCGGGCCGGTCGATGTTTATCAGGATGTCGGCCTCGTTCCGGGGCAACCGGATGATCCTCGGCTCGACGATCAGCTCGACCTCCAGATCGGGATGGGCGATCGACAGGTCGCGCAGGACCGGCGGGATCACGAAGCCGCCGTATCCCTCGGTGACGCCGACGCGCACCGTTCCGGAGAGGGTCGCGGCCGGACCGGGCGGCTCGAGCGCCCGGACCGCGCGTTCGACGGCTTCGGCGCGGAGGAGGAGCCGGCGGCCCGCGCCGCTGAGCTCGAACCCCTCCCGCGAGCGCAGGAACAGCGGCTCGCCGTGCTCCACCTCCATCCTGGCGATCCGCCGAGAGATCGTTGAATGTTGAACATTCATCCGGCGGGCCGCCTCGGTCAACGTACCGCTGCGCGCAAGCGTAAGAAAATATTTGATGTTCTCCCAATCCACGCGCGCCTTCCTCCGAACCTTTCGGGTCATTCTGGCACATGCTGTGCGTTTTTGCACGAAAGCCGTCGATTTCACGGCGGTTGGCCGAGCGCGCCGCCCGCGGCATTCCGGAGGTCCTGAACCGGGAGGAAAGTCAGATGGACGGTGATATTCGCGACGCATATGGCCGGGGCCACTTCATAGGCGGCGCCTTTCGCTTCGCCGCGAACGGACGAAGCGGGCCAGTGTTCAACCCCTCGACCGGAGCCGAGATCTACCGCGCGCCCTACGCCGACCGCGCGCTGGTCGACGAGGCCGTCGCGGTCGCCGACCGGGCCGGACGGAGCTGGGCCGAGGCGTCGCAGGCGCGGCGTCTCCAGGTGATCTTCCGCATGCGCGAGATCGTGCTGCGCGAGGCCGAGGGTCTCGCCCGCCTGGTGGGGCTCGAGAGCGGCAAGACCCTCTCGGACGCCATGGGCGAGATCGGGCGCGGCCTCGAGGCGGTCGAATTCGCGACCAACGCGCCGCAGGTCACCAAGGGGGAATATTCCCGCAACGTCGGGGGCGGGATTGACACCTTCTCTTTCCGCCAGCCGGTCGGGGTGGTCGGTTGCGTCGCGCCGTTCAACTTCCCGGTCATGGTGCCGCTGATGATGGCCAGCATGGCGATCGCCACCGGCAACGCCGTGATCCTGAAACCCTCGGAACGGGTGCCGGGCGCCTCGGCGCGCCTCTCGGAGCTCTGGGCCGAGGCGGGCCTGCCGGACGGGGTCTGGAACGTCGTCAACGGCGACGCGGAGACCGTCGACGCGATCCTCGAGCATCCCGGGATCGCGGCGGTCAGCTTCGTCGGCTCGACCCGCGTGGGCGAGCACGTCTGGCGGCGCGGGACGCATCATGGCAAGCGGGTCGCGGCCTATACCGGCGGCAAGAACCACATGGTGGTGCTGCCCGACGCCGATCTGGACGCGGCGGCCGGCGCCTTCGTCGCGGCGGGCTACGGCTCGGCCTCGCAGCGCTGCATGGCGGTCTCGCTGCTGGTCTGCGTCGGCGATGACACCGCCGACCGGCTGCGCCCCTTGATCGCGGAGCGGATCGGCGGGCTGAAGGTCGGCGCCTATGACGCGCCCGGCATGGATTTCGGCGCGCTGGTCACGCGCGCCGCGCGCGACGCGGCGGAGGCGGCGATCGAGCGCGCGCTGGCCGAGGGCGGCGAGATGGTCCACGATGGCCGGGGGCTCAGGGTCCCGGGCGGCGAGGACGGCTTCTTCACCGGGCCGACGCTTCTCGACCGGATCACGCCGGAAATGCGGCTCTGGCGCGAGGAGATCTTCGGGCCGGTCCGCGGCATCATGCGCGCGGCGGATCTCGACGCGGCGATTGGCGTGGTCAACGCGCATGAATACGGCAATGGCGCGGTGATCTTCACCCGCTCGGGCGGTGCCGCGCAACGCTTCTGCGCCGAGGTGGAAGCCGGGATGCTCGGCGTCAACGTGCCGGTGCCGGTGCCGGTCGGGCATCACAATTTCGGTGGCCTGCGCCGGTCGAAATTCGGCGACGCGCATATGTTCGGGCCGGACGCCGCCCGCTTCTACACCAAGATGAAGACCGTCTCGCAGCGCTGGCCCGGCGAGGCCGGGCCCGCCCAGCCCCTGACGCTGGACTTTCCCTCCAACAGCTGACGGCTCGGGTCCTGGTCGGCCGAAGGCTTCCGGCCGGATCCGGCCTCGAGGCGCCGTCCTGGGGAGGGGGGCGCACTGCGAGAGCGGCGCGCCTCCCGGCCCGGCCGGTCAGGCCATGGCGGCGATGAGATCGGCGACCGCCTCCGGCGCCTGATCGGGGACGTGATGCGCGGCCTTCAGCTCCACGATCCGGGCCCCGGGGATGGCGCTGGCCACGCGCGCGACATAGGCGGGTGGCCGGAGCACGTCGTCGACGCCCGAGCCGAGCACGACCGGGCAGGCGAGGGAGGGCAGGCGGGGGAACAGGTCGGTATGCGCCAGCATGCGCAGGTAGGCCGCGAAGGAGCGCGGATCATTGGCCATCCAGCGGCCGCGCACCTGCGCGAAATGCTCGGGATCGCGCGCGCGGTAGGACTCGGGGTAGGTCCGGTCGAGCAGCAGGGATTCGAGCCCGCGCGGCCCCTCCGCCTCCATCCTGTCCGCGATGCCGAGCAGCGCCGTGACCGCCTCGGGCCGGGTATCGAGCGCGGGGTCGAGCGGGACGACGCCCGCGGCGCGATCGGGGAAGTCGAGGGCGAATTGCAGCGCCACTCCGCCGCCGACCGCGCAACCCGACAGGACCACGGGTTCGTCGAGTCCGAGCGCGTCGAGCAGGTCGCGCAGGTCGCGGGCGAGATCGGCGAAGGAGAGCGCGCCCTTCACCCGTTCCGAGACGCCCATGCCGCGCATCTCCGGAACGAGGCAGGCCCGGTCCGCCGGCAGCCGCGGCAGCACCAGATCCCAGCTCTCGATCGAGCCGCCCATCTCGTGCAGCAGCACGAGGCACGGCCCCTGGCCCGCGCGGTAACGATAGCGCAGCAGCCCGCCTCCGATTTCAATCCAGGCCATTCTTCCCTCCCGATATGTCCATTATACGAACATATGTCCATTATATGATTCGGACGTGCCGAGACAACCGGCCGCTTCGGGGGATGGCGCTACCAGCCCATCGTCTGGGCGAGCCGGGCGGCCGAGGTCAGGAGTTCGGGAAGAAAGTCGCGCCGGAGGTCCTGGACGGTGCGGCGCGCCGAGACGGTCGAGGAGTTCAGCGCCGCCGCCATCCGCCCGGTCGGGCTGACGATCGGAACCGCGATCGAGCGGATGCCGATCTCGAGTTCCTCGTCGACGATCGAATATCCCTGCGACCGGACGCGGCCGATCTCGGCGAGGAAATCGGCGCGATCGACCCGCGTCTTCGCGGTGAGCCGCTGGAGCGGATAGGCGTCGAGCCAGTTGCTCAGCTCGGTATCCGTGAGCGAGGCGAGCAGGACGCGGCCGATCGAACTGCACGCGGCGGGCAGGCGCGTGCCGGTCACGATCCGCGAAGAATAGATGCGCCGCACCTCGACCCGGTCGACATAGATGATCTCGGGGCCGTCCAGCACGCCGACGGAGGCGGATTCGTCCAGCTTCTCGGTCAGCGCATGCAGGATCGCCCGCGATTCCTCGCCGAGCCCGAGCGGCATGAGAAAGCCGCGCGAGACGTTGACGAGCTTGGGGGTCAGCCAGAAGACCTTGCCGTCGGAATCGACGTAATGCAGCGTCTTCAGGGTCAGCAGAAGCCGGCGGGCGGTGCCGCGGCTGAGATCGGTGAGCCGCGCGGCGTCGGTGAGCGTCAGGCGGCCCTGCTGGCGCTGCGCGGTCTCGGTGGTGAAGCATTCGAGAATCGCGAGCCCGCGCGCCACGGCCTCGACGAAATCGGTTCCGGGCTCGGCCCGCCGCTCGGGACGGTCCGAACCCTCCGCCGAAGTCATGCTCATGCCACCTCCGCGCCGGACCGGGGCGCCCGGGCCCCCGCTTCGCGGCGCCGGAGAAATCCCGGCCCGCGGATCCCTAACTACACTTGACGCGGGCGCCCTCGCAAGGTTACATAAATGGACATAAGTCCGCTAGATGGACATAACATGAGCTTTCTGCCCGACGACGGGTGGGCGCCTGGGAGGCGAAGGATGATCGACAAGAGAGTCGCGACGGTCGCGGAGGCCCTCGACGGCGTTCCGGATGGCGCGACGCTGCTGCTCGGCGGGTTCGGCGCGGTGGGGCAGGCGAACCATCTCATCGAAGGCCTGGTCGAGGCGGGACCCCGCGACCTGACCGTCGTCGCCAACAACGCCGGTTATGGCGCGGTCGGGCTGGCGCGGCTTCTGCGCGAGGGCCGGGTGCGCAAGCTCATCTGCAGCTATCCCCGCATCGCCGGCTCGACCATCTTCGAGGAGCTCTACAGCGCGGGCAAGATCGAGCTCGAGCTCGTGCCGCAGGGCACGCTCGCCGAGCGGATGCGCGCCGCGGGCGCCGGCATCCCGGCCTTCTTCACCCCGACCGGTGCCGGGACCATGCTCGCCAAGGGCCGCGAGACCCGCGGCTTCGACGGGCGGCCGCACGTGCTCGAGACCGCGCTCCACGGCGACGTGGCGCTGATCGAGGCGTGGGAAGGCGACCGCTGGGGCAATCTCACCTACCGCTCGTCCGGCCGGAACTTCAATCCGGTCTGCGCCACCGCCGCGCGGCTGACGATCGCGCAGGTCCAGCATGTGCGCGAGCTCGGGCGGATCGACCCCGAGCGGGTGGTGACGCCCGGAATCTTCGTCGATCGTCTGGTGCATATCGCCTATGGCGATCCGGTGGGATGAGGGAACACGCCATGTACGAGCGCAAACAGGCATGGCGTCCGCGGACGCGCGAGGAGATCGCGGCGCGGCTCGCCCGCGACATTCCGGACGGCTGGTACGTCAACCTCGGCATCGGCGTCCCGACGCTGGTCGCCGATCACCTGCCGGCGGATCGCGAGGTGGTGTTCCACGCCGAGAACGGCCTGCTCGGCATCGGGCCGGCGCCGGCCGCGGCGGATATCGATCCCTGGGTGATCAACGCCGGCAAGCAATATGTGACGCTGCGCGAGGGCGGCAGCTATTTCCACCACGCCGACAGTTTCGCGATGATCCGCGGCCGGCATCTCGATCTCTGCGTGCTCGGCGCCTATGAGGTGTCGCGCGCGGGCGATCTCGCGAACTGGGCCCGATCGGAGACCGACAGCGCGCCGGCGGTCGGCGGCGCGATGGATCTCGCGGTGGGGGCGCGGCGGGTCTGGGTCGCGATGGAGCACGTGACGCGGAACGGCGCGCCGCGCCTGGTCGAGCGCTGCGCCTATCCGCTGACGGCGCCGGCCTGCGTGCAGCGGGTCTATACCGATCTCGCGGTGCTCGAGATCGCGCCCGATGGCTTTCGGGTCATCGACATGGTGGAAGGGCTGTCGCTCGCCGAGCTGCGGAACCGCACCGGCGCCCAGCTCACAATGGCCGACGCCGCCTGAGCGGCGCGCGACGGAAGGGAGGTCTTCATGGAAGCGATCGAGCGGCGCCTCAGGGCGCTCGAGGATCACCAGCAAATCGCGCAGCTGCGCGCGCGCTACTGTCACGTTCTCGACGACCGCGACTGGCCGGCGCTCGCCGCTCTCTTCACCGAGGATGGCGAGTTCCACGGGCTGGCGAGCGCGATCGGCCGCGCCGGCATCCTCGCCTTCTTCGGCGGCACGGTGGACCGGCTCGCCGAAGGCTTCTGGCATTTCTGCTCCAATCCGACGGTCGATCTCGCGGGAGACACCGCGACCGGGCGGATCTCGATGCAGTATCTGTCGGTGAAGCAGGGCGTCAGCTACGTCTCGGCGGGCCACTACGACGACGTGTTCCGCCGCGAAGGCGGCGTCTGGCGCTTCGCGCGCCGCCGGATCACCTTCTATTACTACGCGCCGCTCAGCGAAGGCTTCGTCGGGGCGCCGACCTATATCACGCCGGAGGGCGTTCCGCTCCCCGGGCGGGCTCCGGAGCGGGCGGAGGCGGCGCTGTGATCCAGACCCGGATGATCGGCGAGGCGCGCGTCACCCGCGTGCTCGAATACGCGGGCCCGACCCACGATCCGACCTTCCTGTTCCCGGATCTGGAACAGGCCGAGCTCGACCGGCTGGCGCCGCTGGTGGCGCCGAACCACTACGTTCCCGCGATGAACCGGCTCATCGTCACGATCCAGCTCTGGGTCGTCGAGATCGGCGACAAGGTCATCGTGATCGACACCGGCGTCGGCAACCGCAAGACGCGGAAGCCCGCGCGGATGAACAGCCTGAACACGCTGGTCCCGGAATGGCTGACGGCGGCGGGCGCGGGTTTCGACCGCGTGACCCACGTGCTCCAGACGCATCTGCACGCGGACCATACCGGCTGGAACACGGTCTTCGACGGAGAGGCCTGGCGCCCCGCCTTTCCGAACGCGCGCTACCTGATGCCGCGGAAGGATTTCGAGCACTGGCGGGCGCGGCTCGCCGAGGGGCCGGACGCGACGATGGACGGCAGCTGGGCCGACAGCGTGACGCCGGTCGTCGAGGCGGGCCTGGTCGATTTCCTCGACGACGACGCGGGCACGATCCTCGGCTGCCTCGATGTCGAGCCGGTGCCCGGCCATTCGCCGGGCATGCTGAGCTACCGCCTCCGGTCCGGGGGCGAGGAGGGGCTGTTCTGCGCGGATGTGTTCCACTCCCCGCTGCAGATCCTGAAGCCCGATCTCAACACCGCCTATTGCGTGCTGCCCGAGGTCGCGCGGGCGACGCGCGCCCGGGTGCTCGCGGAGGCGGCCGAGCGGGGCACGCTGCTCCTGCCCATGCATTTCGGCGCGCCGCACTGCGGCTATGTGCGCCGCGTCGACGACGGCTATCGCTTCGTCGGCGCCGACTGGCCGGACCCGGCGCCGCCGCGCTGAGATCCGGATCGCGAACAAGGGCGCGGGCGGCGCGAGATCGCCCGCGTTCCGGCGCCCCCCGCGGGACGACCGCGCGCGGGCGCCGGCAACAACAATCAAAACCACGGACTGCCCGGCGCGGCGCGCCGGGAAGAGAGCTCATTGCTTCGCGTCTGGGAGGACACGGATGTTCAATTGGTATCGAGAGGGAACGGCGCGCGAACGCCGCACGTTCTGGGCCTGCTACAGCGGCTGGGCGCTGGATTCATACGACGTGCAGATCTTCAGCTTCCTGTTGCCCACGCTCATGGGGCTCTGGGCGCTGACCAAGGCCGAGGTCGGGCTGATCGGCACGGCCGCGCTGCTCTCGGCGGCGGCGGGCGGATGGATCGCCGGCATCCTGAGCGACCGCTTCGGCAGGGTGCGCATCCTCGTCTTCACCGTGATGTGGTTCACCTTCTGGGGCGTGATCGCGGGCTTCGCGCAGGGCTACTACCAGCTGATGGCCGCGCGCGTATTGCAGGGCTTCGGCTTCGGCGGCGAATGGGCCGTGGGCGCGGCGCTGATGGCCGAGGTGATCAACCCCAAGCACCGCGGCAAGGCGATCGGCTTCGTGCAATCGGGCTTCTCGGTCGGCTGGCTCTGCGCCGCGATCGTCGCGATCACGATCCTCGGACATTTCGAGCCTGATCTCGCCTGGCGCATGGCCTTCTGGATCAGCGCGGTGCCCGCCGTGATCATCCTGATCCTCCGCCGGGGCGTCGAGGAATCCGGCGCTTTCCAGAAGGTCGCCCAGCGTGACACCGAAAAGGCATCCTTCGCGACGGTGTTCAAGCCCCGGCACCTGCGAATGACCATCCTGACCAGCCTGATGGTGCTCGGGATCCAGGCGGCCGCCTATGTCGTCGTGGTCTGGATGCCGACGCTGATCGTCGAGCGCGGCGCGCAGTCCGGTTCGCAGCTGCTGACCATCTCGGTGATGGCGGTCGGCACCTTCTGCGGCTTCGTGCTGACCTCGTTCCTCGCCGATCACTGGGGCCGCCGGCCGACGCTGCTCTTCATGTCGGTGATGTCCTGGGCGGTGACCGTGCTCTACATGATGCTGCCACTCGATCCGGTCCTCGCGCAGGTGCTGGGCTTCGTGGTCGGCGCGGGCACGATCGGCATGTTCGCCGCCGTGGGGCCCTTCCTGTCGGAGCTGTTCCCGACCGAGGTCCGGACGACCTGCATGGGCTTCTCCTACAACTTCGGCAAGACGATCGGCGCGCTCTGCATCACCGGCGTCGGCGTGCTCGCGGCCCATATCGGCCTCGCGCAATCCATCGCCGCCTGCGTCTTCGTCGCCTACGCGCTCGCCTGCGTGGCGCTGCTCCTGCTGCCCGAGACCAAGGGACGGGATCTCGAGACGCTCACCGCCGACGCGGAGCCGATGGCGCCCGAGCGCCACGATCTCGAGGTCAGCGTCTCGCGCTGACCTCGGCCGGGGCGGCGGGATCGCCTCGGGCTCGGACAGGCGCGCCGCGAATAACCTCCGCCGATGACCCGTCGACGGATCGCGGCGCGCCACTCAAAAAATGGACAAAAGTCCATTTAACGGACAATAGCCAAGCCTCAGGCAGGTTCGGCGCAGAAGAGGACCTCGGTCAATGAAGGACGCCCTTGTCGTCTCGCCGGTGCGCACGCCGATCGGAAAGTTCGGCGGCGGGCTGAAGCCGCTGACCGCCGATCAGCTGATGGTCGCGGTGGTCGCGGAGATCCTGCGCCGCAGCGCGGTGCCAGCCGAGCTGATCGGGGATGTGATCGTCTCGCAGTCCTACGCCTCGAGCGAGGCGCCCTGCCTCGGGCGCTACGGCGCGCTCGCGGCCGGGCTGCCGATCGAGGTGCCGGGCTACACGCTCGACCGGCGCTGCGGCTCGGGCCTCCAGGCGATCGTCAACGCGGCGATGATGGTCCAGACCGGCCAGGCCGAGGCCGTGCTCGTGGTCGGCGTCGAGAGCATGAGCAACATCGAATTCTACACGACCGACATGCGCTGGGGGAACCGGCTCGGCAGCGTGACGCTGCACGACCGGCTCGACCGCGGCCGCGTCCGATCGCAGCCCGAGGCGCGGTTCGGCGTCATCTCGGGCATGCCCGAGACCGCCGACACGCTGGCCCGCGAATACGAGATCGACCGCGCCACCGCCGACGCCTTCGCCGCGCGCAGCCACGCGCGGGCCGACGCGGCCTGGCGGGAGGGGCGGTTCGCCGAGGAGGTGATGCCGGTCACCGTGCCGGGCCGCAAGGGCGAGACGACGCTTGTCACGCGCGACGAGGGCATCCGCGCCGAGACGACGCCGGAAGGCCTCGCGAAGCTCCGGACGCTGCGCCCGGGCGGCGTCACCACCGCCGGCAATTCGAGCCAGCAGAACGACGCCGCGGCGGGCTGCCTCGTGGTCTCGCCCGACTTCGCCGCGCGCCACGGGCTCGACGCGATGGCGCGCCTCGTCGGCTGGGCGGTCGCGGGGGTCGATCCGGCGCGCATGGGCATCGGCCCCGTGCCCGCCACGCGCAAGGTTCTGGACCGGCTCGGCCTGGGGCTCGACGCGATCGACCTCATCGAGCTCAACGAGGCCTTCGCCACGCAGGCGCTCGCGGCGCTGAAGGGGCTGGGGGTCGATGACCTCGACCGGGTGAACGTGAACGGCTCCGGGATCTCGCTCGGGCATCCGATCGGCGCGACCGGCGTCCGGATCCTCACGACGCTCCTGCACGAGATGCGGCGCCGGGAGGTCCGCTACGGGCTCGAGACGATGTGCATCGGGGGCGGGATGGGCATGGCCGCGGTCTTCGAGCGCCTGTGATGACACCCCGGCCGCGTCTCCATCCCCGGGCGCTCGACGGAATCATCGCGTCGAGCGGGCATCTGAACGCGCTCGGGATGAGGCTCATCGCGCTCGACGCGCGCGGCGCGACGCTGGCCCTCGCGGCCGGGCCCGCGCATTCGAACGCGGAGGGCGGCGTCCACGGGGGCGTGCTCGCGACCCTGCTCGACGCCGCCTGCGGCTTCGCGGCGCGCTTCGACGGCGCGGAGCGGCCGATCGTCACCGTCCTGACGCTGTCGCTGGCGGTGAACTTCGTCGGCCGCGCCGCCGATCCGCGGCTGACGGCGCGGGGCAGGGTGGTCGGGGGCGGCCGGCGGATCGTCTTCACCTCGGGCGAGGTGGTCGATGGCGAGGGAACGGTGATCGCGACCGCGAACGGAACATTCAAGCGGCTGGCCGAGGCCGGTCCCGAAGACAGGAGTAGAACGGAATGAAGGATGTCATCGTCGCCGGGATCGGCATGACCCGGTTCGGCAAGTTCATGGACCGCAACCTGAAGTCGCTGTCGGAGGAGGCGGTGGCCGCCGCCTTCGCGGACGCGGGCATCACCGCCGCCGAGGTCGATCAGGTGATCTTCGCCAACGCGGCGGCCGGTGTCGTGACCGGGCAGGAGATGATCCGGGGCGAGGCCTCGCTGCGCAACACCGGGCTCGACGGCAAGCCGATGTTCAACGTCGAGAACGCCTGCGCTTCCTCCTCCACGGGCTTCCACCTCGGCTGGCTGATGGTCGCGAGCGGCCAGGCCGATTGCGTCCTGGTGGTGGGCTCCGAGAAGCTGACCCACGAGGACAAGGCCGTCTCCTTCGGCGCCTTCACCCGCGCCGTCGATCTCGAGGAACCGCTGCCCGAGGGCTATCGCGCGGGATCGGGGTCGATCTTCATGGATCTCTACGCGGCCAAGGCGCGCAAGTGGATGGCCGCCTCCGGCGCCACGGCCGAGGATTTCGCCCGGGTCGTGGTCAAGAGCCGGCACGCCGGTCACCTGAACGCCGAGGCGCAGTTCCGCGCCGAGACCAGCCTCGAGGAGGTGATGGGCAGCCGGATGATCTCCGACCCGCTGACGCTCTTCATGTGCTCCTCGATCGGCGACGGCGCGGCGGCGATCCTGCTTACCTCCGAGGAGATGGCCCGCCGTCTCGGCGCGCCGATGGTCCGGGTGCGCGCCTCGGCCGTGGTCAGCGCCAAGGCCCATGGCGCGACCGAGCCGGTCGCCGTCACCGCCTCCCGCAAGGCCTATGAAATCTCGGGGATCGGCCCCGAGGACCTGCACGTCGTCGAGCTCCACGACGCCTCGGCGCCCGCCGAGCTCATCCATTACGAGAACCTCGGCCTCTGCGCGGCCGGGGGCGGGGCGATCGAGCTCATCCGTTCCGGCGCCACGGCGGTCGGCGGACGGATCCCGGTCAACCCGAGCGGCGGCCTCCTGTCGCGCGGCCATCCGATCGGCGCGACGGGCGCCGCGCAGATCATCGAGCTCACCCAGCATCTGCGCGGCGCCGCCGGGGCGCGCCAGCGCGAAGGGGCGAAGGTCGCGCTCGCGGAGAACAACGGCGGCCAGCTCGCCGGCGATTCCGCCATCGCGGCGGTCACGATCCTGTCGATCTGAGGAGGCGGGGATGACGGAAAGAGCAGCCATCGTCACCGGCGGCGCGCAGGGCATCGGGCTCGGGATCACCCGCGCCCTGCTCGACGCGGGCTACCGCGTCGCGGTCTGGGACCGCGATCCCGCCGCGCTCGCGGCGCTGCCGGAGGCGCTCGGTCCCGACGCCGGGCGGATCCTGCCGCTCGCGGTGGACGTCACCCGGTCCGATGAGATCGCCGAGGCGGCGGCCGAGGTCGCCACCCGCTGGGGCGGCGCGCAGGTGCTCGTGAACAACGCGGGGCTCTCGCGCGACAAGCGGCTCGTGAACCTGACCGAGGAGGACTGGGACGTTGTCCTCGACGTCAACCTCAAGTCGCAGTTCCTCTGCTGCAAGGCGGTCGTCCCTGGCATGATCGAGGCGGGCCACGGGCGCATCGTCAACATCTCGTCGCGCGCCTGGCTCGGCGGCTTCGGCCAGGCGAACTATTCCGCCTCGAAGGGCGGCGTGGTGAGCTTCACCCGCACCCTCGCGCTGGAGCTCGCGAAGAAGGGGATCACCGCCAACGCGATCGCGCCCGGCATCGTCGAGACGCCGCTCCTCCTGAGCTACTCCGACGAGGTGCGCGACCGGTTGAAGAAGACGGTTCCCGTCGAGCGGATCGGCCTGCCGGACGACATCGCCCGCGCGGTGCTGTTCTTCGCCGCGCCGGAGAATTCCTACGTGACGGGCCAGCTCCTCTACGTCTGCGGCGGCCGGTCGCTGTCGAGCCCGAGCGTGTGAGAGGGCGCCGATGTCAGCCTATATGATCGTTCTCACCAAGGCGCTGTCGACCGAGGGCTGGGAGCCCTACCAGTCGCGGGTCGCCGACTGCGTCGCGGCGCATGGCGGCGTCTATGTCGTGCGCCGCGCGACGCCCGAAGTGCTCGAGGGCGCGTTCCTCAAGGACCGGGCCACGGTCTTCCGCTTTCCCTCGATGGAGGCGATCCGCGCCTTCTGGACCTCCGAGGACTACGCCCGCCGCATCCGGCCGCTGCGCGAGGGCCTCGGCATTCTCGACGTCTGGGCCGTGCCCGGGGAGGACACGATATGAGCGTGAACGTCACGATCGAAGGGCCCGTGGCCCTGATGGAACTCGACGATCCGGCGGCGATGAACGCGCTGACCCCGGACGGGCTCCTCGCGCTCCGCGCCCGGCTGCGCGAGGCGCAGGACGATCCGGCGATCCGCTGCGTCGTCCTGACCGGGGCGGGGGAGAAGGCCTTCTGCGCCGGGGCGAACCTCAAGAAGACCTTCCCGCCGGAACGCTCCTTCGCGCGGAACGCGCTCATCGGCGCCGAGGCCGAGGCGCGCGACGGCGGCTATACCCGCCTGCTCGACCTCTCGGACCTGCGGATCTGGAAGCCCGTCATCGCGGCGGTGAACGGCTATTGCCTCGGCGGCGGGCTCGAGCTCGCGCTGCAATGCGACCTCCGGATCGCCTCCGAGACCGCCTCCTTCGCGCTGCCCGAGGTCAAGGTCGCGAGCGTCCCGGCGGTCGGGGGCGTGCAGCTGCTCCTGCGCGCCGTGCCGGCCGCGCATGCGATGAAGCTGGCGCTCACCGGCGCTCGGATCGGCGCGGCCGAGGCGCTGGCGATCGGCCTCGTCAGCGACGTGGTCGCCCCGGAGGCGCTGCGCGAGACCGCGCTCGACCTCGCGCGGGTGATCGCCGCCAACGGCCCGCTCGCGACGCAGATGGTCAAGAAGCTCGCCTGCGAGACCGCGCATCTCGCGCCCGCCGATTTCATCGCGCAATCGAACCTCGCCTGGGGGCTGCTGCGCGACAGCGCCGACCGGATCGAGGGCCGCCGCGCCTTCGGCGAGAAGCGCAAGCCCGTCTATTCCGGCGACTGAGCCGCGCCCAAACAGGGGGAACCCGATGCATTTCGAACTGACCGAGGATCAGGCCATGCTCGCGGAGGCGGCGCGGCGCATGTCCGACGAGGTCCTGACGCCGATCCTGCTGGCCGAACCGGCGGACCAGCCGCTGTCGAAGCCGGTGATGCTGCGGATCTACGCGCATCTCGCGGAATTCGGCGTCACCGCCGCGCGCCTCGCCGAGCCCGCCGGCGGCTCGGGCCTCTCGATGCTCGATTACGGGCTGATCATGGAGCAGCTGCCGCCGGTGATCGCGCTCTCGCTCCTGTCGCACGACGGATCGACCGTGCGGTTCGAGGCCGGGGCCTCGGAGGCGCTGAAGGCGGAATACCTGGCCGAGTTCATCGCCGGCCGCCGGATCGTCTGCACCGCCAATTCCGAGCCCAACGCGGGCTCGGATTCGAACGCGATCTCGACCCGGCTCGAGATCGAGGGCGACCGCGCCTTCATCACCGGCACCAAGATGTGGATCACCAACGCCTCGATCTGCGACTGCATGGTGGTCTCCTGCTCGGCGGGCAAGGACGCGGCCGGCCGGCCGATGCCCCGCCGCGTGCTGGTCGATCTCGCGAAATCGACCGTCGGGCTGCGCGAGACCGCGCTCTGTGGGCTCAGGCAGGGCCATCTCTGCGAGGTGACCTTCGAACGGACCGAGGTGCCGGTCGAGAACCTGATCGGCGAGGCGGGCGACGCGGGCAAGTTCATGACCATCGTCTGGAACGCCAACCGGCCGCTGATCGGCCTCATGACCCTCGCCATCGCCCGCCGCGCCTACGAGGTCGCGCGCGAGCACGCGAGCCAGCGCCGGCAGTTCGGCGGCGTGATCGCCGGAAAGCAGCTCGTCCAGCAGGACCTCTCGGACATGGAGGCCGCGATGGTGAGCGCGCGGCTGACCTGCCTCTACGCGCTCGGCCAGCTCGACGCCGGCGCGCGGTCGAACGGGCTCTCGGCGATGGCCAAGCGCCTCGCGACCGACGCCGCGACCCGGGTGATCGACCGCGCGATGCAGATCTGCGGCGGGATGGGGATCACCGAGGAGCTCGGGCTCGCCCAGCTCTGGCAGGACGCGCGCGTCTTCCAGGTGCCGGACGGGACGCAGGGCATCCTGGCGCTCATCCACGGACGCGATATCACCGGAACCGCGGCGTGGCGCTAGGGCCCCGCCGCGACGAGGAAGGACGAGAGATGCCACTTCTGCACTGGTCGCCGCGGTCGCCCTATGTCCGCAAGGTCATGGTCGCCCTGCGCGAGAAGGGGCTGGCCGGCGAGGTCGAGACCGTGCGCACCTACGCCGATCCGGTGGTGCCGCCCGGCGATTTCCTCGCGGTCAACCCGCTCGGCAAGATCCCGACGCTGGAGCTCGACAACGGGACGGTGCTCCACGATTCCCGCGTCATCCTCGAATGGGCCGATCTCACCGGGAAGACCGGCCCGAGGCTGTTTCCGGCCGATCCGGCGGCGCGGCTCGAGACCCTCCGCGACGAGGCGCTCGGGACGGGCATGATCGACATCGGGATCAACCTTCTGATCGAGCTCTTCCTGCGCTCCGAGGACCAGCGCCACGACCGGATGCTCGCCGCGCACCGGCGGAAGTTCGTCGCCGGCCTCGATCATCTCGAGAGCCGGATCGCGGCGATCGCGGCGCGGCCCTTCGACGCCGGCCATGTCTCGATCGGCGTGGCGCTCTGCTACTACGATTTCCGCTTCGCGGATCAAGACTGGCGCGCCGGCCGGCCGGATCTCGCGCGCTGGCACGCCGGTTTCGCCGCGCGCGACTCGGTCGCCGCGACCGGGTTCCGCGACGATCCGCGGCCGGACTGACGGTCCGCCGCCGCGGCCGAGGCAAGAATCACCACGGGAGGAAAAAGATGAGAAGCATTCTCGCGACCATGGCGCTCGCCATGGCCTGGACCGGCGTCGCCGAGGCCGAGGCCGGCCGTGAGCGCTACACGATCGAGCGCGGCCCGGTGACGGTCGACGTGATCGACGAGGGAACGGGGCCGCTCATGGTCCTGCTGCCGTCCTCGGGGCGCGATTCCGAGGATTACGACCTGGTGGCGGAATCGCTCGCCAAGGCCGGTTACCGCGTGTTGCGGCCGCAGCCGCGCGGCGCGGGGGCCAGCACCGGGCCGATCGAGGGCGTGACTCTGCACGACCTCGCCGGGGACGTCGCGCTCGCGATCGAGAACGCCGGCGACGGGCGCGCCATCGTCGTCGGCCATGCGATCGGCAACTGGGTCGCGCGGATGACCGCCGTCGACCATCCCGAGCTCGTCCGCGGCGTCGTCATCGCGGCCGCCGCGTCGAAGAACTATCCCAAGGAGCTGCTGGTCTCGCTGCGGAACGCGGGCAACCTCGAGCTTCCGGAGGAGCAGCGCCTCGAGGCGCTCAGGATCGGCTTCTTCGCGCCGGGCAACGACCCGACCGTCTGGCTCGAGGGCTGGAACGCGCGGATCTCGGAATTCCAGCGGCCGATCATCGCCGATCCCAAGGAGGAGGAATGGTGGTCCGGCGGCGCGGTCCCGCTGCTGGACCTGCAGGCGCTCCAGGATCCGTTCCGCCCGCGCGAGACGGCGAATGACATAAGGGACGAGTTCGGCGACCGCGTGACGATCGCGACGATCGACAACGCGAGCCACGCGCTGATCCCCGAACAGCCCGAGGCGGTCGTCGCGGCGATCGTCGACTGGGCGGCGACGCTCGACCAGTGAGGATCGGGCGGCCCGGTGGTGCCGGGCCGCCCCGGCGACGGCCCGGCTCGGGCGCGAAGGGAGCATGCGATGAAGATCTTGGTGCCCGTCAAGCGGGTGATCGACTACAACGTGAAGGTTCGGGTGAAGGCGGACGGGT
>QFPW01000005.1 GCA_003241785.1 Rhodovulum sulfidophilum | reverse complement strand
CGCATCGCTCAGATCGTATCGCCCCATCTCCACCTCCGATCTCGCGGCGGAGTGAATCAGCGAAGCCACAAATCGACAAGCGTTGAGTACACACCCTAGATGATGGGGCATCGCCCAAAGCCGGCTCAGGCCGTGGCTTCGGACACTTTCCGAGGCCTCGCCGCGACTTCCTCGCCCCGACGGGCGGTCATGCCGGCGCCGTATGATCGCCGGTCTCGCTGAACCGGTCCTTGGCGGGCGCCGCGCACCGCCGGCCGCAGGGAGCGACCCAAGCGTCCGGGCGCCGCGGTCGCGGTCCGCTGGCTGGTCTGGTGAAATGAGGGCCGTCATCCGCTCCGGCTCACCGCCGGGTTGGCCTCGGCGGGGTGGAGCAGGTCGTGGATGAACTGGACCTTGGCGAGCACGTTCGGGCTCGGATCGAAGGGATAGAGGTCGGGCTGTCCCATGCTGCGGTTCAGGCTGTTGACCGCGGCGGTCAGCGGCAGCCAGGCGCGCACGAGGGCGAGGAGGTTCGGCGGCCGGTAGGGGTCGAAGTCGATGACGGTGGCGTTGCGAGGATCCTCGCCGACCCGCGGGCTCACCGCGAGGCCGAAGCCGGCCGCGGTGTCGAGGGTGTCGACCATGTGGAGATAATGCGTCCAGGTCTCGGCGAAGTCCTCCCACGGGTGCATCGTCGCATAGGCGCTGACATAGGCGTCCTCCCATCCTTCCTTCGGGCCGTTCGCGTAGTGGCGCTCGACGGCGTCGGAATAGCTCTCGCGCTCGTCGCCGAAGACCGCGCGGCAGGCGTCGGCCTTGCCGCCGTCGAGGACGAGCAGGTCCCAGTAGAAGTGGCCGGCCTCGTGGCGGAAGTGGCCCACCAGGGTGCGGTAGGGCTCGCCGAGCGCCAGCCGCGTGCGCTCGCGCTCGCCCGGGTCAGCCTCGTCGATGTTGATGGTGATGAGTCCGTTCGCATGCCCGGTGATGATCGGGGCGCCGCGCGTGCCGGTGAGGAAGTCAAAGGCGAGACCGCGCTCCTCGGCGTCCTTGTGCGAGGCAATCGGCAGGCCGAAGCGCATCAGCCCGTAGATGAGCCGCCGCTTGGCCGCCTCGAGCGCGCGCCAGCGCTCGCGATGGCCGGGCACCGACATGTCGGCGAGGTTGCGGTTGAGCCGGCAGGAGAGGCAATGGACCTCGGCGGATTCCGCCGGGATAAGCCAGTTGCAGTCATTGGCCGCGCCATTGACGCAGCGCTTCCACGCCTTGCCCGTGTCCGACGCCGACACGAGGCCACCGTCCTCCCCGGCGATCAAGGTGGTGAGCTCCATCGAGCCCGGCACGAAGCCCAGGGGGGCGCCGCATTTCCTGCAGGCGACGTGCTCGAACTGGAGCAGGTGGCCGCAGATCGCGCAAAGCGATAGCTTCATGGACGTTTTCTTCCCTGGCGCGTTCTTCGATCTGTCCCGACCGTTGCCGGATCATATGGTTCGGTTCACCGCTGTGTCGAGCGGCGGTCCGCGACGGCCCGCCGGCTCCGCCGGGATGGCACCCGGGCGGCAGGCCGCCCGGCGCCCTCGTCCCCCCCTGCCTTCGCGCGTGATCTCATTCAGGCCCCGGCGCCTCCTCGTACTTGGCCTCGGCCATGCTGCCGCTCGACGTCACCGAGGTCGCCGGGATGAAGGAGAAGCCGACGGTCGCCGGCTCGGGCGGAGCGCTCCTTCGCGCGGCCAGCGCCGCGGCGACCATCAGCCCCGAGGCGGCGCCCACCACGGCCGGCAGAGCGTGGGTGCCGAGGATCGGCGTCGCGCCCGCGACGAGCAGCGGGCCCGCGACCGAGCCGGCCGAATTGACGAGGAGGAGCGAGGTCGCGACGCGGGCGGCGGGGAGCCCGCGCGCCCGCGCGAAGGCGAGCGAGTTCGCGAGCGTGTAGAGCGGCAGCACGAGTCCGCCGAGCGTCGTCATGATAGCAAGAAAGAGCAGGCGTCCGCCGCGGCCGACCCCCGGCGACAGGTCCGCCAGGCCGAACTTCACGAGCAAGGCCCCAACGAGCGCGGTGGCGCCGGTGAGGCCCGCTATGATCGCGACGAGCAGGCGCAGATCCATGCGGTCGGCGACGACCCCGAGCGGTATCTGCAGAAGCAGGCGTCCGAGGAAGAAGGCGCCGATCACCGCGCCGATCGCCTCGTCGTCGACGCCGCCCCCGGCGAGCGTGGCGGGAAGGATCGAGAGGATGGCCGTGGCGACGAGGCCGGCGTAGATCGCGGTCGCGACGGAGACGCCGGAGGTGAAGACGAGCCCGCGGCGGGCCTTCGCGGGCCTCGCCGCCTCCGCGCCCTTCTCTTTCTCAAGGGCGGTCGACGGCGCGGCCGAGCGCGTCATCGCGACGAGAACGAGGCCGAGGTTGAAGGCCAGCGCGAGCACGGTGATGAATCCCGGGGACATGCCGTCGAAGCGCGTCAACACAAGCTGGCTCACCACCGCCGAAGCGCCGAGGCACCAGCCATAGGTCGCGAAAACCTTGCCGCGCATCGCGTCGGTGGTCGTGCCGTTGATCCAGCCGTCGACCGCGGCGAAGACGGCCGCGAGGGAGACACCCATCAGGAAGCGCAGCGCGAGCCAGTACTTGACCGAGTCCAGGCGGTCCATGACCACGGCGAGAATGGTGCAGACCGCGGCGGTCGCGGCGAAGGCGCGGATGTAGCCGACCCGCTCGATGAGGGGCGGCTGGCTGAAGCAGCCGATCGCGAAGCCGAGGAAGAAGACCGCCCCGAAGAGCGCCACGACCGTGCCGGAGGCGCCGTCCTCGAGCAGGCGCAGCGGCATGATCGTCGTCATCGTCGCGTTCGCGAGGTTCACGAGCGACGCGGCGGCGATCAGGGTCGTCAGCGAGGCGAGGGTGCGGAGCATGGGCGGGTATCCCGATCTGCGCGGCGCGGGCCCGCCAGGCTCAGAACGAGCCGAACAGGCCGCCGAGCACCATCACCACGATGAGCGCGGCGAGCGAGGGCAGGATGCCGGCCATGACGATGTGGCGGTAGCTCTCCTTGTGGGTCACGCCGCAGACGGAGAGGAGCGTGATGAGCGCGCCGCTGTGGGGCAGCGTGTCGAGCGTGCCCGAGCTGATCGCCGCGACCCGGTGCAGCAGGTCCGGGCTGACGCCACGAAGCTCGGCCATCTGGGCATAGGTCGGCCCGAGCGCGTCGAGGACGATGGTGAGCGCGGCGGAGGCCGAGCCAGTCATGCCGGCGAGAAGGCTGGTCGAGACGGCCAGCGGGACCAGCGGGTCACCCGGCAGCGACAGGATCGCCTGGCTGATGATCGACGCGGCCGGAAGCGAGGCGAGGACGGCGCCGAAGCCCGCGAGGCTTCCGACCGTGACGATCGGCAGGACCGAGGCGTTCAGCCCGGCGTCCATGGTGTCGCGGAGCGACGGCAGGCGGCGGCCGTTGACGGCGAGCAGGACGAGGATCGCGACGATGAGCGCCACCATCACCGACCAGAGCCCGCCGACCGCCGCGACCGAGGTCGAGCCCCACTCGGGTTCGGCGAGAAAGGGGAAGTCGAGGCGGGGCAGGATCAGGAGCGACATCGCGAAATTGACGACGACGACGACGCCGAGCGGCAGGAACGCCGACCAGGCCGGCGGTATCGCCTCTGCCATCGCGCCGCGCTCGATCTCGGCTGGATCGAACTCGCGGGTGCTGGCGAGCTCGCGGATGCGGACGGCGTCCGCCTCGGCGCCCGCCGTGGCAACGTAGCCCTGGCCGCCGCGTCGCGCGGCGACCTCGGCGTGGCGCAGCCAGAGCAGGCCGAGGCAGGCCATGACCGCCGTGGCGATGAGGCCGAGGCCGGGGGCCGCGAAGGGCGTGGTGCCGAAATGCGGCATCGGGATGGCGTTCTGCACCGCGGGCGAGCCGGGCAGCGCCGAGAAGGTGAAGGTCGCCGCCCCGAGCCAGATCGTCGCCGGCATCAGCGCCTTCGGGATATTCGCCGCCTGGAACAGCGCCTGGGCCATTGGGGCGATGAAGAAGAAGGCGACGAAGAGGTTCACGCCGCCATAGGTGACGATCGCGCCCGCGACGACGACGGCGAGGATCGCCCGCTCGGCGCCGAGCCTGCGGGTGAAATAATCCGAGATCGCGGCGATTGAGCCCGTGTCCTCCATCAGCTTGCCGAAGAGCGCCCCGAGCAGGAAGATCGGGAAGAACTGGGCGAAGAAGCCCGCCGCGCTGCCCATGAAGGTCTGGGTCCAGTTCGCGAGGAGCGGCTCGCCGCTCGCGAGGGCGGCGAGGAGCGCCGCGGCGGGCGCCATGATGAGGACGCTCCAGCCGCGGTAGGCGAGGAAGATCAACAGGCCGAACGAGACGACCATTCCGAGCAGGCCCATGGGCGCCTCCTTCTGCTTCGTGGCGAGCCGCCGCGGACGGGCGCGGCGGCGAGGCGTCAGGCGGTCTTGCGCCGGGTCTCGAGGTTCTTCGCCATGACGCACATGAGCTCGAACATCACCGTGGCGCCGGCCAGCGCGGTCATGCCGCCCACGTCGAAGGGCGGCGCGACCTCGACCACGTCGGCGCCGACGATGTCGACGCCCTCGAGCCGGCGCAGCATCTGCTGCACCTCGCGCGTGGTGAAGCCGCCGATCTCGGGCGTGCCCGTGCCCGGCGCCATCGACGGGTCGACGCAGTCGATGTCGAAAGTGACGAAGGTCGGCGCGCCGCCCGCGATTTCCTTGGCGTCGTCGATCACCGCGTCGGCGCCGCGGCGGACAAACTCCTCCATGTAGATGATCCGGATACCCTGGTCCCTCGCCCAGCCGTGCTCGTCCGGGTCGTAGATCGAGCCGCGGATGCCGATCTGAACCACCCGCTTCGGGTCGATGAGACCTTCCTCGACCGCGCGGCGGAACGGGGTGCCATGGGTATAGGGGTTGTCGCCGAAATAGGTGTCATTGGTATCGGAATGGGCGTCGAAATGGATCATCCCGATCGGCCCGCCCCGCGCCACCGCGCGCAGCACCGGCAGCGTCGTCAGATGGTCGCCGCCGGCGATGAGCGGCAGCGCGCCCGCGTCGACGATCTCGCGGATGCCTTCCTCGATCCGCCGCATCCCGTCCTCGAGGTTGATCGGATTGACCGAGACGTCGCCGACATCGGCGATCCGCGCGATCGAGAAGGGTTCGGTTCCCGAGACATGGTGCACCCGCCGCATCAGGCTCGACTGGCTGCGGATCTCGCGCGGGCCGTGGCGGGGGCCGGCGCGGTTGGTCGTGCCGCCGTCCCAGGGGATGCCGGTCAAGGCGATGTCGAGCCCCGCGGCGGTTTCGACCGCGGGCAGGCGCATGAATGTCGCGAGCCCGGCGAAACGCGGGACCTCGGAAGCGTCCACCGGCTGAGGGTTCCGTCGCTGGGGGTCCGTCATGGCCTTTCCTCCGCTTTGATATCCGCTGAAGCTTCCGGGCCACCGCCGCCCGGCTTTCTCCGGGTGGGGCGCCTCTGTCTCTTTCGCCGGCGTGTTTGTCAGTTCATCATGGCGACCAAGGACGGAACGAAACAGTCCGAAGTGCGAAAAGAAACATTGACGTTTATCAATGGGTTTGGGGGAGGAACACGATGCAGCTCGCCGGCACCGACCTGCGCCTGATCCGGGTGTTCGACGCCGTCGTGCGGCATCGAGGCTTTCCCGGCGCGCAGGTCGAGCTCAACATCGGCCAGTCGACGATCAGCAACCACATCACCGCGCTGGAACAGCGGCTGGGCCTGCGCCTCTGCCGGCGCGGGCGCGCGGGCTTCCGGCTGACCGACGAGGGCGCGGAGGTCCATCGCGAGGTGACGGCGGTGCTGCGCGGGCTCGAGGATTTCACCGCGAACGTCGCGGGATTGCGCAACGAGATGGTCGGGACGCTCAGGATCGGCCTCGTCGACGCGATCATCACCGACCCCAACTGCCCTGTCGCCGCCGCCTTCTCCGCCTTCAACCGCCGCCAGCACGCGGTGCGCTTCGAAATCTCCGAGGACGTACCGCAAGCGCTCCAGGCCAAAGTGGCCGCGGGCGAGCTTGACCTCGCGGTCGGCTGCTACCCGACACGGATCCCCGGCCTTCGCACGATCGCGCTCTACATCGAGGGAAACTCGCTCTACTGCGCGGCGGGGCACCCGCTCTTCACCGTGCCCGACGCCGAGATCGACCCCCTCGCCCTTGTACGCAACCGCGCCGCGGGCCGCAGCTACTGGCGCGCCGGCCACAGCGGAAACCGGACCCTGCTTCACACCCGGGCCGTCGCCAAGACGATCGAGCATCAGCTCATCCTGATTCTGACGGGCGACTACATCGGCTATGTTCCCGATCACGCGGCGCGGCCTTACGTGGAGGCTGGCCAGCTGCGGGCGCTTCTTCCGGGCGAGTTTCACTATCCGAACGAGCTCGCCCTGGCGCTGAAGGACGGCCCACTCGCGAATCTCGCCGTCGGGACCTTCGTCGATGATCTGCTCGCCTGCGCCGGGGGGGCGCGGTAACGCGCCTCTCGCGTCGCGCGTGGCGCCCGCGATGATCTCAGCCCTGGTACCGCCGGCGGGCGTTGCCGGCGGACCTTCCTTTTCCTCATTCCGGAGTTGGCCGTCTTTCGACGACCGGCTACCGAGGGCCATCCCGGACGCTGCTTGCCAAGTGGCTCCGGAAGCGACCGAGGCGATCATCCCATCACGCCACCTCCCACCGAGGACCGCGGTTCAGGCAACTTCGCGGCATCGGCGACGGGTGCCGCCATGCACTCACTCAATGGCCTGGCGGAGAAGGCGCGCCATGAGTTGGTCGCGGTCGGCGCTGGATAACTCGACCCTTCGCAGCGATGCCCAGACCCTGAAATCCGTGAGGGCGACCAGCAGCTGCAGCTTGGTGACAGACAGGGGTTCGAGCTTCACCGCCTCATGGACCCAGGCAGCCACTCCGGCCTCGACCGCGGTCAGAAAGCCATCCAGCTCGTGGATGCGGTGTCGGTCCGAAGCGGCCCTTTCAAGACGGAGCGCGCCCCGGCGGTAGAAGGCGTCCAGTTCTTCGACCAAACGCCGCAAGCGATCCTCGAGGCCGACCAGACCTTCGAAGGCGGCCGCTGCCTGATCCGGCTGGGGAGGCCGCATTTCCTGCCAGACATGGGCGCCGCAGGCCGTGACCAGAGCCCCGACGTCGGGGAAATGACGATAGACCGTGGCAGCGCCGGTGCCCGCGCGTTTCGCCACGTCCACGAACGAGGTCGCGGCCACGCCCTTCTCGTCATGCAACTGCATCGTCGCCCGCACGATCCGCTCTCGCGTTTCGTCCCGCGCCTTGGCGCGGTCCTTCATGCGGTACTCTCGTGGCGGCATGCGTTTTTCCATATTGACGATACGGATATTTCGTGAAATTTCTATCTCACCAATATGCATGACATCGCGGTTCATGTCCATGGGGAGACCGACATGCTGGTGAAACCATCCGCTGCCGATACGGCGAGCGAAGAGATATCCTTCCTTGGCCTGCAAACCTGGATCAAAGCCGACCGGAACCGCACAGGCGGCAAGTTCAGCATGATCGAACAGATCATCCCCGTCGGTTTCGAGTCGCCCTGGCATGTGCATCATACCGAGGACGAGTCCTTCTACGTGATAGACGGCGCGATGACGGTCACCGTCGACGGCGCGACGGTGGCGCTCGAAGCCGGCGGCTACGCATTCGGGCCGCGCGGTGTTCCACACGGGTTTCGGATCGACGGCGATCGTCCGGCGCGCATCCTGCTGATGACGTCGGGCGGCGATTTCGCCGACTTCATCGCCGAGGCGAGCGTCGCCGCCGACGCGCCGCCCTCCGCGCCCGATATGGACAAGCTGATGGCCGCCGCGGCGCGCAACAATCTCGGCATTCTCGGGCCGTTGCCGCGGTAATTCCGGCCGGGGCCGACGCAGGTTCGAACCGACATCCTGGCGAGATGGTCCTGCTGGTCAGCCCCGAGCCCCCGGAAGCCGATCATGGACCCGGGCTGGCATCGCCTGATGCCAAGCACCCTCGCCGCCGGCGCGGTTGCCGGGTTGCCATCGCCGCGGGTGGCGCGAACGGGAAAGTCGATGGGGGGAGGATCCGATGGGCGCATTCTTCAAGGACGCCCTGCAGGACCGCTTGGGGACCTGGGGCATCGGCTACATGCCTTACGGCGGGATCGACCACGGCGAGCTCGTCGCTATCGGCGAGGCGGTCGGAGACGGTGACGACGGCGTCTATCACGATACATGGGTCGCCGCCGCGGACCGCCTGAAGACCCAGGCCAGGGACGCGCTTGCCAACGGGCACAGCGCCAGCGCGCGCGATCTTCTGCTGCGCTCCAGCGGCTTCTATGTGTCCGCCTGTCGTCCGCTCTTCGGCCCGCGGCGCGACCCGCGGCTGCTCGCGGCGCAGCGCAGCGCGGTCGCGGCGTTCGACGAGGCGATGGCTCTATCGGATCCGCCGGGGACGCCGCTGGCGATCCCCTTCGAGGGATTGTCGCTGCCGGGCTACTTCATCCCGGCCGAGGGTCGCGCCGCCGAGGTCCGGCCGCTGCTCATCCTGACCAACGGTTATGATGGCACGATCACCGACATGTATTTCGCCTCGGCCGTGGCCGCCTCGCGCCGGGGTTATCACGTGCTGATGTTCGACGGCCCCGGCCAGGGCAGCATGCTGGCGTGGCATGGCGTGCCGATGCGGCCAGACTGCGAAGTGGTGATCAACGCCGTCGTCGATGTGGCGGTCACTTTGCCCAATGTGGATACCGACCGCATGGTGCTCAATGGATGGAGCCTTGGCGGCTATCTCGCGCCGCGCGGGGCCAGCGGCGAGCCCCGGCTGGCCGCCTGCGTCGCCGACCCCGGACAGTTCAGCATGGCCGGCGGTTTCGCCGCCTATGCCGTCAAACTGGGCGCCTCACCCGACGAGGCGCGTGACCTTTCCACGCTCGACCAGTCGATTATCGACAGGCTGCGACGGATGATCGACGGTGATCGCATCCAGCGCTGGACCTTCACGCAGCGCGGTTTCTGGGTCCATGGCGTCACCGACCTGCGCGGCTATCTCGCCGCCGCGCAACAGTTCACCATGGAGGGCCGCGCCGGCATGATCCGCTGCCCGACCCTGCTGACGATGGCCGAGAACGACCCGCTGACCGCCTCGACCCAGACGCTGTTCGACCAAATGACCTGCCCGAAAACCATCATCCGCTTCTCGGCCGCGGACGGGGCGGGTGACCATTGCGAGATGGGTAACCGGTCGCTGTTGAACCGTCGGACCTTCGACTGGCTCGAGGAGACCCTTCGCCCATGACGGTCGGGCGTGGCGGGACGTCTTTCCCGTTTCGACTAGGCCTCCTCCATCTTGCGGCCTCCCTGACGCTCCTGTCCGGCGCGGCGCAGGCCGAGCCGGCGCAACCCTTTCTGGCGACGGTCGAACCGATCTCGGCCGACCGGCGGGCGAGGATGACGGGGATTTCCTGGCAGGAGGGCTGCCCCGTCGCGCCGGAGGATCTGAGGGTCATCCACATGCCCTATCTCGGCTTCGACGGCGCCGTTCACATGGGCGCGCTCGTCGTTCACGCAAGGGTCGCCGAGGAGGTCGCCGACATCTTCGAGGAGCTGTTCACGGCCGGCTTTCAGATCGAGCGCATGCGGCCCTACGAGGATTACGCTATCGGCGAATACGCCGCCCACGACGACACGGCGGGCTTCTACTGTCGCCCGGCGCAAGACGACCCCGGCGAGCTCAGTTGGCATGCCTATGGTCTCGCGGTGGATCTCAATCCGATGACCAATCCGTTCCTCGACCCGAAAGAGGGCTGGTGGCCGAAGGGTTCGGACGGCGATCGCGATCGGTCCGGGCCCGGCCTGGTCCATCCGAGTTCGGAGGTCGTGGCGATATTCATGCGCCACGGCTGGGCGTGGGGCGGGATCGACGCCGATCCGGATTTCATGCATTTCGCCAAGATCACCATCGGCCCAGAGGCCAACCCGTTGGAGCGGCCTGTCTGGGCCGACAAGCTACGCGACGCGCCTCGGTAGACGACGGTCGAAGCCTCGGCGCCGAGCCGCCGTCGGATTAGACGACGACCTCCGCCTTTGGAGGGCGGAAGCCGCCATTCGCGACGCGCGAGCGACGTCGGCGGTTGAGGCTGCTGGCCCAGGTGGCGCTCCGCGGCAAGCGGATCAGGATCGCCGACAGCCTGCCGGCTCCCAATCCGATGAACGGCACCGAGCCACCGTCGAAGGCGCTCCTCGCCGGGCTCGATGCTGCCTGGAAAGAGGGCCAGGCGGCCGGACCCTGGGTCCAATGCCGACCCCGGCGTCAGTCGAAGCGAACTACTGAAGAAGCCGCGGATGGCCTCGGTGCCAGGTCGCAGCGAGCCGGCGCGCGGCGCCGATTTCGCCCGCCACGCGCTGCGCGACCTGGATGCTTCGCGCACTCGGTCGAGGCCCCGAGCGTGGAGGCATTCTTGCCGAACCGACTCGCGTCCGCGTCGAATCTCTACTCGGAAAGCGCGCGCAGCGTGGTCAGGTCGGGCGCCGACAGCCGGACTTCGGCCAACAGATCGTTCTCCGCGGCGAAGTCTCGCCCGTAGAGCGCGGAGAGTAGGGCGAGGCCCGCGCGGTGGAGCGGCATGTCGCGGCCTGCCATCTCACCGAGGGCGACGAGCGGCGCGAGTCCGTAGGGCGCGTCCTCGAGCACCCACGGCGTCATGTGGGTCCGCTGACCGAAGAACGAGATCCCGCGCGCCTCGATAGCCCGCGTCGCCTCATGGATCGGCAGGACGGGTACGTCATGGGTGTAGTGCCAGTGCTCGCGCACGGTGCGCACCGCGACGCCGAGATCGCTCGCGAGGCCGATCCGCTCGGCATCCAGCGCGTCGATCAGGCGGGAGACCGTTTCGGTGATGTTGAGGTTGAAGTTCCAGACCTCGCCCTGCTCCATCCGGGTGAGGTTGCAGAGGCAGATCGCCAGATGGTTCTGCGGATTGACGTTGCTGACCGCGATCGCCATCACCCCGTCGCGCGGCTGGAAGCGCGGGCCGAAGAGCGCGATCGAGACGGCGAGACCCTCGTCCGACAACCGGCGCGGCGTCGTCGCGACGTCGATGACCCGGCGCAGGGTCATCACCTTGAAGTGGCGGTCGCCCAGCGGATTGCAGGTGGCGAGCGTCGTGCTCCAGGCGATGATCGGGATCTCGACGCCGGCGCTGGCCAGGGATCGGCGCAGATACTGCGCCCCGAAGGAGCAATGCGAGCTGATGATGACCCGATGGCGCGGCGTCAGATGCGGCGCCAGCGCGTCCATGGCCTGCTTGTGCCATTTCCCGGGCAGGCAGATCACGATCGTCTCCGCCCAGGCCGCGAGGTCGGCGGCCTGGCCGGCCAGAGGGAATTGGCGTGGCCCGGTGATCCTGCCTTCGAAGGACGCCGCGTAGCCGCGGATTCCTGGCGCGTGCCACCGCTCCTTGGGCGACCAGAGGAGCGGTTGGCGCCCCTGGTCGACCAGATAGGCGGCGGTGGAAAGGGCGATCGGCCCCAGTCCGACGATGCTCACGCGGGTGGCGGCGCCGCCGCCCTGCCCCGCCGACATGACGCTCATCGGTCGTTCCTCCTGCGCTCGCGGGCCGTCCGGAGCCTGCCGGAGAGCTGGCTCGCGACGATCGGAAGGGCCACGATGAGGATCATCACCGTGGAGGCCGCCGCGAGGGTCGGCGACAGTCGATAGAGAGCTTCGGCCCAGAGCTGGCGCGGCAGCGTCGGCATGGTCGGGCTCGCGACGAAGAGGGCGACCGACAGCTCGTCGAAGGACTGGACGAAGGCGAACAGGAAGGCCGAGGCCATCCCCATCCTCATCAGCGGAAACGAGATGAGACGGAAGGTAGTCAGCCGCGACGCGCCGAGCGTCGATGCCGCCTGGTCGAGCCGGTCGTCATAGGTCCGCAGCGCCGCCATCGCGGTGATCACCACGTAGGGCAGGGCGAAGACGGTGTGGCCGAGGACGAGGCCGGCCGTCGTCTGCAGGAGGCCGATCCGGCTGTAGAGGTAGAACAGCCCGACACCGATGATGATCGACGGCAGCACCACCGGGATCAGGATGAAGGTGAGGAGGAGCGGCTTGCCCGGAAAGCTCCGTCGCCCGAGCACGTAGGCGGCGGGGACGCCGATCGCCATGGCGCACATCGCGGTCAGGAAGCCGACGACGATCGAGCGGAAGAGGGCCGCGCTCCAGGCCGGAGAGGTGAAAAAGCCTTGGTACCATTCCAGGGTGAAGCCCCGCGGCGGCCAGCTGAGGAACGGCGTCTCGGAAAAGGATGCCGGGATCAGGATGAAGGCCGGCGCCGCGATGAAGACGATGACGCAGCCGACGGTCAGCGCCAGGATCGGCCGGCGGGCCTTGTCGGCGCCGCGCGGGCGGCGGCGGAACAGCCGGTCGGCCGCCTCGCCGATCGCCGCGCAGACGTCGCCGGCGAGGTCCGTCAGCCCGGTGCCGACCCGTCCCAAGGCCGACTTGCCCCGCGCGCGGTTCTTCTCGAGCCGCGAGTGATCGCCCGTCAGGCTGGTGAGGCCGAGCACCCGGTCGAAGAGGGCGATGATCAGCAGGGTGGTGAAGAGCAGGACCGCGCCGAGCGCCCCGGCGAAGGAGAGATCGAAGACCTCCTCGATCTGCTGGATGATGAGCTGCGAGATCATCATGTCGCGCACCCCGCCCAAGAGCTGCGACGCGACGAAGAAGCCGAGCGCGTTGACGAAGACGATCAGCGCCGCCGCCACGACGCCCGGCAAGGACAGCGGAAAGAACACCCGCCAGAACGACTGCGCGCCGCGCGCGCCGAGGGTGGCGCTCGCGTGACCGAGGTCGCGGTCGATGGTCGCCATCACCGAGAGCATCATCATCACGGCGATCGGCACCATGGCGTGGACCGTCCCGACCAGTACGCCGAAGAAGGTGTTGATCATCCTGAACGGCTCGTCGATCAGGCCGATGGCTTTGAGGCCGGAATTCAGAACGCCCTGATCGCCGAGGATCAGGATCCAGGCGACCGCGCGCACCAGGAACGATGTCCAGAGTGGCAGGAGCACCCAGATGAGCAGCGCGGCGCGGGTGCCGGGCCGCGCCGTGGACAGCAGGTAGGCGACCGGATAGGCGATGACGACGCAGAACAGCGCGGTCATCGTCGCGGTCAGGACGGAGTTCCAGAGGACCCGCATGTAGACGGTCGACTCGAAAAGACGCGCGAAATTCGACAGCGTCGGGCTGCCATCCGCCGCGAACAGGCTGAGCCCGAGCATCTGCGCGACGGGAACGAGCAGGAAGACCGTCAGAAACGCCACGGCCGGCAGGATCGCCAGCACGACGGGCGCGTTGCGCAGCGCCGCCTTGCCCGCCGCGATCATGCCGCCGCTCCATCGGCCGGAACCGGAAGGAGAACGCCGTCCGCGATCGGCCAGGACAGGGTCAGCGGCTCGCCGGGGCGATGGGCCAGGTGGCGCGCGGAGGTCAGCGACAGGCAGACAAGCTCCTCGCCGGCCGGGCGGCGAAGGTGGTGACGCGTCATCGGACCGGTCACCATGGTCATGTCGAAGCAGGCGTCGAGGCAGTTGTGCGTCTCCCCCTGCCCCGCGCCGATGACAACGCTCTCGGGCCTGACCAGGACCGCGGCTCGGTCGCCGACGGCGAGGCCGGACATCCCGAACGGTGCGCGCAGAAGGTCCGCCGCGCCGACATCGACGGCGGCGACGTCGCCGTCCCTGGCGACGATCTTGCCGCGCAGCACATTCGGAGAGCCGAAGAACTGGCCGACGAACAGGCTCTTCGGGCGGAAGTACAGGTCGTCGGGCGTGCCGATCTGCTCGATGCCGCCCTCGTTCATCAGGCAGATGCGATCGGACATCGCCATCGCCTCCTCCTGGTCGTGGGTGACGAAGATGATGGTGGCGCCGAGCTCCTTGTGCAGGCGGGTAATCTCGATCTGCATCTGGTCGCGCAGCTTCTTGTCCAGCGCGCCCAGGGGCTCGTCCATCAGGATGACCGAGGGCGTGTAGACGGCGCAGCGCGCCAGGGCGATACGCTGCTGCTGGCCACCGGACAGTTCCTTCGGCAGCCGGTCGCCCATGTGGGGCAGCCGCACCAGCTCCAGCACGCGCCGGACGCGCTCGGCGATCTCCGCCGCGGGTCGCTTGCGCATCTTCAGCGGGAAGGCGACATTCTCCGCCACCGTCAGATGCGGGAACAGGGCGTAGTTCTGGAAGACGAGCCCGATGTCGCGCTTGTGCGCTTCCTGGTGCGTGGCGTCCTTGCCGTCGATCAGGATGCGCCCGCTGTCCGGCACGTAGAGGCCGGACAGCAGCTGGAGGAGGGTGGTCTTGCCGGAGCCCGACGGCCCCAGAAGCGTGAGAAACTCTCCTTCCCGAACCGAAATGGTCGTGGGCTTCAGCGCCACCACCAGGCCAAAGCGCTTGGAGACGTCCTGAAGTTCGAGTTTGTGCACAGTCGGGGCCTTTCTGGATCGGAGCGCGTGCGCCGCGGCGGGCGCGGGCGGGACTAGCTGTCCTGGGGTGCGCGAACGACGTTCATCAAGGGGCGCCCCTCGATGAGGTTGCGGATGTTGCGCGCCACGTCCGAGTAGCGGCGGTCGCCGAGCTGCTCCGTCCAGGCCGAGACGTAGGGAGTCGCCACGACGTTATCGAGCAGATCGAAGCGCAGCGTGCTCGGCAACACGCCGTCGCCCCTCGCCGAGGGATTGGCATACCAGACGTCGAGCACCGCGCCGCCGATCCGCTTCTCCGCCAACGCGCCGTAGAGCGCCTGCTCGTCGATGATCGGCCCGCGCGCCACGTTGATGATGACCGCGTCGCGCTTCATCCGCGCGAGCTCGGCGGCGGCGATCATGCCGCGGGTCCGCTCGGTCAGTTCGCAGCAGACCACCACGTAATCCGAGGTCGCGAGCAATTCGCCCAGGTCCTCCGGGCCCTTGATCCACTCCGCCCCGTCGCTCGCCGGTTTCGCGCGCGAGGCGGTGGCGACGACCTTCATCCCCATCGCCGTGGCGCGCCGCGCCAGCGCCTTGCCGATATGCCCGAACCCAACGATGCCGAGCGTCTTGCCGGCGATCTCCCCGTGCCGGGCCCGGGTGAAGAAGAGCTCGGACCAGTCGTCGCGGAACGGCGTCGTCGTCAGCGCGGTCCAGCCGACCTCGCGCGCGAGCATGGCGAGGATACAGTATTCCGCGATCGGCCCTTCATGGTGGTACATGTTGCATACCCAGGCCGCCGGCGGCAGCGCCGAGAAGTCGATGCCATCGACGCCGACGCCCGTGGCCTGCAGAAGCCGGAAATCCACCAGGGCGGCATGTTCGGGTTTGAACACCACCGAGAGCAGCACGTCGACCCGATGCTTGCCGCCGGCCGGGGCGGGCGTCGAGAGGTCGACGATCTCGTAGGGGAAGTCCCAGAATTTCCTGAGCCGGTCGACCTGGTTCACCAGGACGCCGAGCAAGCCGATCTTCATGTCTTTGCCTTTCCTGCATGCCGCGGCGCGCCGGATCCGGTCCGGGGCTTGGCGCGGCGGGCGCGGGCGGACGCAGGCCGCCCGCGCGTGGTCGAATCGGAGAGGGGCGCTACCGCAGCAGCCACTCGTTGAAGCGCTGGGTGGCCTGGGAGGCGTTCTCGGACCAGAAGCGCGAATCCATGGCCGCGATCTTGTCCACGTTCTGCGGAGCGGTCGGGAGGCGCGGCAGGATGTCCGCCGGCACGAAGTCCACCGCGCCCGGAACCGTCGGGCCATAGCTCAGCCTGGCGCAGAAGGTTCCGATCCGCTCGGGAGCCAGCGCGAAGCTGATGAACTGCCGCGCGAGATCGGCGTTCGGGGCACCCTTCGGGATCAGGAAGCCATTGCTGGTCATCAGCCCGCGGTCCCAGTTCAGGCTGAGCTTTCCGCCGCCGTCGATGACCTCGTAGAGATCGACGTTGTAGTTGGGGCAGATGCTCAGATCACCGCTTCCCAGCAGGGGCAGGACCTGGGCGTCGGAATCCCACCAGATGTCGGTCACCGGCTTCAGCTCGTCGAGCTTCGCGAAGGCGCGGTCCCAGCCCTCGCTCGTCGCGAGGACGCCGTAAATGTCCTTCGGATCGACGCCCGACATGCGGAGCGCGATCTCGACATTCTCGTTCACGCGCTTGCGCAGCGCCCGGGTTCCAGGGCTTCCGGCCTCGTCAAGCAGGTCTTCCCAGTTCAGCTCGCGGCCGGGGAAGTCTTCGGTCTGGTACGCCATGGTGTAGCCCACGGTCGCATATCCCACCCAGCCGTCCTCGCGGGCATAGCCGGGCAGCGCGGCGATGGCCGGGTCCTGCGGGTCCAGCGGCTCGACGAGATCGCGCACCTGCCAGTAGGTATCTCCGCTGATCGCGCCGCTGACGTCCCACTGATACGAGCCCGAGCCGGTCTGGACCTTGACCTCGGTCACCGGATTGTCGCGCCGGGCGACGACGGTCACGGGAATTCCCGTCGCTTCGGTGAACGGCTCGGCGAGCAGCGTCCGCGCCGCGTCGACCGCGCTGGTATTGAAGCCGAGCGTCAGTTCCCGCGCCGCGTAGGCCCGCCGGGCGATGGCGGGCGTGAACAGGGCCGCGGTGCCGCCGGCGAGGAAGGCGCGTCTGGAGAATCTGCCGTGCAACATGTTTTCACCTTTCTAGGTTTCCGACAGGGCGATCTTGCTCGTGGCGAACCGGCTCACCCCTGCCTGGCGATGACCCGGAGCAGCTGCGCGGGTGTCCATACCGGGACGGTGCAGCCCGGTGCCAGGATGACGCCGGTCTCGCCAACCTCGCGGAACGTGTCCGCGATCTGACAGCGCAGCTCGTCCGGCGTCATGCGGCCAAGACGGGTCTCGTCGATCCCGCCCATCACGCATTTGCCGGTGAGATCGCGCAGCTCCGCCATGGAGGGATTGGCGTCCATCCGGTCGGAGACGCTGACGACCTCGTAGGGATAGTCCGCGACCCGGTCCATGCGGATCGCTGGGCCGTGCACATGCAGGAACCGCGTCATGCCCCGCATCGAGTCCAGAAGCTCGATCTCGAAGGGACGCATGAAGGCGCGGTAGTCGTCGTCGCTGACCGCCATCGGCGTGCCGGGGGCGTGCGCGCTGTTGATCGCGAGGAAGACGCCATCCGCGCCGGCGGCCTTCATCTCGGCCATGAATGTCATCAGCGACGCGTTGATGGCCTTGAGCGCGCGGAGCGTCTGAACCGGATGCGACAGCAGGATCGGAACGGTGTTTATGCCGGCGCGCCGAACGATCTGCCGCAGCGGGTCGAAGGTGGTGAAGACGATGGGCGTGTCGGGCCCGAGCTCGCCCCGCAGGACGCGAATCGCGATGAGCTCCTCGCGGAAGAGGTAGGCGTCCATCGAGGCCTCCTCGAAGCGCTCGATATCCTCCGGCCCGCGGATCGTGTCGAGGCCGTCGGGGAACGGGTACTGGAAGTCGTTGACGACCTTGCAGATGTCCCAGTCGTACTCCCGCTGATAGACGAGATGCCGCTTCGCATGTTCGAGCCCGCCGAGCGTCTCGGTCATGAAATGCGTCCAGCAGGTGCTTGGCGCCCGGTCGACAGGCTCTCGAGCGACCGCCGAGAGAAATCTGTCCCGCTTGTTCATCGCTTCGGTTCCGCCTGTTAGATAGTTTCCGATTCGGACCATGATACCGGTATCATCAAGGGTCAATGGGGTAAGGCCCCGCCCTTCCCATCGCGCCGTCGGTCCGTGGCCGTCGCCTAAAATTCGGGCACGGATGACGGCCCCGCGTGCAATCGCCGAATCCTCGCCCGCTCCGTCAGGATCTCCGGGACGTCTTCGGGCCCGTGCGCCCGGGTGTCAGACGGTCGCGGTGATGCCGCCATCCACGTAGAGGACATGGCCGTTGACGAAGCTCGCCGCGTCGGAGGCGAGGAACACGCAGGCGCCCACCAGCTCTTGCGTCTCCCCCCAGCGGCCGGCGGGGGTGCGGCGTTCGAGCCAGGCGGTGAACTCCGGGTCGGCGCAAAGCGCCGCGTTCAGGGGCGTGCGGAAGTAGCCGGGCGCGATCGCGTTGCAGTTCAGCCCGTATCTGGCCCAGTCCGCGGCCATGCCCTTGGTGAGGTTCCCGACGGCGCCCTTCGTCGCGGTATAGGGCGCGATCGAGGGCCGTGCCAAAGCGGTCTGGACCGAGCAGATATTGATGATCTTGCCGCTTCCCCGCGCGATCATATGGCGTCCCACCGCCTGACCGACGTTGAACACGCTGGCGATATTGGTCCGCAACAGCAGGTCGAACGCCTCCGCGGGAAAGTCCTCGAGCGGCGCGCGGTACTGGAGGCCCGCGTTGTTGACCAGGATGTCGATCGGCCCCTCCTCGGCCACGTGCCGGTCGATGGCCGCGCGGGACGCGGCGTGGTCGGCCACGTCGAAGCACAGCATTCCCGCGCCCGGGATCGTCCCCGCGCTGGCCTCGAGGCGCTGGCGATCGCGCCCGTTCAGAACGACCGTCGCGCCCGCGGCCGCCAGGCCGTTGGCGAGTGCCAGACCGATGCCCTGCGAGGACCCGGTCACGAGGGCGCGGCGGCCCGTGAGGTCGAACATGTCCAGGCCCCGGGGGCGTCGCGTGGTTCCGCTCATTCTATGCATGTCCCCGTTTTCCAAATCCGGAAGGAAGATAATATCGGTATCATGAATGTGCTCGGCCGCCGCGCGTATGCCCCCCGAGCCGGGGTCACGGCCGCACCGGGCGTTCGTCGAAAATCGCCTCCATGGCGAAATACGACGTGATCGTGTGCAGCTCCGCCTTTTCGATGATGCGCTGATAGATCCGGTCGTAGGCCGCGACATCCTCGGCCACGATCTTCAGCAGGTAATCGAAGTCGCCGCTGACGCGGTAGAAGCCCACCACCTCGGAGATGCCCCCGACATGGGCGCGGAATCTCTGCAGCCACTCCGCCGAGTGGCTGCTGGTGCGCAACATCACGAAGGCGGTCAGATCATAGCCAAGCTTCCGGCGATCCACCACCGCGCGGTAGCCGACGACGACGCCGGTCGCCTCCAGAGCCTTCAGGCGACGCCAGAGGGCGTTCTGCGAGAGGCCGACGACCTCCGCCAGTTCGCGCTGCGATCGCGACGAATCCGTCTGCAAGGCGAGGATGATCCGCTTGTCGATTTGATCCATCGTTCGACCGAATTTTGGGTTGAAGTTACCGATATCATCCCCTGTGCCGCCAAACAAAGCGAAAAATCCCGGCTTCGTCGCGATAGGCTTCTCTCATTCAAGCGCGCGATGGACGCCATCGCGCCATGCCTCCCGAGAGATGCCATGAACCACGCAGCCACTCCCGAAACCCCGGCCCAAGGCGGCGCGCGATGCCGATGACCCCGATCGCCCCCGCCCGCGTCCCCGCCGCCTGCCCGGAGGCGCCGGACACCCGGGAATGGGCGCGCGGCGCCATCGCGAGGCTTGAGGGCGACGCGCGGCGGTCCGCCGACACGCATCTGCTGAACCCGTCCTTTCCCGCCCTCGGAGCCGTGAAGATCTACCTGAAGGACGAAAGCACCCACCCCACCGGCAGCCTCAAGCACCGCCTCGCCAGATCGCTGATCCAACATGCCATCTGCGACGGGCAAATCGGCGCGCGGACCACTCTCGTCGAGGCGTCGTCCGGCTCCACGGCCGTCTCCGAGGCCTATTTCGCTCAGCTCCTCAACCTGCCTTTCATCGCGGTCATGCCGCGCGCGACCTCGGGTCGCAAAATCGCCGAGATCGAGCGTTTCGGCGGCCGTTGCCATTTCGTCGACCACCCGGCGGCGGTCTATGACGCGGCGCGGCGCATCGCACAGGAGACGGGAGGCCATTATCTCGATCAGTTCACGAACGCCGAACGGGCCACAGACTGGCGGTCCGGCGACAACATCGCGGCCAGCATCTTCGCGCAGATGGCACCGGAGGCGCCGGACTGGATCGTGATGAGCGCCGGGACGGGTGGCACCTCGGCGACGATCGGACGCCACATTCGCTATCGCGACATGCCGACCAGGCTTTGCGTCGTCGATGTGGAGAACTCCGCCTTCTACGAATGCTACCGAACCGGCGACCGGACGGTGACCTGCGCGCGAGGGTCGCGGATCGAGGGGATAGGCCGTCCCCGCGTCGAACCCTCCTTCATTCCCGGCGTCATCGATCATATGATCCGCGTTCCGGACGCGGCCTCGATCGCCGCCGCGCGTGTGCTGTCCGCGCGCATCCACCGCGGCGTCGGCGGGTCGACCGGCGCCAATTTCTTCGGTCTCTGCCTGATCGCCGCCGGAATGGTCGCCGCCGAACGGCCGGGCTCGCTCGTCACATTGATCTGCGACGGTGGCGAGCGATATCTCGACACCTATTTCGACGATGACTGGCTGGCGGCGCGGAAGATCGACATCGCGCCGCACGTGGATGCCCTCAACGACTTCCTCGACACCGGCCGGGCCGCTTTTCCGGCCGGCCCGAGGGCGATCCCCGTCTGATCGCCCGCCATCCCGCGCCGGCGTGTTGCGCGACGACCAGTCTAGTCTCTAGAAGGACGTGAAGCCGCGTGGTCTCCGACCGCGCGGCGGCATGTCGTTGCCGGGGATCGCGTTGATGGCCAAGAAAACACCTGCGAGACCGGCGACGATGAAGGACGTCGCCGGTCTCGCTCGGGTCTCCAAAATGACGGTCTCACGCGCGCTGGCGAGGCCGGACAGCGTTTCGGCGGAGACCCGCAAACGCGTGATGCGGGCGATCAAGGAGCTCGACTATGTCCCCGACCGCGTGGCCGGGGCGCTGTCCTCGCGCAAGACAGGTTTCGTGGGCCTGATCCTGCCGACGCTGACCAACGCGAATTTCGCCGGAACGGCGCAGGGCCTCGCCGACTCCCTGCGCGAGGAGAACTGCCAGCTCCTGATCAGCTACACGCTTTACGACGTGGAGGAAGAGGAACGGCAGATCAGGGCCCTGCTGACCCGGCGGCCCGATGCGATCGTCATCCTCGGCACGAACCATACCCCTGCCACGGTCGAGATCCTGCGGCGGGCACACATCCCCGTCGTGGAGATATGGGATCTGCCGGACGAGGCCATCGGTCACGTCGTCGGCTTCTCGAACTGGGAGGCGGGCTACCGCGCCGCGCAACACCTGATCTCGCTCGGCCACCGGAAGATCGGCGCGATCGGCCACGACGCGGATACGGCGATCCTGGACGCGCGCGGCGAGAACAGGCTGAGGGGCTTCAGCGCGGCGCTGCGGGAGGCCGGGCTTTCGGATGAACACATCGTGCGCACCATGCTGGCCCCTGCCTCCTTTGAGCAGGGCTCAAGCGGTCTGGCCCTGATGTTGCGGCACGCGCCGGACATCGAGGCGATCTTCGCCGTGGCGGACGTGCCAGCCTTTGGCGCGCTGATGGAGTGCCACCGCCGCCGCATCCGTGTTCCCGAGGACATTTCGCTGCTCGGCTTCGGCGACTTCGACCTCTCGCGTCAATGCGTGCCCTCGCTCTCGACGATCCGCTGCGACGTCGCCGAGATCGGACGCAGAACCGGAGAGGTGCTGCGTCCGTTTCTCCGGGGAGAGGCGGATCCCTCCACCGCCGCGCCGCGCCGCGAGGTCATTCGCTTCGAGCTCATCCATCGTGAGACGACGGCGGTCGCGCGCCGATTGCTTGGCCAGGAAGGGCGCGGAGGAACGGAAGAAAAGGACCTGTGACGGGCTCCATCTCCGTGACGCGGTGGGCCTCGGGCAGGTCCAGCACCGCGACGAGCGCGGCCAGCGCCTGATCGGGATCGGCGAGAGCATCACGTCGACCGCCGGCAGGGCCTGGTAGTCCATGCTCCAGCCGCGGGCGAGCGTGTGATCCTGCGAGATCCGGATCACCGTCGGGTCGGGCACGCCGCCGCCGAAGGCCGCGTCGAGCGTGCCGCCGAGATCGACCCCGGTCCAGCGACAGGATCACATCCGCCGCCGCCGCGCGGGCGGCGGGCGTCGCGGAGATGCCGGGCGCGCAGGCGTGGAGCGGATGGTCGGTCGGGAAGCTCGCGCCAATCTCGAGGTCGGTGACGTCGCTCACCCTCTTCGGCTTGATCGCGCGACACCGCGCTCGACGAGGCGCTTCGCGCTGTTTACCGATCGCTCCCGTCGCCCCCTCACGGCATCCTCAAAGCCCCGACCATCGCGACACGACAGGCCCGCAGCGCTTCCTTCAGTTCGGGCAGGCGCGCTTCGAAACGCGTGGCGGGCATGACGGCCGAGATCGCATGCGGCGGCAGGCCAGGGACGTTGATCGGCGCGCCGATGGCGCACACGCCAAGCGCGTGCTCCTCGCGGTCGTAGGAGAAGCCCTCACGGCGGACGGCGTCGAGCTCTTTGCGAAGCGCGTCGAGCGTCGTCAGCGTGAGCGGGGTCAGTCGTGCCAGAGGCTCCGGGAGAAGAGCCGCGATCCGGTCGTCGTCCAGCAGGGACAGCATGGCCTTGCCGTTGGCCATGGCATGGAGCGGCCGGGGCCGGTCGTTGAACGGGACCACGCGCAGCTCCTGGTCGGAAATGATGCGGTCGAGGAAGGTGACCTGACGGCCGTGGAAGGTCGAGATGTCGACGGTCTCACGGGTCGCCTCGAACAGCGTCTGCAACTGAGGGCGGACACGCTGGACCACTATCGACTGCCCCGCCTGGGCCAATTGCTGCAATCCCCAGCCCGGCCGGACACCGCTGTCGCCGATCTCGACGACGTTCTCCGCCGCGAGGCTGTCGACGATTCGCTGCACCGTCGAGCGGGGCAGCCCGGTCGCCTTCGCCAGCGCGCCGAGGCTCGATCCGTTCCGGTCGAGCGCGCGAAGCACCGCGAAGGCACGCGAGATGACCTGGATGCCCCCGTCCTTCGCAGAGACTTGTTCCGTATCGGACATAGCCTTCCCCTTGAAATCTTAACCGCAATACGGTACATTATGCACCGTTATATGATACAGGAATAATCGGACAGCCGCCGCGCCCGAGGCCATCGACGCCCCACGCGACGCCGTGTTCCCCCTTTTCGGAGGCGACCGTGATCAAACCCGCGCCCGTACTCGCCTTTAACGCCGGATATGTCGACACGCTCGGCTTTCTCTCGCTGCACGGCCTGTTCACGGCCCATGTCACCGGCAATTTCGTCACGATCGGGGCGGCGCTCGCGCTTGGCTCCTCGGGAATCGTGACGAAGCTCCTCGCGCTGCCGGTGTTCTGCGTGGTGGTGATGGGGACCCGCCTCGCCGGGCGGGCGCTCGCGGCGCGCCATTTTCCCGATCTGCGCCTGCTGCTCTGGGCGAAGATCGCGCTGCTGACCTTGGCCGCCGGCGCCGCGCTCGCCCATGGTCCGTTCTCGGACGCGGACGCGCCCTGGGCGATGCTGACCGGGCTCGCCCTCGTCGCGGCGATGGCGATCCAGAATGCGACGCACCGCACCCATATGAGCGCCGACGCGCCGAGCACGCTGATGACCGGCACGACGACGCAGATCATGATCGACCTCGTCGATCTCGCCCGCCCCCGGTCCGAGGAGGCCCGCGCCGTGGCGGGTGGGCGCCTGAAGCGCCTATCGCTGAGCCTCGCCGGCTTCGCGCTCGGCTGCGCCGTGGCGGCGGGAGGCTATCTGGCGCTCGGGATGGCGAGCTTCCTCTTGCCGCCGCTCGTCGCGGTCCTGGGCCTGGCGGCGGTCGAAGCCCAGGTCCGCTCGGGCGCGACCGCGGCATGAAGCTCTATCTGCTTTCGCTCGCGACCGGCGTGCTCGTCGGAGCGATCTACGGCTTGCTCGGGGTGCGCTCGCCCGCGCCGCCGGTCATCGCCCTGCTCGGGCTGCTCGGCATGCTGGCCGGGGAAAAGCTGCCCGAGATGGGCGGCAAGCTGATCGCCGCCCTCACCTCCCAGCAGCCCCCGCCGCCCGGCGGAGACAAGCCGCTCTGACGCGCAGGAAAAATAGTCATGCCAGACAACGATCTGATCATCGCGAACGCCAAGGTCTCCACGCTGGACCGGCGGAACCCGCGAGCCGAGGCCGTCGCGATCCGCGACGGACGCTTCCTCGCCGTCGGCGCCCTCGCCGAGGTGAGAGCCGCCGCCGCGCCGGGCGCGACGGAGATCGACGCCGGCGGGCGGCGGATGATCCCCGGGCTGATCGACAGCCACACCCACGTCATCCGCGGCGGCCTGAACTACAACATGGAGCTGCGCTGGGACGGCGTGCCGACCCTGGCCGATGCGATGCGCATGCTCAAGGAGCAGGTGGACCGGACGCCGGCGCCGCAATGGGTCCGCGTCGTCGGCGGCTTCACCGAGCTCCAGTTTTCAGAGAAGCGGCTGCCCACGATCGACGAGCTGAACGCGGTCGCTCCCGACACGCCCGTGTTCATCCTCCATCTGTACGACCGGGCCCTCCTGAACGCCGCCGCCCTGCGGGTGGTGGGCTACACCAGGGACACGCCGAACCCGCCCGGCGGCGAGATCGTCCGCGATGCGAAGGGCAATCCGACCGGCCTGCTGCTGGCGCGGCCGAACGCGACCATCCTCTACGCGACGCTCGCCAAGGGGCCGAAGCTGCCGCGCGACTACGCGCTGAATTCCTCGCGCCATTTCATGCGGGAGCTGAACGGGCTCGGCGTGACCTCCGTCATCGACGCGGGCGGGGGGGCCCAGAACTATCCCGAGGATTACGCGGTCATCGAGGAGCTGCGCCGCGCCGACCAGATGACCGTGCGGGTCAGCTACAACCTCTTCACGCAGAAGCCGAAGGAAGAACTGGCCGACTTCTCCGGCTGGACGAAACGGGTCAAGCCCGGTCAGGGCGACGACATCTACAGGCACAACGGCGCCGGCGAGATGCTGGTCTATTCAGCGGCGGATTTCGAGGATTTCCGCGCCGCGCGGCCCGAGACGCCGCCCAGCATGGAGGCGGATCTGGAGCCCGTCGTGCGGCTTCTGGCGGAGAACCGGTGGCCGTGGCGGATGCACGCCACCTATGACGAGACCATCTCCCGGGCCCTGGACGTCTTCGAGAAGGTCGACCGCGACGTGCCGCTGCGCGGCATCCACTGGTTCTTCGACCACGCCGAGACGATCACCCCGCGCAACATCGACCGCGTCGCGGCGCTCGGCGGCGGCATCGCCGTGCAGCACCGGATGAGCTATCAGGGCGAGTATTTCGTCGATCGCTATGGTGCCAAGGCGGCCGAGCATACGCCCCCGATCGCGCGGATGCTCGAGGCCGGCGTGCCCGTGGGCGCGGGCACCGACGCGACGCGGGTGGCGAGCTACAATCCCTGGGTCTCGCTGAGCTGGCTGGTCACGGGGCGGACCCTGGGCGGAACGAGCCTCTATCCCCCGGCGAACCGCCTCGACCGGGAACGGGCGCTGCGGCTGTGGACCGTCGAGAACACCTGGTTCTCGAACGAGGAGGGCAAGAAGGGCCAGATCAAGGCCGGTCAGCTCGCCGATCTCGCCTTGCTCTCGGACGATTACTTCGCCGTGCCCGAGACCCAGATCGTGCATTTGCGCTCGGTGCTGACGGTGCTGGGCGGCAAGGTCGTCTTCGGCGAGGGCGGCTTCGGTCCGCTGGCGCCCGCGCTGCCGGCGCCGATGCCCGACTGGTCGCCCGTCGCCGCGTTCGGCGGCTACTGGCGTGCCCCGGAGACCGCGCGCGCCTTCGCCGCGCAATGCGGCTGCGCACAGGACTGCGCCGTCCACGGCCACGACCACGCGGCCGCCTACCGCGAAATTCCCACGAGCGACGTTCGGGGGTTCTGGGGCGCCTTCGGCTGCGGCTGCTGGGCGGTCTGAGTTCTTTGGAAGGAAAAGCATCATGTCAGATATCAAGCGACCCGACGACATCATCAGCCCGGTTACCGACACGTCGCTGCCGAACAAGGTATCGGCCGCGGACGCGCGCGCGGCCGGCCGCTATGGCCACGACAAGCCGACGCAGGACAACGCCATCCTGCTGCTGGTCGACCACCAGATCGGCCTGATGGCGGGGATGCGCGACACGACCTCGCTCGCGGAACTGAAGGCCAACGTTCTCGGACTCGCCGCCGTCGGCAAGGCGTTGAACCTGCCGACACTGATCACCTCGTCGAACGCGCAATGGCAGAACGGGGACACGCTGCCGGAGATCAAGGCGATGTTCCCGGACGTGGCGATCCATCGCCGCACGGGGATCATCAACTGCTACGAGGATCCGAGCTTCCGCGCGGCGATCGAGAGCACGCTCGCCGCCACCGGCCGCACCCATGTCATCATCGCGGGGGTGACCATCGGCACCTGCTGCGCGCTGCCGACGCTTTCCATGCTCAACGACGGATACAAGGTGTTCCCGGTCGTCGACGCCTGCGGCGCCTGGAACAAATACGAGGCCGACGCGGCGATGTCCCGCATGGCCAACGCCGGGGCGGAACTGGTCACGACCTTCGCACTCGCCTGCGAACTGCAGGAAGACTGGAAGCGCGCGAGCGCGGACGCGATGCTCGCCCCCTTCATCGACCACCTGCCTGAATATGGCTTCGTGCTCCAGAATTTCTGGAACAACGCGAATGGCCATGTCGTGGCCGACCCCTTCGAAATTGTGAAATGAGCGACGCTCCCCGGTGTCAACGGACCCCGGGGACAAATTCGAGAAAGCGATGACATGTCTAATTGGTCCGATCACCCTCCCGTCACCGGCAGACTCGGCGCGCTTGTCAGGCCCATGACGCTCGTGCGCTTCTGCGTCGGGTTCTTCTACCTGCCGCATGTGCTTGCGAAGATCACGAACTTCCCCGGGACGGTGGGATTCTTCACCGCCGCGGGCTTTCCAGCGCCGGAATTCTTCGTGGTCCTTTCCGCCATTATGGAGCTGTCCGTCGCCAGCGCGCTGCTCTCCGGGAAGTTCGTCAAATACGCGGCGCTCCTCTCGGCGGGGCTTATGCTCGTCGCGGCGCTGGCCCAGATGAACGCGAAGGGAGTCGGCTGGCTCTGGAACCTCGGCGGCGTCGAATATCTCGTCTACTGGGCCATCGTTTCCTTCGCCGTTTTCCTCGATGCCTGGCGCGAGAGCCCGGGCCTGTTCGGCTATGCGAAGACGCTCTGAAGCATGGCGGGCGCGCCCGGCTGAGCTTCGGGATGTGGAGCTGGCGCGGAGCCGGCCGAAGGTCGTTTCCGCGCAAGACGTTCGCTGACCACGCGGATCCGACCTGATGCCGGAGTCAGTCGCCCTCCGCCCCCAGCCCCGGATCGCCGCGCCGCCCGCGGCCGGAACGGCGCGGGGGCGGAAGACAGGTGGCGCCGGCCACGAGATCGACGCTGATCGCCTCGATCGTGGTCCGGCGCTCCATCGCGGCGCCGCGCAGACGCTCGAAGGCGTCCGCCTCGCTCAGGCCATATTCCCGCATCAGGCCAAGCTGGGCCGCCACGACGAAGCGCCGGCGCCTCAGCCGCTCCTCGAGGCGGTCCGCCTTGGCCTCGAGATCCCGCCGGGCGACGAAATTCTGCCGGGCGAAGGACAGCGCCGCCATCACGCCGAACGAGCGCGCCGGTTTCATCAGGTAGCCCGAGATCGAGAGGCGCGCCACGCGTTGCAGGCTCGAGGGCGCCTCCGACCCCAGCAGCGCCACGACCGGCAGCGCCCGACCAAGATCGGCGCCCGAGGGCTGGTCGGCGTATTCGGAATCGCCGTCGAGAATCAGCGCCGCGAGATCGCCCGCCCCCCCTTGGCCGGTCTCGGGAATGGCGGTGAGCGTCACGGCGACGGCGCCGAGCCGGCTCAGCTGTCGCGAAAGCGTCGCGCCGTCCTGCTCGTTGCAGCCGAGGAGGCCGATCCCACAACCGCGGAGCGACATCCGGCCGCGCTTCACGCCCCTCGCTCCCCATAAAGTCGCGCGAACGGATCACCGATGCTCGGCGGGTCCGGCCGCGCCATCTCGTCGAGATCGAGCCAGGTCAGATAGGGGTCGGGCCTGAGAGGCTTGGGCGCCTCCCAGAGGATTTCGAACTGCCCCTCCGCCGTCGAGCGCCCGAGACGCGGCGTCAGATAGGCGTGGTTGTTCTCCGGATCGACCGCGATGAGCCCCTGCGGCCCCTCGTAGCGGTCGCGATAGAGCGCGGCGCGCACCGCGGAGACCTCGGCGGTTCCGGCCGCGGTGATGGCGCGGCCGAGCATGGTCGCGCAGAGATAGGCCGCGGCGCTGTCCATGCAGGGCGTGCCCAACGCGCCGAAGCGCCGGCGGTAGCGGGCCAGGAACGCGGCGTTCTCCGGCCGGTCGACGCTCTGGAAATAGACGGAGGAGACGATATGCCCGCCGCGATGGCCGTCACTGAATTTCAGCTCCGCCTCGCTCAGAGACAGGCTCAGCATCGGGATCGCGCGCAATTCGGGATGCCGCGCGGTCGCCTCGTGCCAAGCCGTGTAGAAGCGATAGGCCGATTCACCGACCAGCGTGTTCAGAACCGCCCCCGGCGCCGCCGCCGCGATCTCGCCGACCAGGTTGTCGATCGCGAGTTCCCCGAGCGGGATCAGGCGCTTCGCGACGATCCGGCCGCCGCCCGCGGTGATGATCTCCTCCATCACGCGGTTGGTTTCCCAGCTCCAGACGTAGTTCGAGCCTACGCAGAAAACCCGCGGCCGCAGGTTGGCGAGCACGTAGAGCGCCAGCGGAACGACGTGCTGGTTCGGCGCGGCGCCGAGGTAGATCACGTTGTCGCTGCATTCGAAGCCTTCGTAGCGCGCGGGGTGCCAGAGCAGCGCGCCCGCGCCCTCGACCAGCGGGAGGACCCGCTTGCGCGACGCCGATGTGTAGCAGCCGATGATATGCCGCACGCCGTGCTGGCGGAAAAGCGTCTCGCATTGCTCGCCGTAGCGGTCGATCGACCCGCCGGGATCCATGATCACCGGCCGCGTCTCCCAGGCCCGGTCAGGGTCGGCGTTCGCTAGCTCCAGCCCGAGAAGCGCGCCGTTGAGCATCTCCTGGCCCATGACGCCATAGGTGCCGGTGAGCGAGAACAGGAGGCCGACCGGGATGACCTCTTTTCGGCTTGGACGGGAGCGCGGCACGGGGTCTCCATCTATATCAAGAGATGCCGGCGAACGGCGTCCGCCGTTACCCCGCCCGCGGGAATCTCGGCGATAACGCGCCCCTTTTCCATGACATAGGCGCGTTCCCCGATCGCGAGAATCGTATCGAGGTTCTGTTCGACGAACAATATCGTCGTGCCGATCTCGTCGCGGATCCGCTGGAGCGCCCGGCCGATGAGCTGCACGATCGAGGGCTGAACTCCCTCCGAGGGCTCGTCGAGCAGCATGAAGCTCGGGCTGCCGACCAGCGCGCGGCCGATCGCGAGTTGCTGTTGCTCGCCGCCGGACATCGTCCCGGCGATCTGCCCGCGGCGTTCGGCGAGGCGGGGGAACACCTCGAAGACGAAGGCGCGCAGCTTGCGCCCGGTGGGCCCGCCGATCAGTTCGCCCACGGTCAGGTTCTCGTCCACCGTCATGCGCGGGAAGACGTCACGTCCCTGGGGAATGTAGCCCATCCCGATCCGCGCCCGCGCGTCGGCGGCGAGCCCGGTGATGTCGCGGCCATGCAGTTCGATCGTCCCCTCGGTCGGACGCAGAAGACCGATCAGCGTCCGCGCCGTGGTGGTCTTGCCGACGCCGTTGCGGCCGATCAAGGCGACGATCTCGCCCCGGGCCAGGGACAGGTCGACCCCCTGGAGGATCGGCGTGCCGCCGTATCCGGCGCGGACGCCGCTCATCCGAAGCGCGATCTCAGTGGCCATGACCCTTCCCCAGATAGATCTCGGCGACGCCCTCGTCGGCGATGATGTCGTTGATCCTGCCCTTCGCGAAGACCTCGCCGAGATGCATGACGGTCACGCGGTCGGCGATCTGCTTCACGAAGGACATGTCGTGCTCGACGGCGAGGATGGTCATCCCCTCGGCGTTCAGCCGCTTGATGAGCTCGCCGGTCCGGAAGGTCTCCTCGTCCGACATGCCCGCCGTCGGCTCGTCGAGCAGGAGAAGCTTCGGATCGAGCGCGAGCGCCATGCCGATCTCGAGCCATTGCTGCTGGCCGTGCGAGAGCAGGCCGGCCGGCTTTTCCGCGTGTTCCGCGAGGTCGAGCAGGCGCAGCAGGCGATCCTCCTCGGCGGCGATCCTGTCGGCGCCGGTCTTGCGCTGCAAGGCGACGCGCAGGTTCAGCCGCGCGGGCAGCTCCTTGAAGACGCTCGGCTTCTGCATCTTGATGCTCATGCCGCGCTGGACACGGGCGAAGGCCTTCGCTTCGGTGACCTCGAGCCCGTCGAAGAAGATCCTGCCGGCGGTCGGCTCGTGATAGCCGACGATGAGCTTGAACATCGTGCTCTTGCCGGCGCCGTTCGGACCGATCAGGCAGTGGATCTCGCCCTTAAGGATCTCGAGGTTCACGCCCGCGACCGCCTTCATGCCGCCGAACTGCTTGGTGATGTCCTCGGTATAGAGGATCGCCGCGCTCATGACCGGGTGCTTCCGGCGCCGGAGGGAACCGTTGGACGTCGCCCGAGGCACCCCCCGATCCATTTCCCGAGCTTGGTCAGACCGAGCATGAAGCCGTCCGGCACGAAGAGCACCGTCGCGAGCAGGAGCGCGCCCATCAGGATCAGCGCCCATTGCTGACTGTAGATCGTGATCCACTGGAAGGCGACGAGCAGGACGAAGGTCCCGACGGTGGTCGCGGTGATATCGCTCCGGCCCGAGAAAGCGACCCATACGATCGGCATCGCCGCCGCGGGGAGGCCGACGCTGGTCGGCGTGATGAACTGCCCCCAGGCGGTGTAGAGCCCGCCGCTGAGCGCCGCCAGCGCGCTGCCGATCACGAAGGCGCCCATCTGGAACTTGCGGATGTCATAGCCGAGCAGTTCCGCCCGCTCCGGATCCTCGCGGATCGCGACGAGCACGTAGCCGAAGGGCGAGTTCAGCAGGATCCTGAGGCCGAGATAGACGACGAGGAGCACAAGCAGCAGCACGTAGTAGAGCGCGGTGTCGAGCAGCTCGATCTCGCCGCCGAACCAGGGGATGATCAGCGGCGGCATGCCCTGCATGCCGTTGAAACCGTTGAGCCGCGCCTTACCGATCGCCCATTCCGGCCCGGCCGTCTGGCCGAGGAAATAGGCGAGCGCGAGGGTCATCGACAGCGTCATGATGCCGAAGAAGACGCCGGTGACGCGGCCGTAGATCATGAAGTAGCCGAAGACCACCGCGGCGATCGCCGCCAATCCGATCGCGAGCAGAAGCGCGAGGACGGTCAGCCCGTACTGCTCCCCCATCAGGATCGAGAGCACGCCGTAGCCATAGCCGCCGATGCCGAAGAAGAAGGTCTGCCCGAAGGACATCATCCCCATGTAGCCCCACATCAGGCAGAGCCCCATGGCCATGAAGATCCAGAGCAGGAAATAGGCGAAATTGCCGACGTCGTAGGGATCGGCGAAGAAGGGATAGCCGACCGCGACCAGGCAGACGATCGCGAAGCAGGTCCAGAAGCCGCGGCCGTTGCCGAGGGTCTGGGGACCGTTGAGGTTCCTGAGCATCGTCTCTCCCCTCACATGTTCCGGGCGCGCTTGCCGAGCCAGCCCGAGAAGCCGTTCGGCAGCACGCGGATCATCACCATGACCGCGAGCAGCATGCCGATCTGTCCGGCGATCTGGCCGTGCCAGCCGATGAGCGCGGTCCGGATCACGGCGAGGGCGAAGGCCGCCGGCGCGGTCCCCAGCAGGATGTTGGTGCCGCCGACGACGACGGTGACGAAGGACTCGACGATGAAGGTCGCGCCCATCGTCGGGATGAGGGTCATGGTCGGGGCATAAAGCGCGCCGCAGAGCCCGGCGAGCGCGGCGCCGAGGCCGAAGGTCAGCGCGTAGACCCGGTTCGTCCGCATCCCGAGCGCCTTGGCCATCGCCGCGTTCTGCATCGTCGCGCGGGCGTGCACGCCGAAGCGGGTGCGCATGAACAGCAGATAGACCGCGCCGAGCACCGCGAGCGCGGCGAAGAACAGGATGATCCGGTAGGTCGAGTAGGTGTAGATCCCGACCTGGAAGCTGCCCTCCGGCGTCCCGACCCCCATGAAGCTCGAACCGACCGCGATCAGCATCCCCTGCGTCACGATGAGGCTCACCGCCCAGGTGGCGAGCAGCGAGTCGAGCGGCCGGGAATAGAGCGCGCGCACCACGGTCGCCTCGAGGACAACGCCCGCGACGCCGGCCGCGAGCGCGCCGCATCCTTGCGCGAGGACGAGTGGCATCCCCTGATGGACGAGCGCCGTCGTCACATAGGCGCCGCACATGATGAGCTCGCCATGCGCCATGTTGATGACCCCCATCATGCCAAAGATGATGGCGAGCCCGGCGGCGGCGAGGACCAGGAAGGCGAACACGTCGGCGAACTGGTAGAAGACGGAGAATAGTTCCGCGGTCATCGGCTGGCTGGCTCCCGGTCAGTGGCGATCGGTTTCAGGAAAGGTCCTTCGTCGGCCGCGCCCGCCCGCCTTCGCGGGACGCGCGGCCGAACGGTCGGGGATCAGCCCGGCAGGTTGCTGGGCGAGTACTGTTCCTTCGGGTCGCTCACCGTGAGATCGCAGCCGACCTCGCCGAGCCAGTACGGCTGGATGACGCCGAAATCGTGGATGGTCTCGACCCCGTGATCATCGGTCACCGAGATCATCCACATCTGGTGCGAGGTGTGCTGGCTCTTCGGATCGATGCAGATCTTGCCCTCGGGCGCGTCGACGCAGGCCTCGCCGGTCGCGATGACCTCGCGCATCGGCTCGAGTTCGGTCGACTGGGCGGCCTCGACGAGCTGCTTGTACTGGTAGACGGCGACATAGGCGTTGTAGCCCATGTCGTTGATGTAGGTCTCGTCGGGGTATTTCGCGCGCCAGCGCTCCTTGAACGCGACGCCTTCGGGCGTGTCGACCTCGTCATACCAGTTCGCGACGGCCTTCAGCCCCGCGAGGGCGGGCGGCGCGAAGCGCTTGTGCTCGAAACCGAGCATGACCTTGATCGGGCTCGCCATCGGGATCTTCACGTTCGCGGCCATCGCCTGCTCGAAGAAGGAATCCTGCGCCGCGCCGACGTTCAGCATCATGAGCCAGTCGGGATCGGCCTTCTGGATATTCTGGATCGTCTGGGCGAACTGCGAGACGCCGAGCGGGATGAACTCCTTGCCGATCACCTCGCCGCCCTCCTTGGCGAGCAGGTTCTCGGTCCATTCGGTGGTGAGATGGCCGAAGTTGTAGTCGGCGGCGACCACGTAGACCTTCTTGCCGTAGTTCTCGACCATATAGGGGACGAGCGTCGAGAGCTGCTGCTCCGGCACGGCGCCGTTCGAGATCATGTTGGCGTCGCAGACGCCGCCCTCGTACTGGTTGGTGTAGATGTAGAGCGTGTCGGTGCGATCGATGATCGGCCGGATCGCCTCGCGCGAGGCCGAGGTGATGCCGCCGATCAGCACATCGACCTTGTCGCGCGACAGCAGCCGGCGCGCGAATTCCTGATAGCGGGCGTTGTCGCCCTGCGGGTCGAGATGGATGAGCTCGATCGGCCGGCCCATGATCCCGCCCGCCGCGTTGATTTCCTCGACCGCGAGTTCGGTGCCATGCAGCTTCGGCATGCCGATCAGCGCGAGGTCGCCCGACACATCCTCGAGCAGGCCGATCTTGATCGGTTCCCCGTCCTGCGCCGAGGCGGGGACGGCGGCGGCCCCGAGCGCCAGGGCGGAGGCGAGGCCGAGCAGGGCGGTTTTCATGCGCATATGCGTGAAGCTCCTTCGCAAAGAGGGGGTGAGATCGGCGCGGGTCATCCGCGCAGGTATTTCTTCAGGATCGAGGCGCCCATCGTGTATTTGGGGTCGACCATGTTCCCGAGCCGGATGCGCCCGACCTGACCGAGCAGCATGTAGGCGTCGAGTTCGTCGAAGCCGTAGTCCGCCGCCATCCAGCGGGTCAGCTCGCGATAGGCGATGCGGGCGGCGTCCTCGAGCGGACGTGCGCTGCCGATCGTCATGATGAGGTCCTCGGTCTCGAGCCGCGGCCAGGCGAAGCTCCAGTCCTTGATGAGATCGACCGTCATCGTGACGGTCGCCGCCTGCTCCATCGCGACGCCGGTCAGCTCGCCGTCGCCCTGCGTGGCATGGCAGTCGCCGACGTAGAGCAGCGCGCCGTCGGTCTGCACCGGCAGGTAGATGATCGCGCCCGGACCCACGTCGGGCAGGTCCATGTTGCCGCCGTGATAATCCGGCTGGAGCGAGGAGATCGCCTCGATCTGCGGCGAGACACCGATCGTGCCGATGAAGGGCTCGTAGGGCAGGATCAGATCCCCCCAATGCACGCCCGCCTCGTCGATCACGCATTTCCGCACGATCTCCGGCAGGGCGGGATTGAGCAGCGCCGTCGCGGAGGTGCCGACGAGGCCGCCGAATTCCGGCAGCAGCGCCGTCGTGCCGGCCGGTTGCGGACCCCGCGTCTCGACCGCCTTGATATGGACCGCGAGACAGTCGCCCTTCCTGGCGCCCGCGACATGGAACGGGCCGCTCTGCGGATTGAGATAGGGGTGGTTCGTCTTCTCGCTCGGCATGTCCGCTTCGGTCTTCACCGCGCCGCCGAAGGCGTCCTGCGTCTCGACGACGACCGTGTCGCCGGGCTCGATGGTCAGCTTCGGCTCGACATAGGGGCCGTAGGTGTAGTGGAAGGTCCCCTGGTCGGCCTCGGTCACCGTGTAGGTCTTGCCGCTCCGGCCTCCGGCGAGGCCGCGCGAGGTCATGATGGAGCCGGCTACCCAGTCAGTGTCGCTCACGTCGTTCTCCGTTCGATGGTCGGTTCAAAGGGCGGGATGGCGACGGTGCCAGTCCGTCGCCTGCTGGAAGGCATGGCCCGCGCGGAAGAGCTTCGCCTCGTCCCAGTGGTTCGCCACGAACTGGAAGGCGAGCGGCGTGCCCTGCTCGGTGAAGCCGCAGGGCAGCGTGATCGTGGGATTGCCCGAGAGATCGTAGACGCAGGTGTAGCGCAGCATCGCGCCGAAGAGGTCCGCGTCCTCGCCGAAGCTTTCCATTCGCGCGACCGTCGGCGAGGCCGCGCCCTGCGCCGGGATCAGCAGCAGATCGATGCCCCGGAAGAGCGCGGCCACCCTGCCCCGGAAATCGTACCGGCGCAGGATTATCTTCTGGTAGTCCATGCCGGAGAGCGCGCGGCCGGTCTCGATCAGGGCGGCGAGGCTCGGGCCGTATTCGTCCTTGCGCGCCGGATAGGTCGCCTCGTGCACGACCGCGGTCTCGACGGCACAGGCGGGAACCCAGTCGGCGACCATCCGCGCGCTGTCGGGAACGGTCACCTCGACGAATTCGCCGCCGAGCGCCTCGACCGCGGCGACGACCTGGGCGAGCGCCGCGGCCGTCACCGCGTCCACGCCGGCGTTGTAGTCGGCGTCGATGCCGACGCGCAGCCCGGCGAGGCCTCCGCCGATCCCGCCGAGATAATCCGGGACGGGCGTCTGCGCGGCGGTCGGATCCTTCGCGTCCGGCCCCGCGATCGCGGCGAGCAGGGCCGCGGCGTCGGCGGCGCTGCGCGCCATCGGTCCCACGTGGTCGAGCGTGGCGGCGAGCTCGAAGACTCCGTGGCGGCTGACCCGGCCCCAGGTCGGCTTCAGCCCCGTCAGCCCGTTGGCCGCCGAGGGGAAGCGGATCGAGCCGCCCGTGTCGGTGCCGAGCGCGCCGAAGCAGAGTCCGGCCGCGGTGGCGACGCCGGATCCGCTCGAGGACGCCCCGGACCAGTGGGCCTCGTTCCAGGGATTGACCGGCGCCGGGATCTTCGGATGGTGATCGGCGAAGGCGCTCTCGGTCAGCTGGAGCTTGCCGAGAAGGATCGTTCCCGCCTCCGCCAGCTTGCGGGTCACGGTCCCGTCCTCGTCGGGGATGAAATCGGAATGGATCGTCATGCCGCCGGCGGTCGGGATGCCCTTGGTCCAGCACAGGTCCTTCAGCGCGATCGGCGCGCCATGAAGCGGGCCCCGGATCTCGCCCCGGGCGATCTCGGCCTCCGCCGTCGCGGCCTGCTCGAGCGCCAGTTCCGGTGTCAGCGTCGCGAAGCTCCGCAGGTCCCCGTCGAGAGCCTCGATCCGCGCGAGCTGGGCCCTGGTCACCTCGACCGGAGAAAGCTCGCCCGCGTGCATCTTCGCGGTCAGTTCGAGCAGGCCAAGGTAGTGAATGTCGTCCATCGGGCTGTCCTTCGGGTCTCGGGCCGCTCCACCCGGCCGGGGCCGGGCATCGGTTCAGGGCGCCGTGTCCCCCTGGGACACGGATCGGACGGCATGGCCGGATCCGGCCACGCCCGCGCATGATCGAGCGGCATCCGGGATCGCCCGCGGCGCCCGGCGGCGCGCGGCTTTCCAGGCCGTCACGCGCGTGGCGCGGCGGATCGAAATTCGCTCGGCGCAACGAAAAAGCCCCGCGCGCCCGGTTGAGGGGGCGTTCGGGGCTTCGCTGCCATGTGCCGTTCGGCACGATATGTCTGTACTGAGCGCCTAAGCCTGCGGGCGCCGGCCATGCACCGGGAACGTCTTAGGTCCCGGCGAGCATCGTTGCTGCGCCAATAATGGGATGAATCGGGATGATCCTGTCAACAGAACTTTCGCGACATCCGACATCTTGGCGGAAGCTGCCACTCTTCTGCGCAGAACCCGCGGGCTCTGCCTAAACTCGACGCGGGCGCGAAGGCGGCCGCCGGTTTCCGACGACCGCGGCGAAAAGGACGAGGTCGTCCGCTTGACAGCCCGCCGGAGCCTCTCGCACGATGACCCGGCGGACGTCCGATCTCAACGGCGAGAGAGTTCGCGCACAAGCGATGACATCGGAAACGCGGCTCTCGGTCGCTCCCCGATTCCGGGGATGCGCCGCGCCCCTGCGACGGGCCGGGCCGCCTTTCACCCCCGAGGGAGAAAACATGGATCTGGGCTTGACGGGCAAGGTCGCGCTGGTGACCGGCGGTTCCAAAGGAATAGGACGCAGGGTCGCCGAGATCTTCGCCGAGGAAGGCGCGCATGTCGGCGTCTGCGCGCGCTCCGCGGCGGAGGTCGCGGCGACGGTCGCCACGCTCGAGGCCAAAGGCGTCCGCGCCTTCGGCGCCGCCCTGGACGTGGCGGATGGCGCGGCGCTGCGGGCCTGGGTGGCCGACGCCGCGGCGGCGCTCGGCGGGGTCGACATGGTGGTCGCCAATGTTTCCGCGCTCGCGGTCGGGACCGACGAGGCGGCCTGGAAGGCTGGCTTCGACGTCGATCTCATGCACACGGTCCGGCTGGTCGACGCGGCCATGCCGTTCCTCGAGGCGTCGTCGGCGGGGTCGATCGTCGCGATCTCCAGCGTCTCGGGGCGGGAGAGCGACTTCACCGGCTACGCCTATGGCGCCTACAAGGCCGCGCTCGCGCATTACACCCACACGCTCGCGGTCAATCTCGCCGCGAAGGGCATCCGCGCCAACGCCGTCTCGCCCGGCAACACCTATTTCGAAGGCGGCATCTGGGCGCGGATCGAGACCGGAAACGCCGATCTCTTCTCGCAATCGCTCGCCCTCAACCCGACCGGCCGGATGGCGAGGCCGGAGGAGATCGCGCGCGGCGTCGTCTTCCTGTCGAGCCCCGCCTCTTCCTTCACCACGGGCACCAATCTGGTGATCGACGGCGCGCTGACACGCGGCGTCCAGCTCTGAGGCCGTCAGGCCCCGCCGGAGGCGCGCCGCGACCGGGACCGCGCGGCCACCGGCGGTCGGGGGCCGGATCGCGACCCCGGGACCACCGGCGGATCGCGGGCGGGCCGCCCGGAAGGGCGGCCCGTTGCTTCAGCGCCTCAGCTTGTAGGCGACGACGTAGTCGCCGCGGTCCGGCGACTGGCGGGCGCCGCCGGCGGCGACGACCACGTATTGCTCGCCGGTGTTCGGCGAGACGTAGCTCATCGGCGTCGCCTGCCCGCCCACCGGCAGCCGGCCCTTCCAGAGCTCGTCGCCCGTCGCCGTGTCATAGGCGCGCAGGTAGTAGTCCTGCGTCCCGGCGAAGAAGGTGATGCCGCCCGCCGTCGACAGCGGTCCGCCGAGGGTCGGCATCCCGATCTCCATCGGCAGCGGCAGCTTCAGGCCGTTCGACAGCGTCGCGTCCTCGATGCTCCCGGCCGGGCGCTGCCAGACCAGTTCGCCGGTCTTCAGATCGACCGCCGAGACCGTGCCCCAGGGCGGAGCGTGGCAGGGGATGCCGAGCGGCGAATAGAAGCCGCCGCGCAGCGCCGCCCAGGGCGTGCCGTTCTGCGGATGGACGCCCGCGTCGTGGCTGAGGCTCGCGGCCATTTCCGCGGTCACGTCCTCGCGCCGGATGAAGGTCGCCTGCTGCGGCATCCGGATGTCGTTGACGATCATGTAGCCGAGGTTCTCGTCGATCGCGACCGAGCCCCAGTTCATCCCGCCGTAGAAGCCCGGGTAGATCAGCGCCATGTCCTCGGAGGACAGCGGCGTGAACGGGCCGTCGTAGCGCAGCTGGCGGAAGGCGACGCGGCAGGCGAGCTGGTCGAACATCGTCGCGCCCCACATGTCGGCCTCGGTCAGGCGGTCGCCGCCGAGATGCGGCATCCCGGTCGAGAAGGGCTGCGTCGGCGACAGGGCAGCGCCCTCCTCGCCATCCTGGCTGACCGGGGTCTCGACCACCTCCTTCACCGGCGCGCCGGTGCGGCGGTCGAGCACATAGGTGAAGCCCGTCTTCGTCACCTGCGCCACCGCCGGGATCACGCCGCCCGCGCCGTCGGGGATGTCGACCAGCGCCGGCTGGGCCGGGACGTCGTAATCCCAGACGTCGTAATGCGTGGTCTGGAAGTGCCACTTCTCCCGCCCGGTGCGATAGTCGAGCGCGACGATCGACGCGCCGTATTCTTTCGAGGCCTCGGAGCGATGGCCGCCCCAGAAGTCCGGGGTGGAATTGCCGAGCGGCAGGTAGATGAGCCCGAGCTCCGGGTCGAAGGCCGGCGTCGACCACATGTTCGGCGTGCCGCGGGTATAGGTTTCGCCCTCGGGCGGCAGCTTCGTGATCTCCGGGTCGCCCAGATCCCAGGCCCAGACCAGTTCGCCGTTCTCGGCCGAATAGGCACGGATCACGCCGGAGGGCTCGCCCACCTCGCGCCCGTCGAAGACCCAGCCGCCGACGATCACCAGGTCCTCGATCACCGTGGGCATCGAGGTCGGCATGTAGTAGCTCGGCTTCACCTCGCCGAGACCGTCCTCGAGGTTGGCCTCGCCCCGGGCGCCGAAGGCCTCGCAGGGGGCGCCGGTCGCGGCGTCGAGCGCGATCATGCGCGCGTCGTTGGTCGTCAGCACGACGCGCGCGTGGCAGGCCGCGCCCTCCGGGACCAGCCGGCTTTCGTAATAGCCGACGCCGCGGCAGCGGTTCCAGAACTGGTTCGGCTCGACCTCGGGATCGAAGCGCCATTTCTCGGCGCCGGTATCGGCGTCGAGCGCGATGACCTGGTTCAGCGGCGTGCAGACATAGACGCTGTCCCCGATCTGGATCGGCGTGTTCTGGAACTCGGTGCCCTTCACCGGCGCCTCGCCGGTGCGGAAGGTCCAGGCGACCTCGAGATCCACCACGTTGTCGCGGTTGATCGCGGTATAGGGCACGAAGCGCGTCCCGCCGGGCGCGTAGCCGTAGTATTCCCAGCGCGCCGGCGCCCCGGGGTTCGCGGGGATCGCGGCGTGGGTCACTTTCGCCGGGCGGATCACCCCATGCGGGCGGAACATGGCCACGCCGCCCGCGATCCCGACGAGAAGGAGAAGGCCGGCGACGGCGAAGGCCGGGATCCGCGTCCGCGCGCCGCCGACGAGCGGCCAGAGCAGCGCCGCGACGATCCCCATGACCAGCCAGGGCGCGAGGCGCGGCACCAGGCCCCAGAAGGCACCGCCCGTCTCCCAGAGCGCCCAGGGAACGGTGAGAAGCGCGACCGCCGCGAAGAGGGCGAAGCCCGCGGGCGCGCGGCGCGACATCAGGACGCCCGCCACGACCAGGGCGGCCCCGGCGATCAGGTAATACCAGGAGCCGCCGAGCGCGGCGAGCCAGAGGCCGCCGCCGCCGAGCACCAGCCCGACGATGGCGAGGATCGCGCCATAGGCGGAAACGAGCCAGCGCAGCCCGGTTCCAGCGTTGGGTTCAGACATCGACGGAAAACCTCCTGTCAGCGTGGGGTGTCGGTGGCCATGTCGAGGCCGCCGACGCGGCGGGAAAGACCGAGAAGAACGGAACAGATCAGCGCGAAGGTCGCGCAGAAGGCGATGACGGCCGGGGCGAGGCCGATCCCGTCGGCGAGCCGGCCGACGGCGAGGATCGGCAGGATCGCCCCGAGATAGGCGACGCAAAGATGCGACGAGAGCACCGGCGCGCGTTTCGCGCCCGGGGCGATCAGCGAGATGAGCGTCATTCCGGCGAGGAAGGCCAGCCCGTGGCCCGAGCCGATGGCGAGATCGGCGAGGACGAAGATCTCGGCCCGGCGGAAATGCATGGCGAGCGCCAGCGCCAGCGCGCCGATCGCGAGAAGGCAGAGCGCGAGACCGAGGCACCGGCGCGGCGGCAGCCGCCGCGCGGGCAGCTGCGCCAGGGCCGAGCAGGCCAGGACCAGACCGATCGCGAAGCCGCTGACCGCCGGACCATGCCAGGGGAGGATCATGGGCAGGAACGAGGGGGCGAGCGACGCGAGCAGGCTGAAGAGCGCGTAGGCCGAGAAGGTGGCGAAGGCCGCGACGAGAAACACGCCCACCCGCCCCGGCGCGGGCAGGCCGAGCCGCGGGGCGAGGCCCGGCCTCGTCCCTGGCCCGGCTTCCGGATCGAGACCCGGATCGGCCGGCGTCCGGGCCAGGCCGAGGACGAGCGCGCCGACCACGGCGAGAACCACCAGATAGGGTGTCGCGAGCGGCGCGGGCGCGAATTGCGCGAGCAGGCCGCAGACCATCGGGCCGAGGCCGAAACCGGCCATCGTCGTGCAGGAGGCGACGAGCGGCGCGATCTCGCCCGCCGCGGGCTCGAGCCGCGGAAGGCCGAGCGTCGCGGCCGAGGTGACGAGGCCGGAGGCCACCCCGACCAGAACCCGCGCGGGTGTGAGCGTCAGCGGCCCCGTCGCCAGGGCCGAGAACAGCAGTCCCACGACCAGAAGCCCGCCGCCGAGCCGCAGCATCCGGATGGCGCCGAAGCGGCCGGTCAGCTGGGTCAGGAACATGAGCCCGCCGAGAACGCCGGCCATGTAGGCGACGTAAAGCAGCGTGACCGTCGCATGACCGATGCCCCAGGTGGCCTCGTAGATCGGGAAGAGCGGGCTCGCCATCGTCGCGCCCATCGCGCCCGCCGCGAGCGTCAGCACGACAAGGACGAAGGGCCCCCAGCTTCGTGGTTCATCGTCGGACACGGGGTTGCGATCCTGAGATCCGTTCGTCAATGCCCGGTCGGGCCCGAATCGGCACCGCTAGAAATGACCGATTGGTCATTTTTGTTCAAGGCCGAAAGCGGCGGCGAAGGGGGCGCTTGCAACCGCGCCCGATGCCCCGGACAATCGGCGCCATGCGCCAGCCAGACCCCCAGCCCGCTGTCCACGCCCCCCGGGAGCCCCGGACCCGGGGCCCCAGCCCCGAGAAGACCGCGCATACCCGCTCGGTGATCCTCGCGGCCGCCATGGCCGAATTCCTCGAACAGGGGTTCGCCGCCACGACGATGACACGCGTGGCCGAACGCGCGGGCCTCGCGAAGGGAACGCCCTACCGCTATTTCCCGACCAAGGAGGCACTGTTCCTCGACCTGATGCGGGAGAGCGTCACCGACCCGCTGCGCGCGGCGAACGAGCAGCCGATCGGCCCGGACGAGAGCGTCCGCGGCTATTGCCAGCGCGCGTTGCTGCCGGTCATGGCGGTGATCGAGGAAACGGGGCGCGCGACGATCGCGCGGCTGGCGCTGACCGAATCGCGCGCCTTTCCCGAACTGACGGCGGCCTACCGGCGCGAGGTCTACCTGCCCTTTCTCGCCTATCTCGAAAGGATCGCCCGCGAGGCCGTGGTCCGGGGCGAGCTCGCGCCCGAGCTGGCCGATCACGCGGCCTATCTTCTGGCCGCGCCGCTCTGGATCGGGCTGGTCCACAACGGCGTGTTCCGCCCGGACGCGCCGGTTCCGATCGGAACGCTGTTCGAGCGCCAGCTCGATCTGGTCTTCGGCCCGGGAAAACCGCGCGCCGCCGGCCGGGACGCGATCCCCCACGGACCTGCCGGGATCGGCGCCGCCTGACCACCGCCTCGGAGTCGGCCCCGCGCGGTCACCGTTCTCGCCGACCGGCGGAAGGGTCATCGGCGGGGGTCGGGGGTTTCACACAAACCCGCCGCGGGACCACCTGAACACCGGGGCGCCCTCAGCCCTCCTCCGCGCTTCCCTATCTCCAGTGCGAGACGATCATGCCCTGGCTCGGGGTCGGCTTGGGAGTCCTCCGCGACCCGCGCGCGCACCGCGTGGGCGAGTCCGGTCGTGCCGCCCAGCCGGAAAGTGGACGGCTTCGGCCCGGGGCGGCGACGCTGGCGCCCCCCCTCCCTCCCTTGCCGGTCAGACCCTTGAGGCCGGGAGGCCCGCGCTCGCCCGGCGCGGCCGCGTCACCAGCGCGGGAAGGGAGAGCGCGAGGAGCGCGGCCGCGAGGGGAAGCGAGAAGTAGAACCCGGCCACGGAGTATCCGATCGCGCCGACGACGCCGCCGGTCACGAAAGACGTGACGAGCGTGAGGAGGATCCTGAGCTTCGTCGGGTCCGCGCGCACGCGGCCATCGCGGCGGAGCAGGCCGTAGATCGCCCGCCCGGATTCGATCCCGATGTCCGTGATCATGCCGGTCGCGTGCGTCGTCCGGATCCGGGCTCCGGAGATCTTGGTGATCGTGGCGTTCTGCATCCCCATGATGAAGCAGAGGCAGGCCAGCGCGAACAGCCGCCCCGTCGGGGTGGTGAACACGCCTCCGAACGCGAAACAGGCGAGGCAGGCGCCCTGCACCGCCAGCGGCAGCGCGTACTGCCGGCGCCCCATGCGCCATCGCGCCCAGTTCACCAGGAGGGCCGTGAAGGCCGCGCCGGAGGCGAAGGACGCGATCGCGAGCAGCGCCGTGCCCACGACCAGGAGCTGCCCGGCGACCAGGTTGTCGGCGATCCGGGACAGATAGCCCGTCATGTGCGAAGTGTATTCTCCGAGGGCGAAGAACCCGCCCGCGTTGGACGCGCCCGCGATGACGGCCAGGATGACCGCGAGGACATAGTCGCTTCCCCATGACCGGCGGTGCCCGACGAGCACTCGGGCCGAAACCAGGGGTCGCGAGATATGACGCCGGGCCGCCATCCGTCCTTCCAAACCATCCTTCGCGCGCCCCTCGCGGTCGTCGCGATGTCTGGACCTGGCTGGATCGCCGCGCCGGGGCGTTTCTGGCCTTGGCCCATGGCCGCGATGGTATGCGAGCGCCCGGCCGAGGACAACCGGCTCGGGCGCGGCCGAGGCGGCGGCCGGGAGCGGAGCGCCGCCTCCGCGCTCAGAACATGTGCCGGAGCGTGAGCGAGACGGTGCGGGGCGCGCCGAAGAAATTGCCGCTCCACTGGCTGTCGACCTCGGTCTGGTAGAGCCGGTCGAACAAGTTGTCGACGTTCACCTGCAGCGCGGTCTGCTCGCCGAAGGCGTAGCGGGCCATCAGATCGAAGATCGCGTAGCCGCCCTGGGCGATCCGGAACGGCGCGCCGGTGGTCAGGCCGATCCCGTCGGAATAGACGCCGCTCTGCGCGCGGACCGCGCCGCCGACGGTGAGCCCGGCGAGGCCGCCCGAAAGGTCGTAGGTGGTGGAGAGCTTCGCGACATGGACCGGCGCGGAATCCGCGGCGTAGCGCTGGCCCGCGTTCGGCCCCGCCGCGTATTTGGCGTAGGCGTAGGTATAGCTTGCCATCAGGTTCCAGCGCTCGGTCACGGCCCCGGTGATCTCGATCTCGCCGCCCTGGGTCGATACCCGTTCGGCCGCGCGGTAGCAGGCCTGGTCGGGCAGCGGGCACAGCGACTGGTCGACCTGTTCCGGCAGGCCCGTGAGCTGGGTATCGAAGAGCGCGAGCGTCCCCATCACCCGGCCTTCGAACACCTCGGCCTTCGCACCGATCTCCGCGTTGGAGCCCGTCGCCGGGGAGAGCTGGGTATTGTCGACCGAGCGCTCGGACTGCGGCCGGAAGACCTCGGTATAGCTCGCGTAGAGGCTGACCTTGTCGTTGAGGTCGTAGACGAGGCCGACATAGGGGATCGGCTCGGCGTCGACCCGGAAGCCCGACTTCGTCTTCGGCCCGAGCTGGGGATTGCCGCTCGTGTCGCTGTGGTCGTACCAAGCCAGCCGCGCGCCCGCGACGAGATGCAGGGGGTCGGCGAGCTCGAAGCGGCCGGAGACGAAGCCGCCCCACTGCGCGGTGCGGTCCCGCGTGTCCCAGGTGACCTCGTCGCCGCCGGACGGTTTTGCATGCGCCCAGGTGTCGGGGCGGGTCGGATCCTCGATGACGAAGCTGTAGCGCCAGGGATAGGTCATGCCGGTGGAGACCTCGGCCCAGTCGGCGCCGAAGGCGATCTCGTGCGAGCGACCGAAGAGCTCGAAGGCGCCCGAGACCGTGGCGCCGAGCGCCGCGCTGTCCTGGAAGCCCGGCGCGTAGGATCCCGAGCGCGAGAGCGTCTCGGCGTCGTCCCAGGTCGCGAGCGAGGCGAGCCGCGTGCGCTCGCCGTTCACCCAGCGCCCGGCGAGGCGGAAGTCCCAGCCGTTCTCGAACTCATGCGTGAGATCGGCGTAGAACACGTCCTGCTCGCGGGTGAGATATTCCCAGGCGAGGCCCGGGTTGTCGGTGGCGTCGAATTCGTACCGCTCGCCGTCGGGGCCGAGCCAGAACCCGCCCCAGGCATAGCCGTCGATCCGGTCGCGCTGGTGACCGAAGCCGAGGCCGAGCGTGGTCCGCTCGGCGAGGTCGATGTCGACCGCGCCGTAGAAGAGCGCGGATTCGCGCGACTTCGCCTCCTCGTAGCTGTCGCCGGCGATCCCCTGCGCCACGAGCCGCCCCCGAATCGAGCCGGAGGCATTGAGCGGCCGGGTGCCGTCGAAGGTGAGGATCCCCTGGCCATAGTCGCGGGCGACGGCCTCGAGCGTGAAGCGCGGCACGTCGAGCGGGCGCTTGCGCACCAGATTGACCGAGGCCGAGGGACTACCCGGCCCGTCCATCAGCCCGGTCGCGCCGCGCACCACCTCGACCCGGTCGTAGATCACCATGTCGTCGGGCGAGCCCTCCTGCGCCCACCAGGCATTGGGCTGGGTCAGCCCGTCGTACTGGGTGTTGGTGATCGCGTTGCCCCGGGCGGTGTAGCTCCAGCGCGCGTCGCCGTAGGCCTTCGCGGCGCTGATCCCCGGCGTCTGGTTGATCACGTCGGTCAGCGTCACGCTGCCCTGGTCGATCATGCGCTGGTTGGTGATCACGCTCACCGACTGCGGCGTCTCCCGCGCGGTGAGCGCGAGACCCGTCGCGGTCACGCTCGGCGCCTCGGTCGTGTAAAGGCCGGTGCCCTCGGTCCTGTCCGAGAGGCCACTGACGTCGATCGTGCCGAGCTGGAGCGCGCCCTCGACGCCCTCGGCTTCCGAGAGCGGCGCGGTGACGCGCACCGAGCGCGGGCCGGTGAATTCGAAGCCGAGCCCGGTGCCCGCCAGCACCCGCGCGACGGCCTCGGCGGCGGAAAGGGATCCCGAGGCGCCGCCGGTGGTCCGGCCGCGGGTCAGCGCGCTGTCGTAGGCGAAGACCAGCCCCGCCTGACGCCCGAGCTCGAGCAGCGCGGGCTCGAGCGCGCCGGCCGGGATGGAGATGCTCGTCGCCGCCGTCGCCACCTGCGCGCGCGCCGCCGTCGCCGCCGTCAGCGTCGCGGCGCAGAGCGCCGTGGTCAGGAGAAGGCTCAGTCGTGTCATCGTCGTTCTGTCCCCGATCTTCGGGGGGTCACCCCCCTTCACCGGAGGAAGAGCGCCGGGGCGGCCAGCTCCTGACGTCGGGTCGCGAAAAAATCGCGCTCAGCGCAGGATCGCGAGGCCGGGCAGCCGCGTGAGGCGCAGGCCCGTCGCGTCGGCGAGGACGCCGAGCGCCTGATCGGGGTCGGCGAGGTCGAACACACCCGAGACCTCCCGCGCGCCCGCCCCGCGGTCGAGCAGCACCACCCGCCCGCGCCGGTAGCGGCCAAGCTCCGCCAGCACCTCGGAAAGCGGCTGGCCGGAGACCACCAGCCGGCCCTCGCGCCAGGCCGTGGCGGCCGGCCCGATGGCCTCGGTCTCGAAGTGTCCGTCGGCGAGCCGCGCGCCCTCCCCGCCCCTCAGCGTCACCAGCGCGCCGCCGCCGCGCGCTTCGACCGTGCCCTGCGCGACGACGACGGCGTCCCCGTCGACGCCGAAGCGGGTGCCGAGCGCCCGGGCGACGATCCGCGGGCTCTCGAGCGTGAAGGGCCGCGCTGGATCGGGCCGCGCCTCGGCGAAGACCGCGCCGCGCAGCACCACGACGCGGCGCGCGGCGCCGTCGAAGTCGAGCGCCACCGCCGCGCCGGAATCAAGGTCCAGTTCGCTGCCGTCGGGCAGGGTCATGTGCCGGATCTCGCCCACCCCCGCGATCGCGTCGGCGCGCAGGCGCAGCAGCGCCTCTGGGCCCAGGAGCGCGCCGAGTCCGATCCCGGCGAGCAGGATCAGCGCCGGGACGGCCGCGCGCCGCCGGCGCAGCGTGGCGAGGCGCGAGGCCGGGATCGGCGCCGCGCGGAGCTCGCCCCAGAGCTGGTCGAACTCGGCGAAGGCCGCCGCGTGGCGCGCGTCGGCCGCCCGCCAGGCGGCGAAGCCGGCGCGGTCGGCCTCGGTCGCGTCGGCCGAGCCGAGCCGCGCGACCCACCGCGCCGCCTCCGCCTCGATCCGGTCGGTCTCGCTCACCACATCCCCGCGTCGCGCCGCGCCCGCCGGCAGTCGATCAGCGCGCGGATGATGTGCTTCTCGACCATGTTGCGCGAGATGCCAAGGCGGCTGGCGATCTCGCCATTCGAGAGGCCGTGGAGCCGGCTGAGGATGAAGACCTGCTGGCAGCGGTTCGGCAAAGCCTCGATCGCCCGGACCATCAGCAGGAGCGCCTGGCGGTCGGCGACGCGCCGCTCGGCGCCCGGCTCGGCGGAGGCGGCGCGCTCGGCCGCGTCCGGATCGGCGACCAACACACCCGCCTCGCGCGCCGCGCGCCCGGCGGCGCCGGCGGCGACGGAGCGGGCGACCTGGAAGAGATAGGCGCGCGGATCGACGATCTCCTCGGCCCTCGGCACGCCCAGCATCCTGAGGAAAGTCTCCTGCGTCGCGTCGCTCGCGTCTTCCGCCGAGCGCAGCCGGCCGAGAAAGAACCGCCGCAGCCGCCCCGCCTCCGCCGCGTGCAGCCGCCTGGCGAGCGCGGCCGCCGGGGACGAGGCCCCGGCGGTCATGCGCGCGTCGCCAGCGCGACCGCGGACCTGGCCGCGACGATGCGCGCAGGCGGACGCCGATGCGTCGTGCCCGCGTCTGGCAGGCGGCCCGGACCGTGGCGCATGCGTCACCTCGAGGAAGGAGAAGCTGGCGGCCGATCGGGATCCGGCGGGGCTGGCGACGAAGGGGACAGCCGGACCCGCGCGGTCATCGGCTGAACTTTCCGTGATCTACGCGGCGGCGGCGGCGAGCGTCAAGCGGTGTTCCTGAGCGCCGGGGTCCGTGGGTGCCGAGCACGGGTCGACGCTGAAGATCGCGAGCCCGCCTCTCGCTTCAGCTCCGTCGGCTTCGACCGGGTTCACTTGGAAAACGAACGCCCGGGCGAGCCGCGATTGGTCCCGCCCGGTCCGGACCGATCATCTCCCCGCGCGGTTCACATCTCGCCGTTCGCCGCGCGAAACGGGCGACACGCGCGAGATCCTGGCAGGTCCGGAGGCCATCTGGCTCCTCCCCCGCCGACATGGCCTTCGTCGCCCCGACCGACGGTCATGCCGGCATGGGCGCGGGATGATCGCCAGGCCCGAACCACTGCTCGAATACCGGGCTTCCTTCACACCCGGTCGCGCAGGGTCAGCGCCAGCATGATCGCGCCGTAGGCCAGGAGGCCGAGGGCGAGCGCCGCGAATATCGCCCGGATGTCGCCGGTGAGGCGGAGCGCGAGCCAGCCGCCGCCCAGCGAGATGCCGAGCCGAGCGCCCCCGGCGACCAGCGGCATCCCCATCCGCCGCCGGCCCTGCGCCGCGAAGTAGAGGACGAGACCGAGCCCGAAGCAGCCGTAGAAGGGGCCGACGATCCTGAGATAGGCCGAGCCGGTCGCGATCATCGCCGGATCAGCGCCGAAGAGGCCGAGCCAGGCGGCGGGATGGAGCGCCGCCGCGAGGCCGATCGCCTGGGTCACGGCGAAGGCCATCGCCGCGCCGGTCAGCGCGATCCGCCGCGCGCGGGCCGGCTGCCCCGCGGCCAGGTTGGTTCCCACGAGCGCGACGAGCGGCGCGCCGATGCCGAAGACGAGCGGAATGAGCAGGTATTCGAGGCGGACGGCGGTTCCGAAACCCGCCACCGCCTCGGGGCCGAGCTGGCGGCCGACGATCGCGGTCGTCCCCGCGATCACGAGGTTGGTCAGGATCGACTGAACCGACGACAGGGCGCCGATCCGCAGGATGCCGGCGAAGGGCCCGCGCCGCGGCCGCGTCGCGCGGAAGCGGGCGGGGTTGCGCCCCGAGAGGACATAGGCGGCGAGAACCGCCGCGCCCGCCGCGTAGAAGAGGACGAGCGCCAGCCCGCCTCCGGCGATGCCGAGCGGCGGGACCGGGCCAAGGCCGAAGATCAGCAGCGGCGACAGCGGAACGAGGAACACGACGCCCACGATCGTGACGAGCGCCGGAACGAGCATGTTCCCCGCGCCGCGGATCACGCTCGCGAGGCCGTTCATCAGCCAGGTGAGCACGTTGCCGGCGAAGACGACGTTCGAGTAGACGATCGCCGCCTCCAGCGCGGCGCCGCTCCCGCCCAGCCCGGCGTAGATCGGACGGCCCCAGATCAGGAAGATCGCCGAGAAGCCGATGCCGATGGCGGCGTTCACGACCACCGCGTGCAGCACCAGCGCGTCGGCCTCGTCCCGCCGACCCGCCCCGAGCGCCCGCGCAATGGAAGAGGAGATCGCGCCTCCGACCGCGCCCGCGGACAGCATCGTCATCAGCATGACCGCCGGGAAGACCAGGGCCATGCCGGCGAGCGCGTCGGTGCCGAGCTTCGAGACCCAGTAGGTCTCGATCAGCCCCGACGACGCTTGCGCCACCATGATGAGGACGTTGGGCAAGGCCATGCGGATCAGCATCGGCGGGATCGGCGCCTCGAGCAGGCTCCGGGTGCGGGGATCGCGCGACGCGGTCCCGGGCGCAGCGAGGGCCGGAGGCACGGGGGACATGTCCGCGGCTCCCTACGCCGGGCTGAGCCCGCGGTAGCGCGGGGCCGCCCTGTCGCTGGAGAGGTTCGGCAGCATCGCCTCCCGCGCGGCCTCCCAGGCCTGCCACTGACCCAGGTCATGGAGCGAGGGGATCGAGGCGAAGGCGCCGGCGTCGAGGTCGCCGAGGGCGGCGTCGACCAGCGTCTCGGGGGTCATGATCCAGCCCGCGGGCATGTCGGACCGGCGGACCCCCATCGCGTCCCAGAATCCCGTCGCCGTCGCGCCGGGCAGGACGACCTGCACGCTCACCCCGGCGCCGACCAGCTCCTTCGCGAGCGACCGGCTGAACGCGAGGACGAAAGCCTTGGTGCCGCCGTAGACCCCGTTGAGGATTTCCGGCCCGATCGCGACGATCGAGGCGACGTTGATGATGGTCCCGCGGCCGCGGCGCACGAAGGCTGGCGCCGCGGCGTAGGCGAGCCGCGTGACCGCCGTCACGTTGACGGCGATCATCTTCTCCATGTCGTCGACGGAGGATTCGGCCAGCGTTCCCGCCCCGCCGAAGCCCGCGTTGTTCACCAGCATCGACAGCGACGGGTCCGATGCGAAGAGCGCCTCGACGCCGCGCAGGTCCGCCGGGTCGGTCAGATCCGCCGGGTGCGCGGCCACGCCGACCCCGTGACGGGCGGTGATCTCCGCCGCCCGCGCCTCGAGCTTCGCCGCGTCGCGGGCGACGAGGATCAGATCGTGGCCGCGCGCCGCCAGCCGGTCGGCGTAGACCGCGCCAATTCCGGACGATGCGCCGGTCACCAGCGCCCGGCCCTTTCCCTCTGACATTTTCCGCTCCCGCGTTTCCGTTGCCGGTCGGATGATAGGGTGGCCGCCCATTTCCGAAATGTCGTTTAAACGGCGATTCAGGACATTCGGTTTTCGGCTGATATCGCGGCTGTGCGACAGGCATTGATCCCACTCCAGGTCCTGATTACCGTCAAACGGCGTTTCAGGAGACGGATGACATGCGCCAGGTCGGCCTGATCCTCGAGGACGGCTTCCAGCTGATGGGTCTCGCCGCGCTTTCCGCCTTCGAGTTCGCGAACCTCGAGCTCGGCGGCGACGGGTATCGGCTGACCGTGCTGTCCGAGCGGGGCGGCACGGTCCGCTCGTCGATGGAGACGCGCGTCGAAACCGTGCCGCTCGGGGTGATGCCCGACACGCTGATGGTGGCCGGCGAGATCGTTCCGGCCCCACCGTCCCCCGGCCTCCGCGACTTCCTGCGCCGGAGCGGCGGCGAGGCGCGGCGGGTCGCCGGCCTCTGCACCGGGGCTTTCGCGCTGGCGGACGCGGGCCTCCTCGACGGCCGCGCCGCCACCACCCACTGGGCGCACGCCATCACCCTGCAACGGCGCTACCCGAAGGTCAGGGTCGACGCTGACCGGATCTTCGTCCGGGACGGCGCGATCTGGACCTCCGCGGGCATGACCGCCGCGATCGACCTGACGCTGGCGCTGATCGAGGACGACCACGGCGCGGCGCTGGCGCGCGCGATCGCGCGAAAGCTCGTCGTCTATTATCGCCGCCCCGGGGGCCAGTCCCAGTTCTCGGAGCTCCTGAAGCTGGAGCCACGCTCCGATCGCGTGCGCCGGGCCCTCAGCCATGCGCGCGAGCATCTCGGCGATCCTCTCACGGTCGAGGAGCTCGCGAAGGCGGCCAGCCTCTCGCCGCGCCAGTTCAGCCGCGTGTTCCGGGAGGAGACCGGGCAGTCTCCGGCCAAGGCGGTGGAGCGGCTGCGGCTGGAGGCGGCGCGGGAGATGATCGAGGACGGCCGCCATCCGATGGAGACCGTCGCCCGCGACACCGGCTTCGCCGACCGCGACCGGATGCGAAGGGCCTTCCTGCGCGCCTACGGCCAGCCGCCCGCGAGCCTGCGACGGAGCCTCCGGTCAACGGAGGAACGCGCGCGGGCGGACCCGCCGGGGACCTGATCTCCGGGCGCGAACGACGCCCTGCGCCTGAGGCGCCCCGCCGCTCACGGCGGCGGATCGCTCCTCCTGACATCGACGGGCGGGATGCCGAATTCGGCCTTGAACGCCCGGCTGAACGCCGCCTCGGATTCGTAGCCGATCCGCCGCGCGACGTCGCCGACGCGCGCATTCGCGCGCCGCAGCATCCCGTGGGCCAGGGTCAGACGCCACCGGGCGTGGTAGGAGGCGGGCGCCTGCTTGACGAGGGCGGAGAACCGCTCCGCGAAGCTCGTCCTCGACATGCCGACCGATCCCGCCAGCTCGGCGACGGTCCAGGCGCGGAACGGGTCGTCATGGATGGCCTTGAGCGCGCGACTGATCCGGGGGTCGGCCAGCGCCCCGAGCCAGCCGGCATCGTTCGGGTTCCGCGTCTGGGCCCAGGTGCGGATGACGCGGATGATCAGCACGTCGATGAGGCGCGAGATCATCACCGACGCGCCCGGATTCACGGCCTGCGCCTCCATCATCATGAAATGCGCCAGCCCCTCGAGCCAGCCGCCGGTCTGTCCCCCCGATTTCTCGATGTGGATCACCGAAGGCAGCGCCGAGACGATCCACGGCACCGCCGTGCTCTCGAAGTGGAACGACCCGGCGATGACGCGGGTGCGCGCGCCGTCGCCGCCATGGCGCAGCGCCAGCCGCTCGGCCGTGAACTGCTCCTCCATCAGGTCGGGAACGCTGGCCGCGGGGGCGCCGGCGCCGTCGCTCAGGACGAGGCCCGCGCCGCGCGGAAGCATGACGAGATCTCCGGCGACCGCCCGCGCCGAGGGCGCGGCGGCGACATCGACGGTCAGGTTTCCCTCGAGGATCACGAAGAAATAGGCCGAGCCCGGCGCGAACGCGAGGGTCCAGGGCCCGGTCAGATCCGCCGAGAACACCAGCTCCCCCCGGAGCCGCACCAGCTCCAGCATCTGCGACAGCAGATCGACCCGGGAGGCCAGCATGCGCCGCGCTTCGGACGATCGGGCATGTCTTGCGAGGGTCCGGTCATGGTCTTCCATCAGGCGCGACCGTACATTTCGAGGGTCCTCAGGAAGTGAATTCGCAAATGTATCAAGGCGTTAGACGATCGGTCCGGATCAACCAGCCCGGGCCGACCACGCCGGAAGCATTGCAGACTGTCCGGGATACCTGTCAACCGCGCCACGGCGCTGCGAATGGAGCCTCGCAATGAAGTCGCTTTTCCTCTCCGCTCTCCTGTCCTCCGCCGCCATCCTCGGCGTCGGCCCCGCCATGGCCCAGTCCAACCCGCCGGCGGGCGCCGTCACGAACATCGTCCTGGTGCACGGCGCCTTCGTCGACGAAAGCAGCTGGGACGGCGTCGCCGGCATCCTCGCCGCCAAGGGCTACAAGGTCACCGCCGTGAAGAACCCGCTGACCTCGCTGGCCGACGACGTGGCCGCCACCAACGCCGCGCTCGACGCGCAGGACGGTCCCGCGGTGCTGGTCGGCCACTCCTGGGGCGGCGTCGTGATCGGCGAAGCCGGCGACAACCCCAAGGTGGCGTCGCTGGTCTATGTGTCGGCCTTCGCGCCGGACAGGGGGGAGAGCGTCAGCAAGCTCGCGGCCAGCGGCCCGGCGACCCCCGGGGTCCAGGCGATCCGCCCCGACGACAAGGGGTACCTCACCATCGACCCGGCGGTCTTCCCGAGCGCCGTGGCCGGCGACCTGCCCGAGGCGGTCGGAGAACATCTGGCCGCGCATCAGATGCCGATCAACCACACCGCCTTCGACGCGCCCGCCGAGGTCGCGGCCTGGCACGACAAGCCGAGCTGGTACGTCATCAGCGCGCGGGATCTCGTGCTCGACCCCCACGCCCAGGCCTTCTTCGCCGAGCGGATCAAGGCCACCGTGACCACGGTCGACGGCAGCCACGCGTCGCTCGCCTCGCACGCCGCCGAAGTCGCCGCCGTCATCGAAGCCGCCGCGGCGGCGAAGTAGGTCGGCGCGCGGAGAAGGAGCGCCGCCGTCCGACGGCGGCGCTCTCGAACGCCCTCGCGTCGCCCGGTCAGGAGCGTGCCGAGGGCGTCCGAAGCACGGCGGATCCGCCCTGGCCGCGGCGGCGCCGGGGCGGATCACTCCGGCTTGTCGCTCGTCGGGCTTTCGTCCGCGTCGACGTCCGCCTCGGATTCGGCGGGATCCGGGGCGATGCGGCTCGACAGCCACTGGAACGCGCCCAGCGACACCAGCGTCAGCATCACGACGGCGAAGAGCGCCGCGGGGTAGATCGAATGGGTGACGTCGGTCCGGCTGGTCTCAAAGATCATGACGAGCGCCTCCAGCGAGGCGGCGATCACGATGATCGTCACGAACTTGGTCAGCGAGCGCCGGGACTCGACGGCGGAGCGCAGCTCCTTTTCGCGCAGGATCTCCTCCTCGGCGATGAAGCGCGATGTCTCGACGATGGCGAAGCCGATGATCACGAGGCCCACCGCCTCGAGCATGCCGAGCAGGTTCCCCTCGAGCACCGCCGTGACAAGCTCCCAGGCCGCGCCGAGCAGCAGCAGGATCGCGATCAGAAGAAGGAAGGTGGTCGCGACCAGAAAGTAGATATCGGCGGCCTTTCCGTAGATCTTTTCCATCCGCGTCGCTCCGATCGCCTGGAAATTCACTCGCGCGACACCTTCACGCGTTGCGCCCTGAGCTCCGGCTCCAGGCCCGGTGGCCCGTACGTGGTCATGAAGTCGATGTCGGCGGCGTCGTAGCCCACCGCGATCCGGGCGATGGTGTCCGGAGCGGCCATCCCCGTCGCGTCGACCAGGCGCCACTCGTCCCCGACGTATATCTCCGCCACCGCGTGAAAGTCCTGCGGCGTCACGTCCGGCGCGTAGACCGAGACCGCCCGGGCCGGGAAGCGGGCCGCGCGCGCGAGCGTGACCATCACATGCGCGTAGTCCCGGCAGACGCCCTGGCGCCGAACGAACGTATCGACCACGGTCGTGGTCTCGTCGCTGGACCCGCGCACGTAATCGAAGCTCGTCTCGATCCAGTCGCGCATGGCGGCGATCTTCTCGCCGCCATGATAGCGGCCGAACTCCGACGCGACGAAGGGCTCGAACAGATCGGACTGGCAGTAGCGCGACCCCACCAGATACTTCGCCGCCTCCGGCGGCAGCTCGGCGAACGGAACCCAGCGCGCCGCGCGAAGATCGGAAGCGGGCCGCTCGACGCGAACCCGGGCCTGGTAGCGGCATTTGAGCGCCCCGCCGCCAACTTCCACCCATGCGCGCCGGCCGACGCCGTCGGTGCCGGCCTGCTGGACCGGCTCCGACGGATCCGGCAGGGTCAACGCGCTTTCCAGCACCGTCTGGTCCGGCAGGTCCGCGACCTCGAGGCGCAGCGAAACGGTCGACGGCTCTTCGATCGCGTAGTCGAGTTCAGCCTCGATGGTCAGTAACACGCGTCCCTACTCCTCGCATCCCTCAGGCCCACCGCTAACCGCGCCGGACCGGAGAGGTTCCTTGCGAGGTCGCTCCTCCGAAGGGCGGCGGTCGATCTCGCGGAACGCGCGGGCTTCGCCGCGGTGGAGGCGTGGGACGTCACGGAAGCCATCGCGGTCTTGGAGACCCGGCCCGGGGTATCCCGGCGGGTCGGTCGTCCGCGGGCCGCCGCTACCCGGCCAGGTCGCGTCCGTCCGCGGCGGATGTCCGGTCGATGTCGGCCGCGCCGCTTCGCCGGCTCGCCGCGCGCCACACGCCGTAGGCCGCGAGGACCAGTACCGTGAAGATCGAAACGCCGAAGGGAAAGGCCGCGGGCGCGCTGTGCCAGAGCGCGAAGACGGCCGGGTCGGGGAAGTTGGCGAACACGAGAAAGGCGCCGAAATTTATGCCGAAATGCAGCCCCGCCGCCGTGCCGATATTGCCGGTGCGCGCCGTGATATCGGCGGCGATCAGCCCGAGCAGGGCCGCGTGCGGGATCGCCAGAAGCGAATTCTCCAGGGAACCCCGGAAATGCAGCAGGCCGAAGACGACGCTGGGCAATACCGCCCAGAAGAAGGGCGAGCGGAAGCGGGCGGCGAGCTGCTGCTGGAGGTAGCCGCGAAACACCATCTCCTCGGTCAGCGACTGAACGAAGATGGCCGGCGTCGCGAACAGAAGCCAGACACTCCAGGCGGGCAAGGACATGCGCTGGACCGGGCGACCGAAGGCCAGCAGGCAGGCGACGAAGATGGTGAAGACGATCAGGCCGGCGGCCAGTCCGCCGACGAACGCGCGTCGGTCGAGGCGGCCGCCGCGTCCGAAGATCGTGCCAACCGCGCGGCGATGCAGCGAGCGCACCAGCCCGAACAGGGCCAACGCGCATCCGGCGAAGGAATAGAAGTGGATGAGCGCGATATCCCGCGGCGTGAGTTCGAACGGCGTCCCGGAATAGCCCGCGACGAAGCCCTTGCCGAAGCCGATGACCAGGCCGGCGAAGAATGAACCCGCCGCGTATCCGAGGAGCAGGATCGGCGCCGCGAGCAGCAGGCGCCAGAGCTCGCGGCGCGGACGCGCCGGATCCACGAAGGTTTCGAACCGGGCATCACGGGCGGAGAGAAACGGCATGCGGGCCCCTATGCGAGCAGCTGCCCGTGAACGCGCGGCGACGTTCGCGGGATGGACACGGTGTCACGCGATCGGGGCCGGGGCCTCGTCAGACCCGGGGTTCCGGAGCATGGGCGAAGGACGCGCGGGCGCGGAAAAGCGCCGCCGGAAATAGACGGGGGAAGCGCATTGAGTTGTCCCGAAGCGGTCTTTGAGAATAACGACTGGCAACCGGGCGATATAACTCTGTCTAAGGGCGAGGAGTCAATCGCATGCCGCCGGTTTGGTGCCGTCACGGGCCTCGGTCGGTGTTTGCCCGTCGAGCGCCGCTGGACATGACTTCGTGACGCCGCTTCGTCGCGTATCGGGTCTGACCCCGGCGGCGGGACATTCGCGCGGCGCGTCCGCGCGCGCCCGGCGGAACCCGCCCGGACGCTCCGCATTTTCTTCGGGGAACGCCAATCGAGGAACAGCGCGATGATGATCCGGAAGCTCGATGACCAGAACGGTCTCAAGACCTACGCCGTGATCCTGGAGACCGGCGACGAAGTCATGGCCTGTCTCGAGGATTTCGCGCGCGCGGAAGGCATCGACGGGGCCGAGCTCAGCGCGATCGGCGCGTTCCGGCGTGCGTCGCTGCTCTACTTCGACTGGGAGCGAAAGGAATACGACGAGATCCCGGTCGACGAGCAGGTCGAGGTCGCCTCGTTGAACGGCGACATCGGCGTCGACGAACGCGGCGCGCCGGCGCCGCATGTCCACGTGGTCCTCGGCCGCCGCGACGGATCCGCCCTGGCCGGGCATCTGAAGTCGGGGGAGGTTCGGCCCACGCTGGAAGTCATCGTGACCGAGACGCCAAGCCATCTGCGGCGCGCCCACGACGCGACGACCGGCCTTGCGCTGATCCGGATCTGATATCGCCGCCCCGCCCGGGAGGTATGAGCCCGGGGCGTTGAGCCCGGCACCGGGCAGTCGGGTCGGCGGCGCCCGCCCGGACGCGGCCCCGCGCGCGGCGGGTCAGGTCTCCCCCGGCGCCTCGAGCCGGGCGCGCGCCAGCGCGACGAAGCGCGCCGCGACCGGGTCCGGCTGGTCGCCGCGCCAGGCGAAGGCGAGGGGCAGGCGGGGCGGCTCCGGCCGGCAGGGGCGGAAGACGACGCCCGGGCGTCCGATCGCGGCGATGCCCTCGGTCACGAACCCGACCCCTGCCCCCGCCGCGACAAGCCCCGCGAGGGTCGTCATCGGCATCACCTCCTGCGCCACGCGCGGCCGTGCCCGCGCCGCGCTCAGGCTCTGCCAGAGCCGGTCGTGGAACCGCGGCCCGACCCGGCGCGGGGCCAGAAGCAGCGCCTCCCCGTCGAGATCCGCGAGGTCGATCTCGTCCCGCTCCGCCAGCGGATGACGCTCCGGCAGAGCGAGCACCAGCCGCAGGTCCGGCAGGTCGACCCCGCCGAGGCCCGCGGTTTCGAGCGGGGGATGGAGCACCGCGAGGTCGATCTCCTCCGCCACCAGCGCGGCCTCGAGCCCGGGAGAGTCGCGCTCGACGAGCTCGACCTCGACCCGCGGGCTCGCCTCCCGGAAGGCGCGCACCGATTCGGGCAACGCGCCGTGGAAGGCGATCACGGTGAAGCCGAGCCGAAGCCGCCCCGCCTCGCCGCGCCGGTCGCGCTCGAAGAGCCGGACGCCCAGCCCATCCTCCAGCGCGCGGATCCGGTGACTGAGCGCCGGCTGGGTCAGGTTCGCCCGCTCGGCCGCGCGGCGGAAGTTCAGGAGCTCGGCGAGCGTCAGGAAGCATTCCAGCGAGCGCAGGTCCATCTTGGCCCATGATAAGGATCGTTTATCGAAACTGGCGAAGTTTCGATTGGAAAGCAATCGCGACCGTCCCGATCTCGACGGGTACTCAGCCCCCGACATGGAGACCCCGGAATGATCCGCCCCCTCGCCCTGCTCCTGCTGACCCCGGCGCCCCTCGCCGCGGAGCCTCTCGAGATCCCGGCCCTCGCCGGGGTCGCGGCGGGCCGCGTCGTGACGATCGCCGACGCCGACCACCTCGCCTCCACCTACGCCGACGGCGTCCTGAACCCGGACGCCGGGGCGGTCGACCGGCTGACGGTGCTGACCGCCGGAGCGGAGGGTTGGCACGCCGCGACGGCGCCGGTGTCGAATTCGGTCACCGCCGCGCCGGAGATCCTCGCGGTCGACGCTCCCGGCGCCATGGCCTATGTCGTCGAGCGCCTCGGCCCGCGCGAGGAAGGCGTGGCGAACGCGCGCGACCTTCGCCCCGGCACGCGGCTCTTCGCGATCGACCTCGACAGCGCGACCGTCACGGCGGAGGCGACGATCGCGGCCCTCCCCGAGGCGCTGGCGCTGGCGCCCGACGGCGATCGCATCGCCACGGTCTCGAACCCACCGGAGGGCGCCGTGCTGCGGATAACCGCGATCGAGGGCGCGGGCTTCGGCGCGACGCGATCCGTGCCGCTGCGCGCGCTCGGCATCGCGGGCGGCGCGCCACACACCGCCGGCGGGCTGACGGCGACCAACGTGCAATGGCACCCCTCGGGCGAGGCGCTGGCGCTCAACCTGACGACGCAGGACCGCGTCCTCTTCCTGCGCGAGACGGACGCGGGCTGGCGCGTCTGGGGCGAGGCGGTCGAGACCGGCCGCGATCCCTTCGTCGGCCGCTTCACCCCCGACGGCGGCTGGTACCTGACCTCGGACTGGGGGCGCGACTTCACCGCCACCGACCTGCCCGGCCGCCTCCCCGAGCAGAGCGCCGCGATCAGCGTGATCCGCGTCGGAGACCTCGCCGACGCCGCGCCTGCGCACCGGCGCGTCGGCTCCGCCCTGACCGACATGGCGGCCGAGGGCCTCGCGATCTCGCCGGATGGCACCCGGGTCGCGACGATCAACATGCGCGGCACCACGCTGCCCGAGGCATCGGGCCGTCGCGACCGGATGGCGAGCGTGAGCTTGCTCGCCTTCGACGCCGCGACCGGCGCGCTCGCGAAGATCGCCGACAGCCCGCTCGACGGCGCGCTGCCCGAGGGGGGAGCCTTCTCGACCGATGGCGCGCATCTCCTCGCCACCGTCTACGAACCCCACCCGGAGGCCGACGGCACCCCCGAAAGCGGCGCGGGCCTCGCGGTCTTCCGCGTCACGCCGGAGGGGTTGACGCCCCAGGGGCGCGTGCCGCTCCCGCGCGGGACGCATCACGTCGCGATCGCGCGCTGAGCGTGGCGCGGGCGCGGGTGCGACGACCGACGCGGCCGGCGGGATTCCGCCCCATCGCCGGGGGTCAGCTCGAGCTCGCGCCGTCCCCCAGCACCGACACCGTCGCCGACCGGCCGGCGACAAGGCGCAGCTCGTCCGGCGGGGCGTCGATCGCGATCCTCACCGGCACGCGCTGCGCCAGGCGGACCCAGGAGAAGGTGGGCGTCACATTCGCCAGCAGGCCGGCCGTGTCGCTGCGCTCGCGATCCTCGATCCCGCCGGCGACGCTCGCGACGTGACCGTAGATGGGCGCCGGTTCGCCCATGATGTCGATCCGGACCCGGTCGCCGACATGGATGCGCGGCAGCTTGGTCTCCTCGAAATAGCCCGCGACGTAGAAGGAGTCGGCGTCGACCAGCGCGCCGACCGCGCCCCCGACGGTCGCGTAGTTCCCGGGCTGGAGCGAGAAATTCGTCACGACGCCGTCGACGGGCGCGCGCACGCTCGCGCGCTCGAGATTCAGGCGCGCCGTGTCCCGGCTGGCGAGCGCGGCCTCATAGCTCGCCTGCGTCTGCCGGAGCCGGCTGTCCGCGGCGTCCTCCTCCTGACGGCTCACGACGTTCTTGGTCGCGAGCGTCCGGTACCGCCCGAGATCGGTGGCGGCGATGTCCATGGCGGCCTTGGTCCCCATGACCTGCGCCTCGGCCTGTCGCAAGGCGAGCTCGAACCGTTCCGGGTCGATGCGGAACAGGACGTCCCCCTTGCTCACCGGCTGGTTGTCCTTGACGAGGACCTCGCTGACGAGACCGGCGACGTCCGGGGCGACGCGCACGATATCGGCGCGGACATGGCCGTCCCGGGTCCAGGGCGCCTCCATGTAGTAGGACCACAGATGCGTCCCGAGGACCGCCGCGCAGGCGACCATGGCGAGGGTGAGCAGCACGCGGCCGGAGAGGGAAGAGGCTGCCTTCATGACCAGTGAATCCGTTGAAGAAGGAGAAACGCGCCGCCCAGAACGATGACGTAGAGCGCGAGATCGAAGAGAGGGCGGTGCCAGACGAAGCGGTAGAGGCCCGCGCGCGCCAGGATCCGGCTCGCGATTCTGCTGAGCACGAAGGAGGCGAGCGCCATGACGGCGAGGGTCGGCACGAAGACCCCGTAGATGTCGAGCTGCTGTGTCATGCGGCGGTGCTCAGTATCGTTGCGTCGGGCAAGGGCGGCGCGGGAAGGGGCGAGGCCCCCGCCGGGGCGAGGCAGAGGCGCAGGGCCGCGAGGGTCCGGCGCGCGTCGTCACGGGTCTGGCTCGCCGGTTCGTCCGCGAGCCCCGCGAGGCAGAGGTCGACGCGGCCCAGAAGCGGGCCCGCGGCGGGGCGCTCCCCCCGGGCCAGGGCGCCGTAGAAGCGCCCCGTTTCTTCGAGCAGGTCGCCGATCGGGGCGTCCCAGCGGGCGGGAAGGCGGGCTCTGACATCCCGCAGCCGGGCGAGGTTGATCGCGACGCGCAGGTCTCTGACGAGATCGCCCGCCGCGAGATCGGAATCGGGGGACACCGCCGCGACCCGGGGCGCGAGGAGCCCGAGCGTGTCGAGCATGCGGGCGCGGATCCGGCGCGCGTCGCGGCCGGAAAGCGTCGCGACCTCGGAAACCTGCCGCCAGCCGGCCCGCAGCAGCCGGCGCCCGCTGGCTTCCGCCCCGACCGACTTGACGAGGCCGCAGATGACCATGGCCCAGACGAGCGCCAGCATCGTGGCGATCGACCCGTCCAGGAAGGTCACGAAATCGGCCTGGAGCCGGCTGTCCAGCATCAGCAGAAACGGGAAGTTCACGCAGAGCCCCATGCCGACGAGGAACATCGATGGCACCGCGAGGCAGACGCCCGCCGGGATCAGAAAGAGGCCGAGCGCCGCGACGAGCGCCGGGAAGCCGTCGATCCATGGCAGGAGCGCGAAATTGTAGACGAAGGCCGCGACGGCCGCCCAGGCGGTCAGCGGCAGGAACTTGCGCATCGCGGGCACGGGATCGTCCATCGTGGCCAGCAGGCAGCAGAAGACCCCCGAGATCTGGGCCACCGTCATCCCGTCGGACCATCCGGTCCGGATCCAGAACACCGTCGCGAGCGTCACGCAGAGGACCGCGGCGAAGGCGGAGAGAAGCGCCATGCCATGGTCCACGTGCTGTTCCGCTCCGCCGGTCTGGGAGATGACGCGCCGGGACCGTCGCGAGATCCGCTCGGCCGCGATATCCGCCCTGAGACGCGCGCAATCCTCCCATATGTCGATCAGCTCCCGCAGACGTCCGGCCGCGTTCGCGACCAGGAGGCCCTCCCAGCTCTGATCCCCGTCGGCGGCGGCGCCGAGGGACCGGACCGCCGCGCGCGGGTCAGCCGCCCCGGACCGCTCCGCCGGGCTCTCGATCCAGGCCGCGACCTGGTCGAACAGCGCGAGCGCGACCCCGGCGCGCGCCGTGTCGAGCACCCGCAGCGCCGAATGCATGTCCGCGAGGCTCGACAGGACCGGCAGCATGTCGACCTTGCGCCGCTGCAATCCGCGCATCAGCGCCGTCAGCTCCCGGTGATGCGAGGTATCGTAGGAGACATGGGTGGTGAAGGCGCGCATATCGACCGCGTCGGATGCGAGACGCCGCCATTCCCCGGTCGCCCTGGGTCCGTCGAGCCCGCCCCGCAACGTCTCGGCCGCGAGCCGCCCCACCGTGGCGAGCCAGGCGTCGACGCGTCCGAGCAGGACCGGGCCGGCGTGGTTCGGCAGAACGATCCGGCTGACCAGCGCCGCGCAGATGATCGCGAGCCCGATCTCCTCGACGCGCGAGACGGCGGTGTCGAAAACCAGCTCGGGCGTGTTGACGAGCGGCAGCCCGGCGAGCAGGACGGTATAGCCCGCGAGCAGGAAGACATAGCTGCGCGGCGTCCGGTCGAGCAGGCTGACGTAGAGGCAGACGCCGACCCAGAGCGCGATCGCGCCGGCCAGGAGCGGCGGCGAATTGACGAGGTTCGGAACGAGGGCCACGGTCATGACCCCGCCGATGACGGTCCCCGCCAGCCGGTAGATCGCCTTCGAGGTGATCGCGCCGGAAAGAGGATGGGCGACGATATAGACCGTGCCCACGGCCCAGAACGGCTTGGCGAGCCCGAAACGCAGCGCGATCCAGTAGGCGAGCATCGCCGCCGTGAAGGTCTTGAGCGAGAAGACGACGTTGGCGAATGTGAACAGGGGTCTGGGCGGCATCTCAGGGCTTCCGCTTCGAGAGGCGCGCGGTCAGCGCCTCGCCGATCGAGCCCAGCACCCGCTCGGTCGTCTCGATGTCGCGCGCGTCGATCGCGCCCAGGAGGTCGGCGCGCAGGGTCGCGAGGATGTCCTCGATCCGCGCCGCGAGCGCCTGGCCCTCGACGGTCAGGAACACGCGCTTGGCCCGGCGATCGCGCGCGTCCTCCTGGCGACGGACATATCCGTCCCGCTCGAGGCTGTCCAAGGTCCGAACGACCGAGGTGCCTTCCAGGCCAAGCTTCTCCGCGAGCTCGTTCTGCCGCAATCCGTCGCCCGCCCCTCGCAGCGCGAACAGCGGCAGGGCGGTGGCATCCGACAAGCCCTCGCAGGCCAGCGCCTGCGCCAGCGCCCGGCGCCAGGACTGAGCCGCGGCGATCAGGAGCGGGCCGACCCGGGAATTGCGCTTTTGATCTGAGTCGTGCATGCTCATTAAATGACATATCATTAAATGATTTGCAATTACCCGTCGCGCCCGCCGGAGCGGCCGGTCCCCTGGGGCGATCGGCTTGCGGATCGCCGGGACCACCCGGGCGCGTGGCCAGGGCGCATCGGATCCGGCGCTTGATCGATCGCCCGTTTCAGTATATACAAAAACCATGCCCGCGATCGTATGGGATCCTCCGAAGCGTCTGGCCAATCTCGCCAAGCATGGACTGGATTTCGCGGATCTCACGGAGGCGTTCTTTCTCGGCTCGCTCGTGGTGCCGGCCAAGTGCGGGCGGTATATGGCGATCGGAAGGCTCGCGGACGGGACCATCGCCGTCGTGTTCGCGCTGCTCGGCCGCGAGGCGCTCTCGGTGATCTCGATGCGATCCGCGAGCCAGAGGGAAAGGAGGCTGATCGAATGAGCCGTCGCAAGTCCGAACCCCTCGACGAGGCTGATATCCAGCGACGGATCGCCAGCGATCCCGACGCGCCGGAAGCGACCGAGGCCGAGCTCGCCGCCGCGCGTCCGTTCGCCGAGGCCTTCCCCGCGCTCGCGGAGACGATGCGCCGCGACCTCGGCGGACGGCCGCGATCGGCCAACCCCAAGGTCGCGGTCTCGATCAGGCTGGACGCCGAGGTCGTGGCGTCGTTCAAGGCGAGCGGGCCCGGCTGGCAGTCGCGCATGAACGCGGCGCTCCGGAAATCCGCCGGGCTCAAGGTTTAGCGACCGGCGGCTCGGTCTCCGGACGCGACCGCGACCGAGGCGGCGGTTCGTCTCGGCGGTCGATCCTTCCCCGGCCCGGCTCCCCGCGTGGCCTCAGCCGGATAGTCCGGCATCATGGACGACGCGGCCGCCGCAGATCGTCAGGCTCACGCCGAGATCGGGGATTTCGGACGGGTCCGTCGCCTCGATGTCGCCGCCGAGCAGCACGAGGTCGGCGGCGAGCCCCGGGCGCAGGGTTCCCGTCACGTGATCGCGGTGCGCCGCCCATGCGCCGCCGGCCGTATAGGCGCGCAGCGTCTCCATCAGCGACAGCCGCTCGTCGCGGGCACCGGCGTAGGGCGCGCGGGTCAGCGCCGCGGCGATCCCGCGCAGCACCGAGACATCGGCCACCGGCCAGTCGCTGGAGAAGGCGATGGCGGCGCCGGCGTCCGCGAGGCCCCGCCACCGGTAGGCGTCCGGCCAGCGCGCCGCGCCGATGCGCGACAGCGTCGGCTCGGGCGGGAAATCCATCGCGCCCGGGGCGTGCGGCGGTTGCAGGCTCGCGGTGATGCCGAGCGCCCCCAGCCGGGGGACGTCGGCCGGGTCGATCAGCTCGATATGCTCGATGCGGTGGCGGCCGTCGCGGGGACCATTGACGGCGCGTGCGGCCTGATAGCCGTCGATCACGGCGCGCACCGCGCCGTCGCCGATGGCATGGACGGCGATCTGCAGGCCGCGCCTATCGATCTCGGTGGCGATCGCGGCGAAGCGGTCGGGCGGGAACAGCGGCTCCGAGCGGTGGCCGGGCTGGTCGGGATAATCGCGGAGCATGTAGGCGGTGCCGCTGTCGATCACCCCGTCCATGAACATCTTGACGAAGCCGGAGCTCAGCCAGTCGTCGTCATAGTCCGCCGCCATCGCCGAGGCGCGATCGAGCGCGCCGAGCTCCATATGCGGCTTGAAATGGAACGGTACCTTCACCCGCAGGATCAGGCTCCCCTCGGCCCGCATCTCGGCGAGCAGCTCCAGCGTGTAGCGGTTGCCGTCCATGTTGACGAGGCTGGTCACGCCCCTGGCGGCGCAGTGCTCCATCCCCTTGAGCAACAGCGCCTTGTCGGCGGCGCGGGCCGCCGCGCTCGGCCACGGATCAGGCTCCTCGCCCGTGGCGATGCCGAGGTTGAGCCGCCCTTCGCCCGCGTGGGCGATCACCGGGCCGAAGGCCTCGAACTCGCGCAGCTCGCCGGTGGCCCGGCCGTCCCCGCCCATGACGACCACGTGGCCCGGCGGCGTCTCGGCGCCGTCGAGCAGCCCGGCGGCTTGGAGCGCGGCGGTGTTGGCCCAGACCGTGTGCAGGTCGGGCGACATCATCGCGATGGGGCGGTCGGCGATGATCGCGTCGAGGTCGTGGCGCGTCGCGGGCCTGCCGAGGATACCGTAATGCGCCTCCTGCGCCATCAGGAGCGGCGCGTCCGGGTTCGCGGCGGCGAAGGCGCGGAAGGCGGCGCCGACCGCCTCGGCGCCGTGCAGATGGCCGACGTGGAGATGCGTCAGATCGGCGCCGCCGAGACCGAGATGCGCGTGCCCTTCGAAGAAGCCGGGCAAGAGCGTCCGCCCGCCCGCGTCGATCACCTTCGTCCCCTGCCCGGCCAGCGCCGCGATCTCCCCGGCGCCACCCACCGCGAGGATGCGCGCGCCGGCGAGGGCCACGGCCTCGGCGCGGGGCCGGTCGGGGTCCATGGTCAGGACCCGGGCATTGGTCACGATCAGGTCGGCGGGGTTCATCTGGGGCGTATCCCGGGCCTTCGCGGGGCGCGGCCTACTTCAGCTTGATGGCGAAATGCTTGCGCGCCGGCTCCTCTATGGTCCAGGTGCCCTTGAACGTCGGCTCGACCACGAAGGCGTCGCCGGGCGTCAGCGTGACCGGGTCGCCGCCGTCGGGCGTGATGGTGATCCGCCCCTCGATCAGGTGGACGAATTCGTAGAACTGGTAGCGCGCGTGCCAGGTGCCGGTCGTGGCCTCCCAGGTCCCGGAGATCATGCTCCCGTCGAGCGAGCTGTGCTGCACCCAGTAGCGCATGGTCGGATCGCCCTCGATCTTGGTCCAGCCGTCCAGATCGGCGGTGATGGGCTCCGGGCCCGGTTCGGGAAAGCGGAAGATCGTGTCGCTCATGTCTGTCCTCGTGCGGCGCCGCGTGGGTCACGGTTTCTGGTAGGCAGCCCCCGCGCCGCGCGCAAGCTGGACCATCGGAGCGGACGCGCCGCGACCGAAGGGGATGGCGGGCCGGCGCCGGATCGTCGAAGAAGTGAACCGCGCGAAGGGCGCTGGCGGGGGACGGGACGAGAGCATGGAGATCCGCGAGGCAAGGGCGGCGGACGCCCCGCACCTGGTGCGCTTCATCAACATGGCGGCGGACGACCTGCCGCTCCATTTCTGGCGCGGGGCGGTCGGCCCCGACGGTGACCCCTGGGCGCTGGGACGGGAGCGCGCAGCGCGCGAGACCGGCAGTTTCTCCTATCGCAACGCCTGGCTTGCCGAGGTCGACGGCGCGGTCGCCGCCTGCCTGCTCGGCTACGCCGCCGAGGACCCCGGGCCGATCGACCCGGACACGCCGCCGATCTTCGTGCCGTTGCTGGAGCTGGAGGCGCTGGCGCCGGGGTCGTGGTACCTCAACGTGCTGGCCACCGACGAGGCCTTCCGCGGCCGGGGGCTGGGCCGAGCGTTGCTCGCGCGGGCCGAGGCGATCGCGCGCGCCGCCGGTCACGACCGCGTCAGCCTGATCGCGGCGGACACCCACCGCGACGCGCTCCGCCTCTACGCGGCGAAGGGCTATCGCGAGATCGCCCGCCGGCCGGTCGTCAAGGACGACTGGGAGGTCGACGCGAGCGAATGGATCCTGTTCATCAAGTCCCTCGGCGCCGCCTGATCCACCGCCGCGGCGCGCCGGCGCGCCTGATCGCGGTCCCCGACCCGGCGAACCCGTCCCGCCCGGCGCGGCGGTGTCTTGCTCACCGCGGCTCCTTCGCACAGATAGGAGCCTCCGGAGAATCCGGGACGCTTCAGGAGGCAGGCCGATCTCTCATACGTCCGATATCACCGTCCAGGTGGACGGGCTCGACTATGCGATCAACGGCCAGCCGGTCCTCTCGGGCGTCACCCTGAGCTCGGAGGCGCGCCGGATCGGCGTGATCGGGCGCAACGGCTCGGGCAAGAGCACGCTGGCCCGGCTGGTCGCCGGGCTGCTCGAGCCGAGCGCCGGGCGGATCCGCGTCCGGGGCGTCGACGTGTTCCGCGACCGCGCGGCGGCGCTGCGCACCGTCGGCATCCTGTTCCAGAATCCCGAACACCAGATCCTGTTCCCCTATGTCGGCGAGGAGATCGCCTTCGGCCTGCGCCAGCTCGGCGCCGGCAAGGCCGAGGCCGAGGCCGAGGTCGCGCGGATCCTCGGCGCCTACGACAAGGCGCATTGGCGCGACGCGCCGGTCTCGAGCCTGTCGCAGGGGCAGAAGCATCTCCTCTGCGTGATGTCGGTGCAGGCGATGCGTCCCGCGCTGCTCATTCTCGACGAACCCTTCGCCGGGCTCGACATTCCGACCCGGCGCCAGCTCGCGCGCCATCTCGACCGGGGCGAGGCGGCGCTCCTGCATATCTCGCATGATCCGGCCGACCTCGGCGGCTACGACCGGATCTACTGGCTCGACCGCGGGCGCATCGTCGCCGAGGGCCGGCCCGACGAGGTGCTGCCGGCCTTCACCGCCGAGATGACGCGGGCGGGGGATCTCGATGATCTTTCTGACCTCCCCCGTTAGGACCCGCGCCCATGGCTGGCCGGCCGGGCTGAAGCTCGCGCTGCTCTGCGTCGCGACCACCGGCCTTTTGCTCATCGACCGGCCGCTGGTCTACGCCGCCCTGCTCGGCGCCACGCTCGCCTGCTACGCGGCGCCCGGGCCGGAGTTCCTGAAATCCGGCCTGCGCGGCCTCAGGCTGCTCTGGCCCTTCGTCGCCGTCATGCTGCTCTGGCACGCGATCACCGGCGATCCCTGGACCGGTGTGTCGATCTCACTGCGCATGGTGCTGGTGGTGGCGCTCGCCAACCTCGTCACGATGACCACGCGGCTCGAGGAGATGACCGACGTGCTGCGCTGGCTCCTGACGCCGTTCCGCCGGCTGGGCCTGCCGACGCATCTGCTCGAGACGGCGATCCCGCTCGTCGTGCGCTTCACGCCGGTGCTGGTCAGCCGCGCCGAGACCTTGGTGGTGTCCTGGCGGGCAAGGTCCTTGCGCCGCCCCGGCTGGCGTCTCATCCTGCCGCTGGCCCTGCGGGCGCTCGACGACGCCGATCACGTCGGCGAGGCGTTGCGCGCGCGGGGCGGGGCATTGAAATCCGACGAGAAACCCCGATTCACTGAACAGGAGTAAGGCCTTGGAGCGCAATATCGCCCGTGTTTCCCTTTTCGCGGCCATGATCGCGGCCCTTGGCCTCGTGCCCCAGATCACGCTGGGATTCGGGGTGCCGATCACCGCCCAGACGCTGGGCGTGATGCTGGCGGGAGCCGTGCTCGGAGCGCGGCGCGGCGCGGCGGCGGCCGGGCTCTTCATCCTGCTGGTGGCGCTCGGCCTGCCCCTGCTGGCGGGCGGACGCGGCGGCCTCGGCGTCTTCGTCTCGCCCACGGCGGGCTTCGCGCTCGGCTTCCCGGTCGCGGCCTTCTTCACCGGCCTCTTCGTCGAGCGGGTCCGGCTGCGCTCGGCGGGGCTCGCCGCCGGACTCGGCGCCGTCTTCGGCGGGATCCTGGTGCTCTATGCCATGGGTGCCGCCGGCCTCGCGATCGTCACCGGCAAGTCGTATCTCCAGGCGCTGGCGCTCGTCGGCGTCTTCATTCCCGGCGACCTCCTGAAGGCGGCGATCACCGGCATGCTGGTCCAGGCGCTGTCCCGCGTCCGGCCGCAGGCGCTGGCCTGGCACCGGACCGCCGGCTCCGCGGTGAACGGCCGCCCGTGAGCGAGGCCTGGTTCGCGGCTCCGGGCGGCGACCGGGCAATCGGCCGGGGCGCGCGCGACCAGAATCGCGCCGCCGTCACCGCGCTGCTCGACTGCCTGACCCACCGGCGCGGGATCGAGGCGCGCCTCGAGGCGCCGTTCATCCGGCCGCGAACCGAAGCCGGACCCGTGCTTTGCTGCCGGACCTCGGGGTCTTCCGGACGGGTCAAGACGATCCGGCGGAGCCAGGCCTCCTGGATCGCCAGCTTCGAGGTGAACCGCGATCTGTTCGGCCTCTCCGACCGCGACGTCTACGGCGTGCTCGGCCAGCTCGGCCATTCGCTGGCGCTCTATGCGACGCTCGAGGCGCTGCATCTGGGCGCGGGCCTGCGCGTGCTGGCCGGGGACAGCCCGCGCGCCCAGGCCCGCCAGCTGGCCGAGGCGGAGGTCTCGGTGCTCTACGCGACGCCGACGCAGCTGCGCCAGCTGGGCGGCGCCGACGCGGGAAGCCTGCCGTCGGTCCGCCACGTCTTCTGCGGCGGGGGGGCCATGGACCCCGCCGGCCGCGCGGAACTGGCCGAACTCTGCCCCGGGGCCCGGCTGCGCGAATTCTACGGCGCCTCCGAGACCAGCTTCATCGCCATCGCGGACGCCGACACGCCGGAGGGCTCGGTCGGCCGCGCCTATCCCGGGGCGCGGCTCGAGATCCGCGACGGCGGCGAGATCTGGGTCGCCGGACCCTATCTCTTCGACGGCTACGACGGGCCCAACGCGCCGGAGGTCCGGCGCGACGGCGACTTCGTCAGCGTCGGCGATCTCGGCCATCTCGACGCGGCGGGGTACCTGTTCCTACGCGGCCGGCTTTCGCGCATGGTGAAGGTGGCCGACCAGAACCTGTCCCTCGACGCGGTCGAGGCGGTGCTGGCGGCCTCCGGCGCGGCGATCTGCGCGGCCGTCGCGGTCCCGGACGCCCGGCGCGGCCAGGCGGTCGTCGCGGTGATCGAAGGCCCGCCGGACGAGGCGCTCGCGTCACGGCTGCGCCGCGCGTGCCGGGACACCCTGGGCGCGCATGCCGGTCCGCGCTTCATCCGCTTCGTGCCCCGGATGCCCCTGCTCGCCTCCGGCAAGCCGGATCTGGTCCAGCTGGCGCGTAGCTTCGGCGGGCCGTAATGGCCGGCGCGGTGATCGTCGCCGCCGGCCGAACCGCCGTGGCGCCGCGGGGCGGCGCGTTCCGGACGCTGGAAATCCACCAGCTCGCCCGCCCGGTCATCGCGGGCCTCCTCTCCGAGACCGGGCTCCGCGCCGAGCAGGTGGGCGAGATCATCCTCGCCAACGCGCTCGGCGGCGGCGGCAATCCGGCGCGGCTGGCCGCGCTCGACGCCGGCCTGCCCGAATCCGTCGCGGGGCTCAGCATCGACCGGCAATGCTGCGGCGGCATGGACGCGGTTCTGCTGGCCGACGCGCTCATCCGCGCGGGCCGGTTCGACGTGGTGATCGCCGGCGGCGCCGAGAGCTATTCCCGCCGGCCGCTCCGACTCCGTACCGACCCCGCGGGCGGACCCGCGACCCCCTACGACCAGCCGCCGTTCACGCCCTGGCCCGGCCGCGACCCCGACATGGCCGCGGCCGCCGAGGCGATCGCCCGCGCGCTCGGCATCTCCCGCGCGGAGCAGGACGCCTGGGCCGTCGCGAGCCACGCCCGCGCCCGCGCCGAAGCCGCGCGCCTCAGGGCGGAGATCCGTCCGCTCGCGGGACAGATCTCGGACGGTTTCACCCGCGCGCTCACCCCGGCGCTCGCGGCGCGCGGCCCGGCGATCACCGGGAGCATCTCCGTCGCCAACACCGCCGTCGCGGCCGACGGGGCGGCGTTCTGCCTGCTGGTCTCGGAGGCGCTGGCCCGGCGGCTCGGCCTCGATGGCGCGCGGATCGTCGCGGGCGCCACCCTGGGCGCCGATCCCGCGCTGCCCGGCCTCGCACCGGTCCCGGCGATCCGGGAGGTTCTCGCCGGCGCCGGGCTGCGTCCGGCCGACCTCGCCGCCATCGAGATCATGGAAGCCTTCGCGGTCCAGGCCATGGCCTGCGTCCGCCTGGCCGGATTGCCGGAGGCGCGCGTCAACCGGGGCGGCGGGGCGCTGGCCCGCGGCCATCCGATCGGCGCCTCGGGCGCGATCAACCTGGCGCGCCTCTATCACGACCTGCGCCGGGGCGGCGGCGGCGCGGGGCTCGCCGCCATCGCGGCGGCCGGCGGGCTCGGAACCGCGCTGGTGCTCAGAAGCCCCGGAAGCTGGTGAACGCGGGCAGATCCTCACGGGCGGTACGGACCCGGTTTTCCGGCGCCGCGGGATCGGCATGGCCGAGCGCGACGCCGCAGACGACCATCTCCTCCTCGCCGAGGCCGAGCGCGCGGTGGATCAGCGGGCCATGATTGGCCATCGCCCCGATGCCGGTGGTCCCGAGCCCCTGGCTCTCCGCGGCGAGGAAGAAGCTCATCAGGCTCATGCCGAGATCCATGAAGCAGCCCGCGCCCATGCCGCGCTCGATCGACACGATCACCCCGACCGGCGCCCCAAAGAACGCGTAGTTGCGCTGGAACTGCCGGCGCCGGCCTTCGACGTCGCGCCGCCCGATCTCGAGCGCGGCGTAGAGCGCGTGGCCCGCCTCGCGCTGCCGCGCCTTGAGATGCGCGGGCATCGGCTTCGGGAAATAGCTGTATTCCTCGGCCGGCGCCGCGTCGCCGCGCGCGGCCTCGAGCAGGAGGGCCACGAGCGCGTCGAGCGGAGCGCCGGTCAGGACGTGATAGCGGCCGGGCTGCAAATTCGCCCCGCTGGGCGCGAGCCGCGCCTGGCGGCAGATCTTCTCGATCGCCGAGCGCGATACGGGCTCGTCGGTATAGGCGCGAACCGAGCGCCTGCCCTCGAGCAGATCGTCAAATCCAGTCCCCATGACACCACCGAAACCGCGAAGCTGGCCTCTTCCGGGCCCGATCCCGGGAAGGCGACCCGCCCGAGGATGACCGGAGGCCCTCTGGCCCAGGTCCTTACACCGCCCCGGCGCGGGTCTCCAGTTCGGTTTGGCGGCGTGTCCTGGCGGCGGGGCGGAAAGGATGCGCCGCCCGCGGCGGATCTCCGGGCGGGGAAGCGTTCCCTCCGGCGGCGATCGGCGCGGTGAACGGTTGTGTCGCGCCGGGCGCCGCTCCCGCTTTCCGCCCGGGCCTGTTCCGCGCGCCGCTTGCCCGGTGGGCCGCCCGGCGATAGTGCTGGATCGACAGGAGGATTTCGTGACGTCGACCGAGTTCTTTGAAACGTTGGAAAGCCTCTTTCCCTGGGTCAAAGGTCTGTGGGGAAGTCTCACCAACGACATCCAGCAGACGACCTGGGGATTGCCGCTTGATCGTCTCGCGATGGCAGCGGGCGTCTTCCTGTTCTTCCTCGTGCTGCGGCGGCCGCAACGCTATCTTCTGATGGTGGTGATGGGCCGCCTCGCCGGGCGTCCGATCCGGCAGCTGGATCCGCAGATCGTCGAGGCCCTCAAGGGCCCCGCCGGCATCCTGCCCGTCGCGCTCGGCACCTTCATCGCCTTCGAGATCCTCGAGTTCGACCAGACCGGAGTCTGGGCGGCGCTCGCGAGGCACATCGTGGTCTCGCTCGTCCTGTTCGCGATCTTCTGGGCGCTCTACCAGCTCGCGACGCCCTTCGTCGCGTCGCTGCGTCCCCGGACGCGCGTGCTGACCCCCACCCTGACGGATGTCCTTCGCCGCACCCTGGAGGGCTGCGTCGTGCTGATGGGCGGGACGGTGATCCTCGAGGAATGGGGCGTCCGGATCGGGCCGCTCCTGGCCGGCATGGGCATCTTCGGCGCGGCGCTCGCGCTCGGCGCGCAGGACCTCGTCAAGAACCTGATCGCGGGTTTCCTGATCCTCGCCGAACGGCGGTTCAAGTACGGCGACTGGGTCAAGGTCGATGGCGTGGCCGAGGGAACCGTCGAGTACATCGGCTTCCGCTCGACGCGGGTGCGGCAGTTCGACGATGCGTCCGTCGACGTTCCGAACGCCGAATTCTCGGAAAACGCGCTGATCAACTACACCAAGATGCGGCGCCGCCGGATCTACTGGGCGGTCGGCGTCCCCTATTCCACGAGCATCGACCAGCTCCGGACCATTCGGGACGCCATCGAGAACTACATCCTGAAATCGGGCGATTTCGTCTCCCCGACGGCGGCCTCGACCTTCGTGCGGGTGGATAACTTCGGAGCGTCCTCGATCAACCTGATGGTCTACTGCTTCACCACCACGACGGTCTGGGGCGAGTGGCTGGCGGCCAAGGAGAAGCTGGCCTATGCGATCATGGACATCGTGAGCGACGCGGGCTCGAGCTTCGCCTTCCCCTCGACCTCGCTCTATGTCGAATCCCTGCCCGAGGGTCAGCCGGAGCGGTTCCTGCCGCCGGAGAACGGCGAGCCGCGGATCGAGCCCGTCGGGGCCCCGCCGGCGGCGGCGGCCGCGTCGGGCGCGAGCGGGCCCCGCGCCTGACCGCGAGGCCCGGACGGGCTAGGCGCCCTCCCTGGAGAAGTTGAAGGCGCCCTCGCCGACCATCGCCTCGTCGAGACCCGCGGTCTGCTCGGCGTCGGGCACGCGCAGGACGCCGACGACGTCGAGAAGCTTCAGCAGGACGAAGGTCACGATCACCGCGTAGACCGCGACGGTGGCGACCGCGAGCGCCTGCGCGCCGAGCTGCGGCAGTCCGGCCTCGACCTTGTTGATCCCCGCGCTCGCCGTCAGGCCGATCATCAGCGCCCCCGTCATGCCGCCGACGCCGTGCGCGCGCCAAACCTCGAGCGTGTCGTCGACCTTCAGCGCCGACTGGACCGCCTTGGCGGAATAGCAGATGGTCGCGCCGACCGCGCCGATCAGGATCGCGGCCATCGGCTCGACATAGCCCGAGGCGGGGGTGATGGTCGCGAGGCCCGCGACCGCGCCGACCAGGACGCCGGAGAAGGACGGGCGGCCGTTCGCGCGCCATTCCCAGAACATCCAGACCAGCATCGCGACCGAGCCCGCGAGCATCGTGTTGACGAAGGCATAGGCCGCGAGGGCGTCCGCGGCGTAGGCGCCGCCGGCGTTGAAGCCGAACCAGCCGAACCAGAGCAATCCCGCCCCGAGCGCCACGAGCGGCAGGCTCGCGGGCGCGGATTCCGGCGCCCCGGGGGCCGATTTGCGCTTGCCGAGATAGGCGGCGGTAGCGAGGGCCGAGAAGCCGGCGGCGGTGTGGATCACGATGCCGCCCGCGAAATCGACCACGCCCATCTGGGCGAGCCAGCCGCCGCCCCAGACCCAGTGCGCCGCCGGGAGGTAGACGAGGATCGTCCAGAGCGCGACGAAGGCGAGATAGGCCCCGAAGCGGAAGCGCCCGACGAAGGCGCCGGTCATCAGCGCGGGGGTGATGATCGCGAACATCATCTGATAGGCGAAGATCAGCATGAAGGGCACGTTCGGCGCATAGGCCGGGTTCGGCGCGACGCCGACATGGTACATGCCGAAATAGGTCCGGATGTCGCCGATCACCCCGCCCACCGTCGGGCCGAAGGCGAGGCTGAACCCGCCGAAGACCCAGATGAGCCCGACGACCCCGATGCAGACGAAGTTCTGGATCATGATCGACAGCATGTCGCGCTGCTTGACGAGGCCCCCGTAGAAGAGCGCCAGCGCGGGCGTCATCATCATGACGAGCGCGGTGCTCGCGAGCACGAAGGCGGTATCGCCGGAGTTGATCGTCTCCATCATGTCGTTCCCATGGTTGATGTCCGGGTTCCGGTCAGTCCCCGGCGGTCTTCCCGACGATCCCGTTCTCGATCAGGTCGTGCGGGTGCGGCTTCAGATCGGCCTTCGGCAGCAGGAAGAGCCAGGTGACGAAGACGAAGGGCGCGGTGAAGGTCGGCACGCCGAGCGGGGCCATGCCCGCGTCCATCGCCGCCTGGACGATCACGGTGAAGACCGTGCCGAGCAGGGCATAGAGCGCGACCCGCCAGGAGGGGCTGTAGAAGACGCAGCCGAGCGCCACCGCCGTCAGGACCGGGCTGAAGCCGTAGAGGCCGCCGGTGACATCCGCGAGGCTCGCGCCGAGCGCGAGGGAGACGGCGAGCGCCACCGCCGCGCCGGCGAGGGCGAAGACGGCGGCCCAGAGCGAGGCGACCGCGAGGCCGATCACGACGAGGACGCCGCTCAGCCAGTCGTCGATCAGGAAGACCTGCGCCGGCCCTTTCAGCCAGGCCTCGAGAAGCGGAACGGCGTCGCTCTCGACCGGGATCGGCGGCGCGGCCGCGAGGGAATGCGAGAGAGCCGGCGGACCCATGCCGTCGATGGTGACCGCGCCGAAGGAATAGGCGGCGAGCATCAGGAACCAGGTCGTCAGCACGAAGGGGAAGGTCAGCGCGGGCACGCCCCAAGTCTTCATCACGTTGGCGACCGCGAGCATGGTCACGGTCGAGACCGCCGCCCCGACCACGAGCAGGACCCACATCGCACCGCTCGGCTCGAGGAAGGTCGGGACGGCGACGCCCACGAGCACGCCGTTGAAGCCGAAGAGCCCCTGCCGGAGCGTCCCCGCGTCGGCGTCGAGCAGCATCGCGGTCACGGTGGCGACGACGAGCGCGACGACGGCGCCGAGGAGGATCTGCGGGGCGCCCGCCTGCGTGGCACCCCAGCCGATCGCCACGAGGAAGATCAGCCCGGTCAGCGGGTTGTTCTGGAAGATCACCTGCCCCGCGCCGCGCAGGTTCACGTCGAGGAAGCGGATCGCAGCGTTCTCCTCCGCCAGTCGGGTCCAGAAAGTGGTCGCGGCCATGGTCGTCCTCACGCCCAGAGAAATCGGTCGGGAAGCCCGGCGCCGGTCGCCGCCTTCCGCGCCTTCGCCCAGAAATCGCGCAGGGTCGCCACGACGGGCGCGGATTCCATGCCGAGCGCCTTCACGATCAGGCCCGCGTCGTTGGGCAGGCGGCTGGCCCCGAAGGCGACGCCCGCTGCCTCGTCGTAGCGCGGGGTCGCCTGCGCGAAGAGCGCGTCGGTCGCCGGCTTCGGGCAGAGGACGACGAGATTGCCGAAGACGTGGAACGGGCCCATGACGCCCAGCACGTCGAGCGGCGCGCGCGCGGGTTCGAGCACGAATTTTTCCGCGAAGAGCAGCCGCCCGTCCGGCCGGCGCGCGCGCACCAGCGACGAGAAGAGGTCGAAGACGAAAATCTCGCCGGCGCCGTAGTGCTTGCGCCCCGGCATCAGCACCTCGGAATAGACGAGGGTCGCCGTCTCCTCGATCTCGATCAGCGTCTCCTGCGCGAAGCGCGAGCCCCGGTGCGGGATCACGGGATGCGGGATGTATTCGAGATAGGCGTCCTTCCCGAGCCGGATCTCCTGGGCCTGGGTCGCGTGGTTGGTGTCCATCTCCTGCACGCGGGTCGCCGACTGGGTCGTGACATGCGCCCGCGCGCCCGGGGCGAGGTCGATCTCGATCCGGTTGCGGTCGCCCTGCAGCACGCCGCCGGCGTTCGAGATCACGCAGACGCAGGGGAGGCCCGGCATCGCCTCGTCCCAGTAGAGCGCCTGCTGGACGATGAAGGGCGCGCGCCGGCGCAGGGTCGAGAGCACCGAGCGCTCGCCCTGCGGCTCGAAGCCGAGGCGCAGGAAGGCCGACTTGCCGAAGGAGCCCGAGGGCAGCTGCCTCGGCTCCTCCTGGTAGGCCGCGAGCTCCCGCGCCGCGCTCCGCATGCTCAGCCCTGCGATTCCAGAACGTCGAAGAGCACGTTCTCGCGGATGAGGCGCACCAGCGCGTCGATGCCCTCGCCGGTCTTGCAGTTGGTGAAGACGAAGGGCCTGGTTCCGCGCATCATCCTGGAGTCGCGGTCCATCACCTCGAGGCTGGCGCCCACGTAGGGCGCGAGGTCGGTCTTGTTGATGACGAGGATGTCGGATTTCGAGATGCCCGGGCCGTTCTTGCGCGGGATCTTGTCGCCGGCGGCGACGTCGATGACGTAGATGAAGAAGTCGATCAGCGCCGGGCTGAAGGTAAGCGTCAGGTTGTCGCCGCCGCTCTCGAGCAGCACCATGTCGCTGTCGGGGAACTTCGCCTCCATCTCCTCGACGGCGGCGAGGTTCATGGACGGGTCCTCACGCACGGCGGTATGCGGGCAGCCGCCGGTCTCCACCCCGATGATCCGGTCCTCGTGCAGGATGCCGCGCAGCGTGCGCTGCACGTGCTTGGCATCCTCGGTCGTGACCACGTCGTTGGTGACGACGAGCACCGCCTTGCCGAGGTCGACGAGCAGGGGCGTGATCGCCTCGATGATCGCGGTCTTGCCGGAGCCGACGGGGCCGCCGATGCCGATCCGGGGTATCTTCTTCATGGGGCGCCTTCCCGTCAGTTCATGAACATGCGGATGTGGCCCTTGACGTGCAGGGCCGCGAGAATGTCGGTCGCGGGCGCGTAGCCCGCCATGTCGTCGAGCGTCGCCTCCGCGATCGCGGCGTAGGCGTCGGGCGCGCCGTCCATGGCGCGCCAGAGGATCGCCTGCGTCTCGACGAAGGAGACGCGCATCAGCCGCAGCGCCGCCCCGAGAATGGCGGTCGCGAGGCCGTAATGCTGGACCGCGAAGGCCTCGGCCGGCCCGGCGCCGATCGCGGCGGCTGTCACGGCGAGGCTCGCGGCATGGGTGCCGGGCGTGCCCCCGTCGCGGATCCGGTCGAGCCAGGCGGCGTTCCCGCCGTCCCCGACCACCGCGGAGGCGAGCTCCGCGAGCTTGCGGCCCATGCGGACCGTCATGACGCGCGTCTCCTCGTTGAGCTTGCGCGCGTGGATCTCGGCGTCGACCTCGGCCAGCGCGTCGAGACCGCCCGCGTCGAGCGCGCGCGACGCGCAGACGAGCCCGACCCCGTCGCCCGCGGCCGAGACGCGGAGCGCGGCGGCGAGGAAGGCTTCGAGGGTGCCCGCGTCGTGGACGAGCGCGATCTCCGTCGCGGTCTCGAGCCCGCTCGAGAAGGAGAACCCCCCGATCGGCAGCGCCGAGTCGCCGAACTGGAGCAGGCGGAGCAGGTCGAGCATCGGGCGCGTGGCGCCCGACGGCCCGACCAGCCTGCCTTCAAGCGACGGGATGGCCCGGTTCATGGGCGTGGTCGGCTTCGTCATGGTGATGGTGGCCGTCCCCGTGCGCGTGGGGATGGGAATGCGCGTGGCCGTCGTGGGAGTGGGTGTGCCCGTGCGAATGCCCATGCGCGTGCGACGGCGCGCTGGCGCCGCCGAAGAGCCGGCGCGACTCGTGCGGGGTCATGTAGGGGATCACCTCGACGCCCGGCCGGAAATCATAGGTGATGTTGGGGAAGGCATGCGTCTTCATCACCGAGGCCATGACCTTGCGGTCGACGGTCAGCGGCACGAAGATCCGCGTGCCCTTCACCACCGCCGGCCAGTGCTGGTTGCCAAGCGCGTGGCCAAGCTCGAAGAGCGTGCGCGCCGCGGTCTCGAGATCGGCGGCGGCTTCCGACGCCACCTCGACGACCATGACCTCGTTGAGCTCGATCCGCGCGATCACCGCCTTCCTCGCGGCCGCGTCCCAGACCAGCACGTCGCCGTCGTGGAGATGGCTGTTGCGGTCGAGGGAGAGGGCGAGTTCGACGCCGGCCACGGTCGCCTTGCGCAGGCGGCTTTTCTGCGCGTCCCACTGGTCGAGGAGGAGGAGGTCGATCTCGGCCCCGGCGAGGCGGTCCCGCCAAGCGGGATCGCTCGAACGGCCGACGATGGTTTCGATGAGGATCATGTTGGGATCGGGCGCTCAGCTGAAGAAATAGAGGTGGTTCATGGAGATGTTCCTGGGCGGCGTCACGGTCGCGTGCTCGCCGTCCACGGTCACCGCGAAGGTCTGCGGATTGACCTCGATCTCCGGCTTGTAGGAATTGCGCACCATATGCGCCTTGCCGACCACGCGGGCCTGGCTGACCGGCAGCAGCGGGCGCTGCAACCCGAGCTTCTCGCCGATCCCCTCGTCGATCGCCGCGCGCGAGACGAAGCTGAACGAGGTCCGGGCCAGGGCCTGGCCGAAGGCGCCGAACATCGGGCGGTAGTACATCGGCTGCGGCGTCGGGAGCGAGGCGTTGGGATCGCCCATGTTCGCCCAGACGATGGCCCCGGCCTTCATCACGAGCTTCGGCTTCGCGCCGAAGAAGGCCGGTTCCCAGAGCACGAGGTCGGCGTATTTTCCGGGCTCGATCGAGCCGACATAGGCCGAGATGCCGGCGGCGAGCGCCGGGTTGATCGTGACCTTGGCGATGTAGCGCAGCACGCGGAAATTGTCGTTGTCGGGCGAATCCTCCGGCAGCTTGCCGCGGGCCTGCTTCATCGCGTCGGCGGTCTGGACCGCGCGCAGGTAGTTCTCGCCGATCCGGCCCATCGCCTGGCTGTCCGAGCCGATCATCGAGATCGCGCCCATGTCGTGCAGCACGCTCTCCGCGACGATGGTCTCGGCGCGCACCCGGCTTTCGGCGAAGGCCACGTCCGAGGGGATCTTCGGATTGAGGTTGTGGCAGACCATGATCATGTCGAAGAGCTCGGCCACCGAATTCTGCCCGCAGGGCAGCGTCGGATTGGTCGAGCTCGGCAGCACGTTCGACTGGCCCACCACCTTCAGGAGGTCGGGCGCGTGGCCGCCGCCGGCGCCCTCGGAGTGGTAGGTGTGGATTGTGCGGCCGTCGAAGGCCGCGATCGTGTCCTCGACGAAGCCCGCCTCGTTCAGCGTATCGGTATGGACCGCGACCGAGACGTCGTATTCGTCGGCGATCGAAAGCGCGGCGCGGATCGCCGCGGGCGTCGAGCCGTAGTCCTCGTGCACTTTGAAGCCCGCCGCGCCCGCCTTCAGCTGCTCGACCAGCGGCCCTGGCCCGGTGCAGTTGCCCTTGCCGTAGAGGCCGAAATTGACCGGCAGCCCCTCGATGGCGCGCAGCATCATCGCGAGGTTCCAGGGGCCATTGGTGGTGGTCACGCCATTGGTGCCGTCCGCGGGGCCGATGCCGCCGCCCCAGACGGTGGTGATGCCGTTCGAGAGCCCGGCGTAGACCTGCTGCGGCGAGATGTAGTGGACATGGGTGTCCATGCCGCCCGCGGTCAGGATCAGGTGCTCGCCCGAGATCGCGTCCGTCGCGGTGCCGGTGGTCAGGCCCGGGGTCACCCCGTCCATCGTCGCGGGGTTGCCGGCCTTGCCGATCCCGACGATGCGGCCGTCGCGGATGCCCACGTCCGCCTTCACCACGCCCTGCATCGCGTCGATGATGGTGACATTGGTGATGACGAGGTCGAGGCAGCCCGCCTCCCAGGTCAGCTGGTTGTCCGAGCCCATGCCGTCGCGCAGCGTCTTGCCGCCGCCGTACTGCAGCTCGTCGCCATAGACGGCGCGGTAGTCCTTCTCGATCTCGACGTAGAGATCGGTGTTGCCGAGCCGGATCTTGTCGCCGGTGGTCGGGCCGTAGAGATCCGCGTACTGGCGGCGGGACATCTGGGTCATGGCGGCGCCCCTACTTGGCGGGTTTCTTCGCGGCGGGTGCCGGATCGGCCGGCGTCCCGGACTTGAAGCCGAGCTTTCCGGCGCGTTCGAGCGCCGCGTCGCGGTTCGGCCGGTAGTCCGGACGCGGCCCGTCCCCGACCCAGCCGTCGACGAGATTGTTGAAGCCGTAGATGTGCTGCTTGCCGCCGAAGGGGACGAGGGTCACCTCCTTCTCGTCGCCCGGCTCGAAGCGGACGGCGGTGTTGGCGGGAATGTCGAGGCGCAGCCCGAAGGCGGCGGCGCGGTCGAACTCGAGATAGCGGTTCACCTCGAAGAAATGGAAATGCGAGCCGACCTGCACCGGCCGGTCCCCTGTGTTGCGCACCTTGAGGGTCGTGCGCGGGCGGCCCGGGTTGATCTCGATCGGGTCGTCCTTCAGGACATAGCCGCCGATCGGGCTCGCCGCCTTCGGCGCCGGCTCCGGATTCGCGGTCTTGTCAGGCTCGCTCGTCATCGTGGTCCCCCGTTTGGTCGCGTCGGACGGCTTGGCGCCGCCCGGGGTTCGGTCGGCCGTCGGCCTCAGATGATCGGGTTGTGCAGGCTCACGAGCCGGCTGCCGTCGGTGAAGACGGCCTCCACCTGGATCAGGGGCACGAGGTCGGGCACGCCCTCCATCACGTCGTCGGAGGTCAGCACGGAGCGGGCCCCGTCCATGACCTCCTCGACCGTCTTTCCCTCCCGGGCCCCCTCGAGCACGTAGGCGCAGAGGACCGCGACGGCCTCGGGATGGTTGAGCTTGACCCCTTTCGCCTGTCGCTTGTGCGCGACCTCCGCGAGCATGTGGATTACAAGCTTGTCGAACTCGCGCGGTGTCAGATGCATCTTCTTTGCGACCTCCAGACGCGGGCTGCGGTTCTTCGCCCTTGGTGGGCGATAGTCTCGGTATTCAGCCAGTTGTTGCGGAATTAGCCCGCCGGGAAACGCGCCTGTCAACGTTTCGTTTAGTTTTTCGCGCGTCACGGGGCCGAAATTCGACCTCGCCCGATAGGAGATTTAAATGATTTTATCTTACGGCCGTCTCGACGCCGGTTCCGTATCCCATATGGGATAGCTTTCCGGCGGCGTGACGCGGCGGGCAGGGCGGGTTCAGAACGTGTCCTGCACGCGCAGATGGACGTGGGGCCGCGATTCGTCGTCGTGCCTGTGCTCCTCGGCGCGTTCCACCGGGACGAGCGCGAGCGCGCCGTGCCGGACGCCCCGCTCCAGGAACAGGCTTTCCGCGTAGTCGCCCACCGAGGCCACGGTCCCCCGCATGACCACGACGTCGACGGTCGTCGTGTGGTCCACCGGCACGCTCAGCGCCGCGACGGTCTCGTCGTGCCGCTCCAGACGTCCGAGGGGCACGCGGCGGCCGAGATCGCGCAGCGAATGGTCGATCGCGTAGCTCAGCACGCCGAGGCAATCCGCCTCGCGCCGCTCGGCGCCGCGCGCGGCCAGGCCCCGGCGCACGAGGTCGCGGATCGCCTCGGACCGGTTGAAGGCGCCCGAGGCGCCGATGAAGGCGTCGAGTTCGGCCGCGAGATCGTCGTCCATCGTGATGGTAATGCGTTGCATGGCCACCTCCTCGCGCCGAGGATACGAGGCCGCGCCCCGCGCCGCAAACCGTTCGGATTCCCGGTTGCGGGATGGACCGGGGCGTGTATGTTTAATTGGTCCTGAAATCATACCCGGAGCATCGCGGATGCGCGCCACGCTTCTGTCTCCGATCCTCGCCGCCGGACTGCTGGCGCAGCCCGTCTCCGCGCATTTCCTCGAGATCATCCCGTCGCGGGACGTGCTGCCCGAAGGCGGCGCGGTCGATCTCTCGCTGGTCTTCACCCATCCCTTCGACGGCGGCCCGGTGATGCGCATGGAGCGGCCCGCGCGCTTCGGCATGGTCCGGGACGGCGAGCGGATCGACCTCTCGGACCAGCTGCGCGAGGCGCCCGTCGACGGCGTGCTCGCCTGGGCGGCCCGTGTCGAGCTGGACGAGCCCGGACCCGCGGTCTTCTTCGTCGAGCCCCAGCCCTACTGGGAGCCCGCCGAGGGCAAGTTCATCGTCCACTATGCCAAGGTCCTCGTCGATTCCTACGCCACCGGCGAAGGCTGGGACACCGAGGCGGGCCTGCCGGTCGAGATCCGGCCGCTGACCCGCCCGACCGGCCTCTGGGCCGGAAACAGCTTCCAGGGCATCGTCACCAAGGCGGGCGAGCCCGTTCCCTTCGCCGAGGTCGAGGTCGAGTTCATCAACGCGGACAAGGTGGCGGCGCCAAACGACGCCTTCGTGACCCAGGTGACGCGGGCGGACGGGAACGGCGTCTTCACCTATACGATGCCGCGCGCCGGCTGGTGGGGCTTCGCCGCCCTGCTCGAGGGCGACGCGCCGATGACCTCGCCGGAGGGCGCCTCCGTCCCGGTCGAGGAAGGCGCGCTGATCTGGGTGCAGGCGGTGGGGATGGACGGCTGAGATGGCCCATATCCAGGACGGGCTGCTTTCGGCGCCGGTGCTGGTCGGGGGGGCGCTCCTGACGCTCGGCGCCTGCGCCTGCGCGCTCCGCCGGACCAGCGACGCCGAGATCGTCCGGGCGGCGGTGCTCGGATCGGTGTTCTTCGCCGGATCGCTGATCGCGATCCCGATCGGCCCGTCCTCGGTGCATCCGATGTTCTCGGCGCTGATGGGCCTCGTCCTCGGCTGGATGGCCTTTCCCACCGTGCTCGCGGCGCTGGTGCTGCAGCTCGTCCTCTTCGGCTTCGGCGGCGTGACCACGCTCGGGGTCAACGCGTTCAACATCGCGATGCCCGGGGTGGCGGCGGGGCTGCTGCTGCGGAACGCGATCGCCGCCGCGCGGCCCGAACGGGCGGCCTGGCTCGCCGGGGCCGGCGCGGCCGCGGCCACGCTCGGGACCGCCGGCCTCGTCGCGCTGTCCCTGGCGCTTTCCGCCTCGGCCTATGTCCCGGCGGCGCGGGTGCTGGCGATCACCTATCTCCCGCTCGCGGCGATCGAGGCCGCGGTCTGCGCCGGCGCGGTCGCCTATCTGCGGCGGGCCCGGCCCGGGATCTGGACCCGGGCGGCGTCGTGAACCGCGCGGCGGGCATCGCCGCGCTCGCGCTGCTGCTGGTCCCGGTTCCCGCCCTGGCCCACCGGCTCAGAATCTTCGCCGCCTTGGAGGATGGCTCGGTCATGGGCTACGGCTTCTTCGTCGGCGGCGGCCGGCCGAGGGGCGCGCCGTTCTTCATCGCCGATCCCTCCGGCGCGCGTCTCTACGAGGGCCTGACCGACGGCGACGGGGCGTTCCGCTGGCCCGCGCCCGCGCCCGGCGACTACGTCGTCACGATCAACGCCGAGGATGGCCATGTCGCGAGCGCGACGGCGCGCGGCGGCGACGCGCCGGCCGCCCCCCGCGCCGCCGAACCGGCGGCCGCTCCCGCGGCGGACGATCTCGACGCGCGCGTCGCGGAGGCTGTCCGGCGCGAGATCCTGCCGCTGCGCGAGGAATTCGCGGCGCTCGAGAACCGGCTGCGGCTCGCCGACATCCTGTCCGGGATCTTCCTGATCCTCGGCGCCGCGGGCGGCGCGCTCTGGCTCAGGGACCGGAGGCGGGACCGGTGATCGCCCCGGCGGCGGGCGACGCGCCCCCGGACCTGAGGGCGCCGCTGATCGCGGCCGTGATCATCGCGTGCGGGACCGCCATGCTCACCCGGCCCGCGACCGCGCTGATCGCGCTTGGCGCGGCGCTCGCGCTCGCCGCCAGCGCGCGGATCGCGCCGCGCGCGGCCCTGCGCCGGCTCGGGCATGTCGAGGGCTTCCTCGTGGTCCTGCTCGTGGCGCTCCCTTTCACGACCCCGGGCACGGCCGCCTTCGCCCTGGGGCCGCTCGCCGCGAGCCGCGAGGGGCTGAGCCTCGCCGCGCTGATCGCGCTCAAGGTGAACGTGGTGGCGCTCGCGCTCCTCGCGCTGCTTGGCGCCGCGCCGCCCGAGCGGCTCGGCCGCGCCCTTCACGCGCTCGGCGCGCCGAAGCGGTTCACCCGGCTGATCGAGCTCCTGTTCCGGCACAGCCATACCGCCCGCGACAGCCTGCGGCGGCAGTCCGAGGCGATGCGCGCCCGCGGCTTTCGTTTGCGCGCGACCCCGCACGCCCTGCGCGGCTTCGGCCATCTCGTCGGCGGGACGCTGCTGCGGGCCATGGACCGCGCCGAGCGCGTCGAGGAGGCGATGCGCCTGCGCGGCGCGGGCGCCTTCCCGCCCGCGCCGCTCGGCCCGATGGGCGCGCGCGCCCTGGCCGGCTGCGCGCTGACCTTCGCGCTCGCAGCCGGCCTCGTGGCGCTGGACCGCTGGCCGTGACCCCGGCCGTCGAGCTCGACGACATCCGGCTCGACCGCGACGGCCGCCGCGTTCTCGACGGCGCGCGTCTGCGCCTGCTCCCGGGCGAGCGGATCGCGCTGAGCGGGGCGAACGGCGCCGGCAAGACCACGCTGCTCCGCGTCATCGCGGGCCTGACGCGTCCCGACTCCGGGGCGGTCCGGCTCGACGGCCGGCCCTGCCGGACCGAGGCGGATTTCCGCCCGGCCCGCCTCGGCATCGGCTTCCTGTTCCAGGAGTCGGATGACCAGCTCTTCTGCCCGACCGTGGTCGAGGACGTCGCCTTCGGACCGCTGAACCAGGGCCTGTCCTATCCTGATGCGCGCGCCCGCGCCGAGGCGATGCTCGCCGAGCTGGGCCTCTCGACGCTCGCCGAAAGGCCGCCGCACCATCTCTCGGGCGGCGAGAAGCGGCTGGTCTGTCTCGCCGGTCTCCTCGTCATGGAGCCCCGGATGCTGCTGCTCGACGAGCCGACCAACGGCCTCGACGACGCGGCCGAGCGACTGCTCGTCGCCCGGCTCGACGCCTTCGCCGGCGCTATGATCGTCGTCACGCACGACCCGGCGCTGCCGGACCGGCTGGGCGCCCGCCCGCTCCGCCTCGACGGCGGATGCATCGCCGAGGGCTGACCGGCGGGCCGGGCGGCCTGGATCACCCCTGTTCGGACCGCGTGGCGCCGAGCGCGCGCTCGGCGATCGCATAGGCTTCGCGGATCTGCGTCCGGCAGGCGGCGCCGGCGGCCTCGGGATCGTTGCGGGCGATCGCCTCGAATATCTCCCGCAGCCGGACCGGACCGGATACCATCCGCCCCTCGGTGCCGAGTGTCAGGACGCGCAGCTGCGCGATGCGGCCGTTGAGGCGGCGGACGATCTCGCCGGCGATCGGATGGCCGCCGGCGGCGAAGACCGTGCCGTGAAACCGCTCGGTCGCCTCGAGGACGCCCATCAGGTCCGGCGCCGCCGCGCGGGTCTCGATCGCCTCGATGGCGGCGCGGAGCTCGGCCTTCACCTTGGCGTCGGCCACGCGCGCGCAGGCTTCCACGGCGGCGGATTCGAGCGCGGCGCGGATGTCGTAGATCTGCCGCGCGTCCTCGAGGGTCACCCGCGCGACCATCGGCCCCTGCCCCTCGGTCGTGACGAGGCCCTCGGCGTCGAGATGGCGGATGACCTCGCGAATCACCGACCGGCTGACGCCGAGCTGCTCGCACAGCACACGCTCGACCAGGCGCTGTCCCGGCTTGAACATCCCGGAGATGATCGCCCGCCGCAGCCGCTCCAGCGCCATGGCGCGCAGCGTCGTCGGTGGCGTTTCAATACGCAAAGCGCCCATTTCTCGCACAATTTCGTCCATATGCACACTCTATCCGCGGCCGGGCGTCACGACAACGTTGACACCTTTCCGGTGTGGTATACCATAAGATCGTATTCCAAATCGAGCCGATGCGAGGGCCCGCCCGTGACCATAGAAATCCGCAAGACCCTGCTTCAGGTGGAGGCCACGCTGATCGAAGGCGGCCGGGCCGCGCCGACGCCGACGCGGCTTTTCGCGGCGCTCGCCGTGGTCAGGAATCCCTGGGCCGGACGCGGCTATGTCGAGGACCTGAAGCCGGAGATCCACGCCGTCGCCCCGCCGCTCGGCGCGCTGCTGACCAGGATGATCATCGACGCCGTCGGATCCGGCGAAGCGGTCGAGGCCTATGGCAAGGCGGCGGTGGTCGGGCTCGACGGCGAGGTGGAGCATGCCTCGGCGCTGATCCACACGCTGCGCTTCGGCAACCACTACCGCGAGGCGGTGGGGGCGAAGTCCTACCTCGCCTTCACCAACACCCGCGGTCCCGCCAACGCGCCGGTGATGATCCCGCTGATGGACAAGAACGACGAGGGCCGCCGGTCGCACTACCTGACGATCCAGACCGCGATTCCCGACGCCCCGGCGGCCGACGAGATCGTCGTCGCGCTCGGCGCCTCGGTCGGGGGGCGGCCGCATCACCGCATCGGCGATCGCTACCAGGACCTGAAGGACCTCGGCCGTGACGCGCACAATCCCGCGGCGGTCTGAGACCCGCTCCGGCGCGGCCTATCTCGCGGAGGGCGCGGGCGAGCCGCTCGTCCTTCTCCACGGGGTCGGGCTGCGCGCCGAGGCCTGGGCGGCGCAGATGGCGGGGCTGTCCGAGCGGCATCGGGTGATCGCGCTCGACCTGCCCGGCCACGGCGGCAGCGCGCCGCTGGCCGAAGCGGCCACCCTGCCCGATTTCGTCGCCTGGTGCGCCGACGCGCTCGACGCGCTCGGGCTCGGGCGGGTGAATCTCGCCGGCCATTCGATGGGCGCGCTCATCGCCGGCGGCGTGGCGGCGACCCGTCCCGACCGGCTGAGCCGGGTGGCACTTCTCTGCGGGGTGCGCAATCGCACGCCGCGCGCCGCGGCGGCGGTCCGGGCCCGCGCCGCCGCGCTCCGCGCCGGCGACCGCGACCCCCTCGGTCCGCTCGCGCGCTGGTTCGGCGCCGACACCGCCCAGCCCGCCTACGCGCTGGTCCGGGACTGGCTCGAGCAGGTCGACGCGCGCGGCTACGCCACGGCCTATTCCGCCTTCGCCACCGGCGACGCCGTCTACGCCGACGTCTGGCCGGGGGTGAAGCAGCCCGCGCTGTTCCTGACCGGGGCGCTCGATGCGAATTCCACCCCCGCGATGGCCGCCGAGATGGCGTCCGCCGCGCCCCGCGGCCGCGCGGTCGTGATCGCGGGCCATGGCCATATGGCGCCGATGACCGCCCCGGGCGCCGTCAACCGCGCCCTCTCCGCCTGGCTGGCCGAGGAGACCGAGCGATGACCGTACCCGTCGATCCGCGCGCGCTGCGCACGGCCTTCGGATCCTTCCTGACCGGCGTCACCGTGGTGACCACCGTCGGTCCGGACGGCCGGCCGATCGGCTTCACCGCCAATTCCTTCACCTCGGTCTCGCTCGACCCGCCGCTCCTGCTCGTCTGCCTCGCCAGGCGGTCGTTCAACTACGCGACGATGACCCACGCGGCGGGCTTCGCGGTGAACATCCTGCGCGAGGATCAGGAGGCGGTCTCGAACACCTTCGCCCGCCCCTCCGAGGACCGGTTCGCGACGGTCGGCTGGCGGCCCGGCCCGAAGGGCGCGCCGCTTCTCGACGGCGCGGCGGCCTGGTTCGACTGCGCCACGCACGAGATCGTCGACGCGGGCGACCATGCCATCCTGATCGGCCGCGTCGAGGCCTTCGCCGACGCCGGCACCAACGGCCTCGGCTACGCGCGCGGCGCCTATGTGAAGCCCGGCACCCAGGGCGCGGCGGTCGCCGCCGCCGCGCGGGGCGAGGCGGTGGTGGGGGCGCTGGTCGAGCGGGACGGCCAGGTGCTGCTGCTCGGCCCCGAGGCGGGGCCGCTGTCCCTGCCCGAGGCGCCGCTCGCCGAAGCCAAGGACGCCGCCGGGCTGCGCGCCCATCTCCTGCGCGCCATCGGCCTGCCGACCCATGTCGGCTTCGCCTATTCCGTCTACGACGACCACGCGACCGGCCGGAGCCACATCGTCTACCGTTGCGACGCGGGATTCGGCGCGCCGGGCGCGGGCCGGTTCTACCCGCTGCCGGAGCTGCCGCTCGACCGCGTCGCGGACGGCCCGACCCGCGACCTCCTCCGCCGCTTCGTGGCCGAGAGCGCGCTCGGCGATTTCGGCATCTACTTCGGCGACGAAACCCGGGGCCGCGTCCACCCCCTCGGCAAGAAGGCCTGACCGCGATGAAATTCTCGCTCTTCGTCCATATGGAGCGTCTCTCTCCCGAGCAGACCCACGCGGAGCTCTACGAGGAGTTCGTGGCGCTGGCCGAGATCGCCGACCGGGGCGGCATGAGCTCGATCTGGACCGGCGAGCATCACGGGATGGACTTCACCATCGCGCCGAACCCCTTTCTCATGCTCGCCGACCTCGCCTCGAAGGTGAAGACCGCGCGGCTCGGCACGGGCACGGTGATCGCGCCCTTCTGGCACCCGATCAGGCTCGCGGGCGAGGCGGCGATGACCGACATCATCACCGGCGGGCGGCTGGAGATCGGGGTCGCGCGCGGAGCCTATTCCTTCGAATACGAGCGCATGATGCCCGGCCTCGACGCGTGGACGGCCGGGCAGCGGATGCGCGAACTCATCCCCGCGGTGAAGAAGCTCTGGGAAGGGGATTACGCGCACGACGGCGAGTTCTGGCAATTCCCCAGGACCACCTCGGCGCCGAAGCCCTTGCAACAGCCGCGCCCGCCGATCTGGGTCGCGGCGCGGGATCCGAACAGCCACGAATTCGCGGTCGCGAACGGCTGCGACGTGCAGGTGACGCCGCTCTGGCAGGACGACGGCGAGGTGACGAGCCTGATGGAGCGCTTCGACGCCGCCTGCGCGAAGTTCCCGGAGGTGCCGCGGCCCCGGATCATGCTGCTGCGCCACACCTACGTGGGCTCCGACGCGGCGGACATCGACCAGGCGGCGCGGGAAATGTCGGTCTACTACAATTACTTCTTCGCCTGGTTCAAGAACGAGCGGGAGATCTCCCAAGCGCTGATGAGCCCGCTCTCCGAGGCGGATCTCGCCAATCCGATGATCTCGCCCGAGGTGATGCGCGCCAACAACGTCGTCGGCGACGCCGGGACGGTGATCGGCCGGCTCAAGGCCTACGAGGCCATGGGCTACGACGAATACGCGTTCTGGATCGACACCGGCATGAGCTTCGCGCGCAAGAAGGCCTCGCTCGAGCGGTTCATCGCCGACGTGATGCCGGCCTTCGCCTGATGGAGACGCGGTTCCAGCAGTATATCGACGGCGCCTTCGAGGACGGGGACGCGCGCTTCCCGAGCCTCGATCCGGCCACGGCCGAGCCCTGGGCCGAGATGCCCGAGGCGCGCGAGGCCTCGGTCGACCGCGCGGTCGCCGCGGCCGGACGCGCGCTCCGCGAGGGCGCCTGGCCGGCGCTGACCGCGACGGCGCGCGGCAAGCTTCTTGCGCGGCTGGCCGATCTCGTCGCGGCGAACGCCGCGCGGCTGGCCGAGATCGAGACCCGCGACACCGGCAAGATCATCCGCGAGACCTCGGCGCAGATCGCCTATGTCGCGGATTACTATCGCTATTACGCCGGGCTCGCCGACAAGATAGAGGGCGCGCACCTGCCGATCGACAAGCCCGACGTGGAGGTCTGGCTGCGCCGCGAGCCGGTCGGCGTCGTCGCCGCGATCGTGCCCTGGAACAGCCAGCTCTTCCTCGCCGCCGTCAAGATCGGCCCGGCGCTGGCCGCCGGCTGCACGCTGGTGGTGAAGGCCTCGGAGGACGGCCCCGGGCCGCTGCTCGCATTCGCGCGGCTGATCGACGAGGCGGGCTTCCCGAAAGGCGTCGTCAACGTCGTCACCGGCTTCGGCCCGACCTGCGGCTCGGCGCTGACGCGGCATCCGGGCGTCGACCACATCGCCTTCACCGGCGGCCCGAACGCGGGCCGCGCCGTGGTGCGCAACTCGGCCGAGAACCTCGCCTCGACCTCGCTCGAGCTCGGCGGCAAGTCGCCCTTCGTCGTCTTCGCCGACGCCGATCTCGAGAGCGCGGCGAACGCCCAGGTCGCGGGCATCTTCGCCGCCGCGGGCCAGAGCTGCGTCGCGGGCTCCCGGCTGATCGTCGAGCGCTCCGTCAAGGACGCCTTCCTCGCGCGGCTGACCGCGAAGGCCGAGGCGGTCAGGATCGGCGCGCCGCTCGACATGGCGACCGAGGTCGGGCCCCTCGCGACCCGGCGGCAGCGCGACCACGTCGCCGATCTCGTCGCCCGCTCGACCGCCGCCGGCGCGAGGCTGCTCACCGGCGGTCCGGCCGAGGGCGCGGGCTGGTACTGGCTGCCGACCATCCTCGACTGCGACGGGACCAGCGCCCCGGCGCTCGCCGAGGAATTCTTCGGGCCGGTGCTCTCCGTCGTCTCCTTCGAGACCGAGGCCGAGGCCGTCGCTCTCGCCAACGACACCGCCTTCGGCCTCGCCTCGGGCGTCTTCACCCGCGACCTCGCCCGCGGGCACCGGATGATCAGGGGGCTGCGCGCCGGCGTCGTCTGGGTCAACACCTATCGCGCGGTCTCGCCGATCGCACCCTTCGGCGGCCACGGCCTCTCGGGCCAGGGCCGGGAGGGCGGGCTCGCCGCCGCGCTCGACTACACCCGCACCAAGACGGTCTGGCTGCGCACCTCCGACGATCCGATCCCCGACCCGTTCGTGATGCGCTGATGCTGACCGAGTTCCGCCCCCGCCGGCCCGGCGATCGCGCCATCCCCGGCGGGCCCGCGGCCATCTTCCATCGTTCCCCGTTCGCCAGAAGGATGACCCCAATGCGCCTTCACCTCGCCCTCGCCGGATTGCTCGCCGGCGCCGCCGTCCCGCAGGCCTTCGCCGCCGACATGGTCTTCACGAGCTGGGGCGGCACCACGCAGGACGCCCAGACCAAGGCTTGGGCGGAGCCCTTCGCCGCCGCCTCGGGCACCAATGTCCTGCAGGACGGCCCGACAGACTATGGCAAGATCAAGGCGATGGTCGAGGCGAACGGCGTCACCTGGGACGTGGTCGACGTCGAAGGCGACTACGCGGCGCAGGCAGGCCCGGCCGGCCTGCTGGAGCCGCTCGACTTCACGGTGATCGACAAGACGAAGCTCGATCCGCGCTTCGTCACCGACTACTCGGTCGGCAGCTTCTATTATTCCTTCGTGATCGGCTGCAACGCCGACGCGGCCTCCGAATGCCCAAAGACCTGGGCCGACCTCTTCGACGCGGAGAAGTTCCCGGGCAAGCGCGCCTTCTACAAATGGTCCGCGCCGGGGGTGATCGAGGCGGCGCTCCTCGCCGACGGCGTGGCGCCGAAGGATCTCTATCCTCTCGACCTCGACCGCGCGTTCAAGAAGCTCGACACGATCAAGGACGACATCATCTGGTGGTCCTCGGGCGCCCAGTCGCAGCAGCTGCTCGCCTCGGCCGAAACCCCGTTCGGCAGCTTCTGGAACGGCCGGCTGACCGCGCTCGCCGCCGACGGGATGACGGTCGAGACCTCGTGGGACCAGAACATCACCGCCGCCGACAGCCTTGTCGTGCCCAAGGGCGCGCCGAACAAGGCGGAAGCGATGAAGTTCATCGCCCTCGCCACCAGCCCGGAGGCGCAGGCCGAGATGGCCGCCGCGACCGGCTACGCGCCGATCAACCTCGACGCGCCCGCGCTGATGGATCCCGCGATCCGCGCGACGCTGCCCGACCAGCAGGCGGCGACCCAGGTCGACGCCGACATGGAATACTGGGCCGCCAACCGCGACGCGATCGGCGAGCGCTGGTACGCCTGGCAGGCGGAGTGACCCCGCGGGCCGGCGAGGGCCAGAACCCTCGCCCGTCCCGCCCTCGTTCCGCCACAAGGAAAGCGCCGCCATGTCCGTCTCGCCAGCGAGCATCACCGTGCCAGGGCCGGCCCCGATCGGCCAGGCCGAGCCGAGCGGCTTCGCCTACGTGGCGCCGGCGCTCCTCCTCGTTCTCGCCTTCTTCGTCGTCCCGGTCGTGGCGCTGCTGACCCGCAGCGTGACCGAGCCGCAGCCGGGGCTTCACAACTACGCCGAACTCTTCGGCTCCACGACCTACCTGCGGATCTTCCTCAACACCTTCCTGGTCTCGGGGCTGGTCACGGCGATCTCGGTCGTCGTCGGCTTTCCGGTGGCCTGGATGCTCGCGATCATGCCCCGGCGCTGGGGGCAGGTCGTCTTCGCCATCCTGATCCTCTCGATGTGGACCAACCTTCTCGCGCGCACCTATGCCTGGATGGTGCTGCTCCAGCGGACCGGCGTCATCAACAAGACGCTGATGTCGCTTGGGATCATCGACGAGCCGCTGGCCCTCGTGAACAACCTCACCGGCGTCACCATCGGCATGACCTACATCATGCTCCCCTTCGTGATCCTGCCCCTGACCGGCGTCATCCGCGCGATCGACCCCGCGATTCCGCAGGCCGCGGCGCTCTGCGGCGCGACGCGCGCCCAGGTGCTCCGGCGCGTGCTGCTGCCGCTCGCGCTGCCCGGCATCCTGTCCGGCGCGCTGATGGTCTTCGTGATGTCGCTCGGCTATTTCGTCACCCCCGCGCTGCTCGGCGGCACCGCGAACATGATGCTGGCCGAGCTGATCGCGCAGTTCGTGCAGTCGCTCGTCAACTGGGGCATGGGCGCCGCGGCGGCCTTCGCGCTGCTCGTCGTCACGCTCGGGCTCTACGCGCTGCAGCTCCGGCTGTTCGGCGCCCGCCGCGTGGGAGGCGCGTGACATGCTGCTGACCTTCGAGGGTCTCGGCCGCTGGAAATGGCCGCTCCTCCTCTTCACCGCGCTGGTGTCGCTCTTCCTGCTGCTGCCGATCCTCTTCATCGTCGCGCTCAGCTTCGGCTCGTCGCAATGGCTGATCTTCCCGCCGCCGGGCTGGACGCTGAAATGGTACGCCCAGCTCTTCGCCGATCCGCGCTGGATCGGCGCGGCCTGGACCTCGCTCCGGATCGGCCTCGTCGTCACCGTGCTCTCGGTGCTGCTCGGCCTGCTCGCCTCCTTCGGGCTGGTGCGCGGCCGCTTCCGGGGCGCGGAGACGCTGCGCGCGCTCTTTCTCACGCCGATGATCCTGCCGGTCGTCGTCTTCGCCGTGGCGCTCTACGCCTTCGCGCTCCGGCTCGGGCTCAACGGCACCTTCCTCGGCTTCGTCATCGCGCATACGATCGTGGCGCTGCCTTTCGCGATCATCGCGATCACCGGCGCGCTCGAGGGGTTCGACAAGTCGATCGAGGACGCGGCGGTCCTCTGCGGCGCCACGCCGCTCCAGGCGAAGCTCCGCGTCACCCTGCCCGCGATCAGCCACGGCCTCTTCGCCGCCGCGATCTTCTCCTTCCTGATGTCCTGGGACGAGGTCGTGCTCGCGATCTTCATGTCGAGCCCGACGCTGCAGACCCTGCCGGTCAAGATCTGGACCACGCTGCGCCAGGACCTCACCCCGGTGATCGCCGCCGCCTCGACGCTGCTCGTCGCGCTGACGCTCGTCCTGATGATCCTCGCCGCCCTGTTCCGCAAAGGAGACGCCCGATGACCGACCCCTATCTGCGGATCGAGGGCCTGCGCATGGAATTCGGCGACGTCATGGCCGTCCACGACGTCAATCTCGAGATGGCGCGGGGCGAGTTCCTGACCTTCCTCGGCCCGTCCGGCTCGGGCAAGTCGACGACGCTCTACATCCTCGCGGGCTTCCAGCAGCCGACCCGGGGCGACATCCTGCTGAACGGCCGGACCCTGCTCGACCGGCCGTCGCACGAGCGCGGCATCGGCATGGTGTTCCAGCGCTACACGCTCTTTCCCAACATGACCGTCGGCGAGAACGTCGCCTTCCCGCTCCGGGTGCGCCGCCGGCCCAAGGCGGAGATCGACGCCAAGGTGCGCGAGATGCTGCGCCTCGTCCGGCTCGAAGGCTTCGAGGACCGCCGCGTGGCGAGGATGTCGGGCGGCCAGCAGCAGCGCGTCGCGCTGGCGCGCGCGCTCGCCTACGACCCGCCCGTGCTCCTGATGGACGAGCCGCTCTCGGCGCTCGACAAGAAGCTCCGCGAGGAGATCCAGCACGAGATCCGCCGCATCCACCAGCAGACCGGCGTGACCATCCTCTACGTGACGCATGATCAGGAGGAGGCGCTGCGCCTCTCCGACCGGATCGCGGTCTTCAGCCAGGGCCGGATCGACCAGGTGGGAACCGGCGCCGAGCTCTACGCCAACCCGGCCACCCGTTTCGTCGCCGAGTTCATCGGCGATAGCGACGTCCTGCCGACCGAGATCGTGGCGACCGACGGCGGCCGGGCCGACCTGCGCGTCGGGGAGACGCTGATGCGCGGCGTCCCGGTGCACGGCGCCGCCCGGCCCGGGGCCGCGACGCTGCTGCTGCGCCCCGAGCGGATCAGCCTCGCCAGGGGCACCGAGGCCGGATTGCCGGTGACGGTCACCGACGTCACCTTTCTCGGCAACAACTTCCACGTCGCCACCGTGACGGCGGACGGCGCGCCGCTGTCGGTCCGCCTGCCCTTCGGCCACGAGATGGCCACCGGCCTGACGCGCGGCGAGACGATCCGGCTGACCTTCGACCCGGCGGCCGCGCATGTCTTCTGCTGAGCTCTCCCCGGGCTCTCTCCGGGGCCGGGTTCCGCCGCGGCGCCACGCCCTGCCCCCCGGGGGTGCCCCCTTGTTCGAACTGGAGCGCGGCGCGCGTCCCGGCTAATCAGGAGCCAGTGCCCGCGGTACCATCCGGGACACGTCCGGCGGATCGCCGAGCGGGGAGGCTTCGTTGTTGAATCACGGCTCAGAAGTGGATCGCTTCCGATCCCTCGATCAGTTCGGGTCGCTTCCGGAGGCGATCCTCGCGGCGCGGCGCCGACACGGGTCCGACCGCGTCGCGTTCGAGGATATCGAGGGCGCCTCGCTGACCTATGGCGAGCTCGCCCTCGCCGGCGCCGTTCTGGAACGCGCGCTCCGCAGGCGGTTCGCTGCGGGCGAGCGGGTCGGGCTGCTGCTGCCGACCGCCCCGGGCGCGATCGCCGTCCTGATCGCCTTCTGGCGATCGGGCCGCACGCCGGCGATGCTGAACCCCACCGCCGGCGCCGGCCCGGTCGTCGCGGCGCTGCGCGCGGCGGGCTGCGCCTGCGTCCTGTCGAGCCGGGCCTTCGTCGCCAAGGGGGGCCTCGGCGACCTCGTGTCGGCGATGGAGGCGGAGGGATTCCGCATGATCTGGACCGAGGACCTCCGCGCCGAGGTCTCCACCCTCGACAAGCTCGTGGCGGCCGTCACCTCCAGGCTCAGCCCCCGGGGGCTCGGGCGCGCGACCGAGGCGGCGGTGCTCTTCACCTCGGGCACGGAGGGCAGCCCGAAAGGGGTCGTGCTCACCCACGGCAATTTCCTCGCGAACGTGGCGCAGCTCCGGGCACGGGCGCCGATCGGGCCCACCGACCGCGCCGTCTCGGCGCTGCCGCTCTTTCACAGCTTCGGGCTCACGGCGGGGATCGTGCTGCCGCTGGCCACCGGCATCCGCGTGGCGCTGCATCCCTCGCCCCTGCACTACCGCGTCATTCCCGAGCTCGCCGGACGGCTCGGCGCCACGATCCTGTTCGGCACCGACACCTTCCTCGCCGGCTGGGCGCGGCGGGCTTCGACCGAGCAGTTCAGGACGCTGCGGGCCGTCGTCGCCGGCGCCGAGCCGGTGAAGTCCTCGACCCGGGCGGAATGGCGCGACCGTTTCGGAGCGACGATCCTCGAGGGATACGGCGCGACCGAGACCGGCCCGGTCCTGGCGCTGAACGACCTCGATGATCCGGTGGCGGGGGGCGTCGGCCGCCTGTTGCCCGGGATCGAGCACCGGCTGGAGCCGGTCGCGGGCGTGGACGGCGCCCGGCTGCTGGTCCGGGGGCCGAACGTGATGGCGGGCTATCTCCTGGCCGGCGGAAACGGCCAGGTCGAGCCGCCGGAGGACGGCTGGTACGACACCGGCGACATCGTGCGCATGGACGCCGATGGCCGCCTCGTGATCGTCGGCCGGGCGAAACGCTTCGCCAAGGTCGGCGGCGAGATGGTGTCGCTCGCGGCGATCGAGCGGCTCGCGGCGGAGGTCTGGCCGGGCGAGCCGCTCGGCGCGGCCGCGCTCGCCTGTCCGCGCAAGGGGCAGAGGGTCGTCCTCGCGATCGCCAACCCCGCCGCCGATCTGGACGCGCTCCGCGCGAGGGCGCGGGAACAGGAGATCGCCGAGATCCAGCTCCCCTCCGAGTTGCGCGTCCTGCCCGAGATCCCGGTGACGGCGTCGGGCAAGACGGACTTCCCGAAGCTCCAGGCGCTGCTGACGGACGACGCATAGCGACGCGGACGCGCCATCCGGCCGAAGGACCGGATGGCGGATCCGTCCGGGGCGGTCGCGACGCGGCGCGGGTCGCCGAGTCGTCCGTGACACGGCGACGATCGCGTCCGGTCCGGGAGCGGAGGCGCCCTCGACGATATCACGAACTCTTGAACAGGCGAAATTGGTCTCTCAGGGTCTTTCTTGTTACGGACGGGACAGGTCGTCCCGATGGGCTCATGCGTCACCTCTACCGGATCCTACCCGCGTTTCTGATCCTGGCCCTGGTCGCGTCCCAGGGCCTCGCCTATTCCATGCCCACGCTCGGGGGCTGCCCCAGGATCGACAGCGTGGAACGCTGCCTCGATCCGTCCCTCCCGACCACCGCCGACAAGAAGACCGGGCAGAGCGGCAAGACCTGCCTCGACGCCCTGCTCGCCGGTGGTGACCGGCTCGGTGTCGCCGACCGGAGCGGGGCCTTCGCGACGGATCCCGACACCCCGCCCGAGCGGGGGCGGCCGGCCTCTCCCTGGAAACCCCCGCGCGCGCTCTCCTGAGCGACCCGACGCCGCCACCCGCTGGCGGCATGGCATGACACGCCGCCCCGAACGCGGGCGCGGCCTCAGGAGATATGACATGACGGATTTCACTCCGGACACCCATCAGCCCACCTACCTGGTCCCGGCCCTTCGGCCCGTCTACGCCGCGCTGGCGCCGCTCACCCGGACGCTCATGCGGGTGGTGGCCGGAACCGCCTTCGTGATCCACGGCTCGCCCAAGATCATGAACCCGCTGGGCGCGGTCGGCATGGTCGAGGGCATCGGCTTCTATCCAGGCTGGCTCTGGGCGACGGCGCTCGCCGCGACCGAGTTCTTCGGCGGGATCCTCCTGATCCTCGGCCTGCTCACCCGGCCCGCCGCCCTGGCGGCCAGCTTCGTCCTGATGGTGACCTCGTGGTTCCACTGGGTCCATCTCGAGCAGGGCTACAAGGGGGCGGAGCTCTCGATCATCTGGCTGAGCGTCACGCTGTTCTTCGCGGCGCATGGCGGGGGGGCCTACTCGCTCGATCGCCGGATCGGGCGCCAGATCTGACCCGCGGGGCCCGGCCGGCGCGCGGACGCGCCCCGGTCGGGCTCTCCTCCCTGACAACGGCGCCGACGGCGCGGCTTTGCATCGGAGACGCTATCCCATCGGCGAACGCGCGGGCTAAGGATGGACCGGACCCATCCCGGGCCACGACAGGGAGTTCAGCGTGATCGACCACGCCCATCATCTGGCGCTCGTCTTCGCCGCCTATCTCGTCGCCGTCGCCAGTCCCGGCCCCAGCACCATGGCGATCATGGGCGCGGCCCTGACCCAGGGCCGCGCGAGCGCCATCGCGCTCGCGCTCGGCGTGGTGACCGGCAGCCTGTTCTGGGCCGTCCTGGCGGCGACCGGCATCTCCGCCGCGCTGACCGCCTATGCCGGCGCGCTCTTCGCGCTCAAGATCGCGGGGGGCCTCTATCTGCTCCACCTTGCCTGGAAATCCGCGCGATCGGCCATCGCGGCCGAGGCCCGGCCGGCCGGGGCGACCCCGTCGGCGCGGAAGTCGACGCTCTATCGCAAGGGGGTGCTGCTGCATCTGACCAATCCGAAGGCCGTGCTCGGGTGGATCGCCATCCTGTCGCTCGGTCTGGGACCCGAGGCGCCACCCCGGGCCACGCTGGTGATCATCGCGGGCTGCGCGGTTCTCGGTCTGGCGGTCAACCTCGGCTACGCCGTGGCCTTCTCGACACCCGCCCTGGCGCGCGCCTACGGGAAATCCCGCCGGTGGGTCGAAGGCGCGCTCGCGGCGCTCTTCGGATACGCCGGCTTCCGACTGCTGCTCTCGCGGCCGTGAAGCGGCGCCGACCCCGGGGGCGGGCGGCGCTGGTCCCGGTCCCGGACGGAAGCCAATGCGAACGCGGGACTGGACGCGGCCGGCGGGCGAGTTACCCACCGAGATCATCGACGACGCTCTGGAGCCCGGGGACCACGCCCGCTATGAAGCCCCCGGCGTCGAGGTCCGCCGCGCGGAGTCGCGCGCCGATCCCGACCAGCGACGCCCCGCGCCCCTTTTCCGATATCCCCAAGACTTGGAGATGCTCGCAGTGATCCAGAGCAAGTTCAGCGGCCTCGGCACGGACGACGCCCTGGGGCAGGAGGGCCGGCAGGACGCGGCCGGCGCCGCGGCGGTCCTGCGCGGCGACGCGCTGCCCGGCCGACCCGTCGACTTCTCGCACGGCGACGTCGACGCCTTCGAGCCGACCCCCGGCGCCTTCGACCTCTTCGCGGCCGGCGTGGCCGCGGGCGGTCGCCAGGCCTACACCGAGTATCGCGGCGACCCCGGTATCCGCGAGACGGTCGCGGCGCGCCTCGCCGCCTTCACCGGCGCGCCGGTCGACGCCCGCGACGGTCTCATCCTGACCCCGGGCACTCAGGGCGCGCTTTTTCTCGCCGTGGCCTCGACCGTCGCGCGCGGCGACAAGGTCGCGATCGTGGCGCCCGACTATTTCGCCAACCGCAAGCTCGTCGAATTCTTCGAGGGCGAGATCATCCCGGTCCGGCTCGACTACGCCGGCGCCGAGGACCGCGCCGGGCTCGACCTCGGCGCGCTCGAAGCCGCCTTCGTGGCCGGGGCGCAGGTCTTCCTCTTCTCCAATCCCAACAACCCGACCGGCGTCGTCTATTCGCCGGAGGAGATCGCCCGGATCGCCACGCTCGCCTCGCGCCATGGCGCGACGGTGATCGCCGACCAGCTCTATTCCCGGCTGCGCTACCCCGGCGCCGGCTACGCGCATCTGCGCGCCGCCGGGATCGATCCCGAGACCGTGGTCACGATCATGGGCCCATCGAAGACCGAATCGCTCAGCGGCTACCGGCTCGGCGTCGCCTTCGGCTCCAGGACCGTGATCGCGCGGATGGAGAAGCTGCAGGCGATCGTGTCGCTGCGCGCCGCCGGCTATTCGCAGGCGGTGCTGCGCGGCTGGTTCGACGAGCCCGCCGGCTGGATGGAGGCGCGGATCGCCGCGCACCAGGCGATCCGCGACGACCTGCTCGCCGTGCTGCGCGCGATCCCGGGCGTCACCGCGCGCACGCCCGAGGCCGGGAGCTACCTCTTCCCGACGCTGCCGCCGCTCGCGATCTCCCCCGCCGATTTCATCCGCGCGCTGCGGCTCCAGGCCGGCGTGATCGTCACCCCCGGCTCGGAATTCGGCCCGGACGACCCGCGCGGTGCGCGGCTGAACTTCTCCCAGGACCACGCGGCGGCGGTCGCGGCGGTCGAACGGCTCGCCGCGCTGGTCGAGAGGTACCGGGCATGAGCGCCACGCCGGAAGGTCCGGTCCCGCAGGGCCATTACCGCCCCGCGACGCGCCAGGGCGACCTCATCTTCACCGCCGGCATGACGCCGCGCCGCGCCGGCGTCCTGCTCCACGCCGGGCCGGTGCGCGCCGGGGCCGACCCCGCCGACTACCGCGACGCGGTCGTGCTCGCCTGCGGCAACGCGCTCGCCGCCGCGCGCGCCCTGCTCGCCCCGGGCGAGGTCATCGCGGCGATCCCGAGCCTCACGGTCTATGTCGCGGCCGAACCCGGCTTCACCGCGCATTCGAAGATCGCCGATTTCGCCTCCGCCCTGCTCCGGGACGAGCTCGGCGAGGCCGGCATCGGCGCGCGCGCCGCGATCGGCGTCGCGAACCTGCCCGGCGACGCGACGGTGGAGATCCAGCTCATCGCCGCCGTCTGAGCGGGGCCCAACGCGCGGGTCCCGCCCGTCGGGGCTATTCCGCGATGATCTTCTCCGGCACCGCCTCGAACGGGTGCGCCGTCGCGGCGGTCTCGACCGTCGCGCCGGTCCCGGGCAGGACCGGGAAGCGCGGATCGAATTCGACCATGGTCGCCGCGAGCGCCCCGAGCACGCTCGCGTCGCCCTCGACCCGGGCGGTTCCGTCGGCGATCTGCGCCTCCAGCGTCGTCGCGCCCATCATCGTCCGCTCGAGATCGGCCCGGTCGATCGTCAGCGTCAGGTCGGGCGCCTCCACCTGGAAGCCCGCGACATTGGTCAGCGTCGCGTTCTCCATCTCGATCAGGAAGGTCTCGCCGGTGTCGGGCGTCACGAGGTTGATCGTGAAGCGCAGTCCCTCGGCCTTCCGGCTGTCCATGCGGATGCCGAGGAAGTTGAGGAAGAGCTCGGTCGACATCGCCCGGACCACGTCGGGGCTCGAGGAACTCACCATCCCGCCCCGCGGGATGCCGGAGCGCAGCTCGTAGGCGCCGGAGAGGAAGCTGTTGCGCAGCCCCGTGTTCTCCTGCTGGTAGCCGATCTGCTCGGAGATGTCGGCGAGAAGCTCCCGCGCCCCGGTATTCTCGGGCTCGGCCTGCACGAGCTTGTTCACGATCTCGACCGCGAGCAGGTAGTCGCCCGCGTCGTGCAGCGCCTGGCCCCGGGCGATGATCGCGGCGCTTCCGCCCATCATCTCGACGTAGAGCGGCGCGGACTCGGCGGGCGAGAGCGGGATCAGCGTCGCCGGGTTGCAGTCCCAGAAGCCGAGGTAGCGCTGGATCACGCCGCGCGAATTGTGCTGGGGCGAGCCATGGTAGCCCCGGCAGTCCCATTTCGCCCGGAGCCCTTCCGGCACCTCGTAGACGTTGTGGATCTCGTTGATGGTCACGCCCTGGTTGGCGAGATGCAGCACCTGGTTGTTCATGTTGGCGTAGAGGTCGCGCTGGCCGCGCAGGATCTCCTGCACGCGGTCGTTGCCCCAGCGCGGCCAGTGGTGCGAGGCGAACATGACCTCGGCCTCGCGCCCGAAGCGGTAGAGCGCGTCGGCGATGTACTTCGACCAGGCGAGCGGGTCGCGGACCTGCGCGCCGCGCAGCGTGTAGATATTGTGCAGGGTCGCGGTGACGTTCTCCGCCATCCAGAGCGCCTTCATCGAGGGGATGTACGTGTTCATCTCCCGCGGCGCCTCGGTGTTGGGCGTGTTGTGGAACACCATCTCCAGCCCGTCGACCTCGAAGGTCTCGATCGCCTCCGCGACGTGCCGGGTCGGGGCGATCAGCCCGGTCGCCCCCGCCGAGACCCGCGGCCCGAGACCCTGGCCGACGTAGCCGTGCGGCGCGGCGGTGAGCAGCAGCCCGTACTGGTAGAACAGCCGCCGGTTCATCGCATTGCCGGCATAGACGTTCTCGGAGACGGTGAAGTCCATGAAATCGACCGGCGCGATCACCGGCACCTTGCCCGAGGCGACGTCGGCCTCGTCGAGGATGCCACGCACCCCGCCCCAGTGGTCGCCGTGGGTGTGCGAGTAGATCACCGCCGAGACCGGCAGCCCCTCGCCCCGATGCGCCTGGAAGAGCCGCCAGGCCGCGCGCGCCGTCTCGGTCGAGACCAGCGGGTCGAACACGATCCAGCCGGTCTCGCCCCGGACGAAGGTGATGTTCGAGAGGTCGAAGCCGCGCGCCTGGTAGATGCCCGGGACCACCTCGTAGAGGCCGTAGCCGTTGTTGAGCCGCCCGATCCGGTGCAGCGAGGGATGGATCGAGTCGAATTCCTCCCGCTGGTCGAGGAACTGGAAGCTCGCCATGTCCCAGGCGGCGTGGCCGGCGTCGGCCGGGATCACCATCTCGGTCATCCCGGCGATCAGGCCCTTGGACTGCTCGTCGAAATCACGGGTGTCGGAGAAGGGCAGCCCGTCGCGCGCCGCCTTCAGCGCCGCGATCGTATGCGCCGAGGGCGCCTTGCCCCGGGGGTGGAAATGCCCGGCGAGCGGCGCCCGCGGCGTCTGGGCGCGCGCGGAGCCGCCCTCGAGCAGGCTGGCGCCCGCGACGGCGAAGGCGGCGCCCGTCGCGGGAAGGACCGTCATGAAGTCTCGGCGCGTCGGCATGGTGCGTCGTCTCCGTTCAAATCCGTATCGACGTCGGAGCCCGACGGCCCCGCTCCGCGCTGAATAGTTGCTTCCGGCCGGGATGACTGCGCAGAATTCCGCAATGTCGGGAGAAGGCGATGACAAGCTCGCGCTCGGACGACCTCGGGATACTCGCCCGTTTCGGCTGGCTCTCCGGCATGCCCGCCGCCTTCCGCGAAACCGTGCTCGATCGGTGCCTGCTCCGGCGCTATCGCCGCGACGAGGTGGTCTACCGCGCCGGCGACCCGCCCGGCGGGCTCTACGGGCTGATCCGGGGCGGCGTCGGGGTCGAGCTCTACTCCGACGATCGCGAGCCCTATATCGGGACCTTCGCCCGGCCGGGGTTCTGGATCGGCGAGGGCTCGGTCCTGACGCGCGGGCCGCGGTTCATCGGCATCCGCGCGACGCGGGACAGCCTGCTCGCCTATCTTCCGCTCGCCCGATGGGACCAGATCGTCCGGAGCGACCCCGAGGCCTGGCGCTGGCTCGCGCATCTCTCGCTGCGCAATTCGCTGCTGGCGGTGGCCGTCGCCGATGCCCTGATGGTGCCCGGCGCCGTCCCTCGGATGGCGGCGATCCTGCTCGTCCTGTCGGGCCCGGGCGCCCCGGGCGGTCCCGCCGCCGAGGCGCCGATCGAGATGAGCCAGGACGATCTCGCCCGAATGGCGAATCTCTCGCGCTCGAGCGCGGGCCGGATTCTCCAGATGTTCGAATCCGACGGTCTGATCGCGATCGGCTACCGCCGGATCCGGGTTCTCGCCCCGGAGGGCCTGCGGCGACGGCGGGCCGGCGCCTCGGCTCCGGCGGGGCGGACCCAGCGGGACGCGCCCCGGACCGGCGAGCCGTAGAGACGCGGAACGCGCGCCCCGCGCGGCGGATCCGGCGACGTCGCGCCGGAACCAGCCGAGCCCCGGGCGAGTTGGCGCTCGACGGACCGGTTCCGGGCCGCGGCGCGCGGTTCTCGCGGAGGAGGAGCGCGAAAGCCCGGCCCGGCGGCCGTTCCGTCTCGTCGGATGGGGATGCCTGGGCTATGGTGCCCCGATCGCGCCGGCCCCCGGCCCATTCCGGACCGGGGCCTCGGGGCGAGGACGAACATTCGCGCCAGCCGTTTCGCAAGGAGAGTTCGCCGATGCTTCGCCGCCTTCTCATCACCGCCGCTCTGACGACCCTGACGCCCGCGCTCGGCGGCGCCGTCACCGTTTCCTCGAAGATCGATACCGAGGGCGGGGTGCTCGGGAACATCATCCTCCAGGTCCTCGACCAGGCGGGGATCCCGACCGAGGACCGCATCCAGCTCGGCGCCACGCCGATCGTGCGCCAGGCGATCATCGCGGGCGAGATCGACATCTACCCGGAATACACCGGCAACGCCGCCTTCTTCTTCGACCGCGCCGACGAGCCGATCTGGCAGGACGCGGCCAAGGGCTACGCGGCGGCGAAGGAGCTCGACTACGCGGCGAACAAAATCGTCTGGCTGGCCCCCGCGCCGGCGAACAACACCTGGGGAATCGCGCTCCGCGAGGACGTCGCGGCGCCCAACAACCTCGCGACGCTGTCGGAATTCGGCCGCTACGTCGCGGGCGGCGGCGCGGTGAAGCTCGCCGCCTCGGCGGAGTTCGTCAATTCCGCGCCCGCCCTGCCCGCGTTCCAGTCCGCCTATGGCTTCACGCTCGGCCCCGACCAGCTGATCGTGCTGTCGGGCGGCGACACCTCCGCGACCATCCAGGCCGCCGCCGCGGGGACCAGCGGCGCGGACGCGGCGATGGTCTATGGCACCGACGGCGGCATCGCCTCGGCCGACCTCCGCGTGCTCGACGACGACAAGCACGTGCAGCCGGTCTACGCCCCCGCCCCGATCATCCGCGAGGCGGTCCTGTCCGAATATCCCCAGATCGCCGAGCTGCTGGCACCGGTCTTCGCCCAGCTCAGCCTCGAGACGCTGCAGACCCTCAACGGCCAGGTGCAGGTCGAGGGCCTGCCGGCCGGCGACGTGGCGCGCGACTGGCTCACGGAGGCGGGATTCCTGAAGTGACCCGCGCCGGGGTGGCGGGCCGCGAGATGGGGGCCCGCGTCGATCGCGCGCGCCTCGCGCTTGGGCTGCTCTGCCTCGGCGCGATGGCGCTGCCCTTCGTCACGGTGCGCCCCTCGCGGATCGGCCAGCCCCGGCCGGTGCCGCTGTCCGAACTGGTCGGACCGGCGGGCCTGGTCCTCTGCGCCCTGCTCGCCCTCGCGCTCCTCGGCGGGCTCGTCCTGTCGCGCCGGCCCGGCGCGCGGGTCGCGCTGGCGCTCGCCGGGGTGGCGGCGGTGCTGCTCGGCGTCGGCCAGGCGGCGAGCGTGCTCGCGGCCGCGACGGGGCCCTACGCGCGGGTCTCACCCGGCGCGGGCGCCTGGACGCTGCTCGGCCTGCTCGGCCTCTTCTTCACCGACGCGGCCTCCCGCCTGCCGCTCGGCGCGACCGGCAAGCTCCTGCTCGGCGCCGGGGTCCTCGCGGGGCTCGTGCTGCTGCTCGCCTCGCCGCCGCTGGCGGCGCTATCGCTGATGGTCGAATACCGCAACCGCGCGACCAGCTTCTGGACCGCGGGCGCGCAGCACCTCCTGCTCGCGGGCGGCTCCTTCGCGGCGGCGCTGGCGATCGGCGTGCCGCTCGGCCTCGTCGCGGCGCGGAGCCGGCGGATCGCCGGGCCGCTGCTCGGCGCGCTGACCGCGGTGCAGACCGTGCCGTCGATTGCGATGTTCGGACTCATGATCGTGCCGCTCGGCTGGGTCGCGGCGCATGTCCCGCTCGCGGCGGATCTCGGCGTGCGCGGCATCGGCATGGCTCCGGCGCTGGCGGCGCTGTTCCTCTACGCGCTGCTGCCCGTGGTGGGCAACACGGTGGCGGGCCTGCGCGGCGTGGCGCCGGCGACGCTCGAGGCGGCGAGCGCGATGGGGCTCGATCCCCGGCAGCGGCTCTGGCGCGTCGAGGTTCCACTCGCCCTGCCGGTGATCCTGACCGGGGCGCGCATCGTGCTGGTGCAGAACATCGGGCTCGCGACGGTCGGCGCGCTGATCGGCGCCGGGGGCTTCGGCGCCTTCGTCTTCCAGGGGATCGGCCAGACCGCGACCGACCTCGTGCTGCTCGGCGCGCTCCCGCCCGTGGCGCTCGCGGCGCTGGCGGCCCTGATCATGAACGCGCTGATCGCCCGCGTGCCGGGGAGCGGCGCGTGATCGAGGTCGAGGGCCTCACCAAGCGGTTCGGGGCCGAGCGCGCGGTCGAGGACGTGTCGCTCCGGCTCGAGACCGGCACGATCACGGCCGTGGTCGGCACCTCCGGCTCGGGCAAGTCGACGCTCCTGCGCATGATCAACCGGCTGATCGAGCCCGACGCCGGGTCGGTCCGGATCGACGCCACCGACACGCGCGAGATCCCGCTGACCGAGCTCCGGCGCCGGATCGGCTATGTGATCCAGGACAACGGGCTCTTTCCGCACTGGACCGTCGCGCGCAACATCGGCGCGGTGCCGACCCTGCTCGGCTGGCCGCGCGCCGAGATCGAGGCGCGGGTGGCCGAGCTCATGGAGCTCCTGCGGCTCGACCCCGCCCGGCTCGGCCCGCGCTACCCGCGCGAGCTCTCGGGCGGCCAGGCGCAGCGGGTCGGCGTGGCGCGCGCGCTCGCGGCGCGGCCGCGGATGATGCTGATGGACGAGCCCTTCGGCGCGCTCGACCCGGTGATCCGGCAGGAGGCGCGGACCGAGCTTCGCGCGATCCAGCGCCAGCTCGGCGCGACGATCCTGCTCGTCACCCATGACATCGCCGAGGCGCTGACCCTCGGCGACCAGATCGCGGTGATGGATGCCGGGCGGCTCCTGCAGGCCGGACCGCCGGAGGAGATCGTGCTCAGCCCGGCCGCGCCCTTCGTCCGGACGCTGATCGGCGAGAGCGAGCGCGGCTTCCGCCATCTCGCGCTCCTGCCCGCCGCCGGGGCGGCGCGGCCGGGCGCGGCGGACGGCGCGCCGCTCGGCGCCGGCGCGACGCTCGCCGACGCGCTTTCGCGCATGATCTGGACCGGCGCGCGAAGCGTCCCGGTCGATGGCGAGGGCGGCGGGCCGACCGGCGTCGTCACGCTCGAGGACGTGCTCGCGGCGGGGCGGGCGCCGGGGTGAAGGCCACGCTCGCCCTTGGCCTCGCGGTCGCGGCCTTCCTCCTATTCCCGGGGGCCTTCGCGCCGCTGCTCAGCCCCTTCGCGCCCGCCGCCGGGCCGGTCATCTATGATCGCGCCAGCATCCCCGGCCTCGCCGCCGCGCATCTCGCGCTGGTCGCGGCCGCGCTCGTCCCCTCGGCGCTGCTCGGGATCGGCTTCGCGATCTGGGTGACCCGCCCGAGCCAGCAGCAGGCGCTGCCGCTCGCGCGGGCGGTGGTGAACTTCGGCCAGACGCTGCCGCCCGTCGCGGTGCTCGCGATCTGCGTGCCGATCTTCGGCTTCGGCGCGGTGCCGACGCTGGTGGCGCTCTTTCTCTACGGGCTGCTCCCGATCTTCGAATCGGCGCTCGCGGGGCTGCTCGACGTGCCGGAGTCGGTCCGGACCTCCGCGACGGCGGTCGGGCTCTCGCCGGCGCAGCGGCTCGGCCGGGTCGAGCTGCCGCTCGCCGCGCCGCTGATCCTCGAGGGCCTGCGCCTGTCCGCGGTGATTTCGCTCTCCACGGCGACGATCGGCTCCACCGTCGCCGGGCGCACGCTCGGCGAGATCATCATCGCGGGGCTCAATTCGAACAATCTCGCCTTCGTGCTGCAAGGCGGGCTGCTGACGGCGGCGCTGGCGCTCCTGATCCACGCGGGATTCGGCGCGCTCATCGAGGTGTCGCGGCGCCCGCCGACGTGAACCGCGCGCGCCGCCGCGCGTCGTGCTAGTATCCCCCGCCTGACCGCCTGACCCGAGCCATCCGCGAGGAGAAGAGAGTCTTGACGCTCATATTGTCCCTGCTGATCGGCTTCGTCGCCGGATCGCGCGCGATGACCGCCCCCGCCGCCATCGCCTGGGCCGCCTGGCTCGGCTGGATCGACCTCGGAACGAGCTGGGCCGCCTTTTTCGGCTCCGGCTGGGCCGTGCTCGGCTTCACCCTGCTCGCGCTCGCCGAGCTCGTCACCGACCAGCTGCCGACGACGCCGAGCCGCAAGGTGCCGGTCCAGTTCGCGACCCGGATCGCCTCCGGCGCGCTGACCGGCGCCGCGCTCGGGGTCCTGGCGGGCGGCGCTGGGTCCGGCCTCGTCGCCGGCGCGATCGGCGCCGTCGCGGGCACCTACGGCGGCGCGGCGGCGCGCGGCGCGATGGCGCGCGCCTTCGGCTCGGACCGGCCGGCCGCGCTGATCGAGGACGCGGCGGCGATCCTGCTCGCGCTGGTCGTGGTCGCGGCGGCATGACACGCGAGCCATTCGACGATGTCGTCATCGGCGCCGGGCAGGCCGGCCCGTCGCTCGCCGCCCGGCTCGCCGGGGCGGGACGCAAGGTCGCACTGATCGAGCGGAAGTTCCTGGGCGGCACCTGCGTCAACTACGGCTGCCGCCCGACCAAGGCGCTGATCGCGAGCGCCAGGGTCGCGGCGATGGCCCGCCGCGCGGCGGATTACGGCATCGCGGCGGGCCCGGTCTCCGCCGACATGGCGGCGGTCCGCGCGCGCGTCGCCGGCATCGTCGCGGAGGGCCGGGACGGTCTCGCGACCTGGCTCGCGGGCGTGCCGGGGCTGACGCTGATCGAGGGCCACGCCCGCTTCACCGGCCCCGACGCGATCCGCGTCGGCGATCGCGACCTCGCGGCGGAGCGGGTGTTTCTCGACGTCGGCGCGCGGGCGGCGCTGCCGGATCTGCCGGGGATCCGCGACGTGCCGGTGCTCGACAACGTCGGAATCCTCGAGCTCGCCGAACTGCCCGGCCATCTGGTGGTGGTGGGCGGCGGCTATATCGGCCTCGAATTCGCCCAGGCGTTCCGCCGTCTCGGCGCCGAGGTCACCGTGGTGGAGAAAGGCCCCCGGCTCATCGGCCGCGAGGATCCCGAGGTCTCCGACGCCGTCCGGGCGATCCTCGAGGCCGAGGGCGTGCGCGTGCGCACCCACGCCGCCTGCATCCGCTTCTCGCCGCGCGACACTGGCGTCGCGGTGCATGTCGATTGCGCCGAGGGCGCGCCGGAGGAGATCGGCACGCATGTGCTGGTCGCGATGGGGCGCCAGCCCAATACCGACGACCTCGGCCTCGCCACCATCGGTCTTTCGACCGACCCGCGCGGCGTGATCCCGGTCGACGACCGGCTGGCGACCGCGGTTCCGGGCGTCTGGGCGCTCGGCGAATGCAACGGCCGAGGCGCCTTCACTCACACCGCCTACAACGACTTCGAGATCGTCGCGGCCAATCTTCTCGACGGCGGCGACCGGAAGGTGACCGACCGCCTGCCCGCCTACGCGCTCTTCACCGACCCGCCGCTCGGCCGCGCCGGCATGTCCGAGGCCGAGGCCCGCGCCTCGGGCCGGCGCGTGCTGGTCGGACGCCGCCCGATGACGCGGGTCAGCCGCGCGGTGGAGCGGGGCGAGACGCAAGGTTTCATCAAGGTCCTCGCCGACGCCGACAGCCGCGAGATCCTCGGCGCGGCCATTCTCGGCATCGAGGGTGACGAGGCGATCCACGCGGTGCTCGACCTCATCTACGCCGGGGCCCCGGTCGAGACCCTCACGCGCGCGGTGCATATCCACCCGACCGTCTCCGAGCTCCTGCCCACGGTGTTCCAGGAGATGGTCCCGCTCGAACCGGCCGAGCCGCACTGAGGGTGGCGCCGGCGGAATGTTCGGCGCTTTATAGATCTGAATTGGCCGCTAAGCGCCGCGCACTGCCCTTGCGAGAAATGTCCGGTAATTCGCCGCGCGGTAGATCCACCCGGCGCCTACCCGCCCAGCCCGCGCACGAGCATGTGCCGGATATGATCCTGCCCGCCGAAGAAGATGGCGAGGACCGTGACGACGGTCCTTTCGGCGTCCGGGATGAACCAGACCGCCGCGCCGTCGCGTCGGAGAAAGCGGAGTCCCGGGCGGATGTCCGGCCGGGAGGTGCCGATGAACGGCGTCCCGGCAAGCCGGCCGATCGCGCCCCGGATGCCGAGGATCCGGTCGGCCGCCCGATCCAGCGCGACCCGGGGCTCTTCGCCAAGATCGACGTAGGCGGCGAAAAGGTGGTCGAAGATCAGCTCGAAGTCACGCTCCGCCGCCTCCGCGTATTCAATGCTCCACATCGAGCCCGCGCCGCTTGCGCGCGATCATCTCCTCGACCCGCGCACCCATCTCGGTCTCGGAAACGAAGGCGCCCTCGATCCGCCGATCGAGCAGGCGTCTCAGCGCCTCTGTATCGGCGGTATCGGCCTCGGTCCTCTGCCGGAGGAGTTCGAGCCCCTGCTGAATCACCGCGCTCAGGCTTGGGTAATGGCCGCCGTCCACGAGCGACCTCGCAAAGGCATCCTGCTGTTCGGTCAGCGAAATGGATGATTTGACGCTCATACCGTCCCTCCCGGACCTGAAACATGCTACCAGGTCGTACCGGCGTCAAGCGAACCGGACGAAACGGGCCGTGGATGCCCAAGCGAAGGCACAAACCTTGCGCGATTGAATGCTTTATGGGACGCTCCGGAGATATAACATTCAAAAACCGTCCCGAGGCAGGCAATGGATGAAGTCATCAACCAGATAGGCGATCTTGCCTCATCCGGGGAACGCATGATCGAGAAGCTCCGACGCAAGGCGTTCCTTCCCGACAGTCGCAAGGGGCTCGAGGTCCGGATCGGCATCGCCGAGGCGGCGCAGCTGCTCGGTTGCTCGACCAACCGGATCCGGATGGCGGAGGACGACGGCCGCCTCCCCTCCCCGCCCCCGTCCGAGAACGGGCGCCGGCCAGGCTACAGCATCGAGCAGCTCCTGCACATGCGCGACGTGCTGGGCGCGAGCCCGCGGCGCCGGCCCGAGGATCCCGCCGCCATCATCGCGGTGCAGAACTTCAAGGGCGGCGTCGGCAAGTCGACCGTCACCACGCATCTCGCGCATTATCTCGCGGTGCAGGGCTATCGCGTGCTGGTGGTCGACTGCGACAGCCAGGCCACGACCACCACCCTCTTCGGCTTCAACCCGCATTTCAACGTCGCCCGCGAGGAGACGCTCTACCCCTATCTCTCGATCGATCCGACCCGGGCCGACCTGCTCTACGCGGTGAAACGCACCCCCTGGCCGAATGTCGATCTCATTCCGTCCAACCTCGAGCTCTTCGACGTCGAATACGAGCTCGCCGCCGCCGGATCGGATGGCCAGTCGGTGCTCGCGACACGTTTTCGAAAGCTGAAACAAGGGCTTAACGACCTCGCGCGCGACTACGACATCGTCATTCTCGACCCGCCGCCGGCGCTCGGGACGATCTCGCTCGCGGTGATGCAGGCCGCGAACGCCCTGCTCGTTCCGCTCGCCGCGACCACGCCGGACTTCTGCTCCACCGTGCAGTTCCTCTCGATGATGGACCAGGTCCTGCGCCAGCTCGAGGACGCCGGCATCGCGGTCGATTACGGGTTCGTCCGGCTCATCTGCTCCAAGCTCGACAGCAACGACCCCTCGCATGCGATGGTCCGGGCGATCATGGACCAGACCTTCGGCTCCGCGCTGCTGCCGGTGCCGATCCTCGAATCCGCCGAGATCAGCCACGCGGCGCTGCGGATGATGACCGTCTACGAGCTCGGGCGCCCGATCGGCACCGCGCGCACGCACAAGCGCTGCCGGGCCAATCTCGACGAGTCTCTCGGCCAGGTCGAGCAGCTGGTGCGCGCCGGCTGGGGCCTCGCGGCGCCCGCGGCCGCGGAGGAGCTCATCTATGCCGCGCGCTGAGATCGTCGAAGCCGAGTTAGTCGAGGGGGGACCCCGCTGATGGCCCGCAAGCAGAGCGACTATCTCGCCGATATCCTCGGCGAGGACGAAGCTCCCTCCCCCGCGCCGGCTCCGACGCGGAGCCGGCCGACCACCCTGCTCAACCGCGAATCGGCGCTCGACCGGGTGCGCTCGGGCGAGGTGCGGCAAGTCACGCAGCTGCTGCTCGACCCGGAGCGGGTCCGGGTCTGGGCCGGGAACGCCCGGATCCAGGCCAAGCTCGACGAGGAGAACTGCCGCGACCTGATCGACTCGCTGGTCGCCGAGGGCGGGCAGAAGGTGCCGGCGGTGGTCCGGCGGGTCGAGGACGATCCCGACCATGACTACGAGGTGATCGCGGGCACGCGGCGCCACTGGAGCATCAGCTGGCTGCGCGCGCATTCCTATCCCGAGATGCGCTTTCTCGCGCAGGTGGCGGTGCTCGACGACGAGGCCGCCTTCCGGCTCGCCGATATCGAGAACCGCGCCCGCAAGGACATCTCCGACGTCGAGCGCGCGCGCAACTACGCCGCCGCGCTGGCGAGCCACTACGGCGGGCGCCAGAAGCGCATGGCGGAAAGGCTGCGGGTCTCGGAGGGCTGGCTCTCCAAGATGCTTCGGGTCGCCACGATCCCGGACGAGGTGCTGTCGGCCTTCGCCTCGCTCGACGAGCTCGGGCTGAAGCCCGCCTATGGCCTCGCGCAGACGCTGAGCGACCGGTCCTCGGCGCAGCGGGTCCAGGCCCGGGCCCGCGGTCTCGCGACGGAGCAGTCGGCGCGCGCCGCCGCGGGCGAGGCTTCGCTCGGCACGGCGGAGGTGCTGAAACGGCTGCTCGACGCCGCCAAGCCGCCCTCGGCCGCGACGCCGGCGGAGGATCTCACTTATCTCTCGCGGCATGGCCGGGCGGCGCTCTCGGTTCAGTCGGTCAACCGCCAGGGCCTGACGATCCGGCTCCACGCGGGATCCGGCGCCGACGCCGACGAACTGGCCGAGGCGCTGCGGTCGCTGCTCGCGCGGCTCGACGCCGAGGGCAGGGGCCTTCGACGCTGATCTTTCCCCGGGGAAACCGCCCGCGTCCGCTGGTCGGGCCGGAGTTTCCCCGGGGAGATTCTCCTCGGCGCCCGGCCGCGTGAACCGAGGCGCCGCCCGTCGAGGACCGCGAGGTCCCGCCGCGTCACCCAGTTTCCCCGGGGAAAGACTCCATGGCCCGCTCCTCCGAACACGCCGCCTCAGACCAGTTCGACCTCTTCCTGCCCTACCTCTCGGACATGCCGCTGCGCGACCAGCGCGAAATGATGGAACGCCCGTTCTTCAGCCTCGCGAAGTCCAAGCGCACCAAGCCGATCGAGTATCGCAGCCCGGACGGCAAGGTCTGGGTGCATGTCTCGGCGAACCCCGATTACGGCATGGCCACGATCTGGGATGCCGACATCCTCATCTACTGCGCCAGCGTGCTCGCCGACATGGCGCGGCGCGGGCTCAACGACATCCCGCGCAAGCTGCAGCTGATGCCCTACGACCTGCTGCGCTCGATCCACCGGCCGACCACGGGGCGCGCCTACGACCTGCTGGGCCAGTCGCTCGACCGGCTCGTCGCGACCACGGTCAAGACCAACATCCGCGCCGACGCCCGCCGCGAGGCGACCTTCTCCTGGCTCGACGGCTGGTCGCAGCTCATCGACCCGAAGACCGGCCGCAGCCGGGGCATGACGCTGGAGCTCTCGAACTGGTTCTACGAGGGCGTGATGATGACCGGCGGCGTCCTCTCGATCGACCGGGCCTATTTCGATCTCACTGGCGGGCGGGAGCGCTGGCTCTATCGCGTCGCCCGCAAGCACGCCGGCGGGGCGGGGGAGGGGGGCTTCGCGATCACGCTCCCGACGCTGTTCGAGAAGTCGGGCGCCGAGGGTCAGTACCGCCGCTTCAAGTTCGAGCTCGCGCGGATCGTCGAGCGCAACGAGCTGCCCGGCTACGACCTCGCGCTCGAGTTCACCTCGGACCGCTCCGAGCCGGCGATCCGCATGACCCGCACCGACGCCGCGGTCGTCGTGATCGAACCTTCGAGGGCGAAGCCAGCCGCGCCCGCCGCGACCGGACCCACCGAGGCCATGCTGCGGCGGCTCGCCGAGCAATACCCGGGCTGGGACCTGCGCCAGCTGCGCGAGGACTTCCTCGGCTGGATCGCCGAGGATCCCACGCGCGCGCCGAAGAGCTTCGACGCCGCCTTCGCGGGCTTCGTCCGCGCGCATCACGAGCGCAACGCGCACCTACTTCGAAGCTGACGCCGTTCCCGAAATGTCGGGCGGGCCATTCTGTCCGCCCGGGATCGGTGCGAGGAGGGGGAGATTTGAACGCGGTTTCGCCCGAACCCGCCGAGAATGATTCAATTCGCACCGCCATGATACGGCTCGTCGGCACATCGGGAACGCGGTTCGATCTTTCGGGAACCAAGAACCGACACTCCGGGAACAGGACCATCGACACATCAAGAACGGATGATCGACACATCAAGAACGGAGCAACACTGAATTTTGTTCCAGAACAGCGCCTTACGGGCCAAAACTTCCCGTCTAACTCTCTAAAGATCTCTTAACCCAGTAACCCGGGAGCGTTTTTCGCGATCCTCGCGCGGCACTGCCACGGCCAGCCATATCCGCCGGCAAGCCGCTGAAACTCAGCGAGAAACCCAGGCGAACCGCGACGAACCCGACCCAGAGCCCGGTTGCGCCCTGCTCGTCAGGTTCGCAGACGCAGCCCATCCACGAAGATGTCGATCAGACGCAGCGCCACGTCCTGCCAGCCCGCGTCCTCCCGTCCGTAGGCGATACCGTAGAGCGCCTGAAGCACCTCCTCCGGCGCCACGTCCGCCCGCATCACCCCCGCGACCTGAGCCCGCCGCATGAGGCCGCCGACCGCCTCCACCAGTCGGCGGCGGGAATCGTCATAGAGCGCCTTGGAGCTGTCCGGGGCAGGGGCCAAGGCGACCAGCATTCCCCGCTTGGTCGCGATCACGCGCACATTGGCGCCCAGCCAGCGGCGCAGCCCCTCCGTCGGATCGGCCTCGGCGCCGAGCGCCGCCGCGAGATCGACGAGTTCGTCGACTTCCTTGCGATAGACCGCCTGGAACAGCGACTCGCGGGTCGGGAAATGCCGGTAGAGCGTGCCGATTCCCAGCTCGGCGCGCCGCGCGACCGCCTCGAGGCTGGCCTCCGCGCCGCCCTCGGCGAAGACCTCGCGGGCGGCTGAAAGCAGCCGCTCGCGGTTGCGCAGCGAATCCGCGCGCGGTGCGCGCCTTGCCTTCGCCGGTTCCGACCCCATCCTCTCGTCTACCTCGTCCCTTGCAAAACGGAGGATGCCTCCGTATAAGCATCTTGGATACACCGTCCGCGACGGCCCCGAATTCCCCCGACACGCCGCCGTCCGGTGCCCGCCTCCATCTTCTGATCCAGCCGATCGGAGCAGCCATGCCCTATTCGCTCAGCCTCACGATAAACGGCGCCCCGCGCGCGGTCGAGATCGACGACCCGCGCGTCACGCTCCTCGACCTCCTGCGCGAGCGCCTCGCGCTCACCGGCACCAAGAAAGGATGCGACCGCGGCCAGTGCGGCGCCTGCACGGTCCTCGTCGACGGGCGACGGGTGAACGCCTGCCTGACACTCGCGGTCGCGCTGGACGGCGCCGCGGTCGAGACGATCGAGGGCCTCGCCGCGGGCGGCCACCTGCATCCCGTCCAGGCCGCGTTCATCGCGCACGACGGCTTCCAATGCGGCTTCTGCACGCCGGGCCAGATCATGAGCGCGGTGGGCCTGCTGCGGGAAGGGGGCTCGGGGGGCGATCCCGAGCGGATCCGCGAGGGCATGAGCGGCAATCTCTGCCGCTGCGCCGCCTACATGGGCATCACCGAGGCGGTCGCGTCCGCCGAGCGCGCGATCGCGGCCAGGGATCGGAGGACGGCGTGAACCTTTTCGACTACATCCGCCCCGCCTCGCTGGCCGAGGCGCTCGCCGCCGGGGCCGAGCCCGGCGCGGCCTATCTCGCGGCGGGCACCAACCTGCTCGACCTGATGAAGACCGGCGCCGCCCGCCCGGGCAAGCTCGTCGACGTGACGCGGCTGCCAGGGCTCGACCGGATCGAGCTGCTCGCCGATGGCGGAGCCCGCGTCGGGGCCATGGTCCGCAACGCCGATCTCGCCCGCGATCGCGGCTTCGCCCGGGCCTATCCGGCCGTCGCCGAGGCGCTGCTCTCGGGCGCCTCGCCGCAGATCCGCAACGCCGCCACGGTGGGCGGCAACCTGATGCAGCGGACCCGCTGCGCCTATTTCTTCGATCCGGCGAGCGCCTGCGGCCGCCGCGACCCCGGGGCGGGCTGCGACGCGCGGGCGGGCGTGGGCCACGCCCAGGCGATCCTCGGCTGGAGCGACGCCTGCGTCGCCACCCACCCGTCGGACCTCTGCGTGCCGCTGGTGGCGCTCGACGCCACGGTGGAGATCGCCGGCCCGGCCGGGACGCGCACCCTGCCGCTCGAGGAGCTGCACCGCCTGCCCGGCGACGCGCCGTCGCGCGAGACCGCGCTCGCGCCGGGCGAGCTCATCGTGGCCCTGAGGCTTCCGCCCGAGGCGGCCGCCATGCGCGGCCACGCGCGCTATCTCAAGCTCCGGGAGCGGACCTCCTTCGCCTTCGCGCTGGTCTCGGTCGCGGCGGGGCTCGACCTCGCCAATGGCCGGATCCGGGAGGCCCGCGTCGCGCTCGGCGGGGTCGCGGCGAAGCCCTGGCGCGCCCGCGCGGCCGAGGCGGCGCTCGCGGGCGCCGCGGCCGAACCCGCCGCCTTCGCGGCGGCGGCGGCCCTCGCGCTCGCCGACGCCCGGCCCCCGGGCGACGACGCGCATAAGATCGAGCTCGCGCGCCGCCTCGTCGCCCGCGCGCTGGCGGCCGCCGCCGCCGGCACGCCGGAGCGCCTGCCCGCGCTGCCCGGCTCCGTCCTCGCCGACACGGGAGCATCGCGCCATGCCTGACGTGCTTTCCTCCGCCCCGGCGCATGTGCGCCTCGGCTCGAACAGCGGCCAGCCGATAACCCGGCGCGACGGCGTGCTGAAGGTCACCGGCGCCGCGACCTACGCGGCCGACAACCATCCCGCGGGCCTGCTCCACGCGGTCCACGCGATCAGCACCATCGCCCGCGGCCGGGTGACGGCGCTCGACGTCGCTGCGGCGAAGGCGCATCCGGGCGTGGTCGAGGTGATCACCCCCGCGAACCGCCCGCCGCTCGCGCAGGACCAGGACGCGAAGCCCACCATGTTCAGCTGGCGCGTCGAGACGCTCGAGAACGACCGGGTGCGCTACGCCGGCCAGCCGATCGCGCTCGTGATCGCCGAGACGCTCGAGGCCGCGACCGAGGGCGCGCGGCTGCTGGCCCCCGCTTACGCGCCCGAACCGGCGCGGATGGGCTTCGAGGACGGCGTGGCGTTCGCGACCCGGACCGTCGGCATCGGCGCGCCCGCGGCCTTCGCCAAGGGCGACGTCGGGGCCGGCCTCGCCGGGGCGGCGGTCCGGGTCGAGGTCGCGGTCGAGACCCCGACCCAGTACCACAACGCGATGGAGCCGCATGCGATCGTCGCCGCCTGGGACGGCGACCGCGTGACGATCGACAGCCCGAACCAGGCGATCGCGATGGGGCAGGCGGCTTTCGCGGCCTTCCTCGGCGTGCCCGCCGAGAACGTGACGCTGCGCAGCCCCTTCATCGGCGGCGGCTTCGGCTCCAAGGCGATCCTCTGCGGGCCCTATGTGCTCGCGGCGCTGGCGGCGCGGATGGTCGGGCGCCCGGTCAAGCTCGTCTTCCGCCGCGACCAGATGGTCGGCCCGGTCGGCCATCGCGGCGCGACGCGCCAGCGGCTCCGCCTCGGCATGGACCGCGACGGCCACCTCGCCGCGCTCGAGCACGCGGCGGCGGTGATGACGAGCAGCTTCGACGATTTCCTCGAGCCCGCCGCGAACGCGTCGCAGAACCTCTACGCGACGCCCGCGCTCGCGACCCGGCACTCGGGGATCCGCGTCGACACCGGCACGCCGGGGCCGATGCGCGCCCCGGGCGAGGCCTCGGGCTCGGCCGCGCTCGAATGCGCGATCGACGAGGCGGCCTTCGCCTGCGACCTCGACCCGCTCGAGTTCCGGCTGCGCAACTACGCCGAGACCGATCCCGCGACCGGGCGGCCGTTTTCGTCGAAGGCGCTGCGGGAATGCTACGCGGAGGGCGCGCGGCGGTTCGGCTGGGCCGGGCGGCCGCGCGCGCCGCGCCGGATGCGCGACGATTCCGGCCGCCTGATCGGCTGGGGCATGGGAAGCGCCATGTTCCAGGCGCCGATGTTCAAGGCCGAGGCGCGCGCCGTGCTCCGCGCCGACGGCACCGCGCTGGTCGAGACCTCGGCGGTCGACATGGGGCAGGGGGCCTGGACCGCGCTCGCCCAGATCGCGGCCGACGGGCTCGGCCTGCCGATCGAGCGGGTGGAATTCCGCGCCGGCCATTCGGACCATCCCGACGGCGGCGTCGCCGGCGGCTCGGGCCATACCGCGACCGCCGGCAGCGCGCTCTTCGGCGCCGGGGCCGACGCGGTCGCGCGGCTGGCGGAGCTCGCGACCGGCCATCCGGATTCGCCGCTCTTCGGCGCGGGGAACGCCGGCGTCGAGGCGCATGACGGCCGGCTGCGTCACCGCGAGGATCCGAGCCGGCACGAGAGCTACGTCGATATCCTCGCCCGCGCCGGGGTGGCCGAGCTCGAAGGCCAGGCCGGCGGCGCCCGCGATCCCGCGCAGGCGCAAGCCTGGGCGATGTATTCGCACGGCGCGGTCTTCGCCGAGGTCGAGGTCGATCCGGATCTCTACCAGATCCGGGTGCGGCGGCTGGTCGGCGCCTTCGCGGCCGGGCGGATCATCAATCCGCATCTCGCCCGGAGCCAGCTCAACGGCGGCATGATCTGGGGTCTCGCCTTCGCCCTGCACGAGGAGGCGCTGCACGATCCGCGGACCGGGCGGTCGATGAACGCCGATCTCGCCGGCTACCATGTGCCGGTCAACGCCGACGCGCCCTCGGTCGAGGCGCTGCTGGTCCACGAGGACGACCCTTACGTCAACCCGCTCGGCGTCAAGGGCGTGGGCGAGATCGGCGTCACGGGATCGGTCGGCGCGATCGCGAACGCGGTCTGGCATGCCACCGGCGTTCGGCCGCGCCGGTTCCCGATCCGGATCGCGGATCTGCTCGCGGGCTGACCGGGGTTGCGTGTCGCGGCGGCTATTCGCACCACGGGCCCGACCGGCGCGCCGCGACGTCGAAGTGGAAATGGTCCGCGTGCAGCGCGTTCGAACCGGGGCCCAGCACGGTGCCGAATGGCCCGCACGCGCCTTCGCGCAGGCGCCGCAGGGCCGCGCCCCAGTCGGGCGAATCCCAGCCTGCGAGGACCGTGACGGCGCGGCCGTCCGCGAGCCCGAAGCCGCCGATGTCGATCGCCTGGCCGACCGCGTGCTCGGAGAGCTTGCCGCTCGCCGCGCGGTTGCGGTTCCGGCACGAATAGGCGTCGGCGACGTTCAGCGTCCTGAGCTCGCCCCCGGCGGCGGCGAAGCCGCCGATCGCGGTCCCCTCCAGCCAGGCGAGCAGCGCGCGGGCGGTCGGACAGGCCACGGTCGCTGGCGGCTCGAGCGTCACGCCGGCGGCCGAGTCGAGCCGAACCGGCGCCGCGACGCCGCAGCCGCCCTCGCCCGGGATCGCGGCCAGGGGCGCGCCGCGGAGGCCGGGGTCGCCGCAGAGCGCCTCGCTTCGCGCCGGTCCAAGCTCCGGGGGGCGCGGCGGCGGCGGCGGCTCCGCCCGGACCGGGCCGGCGAGAAGCGCGGCCAGCCCGATCACCATGCTCGATTTACCCATGCGCATGCGGTCCCAATGCCCCGCGCGCGCGATTGTTCCCCGAGCCGGTCCCCCCCTTCCGCCGCGCTAGGTCGGCAGGAACCCCGGCCGCTCCTGGCCCGAGCCGGTCGCCGTCCGGCCGCCGCTGATGATCCTGAAGAGCCTCGGCGTCCGGCGCTCCAGCACATGCCCCAGCAGGATCAGGCCCGAGATGGTCAGCCCGACGCAGAGGAAATAGAGCGTGATCTGCGCGACCTCGGACCCGGGGTCGATCATCGATCCGAGCCCGAGCTTGAGGAACAGGATCGGCGGGTAGTGCCCGGCGTGGATGTAGAACGCGAGATAGGTGTTGCGCTCGACCCAGGCGGCGAAGCGCGTGCCGAGCACGAGCGGCGCGGCGTTCCAGACCGCGAGCGCGCCCAGGATGCGCATGGCGCCGGTCGCGATGTCGAAGCCGAGCCCCTCGGCGCGGCCGAGGATCCAGGGCGCCAGCGTCCGGGCCATCGCGGCGGCGAGGAAGAGGGCGAAGACCGGCACGACCCATCGTCGCGGCAGCTCGGGGCGGATGCCGTGCATCGCGAAGAGCGCGCCGAAGCTGAAGAACAGCAGCACGTCCAGGCGATGGAAGATCACGAGGTTCTGGCCCAGGATCCAGAGCGGGACCAGCACCGCGAGCGTGAGCCAGGGCAGCCGGCCGATCAGGATCCAGATCAGCGGGCTGACGGCGACGGTCAGGATCAGGTCGCGCACGAACCAGAGCTGGTAGGCGAGAGGCGTGGTGTTGACGCCGATGACCGCGTTGGTCAGTTCGCGGATCACCCCGGCGCCGGCGCCGAAATAATCCGAGAACAGGAACGGGAATACCCGGTGCGCGGCGAAGCCGATCGTCGAGAAGAAGATGCCCCAGAGAAGGAAGGGGACCACGAGCGAATGGACCCGCCGCCGCATCTTGCGCGCGAAATCGGGCGGGCGGCGGGCGGTGGCGCCCTGGAAGAACAGGAAGCCCGAGATCGCGCTCATCGCGGGCACGGCGGTGAAGCCGAGGAAGAGGATGAACGAGACCAGGATCGAGGCGACCGGCACCGCCTGGCCCTGGTAGCCGCGATAGGGCGAGAAGGGCGAGCCATAGATCTCGCCGTAATGCAGGAAGACGAGCGCGAGCACGAGAACCAGCCGCAGGAAGCCGATCCGGCGGCGGTCGAGGTCGGTGAGCGCGCGGGCGCGCGGGTCGGCACGATCGATCGGATCGACGCGCAGCGCGTCGGTCGATGCGTCGGTGGGCATGGCAGCCTCCGGACAATAGGGGAGCAATGCCGGCGGGCCGGGGCGCCGTCGGGCGCCCGGCCGCGCGGCGATACGCGGGACAGACCCTAGGCGGAGCGGAGGCGTGGCGGCGCGGGTTCGGGCGCCAGCGCACGCGAGGCGCGGGGCGGCTCGGGAAGCAGCGGGAAGGTGAGCGTGGCGCCATTGGCGAAGGCGGGCCCGCCGATCGCCTCGGGCAAGCCGGACTGGCCCCCATGCGCGCAGCAGCCCCGGAAGAGCGAGGCGCCGCAGCAATCGCGTGGCGCGCGCGCCTTGCCCGGCGCGGGCGCGACCAGGCGGGGCGCGGTGGCCGCCGCGCGCGGAGCGAGGGTTTCGTGCGCGGAGGCGCCGGGGGCCATCGCGACGCAGCCGAGAAACGCGAGACCGAAGAGGACCAGCAGGCTCAGGGCGACCCGGGCCAGGGATCCGCGCGCCTGGGCGCGGGTCGCGGCCTCCGGTGGTTCGCCTGGAGCGGTGCGCGCGTTCACTGCGATCATCCCGAGCATGCGATCGACATTCGACAGGATCAGGGAGCCAGATTCGATCGCCCGGATCAATGGTCCGCTGATCCGGCCGGCCCGCGGCTTCGGAAAAAGCACGCGTTCTCAGGCGCGCCGCGCGGCCGATCGCGTCGTTGTGATCGGCGCTTTCGCGGCGGGTCCGGTCGGGCGCGCGCGCCCGTGAGGCGCCCGGCGCGAAGATGCGACCTGGGCGCGCGGCCAAAGTGATCGCCGGCAAGAACCTTCCTGGCCCCGGGACGCGTCATCCCGGCGCTGGCCGGCGCGGCCCTGATCCAACCCGGGGCGCGGACGGGCGGAACGCCGGTCGCGGTCTTCGAGGTCGGGTTCGTCGGGTTCGGCCGGGAGGTCGACTTCGGCGCGAGCGGCGGGGCGGACGCCGCGCGGGCGCTCGAAGCGATAGCAGACCGCGATGCCGCTCGCCTCCCCGCGCGGTTCGGCGCACTATCGAAGAGGCGGATCGCGGCCGATCCGCCACCGTTGCGAGGAGGACGTGACATGATCCGCGAAGCCCGACTCCGTGCCTTGTGGCCGACCCTCGCGGCCTCGCTCGTGGCGGGGCAGGCCGCGCTGGCCCAGACGGCCACGCCGTCCGACGACGCGGCCGACCTCGCCAAGAAGCTCTCCAATCCGGTGGCGAGCCTGGTCAGCGTGCCGTTCCAGTTCAACTACAACGGCGGCTTCTTCGACGGCGACGGTGACCAGTACTATCTGAACCTGCAGCCGGTGATCCCGATCTCGATCGGCGCCGACTGGAACCTCATCTCGCGCACGATCCTGCCGATCTACAGCCAGGACGGCGTGATCCCGGGCGCGGGCTCGCAGCTCGGCTTCGGGGCCACGACGCAGAGCTTCTTCTTCTCGCCCAAGCGAGCGACGAGCGCGGGCGTCGTCTGGGGCGCGGGCCCGGTCTTCCTGCTGCCGACCGCGACCGACGGGATCTCGACCAACCAATGGGGCGCCGGCGTCACCGGCGTGGCGCTGGTGCAGAAGCACGGCTGGACGGTCGGCGGGCTCGCGAACCACATCTGGTCTCTGACCGGCGACGACGCGGACGGCGACATCTCGGAGACCTTCCTCCAGCCCTTCGTGAGCTACACGACGCCGAAGGCGACCTCGTTCACCCTCAACACCGAGTCGACCTACGACTGGGAGAACGATCAATGGTCGGTGCCGATCAACGCGACCGTGGGCCAGGTCGTCAAGGTGGGCCCGCTGCCGGTCCAGTTCACCGTCGGCGCCCGCTACTGGGCCGAGGCGCCGGAAGTGGGTCCCGACAGCTGGGGCGCGCGCTTCGTGGTCACGCTGCTCTTCCCGAAATAGCGCGCTCGGCTCGTCGATCCGCGCGCCGGGCTTCGAGGGACGCCGACGCCGGGATCCTCCGTCGCCTTCCCCGGTGTAAATCCGCGCGGAATGTGGTCATCATGCGGCCGGGGCGGCCCTTCAGGAGACGGTCCGATGCCGAACGCCGATGACATTCCCGCGCCGATGGCCGGGGGCGGGGACTACAACCGCGCCTCGGAGGTGCAGGCCGCCGGCTCGTCGCCCGCGCTGCCCCTGTTCCGGACGGCGGCCGAGCGCGCGCCGCTCGGCGCGCCCGACCGCCCGCTGGTGATCGCGGACTATGGCGCGTCGGAGGGGCGCAACTCGATGGGGCCGATCGGCGCCGCCATCGGCGTCCTGCGGCGGCGGGCCGGGGCGTCGCGCGAGATCGCGGTCGCGCACACGGATCTGCCGGAGAACGATTTCACCACGCTCGCGACGCTGCTCGCCACCGACCCGGCCAGCTACCTGCGCGGGGCGACGGGCGTGTTCCCGGCCATGGTGGGTCGCTCCTTCTACGAGCAGATCCTGCCCAGCGGCTCGGTGACGCTGGGCTGGAGCGCCTGGGCGGCGCAATGGCTGAGCCGGGTGCCGGGGCCGATCCCCGACCAGATCCAGGTCGCCTTCAGCCGCGACGCCGCGACGCGGAAGCTCTATGCGACGCGGGCGGCGGAGGATTGGCGGGACTTTCTCACGCATCGCGCCGCCGAACTGGTCCCCGGGGGGCGCCTCGTCGTGCTGACCATGGCGCTCGATGACACGGGCGACTTCGGCTACCGGCCCTTGCTGGAGGCGATGTATGCGACGCTCGGGGAGCTCGTCGCGGAAGGCCTGGTCACGCGCGCCGAGGCCGCGGCGATGGCGATCCCAACCGTCGGCCGGAGCCGCGCCGACCTGCTCGCCCCGTTCGGCGCGGGCGGGGCGTTCGCGGGGCTCCGCGTCGAACTGGCGGAGGTCTTCGCCGGCGAGGACCTGATCTGGGCGGATTTCGAGCGCGACGGCGACGCCCAGACCTGGGCGCGGCGCTGGACCGACTTCAGCCGCGCCTCGGTGTTCCCGACGCTGGCGAGCCGGATCGAGGGCCCCGACGCGGCGGCGCGCCGGGCCGCCTTCACCGAGGCGCTCGCCGCCGGGATGACCCGAAGGGTCAGCCTCGCGCCCGCGCGCATGAACATCCCGCTGGCGCGGCTTCTGATCCTCCGCGAATAGCCCGCCCGCTCCGGGCGGAGCGCCCCGGGGACGCCTCAGCCGGGGAACGGCCGTCCGGCCATCGCCTGGGCGAAGGTCGCCGCGACCACGAGCAGGCTGACGCCCACGCCGGCCCAGACCAGCGGGACGGCGCGGCGCGGGGCGAGGCGGTCGGCGGCGAGGCCGAGCAGCGGCAGCGCCTGCATCACATGGGTCGCGAAGAAATGCGGGACGCGCAGGTCGCCTCCCGTCCGCGACCAGCCGAACAGCGGCAGGCCGCCGGCGTCGGTCGGGACGCCGCCCACCCAGTGGCCGGTCCCCTGCGCCAGCACGCCCGCGGTCGCGACGGTCAGCGCCGCCCCGACCATCAGCCCGAGCGCCGCGCCCTGGCGCAGCCCCTCGCCGCCGGGCCGCGCGGGGCCGCGCCAGATCCGGAACCCGATCCAGCCGACCGCCACGACCATCACCATGACGACGACGCCCATCAGGCTGTACATCGCCGCCTCGACCGGCGTCTCCTTGTTGAAATGCGATGCCCGGCCGCGCGCGGCCTGCAAGGTGATGTAGGCGATTTCATAGATCGCCGCGGTGGCGATGATCCGGCAGGCGCGGGCGAGGCCCCTGGTCGGTGGTGCGAGCGGGACGAGGAGGATCAGCGTCCCGAGCAAGAGGACCAGCGACAGCTGGAACTTGACCGGCTTCGACCAGACGCTGGTCCCGTTCAGCGCGCGGTCGTCGAAGCCGAGCGCGATGAGGCTCGGCGCGAGCAGCGCGAGCTGGATCGCGAGCCCGAAGAGCAGGGCGCGGCGGGCGGCCTCTCCCGCGCCGACGGCGCCGCGCGGCGGATCAAGCGTGAGCGTCGACATGGAACGCCTCCCGTCCCGAGGCCGCGAAGAGCGCGGGCGCCGCCTGGCAGGCATAGAAGAGCAGGAGCCCGACCGGCCCGAACATCAGCGTCGCGAGCAGGATCGGCGCCTGCGCCGCCCGGCCGAGGCCGATCGCGTCGGCGCGGCGCGCGATCCAGATCCCGACGAAGAGGTCGAAGGCGAGATAGTGGATCCAGCCCGCGAGCAGCACGGGATCCGACTGGAACAGCGCCCGCGCCGCGTCCATGTCGCCGAAGCCGCCGCCCTCGACCCGGAAGAAATAGGCGAAGACGAGCACCGCGTAGGCGAGCGAGAGCGCGCCCACCAGCCAGTAGCGGAGCGTCGCGACCAGCCACGGCCAGCGTGGCAGCAGCGCGAGGGCGAGCCAGCCCGCCATCGCGGCCCGGCTCGCGGCGGCGAAACCTGCGTCGAAGTCCATGCGGGCCTCCCATCTTGTCAGTGACAAAATGAGGCTGCGCCTCGTCTCGCCCGGCGTCAAGATGATTTTGACGCCGTCAAGATGGCGTGCTAGCGAGGGCGGATCATGGCCGACCGACCGACCTACCATCACGGCGACCTCCGCAACGCCCTGCTCGCCGCGGCGCTCGAGCTGCTCGAGGCGGAGGGGCGCGAGAGGCTGTCGCTGCGCCGGGTCGCGGCGCGGGTCGGGGTGTCGCACGCGGCGCCCGCGCACCATTTCCCGACGCTGCGGGCGCTTCTGACGGCGCTCGCGACGATCGGCTTCGAGCGCTTCGACGCGGCGATGCGCAGGGCGCGGCAGGCGGCGACGCCCGATCCGGCGGCGCAGCTGCGCGCGGCCGAGGCGGGCTATCTCGCCTATGCCCGGGCCAATCCGGCGCTGTTCCGGCTGATGTTCGACGCGACGCTGCTCGACTGGACCGACCCGGCGCTCGTCCGCGCCAGCGAGCCCGGCTACGCGCAGCTCGTGGAGATCTGCGCCCCGGCGGCGGCGCGGCTCGGGATCACCGATCGCGCCGGGCGCGCGGCGCTGGAACGGCTCGTCTGGTCCGTCGCCCACGGCCGCGCGCATCTCTCGATCGATGGCAAGATCCCGCCCGGCCTCGACGGCCCCCCGGCCATCGACCTCACCACGCTCCTCATCGGTCCGGCGGAGGCGGGGACGCCGGATTGAGCGTCGCCGCGAGCCGCGCCGTCGCGACGAGCGGGGTCGCTCGGGCGATCACGCCCGGCCGCCCCTGAGCCCGTCGTCTCAGACGATCCCGCCCGAGCCGCCGGCGACCGCCGGGCGTTCCGCCGCGACCCGGGCGCGGTAGCCCGAGGCGCGGAAGGCCGCGACCGGATCGGCGGCGGCGCCCTTGTCGAGCCGGACCTTGGCCAGCAGCGGCGAGACGTCGGTCCGGAACGCGCGCTTCAGCGTCTCGGAGGCCATCAGCGCGTCGTTCGCCTCCTGGCAGGCGGCGAGCGCCGCGCGGTCGACCAGCAGCGCCTGGGCGTAGGCGCGCTGGATCTCCGTCGCGGAGGCCATCAGGCTCTCGATCGGATCGGTGACGTTGTGGCTCTGGTCGATCATGTAGGCCGGCGTCGGCCCGCCGGCGTCGACCAGCTCGTGGAAGACGAGGAACAGCCGGTAGGGGTCGATCGAGCCCGCGTCGAGGTCGTCGTCGCCGTATTTCGAATCGTTGAAGTGGAAGCCGCCGAGCTTGCCCGCGTGGATCAGCCGGGCGACGATCATCTCGATGTTGGTATTGGGCGCGTGATGCCCGAGGTCGACGAGGCATTTCGCCCGCTCGCCCAGCGTCTGTGCGATCAGGAGGTTGGTGCCCCAGTCCGCGACCACCGTCGAATAGAAGGCGGGCTCGTACATCTTGTGCTCGGTGAAGAGCGTCCAGTCGCCCGGCAGTCCCGCGTAGATCTCCGCCGCCGAGGCGAGGTAGCGTTCGAACTGGCGGCGGAAATGCGTCTGGCCGGGGAAGTTGGATCCGTCGCCGATCCAGATCGTCAGCGCCTTGGCGCCAAGCTCGGCGCCGAGCGCCACGCAGTCGAGGTTATGCGCCACCGCCTGGTCACGCACCGCCTTGTCGGTATGCGACAGCGAGCCGAACTTGTAGCTCAGCGGCTGGCCCGGCGCGTCCGAGAAGGTGTTCGAATTCATCGCGTCGAAGCCGAGGCCCCATTCCGCCGCCTTCGCCTTGAGATCGGTGGCGGGCGCGCGGTCCCAGGGGATGTGCAGCGAGACGGTGGGCGTGGCGCCGGTCAGCTGATGGATCACGCCGCAGTCGTCGAGCCGGTCGAAGACGTCGCGCGGCTCGCCGCCGCCGGGAAAGCGGGCGAAGCGGGTGCCGCCGGTGCCGACGCCCCAGCTCGGCACCGCCACGGCGAAAGCCGCGACCCGACGCGCGACGTCGCCGATGGCGATTCCGCGGCGGTCGAGCGCCTCGCCGAGCCGGTCGTAGCCTTCGCGGACCTCCGCCTCGGCGGCGTCGTTGGTCGCGTGGATGAAGCCGTCGTCGAGCATGAATTCCTCCCTTCGGGCGCCTGCCGCGCCGTCTCGTGGTCCGGGGCCGGGGTCAGCGGGTGAAGGCCTGGACGTTGCCGGCATCGACGTTGACGATGTTGCCGGTCGATTTCGCCGAGGCGTCCGAGGCGAAGAAGTAGTTCGCCTCGGCGATGTCCTCGGGCAGGACGGAGCGCTTCAGCAGGCTCCGCTGGCGATACATCTCCTCGAGCCCTTCCTTGTCGGTCTTGTAGGTCGAGGCGCGCTGGTCGAGCCAGTCGCCCTCCCAGATCTTCGAGCCGCGCAGCACCGCGTCGGGGTTCACCACGTTGACGCGGATCCCCTCCGGCGCCCCTTCGAGCGCGAGGCAGCGGGCGAGATGGATCTCGGCCGCCTTGGCGGTGCAATAGGCCGAGGCGTTCGGCGAGGCGGCGAGGCCGTTCTTGGAGGCGACATAGACGATCGAGCCGCCGATTCCCTGGGTCTTCAGGAGCTTGAACGCCTCCCGGCTCACGAGGAAATAGCCGGTGGCGAGGATGCCGATGTTGCGGTTCCAGAGCTCCAGCGAGGTTTCCTCGACCGGCGCCGAGGAGGCGATGCCGGCGTTCGAGACCACGATGTCGGCGCCGCCGAACTCGACCGCGATCGCGTCATAGGCCGCGGCGACCGCCGCCTCGTCGGTCACATTCGCCACCACGGCGCGCACCACGTCGGCGCCGTGGCGCTTCGCGAAGCCCGCGCGCACCTCCTCGACCGCGCCCGCGTCGATATCGGCGAGCAGGACGCAGGCGCCCTCGGCGAGATAGCGCTCGGCCGTCGCCGCGCCGATGCCGCCGGCCGCGCCGGTGATGATCGCGACGCGTCCGGCGAGCGATTTCGGCTTCGGCATCCGCTGGAGCTTGGCTTCCTCGAGCAGCCAGTATTCGATGTCGAAGGCTTCCTGCTCCGGCAGGCCCCGGTATTCGGAGACCGCCGAGGCGCCGCGCATCACGTTGATCGCGTTGACGTAGAACTCGCCCGAGATCCGCGCCGTCGCCTTGTCGAGCGCGAAAGTGATCATGCCGACGCCGGGCACCAGGTAGACGACCGCGTTCGGATCGCGGATCGCCGGGCTGTCGGCCTTTTTGCAGCGCTCGTAATAGGCGGTGTAGTCCGCGCGGTAGGCGTCGATCGCCGCCGGCAGGCCCGCGAGCGTGGCGTCGAGATCCGGGTTCGCGGGATCGAAATCCACCACCAGCGGGCGGATCTTGGTGCGCAGGAAATGGTCGGGGCAGGAGGTGCCCATCGGCGCCAGCGTCCCGAGCGCGTTGGAGCCGACGAATTCCAGCACCGCCTCCTGGTCGTCGAAATGGCCGACCTTGTGGCGCTCCTTCGAGATCAGGCCGCGGATGACCGGCATCAGCTTCGCCGCCACCGCGCGACGCGCGTCCGCGGACAGCGTCGGGACCTTGGCTCCGCCGAAGGCCGGGGTGTCCTCGGTCCGTCCGGCGAGCCATTCGGCGGCGGTGTTGATGATCTCGAGCGTGGTCGCGTAGCACTCCTTGGCGTCGTCGGCCCAGGTGAAGAGCCCGTGGCTCTCCAGCACCGCGCCGCGCAGCCCGGGGTTCTCGGTCGCGAGCTTCTCGAGCCAGAGGCCGAGCTCGTAGCCCGGCTTCTTCCACGGCAGCCAGCCGATGGTCCCGCCGAAGATCTCCTCGGTGAGCGCCTTCGAATCCTTCGACGCGGCGATGGCGATGATCGCGTCGGAATGGACGTGGTCCACATGCTTGCGCGGAACATAGGCGTGCAGCGGCGTGTCGATCGAGGCCGCGCGCGGGTTGAGGTCGAAGGTGCAGTGGGGCAGGTAGCCCACCATCTCGTCCTCGAATTCCACGCCCCGGTACTTGCCCTTCAGCGCGCGGAGCTTGTCCATGTAGAGCGTCGAGAAGCCGTCGAGCTTCATCGAGCCGATGTCGCCGCCCGAGCCCTTGACCCAGAGCACCTCGACCGAATCGCCGGTCAGCGGATCGGCGGCCATGACCTTCGCCGAGGTGTTGCCGCCGCCGTAATTGGTCACGCGCTTGTCGGAGCCGAGCAGATTCGAGCGATAGAGCAGCTTCTCGGGTTCGCTCATCGGGCCCGCGACGGCGTCGTCCCAGGCGTTGCGAATCCGGGACTCCGGCGACTTGTCCAGCATCTGGCATCCTCCCTGCGCGCCCCGGCCTTGACCGGACGGGACCTCGCGTCCTTGTCGCGCGAAGCCAGCCACGAGTCAATCATTAACGATCAAAAACATTCATGTTGCGACTGCGAACGATCGTTTGTGACGATTTCTGATTGACGAGGCGCGGAATCGCCGTCAATGTCGATCGCAGGGAGGACGCGATGCACGAATCCGAGCGCCACAGGGTCATACTCTCCGCCATCCAGGCGAAGCCCTTCGTTTCCGTCGCGGAACTCGTCGAGCTCACCGAGAGCTCCGAGGCGACGATCCGGCGCGACATCGCCACGCTGCACCTGAGGAAGAAGCTGCGCCGGGTGCGCGGCGGCGCCGAGGCGCTGGCGCCGATGCCGGTGACGAGCCTCACCGGGCGGCCCTTCGCGCTCAACGCTTCGATCAACACCGCTCAGAAACGCGCGATCGCGCGCGCCGCCGTCGATCTCTGCGACGAGGGCGACGCGATCATCATCAACGGCGGCACCACCACCTTCCAGATGGTGCATCTGCTGGCCACGCGGCGGCTGCAGGTGTTCACCAATTCCTTCCCGATCGCCGAGCACCTGCTGCACCATTCCAAGAACATGGTGATGCTGTCCGGCGGCACGATCTACCGCGAGCAGAACATCGTGCTCTCGCCCTTCGAGAACGACGTGACCCGCAACTTCTACGCCCGGCGCATGTTCATGGGGGCGCAGGGGGTGGGGCCGCTCGGGGTGATGGAGCAGGACCCGCTCATCATCCAGGCCGAGGAAAAGCTGATCGGCCAGGCCGACGAGGTCGTGCTCCTGGTCGATTCCTCGAAATTCGCCCGCCGCTCGGCGCTGATCCTGTGCCCGCTCGCGCGGATTCACACCGTGATCACCGACGACCGGATGGAGGATCGCCACGCCTCGATGCTCGAGGACGCCGGCGTGCAACTGATCGTCGCGCCGATGGGCGCGGCCAAGGACGAAGGGGCGCCAGGTTCAGCCAGCGCCTGAAGAAGCAAGACCAACGGGAGGCTACAACAATGAAAAAGCTCTTCGCCGGCGCGACGCTCGTCGCGGCGCTGCTCGCATCGACGGCGGCGATCGCCGATCCGATCAAGGTGGCGATCGTCGCCAAGTCGCTCGGCAACGGCTTCTTCGAGGCGGCCGCGCGCGGCGCCGAGGAAGCGGCCAAGGAACTGGGCGACGTGGAGATCATCTACACCGGCCCGACCTCGACCACCGCCGAGGGCCAGATCGAGGTGATCAACGCGCTGATCGCGCAGAAGGTCGACGCGATCGCCATCTCCGCCAACGACCCCGACGCGGTGGTCCCGGCGCTGAAGAAGGCGATGCAGCGCGGCATCACCGTCATTTCCTGGGATTCCGGCGTGGCGCCCGAGGGCCGCGAGATGCATCTCGCCCCCTCGTCCGCGCCGCTGATCGGCCAGACGATCATCAAGCTGGCGGCCGACGAGCTGCCCGAGGGCGGCGAGGTCGCGGTCCTGTCGGCGACCTCGACCTCGACGAACCAGAACGCCTGGATCGCCGAGATGAACAAGGTGATGGGCGATTATCCCAACATCAAGGTGGTCGCGACGGTCTATGGCGACGACCTCGCCGACAAGTCCTATCGCGAGACCCAGGGCCTCCTGCAGACCTATCCCGACCTCGACGCGATCATCGCGCCGACCTCCGTCGGCATCGTCGCGGCGGCGCAGGCGGTCACCGACGCCGGCAAGATCGGCCAGGTCAACGTCACGGGCCTCGGCCTGCCGTCGGAAATGGCCGGCGCGGTCGAGAGCGGCGCCTCGAAGAGCTTCGCGATCTGGAACCCGGTCGATCTCGGCTACGCGGCGGCGACGATCGCCTACGAGCTCGCGACCGACAAGGCCGAGGCCAAGCCCGGCGCCGAGATCTCGATGGGCCGCATCGGCACCGCGACGCTCGACGAGAACAACGAGGCCGCGATGGCCGAGCCGTTCAAGTACGACAAGTCGAACATCGACGAGTTCAAGTCGATCTTCTGATCGGCGCCGGGGTACGGCGGACCGAAGTCCGCCCTACGCCGCCCGCGGGCGGACCCCGGTCCGCGGTGCCCCCGCCCGCCGTCTTCGCACGCCGTCTCGACCAACGCCCGACGCCACGGCCGCCCGCCGCCGGAGGATAAATCCATGCACGCGTTCCAACCCTCGCGCGGCGCGGTCGCGCCCGTGCCCTCGAGCCCCGAGCCGATCCTGTCGCTCCGGGGCATCTCGAAGTCCTTTCCCGGCGTGCAGGCGCTCGCGGGCGTCGACCTCGACCTCTATCCCGGGCAGGTGACCGCGCTCATCGGCGAGAACGGCGCGGGCAAGTCGACCATCGTCAAGATCCTGACCGGGATCTACCAGCCGGACGGGGGCGAGATCACCGTCGCCGGCGCGCCGGCGCGCTTTCCGGCGGCGGTCGACGCGGCGCGGGCCGGCGTCACCGCGATCCACCAGGAAACCGTGCTCTTCGACGACCTCACCGTCGCGGAGAACGTCTTCCTCGGCCATGCGCCGCGCGGCCGGTTCGGGCTGATCGACTGGCGGCGGATGAACGCGGAGGCCGCTGCTATCCTGACCCGGGTCGGCGCCGAGGTCGATCCGCGCGCGCCGCTGCGCGAGCTCGGCATCGCCTCGAAGCATCTCGTCGCGATCTCGCGCGCGCTCTCGATCGACGCGCGGGTGGTGATCATGGACGAGCCGACCGCGGCGCTCAGCCAGAAGGAGATCGAGGAGCTCTACGAGCTGATCGAGCGGCTGAAGGCCGACGGCAAGGCGATCCTCTTCATCAGCCACAAGTTCGACGAGATCTTCCGCGTCGCCGACCGCTACACCGTGTTCCGCGACGGCCGCCTCGTCGGCGCGGGGATGATGGCGGAGGCGAGCGAGAAGGGGCTCGTCGCGCTGATGGTCGGCCGCGAGATGGACCGGATCTTCCCCGCCCGCGAGCCCCGGATCGGCGAGGAGGTCCTGCGCGTCGCGGGCTATTCGCATCCGACCGAATTCGCCGACATCAACTTCGGTCTCCACAAGGGCGAGATCCTCGGCTTCTACGGGCTGGTCGGCGCCGGTCGCTCGGAATTCATGCAGTCGCTCTTCGGCGTCACCCGGCCCTCGAAGGGCGCCTGCAAGATCGACGGCAAGGTCGCGGTGATCCGCTCGCCGGCCGAGGCGGTGGCGCGCGGCATCGTCTACGTGCCCGAGGACCGCGGCCTGCAGGGCGCCATCCGGCCGATGCCGATTTTCGAGAACATGACGCTGCCCTCGCTCGCACAGGTCTCGCGCCGGGGCTTCCTCCGGATGGCCGAGGAATTCGCGCTGACCCGCGCCTATGCCGAGCGCCTCGAGCTGCGGGCCGCGAGCCTCGACCAGCCGCTCGGCCTGCTCTCGGGCGGCAACCAGCAGAAGGTCGTGATCGGCAAATGGCTCGCGACGCGGCCGAAGGTGATCATCCTCGACGAGCCGACCAAGGGCATCGACGTCGGCTCCAAGGCCGCCGTGCACGAATTCATGGCCGAGCTCGCGGCCCAGGGACTCGCCGTGATCATGGTCTCCTCCGAGATTCCGGAGATCCTCGGCATGTCCGACCGCGTCGTCGTGATGCGCGAGGGCCGCATGGTCGGCACCTTCGATCGCGAGGGCCTTTCCCCCGAACGCCTGGTCCGCGCCGCCGCCGGCCTCGCGCATGAGGACGCCGCATGACCCGAACCCTACGCTCGCGCGAGGTGATCCTCGCCGCCGCCATCCTCGCGCTGATTCTGATCGTCGAGACCCGGTTCCGCGGCTTCGCCGCCCCCGGCAATCTCGCCGCGATCTTCAACGACAGCTCGATCCTCATCATCCTGGCGCTCGGCCAGATGGCGGTGATCCTGACGAAGTGCATCGACCTCTCGGTCGCGGCCAACGTGGCGCTCACCGGCATGGTGGTCGCGATGCTGAACGCCGCCGCGCCCGGCCTGCCCGTGGCGCTGCTGGTGCTCGTCGCAATCGCGCTCGGCCTCGCGCTTGGCGCGGTGAACGGGCTCCTGGTCTGGAAGCTCGGCCTGCCGCCGATCGTCGTCACGCTCGGCACGATGACGATCTTCCGGGGCGCGATCTTCCTCTTCGCGAGCGGCGCCTGGGTCAACGCGCATCAGATGAGCGCGGCGTTCAAGGGCTTCCCGCGCGCCACGCTGCTCGGCCTGCCGGCGCTGTCCTGGATCGCGATCCTGACCGTGGTCTTCGCGGTGCTCCTGCTCACCCGGACCCCGCTCGGCCGCGCCTTCTACGCTGTCGGCGGCAACGAGCACGCGGCGGTCTACGCCGGGATCTCGCCGGGGCGGACGCGCTTTTTCGCCTTCACGCTGATGGGCGGGCTCGCCGGGCTCTGCGGCTATCTCTGGGTCAGCCGCTACGCCGTCGCCTATGTCGAGGTCGCGGCCGGGTTCGAGCTCGACGTGATCGCCGCCTGCGTGATCGGCGGCATCTCGATCGCCGGCGGCATCGGCTCGGTCGGCGGCGCGGTCTTGGGCGCGCTCTTCCTCGGCGTCATCAAGAACGCGCTGCCCGTCGCCGGGATCTCGCCCTTCTGGCAGATGGCGATCTCGGGCCTCGCGATCCTCGCCGCCGTCGCCTTCAACGCGAGAGCCGAGCGCCGCGCCGGCCGCGTCATCCTGAAATCCGCCGAAGGAGCGAGCGCATGACCTCCGCGACCCTCACCCCGCGCGCCGCCGCGGCCCGGGCGATCCCGGACCGGCTCACCACCCGGTGGCAGCGGATCCTGCGCTCCTGGGAGGCGCTGCTCGTCGTCGTGGCGACGCTGATCTTCGTCGCCAACGCCTTCGCCTCGCCCTATTTCCTCGACCCCTGGAACCTGTCGGACGCGAGCTTCAACTTCACCGAGAAGGCGATGATCGCCTTCGCCATGGCGCTCCTGATCATCTCGGGCGAGATCGACCTCTCGGTCGCGGCGATCGTCGCGCTCGCCTCGACCGCGATGGGCTTCGCGGCGCAGGCCGGTGTCGGCACGCCGGGGCTGGTCGCGATCGGGATCGGTGTCGGGCTCCTCTGCGGCGCCTTCAACGGCACGCTCGTCACCCGCTTCGGGCTGCCGTCGATCGTGGTCACGATCGGCACGATGAGCCTCTTCCGCGGCATCTCCTACATCGTGCTCGGCGATCAGGCCTTCTCGGGCTATCCGGACAGCTTCGCCTATTTCGGCCAGGGCTACGTCGCCTGGGTCATCACCTTCGAGCTGGCGCTCTTTGTCCTTCTCGCGCTCGTCTTCGGCGTCGCCCTGCACCGGACCACCTTCGGGCGCCGGGTCTATGCGATCGGCAACAACGCCACCGCCGCGCGCTTCTCGGGGGTGAAGGTCGAGCGGATCAAGATGACGCTCTTCCTGCTCACCGGGCTCCTGTCGGGCATCGCCGCGATCTGCCTCACCTCGCGGCTCGGTTCCACCCGGCCCTCGATCGGCGCGGGCATGGAGCTCGAGGTGGTGACGATGGTCGTGCTCGGGGGCGTCTCGATCCTCGGCGGCTCGGGCTCGATCTTCGGCGTGGTGATGGCGGCGCTGATCATGGGCATGGTGACCTTCGGGCTCGGGCTCCTGAACGTGCCGGGCATCGTGATGTCGATCTTCATCGGCCTCTTGCTGATCATCGTGATCGCGGCGCCCCGGCTCTACGAGAAGGTCCGGCGATGAGCGAACGGATCGCCTTCCGCATGCGCCTCCATCCGGGGCGGGAGGCCGAGTACCGCGCGCGCCACGACGCGATCTGGCCCGAGCTGGTCGCGCTGCTGAAGGGGGCGGGGATCTCGGATTATTCGATCTGGCTCGACCCCGAGACCGGCGCGCTCTTCGCCACGCTGATCCGCGCCGGGGAGCACGGCATGGACCGGCTGCCGCTCGAGCCGGTGATGCGGCGCTGGTGGGATCACATGGCCGACATCATGGACGCGGGCCCCGATGGCGCGCCGGTGGCGGTGGCGCTCGCCCCCATGTTCCAGCTGGATTGAGCCGATGACCCCCTCCCATGTCGCGGTGATCGACTTCGGCAAGACCAATGTGAAGGTCGCGGTGGTGGATCTCGCGGCCGAGCGCGAGGTCGCCGAGCGGCGGATGCCGAACGGCGTGCTCGGCGGCGCGCCTTACCCGCGCTACGACACCGAGGCGCACTGGGCCTTCCTTCTCGCCGCGCTGGCCGAGCTCGGCGCCGACTGGCCGGTCGGGGCGATCGCGATCACCACGCATGGCGCGACCGCCGCGCTGGTGGACGCGGACGGCGGGCTGGTCCTGCCGATCCTCGACTACGAGCACCCGCTGCCGCCCAGCGACTACGACGCGCTGCGGCCCGATTTCGCGCTGACCGGCTCGCCCCGGCTCGGCGCCGGTCTCAACCTCGGCGCGCAGCTCCACTGGCTGTTCGGCGCATTCCCGGAAGAGACGGGGCGGGCGGCGCATATCCTCACCTATCCCGAATACTGGGCGATGCGGCTTTGCGGCGTTCCGGCGGTGGAGGCGACCTCGCTCGGCTGCCACACCGATCTCTGGAACCCCTGGGCGGGGGATTTCTCGCCGCTGGTCGACGCGATGGGCTGGCGCCGGCTGATGCCGCCGCTGCGCCGCGCCGGCGAGCCGCTGGGGCCGCTCCGCCCCGAGATCGCGGCGCGCACCGGGCTGCCGCCGGCGACGCCGGTCCTCTGCGGGATCCACGATTCCAACGCCTCGCTCTACGCGCATCTGCGGCGGCGGAGCGGGCCCTTCGCGGTGGTCTCGACCGGCACCTGGGTGATCGCGATGGCGATCGGCGCCGAACCGCGCGCGCTCGATCCCGGGCGCGACCTGCTGGTCAACGTCAACGGCCTCGGCGATCCGACGCCGTCGGCGCGGTTCATGGGCGGACGCGAATACGAGATCATCCGCGCCGGCCGCGCTCTCGTCCCGACCCCGGAGCACCGCGCCCGGGTGCTGGCGCGCGGCCTCATGCTGCTTCCGGCGGTCGAGCCCGGCTCGGGCCCGTTCCGGGGCCGCGAGGGCGGCTGGACCGAACCGCCGGGGAGCGACGGCGAGACCGCCGTGGCGCTCGCCTTCTATCTCGCGCTGGTGACGGCGGAATCGTTGTCGCTGCTCGGCGCCGCCGGCCCGATCGTGGTCGAGGGGCCCTTCGCCGCGAACGCCGATTTCCTCGATATGCTGGAGGCCGCAGCCGGCCGCCCGGTCCTCGCTTCCTCGGGCGGCGCCACCGGCACGGCGGTCGGCGCGGCGCTGCTCGCGGGCGGCGTCCAGGATGCGGCGCCGGAACCGGCGTCGGCGCGCGACACCGGCGCGTTGCGCGGCTACGCGGCGCGCTGGCGCGGCATGGTCGCGGCATCCGATCGCCCCGCCTTGCCGATCGCGGGTCAGCGGGGACCGGTCCTGGCGGGATAACCGCTCCGGCGTGGCGACGGCGCGACGCGCCGAACGCGCCACGTCCCGGGAAGTCCGCCTCGGCGGCGCGGGCTCAGAAGGGTTCGACGGTCATCGAGCGTCGGCCGGTTCAGGCCGGGATCCCGTAGCCGCCGTTATAGGCCTCGCTCTTCCTGCGGATCTGGGAATGCTCGACGATCCTTTCGCGCGCGACGCCGCGAAATGCCTCGATCGATGAAAATCCCTTGCGCCGCAGATAGTCGCTCAGATCCGTCGTCAGCTCCTGGATGAGCTTGATGCCGATGCCACCGCTGCCTTTTTCCTCCATCGCCGCCGTGCAAACCTGCAGGTTTCCGGCCCCGTGGACGATGAAATTGAAAGCCTCGTGGAAGCCTCTTATCCCGCCGATGCCGGAAACCGCCTTGTCCGGAAAGGCGCGCGAAATATCCGACACGCGCTGCAGCGCCTGGTTCAGGATGGCCAGGCCGCCCTGACCGCCGGAAGTGACGAGGCCATCGACCTCGACCTCGAACTTGAAGGTTTCCGGATCCATCAGAGGCATGGAGGGGAACGTGTTGCAAAGCGAGATCGACGAGGCGCCAGCCGCGTAGGCGGCCGCGGCCGCGTCGACGAGCGTCGACGTGGATGGCGTCAGCTTGACCCAGATCGGGACGCTCACCGCGCCGGTCACGGCTTTCAGGATCGACCGGATGATGTCTTCGTCATTGGCGATGTTCGCCCCCATGTCCTTCCGGTCCATGTGGGGGCATGACAGGTTCAGCTCGATCGCGTCGCTTCCCGCGTCGACGACGGCGGTCGCGAGCTTGCGCCAATGATCCATCTCTTCGTCATTGCCGGCGCCGGCCATGATCGAGGCGATGAGCATCCGGTCCGGGTATCGGCCCTTGATCTCCGCGAGGTCGGGAAGCCACAGGTCGAGCGGCTGATCGGAGATCAGCTCCCAGTTCCAGGAGGAATGGGAAACGGTGTCCGGACGCTTCACGCGCGAAACATAGGGCTTCGCTTCGCTCGCGCGCTGAAAGATCGTCTTGGGGCCGGCGACGTTTTCGACCGGGTGCAGCCCGATCGTCTTGGTGACGACCCCGCCCCATCCGGCCTCGAAGGCCCTCATGATCTTGTCTTTGCTTTCCGTCGGCGGCGCGGATGCCAGCACGAAGGGATTGACAAACTCAAGACCCGTGAAGCTCGTAGCAAGTGTGTTCAGCACAGCGGATCCACTCGTCGTTGCAAGCCGCGATCGTCGGTCCGAAGTCTGGCGAAGTCAACATCTTCCCCGGAACCCCCCGAACGCCCCCCGGCCGGCGCCGCGACGCGGCGCGGCGCGCCGGCTCCCGCCGTCCGGCACGACGGACGGACGATGACGGAGAGGCCGTCCCGGAGATCCGGGCGGCTCCGACCACGAGGCGCCCCCCGGTGTCGTCGGCCGCCCGGCAAGCGCGCGCGATCCCCGCGTGACCGTCGCGGTCAGTCGAGCACCGCGCAGGCTTTCTGCGCGAGCACGCGGTCGATCCAGGAACGATCGACGGTCCCCGCCTCGGTCTCGGCCATCTGCCGCTCCTCGGCCTCCTGCTTGCCCCGGGCGCGCAGCAGGATCGCCTCGGCCTCGGCGCGCGGCACGCAGAGCACGCCATCCGCGTCGCCGAGCACGAGGTCGCCGGGGGCGATCACCATGCCGTCGAGGCTGACCGGGAAGCCGATCTCGCCGGGGCCGTCCTTGTAGGGCCCGCGATGCGTCACCCCGAGCGCGTAGACCGGCAGGTTGCGCGTCTGGAACGCCTCCACGTCGCGGATCGCGCCGTTGAGGACGAAACCCCCGACGCCGCGCCGGATCGCATGGGCCAGCATGAGCTCGCCCATCAGCGCGTTCGTCACCTCGCCGCCGGCGTCGCAGACGATCACGTCGCCGGGCTCCGCGAGGTCGATCGCCTTGTGCAGCATCAGGTTGTCGCCGGGCCGGCTCTTGACGGTGAGCGCCGGGCCGCAGAGCTTGCCCGCGCGGTGCATCGGCCGCAGGCGCGGGCCGCCGGCGGTCATGCGGGACATGACGTCGCTCACGTTCGCGACCGGAAGCGGCAGGTAGCGCTGCACGAGGTCACGCCCGACGCGGGTGAAGCCTTGCTTGATGCGATTGCCTTCCATGGCTCCCTCCCTCAGGCGCTGAGCTTGAAGAGCGGATAGGCGGGCGCCTCCGCCTTCAGGACGCGGATCACATCGGCGGCGGCGGTCGTCGCCATCCGCACCCGGGTTTCCTGCACGCTGGTGCCGAGATGCGGCGACAGCGCGACGTTCTCGAGCTTCAGGAGCGGATTGTTCGGATCGACCGGTTCCTCCTCGAAGACGTCGAGGCCGGCGGCGCCGAGCTTGCCGGTGGTCAGCGCCTCGTAGAGCGCCACCTCGTCGACGATGCCGCCGCGCGCCGAGACCACGATGACGGCGGTGTCCTTCATCTTGGCGATCGCCTCGCGGCCGATCATGTGGCGCGAGCTCTCGGTCAGCGCGCAGTTCACGGTGATGAAGTCCGACCGGGCGTAGAGCTCGTCGAGCGGCACCCAGGTGGCGCCGAGCTCCGCCTCGGCCTCGGGCTGGCGCACGGGATCGTTGTAGAGGATCTCCATGTCGAAGCCGGTGCCGCGCTTGGCCATGTGCTTGCCGATCTTGCCGAGGCCGATCACGCCGAGCGTCTTGTAGGAGACGTCGAAGCCCATGAAGCGCTGCGCCACCCAGGTGCCGGCCTCGGTCCACTGGCCGGTCCGCACGAAATTGTCGGCGAGATGCAGCTTGCGCGCCGCGTTGATCATCAGGCCGAAGGTGAGGTCGGCGATGGTATGGGTATGGACCGGCGTCACGGTAACGTGGATGCCGCGCTTCTTCGCCTCCTCGAGGTCGAAGTTCTCGTAGCCGACGCCGCGGCGGGCGGCGATGCGGAGCTTCGGCGCCTGGTCCATCGCCTCGGCGTCGAGTTGCTCGGTGTGCCAGACGAAGATCGCGCCGTCGGCGTCGCGGATGCCGTCGAGGAACTCGGCGCGGGTCAGCGGGCGGCTGACGCCGGAGCAGGTCACCTCGATGCCCGCCGCTTCCAGCATGTCGACCGCTTCCTGTTCCAGCGGCTGGGTGATGAAGACTTTCATGACGGGTCTCAACTCGCGGAGGGCCGGATGGTGGTGACGATCACGCCCGTCTCCGGGTCGCGGCCGCGCAGGATGTCGATCCCCTCGATCTCGGTGATGAAGAGGTCGAGCGTGGTCAGCGTGATGGTGCCGGGCTCGATATGGCCGCCGTAGAACTTGTTGTCCTTGCCGCTCGCCACCGCGTGGTAGTGGATGTTGAGCGTGCCGGGCGTGTCGCCCGGCGAGACGAGGCCCTGGCCGGCGATCAGGCTGAACGGGCCCTCGAGGATCAGCTGCCTGGTATAACCCTCCTCGGGCGTCGGCTCGACGCGGTCGACGTAGTGCATCGCGAGCCGGCGGAAGCTGCCGATGGTGGTGGCGAGCTGGCCGCAGGTCACGCCATGCGCGAGGCAGATCTCCGCGATCGAGGCCAGCACGTCGCGGTCGGGATGGATCCGGGCGGCGATCACCCGGCCGGTCGTGCCGGCGGCGGAGTCGAAATGCCGGGCGGGCTGGTTCTGGTCGAGCATCAGATCGCCTCCACGATCGCCTCGATCTCGGCGAGCGAGAGCAGGCGGTAGGGGTCGCGCTTCAGGAGGAGCGGCAGCTCCGCCATGGTGCGCGCGTCGTAAGTCGGGTTCTCGGTGGTGAGCCAGTAGCGTGTGCTCGGGATCAGCGCGACGGTCGGGTTGAAGGCCCAGGCGATGTCGAAGATCTTCTCCGGCGTGTTGCCGATGAAGACGATCTTGCCATGCATCTGGCCGCGCATCTGGAACGCCACGGGCACCGCCTCCTCGATGTCCCAGCCGCGCGCCGCCATGGCCTTGAGCGCCGCGGCGCGGATCAGGTCGGGATGCAGGCTGGTCTCGACGTTGGCGTGGATGTGCACGACGTCGGGATGCTCGTTCAGCTCGCAGTACTTCGCCCAAGCGGGGCCGGCGAAATAGGCCTCGACCTCCGCCTCGGCTTCCGGGGTCAGCTCGGTCGCGAAGGGATAACGCGCGAGGAAGGCGTCCATGTAGGACTTGCCCCAGTATTCGACGTTCTCGGCCCTCGGCGACGCCTTGATCAGCGCGTCGGGGGAATATTTCCACAGCAGGTCGAAGTGCGGCATCCCGCGCGGCTCGATGCCGTGGATCGAGCCCGCGTCGGCGACCTGGCCCGAGGTGAAGATCTCGATCTTGCGATGCACCGGGCGGCCGGTCTTGGCGAAATAGCCCTTCACCACCTCCTCGAGACTCATCGGGTGGATCTGGGTCTCGATATAGACATGGGCGTGGTAGACCGGTTCGCTCGCGATGCTCAGCACATCGATCGCGCGCTTCCAGTGCTCGGAGCGGAAATAGGCGGCGACGGTCTCGATCACTTCGGGGCTGGCGCCGGCGACATCGGAGGGCTTCAGGGCGGTGTTCATGGAATTTTCCTTGTCATGTCCGTGGGATGGGGCTCAGTGCTCCATCGCCCAGCGGCGGATGGTGCGGTCCTCGAGCGCCTTGAAGAGCACGCCCTCGACCACGAGGCCGATGATGATGACGGTCAGGAGACCGGCGAAGACGGAGGGGATGTCGAGCATGTTCTTGCTCTGGAAGATGAACCAGCCGAGCCCGCCGCTGCCCGAGGAGACGCCGAAGACCATCTCGGCGGCGATCAGCGTGCGCCAGGCGAAGGCCCAGCCGATCTTGAGGCCGGTGACGATGCTGGGCAGCGCGGCGGGGATCAGGATCTTCGAGACGAACCGCCAGCCGCGCAGGCCGTAATTCTGCCCGACCATGCGCAGGGTCTTCGAGGTGGCGCGGAAGCCCGAGAAGGTGTTGAGCGCCACGGCCCAGAGCACGGAATGGACCAGCACGAAGACGAGGCTGGCGTTGCCGAGGCCGAACCAGATGAGCGCGAGCGGCAGGAGCGCGATCGCCGGCAGCGGGCTGAACATCGCGCTCAGCGTCACCATCAGATCGGCGCCGAGCCGGGTGCCGATCGCGAGCACGGTCAGGATCCCGGCGAGAGCGATGCCGATCGCATAGCCGATCACGAGCACCTGGAGCGAGGCCCAGACCCGGGCGACGAGCTCGCCGCTCGCGATGCCCTGGAAGAGCGCGGCGACGGTCTCGCCGAAGGTCGGGAAGAGCAGCGGATTGCCGACGCTCCGGCCGTAGATCTCCCAGACCAGCGCGAGGCCCGCGAGGATCATCACCTTGCGCAGCGCGGGCGAGCCCGAGGCGATCTCCCAGGCCGAGAGCGGACGCTCGACGAGGCCGAACTGGCTCGCGGGCTTCGGTTCGGCATGGATCTCGGGCCGGACCGGCGGGGTGGCGACGCCGCGGCCGGCGCCGCGCGGCTGGCCGATCGCGGGATGAAAGGCGCCGTCAGCCATGGGTGGCCTCCTCGGGTTCGACGCGGTGAGCGAAAAGCATGTCGTGGATCTCGCGCTCGAGCTCCTTGGCGCGGGGACCGCCGAAGTCGGCGCGGGGCAGGCCGTTGAGCTCGGCCTTCACCTGCCCGGGATGCGGCGAGAGCAGCATGATCCGGCTGCCGATCTTGATCGCCTCGGCGATCGAATGCGTGACGAAGAGCACGGTGAAATGCGTGTCGTCCCAGAGCTCCAGCAGCTCGTCCTGCATCTTGGCGCGGGTGAGCGCGTCGAGCGCGGCGAAGGGCTCGTCCATCAGCAGGATGTCGGGCTCCATCGCCATGCCGCGCGCGATCGCGACGCGCTGCTTCATCCCGCCCGAGAGCTGGTGCGGGTAGTTGTCGGCGAATTTGGTGAGGTTGACCTTGGCGAGATAGGCGCGGGCGCGGTCCTCCGCCTCCCTTCGCGACATCCGCCCCGTGGTGATGAGCGGGAACATCACGTTGCGCAGCACACTCTGCCAGGGCAGGAGCTGGTCGAACTCCTGAAACACCATCATCCGGTCCGGCCCGGGCTCGCTGACCTTGCGGCCGCGCAGCCGGATCTCGCCCTCGGCCGGCTTGTGGAAGCCGCCGATCGCCTTCAGAAGAGTGGACTTGCCGCAGCCCGAGGGGCCGAGGAGGACGAAGCGGTCCCCCTCGTAGATGCGGGCGCTGACCTGATAGGTCGCGAGAACCGAGAGTTTCGCCGCCACGTATTGCAGCGTGACGCCGTCGACGTCGAGGATCGGCTTCACCGCCGTCTCCTCGGCGCCGTCGTCGCGGTCGGGGGAGAGCATCATGTTCACGGGGGTCTCCTGAGCTTGAGCGCCTCGGCTCAGTTGGCGAGATCGGCGCCGGTCCGCGTGGCGATGTCGTCGAAGAAGAACTCGCGCCAGCTCGCGGGCTCGCGATGGATCATGCCGGTCTTGGCCATGAAGGCGGCCGTCTGGTGCACGCCGAGCGGCAGCGACTGGAAGACGTTGCCCTCCTCCTCGAACATCGCGGCCAGCTCCTCCGGGGTGAACTTCTCGCCGGTGGATTCGAGATAGAGCTTCGCGGCCTCGAGCGGCTGATCGTTGATCATCTCCTGCGCCTCGGCCAGCGCGGCGAGGAAGACCTCGATCTCGCGGGGATGCGCGTCGTGATAGGCGGTGGTGGTGAAGGCGAGCAGGTTGGTGGTCGGTCCCGCGACGTCGAGCGTGGTCAGCACCGGATGCATCCCCGGCTGCTTCAACAGCGCCTGGTAGTAGGGCGGGCCGGCGAACATGCTGTCGATCGGGCCGTTCGGGTTCGTCATCGCCTGGACCGCGTCGGTGAAGCCGAGCTGGACCATCATCGGGTCGAACTTCTCCGGGTCGCCGAACTCGGCGTCGAGCGCCATGGCGAGATAGATCGCCTGGTTCGAGATCTTGAGCGAGGTGACCGAGATCCGGTTGGTGTCCTTGTAGTCGGCCAGCGTCCTGACGTCGGGATCCTTGGTGACGAGCACGCTCTTGGTGCCGCTGACCGCCGCGATCGACTTCACGTCCTCGCGTGAGCGCGACCAGAGCAGCAGCGCGTTCGAGAGGCCCGCGGTGACGATGTCGACGTTGCCCGAGAGGAGCGCGTCGGTGACCGCGCTGCCGGAGGGGAAGCTCAGCGTCTCGAGCTCGAGATCGAGGCCCGCGGCCTCGGCGTGCTTCTCGAGCAGCCCGGCCTCCTTCATCACGTGGATCGGCGCGAAGAGGATGCCGATCCCGCTCGCGATCCGGATTTCCTCCGCCGCGGCGGGGAGCGTCGCGAGCGCGCCGGCCGAGGCGAGCAGCGCCGCCAGGCAAAGAGAACGCGGTGTCATGTCTAGTATACCTCCCAGGCTTGTTGCTTGATTGTGGTGGATGGCGGCGGGTCAGGCCATGGCCTGGCCCGCGTCGGATCGGCCCGCGCCGCGCGGCGCGCGGGCGAAGATCTCGGGATTGAGGCAGCGCTCGCGCAGCGCGGCGAGCGCCGCCGGTCCGGCCTCGAGCGCCGCGAGATAGTCGAGCACGTTCGCCGCCGCGCCCTCGGCCATCTTGGCGAGCGCGTCTGTGGTCGAGCCCGCGACATGCGGGGTCAGCACGGCGGTCTCGATCGCGCGGAGCGGCGAGGCGCCGAGCGGTTCGGCGGCGAAGGTGTCGAGCCCCGCGGCGCCGAGCGCGCCCGAGGCGAGCGCCGCCGCCAGCGCCGCCTCGTCGATCAGCTCGCCGCGCGCCGTGTTCACCACCACCGCGCCGCGCGGCAGCAGCGACAGCATCTCGGCGTCGAGCAGCGGCGGCGCGCCGCGGGTCGCCGGGCAGTGCAGGCTCAGCACCGCGCATTCGGGCAGCATCGCGGCGAGCGAGGGATAGAATTCGACGCCCTGGCCCGCGACCCGGGCGAGGTCGATATAGGGGTCGCTGACCACCACGCGCATGTCGAGGGCGCGGGCGACGCGGGCGACCTGCCGCGCGATCCGGCCGAAGCCGACGAGGCCGAGCGTGCGGCCGCCGAGCTCGCCGCCGTCGCCCTGCCGCGCCCAGGATCCCGCGCGGACCGAGCGGTCGAAGCGGGGCAGGCGGCGGATCGCGGCGATCATGAGGCCGATGGTGAATTCCGCCACCGCCGCCGCGTTAGCGCCCGGGGTCGAGAAGACCGCGACGCCCTCGGCGCTCGCGGCGTCCACGTCGATGTTGCTCACCCCGGTCCCGTGCTTGGAGATGACCTTGAGGCTCGGGCAGGCGCGCAGCATCGCGGCGTCGATCGGCATGGTCCGCGAGATGACCGCGTCGATCGGCTCGGTCGCCAGCACGCGGGCGAGGCCCGCGACGTCGCCGAGATCCTCGACGAAGCGGATGTCGCAGCCCCGGCGGCGCAGGGCCGCCAGCCCGCTCGGGGCCAGGGAAGGGGCGGTGACGAGGATCTTGTGGCTCATGGATCTGCGGCTCCCGTTGTCGGGACGTTTATGGGCTTGCGCGATCGATGCCGTCCAATGGATAAAATTCAGGAATTGATAGCCATCGGGAATGTTTCATGAACGAGCGTGACTTCCGCTACCTGGTCGCCATCGGCCAGACCGGAAATCTCGGCCTCGCCTCGGCGCAGGTCCATGTCACCCAGCCCGCGCTGACCAAATGCATCGACCGGCTGGAGGCGGAGCTCGGCGTCGTGCTCTTCGAGCGGCGCGGGCGCCAGCTCGTCCCGACCGAGGTCGGCGAGATCCTGATCCGGCGCGCGAAAAGCCTGCTGCACGACATGGCCGGCGTGCAGCGCGAGATCCGCGAGCACGCGCTCGGCACCAGCGGCCATGTCCGGATCGGCGCCGCCGCGACCGCGACCGAGACGCTGCTGCCCGAGGTGATCCGCCGCGCGCGGCGCGAGACGCCGGGGATCACGCTGGAGCTCATGGTGGGCATGGGCGATTTCCTGCGCGACGCCCTGCGCGAGGACCGGCTCGACCTCCTGGTGAGTCCGGCGATCGAGGACGACGAATTCGTCTGCGCCCCGATCCTCGAGGATCAGGTCGTGGTGGTCGCGAGCGAGGGGCACCCTCTCGCCAGGGGACCGCGGCGGCTCGCCGATCTCGCGCGCTACGACTGGGTGCTGCCGCCGTCCTCGGTCGCGCTGCGCCGCTGGCTCGAGCGCGCCTTCGAGGCGGCGGGAGTCGCGCCGCCGACCGCGAAGGTCGAGGTCAATTCGCTGACGCTGATGCCGAGGCTGATCCGCGGCACCGACCTCTTGAGCTTCACCTCGCGGCGCAGGATCGGGCGCGGCGCGACCTCCGGCCTGATCGAGCTGCCTTTCCCCGAGACGACCTACCGCCGGGCCTTCGCCGTGCTGCACCGGGGCAGCGGCTATTTCTCCCCGGCCTGCCGCGTCATCTCGGGATTCTTCGCCGACGCCGCCGACGCGATCGACGACGCCGGGACGCCATCGTTCGAGTCGCCGCCGGGGGCGACGACCTCGGAATAATCGTCGGCCCGGCGATCGGAACCGGTCCGTCGCCGCTTTTCGAGCCGGTGCCGTTCCATCTCCGCCTTCGTGGCCACGCGGGGCGCCTGGAGCCCGTCGAGGATGGTGGCGAGCTTCCGCTTGCGCCGGCCGTCCGGCAGCGCGCCGATGCCGAACAGCAGTTCCGCGAAGGTCACGCTGGAAAGGTAGAGGGTTTCGGCGGCCTGCTCGTCCAGCCAGTCGCGCACGGCGGGAGCCGGATCCGGCTTCATCGCCTCGGAAACGACATTCGTGTACAGAACGATCATTCAGGGCTCATGGGCGGGGCGGGCGCCCGATCGCAGTTCCGGTCCAGAGTCTCGACATCGGCGTTGGTCAACCCGGCGTCCCGGCTCAACGCGGCCATGGCCGAGCCGATGCGCGGACGGTGGGCGGGACGCACCGCCTCCTCCAGGATGTCCCTGATCTCGGCCTCGGTGCTGCGGCCATTCTGGGCCGCGCGCACCTTGAGGGCGCGGTGCGCCTCATCGGACAGGTTGCGAATGGTGACAGCGGGCATCCGATGGCACGTCCGACTCATTGATGGCAACGCTATCAAGATGGAACTCGTGCCTTCATGCATCAAGCCGCGACACTCCCCGGAGGCGCGGTTCCGCGGGTTCACCATGTCGCCTGGCGGCCCATCGCCGCGGCGGCCGATCCCGACGCCGACTTGGCGCGATGACGCCGCGGACGGCGCTACCGGCCGGCCGGCCCGACCCGCCCGGGGGACGCGGCCTCCGGCATGAAGGCCCTGTTCGCGCGCAGGAGTTCGGCGGCGACGCCGGCGATCTCGGCCACGACCAGGGGATCCCGCGCGGTCTCGAAGAACGGGCCGATGGGGCCGGTATCGGCGATGCCGATCAGGCGGACCGCGTCATGCACCACCGGGATCGCCGAATGGAGGGCGCGGACGGCGTCGAAGGCGGCGAAAGGCCGGCTGAGCGCGGCGATGGCGGCGCGGTCTTCCCGCCGGACGGCCTCGAGCAGAGCCATAGACAGATGGGGCGCCAGGAGGCCGGATCCGGATGTGTAGCCCTTGATGCCGTGCCTGGAGCTCTCGACGATGGTCAGCTCGCCCGCGCCGTCGATCAGGCGCTCGGCCGAACCGACGAGATCGAGAAGCCCGCTCAGGTGCGGCGACTGGCCGTCCTCGTCCGGCGCGACGCCATATTCGACGCCGCAGAGGGCGCCGTCCGCGAGGAGGGCCGCGATGTCGCGGGGCGTCAGATAGTCGAGGGCCTTGAAGAAGACCATCAGCGGCTTGCCGAGCGCGTCGGCGAGCTTGCGGATGCCGGTCGCCACGCCCCCCGATTGCACGAGCCAGAAGGGCAGCAGGATCGCGGTCGGGAAATCGCGCTCCCGCAGGATCGCGACCTGATCGATCGCCTTGCCGAAATCGCCGCCGATCGCGGGCACCATCCAGGCGTCGTCCGAGGGGGCCACGGTCTCGATCAGGTCGAGAACCGCGCCGTATTCGCTCAGCCGCGCGTTGAAGAGATTGGCGATGCCGCCATACATGAAGGCGCCGACCCCGGCCGATGCCAGCCAGTCGACGATCCCGCGGCTCTCAGCGGTATTGATCGTCCCGTCGGGGTGCCGGGCGATGGGGGGAAGGGAAATGATCGAGGCGGTCAGATCCGCGGGGGTGACGGGCGTGGTTTTCATCGGTGGCTCGGTACGGGGAGAATAAACTAGAGGCGAGGCGACGGCTCAGCGCGTCGGCGTGGGGTTGCGCTCGCTGGTGAGCTCGCGCTGGTGCCAGTAGGGGTAGATCGGCCGGCGCGCGCTGGCGCGGTCGAGGCGCAGGACCTGATCGTCGGACAGGCGGAAATCCAGCACGCGCAGATTCTCGACCAGCTGCGCCTCGTCGCGGGCGCCCAGGATGACCGACCCGACCGTGGGGCGATGCAGGATCCAGTTCATCGCGACCTGCGCCACGCCCGAGCCGACTTCCGCCGCGACGGTGTCGAGGACGTCCATGAGGTCGAAGAACTGGGCGGCGGGCATCTCGTCCTCGACGCGGGCCTTGAGCCGCGCGGTCCGGCTGCCTTCGGGCGCCTCTCGCCCGCGCCGGATCCGCCCGGACAGCTTGCCGCCGGAAAGCGCGCTGTAGACCAGCGTGCTCAGGCCCTGGTCATGCGCGAGCGGCATGAGCTCCCATTCGTATTCGCGCGAGAGCAGCGAATAATGCGCCTGGTGCGTGACGTAGCGCGGCAGATCATGCTCGCCCGCGAGGGCGAGCGACTTCATCAGGTGCCATCCGGAGAAGTTGGAGCATCCGACGTAGCGAACCTTGCCGGCCGCCACCAGATCGCCGAGCCCGCGGAGGGTTTCCTCCACCGGGGTCAGCCCGTCGAACCAGTGCATCTGATAGAGGTCGATGACGTCGGTTCCGAGCCGCCTCAGGCTCGCCTCGCAGGCGGCGATCAGGTGCTTGCGCGAGGTCCCGATGTCGTCGTCGCCCGGGCCCGTCCGTCCCGCCGCCTTGGTGGCGATGAGGAGATCCCCGCGCCGGCCGGCGATCGCGCGGCCGAGGATCGTCTCCGACAGGCCGTCGGAATACTGATCGGCCGTGTCGAAGAGGTTGACGCCGGCGTCGCGCGCGATGTCGACGAGGCGGGTCGCCTCGGCGACGCCGGTCTCGCCCCAGGCCTTGAAGAAGGGGGTTCCGCCCCCGAACGTCGCCGTCCCGAAGCTGAGGACCGATGCCTCGAGGTCGGAATGGCCGAGTTTGCGATAGTCCATTAATCTGCACCTGGAAGGGAGGAACCGGCGCGGCGGGGCCGCGCGGAGGGAGCTTGGCGCCTAGCTGGCATAGGCTCGGAGGACGATCCGCTCCACCAGCCCGATGAGCGCGTAGAGCAGGATCGAGAAGGCCGTGGTCAGCGCGACGCGGGCCCACAACCCCTCGTAATCCGAGACGGCGGCCGTGGTGACGATCCCGTAGCCGAGACCCTTGCCGGTCGCGAGCCAGGCCGCGAGCAGCGCGCCGGTGATCGCCAGCGGCGCGGCGACGCGCAGCGAGGTGAACAGCGCGGGCAGGGCGCTCGGAACCTGCACCGCCATCAAGGTCTTCAACCGGGACGCGCCGAACACCCGCATCAGGTCGCGTGACCGCGCCGGCGTCTGGGCGAGCGCCAGCGTCACGTTCACGAGCGTCGGGAAGAAGGTGACGATCGCGCCGATCATCACGACGGCCATCATGTTGCGGCCGAAGACCAGCGTCACCAGCGGCGCCATGGCGACGAGCGGCACCGAGCGCAGGGCGATCGCGACGCCCATGAAGGCGGTCTCCACGCCGCCCCAGAGGTTGAAGGCCACCGCCACCAGGACCGCCGCGAGGCTTCCGATGACGAGGCCGGTGGCGCTGTCCCGGATCGTGATCACCGCCTCGCGCGCCAGCGCGGCGCGGTTCTGGGCCCCGGTCAGCGGGTCGACCAGATAGTTCCACACCTCCACCGGGCCCTTGCCGAAGAAGGGCGGCACCGAGAAGCCCCGCAGCAGCGCCCACCAGACGAACAGCACGAGCGCGAGCGAGCCGATGGCCGAGGCGATCGCCAGGAGCCACCCGCCGGGCTTGCCCGGCGCCGCGTGGACGGCGCCGATGTCGATCGAAATCTCGCGCGACCAGGGCGTCATCAGCCGGGCGACGAGGCTGGTCGCGAGATAGGCGGCGGCGGCGAGGAGGCTGGCCACGACCGCGATCGCCCAGGTCCGCGCGATCTCCATCCCCTGCTGCGAATTGACGAGCATGAGCCCGAGTCCGGTTTCGGTGCCCCCCATGTATTCGCCGACGATCGCCCCCAGGATGGCCGCGGGCGCCGCGACGCGAAGGGCGGCGAAGAGGTGGGGCAGGGCGGCGATCAGGCGCACCTTGAAGAGCTTGCTCCAGGTTCCTCCGCCGAACCCGTGCACGAGGTCGAGCATGGCGCGGTCCACATGGCGCAACCCGGTCACCGTCCCGATCAGCGTGGTGAAGAAGACCGACAGCGCCGCCAGGACCACCTTCGGCGTGTCGCCCGAGAACAGGATCATCATCAGGGGCCCGATCGCGACGATGGGCAGGCAATAGGATACGACGCCGAGCTGGAGGATCGGCCGCTCGAGAAAGGGAATGGCGACGGCGACCAGCGCCAGCGCGATCGCGAGCCCGTTGCCCCAGAGCCAGCCCCGCGCGGCCGCCGAGACCGTGTGGGACGCCGCCTCGGCGTAGAAGGCGAGCCCGTCGGCGCGCATCTGCCGCGCGATGCCGAGCGGCGACGGAATCGTGCCGTTGCCCGAGGAGACGAAATCGACGGCGAGCTCCCAGAGCAGGAGCAGCGCGAGAAGCCCGGCCGCGCCAGAGGCGAAGCCCGACCAGTCGAGCGCCCGGATCCACAGGGCCGCGCGACGCGGCGCCCCGGTCATGGCGCGCCCTCCGGCTCGTCGTCCTTCGCCCCGAACAGGAGTTCGCCGAACATGTCGCAGAGGTGGTGGAATTCCGGCGTCCGCGTCATCTCCGGCGTGCGCGGGCGCGGCAGGCCGACCGGCAGGGTCGCGACGATCCGCCCGGGCCGCGCGGACATAACGGCGACGGTGTCGGAGAGGAAGACCGCCTCGGAGATCGAATGGGTCACCAGCACGGTCGTTGTGCGGCGCTCCATCCAGATCCGCTGCAGCCCGAGATTGAGCCGCTGGCGCATCATGTCGTCGAGCGCGCCGAACGGCTCGTCGAGCAGCAGCGCCTTCGGCTCGGTGACAAGCGCGCGGGCGATCGCCACGCGCTGGCGCATGCCGCCCGACAGCTGCGCCGGCCGGGCCTTCTCGAAGCCCCGCAGCCCGACCAGCGCGATCAGGTCGCGGATCGCCGCGTCGCGGCCGGTCGTCCCGCTGATCTCCAGCGGCAGGCGAATGTTGCTCTCGACCGAGCGCCAGGGCAGCAGCGAGGCATCCTGGAAGGCGATGCCGATCTCGTGGTTCGCGCGCGACACCGCGGGGGACTTGCCATGGATGAGCGCGCGGCCATCGCTCGGCGTCTCGAGATCGGCCAGGATGCGCAGGATCGTCGACTTGCCGCAGCCCGAGGGGCCCAGCAGCGTGACGAAGGATCCGGCGGGCGTCCGCAGGTCCGCGTCATGCAGGGCGACGACGTCGTGCCCCCGCAGCGAGAATCGCTTGGAGAGCCCGTAAAGCACGATGCCGCCCGCGTCCCCGGCGGGGCGGGGCGTCGGATCCGCCGGCGGCGCGGTCACGGATGTCACGTTGGGCAACTCCCTTGGGTCGGGTCCGGCGACGCGGGGGCGGGGCGGGGGTTGGGGGGCGCGGCGCCCGGGACGAGGCCGCGCCCGCGCGTTCAGGCCGGCGTGCCGGCGCGCAGCCCGTTCAGATAGTCGAGATATTTCGTATCCATGCCCTCGAGCATGTTCTCGAGATCGCCGCCGCCGGCGCTCGACCAATGCTCCGGGCCGCGTCCCATCGCCACGCCGCGGCGGGTGTGATAATCGACCATGAAATCCTGGATCTCGAACTGGCGCTCGCCCCGCGCGGTGACCTCCATCGCCCATTGCGCGAGCTGCGGCGCGGTCCGGTCCTTCTTGTTGGTCACGATGATCCGGACCGCCTGAACGGCGTAGATCCAGCGCTCGGTGCGATCGGCGTAGCGCTGGCGCTGAGTGTTGAGCGCCTCGATGATCGCGGGGGCGGTGACGAGACCGAAGCCGACCTCCTCGGTGGCGATGATCTCGATCCGCCGCCAGAGCAGTTCCTCGGTCTCGAGGCCGCTCTGGTGCAGCTCGTAGGCGGCCAGGACGGCCTCCTCGAGCCAGCCGCGCCGGACCGACTTCTGGAAGACGGAGCGGACCTCGTCGACCGGATGGCCGTTGATGGTGGTGGTGCGGGACCAGACGTCCTCGCTCTGGTAGTTCTTCGTCATGCGTGTCTCCTGGGCGCGGGCGGCCAGCCGCCGCCCGCCGGGAAAGGGACAGGCCGGAAAACGCCGGCCGGGGTCCGGGGGCGAAGCAGGTTCGCGCCCCGGGGAAGGGACGATCAGAGCGTGGTCTTGCCCTGATAGGCTTCCTCGAGGATCTCGTTGGTGAAGAGATCCTTCTTCGCGACGATGCCCGCGGTGGAGAGCGTCGCGATCGTCTCGTCCACGGACTTGTCCGTCATCCAGAACAGGCCGTGCCGCTCGGTATCGGCGGTGACCATGAGCTCGTTGGTGGCGGCCGCGGATTGCTCCTGCGCCGCCATGTCGAGCCCGTTGCCCTTGCCGTAGACCTCGACCGTCAGCCGGGCGGAGAGCGCGGGATCCTTGACGGCGTCCTGCCATCCGCGGATCGCGCCCCGCATGAACGCCACCACCTGCGCGCGCTTCTCCGGGTCGGCCAGCGTGTCCTCGGTCACGAGGTAGTTGCAGTTGAACATCGGATAGCCGAAGTCCGCCATCAGCATGTAGACTACATCCTGCCCCTTACGGCGCAGCTGCACGACATCGTCGTTCGAGAAGCCGAAGAACGCGTCGATCTCGCCCGACACCAGCGGGGTGAAGTCGTGCTGCGCCGGGACGGTGTTGACCGCCGACGGGTCGACGCCGTTGATCTTCAGGAAGGCGTTCCACACGACCTGATTGTTCGCCTGGATGCCGACCGTCTTTCCGGCGAGATCCTTCGGCTCCAGGATCGGGGTCTTGGCGAGCGAGATGATGGAGGACGGCGACTTCTGGTAGTTGGTGCCGATGATCTTGAGCGGCGCCCCCTTGGCGACCGCGTTCGCGGTGTTGTCGGTGCTGTTCTGGCCGACCAGCGCCTTGCCGGAGATCACGATCGGTTCGGCCGAGACGCTGGGACCGCCGGCCAGAAGGTCGACGCCGATTCCCTCCTGCTCGAAATATCCCTTGTCGTCGGCGATGTACTCACCGGCGAACTGGAAGTTCTTCACCCATCCCAGCTGATAGGCGATGGTGCCGAGCTTCGGCGCCTCGGCGCGGGCGCGCGATGCGACGAGCGCCGGCGCCGCGAGCGTCGCCGCGCCGAGCTTTACGAAGGTTCTTCGATCCATGGACAGGCGCTCCGGAAGAGGGAAGATGATGTCGGGGATGGCGATCCCGGGCGGGCGGACCGACCTTCACCGCGGGTCCCGGCTGCTCCGGTCATCCCGTGATGAACATCGTGTTACACGAAGACTTCCACAAAGATCATATTTGTACAATGCATTACATTGCTGAAATTATTGCCAGATCCCCCTGGGAAAACGCTCGCGAAAACAAGGGCCGCGCCGGGTCGCGCGGAGAAATGGGCAGTTTCTGATGATTCGCGAGCCAGCGCGCGCCCGGGGCCGGATCGCGGGCGCCGCTCCCCGGCGCTGCCGCCTCAGCGCGGACGTTCGAGCCAGGGCAGCTCGAGCGCGGTATACTGCTCGGCGAGCTCGACGGCCCGCTCGGTGCGATGGGCGACCGCGGCGGTCAGGGCCTCGATGATCGTGACCGCGCTGGCGTTCGACATCGATCCGAACTGGCGCTCGGCGCGGCAGAAGAGGTTGATGTCGGCCAGGGGCGCCAGCGGCGACTGATGGCTGTCGGTGATGGCCAGTACCCTGGTGCCGCGCGCGCGCGCCAGGCTCGCGAGTTGGATGACGTCCCGGATATAGTTCGGGAATGCGATGGCGATCGCGAGATCGTCGCGGCCCAGCTCGGTGAAATGCCGCGCGACCCCGATCGCGCCGCCGTAATTGGCGATGCAGGTCACGCCGCGCCGCAGCCGCTGCAGCTCGTTGCAGAGGATCGCGGCGCAGCTCGCGCCGTTGTCGAGGCCGAAGACGACGATGCTCCGGGCGCTCAGGACCGCCTCGACCGCCTGATTGGCGCGGTCGTCGCTGAGCGCGTCCATCGTGCTCCGCACGTTCGAGATATCCTCGGCCATCGAGGCCTTGAACACGTCGAGGCTGGTCGAACTGCGCGAAACCTGGACCTGGAGGCGCTTGACGGGATCGAAGGCCGGCTCGAAGCTCCGGATGAGCTCGGTCCTGAATTCCGCGTAGCCCGAATAGCCGATCGCGCGCGCGAAGCGATTGGCCGACGCCACTGATACGTCGAGGTCCTTGACCGCCTCGTGGATGCTGATCCGCGCGACCTTGACCGGTTCGGCGAGGACGAAATCGGCGAACTTCTGCAGGGCGCCGGTCATGTGCGGGTAATTCGAGTGGATCCGCTCCGCGATCGAGATCAAGAATTTCACCGTAAGCTGAATGGAGCGTCGCCGCCGGATTTCGCGCCCCGTCGGGAGCCTCGCGACGCGGAACCGTATCCCCTGGCCCGACGGAATCCAAGCCGGCGACGTCTCGCCGTCGGGCGCCGCCGCGGATTTCCGCCTCGGAGGGACCCGGGGCCGCGCCGCGCGATGGCAACGCCCGTTTTCCCCGGACATTCGTGATCGCCTTTTCTTGAACCAATCGCTCCGACCCCCGTTGAAGGCAGGCTAGCGGTCAGCGGTCGCCCCGAGGGGGGAAGGCAAATGCCGGGAAGCGAAGCATCCATCCGGTCAGTATCGCTGGCGGTCCCCGGCGGCCCGGCTCCCGCGGCCGAAGGGAGGGCGGGCTTCTCCCCGCGCGGATCGCGAGGCCTCGACGCGGAAATGGCCGCGCCGCCCGGGACCCGCGCGCGAGCGGGCCTGCGATCTCAACGCCTTCGGAGGGCCGCGGTGATCGGTCGCGACCGGGGGCCCCGGCCGGGCGAGGTGGCGGGGCCTCGCATATCCAAAGCACGACACCCCCGAACGTACCGCGCGGCAACGAGAGGATCGAGCTATGCTGAAGCTTCTTGGACTGGGGGCGGTTCTGGCCGCCTCGGCGAGCGGTCCCGCGCTCGCGCAAGGGGCGCCCACGCCCCGGACCGACAAGCCGAACATCCTCGTCATCTTCGGCGATGACATCGGCCTGACCAACATCTCGGCCTATGGCGACGGGATCGTCGGCTATCGCACGCCCAACATCGACTCGATCGCCGACCAGGGCATGCGGTTCATCGACTATTACGCCGAGAACAGTTGCACCGCCGGCCGCTCTTCCTTCATCACCGGCCAGACGCCGAAGCGCACCGGCCTGACCAAGGTCGGCATTCCCGGCGCGACCGTGGGTCTTCAGGACCGCGACATCACGATCGCCCAGGCGCTGAAGCCGCTCGGCTACGCCACCGGGCAGTTCGGCAAGAACCACCTCGGCGACCGCGACGAATACCTGCCCACGGCGCATGGCTTCGACGAGTTCTTCGGAAACCTCTACCATCTCAACGCCGAGGAGGAGCCGGAACGGCCCTACTGGCCGTCGAACGATACCGCCTGGGTCCAGGCCAACGCGCCGCGCGGCGTGCTGAAGGCGAGCGCGGACGGCGAGGTCGAGGACACCGGCCCGCTGACGACCAGGCGCATGGAGACGATCGACGACGAGACCACCGCCGCCGCGATCGATTTCATGAAGCGCCAGCATGACGCGGGCACGCCGTTCTTCACCTGGATGAACACGACGCGCATGCACATCTTCACCCATATCCGTCCGGCGACGCGGGGGCAAAGCGGCATGCCCGGCAACGACTACGCCGATGGCATGATCGAGCACGACGACGACGTGGGCGAGCTGCTGAAGGCGCTCGACGACATGGGCGTCGCCGACAACACCATCGTCATCTACACGACCGACAACGGCCCCAACCAGTTCAGCTGGCCCGACGCCGCGACGACGCCGTTCCGCTCGGAGAAGGACACCAACTGGGAGGGCGCGTTACGCGTGCCGGCGATGGTACGCTGGCCGGGCCACATCCGGCCGGGACAGGTCACGACCGAGATGTTCTCCGGCATGGACTGGTTCCCGACGCTGCTCGCCGCCGCCGGCGACCCCGACATCAAGGACGCGCTGCTCGCGGGCAAGCAGGTCGGCGACAAGACCTTCAAGGTGCATCTCGACGGCTACGACCAGCTGGCGTTCCTGACCGGCGAGACGGACAAGAGCGCGCGGACTGAGTTCCCCTACTTCAACGACGATGGCCAGCTCGTCGCCTATCGCTTCGAGAACTGGAAGGCCGTCTTCTGCGAGCAGCCCGCGCCGGGCGGCTTCAGGGTCTGGTACGAGAATTTCGACTGCTACCGCGTCCCGAAGCTCTTCAATCTCCGCATGGACCCCTACGAGCGCGCCGACATCGTCTCCGACCAGTACGACGACTGGCGGGTGAAGAACGGCTACTACATGAGCTACATGGGGTCGAAAGCCGCCGCCTTTCTCGAGACTTTCGTCGACTGGCCGCCAAGCCAGATCCCGGCGACCTTCACGATCGACCAGATCGAAGCCGCGATCGACGCGCGGATCCGCGCCAAGGCGCAGGCGGACCAGACCCTGCGAGACTCGCCGGCGAGCCAGTGACGGCGCAGCCGCGCTGACACGAGCCTGGGCCGCTCGCGCCTCGCGGAGCCCACCGGCGGATCCTCGTCGGGCCCCGCGCGCCCGTCGCGACGCGCCGGGCCGCGCCCTCGGGGCGGACGCATCTTTCGCAGGCGCGGAAAATCGCGCATGCTCGGCGGGTTGGCTGATCAGATCTCGGTATGCGTGAACCCGTCCTCGTAGAGCGCTTCTCCACGCGCGACCTCCCCGAGCGGGAGCGGTTCGACATGTGGCGTGGGACGGTTTCGCAGCTCCATGAGCTGACGCTGCCCGAGGACGGGCCACCCGCGCCCTTCGGCGCCGAGGTGGCGGCCTGGTCCCTCGGGCCGCTCGCCGTCGCGGGCGGCGTGTTCAGCGCGCGGCGGATGACACGCGGCCCGCGCCTGGCGCGGCGGCTCGGCGTCGACCACTATCGCCTGCTGCTGCCGATGGAGGCGTCGACCCTGCGTTTCGCGGCCGGCGAGGCGCGGCGCGTGGTCGCGCCGGGCCAGGTGATCTTTTCCGACCTCGCCCGGCCGGAGGCGGCCGATTGCGGGCCGGGCGAGCTCATGCAGTTCATCGTGGCGCGCGACGTGCTCGACGCGCTGATGCCCCGGCCGTCAGATCTCCACGGCCTGGTGCCCGAAGGGCCGCTCGCGGGCCTCGTCGTCGATCACCTGCGCGCGCTGGTCCGGCGGCTGCCGGAGCTCTCGGCCGAGGAGGCGCGGCGGGCGAGCGAGGCGAGCCTGCGTCTGATCGCCGCCGTCGCCCAGGGCGGTGCCGGCGGCGACGCGCGGCCGGCGATCGAGGCCGCGACGCGGCGCCGGATCACCCGGCATATCGAGGCCCATCTCACCGATCCCGAGCTGAGCCAGGAGACGCTCCGCCGCCGGTTCGGCTTGTCGCGCAGCGCGCTCTACCGCCTGTTCCAGCCGCTCGGCGGCGTCGCGGCCTACGTCCAGGAGCGGCGGCTGCGCCGGATCCACGCGATCCTCTCGGGGCCCGGGCGGCACCATCTCGGCACGCTGTCCTGGCAGCACGGCTTTGCGAGCCAGGCGCATATGAGCCGGTCGTTTCGGGCACTGTTCGGGCACGCGCCGCGCGACACCGAGCAGGCGCCGGCGCCGCTCCCGGCGGCCGCGACGCGGGACAGGCTCCTGTCGTTCGAGCCCATCCTGCGCCGGCTCGACGGCTGAGGGCCGGCTCAGACGAGGATGTCCACCTCGCGCGATTCCCGCGCGGCAAGGAGGGCCGCGAGGGAGACGAGCGCCGCGGCGGTGAGATAGACCCCGGTCCAGACCGGGCTGCCCGCGCCGAGCCGCCAGAGCGCCACCGTCACGAAGGGCGCGGTCGAGGCGCCGAGCATCGAGGCGATGTTGTAGGCGATGCCCGCGCCGCTTTGCCGGACGGCGACGGGGAAAAGCTCGGGCAGGAAGGCGCCCATCGGGCCGAAGGTGAAGCCCATCAGCGCGAAGCCGAGGACGAGCCAGAGCATGACGCCCGGAAAGCCCGCGCCGAGGAAGGGTGTCCAGCTGAGCCCGAAGACGGCGATGGCGAGCGTCACGGTGATCAGCGTCGGCCGCCGGCCGAACCGGTCGGCGACAATGCCCGAGGCGAGCGTCGTGAGCGCGAAGACCACGCTGCCGGCGATCAGCATGAGGACGAAGCTCCCGTAGTCGTAGCCGAGCCCCGGCGGCGCGGCGCCGACCGGCGCGCGGCCGTAGGAGAGCGAGAAGGTGGTCATCGCGAAGAAGAGCACCGTGGTCGCGAACATCGCCCCCGTGCCGGTCAGGATGGCGCGGCCATGCTCGCGGAAGGCGGTGGCGAAGGGCAGGGGACGCAGGCGGCCCGCGGTGGCGGCGCCGGTGAAGGCATGGCTTTCGAGAAGCCGCAGCCGCACCCAGACGCCGATGAGCGCGAGGGCGCCCGCGACGAGGAAGGGGATGCGCCAGCCCCAGCCGAGGAAGGCGCCCGAGGGCTGGCTCGGATCGTCGGAGGGCAGGAGGGCCGCGACGGTGAGAAAGACGCCGTTCGCGAGGATGAAGCCGATCGGCGCGCCGAGCTGGGGGAAAACGCCGAAGAGGGCGCGCCGGCCGGGCGCCGCGTTCTCGGTCGCGACGGTCACCGCGCCGCTCCATTCGCCGCCGATCGCGAAGCCCTGGGCGAGGCGGAGCAGCGTCAGGAGCAGGGGCGCGATCCAGCCGGCGGTGGCGTAGGTCGGCAGCAGGCCGATGAGGAAGGTCGCGAACCCCATCGTGAGGAGCGCGGCCGCGAGCGGGGCCTTGCGCCCGCGCCGGTCGCCGAGATGGCCGAAGAAAAGCGCGCCGAGCGGCCGCGCCACCATCCCGGCGCCGAAGACCGCGAGCGAGGCCAGGAGCGCGGCGGTCTCGTCGCCCGCCGGGAAGAAGAGGCGCGGGAAGACGAGCACGGCGGCGGTGCCGTAGATGTAGAAGTCGTAATACTCGATCGTGGTGCCGGCGAGGGTCGCGACCAGCACGCGGCGGAGCGGATTGGCCGGAGGCTCCGCGCCCGGGCGCGCCGTGTCGGGAGCCGTGTTGGGAGGGGTCTGCGACATCGAGATAGGGCCCGTGGTGGCTGAGGCGCCGGAGATTTGGGCGGAACCCGAGCCGGGTCAATGCCCCGCGGGACCGGCGCGTCGGGGCAGGACGATCTCGCCATGCAGGATCAGCTCCGCGACGAACCCCCGGCCGAGCCCGGGCGGGCCGAGGGGACGTCCCGGCGCCGCGTCCTCCCTGTCGGCCGCGCGGACCATCCAGGTTCCGCGCCACCAGTCCGGCCGCGCCGGGGAGAAGCGGAACCGGTGCGGGGATCCGATCCGGCCGCCGAGCAGCGATCTTTCGGGCAGAACCCCGCCGCCGAGCCGCGCGGCGACCGCCGCCGCCACCCCGGCCCGCATCTCACCCTCGGGGTGCTCGCCCACGGCGCCTCCCCCGCCGAGCCACGCGAAATCGAGCACGGCGTCCCCAGGTGCGAGCAGGATCAGCGTTCCCTCGCCGCCGAGCGGCGCCATCGCCTCCGGGGCCAGCCCCGCCACGTCCTCGAGCCGGAGCACGAGGTAGACCCGCCGCCCGACCCGCGCGACGGCGCAGGACACCTCGACGATCGGGCCGGTCACGGCTCAGAACCGCCAGCTGAGCTTGAGCGCGCCCGACTGCGCCGAATAGCCGTCGGCGAAGCCGCCCTGGTACTGGACCTGGAGATCGAGGTTGCTCGTCGACATGACGCTGATCCCGGCCGCGACGGTCGCGAGCGCGTCCGGATTGTCGACGCCCGCCGTGAAGCGGCCGGCGTCGCCGGGGGCGTTCGCGAAACGGGCCTCGACCTCCCAGTCATTGCCGGAGACGAAGCTCGCCCCCATGCGGGCGAAGGGGCGCAGCGCGGTCCCGTCGGCGAGATCGACGCGGGTGCCGAGCTCGACCTCGGGATGGGCGGCGAAGACCCATCCGTCACTCCCGGACACGGCGAGATCGAAATCGCCCGCGCCGCTCTCGGTATAGCCGCCGAGGCTGATCCAGCTCGCCTCGAGGCCGAGCAGGGGGCGCAGATAGGCGCCACCGAGCGGCATCTGGTAGGAGACCTCGCCATGCAGCCCGGCGTTGCGCGCGTCGGGCGAGCCCTTGGCGGTATAGGTCCGGTCGCCGACCGCGAAGCCGCGCGAACCGTCGAAGTCGCCGTAGCCGAGGTCGGCGATCAGCGAGACGGTGACGGGACCGGCCTCGTACCTGATCCCGCCGCCCAGCATCCAGGCGTCGCCGCTCGCCGAGACGCCGTCGCCGCCGATGCTTGCGTTCTCGTAGGCGAAGGCGCCGGTCAGGAAGATGCCATCCGCGCCGCGCCGCTGGCCGCCGATCTCGAGCCGCGTGGCATCGGCGTCGAAGCCTTCCCTGGAATTATCGAGGTGGCCGGTGATCACGCGGCCCCAGGCGCAGGCCGTCTCCACGATGTCGAGCGTCGACCCCTGGAAGACGGGACAGCCCCGCATGTCGTCGACGAAGCCCCGGCTCGATTCCATCCGCGCGGTCGCGAGCGCGCCCACCTGCCGGCTGGCGAGGGCGTCGAGCGTCGCGGCGTAATCGGCGGTCCCGACGCCCGCGAGCGCGCCGAAGCCAGTCGCCATGGTTTCGGGTCGGTCGCCGTCCCAGATGCGCTGGAGGTGGCGGGCGATGCTCCGCTGATCGGAAGAAAGGCCGGCCTGGTCGAAATGGGCGGTCGGCGTGACGTCGAGGGCGACGCCCGCGCCGGTCGCCGCGGCGCTGGTCGCGAAGGAGAAGGCGCGCGCGCCGGTCGCGTCCGTCAAGGCGTCGCTCACGAGCCCCGCGGCGGCGGTCAGCACCGTGACGCTGCCCGGCACCAGCCGGGTCGGGACGACGACGACGCCACCCGCGATCTCGGCGCGGCCCGACACCGCCAGGACGTCGCTCTCGCCGCTGACGAAATCGGCGTCGAAGTGGAGCGCGCCCCGCGCGGTCTGGACGAGATCGCCCTCCATCCGCGTGACCCGCGGCGTCGCGCCGACGCCCACCACCACGTCGCCCGAGTTGACCAGCCGGCCGCCCGCGAGGTCGAGAACCCGGTGCGTCCGGACCGTGCCGCCGGCGAGGTTGCGCACCCGCGCCGCGTTGGCGAAGCGCTGGTCGCCGATGATCATGCCCGTGTTGGACACGGTGGTATTGGTGATCGTCGTGTTCGAGGCCGGCGTGTTCTCGAGGATCGCCTGATTGCCGAGCGAGCCGATCGTGCCGGCGTTGGTCACGACGTTGTTCGTGCCGCCGTCGAGGACGAGGCCATAGCCCATCCAGTCCGTGCCGCCCATCACCATGGTCCGCGCGCCCGTCTTGAGCGTCAGGACGCCGGTCGAGCCGACGCCGCCCGCCGCCTGGCTCTGCAGCCAGACCGCCGCCGCGCTGTCTCCCGCCGCCGAGACGGTGACCGGCGTGCCGTCGAGGCCGAGCTCGACCGTCACGTCCGCGGCGGTGCCCGAGCCGCCCGCGGTGCCGTCGTAGGCGGTGCTCCCGCTCATCACGTAGCCGCCGCCGCCGCCGACCGACTGCGCGTAGATCGCCGTCGCCGCGTCGCCCGTCGTCTTCACGCCGGCGCCATCGCTCAGCGTGATGTCGATCGCCTGCCCGTCGCCCACGTGGCCGCCGCCCGCGAAGCTGCCGAACGCGTTGTTGATCACGCCCGGATCGCCGGCGATCCCGCCGCCGCCGCCGATCGACTGCGCCCAGACGCCATAGGCGCCGGAGCCCGAGGTGGAGATCGCGTTGGTGAGCGTCACGGAGACGGTGTCGCTGTCGCCCGTCATCGTGCCCGAGCCGAAGAAATTCGAGCCGGTCACCGAGGCGCCGGTGACGAGGCCGCCGCCGCCGCCGATCGACTGCGCGAGGATGCCATGGGCGTCGCGGCCCCGGGTGGTGATCGCGCCGCCCGCCGTGACGGCGACGGTGCCGCCCGCGCCGCCCGCGCCGCCGGAGCCGCCGAAGGTCATGCCGAGGTCGAAGGTGTCCCCGGTGGGATCGGCGCCGCCGCCGTTGTTCGCGTCGGTCGAGAGCGTCTTGACGATGCCGCCGCCGCCCCCGATCGACTGCGCGAGGATGCCGATCGAGCGGTGGCTCTGGGTCAGGATCGAGCCGTCCGCCGCGCCGCCGGTGGTCGAGGTGGTGACGGTGACCGGGCCGCCGCCGCCGTTCGCGCCGCCGTCGCCGCCGATCGCGATCGAGAGGCCGTCGAGCAGGCCGGTCTTCGACCCCGCGACCCCGCCCTTGCCGCCGCCGCCGCCGACCGACTGCGCGACGATCCCGTCCGCCATCGCGCCGGTCGTGATGATCGAGCCGCCGGTGTTGTAGACATTGACCTCGCCGCCCGAGCCGGAGGCGCCGCCCTGTCCGCCGACCCCGAAGGAGGCGTTCAGGTCGCCGCTGTTGGTCGAGGAGGAGGCCGCGCCGCCCTTGCCGCCGCCGCCGCCGATCGATTGCGCGAAGATGCCCTCGGATGTCTGTCCGACCGTGCCAATCGCGCCGGTGTTGGTGACGTTGATCACTCCGACCGAGGAGCCGCCCGCGCCCGCGCCGCCGCCGACTGCGACCGAGAGCGAGAAGCTGTCGACCTCGCTGCCGTCGTCCGCGTCGCCGCTGTCCTCGGCGAGATCGCCGAGGTCGGTCTCGGTATCGCCCGAGGCGGTCGAGCCCTCGCCGATCAGCGAGAAGCCCATGTTGATCAGGCTGGTGAGATCCTTCTTCTGGCTGAGCTGGCTCGCGCTCGCGTCGGGGCTGATGCCGTTCCCCTCGGTCTGGTCGCCGAGACCGAGGTTGAGGCCGCTCGCGAGGCCGGTCTGGCTGTCGCCGTTGCCACCGGTCCCGGTCGATTTCCTGCCCCCGAGCGTCGAGCCCGCCTTGCCGCCGTCGCCGCCCGAACCGCCGATCGACTGGACCATGATCGCCGCGGCGTCCGCGCCGAAGGTGGCGATGGAGCCGGAGTTGTTGGCGGTGACGTCGCCGCCGTCGCCCGCGTTGCCGCCATGGCCGCCGATGTTGAGGGTGAAGCCGAGCGTGCCGCCGTTCTGCGTGCCCGCCGCGCCGCCGCCCTTGCCGCCGCCGCCGCCGATAGACTGGGCGAACATGCCATAGCCCGCGTCGCCGAGCGTCAGGATCCCGCCCGAGTTCGTGACGTTCGAGGTGCCGCCCGAGCCCGAATTGCCGGCCGAGCCGCCGAGCGTGATCTCGGTGGTGGCGCTGGTCGAATCGCCCTTCGACTTCGCGGAGCCGTCGCCGGAGCCGCCGATCCCGCCGCCCGCGCCGATCGTCTGTGCGATCATCCCCGCGCCGCTCTCGCCCGTCGCGATGATGAGGCCGGAGTTCAGCGCATCCGCCGTGCCCGGCGCGCCGCCGCCGCCGCCGGAACCGCCGAAGGTGAGCGAGCTTGCCATCTGGAACTCGGCGTCGCCGTTGATCGTCGATTGCGCCTTGCTGTCGCCGCCCGCGCCGCCGCCACCCGAGAGGCTTTGCGCCACGAGGCCCGAGGCGCCCTCGCCGCCGGTCATGACGAAGCCGGAATTGCCGAGGAAGACGTTCTGCCCCGCGCCGCCGGAGCCGCCCGAGCCCCCGACCGAGACCGAGAGCGACAGGTTCGGCACCGGCGGGTCGGTGTCCTGGCTCTGGACCGAGGTCTCCGCCATCGAGGCGCCGCCGACGCCGCCGCCGCCGCCGACCGACTGCGCGAGGATGCCGTGCGAATCCGAGCCCTGGGTGTAGAGAACCCCGGTGTTCATGAACCGGGTCCCAGCGTTGGTGCCGATCACCGCGCCGTCGCCGCCGCCGCCGGCGTCGCCGCCGATCGAGACCGTGGCGCCGAAAATCTCGCTCGAGGTCTGCCCCATGGCCGCGCCGCCCGCGCCGCCGCCGCCACCGAGCGATTGCAGCGTGAGCGCGCTCGAATGCGCGCCGCTGGTCTGGATCACGCCGGAATTGTCGCCGTCGATCGCGCCGCCGTCGCCGCCCGCGCCGCCGGTTCCGCCGATGATGTAGCTGAGGCCGACGCCCGAGCCCGTGACCGAGCCGGCCGTGCCGCCGCCGCCGCCGATCGACTGCGCCACGATCCCGCCCGAGCGCAGGCCCGAGGTCGAGATCGCCGCGCCGACCGGAAGCTCGATCTGGCCCCCGTCGGCGCCGTTGCCGCCATCGCCGCCGACCGAGAGGCCGCCGCCCGTGTCGTTGCCGGCGATCCCGCCGCCGCCGCCGATCGACTGCGCGAGCACGCCGGGCGACTCGGTCGAGCCCTGCGTGGTGATCGCGCCCGATCCCTGGACCGTCACCGTATTGCCCGGCGACCCGGCGCCACCGCCGCCGGAGCCGCCGATCTTCGCATCGGTGGTGCCGCCGCTGCCCCCCTGGCCGCCGAAGGACTGCGCCAGCACCCCGATCCCGGTCGCGGCGCCGAGGCCGGTGTCGGCCGTTCCCGTCACGGTCAGGGCGCCGTCGATCGTGGCGGTGACGGTCCCCGCCGTTCCGCCGGCGCCGCCCGAGCCGCCGTCCTTGCCGGTGATCTTGTCGTGGCTGTCGAGGGCATAGCCGCCATCGCCCGCGTCCCCGCCCTGCGACTGCGCCATGACCCCGTAGCCGCCGCCCGCCGTCAGCGTCTGGTCGCCGTTCAGCGTGTAGCCGACGTTTCCGGCCCCGCCGCCGTCGCCGCCGTCGCCGCCGAGCTGCTGCAGGATGCCGGCGTTGTCGTTGCCGCCATTCTGGCCCGTGCCCCCTTCGGAGAGCATGTAGATCCCGGCGACCGTCGAGTTGCCGACCGATCCGCCCTGGCTGATCGTCACGTCGCGGGCGTCGCCGCCGCTCCCGCCATTCGCCGCGTATTCGCCGACGCCGCCGTCATGGCCCGCGCCGCCGAGGCCGCCGAACGACTGCGCCGAGACCGCGACGGAGGTGTCCGAGGCGGTGGTCGCGCCGTTCAGCGTCGCGGCGATCACGCCGCCGTTTCCGCCGCTGGCGCCGGTCGGCATGCTGTCGAGACCATACATCGCGCCGCCCCCGGCGCCGCCCGCCGCGACGAGGTTGATCGCGCCCTCGGGCGTGCTGCCCTCGATCGGGGTGCCGGCGCTGACGCCCACCGTCAGGCTGCTCACGCTTCCGCCGGTGCCGCCCGTGTCGCCGTGATCGGAGGCGTTCCCGCCCGCGCCGCCGGTCAGGTTGACGCGCAGCCCGGCGTCGTTGGTGTCGCCGCTGTAGGCCGTGGGCGGCGAGAAGTTGTATTCGTAATCCCCGAGGCTCTGGCCCGTGTCATCGGTTCCGGCCTGACCGGGGTTCACGTAGATGACGCAGTTGGTGTCCGGCGGCGTCGAGACGCAGGACTGGGCGGCCGCCCAGTCCGGAAGCGTGAGAAGGAGGCCCGAGGCCAGCGCCGTGGTGGCGAGCAGCGCGAACCGGGCTCGGGCCCGTGTCGGGACGATCATGACGAAACCTCTCTCAGCCGGTCGCGCGATGCGCGGCGCGCCGGGGCTGGCGAGGCTTATACCGGGCGGCCGACGGGAAGGCTTTGCCCCGCCGTCCCAAGTTTTGCCTGTGCGTCCCAAATCCGCCCCGCCCCGGTCGCGCCGCCGGGCCGGATGCGCTCCGGCCCGGCCAGCGGGGCGATGAGTGCCTCGATCCCCGACGGGTCCGCCCGCCGCGCCCCTAACCGCGGGAAAGGGTCACGAGGCGCCCGAAGGCTCCAGGCGCGCATGGCCTTGGGCATCGAACAGGTGGAGGCGCTCCGGCGCCACGGAGATCCGCACCGTTTCGCCGCGGCGGACCGCCAGGCGCTCCCGCGTGAGCGCGCGAACCGATTGACCTCCCGCCGTCACGACCAGCAGGGTGTCGAGACCGGTGTGCTCCACAAGTTCGACCCGCGCCTCGCAGCCCTCATCGCCGACGCGGACATGCTCGGGGCGCACGCCGGCCACCAGTCGCGTGCCGGGGGGAAGGCCCGCGCCTCCGCCCGGCACCGTCATGCCGCCCTCGAAGCCGACGCCGCCGTCCGCGAGGATCTCCGCGTCTATGAGGTTGATCGCGGGAGATCCGATGAACCGCGCGACGAACGTGTTCGCGGGCCTGTCGTAGAGCTCCAGCGGCGAGCCGATCTGGGCGACGTGGCCCTTGTCCATCACGACGATCCGGTCGCCCATGGTCATCGCCTCGACCTGATCATGGGTGACATAGATCGAGGTGACGCCGAGCGTTCGCTGCAGCTCGCGAATTTCGGTTCGCATCTGCACGCGAAGCTGCGCGTCGAGATTGGAGAGCGGTTCGTCGAACAGGAACGCCTTCGGCTCGCGCACCAGCGCCCGGCCCATGGCGACGCGCTGCCGCTGCCCGCCCGACAGCTGGCGGGGATAGCGGGCGAGATAGTCGCTCAGGCCGAGCATCGAGCTGGCCTTTTCCGCGCGCCGCCGCATCTCCTCGCGCGTCGCTCCGCGCATCTTCAATCCGAAGGTGATGTTCTCGAGCACGGTCTTGTGCGGGTAGAGCGCGTAGCTCTGGAACACCATCGCGACGTCGCGCAGGCGTGGCTCGACACCGTTGACCACCTTGCCGTCGATGCTGACCTCGCCCGCGCTGATTTCCTCGAGCCCGGCGATCATCCGGAGCAGCGTCGATTTCCCGCAACCCGAGGGACCCACGAGAACCAGCATCTCGCCGTCGCCGATCTCGATGCTGATCCCTTTGAGAATGTCGAGCGCCCCATAGGATTTGGAGACTTCGTTGAGTGTGATGTGAGCCATGTCACCTGCTCCGACCTGCGTTTTCGATGGTTCGGCGCGCGGCCGCCCCCGGGGGGCGGGCGCGGCCCGTTTCACGGGCGCGCCGCGCGCCGGCGGGCGGCGCGGGGGATCACCCCTTGGTCGCGCCGGAGGTCAGGCCCGAAATCAGCAGCCTGCCGAAGAAGAGAAAGACCAGGATGATCGGAAGAACCGCCAGCGTGGCCGACGCCAGAAGCGGCCCCCAGTCTCGCCCGAAATAGCCGATGTTCTGATAGATCGCGACCTGGACCGGGCGCAGCGCCGGATTGTCGACCAGCACGGATCCGGACACGAACTCGTTCCACGCGCCGACGAAGGCGAAAAGCGCCGCCGCGCCGAGCGCGGGCTTGCAGAGCGGCAGCAGGATCTCGAACAGGGTGCGCAGCCGTCCGGCCCCGTCGATCGCCGCCGCCTCGTCCAGTTCCCTGGAAAGCCCGTCGATGGCGCCCATCAGCACCCAGATCGCCGTTGGCAGATTGTAGGCGATGTAGACCAGAGGCAGGACGAAGATGGTGTCGTTGAGGTTGATCCAGTTCATGTAGAGATAGGTCGGCACGATCAGCGCCGCCGCGCCGCTGGCGAGGGGGATCCCGGCGAGCACCGCGAACATCACCACCGGGCGGCCGCCGAAGCGGATACGAGACATCGCGAAGGCCGCGAGGCTGCCCGCGAGGAGCGCGACCGTCACCGTGACCAGGCAGTAGATCAGGCTCGTCCGGGCCGCCGCGAGGAAACCGCCGCCGACGATGGCGTCGTAATGTTCCGCGCTGATCGTGGTCGGCACCAGCCTCGGCGGATATTGCATGATTTCCGCCCGCGGCTTCAGCGAGCCGAGGATTCCCCATAGGATGGGCCCGAGATTGAAGGCCAGCACCGCGAGAACGAAGGCCGCGAGGCCTATCCGCTGCAACAGTCTTCGCCACGTTTTCGCGCTCATTCCTGCTTCCCCCGCACGGCCCGGACATAGAACGAGACCAGAACTATGTTGATGACGAAGGTGATGATCGCGAGCGTGATGGCGCGCTGCAGATCATACTGGCTGAAGGCCTTCTGGTAGATCGACAAGGCGACGGTGGTCGTTCCGTCCAGAGGTCCGCCCCCGGTGACGATCAGCGGCAGCTCGACCGTGTTCAGGTCCGCGATGCCGAGCACGACCGAGCAGATCAGGATCGGCCCCCAGAGCAGGGGCAGGGTCACCTCCCGGAACGTCTGAAAGCCGCGCGCGCCATCGATCCTGGCCGCGTCGTAGTAGTCCTTCGGAATGGCCTTCAGGCCGGACAGGAGCAGGATGACCGCGAAGCCGAGCTTCTTCCACACCGCCGAGAGGATGAGGATCGCCATGGCACCGGCCTGGGAGGCCATCGGATCGGTCGCGGCGAAGCCCAGCCGGCGAAGCATTTCCCGATAGACGCCCAGGTCGCTCATGTAGAACCACCGGAAGAGCAGCGCGCCGACCACGCCGGAGATCGCCCAGGGGATGATCACGCTGATCTGCAGCAGTCGCGCGGTCCTTTCGTCGAGCCCGTTGATGTAGATCGCGATGAGCAGGGCGAGCCCCACGGTGCAGATGACGCCGCCGACGACGAAGATCGCCGAGGCGAGCACCATGCCGCCGAAACCGGGCTCGCGGACCACCTGGAAATAGACGTCGAGCCCGACGAAGGAGCCCCGATCCGGGCCGCCGACGCGAAAGAGGCTCTGGTAGAAGCCGGCGACGGCCGGACCATAGAGCAGGATGGCGAGAAGCAGGACAGAGGGGAGCACGTAAAGCAATCCGTGGACATCGTTCCGCCGCCTCCGTGAAGAGATCGCGTATGCAGTCATGCCGCAGTTCCTATCTGGCGCGTTCGAGCCGGACCGGGGCGCGCGCGCCCCTGGCCCGGCCTTCTCGGGATCAATAGCCGTGGCGGCCGTTATAGGCCTGCTCGGCCTCCGAAAGCGCGGCCAGCGGATCGGCGCCCCGCAGCAGGACCTGCTGGATCGCCCGGTTCATGTCGTCGCGATATCCGCTGATATCGGCGCCGAACGGGGGAACCCAGCCGCTTGCGCGGATGTAGTCCATCGCCGTGCCCAGGAAGCGGTACTTTTCCTCGCCCATGTGGTCGGCGAGCGTGGTGGCGGTCGAGGCCCGGAAGGGGATGGTGCCGCCCATCGTCACCCATTCCTGGTCGGCCTCGGGCGAGGACAAGGCGGCGATCAGGCGCGCCGCCTCTTCCTTGCGCGGCGATCCCGACCACACGCCGGTCGTCCAGTTGCTGATCGCGTGGTTCGACGGCGTGCCCGGGGTGCCGGACGGATAGCGGATGAACGAGATCGCGTCATCGCCGGTCGCGCCCTGCATATTGCCCACGCGGACGCTCGCGCCCGTGATCATGGCGCAGCGGCCGGCCGCGAACTGATCGTACATCTCGTCGTTGTTCCAGTTCACCGCCTCGGGCGGGCTGACCCCCTCGTCGATCAGCTCGACCACGCGACGAATGCCCTCGACGCCGCGCTCATTGGCCCAGTGCGCCTGGCCGGCCGCGTCGAAGGCCGGGGTGTCGCCCGCCCCGGTCAGCAGATGCGCCAGCAGCACGCCCGGATCGACCTTGGTCATGCCGAGGTTCTGGCACAACCCCCATCGCGTCACCGTGTCGCCCTCGCGCACCGTCAGCTTGCGCGCGACCTCGAGCAGGTCGTCCCAGGATCGGATCGAGTCCTCGGTCACGCCCGCCTCGGCCAGATACCGCCCGCGGGCGATCAGGCCATAGATCATGTAGGACTGGCCGGTGCCGTAGAGGGCGCCGTCCACCGTCGCCGCGCGCAGGAGCTCGTTGTCGAGGTCGGCCAGGTCCGCGTCGGTGAACTGCGACCGGATATCGGCGAGCGCGCCCGACTGGATCACCGTGCCGAGCAGGTCGGAGTTCACCCAGACCACGTCCGGCGCCGAACCGGCGTCATGGGCGGCGAGGAACTTCGGGGTGAGCTGGTCCCAGACCTGCTGCTCGACCTGGATCCGGACGCCCGGGTTGGCGGCTTCGAAATCCTGAATGATGCGCGCCAGCGCCTTCTCGCGGCCGGAAGTCCCCTCCGGATTCAGGAAGGTCCACATCCGCAGGCTCGTGTCCTGAGCCTGGGCCAGACCGGAGGCCAGCGCCGTCAAGCCCATGGCAAGCGCGAGCGATGCGAGAAACCGTGGCGGTTCGCCGGATATCATGACCTAATCTCCTCCCGTTGGCCGCGGCTTGAACGCCGCCGCCGTGTTTTGGTTTTCCTTTTCGCGCCCCGGAAGGGCCGGCGCGCGCATGTCGGCGCCTTGCTGACCGCGCGTTGCTCCGGAGCGAGATTCGTCGATGGCCGTGATGCCCCCCGGGCTGTCGCCGGGAGAGCATCACGGTGCAAGCCCCTTCAGGTGTAGTGGAAATATCCGGTCGCGACGCAATCCTTGTCGGTGGCGAGACGGATCCAGTGCGCGCCGAAGCCTTCGGGGAAGGTGTGGGACGCATAGCCGTTCGCGCCCACGGTGATCGTATCGTAGACCTTCCAGGTGCCATTGCCGAGGAAATCGACCTCGACCCGGAAGGCCACTTCATGGGCGCTGTCGTTCGAGAGGTGCATGGACTTGCCGTCGAATCCGGTCATCAGGAAGGGATCGGAACAGGCGCCCGCCTTCACCGCGTCCTGCCACCAGACGCCGCCCCAGCCTTTCGGCTTGCCGAACTTGGTCCAGAGATCATCCATGGCCCCGAACCACAGACCCGTCTGCGGTTCTCCCGCGATCGGGTTGTTGTCCATCCGCGCCGCGAGATCGAGCGTGTCGCCGATGTCCTTGCCCTCGTTCTCGGTCCGGTCGGTCCGCCACCAGTCGAGTTCCATGTTGGGCGAGATCTGGTTGCCGCCCATCACCAGCATGCCGCGATAGATGGTGAAATCCGGCACCACGCGCAGATGGGTGCTGACCGGACGCAGGCCCCAGACGCGCCCCTCGTAGCTGACGGGGCTGACCTCGTAGAACATGCCGCTCGCGTCGATGATGTAGCGCTCGTGCTCCATCTCGCGGATCCGGGTCCATTCCAGCGACCAGTAATATTCATAGCCAGAGGAGGCCTTGGGCAGGCGGTATCGCGTCCAGGCGCCGTCGATCAGCGTGCGCAGGATCGCCGAGCGCTTGTCCCAGCCGATCGCGAAGATGGTGCCGCCGAGGTTGCGGCGGCCGAAGACCTCCATGAACCCGGTCCGCTCGAGGATCGACCACTCGCCGTCATGGTATTCGGCGAGCAGGCCGCCGGTCCATTCGCCCTTGTGGTCGCGCTCGTCATAGGTGTTGTTGCCGACGATGATGCGCCCGTTCGAGGTGAATCCGGCCTTGAAATGCGGCTGGGTCCCTTGCGGCAGGGTCAGCTCGCGCAGCATGTTGAAGGCCGTCCTCACCTCCAGCGTGCGAAGATCCAGCTCGAGGATCAGCCCTTCCATGGTCACGTAGGAAACCTTGTTCACCACGTCCTCGTGGTGATCCATGGTCGCGGTCAGCCGGTGCGGGACGAGGTCGGGAATGGTCCGCACATTGCCGTTCACGTCCACGAGATGCGGACCGATGACCAGCTGGTCCGTGGCGGAGTGGATCCAGCGGTTGGCATAGGTCCCGACGACGCTGGCCGGGTGCTTCTCCATCACCAGGTTCTCGTCGAGCGTGTAGAGGCCCGTGCCCGCGCCGCTCCGTCCCGTGTGACCCACGAAGGTCACGAACCACAGCTTGCCCGCCCAAGGCATCATCGCCCCAATGCCACACTCGCCCCTCAGGGGCGCGATCTCCGCAGTTACCCCGAGCTTTGGATTGATGCCGCTGATGAAAGTCACGTTTTCCTCCGTCTTTCCAAGTCTTTCCGCGACGCGGATCGTCACTCCGCGCCGGTTTCCCTTCCCGGTTTCGCCGCCGACGGGCTTCGGACCGGGCCTCCGCGAGGGCCGCCGAAACCCTGTTGACCTATCCGAGTTTCGTCCATATTATGGACATCAAGTCCACACTATGGAAACTAGCAACCGGAGTGGCCGCTGTCAACGCGGCGGAGTTGAGACCGCATGAAACCGACCGCGCCATCGACCCAAGGGGTTGGCTCCCTCTGGAAAGCCCTTGATGTCCTTGAGTTCATCGCCCGCGCCGATGAGCCGCCGAACGTCGGCGTCGTGGCCGCCGCGCTGGATCTGCCCCGGCCCACGGTCCATCGAATCATTGCCGCGCTGGATGAGCGGGGCATGGTCCAGTTCGATCCGAGCGGGCGGGGCTACCGGCTGGGCTTTCATCTCTTCGAACTGGCCCACAAGGCCTGGGCCGACATCGATCTGCGTGCCATAGCGCGCGAGCCGATCGACCGGCTGCGCGGCGTCACGGAAGAGGCGGTGGTCCTCGGCGTGCGGGCCGACCGCCACTTCATCGTCACCGACCGGCGCGAGAGCCTCTTCGGCGTCCGCACGGCGGTCAATGTCGGGCATATGGAGCTCCTGACCGCCAGCGCTTTCGGCCTCGCCATTCTCAGCGAACTGGACGAGCCGACCCTGGCGGCCCTCGCCGCCGACCTCGCGGATTCGAGCGGGATGATCCGGCAGTCGGACGGCCGGTCCATCGGCTTCGCCGAGGCCGTGCGCCGGGCGGCGGCGCGGGGCTATGGCGTGCGGGTCGGCATCGGCGACGACGGCGTCTCGAGCATCGCCGCGCCGATCCTCGATTTCCTCGGCCGCCCGATCGCCGCCATCGGCATCGTCGGCCCCGCGAGCCGCCTGCCGGCCGGCCGCCTGCATGTGTTGGCTCCGGACGTGATCGACGCGGCGCGGCGCGTCACGCTCAACGCGGGCAATTCCCTCCAGTCGATCGAGCCGCGCCCGCGGCCGGCGCCGCAGCGCGATCTCGACCGCTGGACTGCCCTTCCGACCAATACCATGCTCGGAAAGACCGCCCTCTGGCATCGGGAGGAGGGGGAGCTCTACCTCGCCGATATCCTCGCGCCGGCGATCCTCGCGGTCTCGCCGGAGGACAACCGCGTCCGGACCGTCACGCGGCCGGACATGGCCGTGGTTTGCGGCTGGGCGGGCAATGGCGATCTCCTGTTCGCCGACGGCCGCGGCGTGTTCCGGCACGACGGCCGGACGGGCGACGAGACGCTGGTCGCGCGACTCCCGCCCGGCCTCGGCGACAGCCGTCTCAACAACGGCGCCGTCGATCCGGCGGGCAACATCTGGCTGACCAGCATGAACCTGCGCGCCACGCCCGGCGACGGCGTGGTTCTCCGCCTGCGCCGCGGCAAGCTCGAGACGATGCTCGAGGGCCTCTCGGTTCCGAGCGGCCTGGCCTGGAGCCCCGACGGCTCGCTGCTCTATCTGGTGGATTCGGGTCGTGGGGTGATCCTGCGGGCCGAGTACGATCCCGATTCCGGCCGGATGGGGCCCCTCGCGGAACTGTCGAGCATCGACCCCGCCGACGGGACGCCGGACGGGATCGCGGTCGATCAGGCGGGTGGCCTCTGGGTGGCGCTCTGGGACGGCTGGGCGGTGGCGCGGCTCGACCCGACGGGCCGGCGCACGCACCGGCTGGACATGCCGGTTCCGCGGCCGACCGGCGTCTCGTTCGGAGGGCCGGGGAACCGCGAGCTCTACGTGACGACCGCGCGGATCCGATTGTCCTCGCGGGTCCTGAGCGACGCGCCGCTTTCCGGAGCGACGTTCCGGATGCCTTCGCCCGAGGCGGGGGTCGCCCGGGCGGAAATAGCCCTGTAACCTCCCCGGAGACGTTGACGCCCGGGCTGGGAGGTCCCGGCCGCGCCGGAGGGGAAGAAGCGCGGGGGAGGGGGCGTCGGGATCAACCGCGCCGATCGGCGGATATGGGCGTCGCGATGACGTTTGCCTCGCTGCCGCTCGCCCTTCTCGCGCCCTGATCCAGGCGAGCCGGAACCTGCCCGCTAAGCGGGCCGCCTCGGTCGGCCCGGTCCTCGTCTTCGCCTTCGACCGGATCGCCCGCGCGCCCGGGCGGGTCGGCGCGGACTCACTTCCGGCGGCCGACGCCGCCGATGCTGAGCCAGTGGAACGCGCTCGCGAGGTTGCGCTCCGGTTCGGCGCGGTCGAGCTGGAGCTCCTCGACGACATGGCGCAGGTGGTGCGTCATCGCCGCCGCCGCCGCCTCGCCGTCCCGCCGCGCGATCGCGTCGACGATCATGCTGTGCTCGTCCCGGGGGCAGCCGGTCTCGCTTTCCGCGTGGACCAGGATGGCGAGGCAGGTCAGCACCTGCAGCTCGGTCGTCATCCGGATGAGATACGGGTTGCCGGTGATCTCGGCGAGCTTGAGGTGGAATTCGCCGGTCAGCCGGACCAGCGTCGAGCGATCCCGAGCCTGACGCGCGGTATCCTCGAGAGCGAGGTGATCGCGCAGGATCCGCAGGCCGGCGGGCGTCCAGGACCTCGCCACCAGATGCGCGATATGCGGCTCCATGATCAGGCGGGTGTCGAGCATCATCCGCGCCTCGAACCGCGACGGTTCGGCGATGGTGCAGCCCTGATTGGGCGTCTTCTTGAAGACGCCCATCTCGGAGAGCCGGTTCATCGACTGCCGCACCACGGTGCGGCTGACGCTGAAGGCTTCCGCGAGCTGCCCCTCGGTGATACGCGCGCCCGGCGGCAGGCGATGCTCGAAGATCGCCGAGATGAGGCGGCGGGTGATCTCGCGTTCGGCATAGCCGCGGCGCAGTTCGGCCGGGGGCTCTTCGTTCTGATGGCCGCCGTCTTCCAAGCCCATTCTTCACCCATCGACGCTCGCCGCCGCCTTAAAACGCGGCATTCGCCGCGGAAACGATGTGCATTCATCACCTTTTATGCGCGCGGGAGCCGTCACGCAATTGACCCGCTGCGATTGGATCCAGGATTGTATCCAAAGTTGGCCGACCAGACGCCTTGGCGGCGCTGCGACGGCCGACCCATCATGATCAGTCAGAAGGGATAGCCCGTGATACCTGAGATCAATCCGCGTCCCCGCGGGGCGCGTCTGCTCGCGACCTTGACCCGCCGCGCGCTGCTCCGGACGACGGTCATCGGCGCCGCGGCGGCGCTGGCCTGGCAGGCGATGCCGGCGGCCGCCCAGACGGCTCAGGAGACGCTGATCGTCGCCGGGCCGCGCACGCCGGAATCGCTCGACCAGGAATACCCGCCGACCGAGGCGGTCCACGAGCTGCGCCGCAACGTATACGAGCGCCTGCTCGCCTATGAGATGAAGCCGGGCGAGGACGGGACGTCCTACGAGGATTTCTCCAAGATCACAGGCGCGCTCGCCGAGAGCTGGGAAGTGTCGCCGGACTTCACCTCGATCACCTTCCATCTGCGCCCCGGCGTGGTGAGCTCGGCCGGCAATCCGCTCGACGCCGACGACGTGATGTGGTCGTTCGAGCGCGGCTGGAACCTCAAGTCGAACTTCCACTGGTACATGACGCAGATCCTCAACATCGAGGATCCGACGACGGCCTTCGAGAAGATCGACGACATGACGGTGAAGGTCACGATCCCGAAGCCGTCGCCGCTGCTGGAAAAGCTCTGGATCAACAGCGACATCGGCATTCTCGACTCCGACGTGATGAAGACGCACGTCACGCCCGAGGATCCCTGGGGCGCGCGCTGGCTCGCCGGCAATTCCGCCTCCTTCGGCCCCTATTCGGTGACCAAATACGCTCCGGGCCAGGAAATCATCTACGAGGCCAACGAGCAGTACTATCGGGGCGCCCCCGCGCTGAAGAAGGTGATCTTCCGCGAGATGCCCACCACCGCCAACCGCGTCGCCGCGCTGCAGGCGGGCGCCGTCGACGTCGCGGAATACCTGTCGCCGCGCGAGCTCGCGCTCGTCGAGAAGATGCCGGGCGTCTCGGTGCACAAGGTCTTCGGCAACTACATCCACCGCGTCGAGATGCAGAACGAGACGAAGCCCTTCGACGATCCCCGGGTGCGTCAGGCGCTGAACTACCTCGTCCCGCGCGACGAGATCGCCCAGGCGGTCTATTTCGGGACCGCGCGGCCCACCAAGAGCCCGATCTCCGAGATCTACCCGGCCTTCACCGACGCCTATTTCCCCTATGAGACCGACGTCGCCAAGGCCAAGGAACTGCTCGCCGAGGCCGGCTATCCGGACGGGTTCTCGACCGAGCTCGGCTACCGGACCGGAGACCAGCTCGAGGAGGAGATCGCGGTCATCCTGAAGACCGCCTTCGCGCAGGCCGGCGTCGACGTGACGCTGTCGAAGCTGCCGGCCTCGACGCTTGTCGAGCGCTACTCGAAGGGCGAGATCCCGATGTACTTCTTCCGCGACATGGCGATCGTTCCCGACGCCGCCTACGTCGCCAATCTGTGGCTCAACAGCAACTCGCTGATCGACTATTCGCGGTTCCAGGACGACGAGGTCGACGCCCTGATCAACAGCGCGCTCACCAGCACGGACGAGCCGAAGCGCATCGCGGACATGCAGCGGGTGCAGCAGATCACCATGGAGAAGGCGCCCTGGGTGTTCCTCTTCAACCCCGGCTACCAGCTCGCCACCCGTTCGAACGTGCAGGGCTATTCCTGGTACACGCCGAACGGCAATTCCTGGTTCGACTTCCACAAGGAATGAGCCGGCTCTGAAGACCACAGCCCGGCCGGCGCGCGCGTCCGGCCGGGCCCCTCTCCGTCTGGCCGGGGTCCCCAAATGACGCTCTCCGCTTCCTGGCGCCGCCTGCCGAGGCCGCTCCGCATCGTTCTTTCCCGGCTGCCGATGGTCGTCCCGCAAATGTTCGGGGTGATCTTCGTCACCTTCATGCTCGTGCGCCTGCTGCCCGGCGATCCCGCCCTCGTTATGCTCGGCAACATGGCGACGCCGGAGAGCATCGCGAACCTGCGCGCCCAGCTCGGCCTCGACCAGTCGCTATGGGCGCAGTTCATCCACTACATCGGCCAGGTGCTGCGCGGCGACCTCGGCATTTCGCTGCTGACCTCCAACCCGGTCGCGACCGACCTTCTGGAGCGCGCGCCGGCGACGCTCGAGCTCATCTTCTACAGCATGGTGCTGTCGGTGCTGATCGCGGTCTCGGTCTCGGTGATCGCGGTGACACGGCCGGGCGGGATCGCGGATTACTTCAGCCGGATCTACGGCCTCGCCGCCGGCGCCATTCCCGATTTCTGGGTCGGCCTGCTGCTGATCTTCTTTCTCTTCGGCACGTTCGGCATCGCCGCGGCGCCCTTCGGCCGGATCGATCCCATGGTCACGCCGCCCCCGACCGTGACCGGCTTCTACACCTTCGACTCGCTGCTGGCGGGCGATTTCGCCGCGCTCTCCTCCTCGGTGGGCCGCCTGATCCTGCCGGTGCTCACCCTCACCATCGTCAACGCCGGCGCGCTCATGAAGATGACCAAGACGACCTTCGCCGAGATCTGGCGCTCCGATTTCATCCGCCACCAGCGGGCGAGCGGCGTGCCGCAGCGCTGGATGGTGCGCAACGCCCTGCGCAACAGCCTGCCGCCGATCATCACGCTGGTGGGCTTTCTGTCGGGCTTCCTGCTCGGCGCCGCGGTGCTCGTCGAGACGATCTTCTCCTGGGGCGGGCTCGGGCAATACGCGGTGCAGGCGGTGACCTATTCCGACTATCCCGCGCTCCAGGGTTTCGTGCTGGTCGCCTCGGCCTTCATTCTCGTCGTCTATCTCGTCGTGGACATCCTCTACGAGCTCGCCGATCCCCGGATCGAGACCTGAGGCCGGATGATGAAAAAGGTCACCGATTTCCTCGCCTTCGTCGCGCGCCGCCCGGCGGCGCTCCTCGGCCTCGCGCTGCTCGTCGTCCAGGCCGCGGCGATCCTCTTCGCGCCGCTGCTCGCCACGCATTCGCCGGTCGACGCCAACCCGCTCGCCTCGCTTCAGCCGCCTTCGGCCGAGCACTGGCTCGGCACCGACGTCTCGGGCATGGACATCTATTCGCGCATCATCTTCGCCACGCGGATCAACCTGCTCATCTCGGTCGTCGCCGTGACCGTCGCCTTCGTCATCGGCGTGCCGGTCGGCCTGCTGGTCGGCTTCTATCGCGGCTGGGCCAGCACGCTCGTGATGCGCGTCCTCGACTTCGTGCAGTCCTTCCCGGTCTTCGTGCTCGGCATGGCGCTCGTCTCGGTGATGGGGCAGGAGATCTGGAACGTCGCGATCGTGCTCGCGGTCCTGTTCATCCCGATCTTCGCGCGGCTGATCCGCGCCGAGGCGCTGTCGCTGCGCGATCGGCCGTTCATCGCGGCGGCGCGCTGCTCCGGGGCGACCGACCGGATGATCATGTTCCGGCACATCCTGCCGAACGCGCTCAGCCCCGCGATCGTGCAGATCTCGATCTCGATCGGCATGGCGATCCTGCTGACGGCGGGCCTTTCCTTCATCGGCGCCGGCGTGCGGATGCCGACGCCGGAATGGGGCCTGATGGTCTCGGTCGGCTCGCAGCAGATGATCCTCGGGATCTGGTGGGTCGCGCTGTTCCCGGGCCTCGCGATCGTCTTCTCGGTCCTGAGCTTCGCGCTGACGGCGGACGCCGTGCGCGACTATATCGACCCCCGCCGGGAGAGCGCGCGATGATGGCCGCCGACACGCCTCTGCTCGATGTCGAGAACCTCTCGATCGCCTATGGCGAGAAGACCGTGCTGCACGGCGTCTCGCTGACGCTCGCGCCCGACGAGGTGCTCGGCATCGTCGGCGAGACCGGGGCGGGAAAATCCGTTCTCGCCCGCGCGATGCTCGACCTGCTGCCGGGCGACGGCCGCGTGGTCTCGGGCAGCATCCGGGTGGCGGGCCAGGACCTGGCCACCCTGTCGGAACCCGCCCGCCGGGTGCTGCGCGGCGGAACCGTGGCGCTGATCGGGACGGATGCGAAATCCCTGCTCGACCCGGTGCGCGTGGTCGGCGCCCAGGTCGCGGATGTCCTGCGCGCGCATCGGGGTCTCGGCGCGGCGGAGGCGCGCGAGGCGGCGATCGAGCTGTTCCGCAAGGTCGGGATCGTCGATCCCGAGAAGCGCGCGGAAGCCTATCCGCACCAGCTCTCGGGCGGCATGGCGCAACGCGTGGTGATCGCGATGGCGCTGGTCGCCGAGCCGCGGGTCATCCTCGCCGACGACGCGACGCTCGGCCTCGACGCGACAATCCAGGTGCAGGTGCTCGATCTTCTGGTCGCGCGCTGCCGCGAGCTCGGGATGGGCGCGGTGATCATCACCCATGATCTCGGCATCGTCGCGCGCTACTGCGACCGCGTCGAGATCATGCGCGACGGCCACATCGTCGAGACGGCGGCGACCTCCGATTTCCTGCGCGCGCCCGCGACGCCCTACGGGGCCGAGCTGCTCGCCGCCGCCCGCGCCCGGCCCGCGCCGATGGCGCGCGTCGAGGAGACCGCCGCGACGGCGAAGCCGCTCGTCGAGGTCGTGAACCTCGTCAAGCATTTCAAGACATCCTCGGGCCATGTGGTCCGCGCGGTCGACGACGTGTCCTTCCGCGTCGCGCCCGGCGAGACGCTGGCGCTGGTGGGCGAAAGCGGCTCGGGCAAGACCACGGTCGGGCAGTGCCTGGTGCGCCTGCTCGGGTCCGACAGCGGCGCGGTGATCTTCCGGGGACAGGATGTCCTCGGCCTGCCCGACACCGCCTTCCGGACGATGCGGCGCGATATCCAGATGGTGTTCCAGGAACCCTATGTCGCGCTCAATCCGCGCTGGACCGTGGAGCGGCTGGTGGCCGAGCCGCTGGCGCTCGATCCCGCGCTGGCGAGCCCCGCGGCGAAACGGGCGCGGGTCCGCGAGATGCTCGATCTCGTCCGGCTGCCGGCCCGGGTCGCGGCGGCCTTTCCGCACCAGCTCACGGCCGGCGAGCAGAAGCGCGTCGGCATGGCGCGCGCGCTCGCGACCCGTCCGGCCTTCGTCGTCTTCGACGAGCCCACGACCGCGCTCGACATTCGGGTCAGGGCGCAGATCATCGATCTCGTGCGCGACCTGCAGCGCGAGATGCGGCTCGCGACGCTCTTCATCACGCATGACCTCAATTCGGTGCGCTCGCTCGCGCACAACGTCGCGGTCATGCGCCATGGCAAGATCGTCGAGATGGGCGAGACGGAGCGGATCTTCGCCGCGCCGTCGCATGACTACACGCGCATGCTGCTCAACGCCGAGCTGCCGATCGAGCATTTCACGGCCCAGGGAGGGAACGGATGAGCGAAGACCATGTTCTGGTGACCGGGGCGATCGGGCTGATCGGCAACGCCGTGCGGCGCCGGCTGGAGGATCGCGGGACGCCGGTGATCGCGATCGACCGGATGGCGGCCACGATCGACGGCCGCGAGGTGCGCGAATGCGACGTGACCGATATCCACGGCCTGCACGCGATCGCGCGGCGCCACCGGATCGGCGCCATCGTGCATTGCGGCGCCTATTCCGGGCCGATGGTCTCGCCCGACCATCCGATCCAGATGATCCGCGTCAACATCGGTGGCGCGGGCAATATCGGCGAGCTCGCGCGGGTGATCGGCGGCGTGCGCGTCGTCTTCGCCGCGACCGCGACCGCCTATGGCGTTACGCCGCCGGGCCCGGTTCCGGAGGACACGGTGATGGTGCCGGATTCGATGTATGGCGCGTCGAAGGCCGCGGCCGAGCATGTGATGAACGCCTACAAGCTGCAGTTCGGGGTCGATACGGTGAGCCTGCGCATCAGCTGGGTCTACGGGCCGCGGCGCGCGACGGCCTGCCTCATCCGGGAAATGCTGACCGACGCGGCCGCGGGCCGGACGACGACGATCCCCTACGGCCGGGACTTTCCGCGGCAGTACGTGCATATCGACGACGTGGCGGGCGCGATGATCGCGGCGCTGGACCGTCCGAACCTGCCGCGGCAGGCCTATAACATCACCGGCGGCGACTGGCTGACCCTCGGCGAGGTCGCGGAGACCGTGATGCGCGTGATCCCCGGCGCGAAAGTCGAGGTGCTGCCCGGCGACGATCCGGGGGACATGCGGCAGGAGCGTTTCGACATCTCGGCCGCCGCGCGCGATCTCGGATATGTCCCCGCCGTGTCGCTCGAAGACGGGCTGCGCGGCTACGCGGACTGGCTTGGGCGGCAAGGAGCGGCGCGATGACCCCGACCATGGAAACGACGGCGCCCGGCGCGCTCTTCTCGCTCGCCGGACGGCGCGCGCTCGTCACCGGCGGCAGCCGCGGGATCGGCGCCGCGATCGCCCGTCTCTTCGCCGCCGCCGGCGCGGAGATCGCGATCTGCCATCTCGGCGACGCGGCGGGGGCGTCGGCGCTGGCCGCCGAATTCGAGGCCGCGGGCCGCGTGCTCCGGGCGATCGAATGCGACGTCGCGGACGAGGCGGCCGTCGCGGCCATGGCGGCCTGGGCCGGCGAGACGCTGGGCGACGTCGACATCCTCGTCAATTGCGCGGGCATCGGCGGGCGGGACAAGCCGTTCGAGGCGATGACCGTGGCCGACTGGGACCGGATGATCGGCGTCAACCTGCGCGGGGTCTTCCTCGTCAGCCACGCCTTCTACCCGGGCATGATCGCGCGCCGCTACGGCCGGATCGTCAATATCGCCTCGCAGCTCGCCTACAAGGGCGCGCCGGGCCTCAGCGCCTATGTCGCGGCCAAGGCCGGGGTCGTGGGGCTCACCCGCGCTTTGTCCTACGAGGGCGCGCCGCACAATGTCATGGTGAACGGCATCGCGCCCGGACCGGTGGAGACGCCGCTCTTGAACCAGCTCTCGGATGAGTGGCGCGCGATGAAGATGGGGCAGCTGCCCGTCGGCCGGTTCGGCGAACCCGAGGAGATCGCGCCGACCGCGCTTCTGCTTGCGTCGGAGGTGGGCGCCGCCTTCTATGCCGGTCAGACGCTGTCGCCGAACGGCGGCGACGTCATGGTATGACCCGGTGAGCGATCGGATGGGAACGATGACTGATTTCGATCTGGTGATCCGCGGCGGGACCGTCGTCACGGCGGCCGACACGTTCCGCGCCGACGTCGGCGTAAGCCGGGGCAGGATCGCGGCGGTGGGGCTCGACCTGCCCCGGGGCGCGCGCGAGATCGACGCGGGCGACCTGCTCGTCATGCCGGGCGGGATCGACAGCCACGTGCATCTCGCGCAGCCGGCCTTCGGCGGACCCGCGATGGCCGATGGTTTCGAGAGCGGCACGCGCTCGGCGATCGCGGGCGGCAACACGACGGTTCTGCCGTTCGCGCTCCAGTCCCGGGGCATGTCGCTGCGCGACGCGGTGGCGGACTATCACCGCGAGGCCGACGGCCAGTCCTATTGCGACTACGGCTTTCACCTCATCGTCACCGACCCGACGCCCGCCGTGCTGGGGCAGGAGCTGCCGGCGCTGGTCGAGGACGGCTACAGCTCGCTCAAGGTCTTCATGACCTATGACGACATGGTGCTGCGCGACCGCGAGCTGCTCGAGGTCTTCGACGCCGCGGGCGACTGCGGCGCGCTGGTCATGGTGCATTGCGAGGGATACGACGCGATCCGCTTCATGACCGAACGGCTCGAGCGGGCGGGGCGCACCGCGCCCTATTACCACGCGGTGTCCAGGCCCGAGCCGGTGGAGCGCGAGGCGGCGCATCGCGCGATCAGCCATTCCGAGGTGACGGGCGTGCCGATCATGATCGTCCATGTCTCGGGACGCGAGGCGATGGAACAGATCCGCTGGGCGCGCGGCCGCGGCCTGAAGATCCTCGGCGAGACCTGCACGCAGTACATCTCGCTGACGGCGGACGATCTGAAGGGCCTCAACATGGACGCCAGCGGCGGCAAGTACGTGTGCTCGCCGCCGCCGCGCGACCATGCGAGCTGGGAAGCGATCTGGAACGGCATCGAGACGGGGGTGTTCCAGACCTTCTCCTCGGACCATTGCCCGTTCTTCTTCGAGGGCGCGCTCGGCAAGCAGAACCCCAAGGCGCGGACCTCGTTCCGCTGGGTGCCGAACGGCATTCCGGGCGTCGCGGTCCGGATGCCGATCCTGTTTTCCGAGGGGGTGGTGAAGGGCCGGATCACCCTCCAGGAATTCGTGGCGCTGACCTCGACCAATCACGCGCGCATCTACGGGATGGGCGCGAGCAAGGGCGCGATCGCGCCGGGATACGACGCCGATATCGTGCTGTGGGATCCGAAGCGCCAGGTCACGATCCGGCAGGAGCTCATGCATCACGGCGCGGACTACACGCCGTGGGAGGGGTACGAGGTGACCGGCTGGCCCCAGTCGACGATCCTGCGCGGCGAGGTCGTGATGCGTGACGGCGAGATCCTGGGACGCAAGGGCGCCGGCGCCTTCCTGCGCCGGGACCGCTCGCCCGCCGCGCGGCGCGCCGCCGGAGCCGCGCCGTGAAGCCCCGCGTCGAGGTCATCGCGCTCGGCGGCACCATCGCCTGCGTCCCGGGCGCGGACGGCGCCGGCGTGGCGCCCGGGCTCTCGGCCGGCGATCTGCTCGCCTCGGTGCCGGGGGTCGGGGGCCTCGCCGAGATCGGCGCGCGCAACCTCGCGAATGTCCCGAGCACCGAGATCGCCCTGCCGCTGCTTCTTAGCCTGAGCGCCGCCGTCGCCGCCCATGAGGCCGAGGGGGTGACCGGGGTGGTGGTGACGCAAGGCACCGATACGATCGAGGAGACGAGCTATGTCCTCGATCTCCTCCACGCGGGCGCGATGCCGGTCGTCGTCACCGGGGCGATGCGCAACCCGAGCCTGCCGGGGCCGGACGGGGCCGCGAACCTCTACGCCGCCATCGCCTGCGCCGCCGATCCCGCGTTTCGGGGGCAGGGCGCGCTCGTCGCTTTCGACGATGTGATCCACGCCGCGGCCTGGGTTCAGAAACGCGATACCTCCGCCACCGGCGCCTTCCATTCGCCGTCGCCCGTCGGATGGATGGCGGAGGGGCAAGCCGTCCTTCGGGCGCCGGCCACCCGGCGTCCGGTCATCGCGGTCCCCGGGAACGCCGCGCCGCCGTGGGTGCCGATCCTGAAGCCGGGCATCGGCGACGACCCCCGCATGGTCCGCGCGGTGCTCGACGCCGGGGCGGCGGGGATCGTGATCGAGGGGGCGGGCGGCGGCCATGTGCCGGCGTCCTGGCTCGACGCCTTGACCCTCGCCGCCGGACAGGCTCCCGTCGTCTTCGCGAGCCGGACCCGGGGCGGCCGCGTCCTGTCGCGCACCTATGGCCAGGCGGGCGGCGAGATCGACCTCCTGCGCCGCGGCCTCGTCGGGGCGGGCGATCTCGACGCGTTGAAGGCGCGTCTGCTGCTCGCCCTGCTATTGATGGCCGGCGCCCCCGGGCGGTTCGGAGAGTTCCGCGACCTGTCGTGGCGGCCGGAACGCTGAGAGAAGAGAATGCCTTCGTCGCGGCGGCGCGCCGCGCATGACCAAGAGAGAGAACATGGCCAAGAAGATCTACTGCGCCTTCGGGACCGACATCGACTCCGTCGCCGGCTGGATCGGTTCCTACGGCGGCGGTGACAGCCCCTCGGACATCCAGCGCGGCGTTTTCGCGAGCGAGGTCGGGGTGCCTCGCCTGCTGCGGCTGTTCAAGAAGTACGATCTGCGGACGAGCTTCTTCATCCCCGGCCATTCGCTCGAGACCTTCCCCGACCAGATGCGCAGGATCGTCGACGAGGGGCACGAGGTCGGCGCCCACGGCTATCTGCACGAGAACCCGGTGGCGATGACGCCGCGCCAGGAGGAGGACGTTCTCGTCCGCTCGATCGAGCTGATCGAGAAGCTCAGCGGCAAGGCGCCGCGCGGCTACGTCGCCCCCTGGTGGGAGATGTCGGAATCGACCGCCGCGCTGCTGAAAAAGTACGGGTTCGAATACGATCACAGCCAGGGCTACCGCGATTTCCAGCCGTTCTACGCGCGGGTGGGCGATGCCTGGAACGTGATCGACTACACCAAGGAGGCCAGCGACTGGATGCATCCGCTGCGCCATGGCACCGAGATCGATCTCGTCGACATCGCCGCCAACTGGTACGTCGACGACCTGCCGCCGATGATGTTCATGAAGAAGGCGCCCAACAGCCACGGTTTCGTCAATCCGCGCGACATCGAGGAAATGTGGCGCGACCAGTTCGACTGGGTGTACCGCGAGATGGATTACGCGGTCTTCGCCTTCACCATCCATCCGGACGTCTCGGGCCGGCCGCAGGTGTTGCTGATGCTGGAGCGGCTGATCGAGTATATCAACGGCCACGACGGCGTCGAATGGGCGACCTTCGAGGAGATCGCCGCCGATTTCCGCGCGCGCTATCCCTTCGAGAGCGGGCTTCGGCCCGAGGTGATCTGAGGGGGGGGCCGATGTGCAGCGCCTGCGGCTTTCCCGCCGCGCCCGGACACTGGACCGACGCCGGGGCGAACACCCCCGGCGACCGGTTGCGGCTGCGGTTCATCCGCCTCGCCGGCGTCAACCGCCTGCTCGCGCCCTATGGGCTGAGCGCGCATGACGATGGCGCGACGCCCGGGCTGCAGCTGATCGCGCCCGACGGACGCCGCGAGCTCGTGCCGGATCTCGAGGCGCTCTGGGCGGCGGCCGCGCGGCTCGCGGGAACCGCCATCGATCCGCTCTCGCCGCGCGCGCTCGGCGGGGACGGCGATGCGCGCACGCGCTGACGGACGCCTGCCGCTGACCATCGTCGGCGGCTTTCTCGGCGCGGGCAAGAGCACCTGGCTGCGGCACCAGCTGCGCGCCGGCGTCTTCGCGCGGCACCATGTCATCGTCAACGAGGCGGCGGAGACCCCGGTCGACAACCTGCTGCTCTCGGCGGCTTACCGTCTCGACACGCTCGCCGCCGGCTGCGCCTGCTGCGAGGCGCGCGGCGCGCTGGTGGCGCTGCTGCGGCGGGTCTGCGACGGCGCGGCGGCGCGCGGCGTCGCGGGCATCGTCCTGGAGACGAGCGGGCTCGCCGATCCCGCCGGCATCGCGGCCGCGGTGGCCGGGGATCCCGTGCTCGTCCGGCGGCTCGCGGTCGCGGGGACCATCGCCCTCGCCGACGCGCGGCACGGCGCGGACCAGCTCGCGGCCGAGCCGCTCGCCCGCGCGCAGGCCGAAAGCGCCGACACGCTCGTCATCACCAAGGCCGGCGGCGCGGAGCCGGTCGCGCTGGCGCGTCTGGTCGCGAGCCTGCGCGTCCTGAACCCCGCCGCCGAGATCGTCGCGGCCGAGCGTGGCGAGCCGGTCCCGCTACCCGACGTCACCGCGCCGCCCGTGGCGCTGCCGCCTCTGGCGGAGGCGACGCCGATCCGGCCCTACCGGCTGCGCGTCGGCGCGGCGGCGGGCTGGCCCGCGCTTTCGACCTGGCTCTCGGCGCTGCTCCACGCCCGGGGCGACGAGGTGGTCCGGGTGAAGGGGGTGATCCCGACCCCGGCGGGCCTCCTGCTGCTGCAATCGGTGCGCCAGCTGGTCCAGCCACCCGAGATCCTGCCCGCGGACGGCGCCGGTCTTTCCGGCCCGCCGCCGGAGCCGGGCATGGTCGTCCTGATCGGCCGGGGTCTCGATCAGGCCACGCTCGAACGCTCCTGGCGCCGGTTCGGCGGCTAGCGGCGGAGCGGGCGAGACGGTAAGCCGCCGATCAAGGTCGGCGCGCCCTGGTTGCTCGATGATCCAAGGTCATCGCGGGGCCGTCGCTCCGCCTCGCCGACGGGCGGCGTCGCGTTCGCCACCACGCTTTGATCAGCGATGGCCGGCGTCCGGATCGCGTGGCGCGCAGGCTCCGAGCCCCGATGCACCGCCAAATGCGACTCAATGGCGCGATCTTTTGACAATCGCGTTTTTTGGGTATCACATTTTCGCGATCGTCCGTTAAAGAGCGGACTGCCAGCCAGATGATTCCAGCGAGCCGTTTCTTCGATTAACTTCAACGGATCGCCACCATATGGACAATCTTTCTCGAATCCGGCCAGCGGCCGAGAGCTCTTTCAAAGCGGGCGCCGCTCTTGGCGTCTGGCTCGTCTCGTTCGGACTTGGAAGCCTCGCGGTGACAACGGCCGCCGCGCAGACCACGGCCAACGAAGCCGAAGCCGGTGAGGGCGCCGCCGCCGGAGACGAGGCCGAGCTTCTCGACGTGATCGAGGTTCGCGCCGCGGGCGCGACCACCGAGGGGAGCGGCTCCTTCGCCGCCAGCGAGGCGAGCATCGGGCGCGGCATCGGCTCGACGCAGGATCTGCCGCAGACGGTGACGGTCGTCACCCAGCGGGTGCTCGAGGAGCGCAACCTCACCACCCTCGATTCGGCGATGACGGAGACGCCGGGGATCGTCGCGAAGACCGAGGGCTATGGTTTCCCGAGCTTCTATTCGCGCGGCTTCATCATCGACAACTACCAGATCGACGAGCTTTCCACCTCCTACACCTCGGGCTTCCGGCCGGATTTCGACATGGCGCTCTATGACCGCCTCGAGGTGCTGCGCGGGGCCGAGGCGCTGTTCTCGGGCGCTGGTGAGCCGGGCGGCACGATCAATCTGGCGCGCAAGCGCCCGACCGGGAGCTTCGCGGCCTCCGGCGCCCTCAGCTACGGAAGCTGGGACAACCGCCGGATCGAGGCGGATATCGGAGGGCCTCTGGCCTTCGACGGAAGGTTGCGGGGCCGGGCGATCGGCGTCGCGCAGGATCAGGAGTTCTTCTATTCGCCCTCGGACGAAAAGAAGCACGTCGCCTATGGGATCCTCGAATACGATCTCACGCCCTTGACCCTGGTGACGGCCGGGGCGAGCTACCAGCGCCAAAACGGCGTCACCTGGCAGCAGGGCCTGCCGACCTTCGACGACGGGACGATGCTCGGGCTGCCGCGCGACGTCGCGCTGACCGCCGACTGGGCCACGCGCGAGCAGACGGTCAAGGAGGTCTTCGCCAGCGTCGAGCACGCCTTCACGCCCGACTGGACGGCGAAGCTGAGCGCGATGCGCCAGGATTTCGACTTCGACTATCTCAACCTCAACGTCGGGGGCCCGGTCTACGCCGCGACCGGCGCCTTCCGCGACTCGACCTCCGGCTCCGAGAGCGACGGCAATACGTCGAAGATCATCGACGCGAGCCTGTCCGGCGCCTTCGACGCATGGGGCCGGCGTCACGGGCTCCTCGTCGGCGCCAACTGGCAGGAGAGCCATGGCAGCCAGCTTCGCTACCTCGTCGAGCCGGGGGTTCTGCCCGGCGCGCTGACCATCGACGATTTCCCGAACCCCGACCTGCCGAAGCCCGAGGTTCTGGGACTCAGCTATGGCTGGCCCGAATGGGGCTCCAAGCAGCGGGGCATCTATGGCCGGCTCAACCTCGAGGCGACCCAACGGATGAACGTCATCCTCGGCGCCCGCTACGCCGATTATCGCTACTCCGACACCTCCCAGAGCTACGACGAGAACGGCGACCCCTTCGACACGAGCACCGTCGGCTACGAGGACAACGGTATCTTCGTGCCCTATCTCGGCGTCACCTACGCGCTCACGCCGGCCTGGACCGCCTATGCCAGCCTGTCGGAAACCTACGTGCCGCAGGCGAACTATCTATCCGGCCCGCCCGACGCCGCCACGCCGCTCGACGCGATCACCGGCCGCAACTACGAGGTCGGCGTCAAGGGCCTCCTGATGGGGGGCGTGCTCACCGGATCCGCCGCGCTCTACCGGATCGAGCGCGACGGCGAGGCGGTCGAGGACAGCCGCTATGTCCCGACGGGCGGCTTCGCCTCCTGCTGCTACGTCGCGCAGGGCGAGGTGGTGAGCCAGGGCGTCGAGCTCGAACTGGCCGGCGAGCTCGCGCCGGGCTGGCAGGTCTTCGGCGGCTACACCTACAACGACAACCAGAACAAGACCGAGAACGCGGTCTACAGCGAGTTCACGCCGAAGCACCTGCTCAAGCTCTGGACGAGCTACGATCTGCCGCGCGACTATTCCCGCTGGACGGTCGGCGGCGGCGTGACGGCGATGAGCGGCCAGGCGAACAGCGGCCTCGCCTGGATCTACGACGCGAACGCCGGCTGGTCGCAGGAGCCGTTCCGCATCGAGCAGGGCGGCTACGCTGTCTGGGACGCCTTCGCGCAGTATCGCATCGCCGAGGGCTGGGACCTCGCGCTCAATGTGAACAATGTCTTCGACCGTACCTATTACGCGACGCTGGGCACGCCGACCGGCGGCAACTGGTACGGCCAGCCGCGAACAGCCTATCTGACCCTGCGCGCGCGATTCTAGCCAGTCGCGAGAGCCGGGGCGGGGCCGGCCCCGATCGGGAAGACGGCGCGCGAGGCGAGGCCTGATCGCGGCTTGCTCGGACGGGCCAGGATCGACCGCCCAGCCTCCGGGCGACGTCGATCCGGCCCGGTCACGGGATCGAATACCCAGGTCGCCGCATCGGGCGGTTGCCCGTCGCTCGATGGCTCGCGCCAGCCTCCGGTGGCCGCGCGCCGACGGCCGGCGCGGCCTGGCACTCGCCGGCTCGCCGGCGCCGGGGTCGCGTCCGGCCATTGCTAGAGCATCGGGCGGCCCCCGGTGACGGGCACGACGGCGCCGGTGATGTAGCTCGCCTCGTCGGAGGCGAGCAGGACGAAGGTGGGCGCGACCTCGGCCGGCTGGCCAACGCGCCCCAGCGGCGTGTTGGAACCGAACTCCTCGACCTTCTCCTCCGGCAGCGTCGCCGGGATGAGCGGCGTCCAGATCGGTCCGGGCGCGACGGCGTTCACCCGGATCCCGCGCTTCGCCAGCATTTCCGCGAGACCGGCGGTGAAGTTGGAGATGCCGCCCTTCGTCATGGCATAGGCGAGAAGCTCGGGCGAGGGCGATTTGGACTGGATCGAAGAGGTGTTGATGATGGCGGCGCCGGGCTTCATCAACGGGACCGCCAGCCTGCAGAGATAGAACATTGCATCGAGGTTGGTTCGCGTCGTTCTGTGCCATTCCTCCGGGGAGATCTCCTCGATTTCCCCGATCGACGCCTGGTGGGCGGCGTTGTTGACCAGGATGTCGATCCGCCCGAAGACGCGGACCGCCTCCTCGACGATGACGCGGCAATGTTCCTCCTCGCCGATGTCCCCCGGGATCAGGATCGCGGCGCGCCCGGCGTCCTCGACCCATCGCGCGGTCTCCCGGGCGTCCTCCTCCTCGCTGGCGTAGGAGATGACCACGTCCGCGCCCTCCCGGGCGAAGGCGATGGCGACGGCGCGGCCGATGCCGGAATCGCCGCCCGTGATAATCGCGGCGCGACCGGCCAGGCGGCCGTGTCCGACATAGCTTGCCTCGCCGTGGTCCGGCGGCGGCGACATCTTTTTCGTCTCGCCCGGGATGTCCTGCCGCTGCCGCGGCTGGGGCGGCCCCTCGTGGGCCGTCGTCGGGTCCTGTGCCAAGTCTTACCTCCATGTCGGCCATCGCGGTTCTCGGGAAGTGAACCTGCGAGCCGGCCCGACGTTCCGGGCGGACGGGCTCGGGAGACCCGGGGGCGCCGCTTGTCCCCGATCATGGCGTGCCGATCCCGGGCAGCGAGAACGGCCCCGAGGCCGCCGGATCGCCTCGGGGCTGTTTCGGCACGCGCGGATGCGACGCGTCCCGCGTCCGATACATCATAATGTCAATTCTCCGGGACAGACGCATCCGACGGGCGCGCTGCGAAGCGGCGCTGTCGGACCGGGCGCGGCGGACCGCCGTCCAATCGTCGCGCCGCCCGACGATGGTCGGCATTGGCGCGGCGCGTCATGAGCGCGTATTCGACAGGTAAGTTCCAGGCGGGATCATGGCCCCGTCGCGCGAAGCAAATGAAGAACGCCATGAAGGGGATGGAAAATGACGCGCTCCCATGGAGTGGGAACGCCTATGCCAAACGACATGCACCAGCCCTCGGCCGATACGATCGCGCACGCGCTCGTGGACGCCGATACGTATGCCGCCATGTACGCCGCCTCGCTGGCCGATCCGAACGGCTTCTGGGGGGAACACGGGCTGCGGCTCGACTGGATGACGCCCTTCACCAAGGTGAAGAACACCTCCTTCGACTACCACGACGTGTCGATCAAATGGTTCGAGGACGGCGTGCTGAACGTGTCGGTGAACTGCGTCGACCGCCATCTCGCGACGCGCGCCGACCAGACCGCGATCCTCTGGGAGAGCGACGATCCGGACGTCGCGCGGGCCATCACCTATCGCGAGCTGCACACGGAAGTGTGCAAGTTCGCGAACGTGCTGAAGGATCTCGGCGTTTCGAAGGGCGACCGGGTGGTGCTCTACCTGCCGATGATCCCGCAGGCGGCCTATGCGATGCTGGCCTGCGCGCGGATCGGGGCGATCCATTCGATCGTCTTCGCCGGCTTCTCGCCGGACGCGCTGCGGAGCCGGGTCGAGGATTCGGGCGCGAAGCTCGTGGTCACCGCCGACGAGGCGCCGCGCGGCGGCCGCAACACGCCCCTGAAGGCCAACGCCGACCGCGCGCTCGAGGGGCTCGACGGCGTCGGGCAACTCGTCGTCCGGCGCACCGGCGGGAACATCGCCTGGACCCCGGGCCGCGACGTCTGGCTGCACGAGGCGATGGAAGGCGTTTCCGCCGACTGCCCGCCCGAGCCGATGGGGGCCGAGGACCCGCTCTTCATCCTCTATACCTCGGGCTCGACCGGCAAGCCGAAGGGCGTGCTGCACACCACCGGCGGCTATCTCGTCTACGCCGCGATGACGCATCAATACGTCTTCGACTACCACGACGGCGACATCTACTGGTGCACGGCGGACGTGGGCTGGGTGACGGGCCACAGCTACATCGTCTACGGCCCGCTCGCCAACGGCGCCACGACGCTGATGTTCGAGGGCGTGCCGACCTATCCGGACGCCGGGCGGTTCTGGGCGGTCTGCGAGAAGCACAAGGTCAACATCTTCTACACCGCCCCGACCGCGATCCGCGCGCTGATGGGCCGGGGTCGCGAGTTCGTCGACCGCTACGATCTCTCGAGCCTGCGCATCCTCGGCTCGGTCGGCGAGCCGATCAACCCCGAGGCCTGGAACTGGTACGACGAGGTGGTGGGCAAGGGGAAATGCCCGATCGTCGACACCTGGTGGCAGACCGAGACCGGCGGCATCCTGATCACGCCGCTGCCGGGCGCGATCCCGACCAAGCCGGGCTCGGCGACCAAGCCCTTCTTCGGGGTGAGGCCGGTGGTGCTCGAGCCCGCGACCGGCGTCGAGATCACCGAGGTCGAATGCGAGGGCGTGCTCGCGCTCGCCGACAGCTGGCCCGGCCAGATGCGCACGATTTTCGGCGACCACGAGCGGTTCGTGGACACCTACTTCAGCCAGTACAAGGGCACCTATTTCTCCGGCGACGGCTGCCGGCGGGACGCGGACGGCTATTACTGGATCACCGGGCGGGTGGACGACGTGATCAACGTCTCGGGCCACCGGATGGGCACGGCGGAGGTCGAATCGGCGCTGGTCGCGCATGCCAAGGTGGCCGAGGCGGCGGTCGTGGGCTATCCGCATCCGATCAAGGGCCAGGGCATCTACGCCTATGTGACGCTGAACGAGGGCGAGGCCTATACCGAGGAGCTGCGCCGCGAGCTGGTGCAGTGGGTGCGCAAGGAGATCGGTCCGATCGCCTCGCCCGACCTCATCCAGTGGGCGCCCGGCCTGCCCAAGACCCGGTCCGGCAAGATCATGCGCCGCATCCTGCGCAAGATCGCCGAGAACGACTACGGCGCCCTCGGCGACACCTCCACCCTCGCCGACCCCACCGTCGT